>NZ_WWCP01000036.1 GCF_009857505.1 Duganella lactea
GACCACGAAAAAGGTGGTTCTGGACAGCAAGACAAGTGCCAAAAGGTCTGAAGCCGCCGTGCGGATCCGTCCACAGCCGGCGTTTTCTCAGCACATCAGTTCAAATCAGCAGTAATTCGAGGTCCCCTGTAGTCAAATCCTAACAAGGGCAAGACGCAGTCCAATGCTTTGTGAATCTCCAGATTTGATCCTGATGAGCCTGAGGCATCCTTGGTGATTACTTCGCAGACAAAGGCTGCCATATAATTTTCAAAGGAAGACGTAGCATGCCGTTGCTCTTGACTCATGGGGGCTAAGGTCAAAAGGCAATCATTCAGTTCGAATTTCAGCGGAATCGCAATGCTGTTGTTCGACAGCACGATAGACCGAAAGGCCCGGCGTGTCGGTTTGATATTTGTATTGTAATAATGCAGCCACTTGGCGCTATCTTCCTTTGTGAGGGAATAAGTTTTAGGCAGCACGTTTCCTCCTGTAAGTGAGGAAATAATAAATGCAACTGTACGAAGCAAGCTAGTCGAAAGTTTTGACAAGTGCTGCGTTTTTTGGTGGGAGGGATATTTTGTAATTAAATTGTCCCGCTTTGGCGGAACATGGGGCTTGGACGATTTGGTCGCGTTGTACGGGATAGTCTTCGAAAATCCGGCAATGGACCGGACACGAGGACTTTCTGTTCCGGAAGCAAAAACGCCGATCGGCATGGATCGGCGTTTCGTGAGGTATGTTCTTGGTGGCCCGGGGCGGAATCGAACCACCGACACAAGGATTTTCAATCCTCTGCTCTACCAACTGAGCTACCAGGCCAAGGGCCGCAATTATAGCGAGCACTTGCCGGGTTTGGCAAGTGCCTGAATCCACTTTATTGACAGCCCTCCCGGCGGGATATAAATTTGACGATTAGGCAATCTCATCCAATAGGGGAAAACATGAAGAACGCGGCTTGGCTGGTGGCGGGTTTGGCGGTGGCAGCGGCGGCGCATGGCGCCGAGCTGACGCCGGTGCAAAAGCAGATGCGCTCCATCTATCAGGAGCTGGTGGAGACCAACACCACCAATTCGGTGGGCTCCTGCACGCTGGCCGCGCAAAAAATGGCCAAGCG
The DNA here is from genome assembly GCF_009857505.1 of Duganella lactea. Lineage (GTDB taxonomy): Bacteria > Pseudomonadota > Gammaproteobacteria > Burkholderiales > Burkholderiaceae_D > Rugamonas > Rugamonas lactea. The sequence continues at coordinate 1,097 of NZ_WWCP01000036.1, forward strand.
CCTCAAGGCCGGCGGTTTCAAGGACAGCGAGCTGCAGATGATCATCCCGCCCGGCGGCCCGAAAAAGGGCAATCTGGTGGCGCGCCTGAAAGGCGACGGCAGCAAGAAGCCGCTGCTGCTGCTGGCCCACATCGACGTGGTGGAGGCCAAGCGGGAAGACTGGGAGCGCGATCCGTTCAAGCTGGTGGAGGAAAACGGCATGTTCTACGCCCGCGGCGCGTCCGACGACAAGGCCATGGCCTCGGCCTTCGTCAACAATATGATCCTGTATAAAAAAGAGAAGCTACCGCTGAAGCGCGACATCATCATGGCGCTGACCTGTGACGAGGAACTGGTGCCGGCCGACTTCGACGGCGCCGAATATCTGGTCAACCACCATCGCCCGCTGATCGACGCCGAGATCGCGCTGAACGAGGGCGGTGGTGGCTTGCTGGACAAGGACGGCAAACCGGTCCGCCACGGCATCCAGGCCGGCGAGAAAATCTACCAGAGCTTTCAGCTGGAGGTGACCAATCCGGGCGGCCACAGCTCCGCGCCGCCGAAGGAGAACGCCATCTACCGCCTCAGCGAAGGCTTGGCGCGCCTGGGCCAGTTCTCGTTCCCGTTCAAGCTGTCGCCGGTCACGCGCGCCTTCTATGAGCGCATGTCGCAGGTTGAGCAAGGCCAGGTGGCGGCGGATATGAAGGCGATCCTGCAAGACCCGCCGGACCAGGCGGCGCTGGATCGTCTGTACGCCGTCAGCCCGACGCATAACTCCACCGTGCGCACCACCTGCGTCGCCACCAAGGTCGATGCCGGCCATGCCGACAACGCGCTGCCGCAACGCGCGCGCGCCACGGTCAACTGCCGCATCCTGCCGGGCGAACCGATCGCCGAGGTGCAGGCCACGCTGCAGCGCGTGGTGGCCGATGACAAGATCAAAATCTCCCGCATCGGCGAGGGCATCGACGGTCCGATACCGCTGATGACGCCGACCTTGATGAAGGCCGTCGAGGAAATCAGCAACGATATGTGGCCCGGCGTGCCGGTGATTCCGACCATGTCGACCGGCGGCACCGATGGCCGCTTCCTCAATAATGCCGGGATCTGGACTTACGGTATCAGCGGCATGTTCCACGGCCCGGAGGGCAGCGGCGCGCATGGCTTGAATGAGCATATCCGCGTGAAGTCGCTGTATGACGGCCAGGAATACCTGTATCGCCTGGCCAAGCGTCTGGCGACGGAGTGACGGTTAGTTTGGCACGATGATGCGCCAGCGCCACGGCTTGAGCACCGTGGTACCGGGATCGCCGGCCAGCTTGTATTTCTGAGCCTGGCCGGTGGTGTTGACGATCACCCGCACATGGTTGGCGCCCGCCTGGCGCTTGAAGGCAAACACCTGCTCATTGCCGACATCGAGCAACTGCACCGCGCCGCCCGCCGCGCCATTCGCCAGCGCCGCGTTCTGCTTCTTCAGCGCGTTCAAGCCGGCGATGAAGCCTTCCAGCGGATAGTTGTGCCAATCGATGGCGTCCTTCTCGAACAACGCCAGCTTCTTGTCCAGCCGGGCCTCCTGACCGTTGTACACCAGCGGGATGCCCGGCAGCGTGTAGCTCAGCACCTGCATCGCGCCCCATGCCGGACCATACAACTCCTGGTCCGTGCCTTCGGATGCATTGATCGCGTGGTTGCTGGTGAACTGCAGGCGATACGCATCGCGTCCATACCCCTTCGGCGGATTGCTGACGTAGGCCCGCAGCTCCGCCGCACCGGCCTGGCCCTTGCCGATCTTCTTCAGTATGTCGTGCAGCGTCAAGTCCTCGCTGGCGTCGAAGGCCTTGGCGTGCAGCGACGGGTCATCCGCCGCCGCCAGCATGAACACCGGCTTGATCTTGTCCAGCTGCGCGCGCGCCTGTTCCCAGAACTCGGTCGGCACCATGGTGGCCGCGTCGGCGCGGAAGCCGTCCACGCCCACGTCCTTGACCCAGAACGCCATCGCGGCCGTCATCGCGGACCATAGCTCCTTGTTGCTGTAATCGAGGGCGATGACGTCGGCCGATTCGGCGGTTTCGTTCTTCTTGTACCACTCCGGATGCTGCGTTGTCCACGGATGGTCGCTGGCCGTTTGACTACCCGCCCAGTCCAGGATCACGTGCATGCCCAGTGCGCGCGCCTGCTTCACCAGCTTGCGCACATCGTCAATGCCGCCGAATTCCGGATTGACGGCGGTGTAGTCCTTCACCGCGTAGTAGCTGCCCAGCGTGCCCTTGCGGTTCGTTTCGCCGATCGGTTGCACGGGCATCAGCCAGATGATCTCCACGCCCAACTGCTTCAGGCGCGGCAGGTCGGCGGTGAGGGCGTTCAGCGTGCCGTCCTTGCTGTACTGGCGCAGGTTGACTTCATACACATTCGCGCTGCGCGACCAAGCAGGGTGTTTCGGGTCGGCGTGGGCGGCGGTGGTGAACAGTGTCGCCAGGATCAGCGAGGCGGCAAGCTTTTTCATAGGACTCCCGTTTATTGTTTCAGCGTGCGTTCAAACAGCTGGTAGATGCGGCGGTATTCGTCGTACCACGCTTCCGGATGCACGAAGCCATGGCGCTCCAGCGGGTACGAGGCCAGTTCCCAGTTGTCCTTTTTCAGTTCGATGAAGCGCTGCGCCATGCGCACCGAATCCTGATAGAACACGTTATCGTCGATCATGCCGTGGGCGATCAGCAGATGGCCTTTCAGCTTGTCCGCATACTCGATCGGCGACGACACCTTGTACGCTTCCGGATCCAGCTCTGGCGAGTTGAGGATGTTGGAGGTGTATTCGTGGTTGTAGGTGGTCCAGTCGGTGACGGGACGAAGCGCGGCGCCGGCCTTGAACTGGTCCGGTGCGCGCAGCAGCGCCATGAAGGTCATGAAGCCGCCGTAGCTGCCGCCGTAGATGCCGACGTTTTTGGCGTCGCCCTGTTGGTTGGCCACCATCCAGTTCAGGCCATCGATGTAGTCGTCCAGTTCCGGATGGCCCATCTGGCGATAGATCGCGGTGCGCCAGTTGCGGCCATAGCCCAGCGAGGCGCGGTAGTCCATGTCCAGCACAATGTAACCCTGCTGCACCAGCAGGTTGTGGAACATCTGCTCGCGGAAGTAGACCGGATAGCGCTTGGTCACGTTCTGCAGGTAGCCGGCGCCGTGCACGAACATCACGATCGGATAGCGTTTGCCCGCTTCCAGTTTGGCCGGGCGATACAGCTTGGCCCATACCGGATCGGCGCCATGGCTTGACGGCACGGCGACGATTTCAGGTTGAACCCACTCGCGCGCCTTGAATTCGGCGCTGCGGGTGTCGGTCAACTGGGTGACCGCGCCCCCGCTGCTGCTGACGGTGCCGATCTGCGCCGGCATGTAGGCGCTGGAGTAGCGCACCAGCAGCTTGCGGCCATCCGGCGACAATGTAAAGCTTTCGACCCCGCCCAGCGAGGTCAGTTCCTTGACCGTGCCGTCCTTGGCGCTGGTCGAGCAGACTTCATAGGTGCCCGGCAGTTTGGGGTTGCACATGAAGTAGGCGGTCTGGCCATCGGCCGACCAGCTCACGTTCGACTCTTCCCATTTGCCCGAGGTGATGGCGCGCGCCTTGCCGTCCGGCGTTTGCAGGTACAGATGCGCGTAGCCGCTTTCCTCCGATTCGTACCACAGCGTGCTGTTGTCCGGCTGCCAGCCGAAATCGTTGCCGCGATTGTTGACCCAGGCGGCGTCGCTCAGGCGGTGCAGCGGTTGCAGTTTGGCGGTGGCCAGATCGACGCCAGCGATCCAGCGGTCCTTGTTGTCGATCGCCTGCGCCATGACGGCCACCTTGGCGCCGTTGGCGCTCCAGCGGATCGAATCGGCGCGGGCTTCGAAGCGCACGCCGCGATTGCCTTTCAGCGGATCGAGCTTCTGCGCCGCGCGCATCGCCGCCAGCGGGTCGTCCTTGATGCCCGGCAGGTCGTCGAGCGACAGGTCGGTGACTTTGCGCGTCGCCACCTCCACCAGTTTCAGGTCGTGCTTCAGCGGACCGGCTTCGCTGACGCGCTTGCGCTCATCGTCGGTTTCCTCGTAGCCGGATTCGGTGACGTATCTCGGCATCTTGCCGACGCGGCGCTTGTCGCCGTCTTTCAGCGCGGTGACCACCAGCAGATAGCGGCCGTCCGGCGACAGCGAACTGGTTTCGATGCTGACCTTCTCGCCCAGGTAGACCGGCAGCGGCGCGCGGGTGGCGTCGGCGGCGCGTTCGGCGTTGCGCTGGTCGCGGCCTTGTTCTTTTTCCTGCTTCAGGCGCGCCAGCGTGGACATCAGGCGCAGTTGCATGTCGCGGCGGAAGTCGGCGTCCGGCGCGGCGTCCGGGTCTTTGGCGGTGCGCAGCAGGACCACCGGCGAAATCAGGCGCTCGGCGCGGCTCCAGCTGAACCAGTCGCTGCCCACGCGGAACTGCACGTGGTTGCCGTCGGCGGCGTACTGCGCGTCGATGGCGGGCGAGGTGCCCTTGGTGATTTGCGTCAGCGCGCCGGTTTTCAGATCGCGTTCAAACAGGTCGCCATTGCGGGTCAGGATGGCGCGCGAGCGTTCGCGGTTGTAGACCGGATTTTCGACATCCAGATTGGCCAACTGCTTGTCCTCAACCAGCTTGTGGTTGCCGCCGTTGACCACGAAGGTATCGCGCACGATGGCGCCGGTGCGTTTCTGTTTGAAGTAGATCTGGCGGCTGTCCCAGCCCCACCAAGCGGCTTCCACGGGGTTGCCGATCCAGTCCGGATTGGCCATGGTTTGATCGAGGGTGATGGGCGTTGGCGCTGCGGTGGCGCCGGTGGCCGCCGCCATCGCGGCCGCCAGGAGTGGCAATACAAAACGCATCGGTAGTTTCGCTTGTAGGTTGGGTGAACAGGGGCGCCGGATCGCGGCACGTCCCAGATTCTAGCCCAAGCTGTGGTGAACCACTAGTTGCGGGCCATCTTGTCGGTTTCGCCGTGGCCGGCGCTTGGGCCGCCGCGGCGCGGCGCCAGGCGCAGTGCCCACAAGAGAATGGCGCCGGCGGCGAGATACATCACGATCATCGCGGCCAGCATGGCGGCGCTGTCGCCCCAGGCCAGTATGCGTTCGCCGAGCGACGGGCCGACCGCGCCGCCCACCAGGCCGAAGCTGACGACCAGCGCGATGCCGGCGGCGGCGCGGCGGCGATTCAATTGCGCGGTGAGGATGGACACCAGCAGCGGCGCGGCGGCGGCGACGCCGGTGGCCGCCAGCGCCAGTCCCGCCAGCGACAAGGCCAGTTGATTGTCGCCGGCGATGGCCAGACCGAGGCCGCCCACCGCCAGCACCACGCAGGCGATGAAGTGGCCGCGCCGCTCGCGCCGGCGGTCCGAGTCCCAGCCGATGACGATCATGCCGATCACGCCAGCCAAGTTGGGGATGGCGGTCAGCAGGCCATGCTGCATCGTTTCGCCCGTGCCCCAGCGCTGCACCAGCGCCGGCGTCCAGACCATCAGCGCGTAGCTGGCGGCCATCAGCAGCAGGTTCGCCAACGCCAGCAGCGCGATCGACGGCGCGCGCAGCAGCGACCAGATGGTGGCCAGGGCGGAAGGCTGCTCGTCCTCGTCGTCATCGTTGTTGGCGGTGCCGGTCAGCGCCTGCTCGTCGCGCTCCAGATCCTGCGCGATCATTTGCTGTTCGAAGGACGACAGCCAGCGCGCGTCCTCCGGCTGGTCGTCCAGACGGAAGTAAGCGACGATGCCGAGCGCAGCGGCCGGCAGCCCTTGCAGCACCAGCAGCCATTGCCAGCCACTCAGACCGCCGTACCGGTTCATATACGTCAGCGTGGCGCCGCAGAGCGGGCCGGCCACCGCGCCGGCCATCAGCGCGGCAGCGGCGAAGATGGCGAACACGCGCGCGCGCCGCGCCGATGGAAACCAATAGGTCAGGTAGAGGATCGCGCCGGGGAAGAAGCCGGCCTCGAACACGCCGAGCAAAAAGCGGATCACATAGAACTCGATCGGTTCACGTACGAAGGCGCCGACGGCGGCGGTCGTGCCCCAGCACAGCATGATGCGCAGCAGCGTCTTGCGCGCGCCGATTTTTTCCAGTAGCAGATTGCACGGCACCGCGCACAGGCAGTAGCCGAGGAAGAATGCGCCGACACCCCAGGCATACACCTGATTGCTGAAATCGAGATCGGCGCCCATCTGCAGCTTGGCGTAGCCGACGTTGATGCGGTCCAGGTAGGCCACCGCGTAGCACAGCATCAGCAGCGGCAGCAGGCGCCAGCTGATCTTGCGGTAGATGGCATCCATGCCGGCGGCGCCGCGCAGATGCAGTATCCTGGCGCCGTGGGTCATGCCGTGTTCCTCCTTGGTGGTGGAGGTTTCGCCGCCGCGGTCAGCGCGGCGACGGCGGCAAATGGATGGCCCGGCATGGCTGCCGGCAGCCATAGCAGTTGCACATCGAGAGGTGCCAAGCCGTAGGCGAGAATGGTCTGCATATGGGCGATATTAGCCGCACGATATAGCAGACGCAAGTATTAGAATCGCCGGCAAGAACTCAAAACAACAGTGTCCCGGACGCACCATTTTGTGGCGCGTGTTTTCTGCGGATCAGGCGGGCGCCACGCCTTTGTCCATGCGGCCTTGGCGCGGACGCAGCTCCGGACGGGATGCCGCGTCATCATCATCCTGCGCCAGAAACTTGGTGCCGATTTCAAACCACTCCTCGCTGGAGATGACCTTCTGCGCCAGCGGCAGCAGCTCCTGTTCCTCCTTGTCCAGGCGCTTGAGCAGGTTCTGGCAATACAGGTCGACCGTCTTGCACAGGAATTTGCCGTGCGACGCGCTGCGGCGCATGGCGCGGCGCAGGCAGCGGTAGACGGCGTTGAGCATGGCACGGCCGCGCTGGCTCAGCGATTCCATATCATTCATCAGCGGCACGCAACTGGGTTCGGCCGCGCGCACGGCCGGCATCAGGCAGGCCTCCACCTTGCGTTGGTGGCGCGTCTCGGCAAAGCTGGCCAGCTGTTTCAGTTGGGACTCAATGAACACAGGATCGATTTCCTGCGGACGGCGCGCGATCGACTGCACATATTGCAGCAGACGCGAAATGAAGTGGCGTTCTTTCTTTTGCTCGATGGATAGTGTCAACAAGACATAGGTGGCAGTAAGCATAGCGTTTCCCGTATTTCATGTGACTTCGGCTGCGCGGAGGTCGTCGCAGAGGAGCCGACACGCGCCGAGGTGAAGTATCTACCTTAGCGCGACTGATGAGCTCATACAACGCCGATTTACAATTGTTCACAACTGGTTGTGAGGCAATACAAAGCGAAGCATTACCGGCGGGGAAAACGAATTGCGCGCGCATCAAGCCGGCAGTGAAGCGCGCTGATTGTCCTGGCTGAGACACCGATTATGCCCGTTTTATCACGCGAAAATACGCAAATTTATGGCCGCTACGGAAAAATTTTTTCAATCGGTGTCAGGTCTGACATTGGTACATGAGTTCGTGTGCGAATGTCAGACCTGACACCGGGGTTTTGACACCGGGGCTTATGCGCGGGCGGCGCCGAGGTAGAAGGCGCGCGGGGCGGCGAAGCTGGCGCGCACTTGCTCGGACACCTGGTCCGCCAGCACTTCATCCTGGTTCGCTTCCAGCGCGCTGACGATGGCTTGCGCGATGACCATCGGCGAGGATTTGGGCGTGTCGATGCCGGCGGTCATGTCGGTGTCCATGTAGCCCATGTGCGCGCCCAGCACTTGCGTGTTCTGCGCCGCCAGTTCGCCGCGCAGGCCGTTGGTCAGTGCCCAAGCGGCCGCTTTCGAGGCGCTGTAGGTGCCGGTGGTCGGGAAGCTGGCCCAGCTCAGGGCGGACAGGACGTTGATGATGGCGCCGCCGCCATTGCGGCCCAGTACCGGCGCCAAGGCGTGGCTCAGCGCCAGCGGGGCGAAGAAGTTGGTCTCCATTTCGGCGCGCGCGGCGCTCAGCGCGTCCGGTCCGGTCACGCCGCCCACCACGTGGATGCCGGCGTTGTTGATCAGGATCGTCAGGTCGGGAATGGCTTGCACGGCGGTGGCGATGTCGGCGCCGTTGGTCACGTCCAGCTTGATCGGCGTGACGCCGGCCAGGTCGACCGTCTCCGGCTTGCGGGCGCCACCGTACACTTTGCGCGCGCCGGCGTTGACGGCGGCTTGCGCCAGGGCTTTGCCCAGGCCACGGTTGGCGCCAGTGATGAGGACCACGGAGTCTTTGAAGTGCATGATGCTTCCTTTCGAGGGTAAGTGAAACTGCAATATGACCGGTCGTCTTAAAATCGGTCGAAAAAAATTCACCTCAACAAACGGCCCAGCGCCACGCGGACGAAACGTTCCAGCGGCGCGCGGCTTTGTTCGGCTTTGGCGCGCACCACCGCGCCTTGCCAGGCATCGTTGAGGAAGCCGGCCAGGTCGGTGGCCGGCGCGTCGGCGCCGATGCTGCCGTCTTGCTGGCCTTCGGCGATGACCGCCGCCAGCAAGTTGGTCGAGCCGCCAAAGGCGTCCCGCATGGCCGTGCGCATGGCCGGGATCTGGTTCGATAACTCGGTGCTGAAGTTACCCAGCATGCAGCCAAAGTGGTAGTCGTTGGCGGTGTTGCTGGCGATCATGCGATCGTAAAACTGTTGCAGCCGTTGCGTTGGCCGCAGCGTGCGGTCTTCCAGCACCGCCGCCACTTGGCCCACGCCGTCGATGTAGCGCTGCACGACTTCCAGCCCCAGCGCTTCCTTGCTGGCGAAATGGTTGTAGAACGAGCCTTTCGGCACGCCCGCCGCGTCGGTGATGTCTTGCACGCTGGTGGCGTTGAAGCCTTTGCTGTGCAGCAACTGGACGCTGGTGGTGAGGATCTGCTCTTTGACGTTTGCTTTAGCCATGTGCTTAATATGACCGGTCGTCTTGAATAAGTCAAGCGCTATTTGTGTGGCGGGCCCCGGCTGTCACGGCCCGGGCCCGCCGCGCCCGGGTCAGCGTGGTTCGCGATACACCGGGTAGGTCCACAAGGCGCGCTCGGCATAGTCGGAGCGCGCTTCCCACCATTGCAGCCGGGCCTGGCGGCTGGCCGCCAGTGTGGCGTCCTTGGCGATGGCGTCCTGGAACTCGGCGCGCAGCTTGGGATCGTTGGCCATCATCTGCTCGGCCAGCGGCGCCAGCAGGTGTTTCGGCAGCCGCCATTCCGACGCCAGCGCCTGATCGAAGCGGCTGCTGGCCAGGAAGCCGTCGTCGCTTTCCGCTTCCAGCAGCGCGGCGGCCAGCAAATGGTAAGGCTGGGCGGCGGGGATGCGTACCGAGCCGGGCGGCAGCGTGATGGTCTTCACCGCCAAGGCGCCGCTGCGCTCCTTGCCGGACGCCATCCGCGTCGCTTCCAGCGACAGCGTGCGCGGCGCCTGGATGGCTTCCATGCGGATGCCGTGCGCGCGCAGCGCGGCGATCAGGTCCTGGTGCTCGGCGCTGATCCACCACGCTGGCGGCAACGTCACCTCGCGCGTGGCGCGCACGCCGTACACCGGCAGTTGCTGGTCTTGCGCTTCGCCGGTCCAGCGCAGCTCGTGCGCGCCGGAGACGGGGGACTCATAACTGTCGTAGCGGTAGCCTTTGAAGGTGGTCATGCGCAGCGGCACCTGCTCGCGCTCCCAGCGCACCATTAGCCGCTCCGGCCGCGCGGCGCGGTCCTGCGCCTTGGCGGCGGCGATGCGGGCATGCTCGCGGCCCACCGTCTTCAGCGACTGTTCCAGCAGCACGTAGGTGCCGAGCACGCGGCGCTTGTACGGCTTCATCACATGGTTTTCCACCAGCACCGTCGGCACGCCGATGAAGTCGCCGTAGCCGGTCGAGTAGCGCGGCCCCTCGGCGCTGATGCGCAGGCCCTGCGCCGGCGCGTCCGGATCGACCCAGCTCGGATAGATCACCGGCAGATGGCCTTGCTTGCTGAGCGCGGCGCTGACGTCGTCGTGGTAGGCCGTCATCAGCCAGTGCGCGGTGGCCGGCGAGCGCGCGTAGGTGCCCCAGCCGGCAAAGGTGTAGGTGATGTCGTACTGGAAGTCGGTGCCGTCGCTGACGTGGATGTCAATGTACAGTGCCGGATCGAAGCGCTGCAGCAGCTTGACCACGGCGGCGATCTCCGGCGATTGCAGGCGCGCGTAGTCGCGGTTCAGGTCCAGTCCCTGGGCGTTGCTGCGGCTGCCCTTGCGCAGCGGGCCGCGCTGCATCGGGCGGCCCAGTTCGCTGGCGTTTTCATGCGCGTCGACGTTGAGAATGGGGATGAACACCAGGTCGACCTGATCGAGCAGATCGTCGCGGCCACGGAAGGCGATATCGCGCAGCAGCATCAGGCCGGCGTCCTTGCCGTCGATTTCGGCGGCGTGGATGCCGGCCTGCACCAGTACCACCGGCTTGTTGGCGGCGCCCGGTTTGCTGGCGCGCGCGTACACCAGCTCGCGGCCCTGGTAGGAGACGCCGAAGCTGTGCACGCTGATCTTGTCGGACGCCGCCGCCAGCGCTCGCAGGTAGCGCAGCGTGGCCGCGTAGTCGGGCGACGTGGTGAAGTCGGACTGCTCCGCCGGCGTGATCCAGCGCGAGCCGGCCGGGGCGATCAGTTGTTCGCTGGCGCCATGCCAGGCGGTTGGTGGTGGCAGGAGGTCGAACGCGCAGGCGCTGGCGCCGACCAGGGACAACAACAGGGCGGAATAGATTTTCATATGCAACCATGTTGCAATAATGCGTCAGATTATGCAAGTCAAAAGTAGCGTAAAGTAACAATTTCCTCCGGATATGCCGCTACCGCCGGCGCTCTTGGTATGATCTGCGATGGCCGGCCACAAGCCGGTATTTTTTTTACAACAACGGAGAGATCGAATGAGATTCCCCTTGCTGCTGCTGGGCACCGCTATCGCGGCCAGCGCCACGGCCGCGCCGCGCGGCTTTACTGTAGAAGACCTGGTCCGGATGGAGCGGGTGGGCAATCCGGTGCTGTCGCCGGACGCCACCCGCGTGGTGTACACCGTGCGCACCACCGACATGGACAAGAACCGTGGCAACACCCAGCTGTATCTGCTGGACCTGCGCGCGCCGAAAGCCGCGCCGGTACGCCTGACCCAGGCCGCCGCCAGCAGCAGCGATCCGGAATGGTCGCCGCATGGCGACGCGATCTACTTCCTGTCGGGCCGCTCCGGCTCATCGCAGGTGTGGCGTTTGCCGCTGAGCGGCGGCGAGGCGGCCAAGGTCACCGACCTGCCGCTGGACGTGGATAGCTTCCACCTGTCGCCGCAGGGCGACCGCCTGCTGTTCAGCATGGCCGTGTTCCGCGATTGCGCCGACCTGGCCTGCACCAAGAAGCGCCTGGACGACAAGGCCAAGGAGAAGGCCAGCGGCAAGGTCTACGACAAGCTGTTCGTGCGGCACTGGGATACCTGGGCCGATGGCCGCAACAACGTGCTGTACTCGGCGCCGATCGATGCCACCGGCAAGGTCAGCGCGCAGCCGGTCAGCCTGAGCGGTATGCTGGATGGCGACGCGCCGTCCAAACCGTTCGGCGACAACGGCGAGTACCGCTTCAGCCCGGACGGCAAGACCGTGGCCTTCTCGATCCGCATCGCCGGCCGCACCGAGGCATGGTCGACCAACTTCGACGTCTACACCGTGCCTGCCACCGGCGGCACGCCGCAGAATCTGACCGCCGACAACCTGGCCTGGGACAGCAAGGCCACCTATTCGCCGGACGGCAAAACCCTGGCCTATGTCGCCATGACCAAGCCGACCTTCGAGGCCGACCGCTTCCATCTGGTGCTGCTCGATGTCGCCAGCGGCAAGAAGCGTACCGTGGCCGACAACTGGGACCGCTCGATCGCCGACTTCCGTTGGGCGCCGGACAGCAAAACCATCCTGGCCACCGCCGACGATGTCGGCCAGCATCCGCTGTTCTCGATCGACACCGCCAGCGGCAAAGTGACCGCGCTGACCGGCAAGGGTTCCGTGGGCGGCTTCGACGTGGTGAAAGACACCGTGGTCATGTCGCGCGCCAGCCTGTCGTCGGGCGCGCAGTTGTACAAGTTCAAGCTGGGCGCCTCGGGCGACAAGGCCGAGCAACTGACGCGGCTCAATGAAGCCGCGCTGGCCGACGTCAAGTTCGGCGAGTACGAGCAGTTTTCCTTCACCGGCGCCAACGGCGACACCGTCTACGGCCATGTGATGAAGCCATGGAACGCGCAGCCGGGACAGAAATATCCGATCGCCTTCCTGGTGCACGGCGGCCCGCAGGGCAGCTTCGGCAACTCGTGGAGCTATCGCTGGAATCCGCAGACCTACGCCGGCGCCGGCTACGCGACAGTGTTCATCGACTTCCACGGTTCGACCGGCTATGGCCAGAAGTTCACCGATTCGATCAGCGGCGACTGGGGCGGCAAGCCACTGGAAGACCTGCAAAAAGGTCTGGCGGCGGCGGTGCAGAAATTCCCATGGCTGGACCGTGAGAACAGCTGCGCGCTGGGCGCCTCGTATGGCGGCTTCATGATGAACTGGATTCAGGGCAATTGGTCCGATGGCTTCAAGTGCATCGTCAACCACGACGGCGTGTTCGATACCCGCGGCATGGCCTATGCGACCGAGGAACTGTGGTTCACCGAATGGGAAAACGGCGGCCCGTACTACGACGTGCCGCAACTGCACGAGAAGTTCAATCCGGCGCTGACCGTCAAGCACTGGAAGACGCCGATGCTGGTGGTACAGGGCGACCTGGACTTCCGTATCCCGACCGCGCAGGGCCTGGGCGCCTTCACCGCGCTGCAACGCCGGGGCATTCCGAGCAAGTTGCTGTTCTTCCCGGATGAGAACCACTGGGTGCTGAAGCCGGCCAACTCGGTGCTGTGGCATCACACCGTGATCGACTGGCTCGACACCTACATCAAGAAAAAATAACCGTCGTTCCCGCGCACGCGGGAATGACGCAGCACACTTCGGGAGTCTCATGAAAAAATATCTGATCGCCGGCGCCGTAGCGCTGGCCTTCGGCGGCGTCGCGCACGCCGCCGACAGCGCGCCACGCGCTGAAAACGCCTACCTGTCGCAAGCCGACGCCGCCGCCCGTTCGGCGCGCGTCAGCAATGTCGACTACACGCTGGAATTCGCGCTGACCGGCAAGGAAACCTTCAGCGGCACCACCACGCTGAGCTTTGACCTGAACGACGCCTCGCAAGCGTTGACCATCGACCTGGACAAGGCCACCATCAGCCGCCTGACCGTCAACGGTAAAACCATCGCGCCGCAATACAACCAGTGGTTCATCACGCTGGCCGCGGCGGACCTGAAAGCCGGCCGCAACACCGTCACCATCGCCTACAGCCGTCCGCACAGCACCAACGGCGAAGGCCTGCACCGCATGGTCGATCCGGTCGATGGCCGCGTCTACACCTATTCGCACTTCGAGCCCGCCGCCGCGCACCAGATGTTCCCGGTGTTCGATCAGCCGGATCTGAAAGGCACCTATCAGGTCACCGTCACCACGCCGGCCGACTGGGTGGTCTCGTCCACCATGCGCGAAAGCGGCGTGCAGGACGTCGAAGGTGGCAAGCAGTGGACCTTCCCGCGCTCGAAGAAACTGAGCCCGTACAACTTCTCGATGCACGCCGGCCCGTACAAGGTGTGGGAGGACAACAGCGGCAAGTACCCGATGCGCTTGTTCGCGCGCCAGTCGGTGGCCGCGCAAGTGTCGCCGCAGGACTGGTTCAAGTACACCAAACAGGGGCTGACCTTCTTCGACCAGTACTTCGGCATCCCTTACCAGTTCGAGAAATACGACCAGCTGCTGGTGCCGGACTTCCTGTATGGCGCGATGGAAAACGCCGCCGCCATCACCTTCGCCGAAGGCCGCTTCCTGCACAAGGAAGAAATGACCGTCGCGCAGAAGCAATCGCTGGCCGGCGTCATCATGCACGAGATGGCGCACCAGTGGTTCGGCGATCTGGTCACCATGAAATGGTGGAACGGCCTGTGGCTGAACGAGAGTTTCGCGTCCTTCATGGGTACGCTGGCGACCGCCGAGGCGACCGAGTTCAGCAACGCCTGGCAGAGCTTTTACTCGGGCGGCAAGCAAGCCGCCTACACGCAGGACCAGCGCGTGATCACCCACGCGATCGAGACGCCGGTGCCATCGACCGCCAACGCCTTCGACAATATCGACGCCATCACCTACTCGAAAGGCGCGTCAACGCTGAAGCAGCTGCGTCACCTGCTGGGCGAGGAAGTGTTCCGCAAGGGCGTGCACAACTATCTGGTCAAGTACCAGTACCAGAACGCCACGCTGGATGACTTCATCGGCAGCCTGGGCGAAGCCGCCAACCGCGACCTGAGCGGCTGGACCAAGGAATGGCTGTACCAAGCCGGCGTCAACACCATCGCCGCCGACTACAAGTGCAGCGCCGGCAAGATCAGCGCGTTCACGCTGCGCCAGAGCGCGCCGGGCAAGGAACTGCCGACCTTGCGCGAGCAGCGCGTGCAAGTGGGCTTGTTCCAGTTGGGCGCGCAAGGCCTGGCGCTGAGCAAGAACGTCGCCATCACCTACCAGGGCGCGGCCACCGTTGTGCCCGAGCTGAAAGGCGCGGCGTGCCCTGACCTGGTTTATCCGAACTATCAGGACTGGGGCTTTGTGCAGGTGCAGCTGGATAAAAAATCCTTCGCCACCGCGCAATCGAGCCTGAGCAAGGTGGACGATCCGCTGCTGCGCTCGATGCTGTGGCAGAGCCTGTGGGATGGCGTGCGTTCGGCCAAGCTGCCGCTCAACGCGTTCCTGAACACCGCGCTGGCCAATGCGCCGGCCGAGAAGGATTACACGCTGCTGGGCGATATCGTCGATAAGCTGCAAGCGTCGGTCGGCTACCTGAACCTGATGGGGCCGTCGGCCTACCACACCAAGGTCATCGCGCAACTGGAGCGGATGTCGTTTGACGCCGCCAAGGCCGCCACCGACACGAATTTCCAGCGCCGCTGGTTCTCGACCTACATCAGCGTGGCCAGCAGTCCGGCCGCGCTCAAGCAGCTGGCCGCCATCCTCGACGGCAAGCTGGTGGTGCCGGGCCTGAACGTCGGCCAGGATGTGCGCTGGAACATCATCCGCCGCCTGAACCGCTACGCTTATCCGGGCAGCGATGCGCTGCTGGCCGCTGAGCAGGAACGCGACAAGTCGGACAGCGGCCAGCAAGCCGCGATCGCCGCCACCGTGGTCCGTCCGGACGCCAAGGTGAAGGCTGAGTGGGCCGCCACCATCGCCGACCTGAAGACGACGTTACCGTTCTCCAAGGTGCGTACCGCGATGGGCAGCATGTTCCCACCGGAGCAGCGCGCGCTCAACGAGCAGACGGCGGCACAACGCCTGGCGACGCTGGGTGAGGTCGACAAGGCCGCCGGCCCGGTCTACATGCGCGCTTATGCGGCGTCGCAGATTCCGGCCACTTGCACGCCGGTGAGCGTGGCGCGGCTGGACGCGGCCATCGCAAAATTGCCGGGTCTGTCCACCGGCACGCAGCGTGCGTTGCTGATCGCAAAGCAGGAGGATGAGCGCTGCGTCGCGATCAAGCAAGCGATGATGAAATAATCATTGCTGCTGGTTCAGCACGCACACCCCGGCGCGGCAACTGGCGCCGGGGTCGCTGACCACGCTGCAGGTGGACATCATGCCTTTGCGCTGGTCATCGTCGCGGCGGGCGGCGGCGTGTTGCGCCACCAGCGCCTTCAGCTGCGCGCCGTCGCTGTGCTTGCTCGACCAGGCCAGATAGTTTTCCGGCCCGCCGCAAGCCTTGGCGCCGACACCAATGCTGTGACACTGGCTGTTGTCGTCGCAACGCAGGTCGGCGTTGGCGGACTTGATCTGCTGCCACAGCGCCACGACCGGCTCTTCCGGTGGGCCGGCGCAGGCGGTCAGGATCAGCAGGCTGGCAGCCGCCAGCCCCAGGGCGGGGAATAAATTTTTCATGGTGTCTTCACAGCTTCCTGTAATCGCGCCTTGCGCGCCACACCGTCCGGACCGAACAGGATGGTGAACTCGGCCGGCGGTGCATCTGCGCGCCGCGCGGGGTAAGTGTAGCGCCACATCTGGTAGCCACTGTCGAAGCTTACTACTTTTGCCGGACCCAGGCGCGCCCGCATCTGCTCGGTGGTGCCGTGGTCGGCGGCGATGGCGGTGTCGTCCGGCCCCGGTGGGCTGTCCATGTCCTCGAACGACAGCAGCGTGTCGTCGGACCAACCGCGGTCCCAGACCGGCGCGTAGTAGCTGCGGTCAAGCAGCACCTGGCAATCGCAGTAGGGCAGGGTGGCGGGCGTTTGCGTGCCGCCAGCATACAGGGCGCTGAGCGGCAGCGTGGCGTGGCGCGCGCCATCGCGCAGCGTGACCGCGTACACCGGACGCTCGGCGAAGAACAGGTAGTTGCCATCCGCTTGCAGGCAAACGCGCTCCGGGCTGGTTAACAGCTCACCCAGCCAGGCGAACATCTGCGCGTTGTTGGACAGCAGCCCGGCCTCGACGCCGACCAGACATTCCAGCCGCAGGTCGCCCAAACGGCGCATGCCGGCCGGAACGTTGGGACTGCGCACCTGCGCGCGCCAGGTCAGCGTGCTGGTCTTGCGGCTGGCGATCAGGGCCGCGTCTTCGCGCGCCGCCTGGGCGTTGCGCTCCAGTGTGAACGTATGATCAGGCGCCACGGCCACCGGCAGCGAGACGCTGTCGCCGGCCATGCGCAAGGTGATGCCGTCCAGCTGCGTGCCGGGCAGGCGTGGCAGCAGCTGGAAACGCAGCGTCGCCTGCGGCGCCAACGCATGGTAGCGCTCGAAGATATCCATGCCCGCCAGCATCTTGCGGTAGGACTTGTCGACCGGATCGCGGGTGGCGGCCACCGTGACGCTGGGCGCGTTCTGCGCCGCCGCTTTGGGGATCACAGTGGCCATCAGCAGCACCGTCGTGAGTAAAATCAGTGTGCGCATGATGGCAAGCGTAAAACATCGGCGCGCGCCTTGGCGCACCGTTCAGTGCGCGGCCGGTTGCTGCTCGATCCAGCGCAGCAGCTCGCGGCCGAACACGCGCGTGCGGGCGGTGTCGAGCTGGCGTTTTTTATAGGCCTCATGGCTGGCCGGGCCGCTCAGGCTGCGCTGATAGCTGGCCTCGTCCATCAGCTGCATCTCATACTCGAAGAAGAAACTGACGTCGTAATCCATGTCCGGCCCGGCATCGAGCTGCTGCACATGGATCATCTTGCGCACCGTCACCTGAATGCTGTTGAAGCCGCTGCCGCTGTGCGGATTGTCACAGCGCGTCTGCGGTTGCGCGATGGCGGCCAGTTCCTCATCCATTTGCCGCAGCAGCTCCAGCGGATAGGCCTTGCTGTGTTCCAGCTGCGCGCGGTGCTTGCAAAACACCTGCTTGGCCGCCTCCAGGTCCAGCAGCGTATTGCGGGTGCGTTCGGCATCGACATTGGTGACCGACACCAGGTGCGCGCGCTGCAAGGTGCGCAGGGCCAGCAGACACTCGCAGCGGGTGGCGAACACCAGCCGCACGCCCAGGTGATCATAAATGTCGGCCGCCAGGTAGGCCGCCTTTTGCAGCAGCTTCAGCAGGATGCTGTTGCGGCCCTTGTTGTCCTTGCGGTCGTAATGCAGCAGCGGCAGGCAGAGATCGCCGTCGCTGAGGTAGTACTGGTCGCCGTCGCGGCGGATCACCTCGTCCAGCGTGCCGAACACCTGCGCGCGGATGGCGTGGAAATGCCGCAGTTTCAGGTTGTTGTCGATGTAGAAGATGCCGTGCATTACCTTCAGCACGGCGCAGGCCCACATGCGTCGCGCATCGGACAACTGCCCGCGCTGCGAGGCGTACACCAGCAGTTGCAGCGGATCGTCGGGCGCGGCCACCTCGGGCGGGATCAGCGCCGCCTGCTGCGGTTCGAGGAAGCTACAGCGGATGAAAGCCACCGCCTCGCGCTGCGCCCGTTGCAACAGGCCCGGCGTGGCGGGCTGGTCCATGTCGAAGCCGTATTCCCTTGCGAACTGGCGCGCGTCGTGCAGGTTGCGCAAGGCCAGCGCTTCCAGGTCGATCGCCGAGACGCCATTGGCGATCGCATTCAGATAAGTCCAGTTCAGCGACAGCTTTTCTCCGCTGCCGAGCGAAGCATGCAGTTCCGTCATGCGCAAATCTCCTCCGGCCGCCAGGCTTTACTTACGTATCAATTAACTTGTTGGCGGATGGAACTATAATAGCGCCTTTGCCCACCTTCATCAGCATTATGTCCACTCCCCGCACGCCGCGCATCGCCATTCTGGTGCCGTGCTACAACGAAGCGCTGACCATCGCCGCCATCGTGCGCGATTTCCGGGCTTGTTTGCCACAGGCGCAAGTCTATGTGTTTGACAACAATTCCACCGACGGCACCGCCGAGGTGGCGCGCGGCGCCGGCGCCATCGTGCGCAATGTGTCGGCCCAGGGCAAGGGCAGCGTGGTGCGCCGCATGTTCGCCGACATCGAAGCGGACGCCTATGTGATGGTCGACGGCGACGACACCTACGACGCCAGCGTGGCGCCGCAACTGGTGGCGCGGCTGTTCAACGAAGGGCTGGACATGGTGGTCGGCAATCGCGTCAGCACCGAGCAGGCCGCCTATCGGGCCGGCCACCGCTTCGGCAACGCCATGCTGACCGGTTGCGTTTCGACCGTATTCGGGCGCACGTTTACCGATATCCTGTCCGGCTACCGCGTGTTTTCGCACCGCTATGTCAAATCGTTCGCCGCCCATTCGGCCGGCTTCGAGATCGAGACCGAACTGACGGTGCACGCGCTGGCGCTGCGCATGCCGGTGGCGGAGGTTGCCACTGTCTACAAGGCGCGTCCGGAGGGCTCGGTGAGCAAGCTCAACACCTATCGCGACGGCTTCCGCATCCTCGGCACCATCGCGCGCCTGTTCAAGTCCGAACGGCCGCTGGCGTTTTATTCGATCTTCGCCGCGCTCGGCGCGCTGCTGTCGCTGATCCTGGCCGAACCGGTCGCCGTCACCTACCTGCAAACCGGTCTGGTGCCGCGCCTGCCGACCGCCGTGCTGTGCGCCACGCTGATGCTGTTCAGCGTGATCCTGCTGGTGTGCGGCATCGTGCTGGACGCGGTGACCAAGGGCCGCATCGAGCAGAAACGTTTCGCCTACCTGGCCCACCCGGCACCGGCGGCACCCGACGATGCGCGTTGACACCTGGTTCGCGCGCCGCACTGTCTTTCTGGAACAGCCGCGCGCCGGCCGCTGGGCGCTGTTGCTGGTGCCGCTGCTGCTCGGCCTGCTATCGCTGCTGGCCGGTCAGGACGACGGCTGGGACATGCGCAACTACCATCTGTACAACGTCCACGCGCTGCTGGGCGGGCGCATCGGTTTCGACCTGGCGCCGGCCGGCTTCCAGAGTTACTTCAACCCGACGCTGGACATTCCCTACCATTATCTGAACCAGTGGCTGCCGCCGCGCGTGGTCGGCTTCGTGCTGGGCGCGCTGCACGGGCTGAGCTTTGTGCTGTTGTATGGCATCGCCCGCCAGGTGCTGGGCGGCGACCGGCCGCGCCGGCTGGCGCTGCTGCTGGCGTTCGCTGGCGTGGCCGCCCCCGGTTTCCTCAGCGAGCTGGGCAACACCATGGGCGACAATCTCAGCGCGTTGCCGGTGCTGCTGTCGCTGTATCTGGTATTGCGCCACTGGGACGCGCTGCGGCAATGGCATGGCCGGACCGCGCTGATCGCCGTCAGTGCCGGCGTGGCGATGGGGCTGGCGGCCGGCCTCAAGCTGACCAATGCGATTTACGCGGTGGCGCTGTGCGCCGCCTTGCTGACGGTGCCGCTGCGCTGGTGGCAGCGGCTGCGGCTGGCGGTGCTGTTCGGTGTTGGTGTGTTGGGCGGCGTCGCCATCAGTGGCGGCTGGTGGATGGCGCGCATGTGGCAGACCTTCGGCAACCCGCTGTTCCCACAATTTAACAACATTTTCCGCAGCCCGCTGGCGCCCGACAGCGGCGTCATCGACGTGTTTTTCCGTCCGCAGGGCTGGCTGGAAAATTTGCTGTGGCCGTTCATCTTTACGCTCAACACGCGCCGCGTGTCGGAGATTCCGCTGAAGCTGGCCGTGTGGCCGCTGTTGTATGTGACGCTGCTGGCGTTGGCCGCCGTGTGGCTGTGGCGTCGTCTGCGCCGTGCGCCATCGACGGCGACGTCCTCGCTGGCGCCGCGCGGCCTGCTGTTGCTGGCGTTTGTCGTGGTCGCCTATCTGGTGTGGATGCGCATGTTCAGCATCTACCGCTATCTGGTGCCGGCGGAGCTGCTGGCGCCGCTGGTGATCTGGCTGGCGTGGCAGTACGTCGGCCCGCGCGCGCAGAAGGTCGCTGGCTGGGCATTGGCGCTGCTGGTGCTCACCGCGCTGCCGGCCGCCAACTGGGGCCACGCCGGTTGGGCCGACCAGCCGTTCAGCGCCCAGGTGCCGGCGATCGCCCGCCCGGCCGACAGCATCGTCTTCTTTGCCCAGCCGGACCCGCCGTCGGGCTGGATGGCCACCTTTCTGCCGCCGGCCACGCAAGTCATCGCGCTCGACACCGGCATGCTGGAAACGCCGGCCTGGCAGGCGCGCCAGCGGGCCGCCATCGCCGCGCGTCCGGGGCCGCATTATCTGTTGCTGAGCGCGGCCCGCAACGACCGTGACGGCACGCGTTTGCGCAAGCTGGCGGTGGCGCGGATGCTGGGCCTGACCGAGGACGCCGCCGGCTGCGATAAGCTGGAGCGCCTGATGGGCAAGGTCCGCCTGCAGGTTGCGCTGCGCCGGCTGCCGTCCGGCGGCTGTACCTTCGACTTGCTGCCGCAGCACCAAATCGACCTGGCGGCGCAGGACCGTGCCACCATCGCCCAGGCGGCGGAGAAGGTGCGTCGCTACGGCTTGGCGCTGGACGCCGCCAGTTGCAGCAAGCAGCCGGCGGCAATCGGTGACGAGCCGCGTCCCTTCCTCTGGTGCCGCGTGGCCGCGCAAAATTGATGTCGTGAAGCGGGCATGACGTCGGCGGCACGCTTGATCTGGCGTGGCTGCGCGAGGTTGCAATAAGTTCTACAATATCCGGGAAATAACCACGCTCCCGGAGCTCGCATGTCCTTCCTGATCGTTCTTGCCGCACTGGTGTTCCTGATGCTGGCCGCGTACCGCGGCTACAGCGTGATCCTGTTCGCCCCCATCGCCGCGCTGGGCGCGGTGCTGCTGACCGATCCTGGCGCGGTGGCGCCGGTGTTCAGCGGCATCTTCATGGACAAGATGGTCGGCTTCATCAAGCTGTACTTCCCGGTCTTCCTGCTGGGCGCCGTGTTCGGCAAGCTGATCGAACTGTCGGGCTTTTCCGAAGCGATCGTGGTGGCCGCCATCAAGTACATCGGCCGCTCGCGCGCCAACGCGGTGATCGTGCTGGTGTGTGCGCTGCTGACGTATGGCGGCGTGTCGCTGTTCGTGGTGGTGTTTGCCGTGTATCCGTTTGCCGCCGAGCTGTACCGTCAGAGCAATATCCCCAAGCGGCTGATGCCGGGCGCGATTGCGCTGGGAGCGTTCTCGTTCACCATGGATACGCTGCCGGGCACGCCGCAGATTCAGAACATCATCCCCACCACCTTTTTCAAGACCACCGGCTGGGCCGCGCCCTATCTCGGCGTGATCGGCGCGATCGCCACGCTGGCCGCCGGGCTGGCCTTCCTCGAATGGCGTCGCCGCAGCGTGATGGCGAAGGGCGAGGGCTATGCGGCGGCATCGGCCGGCGCAACCGCTGCTACCGCCGCGACCGTTGCCGCTCCGGTCCGCGCCGGCCTGCCACACCCGCTGCTGTCGCTGGCGCCGCTGGTGATGGTCGGCGTCGCCAACTTCGCGCTGACCAAGCTGATCCCCGGCTGGTATGGCGACAGCTACGCGCTGACGTCGGACGCCTTGCCCGGCCTGCACGCGCCGGTCAGCCTGACCATCAAGCCGGTGGTCGGCATCTGGGCGGTGGAGGGCGCGCTGTTGCTGGGCATTCTGCTGACGGTGGCCACCGCCTATACCCGCATCAAGAACTCCTTTGCCGAAGGCACCAAGGTGGCTGTTGGCGGCGCGCTGCTGGCGGCCATGAACACCGCCTCCGAATACGGCTTCGGCGGCGTGATCGCCGCGCTGCCCGGTTTCCTGTCGGTCAGCAACGCGCTGCGCAGCGTGCCCGATCCGCTGGTCAACGCGGCGGTATCGGTGACCGCGCTGGCCGGCATCACCGGTTCCGCCTCGGGCGGCATGAGCATTGCGCTGGCGGCGATGTCCGAGCAGTTCATCCGCGCCGCCGAGGCGGCGCACATTCCGCTGGAAGTGATGCACCGCGTGGTGGCCATGGCCAGTGGCGGCATGGACACGCTGCCTCACAACGGCGCCGTCATCACGCTGCTGGCCGTCACCGGCCTGACGCACCGCCAGTCTTACCGCGACATCTTCGGCATCACCGTCATCAAGACGCTGGCGGTGTTCTTTGTGATCGCTGTGTACTACCTGACCGGACTGGTTTAAGCAGGGCAAGCAGCTTATTGTCGTCACGAATAAATCGTGGCAGTATGTTTGATTCATGTACATGTCCACGGAGCTCAGATTGAAACAAACCATGCTCGTTCTGTCGCTGATGGCTGCCTTGGCGGCGCACGCGGCCACCGGTCCGGAATTCGACGCCCAGCGTCTGTCGCATGACGTCAAGGTACTGTCATCCGATGAGTTTGAAGGTCGCGGTCCCAACACCGCCGGCGAAACCAAGACCGTCAACTACCTGATCGAACAATTCAAGGCCGCCGGCCTCCAACCCGGCGGCGACATCGTCAAGGGCCAGCGCGGCTGGACCCAGGACGTGCCGCTGGGCCGTTTTGAAATCAAGGGGCCGGTCACGCTGAGCGTGAGCGACGGCAAGACCGTGCAGCAACTCAAGCAGGGTGACGACCTGGCCGTGCGCGCCGCCATGAACGGCGCCAAACTAGTCGACTTCAAGCATGCGCCGCTGGTGTTCGTCGGCTACGGCGTCACCGCGCCGGAGCGCAACTGGGATGACTTCAAGGGCCAGGACCTGAAGGGCAAGCTGGCGGTGGTGCTGATCAACGATCCGGACTTCGAGACCGGCCAGGGCGATTTCGGCGGCAAGGCCATGACCTACTACGGCCGCTGGACCTACAAGTATGAAGAGATGGCGCGCCGTGGCGCGCTGGGCACTATCATCGTGCACGAAACCGCGCCGGCCTCGTATGGCTGGAACACGGTGAAGAATTCCAACACCAACGTCATGTACGACATCGTGCGCAAGAAGCCGCGGGAGGCGCACGCGCCGATGGAGGCCTGGATACAGCGCGACCTGGCGGTGGACCTGTTCCAGCGCGCCGGCCTCGACTTCGAGGCGCTGAAGCGGCAGGCGCAAACCCGCGACTTCCAACCGGCCGAGCTGACCGGCGTCACGCTGTCGGCCCACTACGCGGTCGATGCGCAAGTGATCGTGTCGAAGAACGTGGCCGCGCGCGTGGTCGGCGCCAGGGCGCCGAAGGAAACCGTGATCTACAGCGGTCACTGGGACCATCTGGGCGTGGGCTTGCCGGACGCCAAGGGCGACAAGATCTACAACGGCGCGGTCGACAACGGCACCGGCATCGCCGCGCTGCTGGAATTGGCGCGCGCCTACGGCAAGGCGCCGGCGCCGGTGCGCAGTGTGGTGTTCCTGGCGGTCACCGCCGAGGAGAAGGGCCTGCTGGGCTCCGAATACTATGCGGCCAATCCGCTGTATCCGCTGGCCACCACCGTCGGCGTGATCAATATGGACGCGCTGAGCCCGAACGGCGTGGCGCGCAACTTCACCATTTCCGGCAGCGCCAAGCTGGACTTGCTCGACCAGCTGATCGCCAAGGCCATGCAGTGGGACCTGGTGTACGCGCCCGATCCGAAACCGGAGGCCGGCCACTTCTTCCGCTCGGACCACTTCCCGTTCGCCAAGCGCGGCGTGCCGGCCATTTCCTATGGCTCGGGCGACGACCTGGTTGACGGCGGCCCGGACGCCGGCCGCAAGATCGCGGCCGCCTATGTGACCAACAACTACCATCAGCCGTCGGACGAGTGGAGCGCCAGCTGGACCTTCGCCGGCATGGCGCACGACCTCGGCCTGCTGTACGCGCTGGGCCGTGATCTGGCCGACTCCAACGCCTGGCCGAACTGGTCCAAGGACGCCGAGTTCCGCGCCACACGTGACGTTTCTGCTGCCAAACGGAAATAAAAATAGCACAATTGCTTAATGCGCAATAGAATGGTCAGGCGCCGGCTGCGATGCCGGCGCCTTTTTTGTCGGTCTTTTCAGGAGATACCGCATGACCATGTTGATTCGCCGCACCGCCGTGGCGCTTGCCATCGCAATGCTGTCCGCCGGCGCGCTGCACGCCGCCGATGCCCCCAAGTCCGCCGCCAAGGCCGACATCGCCATCCCCGATATTCCGTACACCAAGTTCGTGCTGAAGAACGGCCTGACCCTGCTGGTGCACGAAGACCACAAGACGCCGGTGGTGGCGGTCAACACCTGGTATCACGTCGGCTCGAAGAATGAAAAGCCGGGCAAGACCGGCTTCGCCCACCTGTTTGAGCACCTGATGTTCAGCGGCAGCGAGAACTTCAACCAGACCTACATCAACGCGCTGGAGCGCATCGGCGCGACCGACCTGAACGGCACCACCAATCCCGACCGCACCAACTACTTCCAGAACGTGCCGACCTCGATGCTGGACTATGTGCTGTTCGCCGAGAGCGACCGCATGGGCCACCTGCTTGGCGTGCTGGACCAGAAGAAACTGGACCTGCAGCGCGGCGTGGTGCAGAACGAAAAGCGCCAGGGCGAGAACGCGCCCTACGGCGTCACCCGCCAGCTGCTGACGGAGAACACCTGGCCGGCCGGCCACCCGTACTCGTGGACCACGATCGGTTCGATGGCCGACCTCGACGCAGCCTCGATGGCCGACGTGCAGGAATGGTTCAAGACCAACTACGGTCCGAACAACGTGACGCTGGTGCTGGCCGGCGACATCACGCCGGAGGAGGCGCGCGCCAAGGTCGAGAAATACTATGGCGACATCCCGGCCGGCCCGCCGTTGGCCAAGCAGCAGTCGTGGATCGCCAAGCGCACCGGCACCCATCGCGGCATGGTGCAGGACCGTGTGCCGCAGGCGCGCGTCTACCGCGTGTGGAACGTGCCGGGTGACGGCGACGCCACCGAACCGCTGCTGGACCTGGCCGCGCAGTTGCTGGGCGGCGGCAAGACCTCGCGCTACTACAAGCGCCTGGTGTACAAGGACCAACTGGCGACCGACGCCAGCGCCGGCAACTACACGTCGGAAATCGCCGGCCAGTTCTATTCGGTGCTGACCGCGCGTCCGGGCGCCGATGTCGCCAAGCTGGAGCGCGCCGCCGACGAGGAACTGCAGGCGCTGATCAAGTCCGGCCCGACCGCCGCCGAGCTGGCGCTGGCCAAGACCACCATTCTGGCGCGCTACACCCGCATCGTCGAGCGTGTCGGCGGTTTCGGCGGCAAGAGCGATCTGCTGGCCAGTTGCAACACCTACACCGGCAATCCGGACTGCTACAAGGATTACCTGAAGGCGCTGAAGGCCGCCACGCCGGCCCAGGTCAAGCAGGCGCTGCAAGCTTGGCTGAGCGACGGCGACTATGTGCTGGAAGTGCAGCCGTACCCGACCAATCTGACCACCACCGCCAAGCTGGACCGCAGCAAGCCGCCGGCGCTGGGCCAGCCGGAATCGCTGAAGCTGCCGCCGATGCAGAAGGCCACGCTGTCCAATGGCCTGAAGGTGGTGCTGGCGGAACGCCGCGCCGCGCCGCTGGTCGACTTCTCGCTGATCGTCGATGCCGGCTACGCCTCGGACGCGCCGAAAACCGAAGGGTTGGCCAGCCTGACCGGCAGCATGCTGGAAGAGGGCACCACCAGCCGCGGCGCCAACGCCATCAGCGAGGCGTTCGCCGCGCTGGGCGCGGAATTCCACGCCGGCACCTCGCTCGACAGCGCCACCGTCCACCTCAACACCTTGAAGGCCACCATGCCGCAGGCACTGGCCGTGTATGCCGATGTGGTGCAACATCCGGCCTTCGCGCAGAACGAGCTGGAGCGGCTGAAGAAGAACCGCCTGGCCGGCATCGCGCGCGAGAAGTCCTCGCCCAACCAGATCGGCCTGCGCGTGCTGCCGGAACTGGTCTATGGCGCCGGCCACGCGTATGCGGTGCCGCTCAGCGGCACCGGCACCGAGGCGTCCGTCGGCGCGGTGCGCCGCGAAGACCTGGTCAACTACCACCAGACCTGGTTCAAGCCGAACAACGCCACGCTGCTGGTGGTGGGCGACACCACGCTGGCCGAGGTGGTGCCGCTGCTGGAGAAAACCTTCGCCGGCTGGAAGCCGGGCACGGTGCCGCAGAAAAATATCGCCACCGTGGCGCCGAAGGACAAGCCGCTAGTCTACCTGGTGGACAAGCCGGGCGCGCAGCAGAGCGTGATCTACGGCGCGCAACTGGCGTCGCCACGCAACGCGCCGGACGACGTGGAACTGAGCGTGGTCAACAATGTGTTTGGCGGCAGTTTCAGCTCGCGCATCAATATGAACCTGCGTGAGGACAAGCACTGGTCGTATGGCGTCAGCGCCTCGCTGCTGCCGGCGGTGGGCCAGCGCTTGTATCTGAGCATGTCGCCGGTGCAGACCGACAAGACCAAGGAGTCGCTGCAGGAACTGGTCAAGGAATATGGCAACATCGCCGGCGCCAAGCCGATCAGCGCCACCGAACTGGCCGATGCCCAGACCAACCAGACCTTGCGTCTGCCGGGCTCGTTTGAAACCGCGTCGCAGCTGTCGGGCTACTACGGCAATATCATCCGCTACAAATTACCGGAGGATTACTACAACACCTACACCGCCAAGGTGCAGGCGTTGACGCCGGCGCAGGCCAACGCGCTGGCCGCGCGCACCATCACGCCGAACCGTCTGGTGTGGCTGGTGGTGGGCGACATGAGCAAGGTGGAGGCGGGGGTGCGCTCGCTGAACCTGGGCGAGGTGCGCAAGATCGACGCCGACGGCAAACCGCTGCCGTAATCCGGCGCATCAAGGGCCGGGCGCCGCCCGGCCTATCTGCTTGCCGAGAAACGCTTCGATGTTGCGCCACAGATCGATGCGGTTCTTTTGCGTTTTGGCGTCTTCCACGTCGGGCGTATATTCGAGCCACTGCACCCGCGGGTTGCCGGCGGCCAGCGCCGTATAAAACTTGCGGCCGTCGCTGAACGGCACGCGGCCGTCGTCCTTGCCGTATGCCAGCAGCACCGGCTGCTGGATGCGCGCCGCGTTGTGTAACGGCGACGCTTCCCGCAATTGCGCGGCGTCGAGCTTCGGGTCGCCGATGGCGGCGCGCAGCCGCGGCAGCGTGCGCTCGTCGGCCGAGCCATCCCAGTTGCGCCTGAACATGGCCTCCAGGTCGGTGATGCCGGACCAGCTGACGCCACACTTGAACAGCGCCGGATCGCGCGCCAGCGCCATCATGGCCGCATAGCCGCCATAACCGCCGCCGACGACGCACACGCGCGCCGCATCGGTATAGCCTTGCCGCACCGACCATTGGACGGCATCGGCGATATCGTCCTGCATGGCGCGTCCCCATTGTTTGGCGCCGGCGACGACGTGGGCGCGGCCGAAGCCTTCGGTTCCACGCGGTTGCGGTTGCAGCACCACGTAGCCGCGCGAGGCCAGGAACTGCACCTCGGCGTTCCATTCCCAGTAAGCGCTGCGCTGCCAGGCGGCATCGCCGATCAGCACCACGGTCGGCGCCGGCTGTTTGTCCTGCCGCGCGGGCAGCGTGACGAAGAGCGGCACCTGCAGGCCGTCGCGCGCCGCGTAGCGCTCCACCAGCATCGGCGCCATGCGCGCCGGGTCCAGCTCGGGCCGCGAGGCGCCCAGGCTTTGCAGCTTCTTGCCGCCGCGCTGGTACAGGAAGTAGGCGTGGTCCTGGACGTCGCGGTGGGCGTCGACCACGACATACCCGGTCTCGCTGTGACCGCCGACGCTCAGGGTGTTCAGCGTGCCCGGCAACAGCGCATCGACTTCCTTTTGCAGCGCCTTCATGTCGGCATCGAACCACACGGTCGTTTCGCTGTCGGTATTGATGCGGTAGCCCAGCATTTTCTTATCGTCGAGCACGAAATAGCCATCGGCGTCATAGCCCGGCACCAGGATCACCGGCGTCCCGTCGATGGCGTTTTTCCGCAGGTCGTAACGGTAGATGGCGGCTTCGTTCTTGTCTCGATAGGCGCGCACGTAGAGCGTGCCGTCGAGGTAGAGCACCGGCCGGAAGGCATCGGGCGCCAGCGGATCGAAGGACGCCAGTTCGCGCCAGGTATCGTCCGGCTTGATCATCACCACATCTTTGCCGTTGCGGCGCGCCACGACCACGCGCACATTGCTATCCGGATCGGTCAGCCATCGGTAAGTACCAGCCGGGGCGCGAATGTCGGTGAAATCGCCGTTGCGGGTATTCATGCGGGCGAGCGTGTGTTGGTCATCGTTGACGACGATGACGAACATCTCGTCCGCCTTGCGCGGGGGGAAGCCATGGATGCTTGACTGGTCCAGATAGGCGCTGCTGGCGTAGTCGCCGCTGTCGGTAAAGGAGCGCGGCGGGTTGATCGTATAGGACAAGCCAGTGACGCCCTTGCCGTCGCGGTCGACCGCGTACAGACCGGGTTTGCCGATGCCGCCCTGGTAGTCGACGTTGCCCAGCGTGTAAGCCAGCCGCACGTCGTTGAGCCAGTAGAAATGGTTGACATCGGCATTGCGGAAATTGGCCACCACCTTGCGCTCGCGCGTTGCCACATTCAGCACCATCAGCATGCTGCGTCCCTCCGGCGACATCTTGCGCAGCGCGATATGGCGGCCGTCGGGAGAAATGCTGGCGCCGGTGGTGGAGGGCTTCTGGAAGAACTGTTCCAGCACGATAGGCGCTTCGTCGGCGGCGTGTAGCGCACCGGAGGCCAGCAGGCCGGCGAGCAGGGCGGTGGTCAGTTTCATCGGATTTTGACGATGTTTAAAAGCCAACAATAGCGCAGTTTTCGCGGCTTGCCCAGCAAAGACTTTAGTGGCTGGGAGCCGCCGCAAGAATGGTATGCTACTGCCTTCGTTTTATCGGGGAGCAGCATCATGGGACTGGCGGACCAGTTATTAAAAGCCGGGTTGGTCGACAAGAAGAAAGTCAAAGTCGTCCATCAGACCAAGGGCAAGCAGGAAAAGGACAATCGTCGCGCGGGGATCGAGGCCGTCGATGAGGTGAAGCTGGCGGCGCAGGAGCAGCAGCGCCAGGCCGCCGAGAAGGCGCGCCTGGCCAATGCCGAGCGTGACGCCGCCGCGCGGCAGAAGGCCATCGCCGCGCAGATCACGCAGATGGTGCAGCAGAACAAGCAGAGCAAGGGGAAGCATGGCGACATCGCCTACAACTTCACTTTCGGCACTAAAATCGAGCGCATTTACGTCAGCGCCGCCGTGCGCGAGCATTTGGTCGCCGGTCGTCTGGTGATTGTCGGCGAAGGCGGCGGCTATGAGCTGGTGCCGCGCGTGATCGCCGACAAGATCGCCGAGCGCAATCCTGACATCGTGGTGCGCGTCAAGCAGACCACCACCGCGGTGGAAGAGGATGATCCGTACGCGGCCTTCCAGATCCCCGATGATCTGATGTGGTAATGGTAATGATCGGGCCGCGCCGGCGTTACAGGTAGCGCGCCAGCAGCGCGCGGTCCAGCGACGCGTCGAGCGCGATGCGCACGATGTGGCCGCTGCCCGGCGCCACGCTGATGTCGGCGCCGTCGTCGTTCAGCATGCGCGTCAGCGCGATGTCGCGGTTGCCTTTCGGGTGGATCACCTCCAGCCGGTCGCCGACGGCGAAGCGGTTCTTTACCTCGATGCGCGCCCAGCCATCCTCCACGCTCAGCACGTCGCCGATGTACTGGCTGCGGTTGGCCTCCGAGGCGCCGCGCATGTAGTTCTGGTAGCTTTGCGTGTGATGGCGCTGGTAGAAACCGTCGGTGTAGCCGCGGTTGGCCAGACCTTGCAACTGGCCCAGCAGGTCGATGTTGAAGGGCCGGCCTTCCACGGCGTCGTCGATCGCCTGGCGGTACACCTGCGCGGTGCGCGCCGCGTAGTACAGCGACTTGGTGCGGCCCTCCACCTTCAGCGAATCAACGCCGATCTTGACCAGTCGCTCGATGTGTTCGACCGCGCGCAGGTCCTTGGAGTTCATGATGTAGGTGCCGTGTTCATCTTCCATGATCGGCATCAGCTGGCCCGGACGCTCGGCTTCCTCGATCAGGTAAGCCTGGTCGGCCAGCGGATGGCGCGGCTGCTGGTGCAGCGACGAGAAGGGTTGCTGTTCGGCCTCCCGCAGCGCCTGCTGGAATTGCAGTGGAATCACCTTGGCGAAGTCGCCGGTCGCGTCTTCCTGTGCCGGCTGCACCTTGTAGTCCCAGCGGCAGGAATTGGTGCAGGTGCCCTGGTTCGGATCGCGATGATTGAAGTAGCCGGATAGCAGGCAGCGGCCGGAGTAGGCGATGCACAGCGCGCCGTGCACAAACACTTCCAGTTCCATCTCCGGACATTGCTGGCGGATTTCCTCGATTTCATCGAGCGACAGTTCGCGCGACAGGATCACCCGCGTCAAGCCCATGCGGTGCCAGAATTTGACGTCGGCCCAGTTGACGGCGTTGGCCTGCACCGACAGGTGCACCGGCACCTCCGGCCATTTGTCGCGCACCATCATGATCAGCCCGGGATCGGCCATGATCAGCGCGTCCGGCTTCATGCCGATCACCGGTTCCATGTCGCGCAGATAGGTTTTGAGCTTGGCGTTGTGCGCGAAGATATTGCTGGCGACGAAGAATTGCTTGCCGCGCGCGTGGGCGTCGTCGATGCCTTCCTGCAGCGCCTGCAGGGTGGAAAAATCGTTGTTGCGCACGCGCAGGCTGTAGCGCGGCTGGCCGGCGTAGACGGCGTCGGCGCCAAAGTCGAAGGCGGCGTGCATCTTGTCGAGCGAGCCGGCGGGCAGGAGGAGTTCGGGAGCTTTAAGCATAAACGGCGGGCAAAGTGGTGGATTCTAGGGGCGACGTCCACCTGAATCTTTGCGCCAGATCAAAAAACGCGGATTTGCTGAAGCTAGCGCTGGAGCGCGTCATCCAGCGACGGCATCAACTGGCAGCGCCGGCGCTGTTACACTGGCTGGTCGAGTTTGCGGGGAGCGGTTGCCGATGGCTGTGTTGTTCACTACGTTGTGGCCGGTGTTTGTGCTGATCGTCGCCGGCCATGTCATGCGGCGCACGGGCTTTCCCGGCGACGGCTTCTGGCCGGGCGCGGAAAAGCTCAATTACTTCATCCTGTTCCCGGCGCTGCTGTTCTCCAGCCTGGCGATGGCGCCGCTCGACAACCCGGCCTTGCCGCGCGTGCTGGGCGCGGTGCTGCTGTGCCTGGCGGCGTGCAGCCTGCTGATGCTGGCCGCGTGGCGCTGGCGGCGCTGGCCGGCGGCGCGCTTCGGCGTGCTGGTGCAGGGCGTGCTGCGCTTCAATACCTATCTGGGGCTGGCGGTGGTGGGCAGCCTGTTCGGCAAGCCGGGACTGGTGCTGGCGGCCGTCATCATGGCCGTGTATGTGCCGACGGTGAATGTGTTGTCGGTGCTGGCGTTCAGCGCCGGGCGCGGCGCCAGCATCACCTCGCTGCTGCTGCCGATCGCGCGCAATCCACTGATCCTGGCCTGCCTGGCCGGCGTCGCCTTCAACCTGTGCGGCCTGGAACCGCGCTGGGGCGCGGACAAGTTGCTGACGATGCTGGCCGCCACCAGTCTGCCGCTGGGCCTGCTGAACGTCGGCGCCGCGCTGAACCCGCGCGAGCTGCGCGGCGAACTGGGCGCGCTGACGGTCAACGCCGTGACGCGGCTGGCCGGCGCGCCGCTGCTGGCGCTGCTGTGCGCCCACTGGCTGGCGCTGCCGTCGCTGGAGCGCGCCATCCTGGTCCTGTTCTTCGCGCTGCCCACCGCGCCCACCGCGTATGTGCTGGCGCGGCAGATGGGCGGCGACAGCCATCTGATGGCCGGCATCATCACGCTGCAGACCATGCTGTCGGCCGTCAGTCTGATGGTGGTGCTGGCCCTGCTGTGATGGCGTGCCGCTGGCGTCAACGATAATGCTGTTGTCAAAAATACCTTGATAAGGCATTATGGAAACTGTTTCCATAAATAAACGGTTTCTTGCATGTTGGCATTCCCGAAGAAGATCCGGCGCGTCTTGCTGGAGTGTGGTGTGGCATTGCTTGTCGGGCTACTGCTGACGTTCCTGCTGGAATGGGCTTTTGGTGAAGAATTCGTCACACGCCAGCAGGCGCGCGCTTACGCGCCGTTTGCCGGCAGCGTCTACGGCGAGGGCCGGCGCGACGATATCCGCGTGCTGCTGATTGACGACAAGGCGCTGGCTAGCGCCAAGCAGCAGTGGCCTGCCCGCTATGGCTATTCGGCGCGCCTGCTGCGCGCGCTGGCGGAATACCGGCCGAAGGCGGTGTTCGTTGACATCTATTACGGCGCCCAGCGCGACGACGACAGTCTGCCGGCGCTGCTGCGCCAGGTGTGTGCGCTGCGGGAGCAGGGCACCCAGGTGTTCCTGGCGGCCTCGCGCAATCGCGAGGACGAATATGTGCTGCGGCCGGAACTGGAAGCGCTGGCCGGCAAGTGCTTTGAAAAAGTCGCGGTCAAATACAGTCCGGACGAGCTGGACCGCTTGGCCTGGAACTACACGCTGGCGCTGCCGGGCGCCCATCACAGCGGGCACGGTGAACACGGCATGAAGAGCGCGGCGCTGGCGCTGTACGAAACCGGCGGCGCCACGGCGCCGGTCGAACATCACCCGATGGCGCTGACCTGGGGCAGCCGGCCGGCCGCGCACGGCGTCGGCTGGGCGATCAGTCCCGGCGCGGACGAATCCTATTGCCGCCAGCCGCACAATCTGCCGGTGGAACTGTTGCCCCCCGGCGCGCGCAACACCTTCTTCAAAGACGGCAACAAGCCGCTGTGCGTATTCCATGAAACCATCCACGCCGGCACGCTGTCATCCACCACGCCGGAACAGGACGCCGTGCTGCGCCAGCAGATTGAAGGCAAGATCGTGCTGATCGGCACGGCGCTGTCCGATTTCAGCGATGTGGTGCTGTCGCCGTTGCATGGCCGCATCCCCGGTGTCTACCTGCATGCGATGGCGCTCGACAACCTGATGGTGTTCGGCGAGGACTACGCGCGCGCCGTGCACCTGTCGCTGGACTGGCACAACCTCAAGCTGCCGCTGTTCCTGGCGGTGTCCATGCTGCTCGTCACGCTGCCGCTGCAGCGCTTCAAGCATGCGGTCGAGCACCGGTTGGAACCGGACGGGCAGCGGGTCCACTTCTGGCTCGGCGTGCTGTACCTGCTGTGGGGGCCGGCGCGTATCATCCTTTCGTTGCTGGTCGGCTGCCTGCTGCTGCTGATCGGCCAGTACTGGCTGGACCTCGGCTTCCTGTCGATCATCAATGTGGTGGTCCTGACGTTGCTGGCCGAGTGGTTTGAGGTGAATGAAAAACTGGGCAAATATTTCTGGCCCAAATTACTTGAAGAAGGAGAGAAGCATGTTTCCCACTAAGCGTTTCGCCGCCATCGCCATGCTTTGCTGGCTGGCGCTGCCCGCCGCACAGGCGGCCGACCAGGTCACCGGCATCAAGGGCAAGCAGATCGAAGTGTTCGACGTGCCCGACGACACCAAGCCTGGCCGCAAGGTCGACGCCAGCGGCCTGCCGTGGCTTATCAAGGAGGAAAAGAATTCCTTCCTCAAGGTGACGGTGGCCGGTAAAGATGTGTGGATCGATTCAATGTTGGCCACGGTGGTGCGCGACGCCAAGTCCGAGTGCCCGCCCAAGAACCCGAGCCAGCCTGACATCGTCGCGGTGCTGCCGGGTGCGGCGCCGTCGCGGTGCCGTTGATGCGTGGCGCAATGAAGCGTCCGATGCGGCCGGGAGCCTTGCTGCTGGCTTCGCTGCTGGCCCTGGGCGGCACGGTGCAGGCGGACGAGAAAACCGAGCAGGCGTTGCCGACGGTGAAGCAGATCGGCGAACTGCCGCCGCCGCCCGCCCACCAGTGGAGCGACCTGACGGCCGACCTCAACGATCAACGCGCGTCCGGCAACGGCCTGGTGTCGGCGCCGGCGCTGAGCAAGTATCTGAACACGCTGTACGCCCAGATCAAGACAGCCGCCGGCGTGGCGGACTGGCCGGGCGCGGTGTACCTGTCGTCCGACACCACGCTGAACGCCCATGCGTCGGCGGCGGGCAACATCTATCTGCATATGGGGCTGATCCGCTCGGCCGATACCGAGGATGAAATCTTCGGCGTTCTGGCGCATGAGTTCGCGCACATTTACCTGAACCACCAGGCCGCGTATGAGGCGCACCAGGTCGCGTCCAACGCCACCACCGGCGCCAAGGTGGCGCTGCTGGGCTTGTTCCAGAAGAAACTGCCGGGCGCCAATCCAAGCTGGGGCGCGTTCGACAGCCTGGCGCTGGTGGACGGCGTGGTGCACGACTCGCTGATCCCGGTATGGCAGCGCGAAGTGGAAGAGCAGGCCGACATGTTCGCCGCCACGCTCACGCTGCGCGAACGCTATTCCTACCCGTCCGGCTACAAGGCCTTCCTGGAGCGGCTGGCCGCGCTCGAACAGCGCGAGCAGGGCAGTGATCCGTTCGGCGGCACGACGGCCGCGGCGGCCGCGCCCGGCGCCGGGCGCAAGACCCATGCGACGGCGCGCGAGCGGGAAGAGGCGCTGACAGCCAAGATGCTGCCGCTGATGCCGCGTCCGCGGCCGGCGGCGCGCAAGGCGCAGTGGCAGGCCGTGGTGAAAGAAAAGGAAACCGCCGAACTGCTGGCGCATTTCGCGTTGTTGCCGGAGATCGCCAAACTGCAGGCCGCCGGCCGCCCCGCCGACGCCCTGCGGATGGCGCAGACCGCCGCCTCCGGCGCCACCGCCGGCGACGGCACCATGCTGCTGGTGCTGCAGGATGCCATGAAACGCACCGGCGCCAGCCTGGACGACCAGCGCGCCGTGTTGCTGCGCAACCGCAACTGGCCGGAACGGTCGTGGGCCGCGCAGTATCAGGCGGCGGCGCTGGTCACACCGGAGCAGCAGCCGTTCGCCAAGGAATTCCTGCAGGAGCAGTACGCCTACTTCGGCGAGACGCCGCGCACCTGGCCGGACATGGTCGGTTTCTACTTCCGCAACGGCGACAACTTCGCCCAGCTGGCGCTGTCGCTGAAATGCACCACCGATGCGCGCTTCCGCGACGCCTGCGTCTACAACGCGCAAACCGACGCCCAGCGTCAGCAGGCCGCCAACCAGGCCGCCAATCGCCAGCAACAGATGTTGAACCGCTGGGAGCAGAAGTTGAAAGACAAGCTCAAGCTTAATCAGTAAAGCAGCACGCCACCGGGAGGTGGCGTTTTTCTGTGTGGCTCGTACCTAGCGTTGCTTCCGCGCCGCGATCCAGCGGTTGACCGCCGCGTCGAGCACGTCGAGCGGCACCGAGCCGTGCGACAGCACCTCGTTGTGGAAGGCGCGCAGGTCGAACGACGGGCCCAGTGCCGTCTCGGCGCGGGCGCGCAGTTCGCGCAGCTTCAGTTCGCCGATCTTGTAGCTCAGCGCCTGGCCGGGCACCGCGATGTAGCGCTCGACTTCCTGCACCGCCGTCACCTCATCCTGCGGCACATTGTCCTTGAAGTAGGCGATGGCCTGCTCGCGCGTCCAGCCCTTGGCGTGGATGCCGGTGTCGACCACCAGGCGCACGCCGCGCCACACTTCCGCCGTCAGCCGGCCGACCCACTGCCACGGATCGTCGTACATGCCGATTTCCTGGCCCAGCATTTCGCTGTACAGGCCCCAACCCTCGGAGAACGCGGTGCTGCTGCCGAAGCGGCGGAAAGCCGGCAGGCCGGTGGTTTCCTGTGCCAGGCTGCGCTCGAAGTGGTGGCCGGGAATGGCTTCGTGCAGGAAGAAGGCGTTGGTGGTGAAGCGGGTGCGCGTCTCCGGCTTGTAGGCGTTGAAGTAGAACACGCCGGGCCGCTTGCCGTCGACCGTGCCGCGCTGGTACGACGCCGGCGCCGCGCTGACCTCGCGGAAGGCTTCGACCGGGCGGATTTCAAACGGCGCCTTCGGCAGCGAGGCGAACAGCAGGCCGACCTTGGCTTCCACGCGCGGCCGTAGCGCCTCGTAGGCGGCCTGGATTTCATCGCGCGTCTTGAAGCGCAGTGCCGGCGCGGTGTTGAGGTAGTCGAAGAATTCACGCAGCGTGCCTTTGAAGCCGACGCGCACCTTGGCCTCCTCGAACTGGGCGCGGATGCGCGCCACTTCGCGCAGGCCGATGTCGTGGATCTCGTCCGGCGTCAGTTCGGTGGTGGTGGCGCGACGCGCGAGGAAGGCATACCACGCCTGGCCGCCGGGCAGGGCGCCGATGCCGGCGGTGTCGCGGCCGGCCGGCAGATAGGTGTCGCGCATGAAGGCCAGCAGCTTGCGGTTGGCCGGTGCCAGCTGTTCGCGCACCAGCTTGCCGTAGGCCGCGGTCAGGCGCTCCTTGTCGGCGGCGCTGAAGGCGGCCGGGAACTTCCGCACCGGCTGCATATAGGTGCTCTTGGCCAGATCGTCCGTGCCGACGTTTTCCAGCTGTGGCAGCACGCGGCGGATCAGCGCCTTCGGCATGACGATGCCCTGCTTGATGCCGGTGCGCATGTCGTCCAGCATGGCATCGACCGCCGGCGCGTAGCCGGCGGCGCGCTGTAGCCAGTTGTCGTAATCCTGCACCGTCTGGAACGGCTGGGCCGAAGTGCCGGAGCCGAGCTGGGCGAACGTCAGGTGCAGGCCGTAGAACTGGTCCACCGGCGCCAGGTCGGACGGAAAACGCAGACCGTCGAGCACTTGCTGCAAGCGATAGCGCAGCAGGTCATAGCTGATGCGGTCTTCCGGCGGCAGCGGCGCCGGATCGAACCCGGCGCTACGCGCCAGATATTTCTCCGCCAGCGCGCGGCTCTGCGCGCGATTCTCGGCCGAGGTGATGGCGCCGAAGCGGTCGTTGTAGCGCGGGTCGCCGTTGTAGGTGGCGGCGATCGGGTTTTCCCGCAGATAGTCCTCCCAATAATCGGCGTAGAGCTGGTTCATCTTTTCCGGCGTGGCCGGCACGGTCACCTGCCCGAAGGCGGGCAGGGCCGCGCACAGCAGCGTGCCCAGCAGCAGAGGGAGTGAGCGGGTCATGGCTTCCTTTCGTTATCGACGATATCGTCATCAGATTTGTTGCGCCTGCTTTTTGCATGTCTCGAACGTGCGTTCGGGATAATTGCCCCAAAAGATAGGGTTGAACTGGTCACCGATCAGTTCAAGCTGCGCCTGCAACGCTGGCCGGTCGTTGGTCATGCAGGCGAAATAGGCGTACATATTGCGGTGGTCGGTGTGCGGATAGCGCTTCAACCGGTCCTCGAAGCCGATTTTCATGCTGGTCCAAGAGGCGTTGGTGCTGGTGAATAGCGCCTCGGACAGCTCGGCATAGCTGAGGCCCGCGTAAAGCCGTGCGTACATTTCCAGACCGCGCTTGTCACGGGTGTGCTTGTCCGCCCACGCGATGAAGCGATCGATTGTTTTAAGATCACCACCCCACTTCGGCAGCAGGGCCTCCTGCATGAAGAAATACAGATCGTCGTCATCGGGATTCTTGGCAATCCCGGCCTCGAATATCCGCATCAGACGCGCCTTGTCCCAATCCAGGTAGCGGCCTGTCACCAGCATGGCCCTGTTCCAGCTGCTGTCCTTGGCGGCGAGCGCCTCGGTCTTTTGCAATTGCGTTCCGGCCAAGTCGAGATATTGCTGAAACTCGGCCCATGCCGTCGACGAGACCGTGTTGGCGTAGCCTTCGCCGCGCCGCGCTAACGCATGTGTCCTCAAGCTGCTGGCGTAGAGCAGTTGGGCCAGCACCGACTGCGGGTGCTGCTGCGCCCATTGCCCGGTCAGCGCGTCGAGTTGCTGGTAGTACTCGTCGCTAACCCGGAGGCTGGCATTGTTGATCTTGCCAATGCCCATCCAGAAATGCGTCAGACGCGGCGTGCCGGTGAGTTCGGACCGCACGCCCGGCTTGCCGTAAATTGCGTACAAGCGTTCGAGTTCAGCGAAGTCGCCGGCGCGGTAGGCTGTTTCGACCAGATCCACCACGTTGGGTGCGACCTGAGCCCTGGCCGGCATGACGACCAGGGCCATGAGTATGGCAGCGCACAGGGCGCGATAGACATTAGCGAACTTCATTTTTAGCCTCACTCAGAACCCACTTCATTTCAGTCCGCACAACGGGGGGATTGCCCGGCGAATTTTTGTGCCGCTTTTCGGCGGCGTCCAACGCAGCGGCATCGAACAGCGATTCAAAGGCGACGGGGGCGTTGTCGTACACGCCTGGGACGGTGATCGCGCGCGCCACCACTTGCGCCTTGATAAACTTGCCCTGGTCATCGATGTGCGTTTCAGTAATCGTCGATCCTTGCACGCCAAAAAATCCGGCAACAGGTGGATACGCTTGTTTTCCGTCGCCTGGGCGCGGTGCGGCAGCCTTCTGGGCGGACGCTGGCGCGTAGTCACTGGCGTCGATCATCGTCGAGTAGCGATAGATGGTGAGCGCCGTCATCTTGT
This sequence comes from Duganella lactea, assembly GCF_009857505.1. Classification (GTDB taxonomy): domain Bacteria; phylum Pseudomonadota; class Gammaproteobacteria; order Burkholderiales; family Burkholderiaceae_D; genus Rugamonas; species Rugamonas lactea. The sequence goes on from NZ_WWCP01000036.1 coordinate 39,896, forward strand.
CGACTTTGCCGCTCGCCAATTGCGAAGCGAGCCACCATTGGCTCTTGGCGCACTGGTCCCACCGGTCCGCTGCTTTTGACTGGCCCGGCTTGCGATCCCGGTCAAAGAGTCGGCCGGCCAAGCCCGGTGTCATGGGCGCGGCGGTGACTGACAGCCCCGCACGCATGCGCGCGATGGCATGGTCCGCCGCCTGGAGTTCTTGCGAGGTGGGGCGTGGTGGCAGGTGTTGGCGCTTGGTCCCCCAACGGGACAGTAATTCCCGTTCCCCCGCCAGCAGCCCCGCTCTGCTATCAACGGGCGCGGCCTGGATCATCGCGATCCGCTGAGAGAAATAGGGCGAAGCAGGCGCATAGCAAGCCATAGGCGCCAGCGCGGCTTTCAGCCATGCCTCGTCCTGCTCCGGCCCACCGCTCTCTACCGACCAGATCGCCAATTCGTTGACGGAACGCGCAAAGAGCGCAACGAGCTGCGCTTGGCTCAGCAGTCCCGGATTCCGCGCGGCGGCCCGCTCTTGCGCAATCCATGCAGGCCCCAGCGTTAGAACGCGTGTCAAATGTTCTTGTGCGATCTGGTTTGCGGCCTGGCGCAAGGCTGGGTCCAGCGGCAGATCGTCTGGCAAGGTGAAAAGCTGCTTGTTCCACACAAGCATGCTGTTGACAGTCTCCTGGTCTTGCGCGGCCAACAGCTCTTGCGCCGTGGGCGTTTCGGCAGCGCCAGAGTCAACTAACGGCAACAACACAGCACAATGGATTGCAAGTCCTATCCATCCGCGCTTACTCATTTTTATCAGCAAGTGCTTCCCCTGATTCGTTTTATTCGAAGGGCGAGTGGTAAAAGAATCGGCTCTCCAGCCCAAGGCGCTACCGCAGCGATTCTACGCTACCGCTTGCGAGGCGGTGCAAAAAACCCAACATTACGAATGTTGCTGATATTGGCATAATACCGCTTGCGCTTGCCGAGGAATCAGCTGGCGTGGACAGATGCCGCCATGCTTCATCGGCACCGCACTTTAACCTCAACGAGACATGAAAAATGGCGCGGCGCGATCAAATCATTGCAGGACTGGCTATCATTTCCGGTTGCTTGGCGCCTCATGCGCTGGCCGCGCCTGATATGGCCGCGGAGAAGACATCGGCGGTTCCCGATAAACATCTGTCCATCAGCGGCCCGATCAATGCCCATTTCGTCGCCGAGGTGGCACGGATATCGAGTAGCTACCCCACCATCCGCGTGCTTGTCATCGATTCCGAGGGTGGGGAAGTTGAAGCCGCCATCCAACTCGGCCGCCTCGTGCGGGAGCACGGATGGGAGGTCGCGGTAAAAAACAAATGCCTTTCCGCCTGCGCCAACTATGTCTTCCCCGCCGGTAAACGGAAACGTGTTTTGCCCAATTCCTGGGTCGGCATTCACGAAAAAACGCGAAGATTCCGGTTGGCCGATGGTTCGATGCAGTATGTGACCGGCAACGAGATTGACGCGGCGATGACCGGGGTTGACGCGGTCAGCGCCAGCGCCGCGCGCAAGTGGGAGGCCGACGATGCGGCGGCGTTCCGCTGGCTCGGACTGTCGACCGTTTTCGTGCAGAACTTCACCAATTATATTTCGTCCCGAAAACGCGTGCTGGGCGTGGAGGATATTCACGCATTGCCAGATGTCCCAGGATGTCCGCGCTACCGGTTTTGGGCGTTGGACAAAAAACAACTGGAGGAGATGGGCGTGACTGGCATCGATGAGTTTTGGTTTCCAGCGAATAAGGCGGAGGAGCTGGCGCTGTACAACGACAAAATGCTCCCTGCCGGGTCGATCTATATCGGTGGACCGGATAAATTAAACACGTTTTGCCAGGGGCCGGCACTGAACTGGTTCCAGCGACAGTGGCTGAAGCTTCAGCGGGAGCCGCAATCCTGAACCGGGACGCGCCGGTGCGGCCACAGCATTGTCATAGGATACCGGAAATGGACCGGACACAAGGATTGTGAATCCACAAACAAAAACGCCACCCGAAGGTGGCGTTTTCTATATCTTGGTGGCCCGGGGCGGAATCGAACCACCGACACAAGGATTTTCAAGACGCAAGGTTTAGCAAAGGCTGACGCGATACCACGTATTGCACGCTGGAGGTAAGGAAGACTATGGGGTCTTGATGGAGAACCAGAAAATTGACGTTTGCCTTGCGTTTTAAGGACAAGCTCAAACGGCAAGGTTTTCCGGAGCGTTGACGATTCCGCTGCTTTTCTTTTGCCTCGCCTTAACCTAATACCCCGGCATGATTTGCCGGGGAAAAACCGGCACTACCGCAGATCGCCATTTGCGAATTGGCGTGGACATCCTGAAAGAAAGCATGAAAATATTATGGTGCTCGGAATTTTTCGGGAAGCGCAGACCAAGCTTTGGCTCGGCAGATGCTCGGCGTTGTACCCTTGACGGCATCTTCCGCCCATAGCCGATGATCGACTTGCTTGACGGGGCCATGACCATAAGGTACTTCCAGCTCATTTCACTGTAGTGGATAATTTTGTCAGGATTCGCTCAATTCCTTCTCAGTGAATACGGCATGTGCGGGAAGAATCGCAATCGCTAGGTCGTCCTCATCAACCCGGAACCATAGATCCAAGAGTATCTGGGGTAAATCCAATGATTTAACACTTTTAAAGCTTCAGCGAGATAGGGGCAGTCTTGAACTTCTTCACGGACATTGACGATCTCTTTCGAAACTAACGCAGCCTCAACCACCTGCGGGGTGGCCTTTATGAGCTTCGCCGTCCATGAGGACGGAGTGAGAGTATGACCATGCTGTCAGAGAAACCGCTTCAATGACATGGTCAGTTAAATCACTTACTGGGACTCTATGAAAAACTTTTGAAACAGTCAAGCAGAACTGCTTCTTTTGAGGTGATTCTGGATATTAAGAAATAGAGTAAGGGGTATCCACGCTGAACCTTACGCATAAAAAAACTTGATCGCTGGCGTTACGATCAAGTTAGCGTATTAATGAGGTTTCTTCTGTTGGGGGCGCTTGACGCAACCTAGTCGGTTCTGAAACGCCCCCCTGTTCCCCCTGTTCCCCCTGTTCCCCCTCTCTCTAATTGGAACCCACAATAGGAAAATCTCCGCAACTTACGTGAACAAATCGATTAGTCAACAACAGAGAATGAACTATGGCAGACTTGAAGGAGGCCAAGATTGGACGTGCCCGCATCCAAAAGCCACTGCGCGACCACAAGATGCGGATGGACTGGTTGGAGCGAGCGGCTCAGTTACCAGGTCGGAGTCTGCACTATGCGGTTGCATTGCATGCGGTAGCTTGCCTACGCCGAAACCAGACGGTCTCAGTAGGGGCGATAACGCTGTCTCGTTTCGGTGTGACGCGAGATGCAGCTGGAGATGCTCTGACCCGGTTGGAGGCGGTGGGACTTGTGAGGGCCGTCAGGGGGAAAGGGCGGGTGCCAGAAGTCACGCTGTTAGAGCCGACAGGTGGCAGGCTGGTTATAGATGCAGCGGAAACTAAATGATGCCGATTCAGAGGGGGAATGAAGCTAGTACCAGTAGCCGTAATCCAGCAGCTCGTATCGCAGTAGGTCGATGAGGATGTGGTCTGGGTTAGGGGAGCGCGTGATGTCGGAGACCTTGAGGTAAATTACTTCGCGTTGTCCGATCCCCTTTGTTTTGTAGGGCGCCGGGGACAGGAAACCGTCACTCTCGATCCCGACCATGCTTACATCGATGGGTATCTCAAATTCGATGAAATCCTCCGGCGAAAGCCCATCAGTGATGCTTGCCATACCTGTGATGCTGACCACGATGCCCTCCGAAAGCAGCTTATCGATGCTGACGTATGCGCCGTTGTCATCGTTTCCTCGCAGTTCAACCAGATACTCATTTTGAGGATTCTGGAAGTAGACTGCCCGGTAATCGCTGGCGCTCAGTGGCTGTCCTGACCAGTAAGCGATAATCTCTGCGTAGCGATCTGGCAGATCGGGGGCTCGTTCGAAAATACATCCGCGCAAGTTGGCTGGCATGCTGATTTCGCCCGATGGGGACTGACCGCAGGAGGAAATGTGCGCCGCCACATGAGCTGTCGTTGGCAGCACGTCGAGCTTGATCGTACCTGCACTTTTGAGATAGTAACCCGGCTGAGTTGATACGTCGGTGCTCTCGTTGTCAGAGAGCGAGACGCGCGTGTAGTAGTCCAGATCCTTGATGGCGATGGCCGTGGCCATCGCCTCCTTTGTAACGTAGATGGTGGCTTGCATGTGTAAAACTCCTTCAGTTGATGTTGGAATGCTCGGTAATGAAAAAGCCCTTGCGAACGAGCTTCAGTTTGTGCCGTTGCTCGATGTGCGGGCGATCAGTGCTGAAAAGCTCCAGATTGCGGTTGGCCTGAATGGTGCTTGCCTGCTTCGTATTGATCGCGTGACGGATGGCAGACGCGCTGATGTTTGAATCGAACAGGAATACGCCGTTGCTGTAGCCGACACGATCCACGTCGTACTGTGCGTTGAAGATGAACTTCTGGGCGTCTGCCATGGATTGCATTAGAGCCACCTGCACCGTCTTTCCCGCCCGTGTGGACTTTCCGATGAAGTAGCGCGGATAGTTATCCGCCGGCGATACAGCTTGAAACGTGAAGGCAAAACGTGCTGCAAGGGCCTCGATCACATCCGTGGACAACGCGATTAGGTCAATATCGCCGTAATCCATGTGCTGGACGGGATTGACGAGGTGCTTTACGAAGCCTCCGAAAAGCACGACATCCCGCTGATTCATCAAGTAGTCCGCCAGCGCTTCACTGTCCTGCACGATCTCGTAGCCTGTGCTGTCGATGATGGAAAGGTAGCGAGAGTTCAAACACAGCCCTTTCGGCACGAACACGATTCCGCCGTGGCCGAACGTCAGCGCATTCAGATCAAGGGGGAAAATCGAATTCAGGTTTTCTCGTAGAACCAGCCGCCCACCCAAAGTGCTGCGTAGAGCGGCATACTGGGACTTCGTGGCCGCGATGGCGCTAGTTGGAACTGGCGGCAGTACCAGCGAATACTCGACCTCCATAACCGTTCAGGCAGCGGAGGGCCTCGTTTGCTCCTCGCTTACTATGCAGCCTTGTGGAAGGTCTGCCACGGCGAACAGCTAGGCATGTCGGTCCCCGTAGTCATAGACTCTCCGAACCAGCAGGATCAAGATGACCTGAACCTCCACGTCGTTCTCGGGTTCATTGCGGAGAGCCTTCCGGATTCCATGCAGCTTATAGTCTGCGTCACGAAACACTCGGATGCACAGCTCGACAAGACAACCGTTTTCGACAAAAAGTACAGCATGTTGCTGCCCGAGTGCTACGACGAGGTCGAATCTGATGTAGAGCCGCTGTACCGGCAGATGAATGCCGCGTTGCTGAGCATTCCAATCGATGATGCCGAGGAAGACAAGCCGGAGGCGGATTCGGATGAATAGGTCGTTCGTGGTAGGCAGTGCGGGATTCGAACCTACGACCATCGGACCCAAAGTCCGTTCTGTCACTGCAGCCTGGAGGTCGCAATAGACGTTTGGACGTTTGAGGTCCGTGCTGCGAAGTGAGGAGCTAAGTGGGACGGACGTTTGGACGATTCGGACGGTTCTGCAGGCGCGGAGATGGTGGGCCGGGAATAAGCCGGACACGAGGACTTCGTGCACTGAAAACAAAAACGCCGATCTGCATGGATCGGCGTTTTTGTAAGGGAATTCTTGGTGGCCCGGGGCGGAATCGAACCACCGACACAAGGATTTTCAATCCTCTGCTCTACCAACTGAGCTACCAGGCCAAGGACCAGAATTATAGCAGCTCGGCGGTAAAGCGCAAGAGACAATTTTCATTTCCTGTAAAACGCTATAATGGCCGGATGAATAAGCCCACCTCTACCGCGGCGCTGCGCGTGACCGAAAGTGATATTTGTATCGTTGGCAATGGCGCGATTGCCAAGACCGCTGCGCTGGGCCTGGCCCAGGCCGGCCTGAGCGTGACCTTGCTCGGTCCGCCGGCCGCGCCGCCGTCGCCCGCCACGGCCGACCAGGGGTGGGATGCGCGCGTCTACGCGCTCAATCACACCGCGTATCACTTGCTGTCCTCGCTTAAAGTGTGGGATGCGCTGGACCACAGCCGCGTGGCGCCGGTCGATGCGATGATTGTGCACGGCGACGGCCCGCAAGCCGGCGGCCTGGCTTTCGACGCTTACGGCGCCCGCGCCAACGCGTTGACCTGGATACTGGAGGACCGCAATCTGAATCAGGCGCTGGACGCCGCGCTGCGCTTCGCCCAGAACGTGAAGGTGGTCACCGGCCGCGCCACTGGCCTGCTGCGCGACGCCGACCGCGCCACCGTGCAGTTGGACGATGGCGGCGGCATCCAGGCTGCGCTGGTGGTCGGCGCCGATGGCGCGCAGTCGTGGGTGCGCGGCCAGTGCGATATCGGTCTCGATTACCGCAGCTACAATCAACGCGCGGTGGTCTCCAATTTTGAATGCGACCAGCCGCACCATGGCGCGGCCTATCAATGGTTCACCGGTGCAGAGGGCATCGTCGCCTTGCTGCCGCTGCCGGGTAATAAGGTGTCGCTGGTGTGGTCGGCGCCGGAAAAACTGGCCGATACGCTGCGCGCTGAATCGGCGCAGCAGATCGCCGACCGCCTGGCCGTGTTCGCGCGGGAGAAGCTTGGCGCCCTGACGCCGCTGCAGCCGGAGCTGGTGCGCGATTTCCCTTTGCGCCTGATCCGCCCGCACGCGATGGTGGCGCCGCGCGTGGCGCTGATCGGCGATGCCGCCCACGTGGTGCATCCGCTGGCCGGCCATGGCATGAACCTGGGCTTTGGCGATATGGTGCAGTTGATTAAAACGCTGTCCGAGCGTGAGCCGCAGCGCGGCATTGGCGATGACCGCGTGCTGGCCCGCTATGCGCGCGCGCGTAAGGAAGATGTGCTGCTGATGCAAGTCACCACCGATGGTCTGGCGCGCCTGTTCGAGACCGATATCGAGCCGCTGCGCGTGGTGCGCAATTTCGGATTAAACTTGTTGGACAAATTACCTGTGCTGAAGCGCCGCCTGATCTCTCACGCGATGGGCAAGTAAGCAGCATTTACCGGAGAAGTTATGAGAAACACCAAGATCGCTTTACTGTCGCTGTCCGTGCTGATGGCATCCTGCGTGGAAGCGCAAACGCCGCCGAGCACCGACGCGATCAAGAAGCTGATCGAGCCGCGTCTGGGCGCCAACGTCAAGGTCGATTCCGTGACCGCGACGCCGTACAGCGGCCTCTATGAAGTGCGCATCGGCAGCGACATCCTGTACACCGACAAAACCGCGACCTATCTGGTCAACGGCCATATCTTCAACCTGTCCACCGGCGCCGACCTGACCCGCGAGCGTATCGAGGAAATCAACAAGATCAAGTTCTCCGATCTGCCGCTGGACAAGGCGATCAAGGCGGTCAAGGGCGATGGTTCGCGCGTGATCGCGGTGTTCGAAGATCCCAACTGCGGCTACTGCAAGCGTCTGCGCCAGACCACGCTGAAGGAAACCGACAACGTCACCATCTACACCTTCATGTACAACATCTTGTCGGACGACTCCTTCGTCAAGTCGAAGAACGTGTGGTGCGCGGCCGACCGCCAGAAGGCCTGGGATGACTGGATGCTGAACGGTAAAGCGCCGGCCACCGCCGCCGCCGGCTGCGAGTCGCCCAACGATGAAGTGCTGGCGCTTGGCCATAAGCTGGGCATTCAGGGCACACCGGCGATTTTCTTCGCCGATGGCTCGCGCATTCCCGGCGCCATCGACGCCAAGGCGCTGGAAGATAAGTTCAGCAAGATCAAGAAGTAAACCTCAGTAGCCAACAACCGTAGCCAAAGCAAGGGAGACTTGAATGATCACGTTAAACATCAACGGTAAAGATGTGCAGGTGGACGCCGACCCGTCGACGCCCATCCTGTGGGCGCTGCGCGACAACTTGAATATGACCGGCACCAAGTTCGGTTGCGGCATGGCGCTGTGCGGCGCCTGCACCGTGCACCTGGGCGGGCAACCGATCCGCTCCTGCGTGACGCCGATTTCGGCTGCCGCAGGGCAGAAAATCACCACCATCGAGGCGATGGAGAGCGATAAAGTCGGCAAGGCCGTGCAGGACGCGTGGGTCAAGATCGACGTGCCGCAATGCGGCTACTGTCAGAGTGGGCAGATCATGAGCGCCACCGCGCTGCTGCGCACGAATAAGAATCCGTCGGACGCCGATATCGACAACGCCATGGCCGGCAATATCTGCCGCTGCGGTACCTATCAGCGCATCCGCGCCGCCATCAAAGACGCTGCCAAAGCGATTGCCTGAGGAGACCATCATGCGTATTGAATGGATTAATCACGGCACCATCGCCAGCGCGTCGGCTTCGGGCGTTTCGCGCCGCGGCTTCATGAAGGCGGGCGCCGTTGCTGGCGGCGGTCTGGTATTGGGCTTCTTCATGCCGGGCGCGGGCCGCTGGGCCAACGCGCAGCAGCAGGCGGCCAAGGTCTATGAACCGAACGCCTTCCTGCACATCGCGCCGGACAACACGGTGACGGTGCAGGTCAACCGTCTGGAGTTCGGCCAGGGCGTGCAGACCTCGATGCCGATGCTGATCGCGGAGGAGCTGGAGGCGGATTGGTCGCAGGTGAAGGGCGCGCTGGCGCCGGCCGGCGATCAATATAAAGATCCGGCTTTCGGCATTCAGATCACGGGCGGCTCGGGCAGCATCGCGCACTCGTTCACGCAGTACCGCGAAATCGGCGCCAAGGCGCGCGCGATGCTGATCGCCGCCGCCGCCGAACAGTGGAAGGTGCCGGCGGAGCAGATCAAAACCGTCAAGGGCACGCTGATCGGCCCCGCAGGCCAGAAAGCCACCTACGGCGCCATGGCCGATGCGGCGATGAAACAGCCGGTGCCCGCCACCATCAAGCTGAAAGACCCGAAACACTTCACGCTGATCGGCAAGCCAGTCAAGCGCCTCGACGCGCGCGACAAGTCCACCGGCAAGCAGCAATTCGGCATGGACTTCAAGGCGCCGGACAGCAAGGTCGCCGTGGTGGCGCGGCCGCCGGTCTTTGGCGCCAAAGTCGCCAAGCTGGATGCCAGCAAGGCCAAGGCCATCAAGGGCGTGATCGATGTGCTGGAAGTGAAGACCGACCGTGGTGGCAGTGGTGTGGTGGTCATCGCCGATGGCTACTGGCCGGCCAAGACCGGCCGCGAAGCGCTGGCGATTGAGTGGGACACCAGCGCGGTCGATAAAGTCAGCAGCGACAAGCAACTGGCGGAATATAAGGCGCTGTCGCAAAAGCCGGGCAATCCTGTGCGGACCGCGGACACGTCGAAACTGGCTGGCGCGGCGAAGAAAATCTCCGCCGTCTATGAGTTCCCGTATCTGGCGCATGCGCCCATGGAGCCGCTGAATTGCGTGGTCGATCTGCGCAAGGACGGCTGCACCGTGTGGGCCGGCTCGCAGTTCCAGACCGTTGACCAGGGCGCGATTGCCGCCACCGCCGGCCTGAAGCCGGAGCAGGTTGTGCTGAATACCATGATGGCGGGCGGTGGCTTCGGCCGCCGCGCGGTGCCAACCTCGGACTACCTGGTGGAAGCGGTCAACATCGCCAAGGTGTGGCAGGCCGCGGGCCACAAGGAGCCTATCAAGGTTGTCTGGAGCCGCGAGGACGACATCAAGGGCGGCTACTATCGCCCGTCGCACGTCCACCGCGCCAACATTGGCCTTGATGCCAAGGGCGAGATCGTCGGCTGGGATCACGTCATCGTCGGCCAGTCGATCACCAGCGGCACGCCGTTCGAGCCGATGATGGTGAAGAACGGCGTCGACGCGACCATGGTTGAAGGCATGGGCGAACCATACGAAGTGCCGCTGAACCTGAGCGCGCATACGGTCAAGGCCAATGTGCCGGTGCTGTGGTGGCGTTCCGTCGGTTCCACCCACACCGCGTTTGTGATGGAAACGCTGATCGATGAAGCCGCGCACGCGGCCAAGATGGACCCGGTGGCCTATCGCCAAAAACTGATGGGCGAGAAAGCCACGCGTCACCGCGCCGCGCTGGATCTGGCGGTGGCCAAATCGGGCTACGGCAAGAAGGCGCTGCCGAAAGGCCAGGCCTACGGCGTGGCGCTGCACGAATCGTTCAACACCGTGGTCGCTTACGTGGTGGTGGCTTCCGTCAAGGATGGCCAGCCTAAGCTGCACAAGGTCACGGCGGGCGTTCACTGCAACACGGCGGTCAATCCCTTGACCATCGAGGCGCAGATTCAGGGCGCCGCGCTGATGGGCCTCGGCATGACCTTGCCGGGCGCCGCCATCACGCTGAAGGACGGTGTGGTCGAACAGCAGAACTTCAGCGACTACACGGTGGCGCGCATCACCGACATGCCGAAGATCGATGTCCACATCGTGCCGTCCAACGATGCGCCAACCGGTATGGGCGAACCTGGTTTGCCGCCATTGGCGCCGGCCTTCGCCAACGCCCTGTTCACGTTGACCGGCAAGCGCCTGCGCAAGCTGCCGTTTGATCTGGCCAGCGCCTGAGAGGGATGGCGATTACCGGCATTTTGCTGGCAGCCGGACGTGGTCGACGCTTCGATCCGTCCGGCGTACAAAACAAACTGCTGCAAACGCTGGCCGATGGCGACATCGTCATCGCCGCCAGCGCGAAGAATATGCTGGCCGCGCTCCCGCGCGTGCTGGCCGTGGTACGCGAAGGCGACGACCAGGTTGCCGCGCTGCTGGGCCGTCTGGGTTGCGAAGTGCGCATCTGCGCCGACGCGGACCTGGGCATGGCCGAATCCCTCATCACCGCCATCGAACACACCAAGGCCGCCGAAGGCTGGCTGATAGGACTGGGCGACATGCCTTACGTCCTGCCGCAAACCATGCGTGCGTTGGCCGCTACAATAGCGGGTGGCGCGCATATCGCCGCACCCGTGTTTGAGGGAAGGCGCGGCAATCCCGTCGCCTTCAGTGCCTATCACTTGCCGTTGCTGCTGGCGCTGGAAGGGGATCAGGGCGCGCGCGCGATTTTAAAAAGCCATCCAGTCAGCGAGGTGGCGGTCAATGATGAAGGCGTAGTGCGCGACATCGACACAAAACAGGATTTATGATGAAAAAACCGAGCAAAAAACTTCCGGCGATCGCCTATACCATCGTCGGCCACGATCTGGCGGCGCACTTGTTCCATGTCTCGGTCACGGTGGCCGCGCCGGATGACGGCGGCCAGATTTTCGCGCTGCCGGCCTGGATACCGGGCAGCTACATGATCCGTGAGTTTTCCCGCAACATTGTGCGCATTCGTGCCGAATCGAAGGGTGAGCCGGTCGAGTTGACCAAGCTGGATAAGCACTCGTGGCAGGCCGCGCCGCTGGCCGACCGCAGCGCTGCCCTGACGGTGCATTATGAAGTCTACGCCTGGGACCTGTCGGTGCGCGCCGCGCACTTGGACCAGAACCACGGCTTCTTCAACGGCACCAGCGTGTTCCTGCGCGTGCTGGGACAGGAAGACCAGCCGCACATGGTGGACATCCAGCGACCGGCGCACGAAGCCGCGCAAAACTGGCGCGTGGCCACATCGCTGCCGGAGCTGAAGGCGAAACGTTATGGTTTTGGCACTTACATCGCGTCCGACTACGATGAGCTGATCGACCATCCGGTGGAGCTGGGTGACTTCGCGCTGGCCACTTTCAAGGCGCATGGCATCCCGCACGACATCGTCATCACCGGCCGCGTGCCCAATCTGGACCTGGCGCGCCTGAGCGCCGACCTGAAAAAAATCTGCGAAACCCAGATCGCCTTCTTCGAGCCGAAGACCAAAAAGGCGCCGGTGGACCGTTATGTGTTCATGACCATGGCGGTCGGCGACGGCTACGGCGGCCTGGAACACCGCGCCTCGACCGCGCTGATTTGCAACCGCAACGATTTGCCGACCACCTCGGCCAAGACCAAAGACGTCAGCGACGGCTACCTGCAATACCTGGGCTTGTGCAGCCACGAGTATTTCCACACATGGAATGTGAAGCGCATCAAGCCGGCGGCGTTTGCGCCGTATAACCTGCAAGTCGAAAACTATTCTCCGCTGCTGTGGCTGTTTGAAGGATTCACCAGTTATTACGACGATTTGATGCTGGTGCGGGCCGGGATTATCGACGAGCCGGCTTATTTCAAATTGCTGGGTAAAACCATGGGCAGCGTATTGCGTGGCGCTGGCCGCTTGAAACAAAGTGTCGCGGATTCGAGTTTCGACGCCTGGGGTAAGTATTATCGCCAGGATGAGAATGCGCCGAATGCCATCGTCAGTTATTACACCAAAGGTTCTTTAATTGGCCTGGCGCTGGATTTGAGTATTCGCGCTAAAACTGGTGGTGAAAAATCGCTGGATGACGTCATGCGTGCATTATGGACGCGTTATGGCCGTGATTTTTATGCCGGCGGAGGCCGTGGTGTTACGCCAGCCGAAGCTGAAGCATTATTCGATGAAATCAGCGGTGGCCGGTTCAAGCCGTTCTTTGATAAATATATTCGTGGCACCGAGGATTTGCCGCTGGCTAAACTGCTGGCGCCATTCGGCGTTAAATATAACGATGAGCGTAAACCGGGTAAGCCGAGTTTCGATGCCAATCTGGGCAAGGATGGTAATGACTGCAAACTGTCAGCCGTTCATGAAAATGGCGCCGCGCATCGTGCCGGATTATCGGCCGGGGATATTCTGATCGCGGTCGATGGTTTGCGTGTGACGGCGGCCAATCTGGATAATCTGTTGTCGCGCTATGCGGTTGGGGATACGGTGGAAATCCATGCTTTCCGCCGCGATGAATTGATGACCTTTGATCTGACGCTGCAAGGCGACCGGGTACCGGCCATTTCGCTGGCGCTGGAGCCAGCGGCGAAGAAGCCTTCTGGCCCGTTACGCCCGAGCGCGAGCCGCTAAATAAAAGGCCGCATCCGACAGATGCGGCCTTTTTTTCGTCCACGCCATGCCAGTTTTTGGCATGTAAAAGCCAATTTCCAGCATTTTTCCACGCTTCGGCGCTTGGCCAACAAATGCGCCGCGCAGCAGTAATCGCTGGCGATATCGACTATCGTCAGCGATTACTTTGAAAAGAGGGAATCCGCCGTATTCAGCGGCAGTGGTTTAATTGAACAGGCGGGCTAATTCGGCGCCAGGGTCCGGTGCGCGCATAAAGGCTTCACCGACCAGGAATGCATTAACGTTTGCATCGCGCATGGTTTTTACGTCGGCCGGTGTCAGAATGCCAGATTCGGTAATGACCAGTTTATCGTCCGGCATACGATCCAATAAGCCCAACGTATTTTGCAGCGACACCTCGAAAGTACGCAAATTACGGTTATTCACGCCGACCAGACGGGTTTTTAATTTCAGCGCGGCGGTTAATTCGTCGCCGTCATGGGTTTCAACCAGTACGTCCATACCCAATTCATGGGTGACGGCTTCCATTTCCGCCATCAGACCGTGATCCAGCGCGGAGACGATTAATAGAATGGCGTCGGCACCCATCGCGCGTGCTTCGTAGATCTGGTAAATATCGATCATGAAGTCTTTGCGTAATACCGGCAGCGAGCAGGCGGCGCGCGCCTGCTGTAAATATGCCACCGAACCTTGGAAAAACTGCTCGTCGGTTAATACCGACAGGCACGCGGAGCCATTGGCTTCGTAGGTGGCGGCGATATCGGCCGGGTGAAAATCGGCGCGGATCACGCCTTTCGATGGCGATGCCTTTTTAATTTCGGTGATCACGCCAGGCTTGCCGGCGGCGATTTTGGCGCGCAGGCTGGCTTCAAAGCCGCGCAGGCCGGCGCGCAGTTCGGTATTCGATTCCACGTCGTCGCGCAGGCTGGCGAAACCGCGGTGTTTTTTTGCGGCCGCCACTTCTTCGGCTTTGACCGCGAGGATTTTATTCAGAATATCAGACATGATTAACGTTGCTCCGAGAGTGCAAGACGCACGCCGAGGGCCAGAAACAGACCACCCATCGTGCGGTTGAGCCACAGCGACACCAGTGGCTTGATATTCAAGCGCGCGCTGGCAAAAGCGGTGAACAAGGCAAGGCCGTGGCAATACAGCATGCCGTTAAAATTAAAAATAGCGCCAAGAATGATGAATGCCAGCGGCTTGTTGCTGGAATCCGTCTGGATAAATTGTGGCACGAAAGCCAGGAAGAACAGCGCCACCTTGGGATTCAGCACATTGGTCAGGAAGCCCTGGAAGAAGATCTTGCGCCATGCGAGCGGCTGCAATGCAGGCGTATCGACTTGCGGCGCATCGCCGCGCAGTTTGGCGCGCAGCATGCCGATGCCCATGTAGACGATGTATGCCGCGCCGATCCACTTGACCAGCGTGAACGCGGCGGCGGACGTCGACAACAGCGCCGACAAGCCCAGCGCCGCCGCCAGCACATGCACCATGGTGCCGGCGCCGATGCCCAGCGTGGCGGCCGATCCGGCGCGCCAGCCCTGGGTGGCGCTGCGCGTCATGATCAGCAGCGAATCCGGGCCGGGCATGATGTTCAGCAGCAGGCCGGAGATGATAAACAGGGGCAGGTCGTGAATGCCAAACATAGCGTTATCCTGTCATTCCCGCACAGCTTAGCGGCCCAGGTTTTGGGTCACTTCGACGAATTGATCGATCTTGCGCAGCGCGGCGCCAGACGTGATGGCGAAGCGCGCGCGCTTCAGGCCATCTTCGATCGAGTCGGCCACACCGGCCGCGTACAGCGCGGTGCCAGCGTTCAGCGCCACGATATCGAAGGCCGGACCGGGCTCGCCGCGCAGCGCTTCCATCATGCGCTGCTTCGATTCGGTCGCATCGGCCACCTTCAGATTACGGCTGGCGATCATCGGCATGCCGAAATCTTCAGGATGGATCTCGTACTCGCGGATCTCGCCGTCAACCAGTTCACCGACCATGGTGGCCGCGCCCAGCGACACCTCGTCCATATTGTCTTTGCCGTACACCACGATGGCGTGCTGCGCGCCGAGGCGCTGCAGCACACGCACCTGTATCCCCACCAGGTCGGCGTGGAATACGCCCATCAGAATATTCGGCGCGCCGGCCGGATTGGTCAGCGGGCCCAGAATATTGAAGATGGAGCGCACACCCAACTCCTTGCGCACCGGCGCCACGTGCTTCATGGCCGCGTGGTGGTTCGGCGCGAACATGAAGCCGATGCCGGTCTGCGCGATCGATTGCGCGATCTGCTCCGGCGCCAGGTTGATGTTGGCGCCCAGCGACTCGATCACGTCCGCGCTGCCCGACGACGACGACACACTGCGGCCGCCATGCTTGGCCACGCGTGCGCCGGCCGCCGCCGCGACGAACATCGCGGTGGTGGAGATGTTGAAGGTATGCGCGCCATCGCCGCCGGTGCCGACGATGTCCAGCAGACCGGCGGTGTCGGCCATCGGCACCTTGGTGGAGAATTCGCGCATCACTTGCGCGGCGGCGGCGATTTCGCCGATGGTTTCTTTTTTCACGCGCAGGCCCATGGTCAGGGCCGCGACCATGGTCGGCGACATTTCGCCGGACATGATCTGGCGGAACAGGTGCAGCATCTCGTCGTGGAAAATCTCGCGGTGTTCGATGCAGCGCACCAGCGCTTCTTGATAGGTGATAGGCATGACGGTTCTTTCTTTAATCAGCGGACGAGGAAGTTCTTCAACAGTTGATGGCCGTGTTCGGACAGGATGGACTCGGGGTGGAACTGCACGCCCTCGATGTCGTATTCCTTGTGCCGCACGCCCATGATTTCGCCATCGTCGGTCCATGCCGTGACTTCCAGGCAGGACGGCAGCGAGCTACGCTCGATTGCCAGCGAGTGATAGCGAATCACCGTGAAGGGAGACGGGAGGTCCTTGAAGACGCCCACGCCCGTATGCGCGATTAAAGAAGTTTTGCCATGCATGACCTGCTTGGCGCGAATGATCTTGCCGCCGAACGCTTCGCCGATGGCCTGGTGGCCAAGGCACACGCCCAGAATCGGCTTCTTGCCGGCGAAGTGTTTCAGCACTTCGATGGAGATACCCGCCTGCGACGGGTCTTTCGGGCCCGGCGAAATGCAGATGTGGTCGGGGTTCAGCGCCTCGATTTCCGCGATCGTGATTTCGTCGTTGCGGTAGACGCGTACATCCTCACCCAGTTCGCCGAAGTACTGCACGATGTTGTAGGTGAAGGAGTCGTAATTGTCGATCATCAGCAGCATATCAGAACTCCCCATCCAGGCCATCTTGTACTTGCTCGGCGGCGCGCAGCACAGCGCGCGCCTTGTGTTCAGTTTCCTGCCATTCCATCTCGGCGATGGAGTCGGCGACGATGCCGGCGGCCGCCTGCACATACAGGTTGCCGTCCTTGATCACGCCGGTGCGGATCGCGATCGCCACGTCCATCTCGCCGCCGAAGGACAGGTAGCCGCAGGCGCCGCCATAGATGCCGCGCTTGGTGATTTCCAGTTCGTCGATGACTTCCATCGCGCGCACTTTCGGCGCGCCGGTCAGCGTGCCGGCCGGGAAGGTGGCGCGTAGCACGTCCAGATTCGACAAGCCGTCTTTCAGTTTGCCCTCGACGTTGGAGACGATGTGCTGCACGTGCGAATACTTTTCGATGACCAGGCGGTCGGTCACTTTCACGCTGCCGATTTCCGAGATGCGGCCCAGGTCATTGCGCGCCAGGTCGATCAGCATCACGTGTTCGGCGATCTCTTTTTGATCGGCCAGCAGTTCCTTGGCCAGTTCGGCGTCGCGTTCCGGCGTGGCGCCGCGCGGGCGGGTGCCGGCGATCGGGCGCAGCGTGACTTTTTTCTCGCCGTCCGGCGCGGTCTCGTTGCGCACCAAAATCTCCGGCGAGGCGCCGACAATCTGCATGTCGCCGAAATTGTAGAAGTACATATACGGCGACGGGTTCAGCGAACGCAGCGCGCGGTACAGGTTCAGTGGCGAATCGACATACGGCTTGCGGATGCGCTGGCCGATCTGCACCTGCATCAAGTCGCCGGCCAGCACGTATTCGTGGGCGCGGGCGACGGCTTTCAGATAATCTTCCTTGGCGAATTCACGCACGGCCTCGGTGCGCACCGAGGCGCTGGCCACCGGCGCTTCCACGCCACGGCGCAGCATCACGCGCAGTTCTTTCAGGCGCTGCCTGGCTTTGGCGTAGGATTCGGACTGCGTGGTGTCGGCATAGACGATCAGATACAGCTTGCCGCTCAGGTTATCGATGACGGCCAGTTCCTCGGTCACCATCAGCTGGATATCGGCCAGGCCCAGGTCATCTTTCTGCGCGCTGTGGGCCAGCGTTTTCTCGATGTGGCGCACGGTGTCGTAGCCGAAGTAGCCGGCCAGGCCGCCGCAGAAACGCGGCATGCCGGGACGGATCGCCACTTTAAAGCGTTGCTGGTACGCCTCGATGAAATCAAGCGGATTGCCGTCGTGCGTCTCGATCACCGCGCCGTTCTTGACGATCTCGGTGCGGTTGCCAAAGGTGCGCAGCAGCGTGGTGGCCGGCAGACCGATGAAGGAGTAGCGGCCGAAACGCTCGCCGCCCACCACCGACTCCAGCAGGAAGGTGTTCTTGCCGGCGTTCTGGCTCTGCGCCAGTTTCAGGTACAGCGTGAGCGGGGTTTCGAGATCGGCGAAGGCTTCGGCGATCAGCGGAATACGGTTGTAGCCATCGGTGGCCAACGATTTGAATTCGAGCTCGGTCATGTGTTCTCTCCATACCGCCGGGATGAGGTGAGGCCGGCGGGGTGCATGTATCAAAAAACCTGTCGCGCGCAAGCGGGCGGACGACAGCAATCAGTTCGGCTTAGTTATGCCAGGATTGCCAGCGTCGCCACAGCCAGGCCTCAATCGAGCCTGGTTGGTTGACGATGTGTTTTTTGGTGAGAGACGACATGTTGGTCAGTTGTTCAGCTATTGGTGTGATGTGAACGAATCAGGCTAGCCGCTTCTAGCAGCGTTCCTACTATACCATCGGAATCCGTGTCGTGTATAGACTCTCCGTGGTTATAACCATATGGCACCGTCAATACCGGGCAACCCGCCGCCCGCGCCGCTTGCGCGTCATTCGAGGAATCGCCGATGGCCACCGCCTGCGCCGGCCGCAGACCGAAGTCGGCGCAGACGGTTTGCAACGGCAGCGGGTCCGGCTTCTTGCGCGGCAGCGAGTCGCCGCCGTAGACCACTTCGAAGAACGGCGCCAGGCCCTTGAGCTGGAGCAGCGGGGTGGTGAAGGCGATCGGCTTGTTGGTCACGCAGGCCAGGCGCAGGCCTTGCGCCTTCAGCGCCTCCAGGCCGGCGATCACGTCCGGGAACAGCGTGCTGTGATGGCCGTTGATGGCCAGGTAGTTGCGCTGGTAGGACTGCATCGCCGCCGCGAAGGCCGCCTCGACCCGTTCGGCGTCCCAATCGAGCGACAGCACCGAGCGGATCAGGTTCTCCGAGCCCTTGCCGACCATCAGCGCAATCTGCCGCTGGGTGATCGGGGCCAGGCCCAGCTCATCACGCATGGCGTTGATCGCGACGTGGAAGTCGGGGATCGTGTCCAGCATGGTGCCGTCGAGGTCGATGATTGCGGCGCGCACGCCTGCCAGCACGCTCATCGTCTTACACCTTGGCCAGGTTGGCGCGCATGGCGTCGATCACCGCCTTGTAGTCCGGCTGGCCGAAGATGGCCGAGCCGGCGACAAAGGTGTCGGCGCCGGCCGCCGCCGCCGCCGCGATGTTGTCGATCTTGATGCCGCCATCGACTTCCAGCAGGATGTCGCGGCCGGAGTCATCGATCAGGCGGCGCGCCTCGGCGATCTTCTTCAGCGCCTGCGGGATGAAGGACTGGCCGCCGAAGCCGGGATTGACCGACATGATCAGGATCATGTCGATCTTGTCCATCACGTGCTCCAGGTAGCTCAGCGGCGTGGCCGGGTTGAACACCAGGCCGGCCTTGCAGCCGTGGTCGCGGATCAGCTGCAGCGAGCGGTCGATGTGGTCCGACGCTTCCGGGTGGAAGGTGATGATGTTGGCGCCAGCCTTGGCGAAGTCCGGGATGATACGGTCGACTGGCTTGACCATCAGGTGCACATCGATCGGCACTTCCACATGCGGACGGATCGCCTGGCATACCAGCGGGCCGATGGTCAGATTTGGAACGTAATGGTTGTCCATCACGTCAAAGTGGATGATGTCGGCGCCGGCGGAGACGACGTTGCGTACCTCTTCGCCCAGACGGGCGAAATCGGCGGACAGGATGCTGGGAGCGATGCGGAAAGTGGTCATGGCTTTGGGCTAGCCCTTGGGCTGGCAAGAAAAAAGATGCGTTATTTTACGCTGGTCCGTGTCGTTGCGCCTGTTTTCAGCCGCGCCGTCCTTGCATCGAGGGCGGATTTGCGGTGCAATGGATGTTTGGTGATATCTGATCGCCAAGCTTGCTATTTAGAGGAATGTTGATGTCGACTTATGAATTTACGGTGTCGGTCAGAACCCAGTACCTGCCGGATCAGTCGGACCCGGAGCGCACCAACTTCGTGTTCACCTATTCGATCACGATCAAGAACACCGGCACGGTCGCGGCGCAGCTGATCTCGCGCCACTGGACCATCACGGACGCCAACAACCACATCGAGGAGGTGCGCGGGCTGGGCGTGGTGGGCCATCAGCCGCTGCTGCAGCCGGGCGAGCAGTTCGAATACACCAGCGGTGCCGCGCTGCAAACGCCGCAGGGCTCGATGGTGGGCGAATACTTCTGCGTGGCCGAGGACGGCCACCAGTTCGAGGTCAAAATTCCGGAATTCGTGCTGTCGCTGCCGCGCACGCTGCACTGATCACTTCTTGCCTTTCATGGTCCACCAGACGATGAAGACCAGCAGGAAGAACGCCACGCCCGCTTCCACCATTAATAGCCACATAGTGATCCTTTATGTTATCTGCACGCCGTAGTCTACCCGTTCCGCTGGGCGCCGTTGCGTTTGCGCTTGCCCTGGCCGCTTGTACCACCACCCCTTTGCCGCCCGAGAAGCCGGCCACACCGCCACCGGTCGTGACACCGCCGCCGGTCACGCCGCCAGGCCTGCCGACGCCGCCGGCCAAACCGGGCGCGCTGCAAATGGTGCCGGCCACCTTCGCCGCTTTGCCCGGCTGGGACAAGGACGACCTGCGCGCCGCCTGGCCGGCCTTCACCGCCTCGTGCTCGGTGCTGGTCAGGCAGGTCACATGGAAGGAGGTTTGCACCGTCGCCCGCACCGTCAACGGCAATGACGAGCAGGCGATCCGCCGCTTCTTCGAAACCTTCATGGAGCCGAACCAGGTGATCGCGCCCGACGGCGCCACCGACGGCCTGATCACCGGCTACTACGAGCCGCTGCTGCGCGGCGCGCGCAAAAAGGGCGGTGTCTATCAGACGCCGCTGTATCAAGTGCCGGACGATATGGTGACCATCGACCTGGCCGGCGCCTACCCCGAGCTGAAGGGCATGCGCCTGCGCGGCAAGGTGGTCGGCAAGAAGGTCCTGCCTTACGCTGCCCGCGCCGATATCGAATCGCCCGGCTTCAACGGCAAGGAACTGCTGTGGGTCGATGATCCGGTGGAGTCGTTCTTCCTGCAGGTGCAGGGTTCGGGCCGCGTGCAACTGGCCGACACCGGCGAGACCGTGCGCGTGGCGTATGCCGACCAGAACGGCCATCCCTACAAGTCGATCGGCAAATATCTGGTGGAAAAGGGCGAGCTGACCGTGGATCAGGCCTCGGCGCAGGGCATCAAGGCGTGGATCGCCGCCCATCCGACCCGCATGCAGGAGCTGTTCAACGCCAACCCGAGCTATGTGTTCTTTAAAGAAGAGAAGCTGCCGGACCCGAAAGTGGGGCCGAAAGGTTCGCTGGGCGTGCCGCTGACGCCGCAACGCTCGGTCGCCATCGACGCCACCCAGCTGCCACAGGGGGCGCCGGTGTTCCTGTCCACCACCATGCCGAATAGCGCTGTTCCGCTGCAGCGTCTGGTGATGGCGCAGGATACGGGCGGCGCCATTCGCGGCGCCATCCGGGTCGACTACTTCTTCGGCTTCGGCGCCGAGGCGGCCGAGAGTGCAGGCCGCATGAAGCAGCGCGGCAATATCTGGGTGCTGCTGCCGAAGAAGTTCTAACGCAGCACCAGCACGGGCAGCTTGGTGTGAGACAGCACGCTTTGCGTCTCGCTGCCCATTAACAGCTTGCTCAGGCCGGTGCGGCCGTGCGAGGCCATCATGATCAGGTCGCAGCCGTACTTCTCGGCCGCCGCCACAATCTCCTCGTAGGGATTGGGTGAGGCCGTCACCATGCCCTCGAATGGAATGCCGGCCGCGCTGGCCGCCGCCGCCACCTTGTTGATGTGGTCGTGCGCGGCGGCTTTCATGTCGACCTCATATTGGTCGATGCTGATCATCGCGCCACTGTCGCCGAGCGACGGCATCAGCAGCGGCTGGATCACCGAGATCGCCGTGATGCGCGCCTGATGCAGCTTGGCGAATTCCACCGCCGTGGCGGTGGCCTTTTCGCACAGGTCGGACCCGTCGGTGGGCAAGAGTATGGATTTGAACATGACTGCCTCCTGTCGTTGAATACGGGAGTCAGCCTACTGGCTAGTCAGGTTTTCTGGCGCACGGATGGCGACAGCGCCAACAACAGCATCAGGACGATGCCGCCGGCGGCCACGCAGCCCAGGCCGGCGCGCACGCTGAAGTGCTCGCCCAGATAGCCGGCCGCCAACGCGCCCAGCGGCGCCACCGACACCGTCAGGAAGCGCATGGTGGAGACCATGCGGCCCAGATACGCGTCCGGTGTGACCTTCTGGCGCATAGTGGTGTAGGGCATCAGGAACAGCATCACGCCACAATCAAGGAAGAAGGACATGGCGGCGCACACCATCGCGCTGGCCAGCGGATAGCCGAACAGATTGGCCGGAATCAACGGCGTGACCGTGTAGGCGAAGGCACACAGGCCCATGCCGGTCAGCATCGCGCCGACCGGGCCGTAGCGTCGGGTCAGTGGTTTCAGCAGGAGCGAGCTGACCAGCACGCCCAAGCCGCCGATCATCTGCGCCACGCCCAGCATGCCGGCGCTCATGCCCAGCTCGCGCGTGGCGAAGATCACCTGCAGCGCGCCAAAACCGTAGAACAGCATGTGCCAGCAGCCCGACGCCCAGGCCAGCGTGCGTAGCAGCGGCTGACGCCAGATGAACACGATGCCGTCCTGAATATCGCGCAGCGGATGCTTGTCGCTCGGTGGCGGTTTGGGATCGCTGGCCGTCACGTTGCGCAACAGGGCGATCGACACCACAAAGCCGATGGCGTTCAGCAGCACCGCGTAGGGCGCGGTCAGCCACTGGATCAGCACGCCGGCAAAGCCGGGCGCCACCAGGCGCGCGACGGAATCGGTGGCGGTGAATTTGGCTTGGGCGTCGGTCAGCTTGTCGCGGCCGATCATATTGGTCAGAAACACCACCTCGGCGCCGCCGCCGACCACCGCGCAGGAACCGGCAATGAAGGAAACCACATACAGCCACTCCATCGTCAGCAGGTTCAGCCACCAGACCAGCGGGATACTGAGCAGCGACAGTGCCTGCACCGCTTTGCTGGTCAACAGGATGGGCAGCTTGCGGTTGCGGTCGAGGAAAACCCCGGCCGGCAGGGCCAGCACCGCGTAGGGCATGGCGACCGCCGCGCCCATCATGCCCATCTGCGCCGGCGAGGCGTGCAGCATCAGCACCGCGCACAGCGGAATCGCCAGCGCGCTGACATAGCTGCCAACGCCGTTGATGATGGCGCTCGACCAGTAGCGGCGGAAATCGCCGTTGCGCAGGAGTTCATCACGCAGCAGCGCGGTACGGAAGGCGTTAAAAATGGGAGGCTCTTTCAGTGGGGATTGCCGAATTTCAATCATACCAGCGCGAGGGATAGGCGCTACAATCGCCCGGTAAATATTCCACCTGGAGGAACACATGTCGTATGAAGACCTGATCGTCGAAGTGCACGATAAAGTAGCCCTGATCCGTCTGCACCGTCCGAAGGCGCTGAACGCCCTGAACGACAACATGATGAACGAGCTGGGCGACGCCTTATATAAGTTCGACGCCGATCCGGCCATCGGCTGCATCGTGCTGACCGGCAGCGAGAAAGCCTTCGCCGCCGGCGCCGACATCGCCGCCATGGCGGAATACACCTATCCGGATACGTATCGCGACAACTATATAGGCCGCAACTGGGAACACATCCTGCGCATCCGCAAGCCGGTGGTGGGCGCCGTGGCCGGCTACGCGCTGGGCGGCGGCTGCGAACTGGCGATGATGTGCGACTTCCTGATCGCCGCCGACAGTGCCAAGTTCGGCCAGCCGGAAATCAAGGTCGGCGTGACGCCCGGCGCCGGCGGCACACAGCGTCTGCCGCGCGTGATCGGCAAGGCCAAGGCCATGGACATGCTGCTGACCGCCCGCACCATTGACGCGGCGGAAGCTGAGCGCATTGGTCTGGTGTCGCGTGTAATCCCGGCGGACAAGCTGATCGAGGAAACGCTGGCCGTGGCCAAACAAATCGCCGCCATGCCAACCTCGGTGGCGATGCAGATCAAGGACGCGGTCAACCGCGCGTTTGAAACCACGCTGTCGGAAGGGGTTACTTATGAGCGCCGTCTGTTCCAGTCGGCGTTTGGTACGCCCGCCCAAAAAGAAGGCATGAAAGCTTTCCTGGAAAAGCGCTTGCCAAACTTCGAGGGTCTTTGATATGATTCTGTCCCTCGCAAGGCACTGCATGTAAATGCAGAGTGAAGCGAGAAAAAAGAAGGTTGACGAAATGCTGCAAACGCTTCATACTCTTCCTTCTTAGCTGACGAACAAAACGATTCGCAGCAAGCAGTAACAGATCTTTAAAAATTTACAGTCGATAAATGTGGGCGTTTGATGCTGCAACAAAAAGCATTAAATGCTCAACAAAGAAATATTCAGTAGAAATACTGTCAGTATTTTTGAGAAGAGCGAACCAGTGACC
>NZ_WWCP01000037.1 GCF_009857505.1 Duganella lactea
GCTGTTCGCCATTTAAAGTGGTACGTGAGCTGGGTTTAAAACGTCGTGAGACAGTTTGGTCCCTATCTGCCGTGGGCGTTGGAAATTTGAAGGGGGCTGCTCCTAGTACGAGAGGACCGGAGTGGACGAACCTCTGGTGTACCGGTTGTCACGCCAGTGGCATTGCCGGGTAGCTAAGTTCGGAAGAGATAACCGCTGAAAGCATCTAAGCGGGAAACTTGCCTTAAGATGAGATTTCCCAGAGCCTTGAGCTCTTTGAAGGGTCGTTCGAGACCAGGACGTTGATAGGTCAGGTGTGGAAGTGCAGTAATGCATTAAGCTAACTGATACTAATTGCCCGTACGGCTTGTCCCTATAACCTTGACGGTTATGCGCATTTACTCAGATGATGAGAATGCTACCCAACGAAAACTTTACTTCTCCAGATTCGCTGCGCAGCCATGAGGCTGCGCGGCATACAAGTCAAAGCTTGATGACCATAGTAAGTCGGTCCCACCCCTTCCCATCCCGAACAGGACCGTGAAACGACTCTACGCCGATGATAGTGCTGCAACCAGTGTGAAAGTAGGTTATCGTCAAGCTAGTTATTAAGTGAGGAGGCCCGTTCAGTGAACGGGCCTTTTTGCGTTTACGGCCGGTAATTTGTGTGCAGGCCGCTCATTGAGCTGTATTATTTGCCGGTGTTCAACCCACCCGAGACAGAGCCATGGCAGACGCAAAGAAATATCGCTTGGTAACCCGTAGCGATTTTGATGGTTTGGTTTGTGCAGTACTGTTGAAGCACCTGGACTTGATCGATGAGATCCTGTTCGTGCACCCGAAAGACATGCAGGACGGGAAGATCTCGATCACCGACCGCGACATCACCACCAATCTGCCGTATGTGGCCGCCGCGCACCTGGCGTTCGATCACCACTTGTCGGAAACCATTCGCAACACCGGCGAGCGCAAGAACCATGTCATTCATCCGGAGGCGCCATCCGCCGCGCGCGTGGTGTATGACTACTATGGCGCCTTGAAGGCATTCCCGGCGTCGTGGAATGACATGATGGCGGCGGTCGACAAGGGCGACGCCGCCCGCTTCAACGAGCAGGAAGTGCTGAATCCGGAAGGCTGGGATTTGCTGAACTTCCTGATGGACGCGCGAACCGGTCTTGGCCGCTTCCGCGAGTTCCGCATCTCGAATTACAACCTGATGATGGACCTGATCGATTACTGCAAGGATCATACGATCGCCCAGATCATGGAGCTGCCCGACGTGAAGGAACGCAAGGACCTGTACTTCGAGCACGCCGAGCAGTGCAAGCAGCAGATCCGACGCTGCGCCACCTTGCACAAGAACCTGGTGGTGCTGGATCTACGCGATGAGGAGATCATCTTTGCTGGTAACCGCTTCATCGTCTACGCGCTGTTCCCGCGGACGAATATCTCAATTCACGTGCTGTGGGGCCTGCAAAACCAGAACACGGTATTTGCCACCGGCAAATCAATTCTGAACCGCACGTCGAAAACCAATATCGGCGCGCTGATGCTGGAATATGGCGGCGGCGGGCATGAGAACGCCGGCACCTGCCAGGTTGATAACGAGCGGGCGGAGGACGTACTGGGGGCACTGATCCATCGGATTAATTCCGACGGCTAATAAAAAAGCGCCCGAGGGCGCTTTTTTCATTCAAACTCTTTTTCAGGCATCGCGATCTGGTTGTCGGTGCTGAACTGGTAGTCCTTGAATACGTGTTCCGCCGTCAGCATCTGGTAGTCGCCGTCCGGTTTCTTGAACGAGGTGTCCTTCAGCTTGTAGGTGTAGTGGCCGCAGGTCCAGCAGTTGAAGTTGCGCATGTGGGTGCACAGGCAGGTCTTATCCATGACCACCACGTTCTTCTCATTCGGGTGCGCTTCCACTTCGCGGTTGTATGAGTTGATGTAGGCGCAGTTGCCATTGGCGTCCAGCAGGTAGCCGTAGGACTCGCAACCCGGACGGATGCCGGAGCCGATCGCCGGCGTATTCTTCAGCATGCGCATCGGGTAGCCGGTCGGCGACACGCCGTTGACGATCACATCTTCTTCCGAGGCCTTGAAGTATTCCTGCTTGACCTTCTCCGGCAAGCCGCATTCGTTGGTGACGGTGAAACGGGTGGCGACCTGCACGCCAGCCGCGCCGGCTTCCAGGAAGCTGACCGCGTCCGAACCGGTGAAGATGCCGCCGGCGGCGATCAACGGAATGTCCAGATTCTCTTGCTTGAAGTAAGCCAGCAATTCCTTGGTAATGGTCATCAGGTCGTAGTCTTTCCAGTCCTCCAGGCCGAAGCCGAGGTGGCCGCCGGCCAGCGGGCCTTCGACGATGACGAAGTCGGGCAGACGGTTCAGCTTGGCGTTCTTGCGCAGGAAAATCTGCAGCGCGCGCACCGACGACACGATGATGCCCAGCTTGGCTTCGCGGAAACGTGGATGGTCGGCCATCAGCGCGAACGAGCCGAAGTGCAGGCCCGCCGACAGCGTGATGCCGTCAATGCCAGCGTCCAGCGCCGCGTTCAGGCGCGTGCGCAGGGTTTCGCGCGGACCGTTCATGGTCAGCTTTTCCATGCAGTTGACGAAGATCAGGCCCGGGCCTTGCTTGGCCTTCATGGTGGCGCCGATGTGCAGGCGCTGCGCCTCGGCCAGCCGCTCCAGGTCGAACTGGACAATCGACTTGTCCATATTGTTGATGTTGTGCTTGTAGAGCTTGGTCTTATCCTTGACGAAGCTGGTGTCGAACTTGCGGTCCGACACGTCTTCCACCATGGCATCGGAGATGTGGCCGATGCCACCCAGGCGGGCCGCTTCCAGCGCCAGTTCAGAGGTCGAGATATCGACACCCATTCCGCCGATCATGATGGGCACATATTCTTCATTGCCGAATCGCAGGCGGAAATCATCAACACGTTTCATTGCTATCCTTAGACTACCGAGGTTAATTGCGGTCGCGCGGCAGTACGCATGATCGGAGCACCGATTTATTCTACTCCATGTGTACTACAGCGATATGACGGCGCGGCGGCGCTGGGCTGGCCGCGCGCGCGGTGGACGGAGATCAGTCGCGGAAGTTGTTGAATTCCAGCGGCAGGTCGCTGGCTTCCTTGCGCAGCAGCGCCATGGCCGCCTGCAGATCGTCGCGCTTGCCGCCGGTGACGCGCACCGATTCGCCCTGGATCGCCGCTTGCACCTTCATCTTGCTGTCCTTGATGATGCGCACGATCTTTTTGGCGTCATCCGACTCGATGCCGTTTTTTACCTTGATTACCTGGCGCACCTTGTCGCCGCCGATTTTCTTGATGTCGCCGTCTTCCAGGAAGCGCACGTCGACCTTGCGCTTGCCCAGCTTGCCGATCAGCACGTCACGTACTTGTTGCAGTTGGAAATCGGAGTCGGCGGTGACGGTCAGTTCGCGTTCCTTCTGTTCAACGGCGGCGCCGGTGCCCTTGAAGTCGAAGCGCGTGCCGATTTCTTTTTGAGATTGCTCGATGGCATTCTTCACTTCGATCATATCGGCTTCCAAAACTACATCAAACGACGGCATAACGATTTCCTTATTCGTGTGGCATGCAGCGCGGGGGACGCGGCTGCATCAAAGACTGATATTTTAACGGACAACCTGCGATTCGCCGCCATATGGGCGGTGGTTTTTTGCTTGTTTGCCTCTATAATCGACCAAATTTATTGCTTATTCCCCTCATGTCCCCGCCGATTCCTGTTCTACGTCAATTTTCGCTGCAATCCCTGAATACCTTTGGCATTGACGCCACGGCACGCGCCTACCTGCATGTGACTGAAAAAGAGCATCTGCTCGGCGTTTATGCTGATGGCGCATGGGTTTCTTTGCCGAAGCTGGTTTTGGGCGGCGGCAGCAACGTGCTGTTGACGGGCGATTTTGACGGCCTGGTGCTGCACATCGGACTGCAAGGGAAAGAGCGCGTCGGCGACAACGCCCAGCAGCATTTGGTGCGCGCGGCGGCCGGTGAAAACTGGCACGCGTTTGTGCAGTGGACCCTGGCGCAGGGACTCGGCGGCCTGGAAAATCTGTCGCTGATTCCGGGCACGGTGGGCGCCGCGCCGATCCAGAATATCGGCGCGTATGGCCTGGAGATCAAAGACGTGTGCCACAGCGTCACGGTGTTCGATCCGCACAGTGGCGTGACGCGCGCGCTGGACGCGGCGGCGTGCCGCTTCGGCTACCGCGACAGCGTGTTCAAGCACGAGGGCCGCGACCTGATCATTCTCGACGTGACCTTCGCGCTGCCCAAGCGCTGGACGCCGAATCTGCGCTACGCCGAGCTGGCGGCCGAGCCGGGCATGGCGGACGCGCCGACGCCGCAACAGGTGGCCGACGCGGTGATCGCCATCCGCCGCCGCAAGCTGCCTGATCCGGCGGTGATCGGCAACGCCGGCAGTTTCTTCAAGAATCCGGTGGTGTCTGGCGCGCAATGTGCGGCGCTGCTGGCGCGTTTTCCGACGCTGGTG
Source organism: Duganella lactea (assembly GCF_009857505.1). Classification (GTDB taxonomy): domain Bacteria; phylum Pseudomonadota; class Gammaproteobacteria; order Burkholderiales; family Burkholderiaceae_D; genus Rugamonas; species Rugamonas lactea. The sequence continues at coordinate 4,498 of NZ_WWCP01000037.1, forward strand.
CATCACGTGCAGCCGGACGGCAGCGAGAAGCTGGCGGCGGGCTGGCTGATCGATCAGTGCGGCTGGAAGGGCAGGAACCTGGGCGCGGCCGGCGTCTATCCTAAGCAGGCCCTGGTGCTGGTGAACAACGGTGGCGCCACCGGCGCCGATGTGGTGGCGTTGGCGAAGGCGATCCAGGCCGATGTGCAGGCGCGCTATGGCGTGCTGCTGGAGCCGGAGCCGGTGTTCGTCTAGTCGCTTCGCCAGCAGACTCGGCATGGGTTCCGGCCTGCGCCGGAACGACGGGTTCAGGGGCGGGCGGCTTGCACCAGTTCGATGGCGGTGTGAGCGTCTTCCGGATACAGCGAGCTGCCGGTGTGGCAGGCGGCGCGCAGCGCGGCGTCGCTGATGCCGGGCAGCGATTCACCCGTCACCGAAGTGCTGATGCGGTGCAGCTGGCTGGTGACGATCGAGCGCCGCGACGCCATGTTCAGGATGACGCCGAATTCGTCGCGGCCGATGCGCGCCACCAGGTCGCCTGCGCGGCATTCGCGCTCGATGCGGCGCGAGATGCTGGCCAGTGCCTCCGGCAGCGCGTCGATGCCGCTGACGCGCACCACGCCAACGCCCAGGTGGCCGTTGCTGCTCTGCGCCGCCGCCAGCTTGGCCTGCAACTGCTCGTAGAAGAAGGCACGGTTGGCGGTGCCGCTGGCTTCGTCCAGCGTCATGCGTTGCTTCAGCACGTTCGGTCCTTCCCGCGTGGCGCGCTGCATCAGCATGGCCGTCATATTGGCCAGCAGCTGGGCGATCTGTTCCTCGCCGTCGTTGAAGACGCGCGGTTCCTTCCACACCAGCTTCATGACGGCGATCGCCGCGCCGTCGGCGATCAGCGGCACGATCACCATCGACCGCAGGCCGACTTTGCGGCACGCCTCGCGATTGACCCGTTCGTCGCTCTCGCTGTCGCTGCACAGCGCGGCGCGGCGGCTGGTCAGCACGCTGCCCGACAGGCTGTTGGCTACCGGCATGCGCAGGCCCAGCTGCGCTTCCGCCAAACCATGGGCGGAGCGGTAGACGATGGCGTCGTCCTCCAGCAGTTCGACCACGGCGCCGTCGGCGGCCGTCAGTTCCACCGCCTTGGCGGCGGCGGCGTCCATTACCGCGCTGAGATCGTTGCCCAGGCCGACCAGCTGGACTTGGGCGTCGATGATGGCGAGCAGTTTGTGTGAAGGTATGTTCATGGTCGTAAAAAAGCAGACCGTGGTCTGCTGGTGAAGTTAGCCGAAGTGGCAAACGTAATCGAGGGTCTCCACTGTTTCGATATCGAACTTGCTGTTGCCGGCCACTGTGAATTGCTGGCCGGCGCCGTAGGTCTGCCATGCGCTGGCGCCGTCCAGGCGCACCTTGCACACGCCGCCGACGATTTCCATGATTTCCGGCGCGCCGGTGTTGAACGTCAGGCTTGATGGGAAGATGACGCCGACGGTCTTCTTGCCGCCGTCGGCCAGGATGACGGTGTGCGACACGCATTTGCCGTCAAAGTAGATGTTCGATTTTTTGACGACGCTGACTTGATCGATTTGTGCACTCATGCTGCTGTTTTTCCTTCATTCGAGGTAGTGGGACCGGGCAGGTCCGTCGCACTGACTACGCGGTTGCGGCCGCCGTGCTTGGCGGCGTACAGGGCCCGGTCGGCTTGCTGGATCAGTGCTTCGACGGTCGATGCCGGCGACGGCACCACGCTGGCCACGCCGATCGACATGGTCACGCTTGAGAGCGTGGTGTTCGCCCCCGGATTTTCGATCGCGAGCTGTTCCAGGTGGCGGCGGCACGACTCGGCCACGATCATGGCGCCAGTCAGCGGTGTGTCCGGCAGGATAATGCTGAATTCCTCGCCGCCGTAGCGCGCGGCCAGATCGGCCGGGCGCTTGAGATGTTCGGTCAGGACAGCTGCCACCTTCTTCAGGCACAAGTCGCCGGCGAGGTGGCCGAAGCTGTCGTTATACAGTTTGAAGAAGTCGACGTCGCACATCAGCAGCGTCAACGGCTTTTTTTCGCGCTGCCCGCGCTGCCATTCGGCGCGCATGGCGTCGTCGAAGCGGCGGCGGTTGGCGATGCCGGTCAGGCCGTCGAGGGCCGCCAGTTTTTGCAGTTCGAGGTTGGCGTCGGCCAGCTGCTTCTGGCTCTCGCGCAGGAAGCGGAAGGCCTGGTCGCGCTGCAGGCGGCTGATGTGGGCGCCGGAGTGGTAGCGCACCCGCGCCAGCAGTTCCAGCTTGTCCGGCAGCTTGACCATATAGTCGTTGGCGCCCATGCCGAAGCTGTGCGCCTTCAGTTTCGGGTCTTCCTTGGCCGACAGCACGATCACCGGTACGTGGCGCAGGCCTTCCTCGGCGCGGTACAGGGCGATCTGGCCGAAGCCGTCGATGGCTGGCATCACCAGGTCCTGCAGGATCACGGTCGGTTGCAGCGCGCGCGCGCGCTCCAGCGATTGGTTGGCATCGGTCACGCAATGGAATTCGATGTCCGGCTGGTCACTCAGCATGCGCCGCACGGCTTCGACGATGATCAGCTGGTCGTCGACCAGCAGCACGCGCACTTTGAAGGCGGGCAGGAGCGGGGTGGGATCGGCTTCGGTTACGTGTACTTCGGACATCAGGGTTCCATTCAGTTATTGGCTACGTCCGCCAAGGGTGCTGCGCAAGAACGGTCCGATCTTCGCCAGCGGTAAAATCATCTGCGCCGCGTCCAGCTCCGCCGCCGCGCGCGGCATGCCGTACACGGCGCTGCTGGCCTGATCCTGGGCGATGGTGGTCTGGCCGGCCTTGCGCATCGCCAGCAGCCCCTCGGCGCCGTCGCGCCCCATGCCGGTCAACAGCACGCCGAGCGCCTCGCCTTTCCAGTGTTGCGCCACGCAGTGGAAGAAGACATCCACCGACGGCCGGTAGGCATAGTCCTTGGGATGGATATCGTAACGCAAGCGCAGGTTTTGATCCAGCGTCAGGTGGTCGTTGCTCTTGGCGATCAGCACGGTGCCGGCCGCCAGTTCGTCGCCTTCCTCGGCGGAGCGCACCGGCATGTCGAGCTGTTCGCCCAGCCAGCGGGCGAAGTTGTCGGCGAAGTGGCGGTCGATGTGCTGCACCACGACGATGGCGCAGCCGCGCGGCGCCTTCCAGCCGGCCAGCAGCTTGGAGACCGCCACCGGGCCGCCGGTGGAGGCGCCGATGGCCAGCAGCGTGGTGATTTTTTCCCCGTCCGGCGTGGCGGCATGGTGGCCGGCGACACTGGCGGCGCTCTTCGGCTGCATGGCCTGGGTGCCGCCGCTATGGCGTATCAGCTTGTCCATGGTGCGGATCTTGGCCAGCAGCTCGGCGTCACCGCCCGGCTGGCCTTGCAGCACCGGCGTGGCGGTGACGTCCAGCGCGCCGGCGCCCAGCGCGCGGAACACCTGGTTGACGTTGTCCTGCGGGCGGCCGGTCACCACCAGGATGGCGCACGGGCTGTGCTCCATGATCTGGCGCGTGGCCTCCACGCCGTCCAGCTCCGGCATGTTCAGGTCCATCAGAATCAGGTCCGGGCGGTGCTCGGCGCACATGCGCACCGCCTCCGCACCGGTGCGGGCGATCCACAGCACCTGGTGCTCGGCGGTGCTGGCGACCACGCGGCGCAGCGCTTCCGCCGCCATGGCGACATCGTTGGCGATGGCTATCTTCATCTACGGGCGTCCCCAATCAAATCACTGACTGCGTCGAGCAGCGTCTCGTCATGGAAGCTGCCTTTGGTCAGATAGTAGTCGGCGCCTGCCGAAAGGCCGCGGGCGCGGTCTTCGGGGCGATCTTTATAAGAGACTATCATGACTGGGATCTTGTGAAGATGTATATCTTTCTTAATCAAGGTTACTAGTTCGATGCCGTCCATGCGCGGCATGTCGACGTCGGTGATGACCAGATCGTAGTCACCGCTGCGCACCACGTTCCAGCCATCGATGCCGTCGATGGCGATATCGACCAGGAAGCCGCGCGCGAGCAACAGCTTGCGCTCCATTTCGCGCACCGTGAGCGAGTCGTCGACCACCAGGATGCGTTTGGTTTTGCGCCGTTCGGCGGTGTCGGACTTGGCCAGTTGATGCAGGCCGCCTTCGTGCAGCAACTTGTCGATCGATAGCAGCAGGTCGGGCACGTCGAGGATCAGCACCGGCTCGCCATTGTCGAGCAGGGCGGCGGCGGCGATGTCGCGCATCTTGCCGAAGATCGGGTCGATCGCCTGCACCGCCAGGCTTTGTTCGCCACGGATGGCGTCCACCACCAGCGCGTAGCGGCGCGCGCCGGCGCCGATCACCACCACCGGCAGCTCCGCTCCTTCGGCGCTGGTGTCGCCCAGTTCCAGCACCTGCGAAGCCGAGACCAGGCCTAGATGCTCACCGCCGAAGTCGAAGAACTGCTTGTTCTCCAGCGTGTGGATGGCGGTCTGCGGCACCTTGAGCACGCGCTCCACCTGCACGATGGGCACGGCGTAGGCTTCGCCTTTGACGTCGACCACCAGCGCGCGCATGATCGACTGCGTCAGCGGCAGCGTGATGTGGGTGCGGAAGCCGACTCCCAGTTCGGACTCGATGCGCACCGTGCCGTTCTGTGAACGGATGGTCTCGTGCACGATGTCCAGGCCGACGCCGCGGCCGGAGATCTCGGTGATGTTGTCCTTCAGGCTGAAGGCGGGCAGGAACAGAAATTCCAGCAGCTCCGCCGGCGACATGGCGGCGGCCATCTGCGCCGGCGCCATCTTGCGTTCGATGACGCGGGCGCGGATTTTTTCGATGTTGACGCCCTTGCCATCGTCGCTGATTTCGATGCTCAGCATACCGGCGCGGTGGCGCGCCTCCAGCACGATGGTGCCGGTGCCCGGCTTGCCGGCGGCGAGGCGTTCGGCGGCGCTGTCCATGCCGTGGTCGATGGCGTTGCGCAGCATGTGGTTGATCGGGCTTTCGATCTTGGCCAGGATGTCGCGGTCGACCAGTGTGTCTTCGCCGATTATCTGCAATTGCACGTCCTTGCCCAGGTTGCGCGCGAGGTCGCGCACCATGCGCGGGAAGTGCTGCACGCCGTCGCGGAAAGGACGCATGCGCAGCGTCAGCACCTCGTCCACCAGGCTTTGCGAGACACCCAGCAGGCGGCGCTCGTAGGCTTCGATGTCGGCGATGTGCTCCAGCACGAATTGCTTCAGCGGGTGGGTTTTCTGCAGCGCCAGCAGGGACTTCTCTTTGAGACCGGCGTCGTTGCTGTTGGAGATGGCTTCGTGCAGTTGCTCGATGATCGAGAACAGGCTGCTCTGGTTGCGCTTGAAGCGCTGCAGGTTCTGTACGAAGGGATGCATCTGGTGCGCGTTGATGCGCGATTCGCTGGCCAGCGAGAGCAGCTTGTCGAAGTTTTGCGCTTGCTTGAGTGGCGGGAGCGAGCGGCGTTCCTGGGTGTCTTCGACGGCGGGAGCCTCCGTCGCGTCAGTTTCTTGGGTTGTGGCGTTCGCCGGCACGACCGGTGGCGGTGGCGGTGGCGGTGGCGGGGCCAGGTTGATCGGATCTGGCAGGAAGGCGATGGTGCGTACCGCGTCCATGGTGCGCGTAATCTGCTCACCGTTGGCGGCCAGCCAGGCTTCCACTTCGCCTTCCTTCAGGCGCGCCAGTTGCACGATCAGGTCCACACCCGCCAGCAGCGCGTCGACGCGGTTCGGCGTCAACGCCAGCTTGCCGTTTTGCGCGGCGATGAAAGCGTCCTCCATGCCATGCGCCAGCTGCACCACCACTTCCAGCCCGACGATGGCGGCGGCGCCCTTGATCGAGTGCGCCGCGCGCATCATCGATTCCACCGCGCCGGCGTCGTCCTTCAGGCGTTCCATGGCCAGCAGACCATCGGTGAGGATCTGCGTCTGGCCGTCGGCCTCCATGCGGAACAGGTCCTGCATGGAGAACTGGCTCAGGTCTCCGTTGTTATCGGCGCTCATCGCAGGCTCCTCGCGAGTTGATGGCCGATCAGCGTTTCATCCAGCGCGCCGATGCGCATGTCGCCATGCGTGATCACGCCGGCGAGGAAGCGCGACAGACCCTTGTTGATGGTGGCCGCCGGCGTCTGCATCTGGTTGCTGGCGTGGCGCAGTATGCCGTGCAGGTCGGCCACCGGCAAGGCATAGGCCTGGTCTTCCCATTGTGTCAGCAGCAGGCGCGCAAACGTGTGGCGGTCGGTGGCGGCTTCGCCTTCGCTGTCGTCGATGCCCAGCAGCTCGGCCAGCGACATGCAGGGATACAGCGTGCCGCCGACGTTGACGATGCCGCTCAGTCCACGCGAACCGCGATGCGGCAGCCGGTGTGGCTTGGCGGTCGGCGCCACCGACACGAACATGCGCGTCGGTAGCGACAGCCATTCGCGGCCGACGCGGAACACCAGACAGGAGGCGTCCAGTTGCCGGGTGTCGCCGGCGGCCTGGCGGAAATGCGCGGCCCATTCACGCTTGTAGTCCGCGCCGACGGGACGCTGCAGGTTTTTCTGCGCGGCGCTGGCGTAGACGCCGCAGTTGCGACAGTGGACGGCCTGCGCCAGTTTGTCGCAACGCTGGTCGCCGTTCACGCCGATGACGTTCCAGCAGTCCTGGACATCAACGACATCGGCGGCGACGGGAGAGGTGGTTGTGCTCATGGTTTAGCGTCTTCAGGATGCTTGCTGGCGTTGGTAGATGCGGGCGGCGCGCGCCTTTAGCGTGGCGGCGCCACTGGCGTCGTTGTTGGCTTCCGCCAGCAGCGCCAGGTGGCACAGCGCTTGGTAGTGGTCCGGTTGCAGGTAGATGCAGCGCTTCCAGTAGTCTTCGGCCATCTTCGGCTGCTGGTTCAATTCGTTCAGCAGGCCGAGGATGAAGTAGGCCTCGGCCGATTCCGGCTGCTGCGCCAGATGGTCGCGGCAGTGTTTTTCAGCGGCTTTGATGTCGCTCAGGTCGGCCAGGCGCCGGGCTTCGGCCAGCAGGTCAAGCGCCGGCGCCGCTGTCGGCGCGCGCGGCGCCGGGGGCGGGGATGGCGGCAGCGATGGCGGCGAGGCGATGCTGCGCGCGGCCAGCGGCGGCACTGGCTTGGCGACGACGCGCGGCGCGTGCGCCGGCTTGACCACTGGCTTGAGCACCGGTTTGGTCGGCGGCGCGGTTTCCTTCATCAGTCCGAAAGCCTGGCTATGGGACAGTGGCGTAAAGCCGTGGCTGCAGAACGACGGCACTTCGGCGTAGCCGGCGAACAGCTGGCCGTCGTCCGCCAGCAGCGCGCGCAGTTTGGCGATGGCGGCCTTGGTGGTCGGCTTGTCGAAGTAGATCAGCAGATTACGGCAGAACACCACGTCGTAGTAGCCGGTACGCGCGGCCAGGTCGAATTCCAGCAGGTTTCCCTGTGCGAAGCGCACCTGCTTGCGGATGTCGTCGTTGACGCGGTAGTCGCCGTCGCCGTCGCTGCTGAAGTGGCGATCCCGGAACGCCATGTTCTGCGCGCGAAAGGCGTTGTGACCGTAGATGCCGCTCTTGGCGCGCGCCACGCAGGTGGGGCTGATGTCGAAGGCGTCGACCATAAAATTCCGCGACGGGATGCCGGCGTCGGTCAGCACCATGGCGATGGTGTACGGCTCCTCGCCGCCCGCGCAGGGAATGGAGAGAATGCGCAGCCGCCGTTCGCTGTTGGCCGCCAGGCGCGCGCGCACGAATTCGCTCATCGCCACAAACGCCTGCGGGTCGCGGTAGAACCACGATTCAGGCACCACCACCAGTTCCACCAGCGCCGTCATCTCGGCCGGCGTCATCTGCCGCAGGTAGGCATCGGGGTCGCTGACGGCGTTGTGCTCCATGCGGTGCTTGATGGCCCGCTCGACCACCGGTTTGGACAGGTTCAAGCCGGTGGCTGTGCGCAGCAGCGACTGGGCCGGCGTCATGCCGCCGCTCCGTCACGCTGGAACAGCAGCGCGCGTAGTTCCTCCGGCAGCAGATGCTCCAGCCCCACCAGTTGCAGCATGCCTTGCGCGTCGCTGGCCACCTGGCCGAGGAAGGGCGCGGCTTGCACGCCGCTGTCGAGCAGTTGATCGTCGCGCACCTCCTGCACGCCCAGTACGCGCTCGGCGCGCAGGCCCAGTGCATGGTGCGCGCCTTCCGGTGTGACATAGTCGGCGACGATGATGCGCGTGTCGAAGTGGTCGGCGCCGCTTGGCAGGCCGCTGGCGCGGCACAAGTCGATCACCGGCACCGACGCGCCGTGCAGGTCCATCAGGCCGGCCACGCTGTCCGGCGCCAGCGGCAGCAGCTTCAATTCCACCAGCGGCAGCACGCGCACCACATCGCGCAGGCGCAGGCCGTAACGGTCGGCGCCGATGTGGAAGACGAGGAGTTTCATGGTCTCAGCTCCCGCGCCCCGCTTAAACCGCCACGGCGAAGTTGGCGACGCTGGTCTGCAGATCGCCAGCCGCGTACTGCAACTGGTGCACCGCTTCGCTGGTGGCCTTCAGCGATTCGACCGTCTGCTGGGTGGCATCGTTCAGTTGCATCATGGTGGCGGTGATTTGCTCCGCCCCCACCGCCTGCGACTGCATCCCTTGCAGCACCACGTCGAACTGCGGCGCCAGTTTCTGCACCTGATCCATCACGCCGGATAACTGGTCGGTCACCTGGCGCACCTCGCCCACGCTGCGGCGGATCTCTTCGGAGAATTTGTCCATGCCCATCACGCTGGCGGAGACGGCCGACTGCATCTCTTTCAGCATCTGCTCGATGTCCCAGGTGGAGACCGAAGTCTGGTCGGCCAGCCGGCGGATTTCGGTGGCCACCACCGAGAAGCCGCGCCCGGCCTCGCCAGCCTTCTCGGCCTCGATGGCGGCGTTCAGCGACAGGATGTTGGTCTGGTCGGCCACCTTGGTGATGGTGATCAGCACACTGTTGATGTTGGAGGCTTTTTCGGAGAGGGCCGCCAGCTTGGCGTTGATCGAGTCGGTGGCCGACACCATGTGCTGCATGGTGCCATCCATGCGGCGCAGGTTGTTCTGCGCATCGGCGGTGGCGTGGGTGGTGTAGTCGGCCACCGCTGTGGCTTCCTCCATGGTCTTCAGCAGCTGCGAGGTGTTGGCCGAGATTTCCTTGGTGGTGCTGAGGATCTCGACGCTGGTCTGCGCCTGCTCGATGCCGGTGGCCTCTTGCTGCTTGGCCGAGGCGGCGATTTCGGTGGCCGAGGTGGTGACCTGGATGCCGGCCTTCTGCACGTTGTTCAGCAGCGCGCGCAGGTTGTCGAACATGCGGTCCAGGCCCAGGGCCAGGCGGCCGATGGCGTCATCGCCGGTCACTTCGATTTTGCCGGTCAGGTCGCCCGACGCCGCTTTCGACACCACGCCCAGCAGCGAGTCGACCTTGGCGCGCAGCGCGTTGGTGGCGGCCAGCTCATTGGCCTGGCTGTCCTGGATTGACTGCGCCATGCGGTTGAACTCCGTCGATACCTCGCCCAGTTCATCGGCCGACAGCACCTGCGCGCGGGCGCCGGGATCGCCGGCGGCGATGCGGTTGACCGCCTGCGTCAGATTGTCCAGCGGCGCGAGCAGCGCGCGCACCAGAATCCAGACGATGCCCAGGGACAGCGCGATGCACACCACGCCGCCGCCGGACAGGATCATGCGCATGGTTTCCTGCAGCCGCTCGCTCGCCTTGGAGCGTTCGGCCAGCAGGCGTTTTTCTTCGTCGGCGGCCTCGTTCATGAATTTGTAGATGGCGCCGATGGCCGAGCTGTTGGTATTGGCCAGTTGCGGCATGCGGCCCATGGTATCGGCGGCGCCGGGTTTGTCGCCCAGTTCCTGGCGCATTTTGAGTTGGGAGTCGATGACGTCAAGACGCCAGGCGTTGATCATGTCGTGCAGTTTCTTGAAGCGCTCCACCTGGGCCGGATTATCGGCGGTGAGCTTTTGCAGTTCGTTGACGGAGGCCGGCAGATCGGTCATCTCCTTGCGGGTGCGTTCAAGGCGCTCCGCGGACCCGGTCAGGTAATAGCCGCGCGCCTCCACCTGTACTTGCAGCAGATCGTTGCGTAGCACGTCGATGGCCTGGATCACGTCCATCGTGTGGCGATCCCACGTATTGGCCTCGGACAGGCTGTTGAAACGGTTGTACGCGATCGACAGCAAGATCAGGATGATGGCCAGGATGGCGCCGAAACTGAGGTAAAGCTTCTTCTTGATGCTCAAGTCTTTAAACATGTTCTCTCCAGGGCTGGCAGGCGCCAGTGTGCAGTTGGCATTGTCCCATACCGGCCGTATTTTTTGGGTTTTCAGGCGGCGATCAAAAAGGAGGCGGCGCTGGTCTGCAACCCGCCGGCGGCATACTGCAACTGGTGTACCGCCTCGCTGGTCGATTTCAGCGATTCCACCGTTTGCTGGGTGGCTTCGTTTAACTGCATCATGGTCTGGTTGATCTGGGTGGCGCCGACGGCCTGCGACTGCATCCCCTGCAACACCAGTTCGAATTGCGGCGCCAGTTGCCGCACCTGGTCCATCACGCCGGACAGCTGGTCGGTCACCTGTCGCACCTCGCCCACGCTGCGGCGGATCTCTTCGGAGAATTTGTCCATGCCCATCACGCTGGCGGAGACGGCCGACTGCATCTCTTTGAGCATCTGCTCGATATCCCAGGTGGAGACCGAGGTCTGGTCGGCCAGCCGGCGAATTTCGGTGGCCAGCACCGAGAAGCCGCGCCCGGCCTCGCCGGCCTTCTCGGCCTCGATGGCGGCGTTCAGCGACAGGATGTTGGTTTGGTCGGCCACCTTGGTGATGGTGATCAGCACACTGTTGATGTTGGAGGCTTTTTCCGACAGCGCCGCCAGCTTGGCGTTGATCGAGTCGGTGGCGGCCACCATGTTGCGCATGGTGCCGTCCATGCCTTTGAGGTTGTCCTGCGCGTCGGCGGTGGCGTGGGTGGTGTAGTCGGCCACGCTGGTGGCTTCCTCCATGGTCCTGACCAGCTCCGCGATGCTGGCGGAGATTTCCCTGGTGGTGCTGAGGATCTCGATGCTGGTCTGCGCCTGTTCGACCCCGGTGGCCTCCTGCTGCTTGGCCGAGGCGGCGATCTCGGTGGCCGAGGTGGTGACCTGAATGCCGGCTTTCTGCACTTCGTTGATCAGGGAGCGCAGGTTGCCGAACATGCGGTCCAGCCCCTCGGCCAGTTGGCCGATGGCGTCATTGCCGCGTACTTCGATCTTGCCGGTCAGGTCGCCGGCGGCGGCTTTCGACACCACGCCGAGCAGCGAATCGACCTTGGACCTGAGCAGGTTGGTGGCCGCCAGCTCCTTGGCGTGGCTGTTCTGGATGGCCTGCGCCATTTGATTGAAGCCCTGCGACATCTGACCCAGTTCATCGCGCGAGGTAACCTTCACCCGCGCGCCCTGGTCGCCGCCGGCGATGCGCTCCACCACCGAGGCCAGGCGGCTGATCGGGGCGCCCAGTGCCTGCCGCAGCACCGCGCCGATCACCAGCGCCAGTGCCGTGCAGACGCCGCCACCGAGCACCAGCAGCAGCATCATCGATTCCGACAAGTCGGTGGTGGTCCTGGTGCGTTCGGTCAGCAGGAGGTTCTCCTGGTCGGTGATTTCCTTGATCATGGCACGCGCGTCGGCCATGGTGCGGCCGCCGACGCGCACCTCGTCCGGGTTTGCCGTTTGCGCGCCGGCACCGCGCTTCTCCAGTTGCGGGTTGATGACCTTATTCAGCCAGTCATTGACGAAGGGGACGAGCTTTTGCATGCGCGCCTGCTGCGCGGGGTTGTCGGCGGTAAGCCTGGTGATCTCCGCCAGATGGCGGCGCAAGATTTCTGTTTCGTTGCTGATGCGTTGCAGGGCGGTGACGTCGCCGGTCAGCAGGTAGCCGCGCGTCGAACTCTGGATCTGCACCATCGCGGTTTCGATCTGGTTCGCTTCCAGCAGCACCTGCATGGTGTGCAGGTCCCAGCCACTGGCGGTCGACAGCTTGGTGAAGTTGGTGTAGGCCAGCGCCAGCAGCAGCACGATGAGGGCAACGATGACGCCGAAACCACCGGCGAGTTTTTTCTTGATACTGAGGTTCTTCAGCATGGGTGCTCCACTCACGATCAGGATGTGGAGCCAATGTATCAAAAAAAAGGCCGCTCAGCGAGCGGCCTTTCTTGAGCAGGCGAGAGCGGCGAGGCTTACTGACCGCGCTTCAGGCGGGCGTTGGCGGCGATGCGCATGCGCAGTGCGTTCAGCTTGATGAAGCCACCGGCGTCGGCCTGGTTGTAGGCGCCGCCGTCTTCGTCGAAGGTGGCGATGTTCATATCAAACAGGGAGTCGGTCTTCGAATCGCGCGACACCACGATCACATTGCCCTTGTACAGCTTGAGGCGTACCCAGCCGTTCACGGTGCTCTGCGTGTGGTCGATCAGCGTTTGCAGCGCGACGCGCTCCGGCGCCCACCAGTAGCCGTTGTAGATCAGCGACGCGTAGCGTGGCATCAGGTCGTCCTTCAGGTGGGCCACTTCGCGGTCCAGCGTGATCGACTCGATGGCGCGGTGGCCTTTGAGCATGATGGTGCCGCCCGGGGTTTCGTAGCAGCCGCGCGACTTCATGCCGACGTAGCGGTTTTCCACCAGGTCCAGACGGCCGATGCCATGCTTGCCGCCGAGGCGATTCAGTTCGGTCAGCACGGTGGCCGGCGACATGCGCACGCCGTTGATGGCGACGATGTCGCCTTTTTCGTATTCGAGGTCGATGTACTCGGCGTCGTTCGGCGCCTGTTCAGGGCTGACGGTCCAGCGCCACATCGATTCCTCGGCTTCGGCACTGGGGTTTTCCAGGTGGCGGCCTTCGAAGGAGATGTGCAGCAGGTTGGCGTCCATCGAGTACGGCGCGCCGCCGTTCTTGTGTTTCATGTCGATGGCGATGCCCGCGTCTTCCGCGTACTTCAGCAGTTTTTCGCGCGACAGCAGGTCCCATTCGCGCCATGGCGCGATCACTTTGACGCCTGGCTTCAGCGCGTAGGCGCCCAGCTCGAAGCGCACCTGGTCGTTGCCCTTGCCGGTGGCGCCGTGCGAGATGGCGTCGGCGCCGGTTTCGTTGGCGATTTCGATCAGGCGCTTGGCGATCAGCGGACGGGCGATCGAGGTGCCCAGCAGGTATTCGCCTTCGTACACGGTATTGGCGCGGAACATCGGGAACACGAAGTCGCGGACGAATTCTTCGCGCACGTCGTCGATGTAGATGTTCTCTGGCTTGATGCCGAACTTCAGCGCCTTGGCGCGCGCCGGTTCCAGCTCCTCCCCCTGGCCCAGATCGGCGGTGAAGGTGACGATTTCGCATTGGTAGTTATCCTGCAGCCACTTCAGGATGACGGAGGTATCGAGGCCGCCCGAGTAGGCGAGGACTACTTTTTTAATGTCGCTCATGATTGATCCCAGTTGAAGATTACTTGTTTTCTATGCGCCCGAGCAGCAGGTACTCGATCAACGCTTTTTGAATGTGCAGGCGGTTTTCCGCCTCGTCCCACACCACCGACTGCGGGCCGTCGATGACGTCGGCCGCGACTTCCTCGCCGCGGTGGGCGGGCAGGCAGTGCATGAACAGCGCGTCCGGCGCGGCGCGCGCCATCTTGGCGCTGTCGACGATCCAGCCGTCGAAGGCCTTCAGGCGGGCGGCGTTTTCCTCTTCGTAGCCCATGCTGGTCCAGACGTCGGTGTTGACCAGGTGCGCGCCCTCGCAGGCGTCGGACGGATTCTTGAAGAAGGTGTAGCGGTCGGTCGAGACCAGCGACATGTCCATCTCGTAGCCGTGCGGGGTCGAGACGTTGACGTGGAAGCCGAATACCTCGGCCGCCTGCAGCCACGAATACAGCATGTTGTTGGCGTCGCCCACCCAGGCCACGATCTTGCCTTTGATCGAGCCGCGATGCTCGATGTAGGTGAAGATGTCGGCGGCCACCTGGCACGGATGGTGTTCGTTGGTCAGGCCATTAATCACCGGCACGCGCGAGTTGGCGGCGAAACGCTCGATGATGTCCTGGCCGAAGGTGCGCACCATGATGATGTCGCACATGCGCGACATGACCTGGCCGGCGTCTTCCACCGGCTCGCCGCGGCCCAGTTGGGAATCGCGGGTGTTGAGGTAGATGGCGGCGCCGCCCAACTGGTGCATGCCAGCCTCGAACGAGAGGCGGGTGCGGGTCGAGTTCTTGTCGAACACCATGACCAGCGTGCGGTCGATCATCGGGTGATAGATCTCGTAGTTCTTGAACTTGCGCTTGATGATATGCGCGCGTTCGATGACGTACTCATACTCTTCCAGCGTGAGGTCGGAAAACTGCAGGTAATGCTTGATCGTTTTTTGGATAGGCATAATGACAACTGACAGATAGCTACGGCTTAGCCGGGTAATTATAAAGGCAATTCGGCGGACGGGGCGAATTACCGCAGATTATGCTGTCTGTGAAACCCGTTCAGTGATAGATATGCGCGGTGGACGGCAGCTTGTTCTCGGGCGCCTTCAGCGGCAGATCCAGCGTGAACGTGGTGCCGGTGCGCGCGCTGTGGACGGAAATCAGGCCGCCCATGAGTGAAGTGATAATGTTGTAGCTAATCGACAGTCCCAGCCCGCTGCCGCCCTGTCCCAGTTTGGTGGTGAAGAAGGGATCGAAGATGCGCGACAGGTGTTCGGGCGCGATGCCGCCGCCGTTGTCGCGGAAGGTCAGTTGCACCCGGCCGTCCACCGGCGCCTGCGCGCGCAGCCACATGCAGCCGTTGCCCTGGCCGGCGAAGGCGTGCAGCAGGGCGTTGTTGATGAAATTGGCGATCACCTGGCCGTAGGGCCCTGGGTAGCTGTCCAGCGACACGGTGTCCGGCACCTCGATCTCGATGCGGTGGCCGGAGGCGCGGATGCGGTTCATCATGGTGGCGATCACCTCGTGCGTCACCTGCGACAGATTGAAATCGCGCCGCTGTTCGGTGGTGCGGTCCACCGCCACCTGCTTGAAGCTGTTGACCAGATTGGCGGCGCTGGTCAGGCCGCGCATCACCAGTTCGTGCGCCTTGCGGGCGTCGTCCAGATAGTTCGCCAGCGCCGAGCGTTTCAGGCCGGCGCCGTTCATCTGCGCTTCCATCTCCTCGGTTTTCTGCGCCAGCGTGCTGGCGATCAGCAGGCTGTTGCCGATCGGCGTATTCAGTTCGTGCGCCACGCCGGCCATCAGCGCGCCCAGCGCCGCCAGCTTTTCCTGTGACACCAGCTGCGTTTGCGCGTCCTTCAGCTGGCGGTAGGCTTCGGCGTTGTCCAGCGCGATGGCGCCGTAGGCGCACAGCGTGCGGAAGATCAGGCGTTCGCGTTCGCCGTAGGCGTCGACCTCGATCGACTGCACCGTCATCACGCCCAGCGCGCGTTCGCCCACCAGCAGCGGCACATACAGCGCGCTGGCCATCAGGTCGGTGCCGGGGGCGAGGAAGATGTCGTCCGGGCCCGCCTCGTCGATGTAAATCTCGGCCCGCTCGCGCAGGCTGCGGGCGGCGTTGGCGCGCGGGTTGGCGATGTCGATGGTGTTGCCGGCCAGCGGCTGACCGTTCTCCATGCCGAACACGCGGCTGATGGTGTCGCAGCCCGGATCGCACAGATAGATCGCCAGCGAATCGGCCGGCAGCAGCGCCTGCGCATGGCGGTGCAGCGCCTGGAACACCGCGCCGGCGTCGAGGTGGGTGGTGATCTCCTGGCCGATGGCCGACAGCCGCTCCAGCAAGGCGGTGGTCTGCTGCAGCAGCTGCACGCGGCGCATTTCGGCGGCGGCCAGCGCGCGGTGGTGCTTGCCTTCGGCGCGTGCGTTCTCGGTCTGCTGCTGCACCTGCATGGCGATGGCGCGGTTGGTGGCGTCGTGGCTGTGTGTCTTCTGGCGCGCGGCGGCGGCCAGTTGCGACGAGGCGTAGGCCTGCCGGTAGTCGCCGATGTGCGCGTATTCGCGCGCCAGCGCTTCGTGCAGGTCGGCCGGCAGCGTGTAGCCGTTGATATGGCCGGCCACCGACAGGGCCTGATGCAGGAAGTGCAGCGTGGCGTTCGGCTCCGTCATGCAGGCCGGCGCCGGCAACTGGTGGCGCAGATGGATCAGCGACAGCACGCGCAGCGCCGCCACCTGGTGGTAGTTGTTGGCCTGTTCCCGGGCCAGCGTGGTGGCGCGTTCGGCGGCGTCCTGCGCTTCCTGCGGCCGGTCGAGAAAGCACAGCGCGTGCGCCTGGCCGCGCCGGGCGATGCTCAGAAAATCGGCGTGGCCCAGCGCGGTGCCGCGCGCCTCCAACTGGCGGAAGGCGTGCAGCGCGGCGGTGAAGTCGCCCTGGTCCAGCGCCAGGTCGCCGAGATATTGCAGGGCGGTGGCGTAGGCGCGGGCGCCGTGCAACGGCGCCAGTATTTGCGTGGCTTCGCGCAGCAGTTCGTCGGCGGCGTCCAGGCGCCCGAGGCGGCGCATGGTGTCGGCGGTGTGCATCAGACAGATGCCGATGCTGCGCGGCCAGCCGGTGGGGCGAGCCAGTTCGAGCGCGCTCTCCATCCACTCCAGCGCCGCGTGGTGGTCGTTGAGCAGCGTGAAATCGAGGCCGATGTTGATGGCGGCGGTGATCGCCATGCGCATCTGGCCACTCTCCAGCGCCGCCTCGTAGCAGCGCAGATAGTGGCCGGCGGCGGCGCCGAAATCGCTGGCCTGGCTGGCGGCCAGGCCGTAGTAGTCATAGATCCAGCCGGCGACGGTGGGCAGGGCTTCTTCTTCGCGGCTGAAGCGTTGCGCCCAGCGCCGCTGCGCGCTGGGCAGGTCGTGCAGCACGCTCCAGCGGGCGTTGACCGCGTCGGCGATGGCGAGGCGCTGTGAATCGCCGGCGGCGCGGGCGGCGGTGGCCATCTGTTCCAGTTCGTTCTCGGCGCGGGCATGCTCGCCGCTGTCGATGGCGATCCAGGCGCGCAGCCAGTGGGCGTCGGCCTGGCCGAGCGGCAGTCGCAGCGCGGCGAAGCGGGCACCCGCTTGCTGCGCCTGGGCGTCGGCGTCGGCCAGGTGGCCATCGAGCCAGGTGGCTTCCGCCCGCAGCAGTTGCAGGCGGGCAGCGATGGGTTCACTGTCGGCGGCGGGAAGTGCGGGCAGCAGCGTGTCGGCTTCAACCGCCAGTCGCAGCGCGCGCGGCGTGTCGCGCTGGCGCAAGTGCCAGGCCAGCGGCAGCAGCGCCGGCAAACGCGCAGCGCCGTGCTGGGAGGTCAGTGCGGCCTCCCAGTCGGCTAACGCGTCATCAAGCGCAAACAGGTCCATCTCGGTTCCTTAGGTACTTGCCCCAAGGCATTATAGACACAAACTTTTGGTTTTAGTACAGGGTTTGTGAAGACTCGTGCAGCAGCTGGCCATACAGCGTGTGGCGCATGCGGGCGATCTTGCCTTCCTCAACGGCGGCCAGCACCGCGCATTGCGGCTCGATCAGGTGACGGCAGTTGTAGAACTTGCAATGACCCAGATACGGGGCGAATTCGACAAAGGCGCGCTCCAGCATGCCCTCGCTCAAATGGTAGAGGCCGAATTCCTGGAACCCGGGCGAGTCGATGATGGACGAGTCCGGTCCCAGGTCCGGCAGCGTGTACAGCCGGGTGAAGGTGGTGGTGTGTTTGCCGGTGTCGAGCGCGGCCGAAATTTCGCGCACGGCGATGTCGGCTTCCGGCACCAGCAGGTTGATCAGCGAGGACTTGCCCATGCCGGACTGGCCGATCAGGATCGACGAGTTGCCCGCCAACAGTGGTTGCAAGGTGGCGATCGCGTGCTCGGGGTGGGCGGTGGCCGACACTTCGTGCACCGGGTAGCCGAGATCGCCATACGCGGCGACCCGCTCGCGGGTACGCGGTAACGCGTCCGCCACGTCGGTCTTGTTGAGGATCAGGTGGGCCTTGATGCCGGCCGCCTCGGCCGCAACCAGTGAGCGCGACACCAGGTCGTCGGTGAAGCCGGGTTCGGTGGCAACCACGATGAACAGCTGCGTCAGGTTAGCGGCCAGCAGCTTGGACTTGTACTGGTCCGAGCGATACAGCAGCGTCTTGCGCTCTTCGATCTTGTCGATCACGCCCTGGTCGGGCGAGGTCATGCTGATGTGGACGACGTCGCCCACCGCCACATTGGTCTTCTTGCCGCGGGTGACGCATTGCAGCTTCTGGCCATCGGCCTCGGCCAGGTAGTGGCGGCCGTGGGCGGCGATGATGATGGCGCTGCGCTGTTCGGCTTGCGGTTTGCTGTGGGGCTTGCTCATTGTGCCGCCGCCAGGTTCAGTTGACGGATGCGCACGCTGGCCGGCGGGTGCGAGTCGTAGAAGGCCGAATGCAGCGGATCGGGCGTCAGCGTCGAGGCGTTGTCTTCGTACATCTTGACCAGCGCCGACACCAGATCGCGGGCGTCGGTGTGCCGGGCGGCGAAGGCGTCCGCCTCGAATTCGTGCTGGCGCGAACCCAGCGAGGTCAGCGGATTGAGCAGGAAGGTGAACACCGGCAGCGCCAGCATGAACAGCAGCAGCGCCATGGCGTCGTTGCTTTGGCCCGGCAGCAGCAGCGGGTTGACGCCCAGGCCGTCGTAGAACCACGGCTGCGTCTTCAGGTAGCCGAGCAGGGCGAGGAAACCCAGCGACATGGCGAACATCATGCCGATGCGCTTGATGATGTGCTTGAGTTTGAAGTGTCCCAGCTCATGCGCCAGCACCGCCTCGATTTCCTGCGGCTGCAGGCGCGCCAGCAGCGTATCGAAGAATACGATGCGCTTGTTGGCGCCGAAGCCGGAGAAGTAGGCGTTGCCGTGGGCGCTGCGCTTGGAGCCATCCATCACGAACAGGCCCTTGGAGGCGAAGCCGACACGCGTCATCAGGCCTTCGATGCGCGACTTCAGCGACTGGTCCTGCAGCGGCGTGAACTTGTTGAACATGGGCGCGATCACGGTCGGGTACAGCACCATCATCAGCAACTGGAAGCCGCTCCAGACGAACCAGGTGTACAGCCACCACAGGTCGCCGGTCTGGTGCATCAAGGTCAGCACTACCCACGCCAGCGGCAGGCCGATGACCACGCCCAGCAGCGCGCCCTTGAGCATGTCGCCAAAGAACAGGCCCTTGCTCATCTTGTTAAAACCAAAACGCTGTTCAAGGCCGAACTGCTTGTAGTAGTCGAACGGCAGGTCGATGACGCCGGAGAGCAGCGCGAACGCCGCCAGCAGCGCCAGTTGGTAGGTCATGCCCGGGCCGGTGACCTGGAACACCTGCACCGACAGCCATTGCAGGCCGCCGAGCAGCGTGAAACCGACCAGCACCAGCGTATTCACCAGCAGCGTCAGCAGGCCGTATTTGGTGCGCGCGACGGTGTAGTCGGCGGCCTTCTGGTGGGCCGCCAACGGTATCTTTTCGGCAAATTCCGCCGGCACGGCGCCGCAGTGCGCCAGCACATGGCGAATATGGCGCGAGGCCAGCCAGAAGCGCACCAGCAGCGTCAAAATGATAAAAGAGACGAACAAAATCGAAAACGCGAGTGAATACATTCTGTGCCTGTGAGAAAATGGCAGATTCGGATTAATTTAGCCAAGAAAAGAGAATTATGTCACAAGCTACTGATTTGCCAGAAGGCGCAACCGCAGCACCACGCCCGAACGAATTCAACCTGGTGTGGGTGGACATGGAAATGACCGGCCTGGAGCCGGAAACCGACCGCATCATCGAAGTGGCCGTGGTGGTCACCGACATGCACCTGAACGTGCTGGCCGAGGCGCCGGTGTTCGCCATCCACCAGTCGGACGAAACCCTGGCCAAGATGGACGCCTGGAACACCGGCACCCACGGCCGCTCCGGCCTGACCGAGCGCGTCAAGGCGTCGACCATCACCGAAGCCTATGCCGAGGAGGAGCTGATCAAGTTCCTGAAGCAATGGGTACCGAAGGGCAAGGCGCCGATGTGCGGCAACACCATCGGCCAGGATCGCCGCTTCATGGTGCGCTACATGCCGAAGCTGGAGGCGTTCTTCCACTACCGTAATATCGACGTGTCGACGCTGAAGGAACTGGGCAAGCGCTGGAATCCTGCCATGGTCAGCGGCTTCAAAAAAGCCCAGAAGCACACCGCGCTGGCCGACATCCTTGAGTCGATCGAAGAACTGAAGTACTACCGCGAGCATTTCATCAAACTGTGATGACGGCGCGCCTGCCATCGCTGGCGCTGGGCGCCTTGCTGGCCGCCGGCGCCCACGCCGGCGAGTTCGTGCACAAGGACTGGGCCAGCGCTTGCGACAACACGCGTCATTGCGAGGCGGTCGGCTACCAGAACATGGCGCAGAGCGAGCCGGTGACGCTGTGGCTGGCGCGTGACGGCGGCGGCAACGCGCCGGTGGTGGGCAAGCTGATGGCCTACGCCGAGGATGCGGACGACCAGGCGCCGCTGAGCATCCGCGCCGGCGAGGTGCTGATTCAAGGCATCCGGCAGGACATCACGGCCGCGCAGATGGCGCGCCTGCTGCCGGCCTTGAAGAAGGCGGACACGGCGCAGGTTTCGGATGGCCGGCACACGTGGACCTTGTCGCTGGCCGGCTTGCATGCCGTGCTGCTGAAGATGGACGATGCGCAGGGGCGCGTCGGCACGCTGACGGCGCTGGTGCGGACCGGCCGTCAGCCGGCCAGCGCGGTGCCGGCCGCCTTGCCGGCGCCGCCGTTGCGCGCCTTGTCGCTGCCGCCGCAGCGCGACAGCGACAAGGCGCTGCTGCCGGCCATCCTGGGCGTGTTGAAGGACGCCGACTGTGAAGACATCGCCAGCGAGGGCGCTTACGGCAGCATCCACCGCATCTCCGATAGCCAGTTGCTGGTGGTGCGCCAGTGCTCGCTGGGCGCGTATCAGGGCGCTTATGGTGTCTGGCGCGTCAACGACAAGCCGCCGTATGCGCCGGTGCGCCTGATGTTGCCGGATGTCGATGGCAAGCCGGAGGACTCGGCGGTCGAAGCCAATTTCGAGGATGGCGTGCTGAGTTCCTACGCCAAGGGACGCGGCCTGGGCGATTGCGGCAGCTTCAATAGCTGGCTGTGGACCGCCGACGGCTTCAAGCTGCTGGAATCATCCAACGGCCCGCTGTGCCGGGGCATGCCCGGTGGCGGCTTCATGCTGCGCCAATGGCTGGCGCGCCAGATCAACTAGGCTCGCGCAAAACGAAGGGCACGCCACGCGCCCAGCGGTTGGACGACAGCGAGAACGTCAGCGCGTGCACCTGGTGGTACCAGCCGGCCGGCACGTACAGCATGTCGCCCGGCCGCACCAGCACCTCGATCAGCGTGGCCTGACGCGCCAGCGGGTAGCGCTCGTAGTCGGGCGCCTCCGGATTAAACGGCGAGCCGAACAGCATGGCGCTGGCTTCTTTCACATACAGGAACGCATCATGATGCGGCGGCGCGAGGAAGATGCGCTTGCTGCCCCAGATCTGCGCGAAGATGTTGTCGTCGTAGTCGCAATGCAGCGGCGTCAGCGTGCCGGCCGGGCCGATCCAGAAACGCGCCGGGCCCATCTTGTCGAAATACGTGGGCCAGTGGCACATGCTGTTCAACGCCTTCAGCTCCAGATTGCCGAGGTAGGGCGGCAAGCCTTCGGTGCGCTCGGCAAGGTCGAGGTATGCGGCCATGCTCATGTCCCGCATCGCGCGGTCGGCGGCGAAGGCGGTGTTGATGTAGTCGCCGACGCGGGCGCGCACCGGCATGTCGCCGTGGCGCTCGCGCAGCAGGCTCTGCGGCTGCGCGGCCAGCGGCCAGCGGTTGACGACGCCGTCGATCAGGAACGGCAGGCCTGGCGCGGCGCGTTCGCGGAACTGTGCCGCCGTCAGCGCTTTGACGCGCGGCACCGCGTCGATGGTCGGCAGCGCGCGCGAGGCTTGCTTGATCGCTTCGCGCATCTCGTGGATGGAACTGACGCCACGGATTTGCGCGTCGCGCTGCGCGCGCGCCTGCTTGTTGGCGGCGGCTTGTTCCGGCGTTTCGGTGGCCAGCACACGGGGCGGCAGGGCTTTGCTTGTTCTTGACATCTTCTACCAGCAATAAAAAAACAGCGCAGTCTATTCAAAAAACGCCTGCCACACCAGCCAGGCGTTGGCGGCGGAGGTCAGGGCGAACAGGAACCAGGCCAGCGCGACGGTCCACCAGGCGTTGGCGAAATTGCCCATGATGCGGCGTTGCGAGGTCAGGCTGACCAGCGGGTACATGGCAAACGGCAGCTGCATGCTCAGCACCACCTGGCTGAGCACCAGCAGCTTGCCGACCGAGTGTTCGCCCAACACCAGCACGCCGATCATGGCCGGAATCAGCGCCAGGCCGCGCGTCAGCATCCGCCGTTGCCAGCAGGGGATCTTCAGTTTCAGAAAGCCTTCCATGATGACCTGGCCGGCGATGGTGCCGGTGAAGGTCGAGCTTTGTCCCGATGCCAGCAGGGCCAGGCCGAACAGGATGGCGGCCAGCGCGGTGCCGGCCACCGGTTCCAGCAGCAGGTAGGCCTGGTCGATGTCGAGCACGACCGGGTTGTCGGGCCGATGGAAGGCGGCCGCCGCCAGCACCAGAATGGCGCCGTTGATCAGCAACGCCAGCAGCAGCGAGATGATGGTGTCGATGCGCGACAGGCCGATGGCCTCGCGTTTGGCGTGGTCGGTTTTGCTGACCACACGCGTTTGCACCACCGACGAATGCAAATACAGGTTGTGCGGCATCACCGTCGCGCCGAGGATGCCGATGGCCAGGTACAGCGGCTCGCGCGACGACAGCGCGCTGATCGACGGCACCAGGCCCGCCGCCACCGCCTGCCAGTCCGGCTTGACGAAAATCAGTTCGGTGAACAGGCAGATCGCCACCGTCAAAATCAGCCCGAGCACGATGGCCTCGACCTGGCGGAAGCCTTTGCCTTTCAGACCCAGCACGATCAGCGTATCGAGCGCGGTCAGCGCCACGCCGGTCGGCAACGACACGCCCAGCAGCAGCTTGAACGCCAGCGCGCAACCCAGCACCTCGGCCAGGTCGCAGGCGATAATTGAAATCTCGGCGAAGCCCCACAGCGTTTTGCCGACCGCCGGCGGATATTGTTCGCGGCAATGTACGGCCAGGTCCTTGCCGGTGACGATGCCCAGCCGCATGCTCAAACACTGCAGCACGATCGCCGCCAGGCTCGACAGCACCACCACAAACAGCAACTGATAGCCGAACTGTGAGCCGCCCTGAATGGCGGTCGCCCAATTGCCAGGGTCCATATAACCGACCGACACCAGCAGGCCCGGTCCGGCGAAGCGCAGTACTTTTTTCCAGAACGGATCGCTTTCCGGCACCGCGACGGTGCCCGCGACTTCGGACGGGCAGAAGGGCGCGGTGGCGGTGGTGGGCAGCTTGAACGAAAACATAGGCATCCTGAAAAATAATGCCCAAATTCTACTTTAGAACGCGGCGTGCCGGCTCCGTCATTGCGAAAACAGCCATGCGCGCCATGCCTTTGCGAGCAGCATGCACGATCACCTGCTTGGCCGCCGACGCCCCCATCGAGAAACCGGTGATGTGGATGCGTTGGGCGTCGATCGGATAGCGCTGGCGCAGGTCGGCGACCAGCGCGGTCAGCAAACCATCCACGATGGCGCCGGAACCATGCAGCACCAGTACCAGCGGGTAGCGCTTGCCGGTTGCCACGGTGGCCGGCGGCAGCGGGCGGTAGGGCAGGGCCTTGCCGCCGGACTGGAAGCGCTCGGCGTGCGGTCGGTCAGTCGTTCGGTTTGCGCGACGGCATGGCCGGCGCTCAGACAGGCCATGCTGAGCAGCACCGCCGCCGCGCGCGAGATCATTCCGCCGCGTCGTTGGCGCCGTGGCACTTCTTGAACTTCTTGCCGCTGCCGCAAGGGCAATCGTCGTTGCGGCCGACTTTCGGCTCGTCGCGCTTGACGGTTTCGACGGCGGCCTTGCGGCGCGGCAGCCAGAATTTGTAGATGTTCGGCAGGTTGGCTTCCAGTTCCTGCGCCAGCTTGTGCGCCTTGACCGGATCTTCCACCAGCGGCAGTTCTTCTTCCTCGATCTCGTCCGCGCCGAGCAGGTAGACCGGACGCATCAGGTCGGCCACTTCCGAATCCCAGAGCGGCTCCCACGAACCCGGGCGCAGTTCCATGCCTTCCCAGAAGCCCCAGCACCAGGCTTCGGCGTCGATCAGCGTCTGGCCTTCGTGCTCGTGTTCGACGAACAGCGGCTCGAATTCCTTCGGCGCCACTTCAAACGTCACCAGCACTTCGTTCATGAAGCGCATGATCAGCTCGATGATGCGCTGCTCTTCCTTCTCGTGCTTGAACTTTGGCACGTCGGTGTCTTCCTTGCCCCAGACCTTTTTCAGCCATTCGGACGGCATGATGGTTTCCGGGCCGATCGCGATGGCGGTCAGGTAGCCGTGCAGCATGTCCATGGTCATGGCATCCTCCGGGCTGCGTTCGGACAGCAGGAAGTTGTCGAGTTCGTCGAATTCTTTGTCGCTCAGTGGCTGATCGAGTTGCATAGCTTGCTCTATTTATTTGGGTGAATCTGACAGTATACACGTCCGCGCCGCTTACAATGGCGGCTATGACCGCATCCCACCCTTATTCCGCGTTGAGCCCCGATTGCGTGCTCGACGCCCTCGACAGCATCGGCCTGCGCGGCGATGGCCGCCTGCTGGCGCTGAACAGCTATGAAAACCGCGTCTACCAGGTGGGCATCGAGGATGACCAGCCGCTGGTGGTCAAATTCTATCGTCCCGGCCGCTGGAGCGATGACGCCATCCTTGAAGAGCACGCGTTCACGCGGGAGCTGGCCGACGCCGAAATTCCGGTGATGCCGGCGCTGGCGCTGCATGGCGCCACGCTGCATCATCACCAGGGCTTCCGCTTTGCCGTCTTCACCCGCCACGGCGGTCGCGCGCCCGAGCTCGGCGATCCGGCGGTGCTGGAGTGGACCGGGCGCTTCATCGGCCGCATCCACGCGGTCGGCGCCACCAGGCCGTTCGCGCACCGGCCGGCGCTGGATATCGACACCTTCGGCACCGAGCCGTGCGAATTTCTGCAGGCGCATGATTTTATCCCGCTGGATCTGAAGGCTTCGTACGCCGCCATCACGCGGCAGGCGCTGGACGGCGTGCGCCGCTGTTACGACCGCGCCGGCGCGTTGCCGCAGTTGCGGCTGCATGGCGATTGTCACGGCGGCAACGTGCTATGGACCGACGCCGGCCCGCACTTCGTCGACTTCGACGACGCCCGCATGGGCCCGGCCATCCAGGACCTGTGGATGATGTTGTCCGGTGAGCGCGCCGAGCAGGTGCGCCAGATGGGCGATATTCTGGCCGGCTACGAGGATTTCTGCGACTTCAACCCGCGCCAGATGCATCTGGTGGAAGCGCTGCGCACGCTGCGGCTGATCCATTACTCGGCGTGGCTGGCGCGGCGCTGGGACGATCCGGCCTTCCCGGCGGCTTTTCCGTGGTTCAACACCCAGCGTTACTGGCAGGACCGCATCCTGGAGTTGCGCGAGCAGGTCGCCCTGATGGACGAGGCGCCGCTGCCAGTTTGAAGAATTGGCGGGTTTTTCCGCCTCTGCTTACGGCTAGGCTTGCTTGATGGCTACATGATAATGAGAGCTCGGAAAACCTCTCAGCGAGACTCTCATGCAAGCACAACTGGCCAAACAAGCACGCGACGACGTCACCCTGCTGCCATTGCCGATGGCCTCCGTGCTTGACCCCGACGACGTCGCGCCGCCCCAGATGCCGCGCGCCGCGATGGAAATGAAAGCCATCCAGGAAGCCATCGCCCGGGTGGAAGCCGAGGCCAAGGCCGCTTGCGCCGCCGAGAGCCGCGCCCACGCCGAGGCCCGCGCCCGCGCGCTGGCCGAGGACCGCGCCGCCGTGGACGCCGCCGCCGCCGCCGTCGCGCAGCAGAACGCGCAGGCGGCCGAGGAGGCGATCAAGGCCAATCAGGAGCGGCTGGACTCGCTGCGCGCCGCCGCCCAGGCCAGCGTCGCCCGGCTGGACGCGGTGAAGCAGGAAACCGCCGAGCTGCGCGCCCGCGCCGAGGCCGACAACGCCATCCGCAAGGCCGCCGAGGAACGCACCAAGGCCGAGGAAGTCAGCCGCCAGCGCGCCCACGAACAGATCGCCACCGAAGCCGAATTGGCCGAGCAAGCCTCGCGCGCCGCCGCCGAGTTGCAGGCGCAGACCGAGCAAGCCCGCCGGCAGGCCGCCGAGCGTGTCGCCGCCGTGCAGGCCGCCAAGGAGGCAGTGGTCGGCATCGCCTCGGCGGACGCCCGCGTCGCCACGCTGGCGCGCGAACGCGAGCGTCACGCCGCCGGCGCCCGCCTGACCGCGCAGCAACTGGCCGAAGCCGAGGCCGATGCGCTGGAACTGACCAAGCAGCGCGAGCGCGCCGACAAGATCGCGCTGGAAGCGGCCTTCAAACGTTCCGCCGCCGAAGCGCGCGCGCTGGAAGAGGCGCGCGCGCTGGCGCACCTGGAACAGGAGCGCGAGCAGATCGCCCAGTCCAAGGCCGAATCCGAACGCAGCGCCGCGCAATCGCTGCGCCTGCGCCTGCAAACCGAAAAAGAAATCCGTGACGCCGCGCTGCACCGCGAGCGCATGGAAGCGGTGGCGGTCGCCGCCGCCGAAGCGCGCCGCGAAGCGGACGCCCGCATCATCGCCGCCACCGAAGCGCGGATCGAAGTCGACAACCAGTTGCGCGCCGTCGCGCAGGCCCGCATGCAGGTCGAAGAGGACGCCGAGATCGCCACGCTGGCCAAGGTGGAGGCGGAAGCGGCCGCGCTGGAGCAGGCCCGGCTGCGCCAGGCCGCCGAAGAGGCCGCCGCCGAGGCCGCGCGCGCGGACAGCCAGGAGCAGCAGCGCGCCGCCGATCTGGCGCGCGAGCGCGAGTCGCTGTCACGCGCCGCCGTCGAGCTGGCCGCCAGCCAGAACGCCGCCGAGCAGGCCGAAGTCAGCGCGATGGCACAGCAAGTGGAGGCGCAGCGCGCCGCCAGCGCGCTGGCCGGCGAGCGCGCCGAACACGCCGCCGCGCTGCTGCGCGCCGAGCAGGAGCGGGCCGAGGCCGAGCGGCAAGCCATCATCTCGCTGAAAGAAAAACTGGACGCCGAACAGCGCGCCACTGAAGCCGCGCGTCAGCGCGTGGTCGCCGAGCGCGCGCAGACCGAAGCGTTCCAGCAGCAGCAGGAAGCCGGGCAACGCCTGGCCGACGCCGCCGACAAGCAAGCCGAGGCGGCGCGCGTGATGGCCGCACAGGTTTCGGCCGAAGCCGAACAGAAAGCCATCGCCGCGCAGGCGCTGGCGGCGCAAGCCAACCTGGCGGTGGAACTGGGCGCGGTGCACGCCGAGCGCGCCCGCGTCGAGCAGGAAAAAGCCGCCAAGGCCGAAGCGCTGCTGGCGGCCGAGCGCGAATACGTCGAGGCCGAGCGCCAATCGCTGGCGCTGATCGACCAGAAGCTGACGCAGCAACGCATCACCAACGCCTCGGAAGTGCGCGCCTCGCAAGCGATCGCCGGCCGCCTGGAAGCGGAGCGCGCGGTGGCCACGAGCGCCCGTCAACGCGCCGACGAAGAGCAGGCCGCCGAACAAGCGATGGCCGACAAGGCCACCGCCCAGAAAGCGCTGCTGGAGAGCGCGCAGGCGCACGCCGCGATGCAACGCAAAGTGGCCGAGACGACGGTCGCGATGGCCGCCGCCAAACAACAACTGCTGGAGCTCGAAACCCGCCGCCTGGGCGCCGCGCAAAAAGCGCTGGCGACGGTGCAAGCCAGCATCGCCGCCCTGGACTAGGCGCGGTGTCAAACCCCGGTGTCAGACCTGACACCGGGGCTTGTCGTTACGGCTGGACCGCCACTTTGGTGACGTAGTACTCGGTTTCGCCGAAGCATTGGGTCGGCACGCCGCGGTGTTGGGCGTAGCTGAGCACGACGCGCTTGCCGGTGGCCGCCGTCAGTTCGCTGGCTACCCGCGGATCGCGGACGCTGAACTCGAATTTCTCCGGGATCGCGCCCGGCATCGAGGTCAGCAGAATTTCGCCTTCCCAGGTTTTGCAGATCCAGCCACGGGTGGAGAATTTCTGCAGGTAGCCGGCGCGCTCGCCGTCCGAGTAGGAGATGTTGAGCATGGCCCAGGTGTAGGCGGCCAGCATCAGCAGGGCGGCCATCAGCAGGCCGAGCGAGTAGAGGATTACACGTTTCGAGGTCGTCATGGCGGCTATAGTATCACGCGTTGTGCTGGCGTTTATGGCGGATCGATGACCACAGCGAGACGCCGATGAAGGCCACGCCCGACAGGCCGGTGATCCACTCCGGGATATGGTATTTGACGCTGGCCAGCATGATCAGCGCCAGGATGCCGATCGCATAATGCGCGCCATGCTCCAGGTAGACGTATTCGTCCAGCGTGCCCTTGTGCACCAGGAACACCGTCAGCGAGCGCACGAACATGGCGCCGATCGCCAGGCCCAGCATGATGATGACGACGTCGGTGGTGATGGCGAACGCGCCGATCACGCCGTCGAAGCTGAACGAGGCGTCCAGCACCTCCAGATACAGGAAGCCGCCGAAGCTGCCCTTGGCGATGGTGGCCGCCACCGGACCGACGCCGGCCTCGGTGGTGTCATCGTCGTCGCCGCCGGCCGGTTCCTTTTCTTCCAGCAGGCCGCTGATCCAGCCGACCGCCAGGTAGACGATGACGCCGACCACGCCGGCGGTCAGCACCTTGTATTGTTGGTCGGCGCCGACCAGCGAGACGCAGCCAAACACCGCCGCCAGGGTCAGCAGCACCGCCAGGCTTTCGGTGCCGTGCTTGCCGATGCTTTCCTCGATCCAGCCCAGCCAGTGCAGCTGCTTGCGGTCGTCGAACAGGAAGTTGAGGAACACCAGCAGCAGGAAGGCGCCGCCGAACGCGGCCACCTCGGCGTGCGCGCCGGTCAGGTAGCGCGAGTATTCCTGCGGCGTGTTCAGCGCCATGTGCCACACTTCCATCAGCCCCAGCCCGGTGGCCATCGAGACGATCAGCAGCGGGAACACCAGCCGCATGCCGAACACCGCCACCAGAATGCCGACCGTCAGGAATAGTTTGCGCCAGAAGGCGTTCCAGTGCTTCAGCACCGAGGCGTTGACCACCGCGTTGTCGAACGACAGCGAGACTTCCATGATGCCGAGCACGGCGGTGATCCACAGCGCCTGCGCCAGGCCGGCCATGCCGCCATGGTTGTAGCCCCACCAGCCGCCCAGGGCCAGCAGAATGAAGGTGACGGCGAACGAGATTCTGAAGTGTTGCATGGTTGTCTTTGTTGAAATGTACGCAATGGCTGAATTTTATATTACTTGCTTCCACCGCTGTGGGGCCATCTGCCATAATGTCGCCACAAAAATGTTAGGGATTTCACCATGGACCTCGCTTACCTCGTTACCCCCTTGCTTACCTGGCTCACGGTGGGACCGATCAAGTTTCTGATTAATAGCGCCAAGGCGCGCAAATGGGCCTTCAATCTGGTTGGCAACGGCGGTTTTCCGAGTAACCACAGCGCCGTGGTGTCCAGCATGGCGACCTTGATCGCGCTGCGCGAGGGCATTGGCCATCCGGCCTTCGGCGTGGCGGTGACGCTGTGCTTCATTGTTGTCATTGATGCCAATAGCCTGCGCCAGCACGTCGGCAAGCAGGCAGCGGCGATCAACCGCATCGCCAAGGAAGACGGCGGCCACACCTCGCTGCGCGAGCGCATGGGGCATACCGTGGTGGAAATTATCGGCGGCCTGGCCACCGGCATCGCCATCGGTCACCTCGTTTACGTCCTGTTCGGCCGCGGCTGACACGGTCCGCTCTGTCCGGGCGGGTGTCCGATCCCGCCCATCCCCTCTACCGTTCATCCGCTTATTTGGCGTTTCAGCCACAAATTCTGCCGTCCGTCGCACTGTGATTGACCTGACAAGGTCCGTCGCGGATACTCTGCGCCCTGTAGTCTGGCTAATTCTAAAAGCACCCCGCGTGCCACTTTTCGGAGAACTTTATGTTGCGCAAAACCCTATTAGCGATCGCCATTGCCTCTGCCCTGGTGGCATGCGGCAAGTCAGCCAAGGCGCCGGAGAACGCTGGCGCCAGCGCTTCGGCCTCCGCTACCGCAGCGAAAGACCAGCCGAAAGTGACGCTGCAGATGTCGGCGGAGGATACGCTGACCATCACCTCGGACGCGCTGGCCTCCGGCCCGGTCATCACCGGCTCGATCCAGCCGGAACGCCGCGCCGACCTGCGCGCCGAGGTGGGCGCGATTGTCATTCAGGTACTCAAGGAAAATGGCGAGACGGTTAAAAAGGGTGACGTGCTGCTGCGGCTGGACGACACCTCGATCCGCGACAGCCTGACCTCGGCCGAGGAGGCCACCCGCGCCGCCGAGCAGTCGCTGGCCCAGGCCCAGCGCATGTACGAGCGCCAGAAAACCCTGCTGGCCTCCGGCATGGTGTCGACCACCGCGCTGGAGGACGCCGAGGTGCGCCGCAACAACGCCCAGAGCGATCTGGCGGCGGCCCGCTCGCGCTCGGTCGCGGCGCGCCAGCAACTGACCCGCACCCTGGTGCGCGCGCCGTTTGACGGCATCGTCAGCGAGCGCAAGGTGTCCAACGGTGACACCGCCCAGGTCGGCAAAGAGCTGATCAAGGTGATCGATCCGAGCAGCATGCGCTTCGAGGGCACGGTGTCGGCCGACAAGGTCGGCGTGGTCAAGGTCGGCCAGCCGGTGCTGTTCCGCGTCAATGGCTATGGCGAGCAGCCGTTCAACGGCAAGGTCAAGCGCGTCGATCCGGCCGCCAACGCCATCACCCGCCAGGTGGAAGTCTTGGTCGAGTTCGCCGACAACAACCGTCCGGGCGTGGCCGGCCTGTACGCCGAGGGCCGGGTCGAGGCGCAGAGCGCCAATTCGCTGATGATTCCGCCGTCGGCGCTGGTCCAGGCCGGCGACAGCAACTATGTCTGGCGCGTCAACAACGGCACGCTGGCCAAGGTGCCGCTGACCATCGGCACCCGCGACGAACGCAGTGGCCGCTGGCAGGTGCTGTCCGGCCTGAAGGCCGGCGACATGGTGGTGCGCGTGCCGGCCTCCGGCTTCAAGGATGGCCAGAAGGTGGTGCTGAGCACGCCGAAGGCGGTGGCCTCGGCGTCGACCCAAACGTCGGGCAAATAAAGGATAACCACCATGTTCTTATCGGATTTTAGTGTCAAACGGCCGGTCGCGACGATCGTGCTGATCGTCGCGATGATGTGCCTGGGTCTGATGGCGCTGACCAAGCTGCGCGTCAACCAGAACCCGGACGTCGAGGTGCCGTTCATCGTCGTCGCCATTCCGTATCCGGGCGCCTCGCCGGAGACGGTCGAGCGCGAGATCGTCAATCGCCTGGAAAAATCGCTGAACTCGATCACCGGCGTGACCGAGATTAACAGTACCGCTTCGGAAGGCTCGGCCAGCATCTTCATCAAGTTCACCTTCACCAAGAACCTGATCGAGGCCTCGGACGAGATCCGCAACGCCATCGCGGCGGTGCGCTACAAGCTGCCGATCGAGATGCGCGAGCCGATCCTGCAACGGATCGACCCGTCGGCGCAGCCGGTGATGCAGATGGCGCTATCGTCCAGTTCGCAAAGCCACGCGGCGATTTCGCGCCTGGCCGAGGACAAGCTGGCCGACCGCTTCCGCAGCATCGACGGCGTCGCCTCGGTGAATATCGACGGCGCCCTGCGGCGCGAGCTGAGCGTGCTGCTGAAGGCCGAGAAACTGCGCGAATACCATGTCTCGGTCAACGACGTGGTCAACGCGCTGCGCAACCAGAACACCAACGCGCCGGTCGGCAAGGTGCGCGGCGAGCTCGATGAAAAAAGCATCCGCCTGGTGGGCCGCATCGAGCGTCCGGAAGAGTTCCAGAAAGTGGTGGTCAAGCGCAACGGCGACGACCTGGTGCGCCTGGCGCAAGTGGCGACCATTGTCGACGGCTTTGCCGAAACCAATAGCCTGAGCGTGCGCTCCGGCAAGCCCAACGTCGGTATCTCGGTGACCCGCTCGCGCGACGCGTCGACCGTGACCGTGGCCAGGAAGATCAAGGCGATGGCCGAGGAGATGCAGAAGGAAATGCCGGCCGGCACCAAGCTGGACATCACCCAGGATGACGGCGAAAACGCCGAGTCCAGCCTGGACAACGTGATTCACGCGCTGGTGTTCGGCGCCGGCCTGACCATTTTCGTGGTGTACGCCTTCCTCAATTCGTGGCGCTCGACGCTGATCACCGCGCTGTCGCTGCCGACCTCGGTGCTGGCGGCCTTCATCGGTGTCTGGCTGTGTGGCTTCACGCTGAACTTCATGACGCTGCTCGGGCTGTCGCTGGCGATCGGCGTGCTGATCGACGACGCCATCGTGGTGCGGGAAAACATCGTCCGCCACATGCAGCTGGGCGCCGACCGCCGCACCGCCGCGCTGAAAGGCACGGCCGAGATCGGCATGGCGGTGGCCGCCACCACCTTCTCGATCATGGCGGTGTTCATTCCGGTGGCCTTCATGCCGGGCATTACCGGTGAATGGTTCCGTCCGTTCGCGCTGACCGTGACCTGTTCGGTGGCGGTGTCGCTGATCATCTCCTTCACGCTCGACCCGATGCTGTCGGCCTTCTGGGGCGACCCGCCGGACCACCACGACGCGCCACGCCGTGGCATCGAGAAGTATTTTGCCCGGTTCAACGTCTGGTTCGATCGTCAGGCCGACCGCTACGGCCGCGTCATCGCCTGGGCGCTGCATCACCGCCGCTCGATGGGCGTGATCGCCATGGCCACCTTTGTCGGCGCGATCTACCTGCAGGTGGCGCACGGCGGCGCCAGCTTCGTGCCGGCGTCGGACTGGGGCACGATCGCCATCGATGTGCGGACGCCGTCGTCAAGCTCGCTGGAATACTCACGCCGCAAACTGGAAAGCGCGGCCGTGATCGCCCGTTCGCTGAAGGAAACCAAGGACACCAACAGTTACGTCAACCTCAGCGGCGGTCGCGTGTATGTGGACGTCGGCAAGAAGACCGAGCGCGATCGCGGTGTGGTCGAGATCGCCAAGGAGCTGCGTCAGAAACTGGCCGGCCTGGTCGGCGCCGAGTACACCGTGCTGGACGACCTGAGCAATGGCGCCCGCAAGCCGGTGCAGATTGAATTCACCGGCACCGATTCGCGCAAGCTGATGGAAATCACCAACGCCTTCATGGACCGGCTGCGCAAGGTGCCGGGCGCGGTCGACGTCGGTCTGTCGGAAATGGATCCGAAGGACGAGCTGCAGATCGTGCTCAACCGCGGCCTGGCCAACTCGATGGGCATCGCCGCCGGCGACGCCGCCAGCGCGCTGCGGGTGGCGTTTGCCGGTATCGAGGTGGGCGACTGGGTCGACCCGACCGGCGAGTCGCGCGACGTGGCGGTGCGCCTGGCGCCGGAAGACCGTACCAGCGCCGAGAACATCGAGCGCCTGCCGATCGCCGTGGCCGGCACCAACCAGATGGTGCCGCTGGACCAGATCGCCAGCGTGACGATGGGCAAGGGCCCGTCCACCATCAAGCACAAGGATGGCAAGCGGGTGATTTCGGTCAGCGCCAACGTCGAGGGCCGCTCGCCGGGCGAAGTGACCAACGACGCCATGAAGCTGGTCAAGGACATCGACTTCCCGCCCGGCTACGGCCTGGCGCTGGGCGGCGCCGGCAAGGACATGCAGGAAGTGTTCGGCGCCATGGGGATCGCGCTGGTGGCTGGTGTCGGCCTGATGTATCTGATCCTGGTGATGCAGTTCGGTTCCTTCACGGCGCCGCTCGGCGTGATGCTGTCGCTGCCGCTGTCGCTGATCGGCGTGGTGCTGGGTCTGCTGGCCACCAACAGCACCATCAACTTGATGAGCTTGATTGGCGTGATCATGCTGATGGGCCTGGTGGCGAAGAACGCCATCCTGCTGCTGGACGCGGCGCGCAAGCGCCAGGAAGAGGGCTTCAGCCGCGAGGAGGCGCTGATGTACGCCGGCCGCATGCGTCTGCGGCCGATCCTGATGACCACCTTCGCGCTGATCGCCGGCATGTTGCCGGTGGCGATAGGCCTGGGCGAGGGCGGCGAGTTCTACCGCCCGATGGCGATCGCGATCATCGGCGGCACCATCACCTCCACCTTGCTGACGCTGCTGATGGTGCCGACCTTCTACGACAGCATCGAGATCAGCAAGGACCGCATGGGCGCCAAGTTCCGCCGCCGCGCGGCCCGCTGGCCGGTGGTCGTGGCCGGACTGGTGACGCTGGTCGAGGCCATCCTGACCTTGCTGCTGATCCGCTTCGTGTTCCGCGCGATCGTGCGCGGCGTCCGCAAGCTGACCGGGCGCGGTCCGAAATCGCCGCAACAGCCGTTGCAGGAGGATGCACGCAAGATTGCATAAAAGCATTCTTGATGGATCAAGAGAAAGGGCCTGCGGGCCCTTTTTTGTCGCTCAGGATGCAGAGCGTATGCTCGGTTTCAAGGTTTTAATTAGTATTCGCCCTCTAGCCGAGGTGTTTTATTTGTGTAGTATGCTGCTGGCCATCCCGTACCGCCGGCTACGGGGCCGATAAAACCATTCATAAAGCGAGACTACCATGCAGCCCAAGTACCTTACTCTGATCATTGCCGCCGCCCTGGGCGCTGTTTCCGTTGGCGCGCAAGCGTCCGGCTATCGTTTCGGTTCGCAGAGCATCTCCGGCCAGGGCACGGCCGACGCCAACGGCGCCGAAGCGGCGGACGCCTCGACCATCTTCTACAATCCGGCCGGCCTGTCGCGCCTGGACGGCACGCAAATCAGCGTCGGCACCACCGTCGTGATGCCGCACTCGACCTATAACGACACCGGTTCGACCCGCTTCACCGGCACCCCGACCGGCGGTAGCGCCGCCAACGACTACGTGCCGACCGCGGTGGCGGCGCCGTCGCTCTACCTCAGCAAGAAGCTGGATGACCAGTGGACCGCCGGCTTCGGCCTGTACGTGCCTTACGGCGCCAAGCTGGACTACGGCAACGACTGGAACGGCCGCTACGCGCTGTCCAACATCAAACTGGAAGCGATCACGCTGAACCCGTCGGTGGCGTGGAAACTGAACGAACACCACGCCTTCGGCTTCGGTATCGACGCCGAGTTCATGAAGGCGGAACTGGGCCAGGCGGTGGATGTACCGGGTTCGGTCGCCGCGCTGTCGAGCGGTGCCGGCGCCGCCCAGGGCGCGGCGCTGATCCGTCAGATCGCCACGCTGGGCGGCAATCCGGCGCTGTTGCGCACCGCGCGCGACGGCCACGGCTCGAACGACGGCAAGGACTGGGGCTGGGGCTTCAACCTGGGCTATATGTTCACGCTGGACGAGAACACCCGTTTCGGCCTGGCATACCGCTCGTCGATCTCGCACAAGTTGCGCGGCAGCACCGTGTGGGAC
Organism: Duganella lactea; assembly: GCF_009857505.1. Taxonomy (GTDB): domain Bacteria; phylum Pseudomonadota; class Gammaproteobacteria; order Burkholderiales; family Burkholderiaceae_D; genus Rugamonas; species Rugamonas lactea. Next base: position 39,975 of record NZ_WWCP01000037.1, read on the forward strand.
TTCTCGCAGGTGACCAGCGATCCGATCGTCAACAAGGTGCTGCAGACCGCCTCGCGCAAGCAGAACTCGGCCGCACTGGTGGCGCTGCGCACGCCGGAAACCCTGTCGGCTAACGTGTTCCATCAGTTCAATTCGAAATGGGCCGGCATGGCGGACGTGACTTTCACCCGCAACAACCGTATGGGTAACCTGGACATCGAGTTCCCGGGCACCACGGAAGGCGCGGAAGTGATTCGCCAGCAATGGAAAAACACGGTGCGCGTGTCGCTGGGCGCGAACTATGCGTTTAGCGAAAACCTGACGCTGCGCGGCGGTATCGCGCACGACCAGTCGCCGGTGAAAAGCGCCGAGTTGACCCACCCAGCGCTGCCGGACAGCGACCGCATGCAATATTCGATTGGCGCCAACTGGAAGCTGAGCCCGCGTTCGTCGATCGATCTGGCGTATAGCTTCCTCGACTTCAAGGATGCGCGAATCAACTACAGCAACCAGTGCAACCCGCTGGCGACTGCTTGCACCGGCAATGGTGAAACCACGCGCGGCGTTTATCAGACGCATCTGTCGTTGCTTGGTTTGTCGTATAACTACAAGTTCTGATCGCGTTCGGCGCGGTGTTTTCAAAAGGGCCTGCGGGCCCTTTTTTTCGCGTGGCCTTTTCTATTGGCCGCGCGTGGTGGACGGTGGCGGCTCTTGCTGCGGAGGTGGCGTGCTGCCGGTGGTGCCGGTCCCGCTGGTACCCGTAGCGCCTGTGCCCGTGCCGCTGGTGCCCGTACCCGTTCCGCCGGCGCCGCTGCCGGATGGTGTGGTGGGGTTATCGGGTGTGGTGGTGGCGGGCGGGGTGGTGGTATCCGGCGTGGCGGTGGCCGGGGATTGTGGCTGGTCTGCCGGACGCTTGTTGCAAGCGCCCAGCAACGTAACTGCCAGCGTCGCGCCCAGCAGCGCTTTGATGGTGTGAGGGAGGATAGTCATCATTTTTCCTTTCGTTCAAAAAGAAATAATTAGACTGCGCCGGCTGACCGGCAGTTCCCGCCTCAAGCCACTTTGCGGTCGCCGTCGATCGGTTGGTCGGCGTCGCTGTTGAAAATGGCCTGGTCGGTTTCGCCCAGCACGCGGCTGGTGACGGCGCCGGCGGTGACCGAGCCGCTGACGTTGAGCGCGGTGCGGCCCATGTCGATCAGCGGTTCGATCGAAATCAGCAGGCCGGCCAGCGCCACGGGCAGGTTCATCGACGACAGCACGATCAGCGCGGCAAACGTGGCGCCGCCGCCCACCCCGGCCACGCCCACCGAGCCGATGGTGATGATGGCCAGCAGCGGCGCGATAAAGCCGAGGGTGAACGGATCGATGCCGACGGTCGGCGCGATCATCACCGCCAGCATCGCCGGATAGATGCCGGCGCAGCCGTTCTGGCCGATGGTGGCGCCGAACGAGGCGGCGAAGTTGGCGATGCCTTCCGGCGTGCCCAGGCGCTGGGTCTGCGTCTGCACGCTCATCGGAATGGCGCCGGCGCTGCTGCGCGAGGTGAAGGCGAAGGTCAGCAGCGGCAGGATTTTCCGCGTCCAGCGCAGCGGGTTCAGGCCCAGGCCGGTGACGATCAGCAGGTGCACCCCGAACATCAGCAACAGCGCGCTGTACGAGGCCAGCACGAAGTCGACCAGGCGCAGGATGTCGGTGTAGCTGGAGGTCGACACCACCTGCGCCATCAGCGCGAACACGCCATACGGCGTCAGGCGCAGTACCAGCGTGACGATGCGCATCACGATCGCGTGCGCCACCTCGATGAAGCGGGCGAAGGTGGCGAAGATCTCCGGCTTCTTGTCGTGGATGCCGGTGGCGGCGATACCGATGAAGACCGAGAAGATCACCACCGCGATGGTGGACGTTTTGCGGCCGCCCGTCATGTCGAGGAAGGGATTGGCCGGAATGAAGCTCAGCAGCATGCTCGGCAGCGAAATCGCCTGCGCCGATTCGACTTTGCCTTGCAGGTAGACGCCGCGCGCGATGTCGGCGGCGGAAGCGGTCAGGCCGACCGCGCTCAGGCTGAAAACCTTGGCCATCAGGATGCCGATGCTGGCCGCGATCAGCGTGGTGAGCATCAGCGTGCCGATGGTCAGCGCGCTGATCTTGCCGAGCGCGTTGATGCCTTTGAGCTTGAGGATGGCGCCGATGATGGACACCATAATCAGCGGCATCACAATCATCTGCAGCAGCTTGACGTAGCCGCTGCCGACGATGTCCAGATAGTCGCCGGTGGTCGCCACCTCGGCCGCGCCGGCGCCGTAGATCAGTTGCAGGGCCGCCCCCAAAACCACGCCCAGCCCCATACCGGTGAACACCCGCACCGAAAATGACGCCTGCCGGCGCTGCTGCGCGTACAGAAAACCGAGGAGTGCCAGCGCCGCCAGCAGGTTGAGAATCACATTTATCGCCATGGCTTGCCCTTACTACCTTGTTGTAACCAATCACGCATTTTATCTGCCTGCTTAGAAGGTCTGGAGATTATTTAGCTATATAGCTATTCGTAAAGCATATATGAACTGTTGTAATTAGTTATGTTTTGAAACGTATTGTTAATTATCGTGATAACGCGACGGTACAATTTAAGGTCACCTATCGCAAAGGAGTGGCGCATATGACTATGAACATGAAAGTGGGTACCCGCCTCAGTTTAGGTTTCGGTCTGGTACTGATGCTGTTACTGGCGGTGGCGATACTCGGCCTGTTCAACATGAGCACGATCCATGCCAAGCTGGAGCGCATCGTCAATGAGAATGCGGTCAAGACGCAGCTGGTCAACACCATGTCCGAATCGGTGCATATTGTGGCGCGCGTGTCGCGCAGCGTGGTGCTGTTGCATGAACCAGCCGCCATCCGTGCCGAGATGGAGAAGGTGACCAAGGCCCGCGCCGACTACAACGCGGCGGTCGAGGCGCTGGCCAAGATGCCGGCCACCGCCCAAGGCGTGGCGATCCGCGAGCGCATCGCCGGGCATGCCAAGGCCACGCGGCCGATGAACGACAAGCTGTTCGAGCTGGCGCTGGCCGACAAGGACGCCGAGGCCACCGAGTTGCTGATGAAGCAGGCCGGTCCGAGCACCCAGCAATGGCAGGATGCGATGGACCAGTATGCGGCGTTGCAGCAGTCCACCAATGAGGCCGATGCGGCCGAGGCCAGCGCCGCCTATCAGCGCGCGCGCACGCTGATGGTGGTGCTGAGCGGTCTGGCGCTGGTGGTCGGCGCGGTGGCGGCGGCGACGATTGCGCGCAGCCTGTTGCGTCAGCTCGGCGGCGAGCCGGACTATGCGGCGGAAATCGCCAGCCGGATCGCCGCCGGCGACCTGACGGTGGTGGTGAATACCGCCGGCAACGACCAGCACAGCATGCTGCACGCGATGAAGATGATGCGCGATGCGCTGGCCGGCATCGTCGCCGAGGTACGTGTCGGCACCGAGACCATCGCCTCGGCCTCGACCCAGATCGCCAGTGGCAACCAGGATTTGTCGGCGCGTACCGAGCAGCAGGCCAGTTCGCTGGAAGAGACGGCGTCGTCGATGGAGGAGCTGACCAGCGCGGTGCGCCAGAACAACGACAACGCGCGCCAGGCCAACCAGCTGGCGCAGTCGGCGTCATCGGTGGCGCAGCAGGGTGGTTCGGTGGTGGCGCAGGTGGTCGACACGATGGGCGCGATCCATGAGTCGTCGCGCAAGATTGTCGACATTATCGCGGTGATCGACGGCATCGCTTTCCAGACCAATATTCTGGCGCTGAACGCGGCGGTCGAGGCGGCGCGCGCCGGCGAGCAGGGCCGTGGTTTCGCCGTGGTGGCGTCCGAGGTGCGCACGCTGGCGCAGCGCTCGGCGTCGGCGGCCAAGGAGATCAAGGAACTGATCGGCAATTCGGTCGAACAGGTGGCGATCGGCAGCAAGCTGGTGGCGCAGGCCGGCCAGACCATGGACGACGTGGTCGCCAGCGTGCAGCGCGTGACCGCCATCATGGCCGATATCTCCACCGCCGGCGACGAGCAGAGCGCCGGCATCGAGCAGATTAACCAGGCGGTCAGCGAGATGGACACCGTGACCCAGCAAAACGCGGCGCTGGTGGAGGAGGCGGCGGCGGCGGCGGAGGCGATGCAGAATCAGGCCGTCAATCTGGAGCGGGTGGTCAGCGTGTTCCGACTCGATGGCGTGAGCACGCCGCGTCCGGCCGCCCCGGTGGCGGCACGCAAGCCGGTGGCGCCTGCGCGCAAGCCGGCACCGGCTTCGATGTCAGTGACGGCCAGTGCGGCCAAACCGGCGCCGCGCGTGGCGGCGCCGCCGCAGAAGCAAATCAGCACCGCCAAGGCCGGTGGCGATGATTGGGAGGAATTCTGAGATAATTGTGACCCGCCCGGTCGCAGCGCCGGGCGTCCAGTCACTCTTTTATGGATCAGCCCCGATGAAAGTCCTGTTTGCCCTGATGTTGGTTTCGACGGCCGCGCTGGCCGATGACGCGGCGTTGCTCAAATGCCGCCAGCTGGACGATGGCCCGCTGCGTCTGGCCTGCTATAACGCGATTCCGCTGAGTGGCGCTAAAACGGTGGTGGCGGTCGCGGCGGCCACCGCGCCGACGCCCAACCAACTGGTGCAGGAGTTCGGCCAGCAAAACGCCGCCAAGATCGACGCCATCGAATCGTCCATCGTCGGCGAGTTCGACGGTTGGGTGCCGAACCAGCGCATTCGCCTGGCCAACGGCCAGGTATGGCGGATCGCCGATGGCAGCGACGAGGCGATGTCGGCCACCAATCCCAAGGTCAAGCTGGAGCGCGGCGCGATGGGCGCGATTTACATGGACATCGACGGCTCGCGCACCGCGCCGCGCGTCAAGCGCGAGAAGTAAACCAGATGTCGAAGCTGGTCGCGCCGTCGCCGGTGGCGGCCAGCTTGTAGGCGAAGCCGTGCCGGTTCAGCACTTCGCGCACGAACAGCAGGCCGATGCCCTGGCCGCCTTTCTTGGTGGTGAAGAAGGGTGTGAACAACTGACGCGCCGGCACCTGGCCCAGCAGGTTGCCGCTGTCGATCACCGACAGACGCACGCCGTCCGCCTCGCGCGCCAGCACGAAGGCGATGCTCTTGTCGTCTACCGCGCCGGCGTCCACCGCCTCCATCGCGTTTTTCACCACGTTCAATAATGCCTGCTCCATCAGTTGCCGGTCCATCGCGATGGCGGGCACGTCGTCGCAGCGCTGCCAGGCGAGGTCGATGCCCCGGCTGCGGCATGGCTCGCGGTACAGGTAGAGTATGTCGTCCATGATGTCGCGCACGGCGTTGGGACGCGGTTCCGGCGTCGGCATCTTGACCACGCGCGTGAAGCGCTCGATGAATTCGCCCAGGCTGGCGTTGCGGCGCTGCACGGCGAGGATGGCGGTGGCGAAGTCGTCGCGGTCGTGCTCGGCGAGCTGGTCGCGGTAGTAGAGCAGCGAGTCGAGCACCGAGCCGGTGGCGGCGACGGTGTTGTTGACTTCATGGGCCAGCACCCGGATCAGTTTTTCGTAGGTGGTCTTTTCCGAGCTTGCCAGTTCCTCGGTCAGTTCCTCGACCAGCAGGAAGTGGCGGGCGAAGCCGCGATCATAGAACTGGCCGCGTTGGCCGCGATAGCGGCGGCCGTCGGTGTCGCTGAGCAGTTGGGAGTCGCCGAGCGGCAGCGCGTCCAGCTGCGCCAGCAGACTGCCGGCTTCGCCCGCGCAGTCGCCGAGCCGCATGCCTTTGGCGCTATGCAGGCCAACCAGTGCCTGGGCGCTGGCGTTCAGCAGGCTGATGCGGCCATCAAAGTCGAACACGATGACGGCGCTGGGCGTGGCTTCCAGCAGCCGGTCGAGGAAGCCTTGCTGTTCGCCGATCTGCAGCCGCTCCTGATAGAGCAGGCCCAACATGGTGTTGAACAGTTGCACCAGCTCGTTGAGTTCGGCGTCGCCGCTTTGCTGCAGACGGGCGGCGTAGTGCTGGTCCTGCAACAGGTCGTGAAAGTGGCGCGTGTAGCCCAGCGGTTCGAGCGCGCGGCGGATCAGGCGCACGCCCAGCAACAGGCTGAGCAGCACCGCCGCCTCCAGCGCCAGCATCAGCGCCGGTCGCTCGCGCAGCAACACCACCGTGCTCACCAGGAACAGTCCGTGCGCGGCGATCAGGTACGCGTACAGCCGCCAGCGCAAGCTCATCGTCCACCGCCGATGTCGTGGGCGAGGTGGCCGTCGTCGGACGCCGCCGGCGCGCTGCCGAGGCCGTGACGTTCGAGGCGGCGGTACAGCGCGGTGCGGCTCAGCCCCAGCGCTTTGGCCACGCGCGAGATGTTGCCGTGATGTTGTTCCAGCGCGTGGGCGATCATGTGCCGCTCGACCTGCTCCAGCGTCATGCCGTCGACGCCGCGCAGGCCGCCCGCCGTGCCGCCATGCTCATGCTGTTCGATGGCGATAAAATCCGCCTGCCGCAACTCGCCGCGGCCCACCAGCAGCAAGGTCCGCTCCAGCGTCTGCTTCAACTGGCGGATATTGCCCGGCCAGGGCTGCGCGCTGAGCCACTCCAGCGCCTGCGGCGCCAGCGTGGCCGACGGCAGGCCATAGCTGGCCGCCACCTCGCCGAGGATATGCCGCGCCAGCAAAGGGATGTCGCTGCGCCGCTCGCGCAACGGTGGCAGGCGGATCGTGATCAGGTTCAGGCGGTAAAACAAATCTTCGCGGAATTCGCCGCTGGCCACCAGCTCCGCCAGCTCGCGGTTGGTGGCCGACACCACCCGCACATCGGCGCGCTCGGTGCGGCTGGCGCCCACCGGCTGATAGGTCTGATCCTGCAACACGCGCAGCAGCTTGACTTGATCCGAACGGTTCAACTCGCCGATCTCATCGAGGAACAGCGTGCCCTCGTGCGCGCTGGCGACATGGCCTTTGCGGTCCGTCTTGGCGTCGGTGAAGGCGCCGCGCACATGGCCGAACATCTCGCTCTCGAACAGCGACGGCGAGATCGCCCCCATATTGATCTTGACCACCGCCTTGCCGGCGCGCGCGCTGTTGCGGTGGATGGCGTCGGCGATCAGTTCCTTGCCGCAGCCGCTCTCGCCGAGGATCAGCACCGGCGCTCGCGTGTTGGCCACCTGGCCGATGGTGCCCAGCACCTTCAGCAGGCGCGGATGCTCGCCGATGATGCCGCTGAAATCGAACTGCGCATCGAGCGCCTGGCGTGAGGCCCGCGCCGCCGGTGTGGCCGCCTCCAGCGTGGTGCGCACCAGTTCCGCCAGCTGTGTGTTGTCCCACGGCTTGGTAAAGAAGTTGGCCGCGCCGGCCTGCATGCCGCGTACCGCCAGCGCGATCGAGCCCCAGGCCGTCATCAGCAGCACCGGCAAGGCGGGCTGCATGGCGCGGAGGTCGGCCAGCAGCTGCAAGCCTTCCTCGCCGCTGGTCTGCAACGAGAAGTTCATGTCCTGCAGCACCAGGTCGACCGGCTGCTGTGCCAGTCGGGCCAGCGCTTGTTGTGGATCGTCGGCGCACAGCGCGTCGTAGCCGGCCTGTTTCAGTAGCAGGGCCAGCGACACCTGCACCGCGCTGTCGTCGTCGATAATTAAGATACGTTGCTTGCGAGTGGAATCCATGGCCTATTCGTAGTGCAGCGCTTGTGTCGGGCTGAGGCGCGCGGCGCGCCAGCCGGGATAAAGCGAACAAAGCAAGGATAGCAGATAGATCAAGCCTGCCGATAGCGCCGCCGCGCCGAAAAACACCGGCCAGTTCAGCGCTTCACCGAAGACGCCGGTCAACGGCAACTGCACCAGCAGCGCCAGCGCGATCAGCATGGCGCCGGTGCTGAGCAGGCATTGCTCGGCGATGATCTGGCGGTAGATGTCGCCGGCGTCGGCCCCCAGCGCGCGGCGCAGGCCGATCTCCGGGATACGCTGCGTGGTGTTCTGCCACAACACGCCGAACAGGCCGAAGGCCACCATCACCAGCAGGAAGGCGGCGATCACCGCCAGGATCACCAGCGGGATGGTCTGCGTCTTCAGCATCGAGGCGCGGGCGTCGGCCTGGGTGGTGATCACATAGTTCCAGTCGTTGCGGATTTGCTTGAGGCGGGCGTTGAGGCGGGTCTCAAAGGTGCGCGGCGTGCCCGGTTTGAGCTTCAGCATGATGCTGTGCGCGGCCTCCTTGCCCACGCCGGGTATCCAGCGCGACAGCATGAAATACACCGGGTCCATGTACTCGCCATGTGAACGGAATTGCTCGACCACGCCAACCACACGGTAGCGTTGTCCGTCCTTCTTGCTGCGCGTCTGCTCCACGTACAGCTGGCCGAGCGGGTCTTTTCCGGGGAACCATTGATCCGCCAGGCGGCGGTTGATGACCACCGGCGCGGCGTCGGCATGGTCATCCATCTTGGAGAAGAAGCGGCCCTGGGCGATTTGCATGTCCATGGTGGCGAAGTAGTCGTCGCTGACGCCCATGCCGTCGAGGGTCAGTACGTGGCTGCCGTCCGGCTTGGCGTATTCGCTGGTCCAGCGCGACATCTCGTAAGTGCCAAACGAGCTGAAGGCCACCGATGCCACTTCCGGCATTTCCAGCAGGCTGCGCTTGATATTGTCGAAGATGGCGGGATCGTTGGGGAGCTCCTGCGCCGCGCGGATATTGACCGACCACTGGGTTTTCCAGCCGTGGCCGGTGGGCAGCTGATACAACTGCCAGTAGCGCAAGCCGAGGGCGGCAATGGCAAACACCACCAGGAACGCCAGCAGAATCTCCAGGCTCAGCATCATGTTGCGGGACTTGCGTTTCCAGATCAGTTTCAACAGATGGCGCAGCATCAGGCAGTTCCTTTCAATGCGTGGACGGGCGCCAGGCGCGACATTTTCCAGGCCGGGATCACTCCCGACAGCACGCCGAACACCAGCGTAATCAGCAGGCCGTAGCCAAACACCGCCAGATTCATGTGGACCTGGAGGTAGGGAATGATGCCCGAGCCTTCCAACCACCACAGTACGCCAGCCGAGGCGATCAGCGCGATGACGCCGCCAATCAGGCAGAGCAGCACGTTTTCCAGCACCAGCTGCGCCACCAACTGGCGGCTGGTGGCGCCAAAAGCCTTGCGCACGCCGATCTCGCCGCTGCGTTCCATGATGCGGCCCACGTTCAGGTTGATCAGGTTCAGCGCCGGCAGCGCCATGAACAGCAGCATTAGCACGACGAAGATGGTCAGCATCTTGCCGACGTCGCCATCCTCGGCATGGCTGCTGAGCAGCGTGCGCGAGAACAGCGCCAGCTTGGAGTCGCCCCAGAAGCGCGCGATGTTGAAGATGTTGGGGTCGTCAAACTGCACCGACCGGGCCGCGTCCATGATTTCCTTTTGCAGCGCCGGCAGGTCGTCTGGCGAGCGCGCCATGATCATCGCGCCAAAGCCGCCGAACAGATTGTTCTTGTAGTCGCTCGATGGCTGGGCGGTGATCGGCGTCCAGATGTCGGCGAAGGCGTTGAGGTGCAATTCATCCCGCACCACGCCGATGACGGTGAAGGTCTGGCCGTTGGCGCTGAACTTCTGGCCGAGGTAGGGCTGGCCGGGGAATAGCTTGCGCGCGGTGGTTTCGTTGAGCACGGCCACCATGCGGCCGTTGGCCACATCGTCGGCATTGATCACACGGCCGGACACAATGGTGAAATCGAGGATTCTCCAGTAGGCCGCATCGGTCAGCCGCATCAACTGGTCGCTGACCCGGCCTTCCTGGTAGATCGACACCGATTCCGGCAGGGCGGTGGCCGAGACCAGCGCGGCATGCTTCAGCGGCTTCAGGTATTGCTCGATCATCCGGTAGCCCAGCGTGCCGGTGCGGCGGTGCGTGCTGGTGGTGTGGGTGGCCTCCATCATCACCATCTGCACGAAGCGATCGCTCTTGCCCTCGACACCGGTCGGGTAAAAAGTGTTTTGTAGCAGCGCGGTGATGACCATCAACACCACCAGCGTCAGCACGATGCACAGCAGGTTGATCGCGGTGAACAGCTTGCGGCGCATGAAGACCTTCCATGCGGTCAGCAGATAATTTCTGAACATGCGCGCTCCTTAGGCCACCAGTTGACCATCGAACACGCGCACGATGCGGGTGGCTTGCTGCGCCTCCTGCTCGTTGTGGGTGACCATGACGATGGTGGTGCCTTCGCGGTGCAGCTGGAGCAGGATGTCCATCACTTCCTGGCCCATTTTGCTGTCCAGGTTGCCAGTGGGTTCGTCGGCCAGCAACACCTGCGGTTGGCCGACGATGGCGCGGGCGATGGCCACGCGCTGCTGCTGGCCGCCCGACAGCTGGTTCGGATAGTGGTCCATGCGCGCGCCCAGACCGACCTTCTCCAGCGCCTCGCGCGCCAGCCGTTGGCGCTTCTTGTGCGAGATGTCACGGTACAGCAGCGGCAGCTCAACGTTGTCGATCACGCGCAGGTCGTTGATCAGGTGGAAGCTCTGGAAGATGAAGCCGAAAGTGCTGTTGCGCAGCTGGGCGACGTACTTGTCCTTGTACGAGGCGACCGGCGCACCGGCGACGTCGATCGTGCCGCTGCCCGGCTCGTCAAGCAGGCCGATCAGGTTGAGCAGTGTGCTTTTGCCGCAGCCGCTCGGGCCCATGATGCTGACGAATTCGGCTTTCCCGACGTGCAGGTCGATGTCTTTCAGCGCCAGGGTCTCGACCTTGTCGGTCTGGTAGGTTTTGCTGACTTTGTTCAGGCGTATCACGGTAGGCTCCATTTTATTGCCGATTATTGCGTTACGCGGACGCTGTCGCGTTCCTTGTAGCGGCTGGTATCTGAAATGATGAGCTGGTCGCCGGCGCGCGCGCCGGACAGGATTTCCACCGACTTGCCATCGCTGGCGCCAATGGTGAGCGAGGTTTTGCGGGCGACACCGTCGCGCACGATGAAGATCTCCTGCGGACCGCGGCCGTTGAAGGCGGGGCCGGCGTCGGCCAGCAGCGTGTTCTTTTTCTGTTCGGTGACGATGCTGACCTCGACCCGCAGCTTGTTGCGCAGCATGGCGTGGTGCGGTTGGCGCAGCGTCACCAGCAGCTTGACGGTGCCGTTCTGGATCTCGGGCAGCACCGTCTGCACCTCGCCATCGAGCTTGACGTTACCTTGCTCCACCAGCACCGGCTGGCCGGCGCTGAGCGCCCTCGCATGAAAATCGGACAGCGAGGCTTCCACCTTGTAGTTGTTCAGTTCGGAGACGCGCGCCACCAACTGGCCGGTGCTGACGCTGGCGCCTTCCTCGGCCATCAGCCAGGTCAGCATGCCGGAGAAGGGCGCGCGCACCTGGGTCTGCGCCAGCAGTTGCTGCTGCTCCTGCAATTGCTTTTGCAGGATGCTCTTTTGCAGCCGCGCGCCTTCGATATTGCTGCGGGTGACGCGCTGGTTGTCTTCCTGCTGCTCGTGGTGCTGACGCAGCTGAATCTCGATGCGTTTGACGTTGAGTTCGGCCGTCAGCAAATCCTCGGCGGAGACGCCGCCTGCTTTGCGCAAGGTCTGGTAGCGGCCGAGCTTGACGCGGGCGGCTTCCAGGTCCAGTTGCAGCAGCTCAATGGCGCCGGTGAGCTGCTTGCGCTTCTGCTCCATTTCCAGCGTCAGCGCCAGCATGCGGTTTTCCTGCTGCGCCAGTTGCTCCTTGATCGAATCGCTGGCCAGCACGATGGTGCGGTCGTCCAGCGTCAGCAGCAGTTCGCCGGTCTGGACTTGCTGACCCAGTTTGGCGTGTACCTTGGCCACGCGCGTCTGAATCGGGCTCGACACCTGCTCCTCGTGCACCGGAATCACGATGCCGGAAGCGCTGATGCTGTTGGCGATATTGCCTAAGCGGACGGTGGCGATGCTGACGTTGTTCGCGTCCACGCTGGGACTGATGGCGCGGTTGAGGCCCCAGGCGGCGAGGCTGATCGTCGCCAGCACGGCGGCGACCGCCAGCGCGGTCCGGCGTTTGCGGCGGCGGATGATGTGTGGGCTGATCGTGGTATCCATGCCCGTTCCATTGCAAACGCCGTGCCATACCGTTGATCCACCAACAAACCCAGTGAAATCAAGGCCTTCAGCCGATCCGGTCTGCCGGCGCCACACGCCTGGTTGCCCGCCTTCGCCCAACGGCGTCCGGAAACGGACAGGTGTATCCATGTGGAAAAATCCCAACAATTGATCCAGACCAATGTGTTAGGGTGACGCATGTGCTACGCGGGTGGAGAAAATGAGATTATGAAGAAGATCGCACTGCTGTTGCTGACGTGGCCGCTGTTGGCCCAGGCCGACGAAAAAGACCAGATCGTTACCGATCGGCCGGATTTCGTCGAATCGAGCAACGTCGTCGGCGCTGGACGCTTCCAGATTGAAACCAGCTTCGCGCTGGACCGCAACAAAGCCAACGGGGTCAAGGAGCGCACCTATTCGACGCCGACATTGCTGCGCTTCGGCATCAGCGACAACCTCGAAGCGCGCATCGAGACCGACGGCCGCATGCGTCTCGTCACCGACGACCTCAACACCGGCAGCCGCAGCACCGACAACGGCTACGCGGACCTTTCGGTTGGCCTCAAATGGCACGTCGCCGACGCGCAGGGCGCGTCGCCGTCGCTGGGCCTGCTGGCTCACGTCGATCTCGACAGTGGTTCGCGTGCCTTCCGCGCGCCCGGCAAGGGTGGCTCGCTGCGGCTGGCGGCCGAATGGGAATTGCCGGACGACTTCAGCCTCGGCGTCATGCCCGGCATCGCCTGGAAGCATGATGATAGCGACGTGGGCGGCGGTGGTCGTCACGCCAGCGGCATCTTCGGTATCGTGCTGGGCAAGGAGTGGAGCGAGCGCTTCCGCAGCTTCATCGAATACTCCGCGCCGCAGATCGCCAAGGGGCGCCACGGCGGCAATGTCGCGACCTTCGACATCGGCGCCGCCTATCTGCTGGCCGACACCGTGCAGGTCGATACCGCGCTGTCACGCGGACTGAACAAGAACACCCCGGATTGGAGCTGGACGGTCGGCTTATCCATCAAATTTTAAGCGGGAGACCCGATGCGACTCACGATCAAACAGCGCTTGTGGTTGATGAATCTGGCGACGCTGGTTTTCGTCAGTCTGGTAGGACTGGTGGGCTACTACGCCGTGCACGTGCTGGACCAGTCGATGGACGCGATCAGCACCAACAGCTCGGCGATGAAGGATCAATTGCAGGCCGACCAGGCACACGACGCCCTGCGCGCCGACGTGCTGGCCGCCCGCCTGGCCGCCGAGAAGAACGACCCGGCCGAAGTCAAGGAAGTGCGCCAGGACACGGCCGAACACATCGCGCTGTTCCGCCGGCTGATCAAGGAGATGGACGCGGCCAGTACCGATGGCGAGGTGCGCCGCGCGATGGAGCAGGTGCGGCCGGATGTGGATCGCTACCTGAAAAGCGCGGAAGAGATGGTCGAGCTGTCGCTGACCAATCCAGCGGCCGCGCAAACCAAGTTCCCGGCTTTCATGGAGACGTTCCGCGTGCTGGAGAAAAGCATGGCCGCGCTGAGCGATCTGATCGAAAAGAATTCGGACGCCACCAAGGCGGTTGGCGATGCGGCGGTGGTGCAGTCGCGCCTTTATATTCTCGGCTTCGGCTTGCTGGCGGTGGCGGTATCGCTGCTGGTGGGGCAGATGATGGCGCGCGCCATCCTCGGACCGCTGGGGGAGGCGGTCGACTTCGCGGCCCGCGTGGCCAAGGGTGATCTGTCGTCCCGCATGGAGGTGGCCGATCTGGATGTTACCGAAACCGGCCAGCTCAAGCGCGCCTTGCGCGAGATGAATCTCAGCCTGCACGGCATCGTCAGCCAGGTGCGCGGCGGCACGGATGCGATCGCGCTGGCTTCGGGCGAAATCGCGGCCGGGAATATGGACCTGTCGGCGCGGACCGAATCGCAGGCCAGTTCGCTGCAGCAGACCGCTTCGTCGATGGAGGAAATGACCTCGGCGGTGCGGCAGAATTCCAGCAACGCGGGCGAGGCCAACAAACTGGCCTCGTCGGCGGCCGACGTCGCCACGCGCGGCGGCGCGGTGATGGCGCAGGTGGTCGCCACCATGGGCGGCATCAGCGCCTCGTCGCAGAAAATCGTCGACATCATCGCGGTGATCGAGGGCATCGCTTTTCAGACCAACATCCTGGCGCTGAACGCGGCGGTGGAAGCGGCGCGCGCGGGTGAGCAGGGCCGTGGCTTCGCCGTGGTGGCGTCGGAAGTGCGCGGCCTGGCGCAACGGTCGGACGCGGCCGCGAAGGAAGTGCGACAGCTGATCGAAGCATCGGCGGCCCAGGTGGGCGAGGGCAGCGCGCTGGTCGGTCAGGCCGGCGGCACGATGGAGGAAATCGTCACCAGTATCGAGCGGGTGACGACCATCGTGGGGGAAATCGCCACCGCCAGCCGCGAGCAGGAAATGGGCATTGACCAGGTGAACCAGGCCATTGGCACCATTGACAGCGCCACCCAGCAGAACGCCGCGCTGGTGGAGCAGGCCGCAGCCGCCGCCGCCGCGTTGCAGGATCAGGCCGACCGTCTGGCCGAAGCCGTCAAAGTCTTCCGTCTCGCTAACTGAATCACCCCGACCTGGGTAGTCTCCCGCGTCATTCCCGCGCGCGCTCCGCCTAACTGAATGAGCATCAGCCGCTGACCCCGATTTTGATTTGGGGTAAGCTTGGCATTTTGTTCACTTGGTGGAGACCCATGACTATAAAGACAACAACCTCCCGGCTGGACGTGATTGACGCGCTGCGTGGCTTTGCCATTGTGTCAATCATGCTGCTGCATAACATCGAGCACTTCGACTTCTATTTTTCCCCCACCGGCTTGCCTGTCTGGCTGCAGGCGGTCGATAAGGTCATCTGGGATAGTCTGTTTTTCTTGTTTGGCGGCAAATCCTACGCCATCTTTGCCTTGCTGTTTGGCGTCACTTTTTACCTCCAATATCACAACCGCGAAGTGCGCGGCGAGGACTTCCGGGCGCGCTTCGCTTGGCGGCTGGTGTTGCTGCTGGCGTTTGGCGTGATTAATTCCATGTTTTATCACGGCGATATTTTGAGTATCTACGCTGTGCTCGGATTTGCGCTGATTCCCGTCGCAAGGCTGGGTAACCGCTGGGTCTTGATCATCGCGCTGCTGTTATTGCTGCAGCCGTATGCCTGGTGGGAAGTAATTCAGGCATTACCCAATCCGGATGAGAAATTACCTAATCCGGCATCGTGGGCTTATTTCGGCCGTGCCAATGATTATTTCGCACATGGCTCGGCGCTCCAAGTGTGGGCTGGTAATCTCACTAACGGAAAAATCGGCGCGGTTCGCTGGAGTTGGGAAAATGGCCGTCTGTTCCAGATTCCGGCTTTATTCATGCTTGGCATGCTGGCTGGCCGTAAAGGATTATTCAGCGATCCATTATTCTGGCGTCGCGCACTGATTGTTTCCGCCTTGCTGTTTATCCCGTTCTATATGTTGAAGAGCTCGCCGGAATTGCTGGGTGTTGGTGCGGCCGTGCGCCGTCCATTACTCGTGATAATTACTTCATGGACGAATGTGGCGTTTATGGTGGTGCTGGTATCGCTATTTGTACTGCTATTTTATAAGCAGCGCTGGCTGGCCATATTCTCGCCTTTGGGGCGTATGAGTTTAACCAGTTACGTGGTGCAGTCGGTGATCGGTACATCGATCTATTATGGTTTCGGACTGGGCATGTATCAGTACACCGGCGCCAGCTTTGCCCTGGCGATCGGCATTCTGTTGGCCGTGGCGCAGCAGCGGTTCAGTGTGTGGTGGCTGGCCCGTCATCCTCAGGGACCGCTTGAAACCGTGTGGCACAAACTGACATGGCTCGGCAGCCACGCTAAAAGTTAGCACGAATACACCAGGATTCAGCTTGCCTCGGGCGTGTCGTCGGGATCGATCCAGACCATGCGCCCGTGGCCGGCTTCGTTCAGGCGGGTTATCAGCGTTTCGGCCGCGGTATCGGGGAGATTCAATTCGAATTGCACCGCGTCCGCATGCCGGACATTATTCAGGGTGGCGCCGGCCATTTCAATTTCTCGCCGTACCAAACCTTCCATGGCATAGGGCGCGCTGCAGATCAGATAGCGCTGTTTGATAATGGCGATTTTCTCGGCTTTTAATAAAGCCTGCGCCACGCTGTCGGTATAAGCGCGTACCAGACCGCCGGCGCCTAATTTAACGCCGCCGAAATAACGCACCACGGTGGCTAATACACCTTCCAGATCCTGGTGGCGCAATACTTCCAGCATCGGACGGCCAGCGGTGCCACTCGGTTCTCCATCATCCACGGCGGCGGATTGACCGCCGGCCAATAATGCCCAGCAAACGTGCGCGGCGCCTGGATGCTGCTCCCATAATGTCGCCACGATTTTCTGCGCGCTGGCGCGATCGGTCATCGGCTGGACGCAGGCAATAAAGCGGCTTTTCTTAATCAGCAGTTCGTGATGAACGGCTGTATTTAATGTTTGGGGCATGGCGGATTTTCGGCGGGACGGCGGTGTAAAACCGCAGTATGTTGCCAGAAATCAGGCGCGCGCGCCATGTTGGGGGCGGCGGCACGGTATAATCCGGGCCGAGTTCACCCCACCTGACAGACCATGACCAATCCCTCCGCACCCTTCGTTTCAGCCGCCGATGGCGACCCGGCGGAAGACGATGATCTGATGCGCCAGCTCGGTCTGGCCGAGCGTGGCGTGTCGCTGTTCAAGGCCGAAGGCCGGGTGCTGCTGCGCCTGAGCGGCGAGGTTGAATACGGCCACCGTCGCGTGGCTTATGATCTGGTGCCGGCGCAGGGCGTGCTGGCCAAATCGTCCAAATGGCGAAAAATGGATGCCGATACCCGCGCCGCGTTGCTGCGCGAGCGCGCCAGCGAGGAAGTGGCGGACGCGCTGCACGGCTACGTCCGCGATTTCGTCCAGGAACTGGCCGACGCCTGCGACGATTGCGATATGGACGCCGAGCCGTTCTTGCATGCCTTGAGCGATATGCAAGTTGCCGAGCCGGCCGGCATGGTGTTCGACCGCATCCGCCAGCGGCTGGAGCACGCGGTCGAGCGCGATATGGAGGAGCAGCACGCCGAGCGTACCCGCCAGAGCATTAATCTGGCCGAGTATCCGGCCTCGTTCGAGGTGGCGCGGCGCATGAAACGCAAGTTCATCGCGGTGCTGGGCCCGACCAATTCCGGCAAGACCCACCTGGCGATCGAGGCGCTGGCGAAGGCGCCGAGCGGCGTCTACCTGGCGCCGCTGCGTCTGCTGGCGCTGGAAAACTACGAGCGCCTGCAGGAAATGTCGCCGCATGGCCAGCCGCTGAAGGTGAGCCTGGTCACCGGCGAGGAACGGCGGCTGACGCCGGGCGCCACCCACGTCGCCAGCACGGTGGAGATGCTGGATACGCAAACGCCGCTCGATGTGGCCGTGATCGACGAAATCCAGATGCTGGCCGACCGCGACCGTGGCGCCGCCTGGACGGCGGCCGTGTGCGGCGCGCCGGCGCGCATCGTCTACCTGGTGGGCGCGCCGGAAGCGCGGCGCGCCATCGAGGTGCTGGCGGCGCGGCTGGAGTGCGAGCTGGAAGTGCATCTCCTCAAGCGCAAGGGGCCGCTGTCGGTCGAGCCCACCGCTGTGCGCAAGCTGAGCAATTTGCGGCGTGGCGATGCGGTGATCTGCTTCTCGCGCCGCGAAGTGCTGATGTGGCGCGATATGGTGACCGAGATGGGGCTGTCGGTGGCGACGGTGTACGGCAATCTGTCGCCGGAGGTACGGCGCGCGCAGGCCCAGCGTTTCCGTGAAGGGGCGGCCGATGTGGTGGTGGGCACGGACGCCATCGCCATGGGTCTGAACATGCCGATCGCGCGCGTGGTGATGACCACCACGGTCAAGTACAACGGCTACGAAGAGGAAGAGATCCCGGCCGCGCTGGCGCGCCAGATCGCCGGCCGGGCGGGGCGCTTCGGCGTGCACGAGGAGGGCCTGGTGGCCGGCTACGACAACGAGACGCACAATGTGATGCGCTCGCTGCTGCGCGAAAAGCCGGTGCCGCTGAAGGCCACCGGCTTCGCGGTGGCACCGACGCTGGAGCACCTGCACCGCATCTCGTCGGTCACGCATGAGCATGCGCTGGCCAAGCTGTTGAAGCGCTTTGTGCACAACATCGACGTGCCGGATGGCTTCTTCTATCCGCGCATCACCGAGGACCAGTTTGAGCGCGCGGCCTGGCTGGATACGCTGGCGTTGACGGTGGCGGAGAAGTTCGCGCTGTCGCTGGTGCCGATTTCGTCCAAGGTGCCGTCGCTGCAGAACGCCTGGGAAACGTGGGCCAAGTCGCTGGCGCACAAGAAGGTCACGGAACTGAAGCGGAATGAGCGGCCGCTGCATTACATGAATCTGCAGGAGGTCGAGGATGCGTGCCGGCTGTATTCGGCCTACGCATGGCTGGCGTATCGTCAGCCGGAATATTTCCCGGACACCGAACTGGCGCAGCGCTTATCGCGCGAGGCGTCGGAGCGGGTGGACGCGATTCTGCAGGAGCAGAACACAGCGGCGCGCAAACGCCAGCCGCGCAAATTCCGGCGCTGAGCGGAAAACAAAAACGCCAACCGGTGAAGGTTGGCGTTTTTGTTGAATCTTGGTAGGCCGTGCGGGATTCGAACCTGCGACCAACGGATTAAAAGTCCGCTGCTCTACCAGCTGAGCTAACGACCCAAGGGGCGGAATTATATTGGCTGCCGCTGAAAAGATCAAGTTGCCTTGTCGGGTCAAGAACGTGAAATCAGAATCGCGGTAGTCAATAGCGCTGAGATCCATATCACAATAGCCTGTATTTTTCTGCCTTGCGCTGCATGTGTGGTGTTTAAAGCGATATATATCGAACAGCAGAAAGCCCCCGCTACGGACGGCAAAGGGCAGCAGCACCGGCACTAGCACGTTGATGGCGAACCAGTCCGGATTGCTTTGCAGATGCGTGAGGTAGGCGGTGAGCATAGTGCACGCTAGCACCGCCATTTTCGCCGCCATTCGGCTTAGATCAGGCGGTTGCTTTTTCGTTCCGCGCGCCGTGGATGCTCAACCTCAGCTATCATGTCGCCCTGTCTTAAAGGGATGATGATGAAAGTAGTTGCTAATACTGCGGCGGGCGCCCCGAAAATGCTCCCGGCGCAGTTTGGTTTGATTAATTTGTTGAAGGCCGGCGCGGCACAGCTGATTGTCTTGCACCATCTGGCGTTTTATGGCCCGATGTCCAGTCACGCGCGCGTGATCTTCCCGGCCTTGTTCGACTGGCTGGCCGACAGCGCACGCATTGCCGTGCAGGTGTTCCTGGTGATCGGCGGCTTCCTGGCCGCCAAATCACTGTCGCCGTCCGGCCACGCCGGCTGTCCGTCGCCCTTGCGCGCCATCGGCCGTCGCTACATCAAGCTGGCGCCGCCGTTCATGGCCGCCACGCTGATCGCCGCCGTCGCGTCGCTGTGGGCCGCCCGCTGGATGACGCACGAGTCGATTTCCACCCCCGCCACCTTGAGCCAGCTGGGCGCGCACGCGCTGCTGCTGCATGGCGTGCTGGGCTACGAATCCGTCTCCGCCGGCGCCTGGTATGTGGCCATTGATTTCCAGTTGTATGCGCTGATGGTCATGCTGCTGTGGCTGGGCGGCCGCGTCAGCGGCAACCGGGGGCAGACGTGGCTGATGCCGCTGGTGGTGGCGAGCGGCGTCACGCTGTCGCTGCTGCACTTTAATCTGGACGCGGAGTGGGACAACTGGGCCGCCTACTTCTTCGGCAGTTACGGCCTGGGCCTGATGGCCTGGTGGGCCAGCGATTCGCGCCGCAAGCCCGGCGCTGCCATCATGTTGATGATGATGGCGCTGCTGCCCGCCGTGGGGGGGCTGCTGCTGGAATTCCGCAGCCGCATCGCGCTGGCGGCGGTGGTCGCCTGCGTGCTGTTCCTGTGGGGCCGCCGCAAGATCGCCGCCGATGGCCGCGCCTGGTCAGCGATCCATGGCATGGGCAAGATTTCGTACTCGGTGTTCCTGATTCATTTCCCGGTGTGCCTGCTGGTGAACGCGGCCTTCACGCGTTTCGCTCCCGCCGAGCCGGCGTGGCAGGGCTTGGGCATGCTGGTCGCGTGGAGCAGCAGCCTGCTGGCCGGCGCCATCTTCCACCGCTGGGTCGAAGTGCCGCTGGGCCACCTGATGCATTTTGTTGTAGAAAGGCTCGCCGTGCGCGAGGTCCATATGCCACGGCCTTTGCCCCGCTACTAAAGGAGTTCTGCGTAGTTATACCGTTTTGGAATGGCTTTTTGTAAAGAAATAATAGATTGGCATGGGTACGCCGGGCGTAAGATCGAATCCAGTAACGATGTTCATAAAAAAGCCCTTACAAAAACTGGAGACTACATCATGGCTACGCCCCGTAAGACCTTGCTCGCGGTTGTCATTGCCGATCTGTTGATCGGCGTCAGCGCCCACGCACAAACCACCACGAAACCGGCCGATGCCGACGCCGGACCGACCGTCGTCGTCAGCGGCATTCGCGCTTCGCTGAGTTCCTCGCTGAACACCAAGCGCCTGCAGGACGGCGTGGTGGACGCGGTGTCCGCCGAGGACGCCGGCAAGTTCCCCGACACCAATATCGCCGAATCGCTGCAGCGCGTGACCGGCGTGCAGATCCAGCGCAATGGCGGCGAGGGCCGCTACATCTCGGTGCGCGGCCTGGGCCCGGAATTCAATAACGTGCTGGTCAATGGCCGCACGCTGACCAGCGATACCGGTGGCCGCGAATTCTCCTTCGACCTGCTGTCGTCGGACCTGATTTCCAAGGCGCTGGTGTACAAGACCTCGCAGCCATTCCTGCCCGAGGGCGGCATCGGCTCGACGGTGGACATCCAGACCGCGCGTCCGCTGTCCGGCAAGACCGGCCACAGCACCGTGATCAACGCCTCCGGCTCCTACGACAACAACTCGGAAAAGAAAACGCCCAACATCAGCGGCATGTACTCGTTCGCCAATGAAGAGCGCAACTTCGGCGTCACCGCCTCGCTGTCGTACACCGACCGCGCCTCCAAGCAGAACAAGGCGATCACCGACGCCTGGAATTACCGCGACGTCTCGGTCATCAATGGCGACCTGAACTCCAAGGGCCTGACCATGGCCGATGTCACCAACAAGAAACTGTACATCCCGCAAAGCTACGGCTTCCAGCAGGAAGACGAGAAGCGCAAACGCCTGGTCGGCAATCTGACGGTGCAGTACAACCCGTCGTCCACGTGGAAACTGACGGCCGACGCGCTGTACTCGCACCTCGACCAGCGCAACGACATCATCGCCGTCAGCGACTGGATCAACCCGCAGGTGCTGGGCGCGCAGATCAACGGCAGCAATCAGATCACCGGCCTGCTGCGCCCCGGCTCCACCTTCTACGCCAACAACCCGGCGCTGGCCGGCAACGGCAAGCTGCTGGGCGAGGCCAATTCCAATGACATGATCGTCAAGGGCGGTGACCGCAAGTCGATCACCAGCGCCTTCGGCCTGAATTCGAAATGGGCGCTGGCGCCGGAATGGAAACTGGAAGGCGACGTCAACACCTCGCGCACCAACTCCGGCTCGCCGGACATGTGGGTGGTGGCCGGCATGGTGCCGAAGAACGGCGATGTGCTGACCTTCAATGGCACGCCGTCGATCGTGTTCGGCGACGGCATCGCCGACCCGACCGCCGTGCGCGCCCACGCCGTCTCCAATGGCGATGTGCAACGCACCGATAAAATCTCCGAAGGCCGCATGAGCCTGGCGTGGAGCCACGAGATGGGCTACTTCAAGGGCCTCGATACCGGCCTGAGCTACTCGCAGCGCGAAGTCAAGCGCACCTCGTGGAGCAGCGACTCGTGGAATACCTACAGCGGCTATCACATAGGGTTGCCATCGTCGCTGTTCACGGTGACGCCGCTGGAGAACTTCCTCGGCGGCGGCGCGCAGGTGCCGAGCGCCTACCTGCGCTTCGATCCGTATGCGTACATGAATTACCTGAACCAGCGTTCGACGCTGGCGCAGTCGAACGACCCGGCGCGCTATCTGGACACCTCGCTGTTCCCGGACGGCCCGATGGCCATCGACTACACCAAGCCGTCGATGTCGGGCGTGAAGGAAAAAGTCTCCAGCATCTTCCTCGACAGCAAATGGGAAGGCGAGGGCTGGTCGGCCAATGCCGGCGTGCGCGTGGTGCATGTGCAGTCGACTTCGGTGGGCACCAGCCGCGTGCTGCAGACCGCCGTCAAGAGCCCGAACGACACCACCTACATCCTGACCTATGGTCCGATGAACACCAACACCGTCAGCAACAGCTACAACAGCGTGCTGCCGTCGGCCAACCTGAAGTTTGACCTGACGTCGGACATGATGCTGCGCCTGGCCGCCTCCAAGACCGAGACCCGTCCAACGCTGAGCCAGATGGGCGTGGACAACTCGTATGGCGGCCGCTATGGCGACGTGCAGACCGGCGGCGGCAACCCTTACCTGAAGCCGATGAAGTCCAACAACCTGGATCTGTCGTGGGAATGGTATCTGTCGAAGACCAACTACGTCAGCGCGGCGGTGTTCCAGAAAAACGTGCGTGACTTCCTGGAAACGCGTCTGGTCGATACCACGCTGCCGCAATATCCTGGCGAAGTGGTGCATGACACCCGTATCCGCAACGGTCAGAAGGGCAAGATCAAGGGCGTGGAGCTCGCCGGCCAGTACGCCTTCGACGAGTCGGTGTCGTGGCTCAAGGGCTTCGGTGTGGCGGCCAACTACACCTATGTGGACGCCACCGCCAGCCGCGAGGTCGACAGCGGCACGCCGAATTGCGGCTATCCTGGCTTGTCGCCGCAGTCGTACAACGGCTCGGTGTTCTACGAGAACAGCAAGTTCCAGGCGCGCGTGAGCTACAACTGGCGCAATCACTTCTCGATCGATTGCGGCGGTGGCAGCACCCAGCCGCGCAACCGCTCGGCTTACGGTCAGACCGACGCCAGCCTGCGCTACAACATCACGCCGACGCTGTCGTTGTACCTGGACGCGATCAACCTGACCAACTCGCGCACGCGTGAATATGCGCTCAACGAGAGCCAGTTCCTGACGCTCGAAGACGTGGGGCGCCGCGTCAACCTGGGTCTGCGCGCGGCCTTCTAAGCGGCAAAGGGACGCCGACTGCCTCTAACGTCGGCGTTCCTGTTTTCAACAGCGGCCGTAATCTCAGCGCCGCAGGTAGGCGAAGGCGTCACCGGTGTCGTACATCCGCTGATAGTGGTGGTAGTTGATTTGCTGCGCCACCACGAACGTCAGCAGTCCAAATGACCACAGCAGGTCCTCCTCTGGCTGGCCGTACCGTGCGTCGCCATGCACGCCGCCACAGCCGCAATTCCCACCCCCCCATTCTTGAGCTGTCAGTAGCCCGCGCGGCGCTACGCCTCTCCCACGCCACCGGCATCAGCGACTTCTGCCAGGTGGTGCAAAACAGTGCCGGCAGGGCTGCGGCGCAGGCGACTTCGGCATTGCGGAGATACGTCATTCGTGCTGGTATGCTATGCATGAGGTAGACTTTCTTGAAAGAATACCTACTCTAGGGGACTTCGAATTACTGCTGATTTGAACTGATGTGCTGAGAAAACGCCGGCTGTGGACGTATTCGCACGGCGGCTTCAGACCTTTTGGCACTTGTCTTGCTGTCCAAAACCACCTTTTCGTGGTCCAGACGGACTGCGGGCGTCAAAACGCCGAAAACTTCGCCTCCTTCAGGTAGCAAAGGCGGCGCAAGTTGTAGGCGGCGGCCTTCCAGTTCAGTTGCAGCGTGGCGCGTGCCAGGCC
>NZ_WWCP01000038.1 GCF_009857505.1 Duganella lactea
GACAAGGGCGCCTATCTGACACACGGGTTCAACTACCCAAAGTCTGGTCGGCGTCACCCTGCCTGACCGTTGCCACCTCCACATTATCCGGCGATGGCGCGGTAGATTCAATATACGAGGTCTGACACCCGTTTTTTTTTAACGCATCAGCAGGGTGCGCAGGCCGCTGGCGCGCTGGGTGCGCTGGCCGATGGCGTCGAGCAGGACCTGGCCGTTCGGCGTCAGCAGCGTGAAGTGCTCGCGCGCGCGCGTGATGCCGGTGTAGATCAGCTCGCGCGCCAGCATGCCGCCGCCGTCTTTCGGCAGCACCATCGCGGTGTGCGAAAATTCGGAGCCCTGGGATTTGTGCACCGTCATCGCAAACGCGGTCTCGACGTTGCGCAACCTGGTGGCCAGCACGCTGCGCACCGTATCGCCTTCCGAGAAGTACACCCGCAATGCGCCCGCGCGCGCCGGGTCGGGCAAGGTCAGGCCGATGTCGCCGTTGAACACGCCGGTCGCGTAGTCGTTGCGCGTGACCATGACCGGACGGCCAATGTACCATTCGCCGCTTCGCTTTAGCAGGCCGGCCGCTTGCAACCGTTGTTCGATCACCTCGTTGAGGCCGGACACGCCCCACTCGCCCTCCCGCACCGCGCACAGGATGCGGAAGCTTTCGAAAGCTTTCAGCACCGATTTCACCCATGTCAGACGCGCCTCTTCGTCGCTCTCCACCGGCGGATTTTTGACCAGCTGCAAATACTGGCGATAGCCGTCCAGGGCCAGTTGCAGCAGATCCTGCGCCTGCGCCAGGTCGGTCCAGGCGACTTTACCATCCTGCCCTTCGCGCAGCACTTGCACCGCCGCCGCCGCGTCGCCGGCGTTGACCGCCTGCGCCAGCGCGCCGATCGGCCCGCCAAAGCGACGGCTTTCACGCAGCATCACCGTCTGCTGCGCGATCGGACCACCATGGCCCGCGTAGTGATCGGGAATCTGCTGGCCGGTGCTGGCTTGCACGTATAACAGGGTTTCCGGCTGATACCCGCCTTGCTCGGCGTTGTGACACAGGTCGCCCAGCACCGCGCCCGCCTCCACCGACGCCAACTGGTCCTTGTCGCCGAGCAGAATCAGTGTGGCCGTGTCCGGCAGCGCGGCCAGCAGCGCCGACATCATTTCCAGGTGAATCATCGACGCCTCGTCGACAATGAGCACGTCCACGTCCAGCTGGTTGCCTGCGTTGTACTGGAAGGCGCGCGTGTCCGGACGCGCGCCCAGCAAACTGTGCAGCGTGCGCGCCGCGCCCATGCGGGCGGCCAGTTCGCGCAGCGGCAGCTCGTCGCCGACCTTAACGGCCAGCTCGTCCAGCGCGCTATCGATGGATTGCTTCAGACGCGCCGCCGCCTTGCCGGTCGGCGCCGCCAGCGCCACGCGCAGGCCGGACTGTTGGTCGCCGGCGGTGGCAAACAGCAAGGCCAGCAATCTGGCCACGGTATAAGTTTTGCCGGTGCCCGGACCGCCGGTGATAATGCCCAGCTTGCCGCGCATGGCCACCGCGCACGCGACCTTCTGCCAGTCCACACCACCGCCGCGCGCGGCGTGCGGGAACAGAATGTCCAGCCAGCGGCGGATGTCCTCGGTCTGCGCCTCGGCGTCCAGCGGCAGCACGCCACCCAGCGCGCGGCCGCGCACGGCGCTGGCGACATGGGTTTCATCGCGCCAGTAGCGGCGCAGGTACAAGCGCTCGCCGTCCAGCACCAGCGGCTGATTATGGTCGGTGCTGTGCGCCGCCCACACTTGCGCGCAGTCGAGCAGCAGCTCGCGCCACGCGGAAGTGTTCTGCGGCCAGTCGCCGACAGTGGCGCGCAGGTCACCCCATGGGTCGTCGCTCCAGCCCAGCAGCGCGGCCGGATCGGCGTTCAGTTCATCCAGCATCAGGCAGCTATGGCCACGGCCTTCCAGTTCCGACAGCAGCACGCAGGCGATCATCAGCTGCGGCGAGCTGTCACCCACCGAGGCGATGAAGCGCGCAAAGGCGCCACTCAGGCGACGCAGTTGGCCGGCTTCGGTCAGCGCATCGACTTGCGTGAAAAATGCGTTATTCATTGCTTGCACCCAGCAGGCGATCCAGCCCGTCCAGCAGTTCGGCATCCGGCGCGATCCAGTAGCAGCCGCGCGTTTGCGCGTTGCCTATCCCGCGCAGGAACATGAAGATGGCGCCGCCCAGTTGTTCGGCCGGATCGTAGGCGTCACCGAGGCGGCTGCGCAGCAGCCGGTGCAGCGCCAGCATGTAGATCGCCCCCTGAATGTCGTAGCGATGTTCGGCCATGGCGGCGATCAGCGCCGGTTCTTGGTAGGCGGCGTCACCACCGCCCAGCGCATTCGACTTGTAGTCGAGTATCCAGTAGCGTCCTTGGTGCTCGAACACCAGATCGCAGAAGCCTTTCAGCATGCCGTGCAGTTCGCGCTCCGGCAGCGCGGGACGCGGCGCGCCACCCAGCAGGTGCGTGGCGCACAGTTGGTCCAGCGCGCCGGTCACCAGACGCTCGCTCGGGAACCAGAACTCCATCTCCGGCAGCGGCGAGGCGATGTCCTTCAACGGCGCATTCAGGTGCGGCAGCGGCGTCGCGGGGATTTTGCGCAGCCACGCCAGCGTGTCGTCAAAGTGATTTCCCCAGCCGTCACGCTCGACACGCCGCTTAAGCGACAATTCAAAATGTTCGCGCTCAACCATCGCAAAGCCCTCCTGTCCCATCCACTCCAGTTGCTCATGCAGGAAGTTGCCAGGCCGGGAACCACGCGGGAAGCGATGCCACGGCGCGTCCTCGACGCGGGTCGTCACGGCGATGGCCGGCTGGTCGCCGTCCTCCAGCAGTTTTTCCTGCAAGGCGTCGCGCGGCACCAGGCCGGCGGCGCTAACGGTGCCGGTGGGCCCGGTGCGGCGCGCCAGCGAGGTGAAACTGCCGACCGACCAGTCACGCTCAAAGTGACCGGTGTAGTGCTGCGGCGCCAGCAACGGCGGGCGGTATTCGAGGCGGCTCAGGCGTGTGAGCGGCTGTGCGTTCATCTCCAGCGTGGCGATGCGGATATCGCCGCAGTCCTTGCAGACATGCTGCCAGCGTTCCAGCATCAATTCCGACGGCAGCGGCGCGCCGCCGGTCAGCAGATAGCCCAGCGCCGATTCGTGCAGCGTGTTGTCGCCAGCCTTGCGCGCCGATAGCGCGGTCACGCCCAGCCACAGAAAATGGCGCGCGCGCGTCAGCGCCACGTACATCAGCCGCAGGTCCTCTTGCAGGCGCGCCTTTTCCACCAGATCCAGCGCGGCGTCGGTCAGCGCCATGTCGATCTGGCGCACACCATCGTCGTCGCTGAATTCAAAAAAGCTGCGATTGCGCCGCTCGACCTTGCGCGCGGTGACGGCGAACGGCAGGT
Organism: Duganella lactea; assembly: GCF_009857505.1. Lineage (GTDB taxonomy): Bacteria > Pseudomonadota > Gammaproteobacteria > Burkholderiales > Burkholderiaceae_D > Rugamonas > Rugamonas lactea. Next base: position 3,409 of record NZ_WWCP01000038.1, read on the forward strand.
ACACCAACGGATACTCCAACCCCTTGGACTTGTGGACCGTGACCACCTTCACCAGTTCCGCATCGCTCTCCAGCCGCAGCACGCGCTCGTCGCCGGCGCCCTCGCCGCCTTCGATCTGCTCGGCGAGCCAGCGTATCAGCGCCTGTTCGCCATCCAGCTGGCGGCTGGCCGATTGCAGCAGCTCCGCCAGATGCAGCAGATTGGTCAGGCGCCGCTCGCCGCCAACCTGTTGCAACAGCGCCGCCGGCAATCGCAGCTCATGGACGAAGCGGCGCAACATCGCCAGCACGCCCTGGCGCTGCCAGATGAGATGCAGCGCCTTCAGTTGTTCGACACGCTCCTCCCAAGCCAGTTCATCCGACGACAGGCGCGCCAGTTCGGCCAGCGGCAGGCCGGCGGTACGGGTGGCAAACGCCGCCCGCGCCAGCGCGCCGTCCAGCGGATTGGCGACGGCCGACAGCCAGCGCAGCACGTCGGCCGCTTCCTCACTGTCGGTTACCGAGTCCTTGTCCGACAGGTACACGCTCGGCACACCGCGCCGCTGCAACGCGCGGCGGATGGCCGATGCCTCCTTGCGGTCGCGCACCAGCACCGCGATATCGGCGGGCTTGAGGCGCTCGAAGGCATCGCCCTGGAATCCGGCACGCTCGTCGTTCAGGCGCGCCACGATGTCTTCCGCGCAGTGGTGGGCGAAGAATTCGCGGTAGCTGTCGGCCTTCAGGTCCTGCGCGGCGCTACAGGCCAGCACCAGCGCCGGCGTATGGCCGCTGGCATCAACCATGTGTTCCTTGCGGCCCTTGGCATCGACCGCTTCGAATGGCAACGGATTTTCGCGCGTCTTCGGATTGCGGAAGCGGAAGGCGCCACGCGCGAAGCCTTCGACTTCGCCGCCGCCTTCGGCGTTGAGGAACAGATGATTGACCGCGTCCACCACCGGCTTGGTCGAACGGTAGTTGGTGCCCAGTTGATAGTGCCGACCTGCCGTGGCACGGCGCGCGGACAGGTAGCTGTGGATGTCGGCGCCACGGAAGCCGTAGATCGACTGTTTCGGATCGCCGATCAGGAACAACCCCGTTTCCGGGTCGTTGTCGGCCACGCGGTACAGCGCGTTGAAGATCTGGTACTGGTTCGGCGCCGTGTCCTGGAATTCATCGACCAGCGCCACCGGATATTGATCGGTGATGCGCTTGCGCAGCGCGGCGCCGTTTTCACCTTGCAGCGCGGCGTTCAACCGGTCCAGCATGTCGGCAAAACCGAATTGGCGGCTGCGTTTTTTGAGCTCGGCCATGCGCCCCGCCACGGCGGCGGCGGCGTGGCGGTACAGCGCGTGCGATAGCGGCGCCATTTCCGCCAACGCGAATTTGAGCGGCAGCGTGGCCTCGAAGTCGTCCGGCATGGCGGTGCTGAAGTTCTTGGCGAAAGCGTCTTCCACGCCTTCGGTTGTGAGGCGGTTCCATGCCGTGTCCGAAATATCCGGCTTGAAGCTGACCGGGTTCTGCGCCCATTCTCGCAGGCCGTTGAACCAGGCAATCAGCGAGTCGGCCCGCATCTTGTTACCGTTGAGGCATTTGGGATCGACGGCACGCAGCTGTGCGATCCACTGCTCCATGCGGTTGGCGCGTTCGTACCAGCCGGCCTTCAGCTCTGCGAGTTGCGCCTGCTGCTCGCGCTGCACATTGGCGATCAACACGCCCAGCGGCTCGCCGCCGGCATCGCCGATGATATCGGCGCGCTTGACCAGTTCGCGGATCGAGCGTTTCAGCGCTGCCACGTCGCTCCAGCAGGACAGCAGCGCTTCCAGCGAATCGGCGTTCAGCGGGTAGACTTGCTGGCGCCAGTAATCGTGGGCCGCGTCCTCGAACAGCGCCTGCTCGTCGCTAACCAGCTCTTCGTCAAACAGGCTGCCGCTGTCGAAAGCGTGCTCGCGCAGCATGCGCTGGCACCAGGCGTCGATGGTAAAGATGGCCGCTTCGTCCATCGTTTCCGCCGCCAGTTGCAGCCGGTGCGCGGCTTGCTGCTGCGCCGCGTGGTCCGGGTAGGATTCGAGGATCTGGTCGAGATACTCGTCCGGCTTGGCGTGCGGCGCCGGCTCGCGGAAGTACGCGGCCGCTTCCACCAGCCGTTCGCGCACACGGTTGGACAGCTCGCGCGTGGCGGCGCGGGTGAAGGTCATCACCAGAATATCGGCCGGCAGCAACGGGCGTTGGTAGCCATTGTCGCCGCCGTGGCCCAGCACCAGCCGCACGTACAGCGCGGCGATGGTCCAGGTTTTGCCGGTGCCGGCGCTGGCCTCGATCAGGCGCGAGCCGTGCAGCGGAAAAGTCAGTGGTGCGAGTTGCTTGCTTACGTTGCTCATGCCGCGTCCTCGCCTTCGATCTGGGCGACCGTGATGCATTGATCCATCCAGTCCGCCAGCGGTCCATACAGCGCCATCGACACGTCATGGAAGTCCGCTTCGGCGCTCAGCGCGGCGAAGTCCGGCCACACGCGCCTGAGACACAGGTCGTGGTTTTCGCCGTTGGCATCGAAACCGCCGTCGTACACCGCGCGCGGATCGCCTTCGCGCACCAGCGCCAGCGCGGTCTTGCAGGCGGTTGGCAGCGGACGGTTCATGCCGTCGCGCCACAGGCAGACCAGCTCACGCAAGGCTTCCTGCGCCTGCGCCGGGTCCAGCGGCTGCATGGTGACGATGGCGTCGCGCGCGACCAGGTGGCCGGTGACCTGCATGCCGGTGGCCGATATCGCCAGCTGGCGCAGCCAGGCCGCGATCAGCTTGTCGCCGCGCGGCTTGCCCTGCTTGTCGGCGACGCGCGACGACATCTGCGCCAGCCAGACGGTTTCGTTGCCGTTGGTGCGCAGCTGGTCGATCCAGTCGTCCAGCGGCACGCCGGCCAGCACCAGATTCAGCGCGACCTTCGGCGCCGGCAGACTGTAATGCTGGCGCAGCGTGAGCCAGGCGCAGCGCACCGGCACCAGCGCGTCCACCAGCTTGTCCTGGTACTGCTGGCCGATCAGGCCAATCGGCAGCTTGCCTTCGCGGGCCAGCCGCTCGGCGCGCTGCGTCAGTTTGTCGTAGACCTCTTCGATCAGTTCCGGCGTTTCGGCGTCGTCCAGCAGCGTATCTTCCAGCACGTAGCGCTGCAGCGCGTCGAGCGAGAACGGTTCTTCGTCCTCGCCCACCAGCGCGGCCTCGCCGAACATCACGCCGAGACGCTGACGGAAGAAGAAACGCACCGGCTGACGGACGAAGTTGTGCAGGCTGGCCAGCTTGAGACGGTATTTGTCGTCGATGTCGAACGGCGGCAGCTCGGCGGCGGCCGTGGCCTCGTCTTCCATGCCGTGCGCCTCGCGCCATTCGCGCGCGTAGGTCAGCAGGCCGCCGGCCTCGAAATAGCGGCGGCTGAAGGGCTGCAGCGCGTGTTCGGTGGTGCGCGCGTGCAGGTCCAGCTGCCAGCCGCCGACCAGATAATCGCGCAGCTGCGACACCAGCACCGATGGCGGCTGCTCGCTGTTGTCGCGCACATTGCGCCCCACCCAGCTGATATACAGCTTGTCGCGCGCGGCCAGCACGGCTTCCAGCATCAGGTAGCGGTCATCATCGCGGCGCGAGCGGTCGCCGGGACGCGACATACCGGGCAGCGCCAGCAAGTCAAAGTCGGCCTTCGGCGCGCGGCGCGGAAAGTCGCCGTCATTCATGCCGAGCAGGCAAACCACGCGGAACGGTACCGCGCGCATCGGCATCAGCGTGCAGAAAGTCACGCCGCCGGAGACGAATTGGTGGTTCAGCGTCGGTTCATCCATCAAGCCTAGCCAGGCTTCGCGCAGCACCGCCAGCGGTACCGCTTCGTCGTAGCGGGCGCCGTCACAGGTGTCCAGCCATTTATTCAGGGCGTCGTTCAGTTGCGACAGCGTGAGGCGGTCGCTCTCCTCGCTGGATTTGAAGAAGGCCGCCAGCAGCGCGCGCGCCTGCACGCCCCATTCGGCCGGCGTGCGCGGCTCGGCCAGCACGGCGCGCCAGTGCAGCAGCGCTTCGACCAGTTGCGCCAGCGAGCCGGCCAGCGCGGCATCCAGACCGCCGACTTCGGCGTAAGGTTCGATGCCGGCGTAACTGCCGGCATCACCGCTGGCATAGCCGAGCAGCATGCGCCGCACGCCGAAGATCCAGGCATTCTGCTCGCCGGCGGGGCCGAGACCGAGGCCGCTGCGGTGCTGCTGGTCGAGGCCCCAGCGCACGCCGGAACCTTCGATCCACAAGCCCAGTGTCGGCAAGTGCTCTTCGCGCAGGCCGAAACGGCCGGCCAGCGCCGGCACGTCGAGCAGATCGCGCACCTCGCTCTGGCGGCAGCGCTGTTGCGGCAACCGCAGCAACCATTCCAGCGCCACCAGCAGCGGGTTGACGCTGCGGTCATTGACGTCGCCGATCTCGAACGGGATGTAGCGGGCGTCGCTGCGGCGATGCTGCGCGAAGACGGCGTGAATGGCGGCCGAGAAGGTGTCGATGTCCGGCACCATCACCACCACGTCGCGGGGTCGTAGCGGGCGGTCGCTGTGCTCCGCCTCGGCGAACATTTTCAGTAATTGGTCGTGCAGCACTTCCACTTCGCGCTGCACGCTGTGGGTGACGTGGAATTCGATCGAGCGGTCGTCTTCCGGCGGCGGAATTTGCGGATGTTCGGACAGCGGCAGCAGTTCGCGCACGGCGGCCTGCACCTGCGTCAGCAAGGTGTCACCCTCGCCTTCGCTGAACAAGTCGACCCGCAGCGGCGCCGATTCAGCGGGGTAGGCTTGCGCGGTCTCGTCGAATTCGTCCAGCATGCGCACGAAGTCGCGGCCTTGCCGCCCCCAGCTGGCCAGCAGCGGATGGCTGTGGGCGTGCAGTTCTTCCAGCGGAATCTGGCCCAGGTCCCGGCCATTGCGCGGTTGCTGGCGGCGGTGCGCGCTGCGCAGCAGGTCGCGCCCTTCGATAATGTCGCCCCAGTAGTATTGGCAAGGATTCGGCACCGCCAGCAGCACCTGCGTATAGCCGGCGATGGCGGCCAGCGCCTGCAAGGTCTGGAACGGCAGCGCGGACACGCCGAAGATCACCACGCGGCGCGGCAGGCTGTCCTTCGGTTCTTGGCCGGCGGCGCAGGCGCGTACGAATTCGGTGTGGACGGTGGCGCGCCCCAGTCCTCGCTGATGCTCCTCAACGTCGGCGATGACGGCGCGCCATAACTGGCCTTGCCAGCGCTGATCGTCCGGCAGCGGCGTGGTGTCGCCGCGCGCGCTGCGCAATTGGTCGCTGCCGGCCGCCCAGTCTTCCAGCCAGTCGGCGCGATACACCTGGTATTGGTCGAACAAGTCGGCCAGCCGCTCGGCCAGTTGCAGGCGGCGCTCCGCCTCGCCGTCGGCGAGGAAGTGGCGCAGCGGCGCGAACGCCGGATCGGCCAGCAGCGTCGGCAAGAGACGCATCAGGCGCCAGGTCAGCGGAACTTTGTCAAACGGCGCGTTACGCGGCACGCGCTCGCTCCCCAGCAAACCGCGATAGGCCCGCACCCACAGGAAGCGGGCCGGCAACTCCACGCGCGAGGCGGCGCAGATGCCGACTTCCTCGGCCAGCGCGATCTTCAGCCATTCGGCCACGCCGTTCGACTGCACCAGGAAGATTTCCGACTCCAGTGCCCCGAGCGGGTGGTTGCGCAGCCATTGGAAAACGGCGGCGCGCAACTGTTCCATTTGATTGCCGTGCAAAATCAGCAGGCCGGGGGTGATGCCAGGGTGCATAGAGCTCTTTAATGGGTTCGACCCCGTATTATCGCTCTAGCTCGGGGCGTATGCCAGCAGTTCCTGTTCGATATGCTGCTCCAGCACGGCGAACATCGCGTGCAGTTCCTGGATCAGACGGCTGGCGTTGCCGGTGTCGGCATCGTGGCGCACCTGTTCGAGCGCGTAGCACAGGTTACCGAACCGCATGGCGCCAACAGCACGGGCAGCCGACTTGATGCGGTGCCCCACTTCCGCCAGATGCGCCAGGTCCTCCATCGCCAGCGCTTCATCCATTTCGGCCAGGCCGTCGCGCGCGGAGGACAGGAACAGCAGCGCATACTTGCGCATTTTTTCGGCCTTGCCGTCGAAGGTCTGGGCCAGCGTATCGACATCGAACAGCGCCACCGGCGCCTCGGCGTCCGCCGCGATGGCGACCATGGGCGGCGCCGAGGGTGCCGGTTGGCGTGGCACGAACACCGGCGGCGTTGGCAGCACGGCCGCCCCCTCCGGCAACGAGAAATACGACGGCGGTGGCGGCGCCGGCCTGCGCGGCGGCTCGCTGGCGCGCGCCCTCTGGCTCATCCACTTGGACAGCATGTTGAACAACAGCTTGGGCGCAATCGGCTTGGTCACAAATTCGTCCATGCCGGCGTCCAGGCAGCGCTGCTGATCGTCGCGTCCCGCATTGGCGGTCATGGCGATGATCAGCGTGGCCGCCAGCCTGGGGTGGGCGCGGATCAGGCGCGTGGCCTCGTAGCCGTCCATCACCGGCATTTGCACGTCCATCAGCACGCAGTCGAAACGCTCCTTGAGCAGCAGGTCGATGGCCTCTTTGCCGTTGTTGGCCACGCAAACGGTGGCGCCGGCGTCCTCCAGCAGCTCGCGCCCCACCTGCTGGCTGAAGATATTGTCCTCCACCAGCAGGATGGCGGCGCCGCGTATGCTGTCCAGCACGTTCTGCCGCACCGCTTCGCCGTTCGGCGCGAGGAGACCCACGCCCTGCGCCAGCCGCGCGGTGAACCAGAAGGTGCTGCCCTCGCCCGGCGTACTGTCGACACCCACGCCGCCGCCCATCAATTCGGCCAATTGCTTGCTGATGACCAGTCCCAGGCCGGTGCCGCCGTAGCGGCGCGTGGTGGAGGTGTCGGCCTGATGGAAGGACTGGAACAGTTGCGCCACCTGCTCCGGCGTCATGCCGATGCCCTGGTCGATCACTTCAAACCGAACCAGAATATGGTCGTCGCGCTCCTCCACCGGCCGGGCGCGGACAATCACCTTGCCGCGGTCCGAGAACTTGATGGCGTTGCTGACGAAGTTCAGCAACACCTGCTCCAGCCGCAGCGGATCGCCGCGCAGTTGATGCGACAGGCCGGGGCAGATTTCATATACCAGCTGCAGCCCGCGCGTCTGCGCGCTCTCGCTCAACTGGCCGGAGATATTGGCCAGCAGGGCGTCGAGCGTGAAGTCCAGCACCTCAAGATCCATCTTGCCGGCTTCGATCTTGGAGAAGTCGAGTATGTCGTTGATGATGCCCAGCAGATGCTGACCGGAGTGGTAAATCTTCTGCAAATAATCGCGCTGCTTCGGATGCCTGACGGATTTCAGCGCCAGGTGCGCCATGCCGATGATGGAGTTCATCGGCGTGCGGATCTCGTGGCTCATATTGGACAGGAAGTCGCTCTTGGCCTGGCTGGCGGCATCGGCCTCGTCCTTCAGCTTGTGCAGCGCCGTGACATCGGTGGCCAGGCCGATCACCGCCAGCGCGCCGCCGCCCAGCTCCACCGGCACCCGGACCGTCCACAGATGCTGCACCGCGCCGCCGCTATTGGTGAACTGCGTTTCGCCGGTGCGCTTGACGCCATCGGCGAACACCGGCCGTTCCAGCACCCAGGCGGCATCGGCGTCGACGGTCGGCATCAGCTCGCGATCCAGCTTGCCAATGATGTCGCTGACCGGGCGACCGAGCGATTCGGCCATGCGAGCATTCACGTATACGAAGCGGCGGTTCTGATCCTTCATGTAGACGTGGGCATCGACGTGGTTGAGCACCGTGTCGAGCAGCACGCGCTGCTTGATGGCGCGCCGGCGCGACGTGTACAGCACGAACAGGTAACTGTACAACAGCGCCGTGCCGGCAAAACCGGTCAGCGCGGCGATCCATGGAAAAAACAGGTCGAAGCGGGTCAGCAGCACATCGCGGCGGACCTGTAACTGCGCCTTCCACAAGCTGCCATTGAAGTCGATCGGCAGCACCGTTTCCAGATAGTCCGCGCGCTGGGCGGACGGCAGCGGCGTGGCGGTCAGCTCGCCGGTGTCGTTGAACAGCAGGCGATCGGTGCTCTCGATCACCAGGCGGCGCTGGTCGACGCTGGCGCTGCCGTCGGCGTAGAGCCGCAGGTGCACCTCGCGCATGGCCATTTCGTCGATGGCGCTCTGTATCAGCTTGGGGACGCTGAAACCCGCGCCGACCGAACCGGCATAGGCGGCGCGCCGCTCGGCGACGGTGGTCAGCGGCATGCCATTGCGATACACCGGAAAACGCACGCCCAGACCGTAATGCGGCGTTGGCAATGGTACGACGATAGGCTGGCCGGAGGAGGCGACATTGCCGCTGTCACGCGACCGATCCAACATGCTGGCGATGGCGGGATCAGCGGCGATGTCGATGCCGTGGAGCCCATCGACCATCGGTTCAAGATAGGTCAGCACCGCGTAATGCGCGCGGCGGCCGGGAGGCTGGATGTCGAACTGGGGGTAGCCGTCGCCGCGCACGCCGGCGACAAAGGTATCGCGTTCGGCGTCGCTGATGGACGGCGCCCAGCTCAGCACTTCAATCGCCGGGAAATGGCGCGGAATCTCCAGGCTGGCGACATACTGGCCAAATTGCTGGCGCGAGATGTGGCTGGAGGTCTGAAACAGCGCGGCCAGACCGCGCGTGAGGTCGGAATAGGACTTGATGCGCGCGGAGATGCTGAACTGGGTGCTGCGGGCCAGGTTCTCGAAACGCTGGTCGGCATCATCGTCGACGGTCCGCAAGGCGGCGCTGTAGAGCAGCACCCCGGCGCTGGTGGCCAGCAGGCATCCCACACCCCAAAACAGCAGGCGAGGTCCGCGCATCGTTCCTTTTGTACCGGAAATATTTGGCATCAGAGCAGCATACTATTAATGCCGTGCGGGAACCAGAGAAACAATTGGAGAGATTTAAGTTTGTGGATTGCATTTTAAACGGAACCCTTTACAGCAAGGGTCGCTCTAAATGATGAGACTGTTTCACGGAGGCGATCATGCGCGTATTTTTCACCACAGTCCTGCTGGGTTGGATGGTGCTGGAGCCGGCCCATGCAATCGACGAGCACGCGGAGTTTGATACCGTATTGCAAGTACCGTTTCAGTCAGACAGCGCCGGGCAGCGGCGTGTAGTGATGCGCTTCTCACCGCCGGATAATCATCGGCATCTGTTGCGCTGGCGGCTGGAGCTATTGCCGCGCCATGATGAAACGGTGGTGCGGAGCTGGCGCGGCGAACGTATGCTCGACGGCGAGGCGGCCGAGGTCAGCAAGATCTGGCGGGCGGCGGTGCCGGACGGCGTCTACAGAATGCGCTTGCGCGCCGGACTTGACGATGGAACGGAGGTCGAACAAGAGTGGCCGGTGGCGGTCGGCGCGCACAGGCCGCCGCCGGCAATGCTTGCGCCAGCCCAGCCTCTTGCGGACACCGACAGGCGGCAGACGACCGGCTACGATGTCTATCTGGGCAACCTGCACAGCCAGACCAACCACAGCGATGGCGGCGGAGCACTCGACCAATGCGACGGCGCACAAGCGCCGCAGTCCGGCGCCTACGGTCCTGCCGACGCCTATGCGTATGCCGCACAGCACGGCCTGGACTTTCTGATGACATCCGAACACAATCACATGTACGACGGTTCCGACGGCACCAGAGCGGACGCGAACGCCAACACCGCGCGCGCCCTGTTCCACGACGGCCTGCGCCTGGCGGAGCAATGGAACGCGGGGGCCAACCAGCTGCTGGCGATCTACGGCCAGGAATGGGGCACCATCAGCAAGGGTGGCCACATCAATATCCTCAACGCCGGCGCCCTGCTCGGCTGGGAACGCAACGCGACGGGCGAACTGCTGGCCGACGAGGAAGTCCCGAAGAACGACTACGCCAGCCTCTACACGCTGATGGCCGGGCGAGGCTGGTTCGGCCAATTCAACCATCCGCAAAAAGACCAGTTCGTCGCCGACGGCAAACCGCTGGCCTGGACCGAAGACGGCGACGCCAACATGCTGCTCTGCGAGGTCATGAACAGCAGCGCCTACTCCACCAACACCAGCGAAACCGAAACGCGGCGCAGCAATTTCGAATCCACCTGCAACGCTCTGCTGGAAGCCGGCTACCATCTGGCGTTCAGCAGCAATCAGGACAATCACTGCGCCAACTGGGGCGCCGCCTATTCCAACCGCACGGCGGTGCTTTTGCCGCGCAATACGCCGCTGACCCGAAACAGCCTGCTGGAAGCGCTGCAAGCCCGCCGCGTCTACGCCACCATGGACAAGCAGGCGCAACTGATCTTCACCGCCAACGGCCACATGATGGGCGCACGCATCACCAACGCCGGCAAAGTCACACTGCGGCTACGCTACACCAGCGGCAGCGGCCGCGAACCGGTGGCGGTCGCGATCTTCCACGGCGTTCCCGGCCGAAATGGCAAGGTTGCCACACTAGCAAGCACACAACAACGCACCATCACGCCGTTACCAGGAGAACACTTCTATTACGCCAGAGTGACGCAGGACGACGGCAAAATGCTGTGGAGCGCGCCCATTTGGGTGACACAGAAAACACGCTGAGTCGCTTGCAATCGTGCGCATTAAAAAATTTATTTCCGATAATATTTTTTGGAACGAAATGGTGGAATAATAATCACTCTCAAACCGCTACCATCGACCAGCCGCCGTGTAGACTCCCAAAGCACTCATCGTCAATGACGAGCAGACCATCCTGTTTTCCCTGGAAAACTTGCTACCCAATATCAACTCAACTTCCCTCCTGAGCAACGAGGAATAGGCAATGAACAATATGACCGACCTGGGCGAACAGCTGGACGCGAAAATTCTGCTGTCCACGCTGGTGGCGCTGAAAAAAGGCGATTTTTCAGTGCGCATGCCATCCGACTGGATCGGCATGGCCGGCAAGATCGCCGACACGCTGAACGACATCATCGACACCAAGGCGCGCATGGTGCGCGAGGTGACAGAGGTCAGCCGCGTGGTGGGTCACGAAGGCCGGCTGACCCAGCGCGCCGAGATGACCAACACCAGCGGCGGCTGGGCCACCATTCTCAGTTCCGTCAATACGCTGATCGACGATCTGGTGCGCCCCACATCGGAAATGGCACGCGTGATCGGCGCGGTGGCGAAGGGCGACCTGTCGCAAACCATGGCGCTGGAGGTGGACGGCCACCCGCTGAAGGGCCAGTACCTGCGGGCGGCGATGACCGCCAATACCATGGTGGAGCAGCTGTCGTCGTTCTCGTCCGAGGTAACGCGGGTGGCGCGCGAGGTGGGCACCGAAGGGAAACTGGGCGGCCAGGCGCAGGTGAAAGGCGTGGCCGGCACGTGGAAAGACTTGACCGACTCGGTGAACTCCATGGCGGGCAACCTGACCTCGCAGGTGCGTAACATCGCCGAGGTGACGACGGCGGTGGCGAATGGCGACTTGTCGAAAAAGATCACGGTGGACGTGCGCGGCGAGATTCTGCAACTGAAGGACACCATCAACGTGATGGTGGACCAGTTGCGCTCCTTCGCCTCCGAGGTAACGCGGGTGGCGCGCGAAGTCGGCACCGAAGGTAAGCTGGGCGGCCAGGCGTATGTGCCGGGCGTCGGCGGCACCTGGAAGGACTTGACCGACAACGTGAACTTCATGGCCTCCAACTTGACGGGCCAGGTACGTAACATCGCGGCGGTGACAACGGCGGTGGCGAACGGCGACCTGTCGAAAAAGATCACCGTGGACGTCAAGGGCGAGATTCTGGAACTGAAGAACACCATCAACGTGATGGTGGACCAGTTGTCCTCCTTCGCCTCCGAGGTAACGCGGGTGGCGCGCGAGGTCGGCACCGAAGGTAAGCTGGGCGGCCAGGCGCAGGTGAAAGGCGTGGCCGGTACCTGGAAGGACTTGACCGACTCGGTCAACTCGATGGCGGGTAATCTGACAGGCCAGGTGCGTAACATCGCCGACGTGACCACGGCCGTGGCCAACGGTGACTTGTCGAAGAAAATCACGGTGGACGTCAAAGGCGAGATTCTGGAGCTGAAAAATACCATCAACGTGATGGTGGACCAGTTGAACTCCTTCGCCTCCGAAGTAACGCGCGTGGCGCGCGAGGTGGGCACCGAGGGTAAGCTGGGCGGCCAGGCCAACGTGCCTGGCGTCGCCGGCACCTGGAAGGACTTGACCGACGGCGTGAACTCGATGGCGGGCAACTTGACGGGCCAGGTGCGTAACATCGCCGACGTGACCACCGCCGTGGCCAATGGCGACCTGTCGAAAAAAATCACGGTGGACGTCAAAGGCGAGATTCTTGAGTTGAAAAACACCATCAACGTGATGGTGGACCAGTTGTCCTCCTTCGCCTCCGAAGTAACGCGGGTGGCGCGCGAGGTCGGCACCGAAGGTAAGCTGGGCGGCCAGGCTTATGTACCGGGCGTTGGCGGTACCTGGAAGGACTTGACCGACAACGTCAACTTCATGGCATCCAACCTGACGGGCCAGGTGCGTAACATCGCGGCGGTGACGACGGCGGTGGCGCGTGGTGACCTGTCGAAGAAAATCACGGTGGACGTCAAGGGTGAGATTCTTGAACTGAAAGACACCATCAACGTGATGGTGGACCAGCTGTCCTCCTTCGCCTCCGAGGTGACGCGCGTGGCGCGCGAGGTCGGTACCGAAGGTAAGCTGGGCGGCCAGGCGAATGTGTCCGGCGTGGCCGGCACCTGGAAGGACTTGACCGAGAACGTCAACCAGTTGGCGGCCAACCTGACCAACCAGGTGCGCGCGATTGCGGAGGTGGCGACGGCGGTGACACGCGGCGACTTGTCGCGCTCCATTCAAGTGGAAGCGCGCGGCGAGGTGTCCTACTTGAAGGACAACATCAATGAGATGATCCGTAACCTGAAGGACACCACGCTGAAGAACGCGCAGCAGGATTGGCTGAAGACCAATCTGGCGCGCTTCACGCGACTGCTGCAAGGCCAGCGCGACTTGCAGGCGGTGACCAAGCTGATTCTGTCCGAACTGGCCCCGCTGGTGTCGGCGCACCACGGCGTGTTCTACATGATGGACTCGCAGGAGTCGGACGCGCGCCTGCGCATGATCGCCAGCTACGGCTACCGTTCCAGCCGCAAGCTGCCGACCTCCTTCCTGCCGGGCGAAGGGCTGGTGGGCCAGTGCGCGCTAGAGAAGGTGCGCATCTGGCTGACCGACGTGCCACGCGATTACATCGTGGTGTCGTCCGGCCTGGGCGCGGCGCCGCCGACCAATATCGTGGTGTTGCCGATTCTGTTCGAGCAGCAGGTGAAAGCGGTGATCGAGATCGCGTCGCTGGACCGCTTCACCGAAACCCACCTGTCCTTCCTCGACCAGTTGATGGAATCGATCGGCGTGGTGCTGAACACCATTGAGGCGAACAGCCGTACCGAATCGCTGTTGACGCAATCGCAGTCGCTGGCGCAGGAACTGCAGCAGACCAACCAGGAGCTGGCGGAAAAGGCGCGCCTGCTGTCCGAGCAGAATATCGAGGTGGAACGCAAGAACCGCGAGGTGGAACAAGCGAAGCTGGCGCTGGAAGAGAAAGCCACGCAGCTGGCCCTGTCCTCCAAGTACAAATCCGAGTTCCTGGCGAATATGTCGCACGAGTTGCGCACGCCGCTGAATTCGCTGCTGATCCTGGCGCAGCAACTGGGCGACAACCCGGACGGCAACCTGTCCGGCAAGCAGGTGGAATTCGCCAAGACCATCCACGGCTCCGGCTCCGACCTTCTGACGCTGATCAACGACATTCTGGACCTGTCGAAGATCGAATCCGGCACGGTCACGCTGGACGTCTCGGAGTACCGCTTCCAGAATCTGCGCAATTACGTGGATCGCACTTTCCGCCACATGGCCGAGGCCAAGCATCTTGGCTTCTCGGTGGAGCTGAAGGACAATCTGCCGACGGCCATGATGACCGACACCACGCGCTTGCAGCAGGTGTTGAAAAACCTGCTGTCCAATGCGTTCAAGTTCACCACGCACGGCCATGTTTCGCTGGTCATCAGCGTGGTGAAGAGCGGTTTCACCAGCGACCACCCGAACCTGCTGCATGCGGACGCGGTCATGTCGTTCGCGGTCAGCGACACCGGGGTCGGCATCGCCGCGGACAAGCTGCAACTGATCTTCGAGGCGTTCCAGCAGGCCGACGGCTCCACCGCCCGCAAGTACGGCGGCACGGGCCTGGGTCTGTCGATTTCGCGCGAGCTGGCGCGCCTGCTGGGTGGCGAGATTCGCGTCGAATCGGTGGTCGGCAATGGGTCGACGTTCACGCTGTTCCTGCCGTACAACCGCGCTGGCTTCATCAACTACGACACGGTGCGCGCGCCGCAGGTACGCCTGCCGCTGCCAACGCCGCAGGTGGTGTACGTGCCGCCGGCGCCGGCCGAAACCGCGCCGTTGGACCACGGCGACAGCGAGCTGGATGCGGATCTGGACGAATACAGCGGCAGCGACGACCGGGGTTTGGTGGCGCCGGGAGATCCGTCCGTGCTGATCATCGAGGACGACGAACGCTTCTCGCAGGTGGTGCTGGGCTTTGCGCGCGAGAAGAACTTCAAGGGCATCGTCACCATGCACGGCGACTCGGCACTGAGCCTGGCGCGAGATTATCTGCCGTCGGCGATCCTGCTGGATCTGGATCTGCCGGATATCGACGGCTTCACGGTGCTGGACCGCCTGAAGCGCGATCCGAGCACGCGGCATATTCCGGTGCATGTGATGTCATCGCTGCGCGAGCGGGAACGCGCACTGCGGCTCGGCGCCATCTCGTACTTGAATAAACCGGTCAGCAAGAAGGCCTTGCAGGAAGAGTTTTCGCGGATTCAGAAGTTCCTGCTGGGCGGGAAGCGCAGCCTGCTGGTGGTGGATGACGAGCCGGCGCAGCGCGAAAACATCATCGCGCTGATCGGCGATGCGGATATCCATATCGTGGCGGTGGATACCGGCCAGGCGGCGCTGGATGCCCTGCGCGAGCAGCATTTCGATTGCATGGTGCTGGACCTGACGCTGCCCGATATCAGCGGCTTCGATCTGCTGGATATCATCGGCAAGGATGAAGCCCTGCGCGATCTGCCGGTGGTGATCAACACGGCCAAGGATCTGGACCGCAAGGAAGTGGCCAAGCTGAAACGCTACGCCAAGACGATCGTAATCAAGGATGCCCGTTCGCCGGAGCGGCTGCTCGATGAGACGGCGCTGTTCCTGCACCGTTCGCAGGCCAGTCTGCCGGAGGCGCAGCGGCGCATGCTGGAGGAAATCCATGCGGCCGAAGGCGGGCTGGCGGGACGCAAGGTGCTGATCGTCGATGATGACTTGCGCAATATCTTCGCGCTGTCGTCGCTGCTGGAGCGGCAGCAGATGCAGGTGTCGTTCGCCGAAAATGGCCGCGATGGCATCGAGGTGCTGGAGCGCGATCCGACCATCGAGATCGTCCTGATGGACATCATGATGCCGGAGATGGACGGCTACGACACGATGCGGGCGATCCGTCGCATCCCGAAATTCAAGTCGCTGCCGATTATCACGCTGACGGCAAAGGCGATGAAGGGTGACCGCGACAAGTGCATCGCGGCCGGGGCGTCGGACTACATCACCAAGCCGGTGAATGTTGCGCAACTGCTGTCGCTGATGCGCGTGTGGCTGCACTGATGTCGCCGGTCGAGGAGCTTGAACTGGAGCTGCTGCTGGAGGCGCTGTTCCAGTTCCATGGCTACGATTTCCGTGGCTACGAGCGCGCCGCCGTCCTGCGCAAGGTGCATGTATTGCGCGCGGAGCTGGAACTGCCTACCATCTCGGCCCTGCAATCACATATCCTGCACAACGAGGACGCATACAACGCGCTGCTGCGCGCGCTGTATCTGGTTCCGGCCCGGATGTTCGACGATGCGCGGGAAGCGTCGATGCTGCGGCTGTCGCTGGGGCCTTGCCTGCATGGCGCCGCGCTGCCGCGCATCTGGATCGCCGATTGCGCGGGCGCGCAGCAGGCTTGGACGCTGGCGATTCTGCTCGAACAGGAACAACTGGCGGCCCGCACCGAAATCTATGCCACCGTCAACAGCGACACCATGCTGGCCGAGATCCGCCAGGCCAGCCTGCCGATGGCGCAATGGAGCGAACTGCAACAGAACTACATCCGCAGCGGCGGCACCGGCGAGCTATCGGACTACTTTGATGTCAGCGCCGATGGCACGCAAGCGGTACTCAAGCCGCATCTGGCCAGCCGCATCACTTGGGCGCAGTACAACCTGGTGACGGATGCCTCCTTCAACGAATTCCATATGATACTGGGACAGCGCGCCCTGCCCGACCTGGGCCCTGTGCTACGCAGGCGCGTGCTACAGCTATTTGACGATAGCCTGGCGCCCTTCGGCACGCTTGCACTGGACCGCGACTTCGACAGCCACGATCCGCTGGCGCGCCGCTACAAGCCTATCCTGACGCATCAGCCCTGGTACAAACGCGCCGCCTAAGCTATCCAGCGAATTCCAGGCTAGGCCGCTCGGCAATACGATCACGCCAGGCCTGAAGGTGCGCCAATCCCTCACTCCCCGGCTTAAACCGCATCAACCCACGCGCAAACTCCAGTGCGCAAAACGCCGTAATATCCGCGATGGTAAATCGCTGTCCGGCCACAAAAGGCTGCGCCGCCAGTACCTGATCCAGCCAGCGCGCCGTCTCGCGCATCTTCGCACCCTGCGCCGCGCCGTAATCGGGAAACTGCGGCTGCTCCAATGCCGCCAAGCCCGGATGCGTATGCCGCACACAGTTGGCAATCCCATAAAACAGATGCAGCTCAACGCGGCGATCCGTCATCTCGATGAAGGCGCGTTCGTCATAGCCCTCCCCCATCAAATTCGGTTCCGGCGCATAGCCTTCGAGCCACGAGCAGATGGCCCGCGTCTCGCACAGGATGCGGCCATCGTCCAATTCCAGCGCCGGCACGCGGCCAAAAGGATTTCGCGCCAGATAATCAGCGCTGCGATGCTGGCCGGCGCCCAGATCGATCTGCACCTGCTCGATCCCCTCAATGCCCTTCTCGGCGATGAACATGGTGACACGGCGCGGATTGGGCGCGCGGGCGGAGGTATAGAGCTTCATCGCGATTGCCCCGTTTCCAGCATGGTGCGGACGGTGGTGGGATCGGCGCGCTCCGCGCGTGGCGGCATGATGATCCCGCGCTGTACCGCCGGCCGCGCCGCGATCGCCGCCAGCCAGCGCCGCAAATGCGGCAAGTCGTCCACCGTCACGCCGGACCAGTCATGCGTATGCACCCATGCCCAGTTGGCGATGTCAGCGATCGAATAATCGCCGGCCAGGTATTCGTTGTTGGCCAGATGCGCATCCAGCACACGGAACAGGCGCTTGCTCTCGCCCTGATAACGGTCGATGGCCGGCTGGATCTTTTCGGGGAAATAGCGATGGAACACATTGGCCTGCCCCATCATCGGGCCAACGCCGCCCATCTGGAACATCAGCCATTGCAGTACCCGCGAGCGGCCCTTGGCATCGGCGGGCATCAACTCGCCGGTCTTCTCGGCCAGGTAGATCAGGATGGCGCCGGATTCAAACACCGCAAAATTATCTTCCGCGCGGTCGACGATGGCGGGAATGCGGCCGTTCGGGTTAATCGCCAGGAACCACGGCTGTTTCTGCTCGCCGGCCTGCAAATCCAGCGCGTGCAGCGTGTAGACCAGTTCCAGCTCTTCCAGCGCGATGGAGACTTTGTGGCCGTTCGGTGTGGCGGCCGTGTACAAATCGATCATGTCTGTGCCTTATCAGGAAAGTAAGCGTAGCTGAATCATAATCCCAATTGGCATTTGACAGCGCCCGGTGTTCGCCGTAGATTGCTCGCTTGCCCAAAAGGCCCAAATTCAAAGGAAGAACATGCAACGCAGTTTGATTTCGCTCGCCGTCACGGCGCTGCTGGGATTGTCCGCCGGCGCCCCTGTACTGGTTGTCGCCGCTCCCGCCGCCAAGGCCGCGCAGGCCACCACCCAGCTCCCGCGCAGCGCCGTCCCGACGCACTACGCCGTGTCGCTGACGCCGGACGCCGCCAACAGCAAATTCAGCGCCAGCGTGACGATTTCGCTCGATGTCAAACAAGCCACCACCTGCCTGACGCTGCAAGCGGCCGACCTCACCTTCGGCGCTGTCGCTATCAGCGCCGGGCCGGGCAAGACGCCGCAGCAGGCCAGCAAGATCGACGTCGACGCGGACAAGCAGACCGCGACTTTCCACTTCGCCCAGGCGCTCAAGCCGGGCAGCTACCAGCTCAAACTCGACTACACCGGCATCATCGGCACCCAGGCCTCCGGCCTGTTCTCGCTGGACTACGACAACGGCGGCGCGAAGAAGCGCGCGCTGTACACGCAGTTCGAAAACTCGGATGCGCGGCGCATGATTCCATCCTGGGACGAGCCATTCTACAAGGCCACCTTCGCGCTGGAAGCAACCATCCCGGCCGGCCAGATGGCGGTGTCCAACATGCCGGTCACCTCCAACACCAAACTGGCCGATGGCCGTGAACTGGTGCGCTTCGCCACCTCGCCAAAGATGTCAACCTATCTGCTGTTCTTTGGCCTGGGCGAATTTGACCGCGCCACCTCGGTGGTCGACGGCGTGGAGCTGGGCGTGATCACGCAAAAGGGGTCGCTGAGCCAGGCGCAATTCGCACTGGACTCGTCGCGCGCTGTGCTGAAGGAGTACAACGACTACTTCGGCGTCAAATATCCGTTGCCCAAGCTGGACAACATCGCCGCGCCGGGCCGCAGCCAGTTCTTCAGCGCGATGGAGAACTGGGGTGCGATCTTCACCTTTGAAAACTCCATACTGCTCGACCCGCGCGTGGCCACGCAGTCGGACAAGGAAGTGTCGTTCCTGGTGGCCGCGCACGAGATGGCGCACCAGTGGTTCGGCGATCTGGTCACCATGGCGTGGTGGGACGACCTGTGGCTGAACGAAGGCTTCGCATCGTGGATGGAATCGCGCACCACCACCCGCCTGCATCCGGAATGGCACTGGGAACTGCGCGCGGTTGACACGCGCGAAGGCGCCATGGAGCGCGATGCGCTGGCCACCACCCACCCGGTGGTGCAGCGCATCGCCACGGTGGAGCAAGCCAGCCAGGCGTTCGACAGCATCACCTACAGCAAGGGCGAGGCGGTGATCCGCATGCTGGAGAGCTATGTCGGCGAGGACGCGTGGCGCGCCGGCGTGCGCAGCTACATCGCCAAGCATGCATATGGCAACACGGTGTCCAACGATTTGTGGCGCGAGATCGAGAAGGCGGCGCACAAGCCGGTCACCGCGATTGCGCATGACTTCACGCTGAAGCCGGGCGTGCCGCTGATCCGCGTGTCGGACGCGGTGTGCAAGAACGGCAAGAGCACCATTCAGCTGACGCAGGGTGAGTTCAGCAAGGACCAGCAGAACAAAAAGCCGCTGAACTGGCGCGTGCCGGTCATCGCGCAGACGGTGGGTGGCGCCACTGTGCGCACGGTGGTCGGCGGCGGCAAGGCCAGCATGACGTTGCCGGGCTGCGGCGCGGTGCTGGTCAACGCCGGCCAAAGCGGCTATTACCGCACGCTGTATGCGCCGAAGGCGTTCGGCGCGCTGGCCGGCAACTTTGCCAACATGCCGGCCATCGATCAACTGGGCCTGCTGGCCGACAGCTGGGAGCTGGGCCTGGCCGGCCATATGCCGGCATCGGGCTTCATGGACCTGGCCAACAACGCGCCGGTGGACGCGGTGCCGCAGGTATGGGAGCGCATCGCCGGCGTGCTGGCCGGCCTGCACGACAGCTACGAAGGCAAGCCGGAACAGCAGGCGGCGCTGGACCGGTTTGCGCGGGCGCGTCTGGCGCCGGTATTCGCGCGCATCGGCTGGACCGCAGTGAAGGATGAAGCGGCGCCGGTGGCGAATCTGCGCGAGACGCTGATACATGCGCTGGGTGAAGTCGGCGATCCGGCGGTGATCGCGGAGGCGCGCCGCCGTTACGCGGCATCGGCCACCGACAACGAGGCCATGCCGGCCGCGCTGCGCCGCGCTATCCTCGGCGTGGTCGCGTCGCACGCGGATGCGGCGACGTGGGAGCAATTGCGCACCACCGCCAAGACCGAGCAATCGAGCATGATCAAGGCCGAGCTGTATGATTTGCTGGGCGCCGCCAACGACAAGGCGCTGGCGCAGCGCGCGCTGGACCTGGCGCTGACCGATGAGCCGGGAGCGACGGCGGGGGCGTCGATCATCCGCCATGTGGCGAGCAATCATCCGGATATGGCGTTTGACTTTGCGCTGGCCAAGCGCGCGCAGGTCGACAAGATTGTCGATGGCGCGTCGCGCAGCCGTTACTTCCCGGGGCTGGGCGGACGCTCGGCCGATCCGGCGATGATCGGCAAGCTGCGCGCTTATGCCAAGCAGTACCTGCCGGCCGACGCGCAGGGCGATACGAAGACGGCGATTGCCTCGGTCCAGTATCGCATCAAGGTGCGCGCGCAGCGTCTGCCGCAGATCGACGCGTGGCTGCGGGATCACGCTCAACACGGCGGCTAAGCAAAAAAAAACCAGCATCATCGTGAGATGGTGCTGGTTACAAAACGCTCGAGAGCGTGGGGATGTTCGGGTGTTCGCCGGCTATGGTGTCGTCTGAACGGTATTTGTGCCGGGCTTTAACGGTCCGGCAACCGGGCGCTTGGAGTAGCCTTGCGCTATGGGTGCTACTTTGCCATTGATCGGCAAGGACAGGCTTAGGAGTTCATTAAGGTTAAACTTAAGGATTCTTAAGCAAGAGTGATTGGTGCCGGTGTTTCAGGCCACCGGCCAGCCTGCTGAGCTATGCGCCGTGTACGTCCGCGCCGTCCTGGGTGCGGGGCCAATTGGTGCATGCTGTCGTCAGCGGATGCAATAATATTTGGACAATATGACAGCGAAATGACGCACACAAACTTTACCTACCTATTTGCGGCACTGCTGTCGTTGAGCGCTTGTTCGCAACTGCCACCACCGGCCGCGGAGCCGGTGCAGGCCAAGGCGCCGGCCAAGCCCGCTCCGGCCCCGCCAAAGCAAAAGCCAGTGCAAAAAACAACGCCAACGCCAACGCTACCGGCCGGCGCCGGCCCGGTGCTGCGGATCGACAGCGCGCAATCACTGATCGCCGTCACCGTGCGACGCGGCGGCATGCTGGCGCGTCTCGGGCACGATCACGTGGTGGCCAGCCACACGGTGACCGGCACCGTTTCACCATCGCGCAACATCGCCGATTTCACGTTCCGTCTCGATGAGATGAAAGTCGATGAAGCGGACCTGCGGCAGATTGCAGGCCTGGACAAGCAACCATCGGCGGACGCCATCGACGGCACGCGCTACAACATGCTGAATAAAGTGCTGGACGCCGAGCGCTATCCGCTGGTGCGGGTGCATGCGGAGCGCATCGCGGCTGGCCAGCCGCTGCAAGTGACCATCACGCTGCACGGTGTCACGCGCTCGATGGCGATTCCGGCCGAGCTGCGCGAGGCACAAGGCGTCATCAACGTCAAAGGCACGGTCAACCTGAAGCAAACCGATTTCGGACTGACACCCTTCTCCGTCATGGGCGGCGCCATGTCCGTGCAAGACCAGATGGAACTGCGCTTCGATCTGACCGCCAGATAAAAAAAGGCCCGCTGCAAAGGCGCGGGCCGAAGGGTTTCAAATCGGGAGAGACTTGAAAGAGCAAGGACAGTATCTCAGCGCCGCATGACGCCCTGATGACATTGCGCCCGCCCGAAAAAATTCTTTCAGCGGGCGATGATCAGGCGCAGACCAAGACCGACGAAAATGGCGCCGGCCACACGGTCCATCCACTTGGCCGCGCTCGGCGTGCGGTTGATCCAGGCGCCCACCGCGCCGGAGAAATAGCCCAGCAATCCAAACAGCACCACCGCCTGCAACGTGAACAACAGGCCCAGTTGTGCCGTCTGCCACCCGGCGTCGCCACGCTCGGCCACCACGAACTGCGGCAGGAAAGACAGGAAGAACAGCACCACCTTCGGGTTGATCGTATTGGCGAACAAGCCTTTGCTGAACAATTTACCCAAACTCTCATCCGGCAAGCCCGCGCCCTCCACGCGCGCGCCGCCGCGGCTGCGCAAGGCGCCGATACCGAGCCAGATCAGGTAGGCGCCGCCCAGCAGCTTCAACCCGCCAAACGCCAGCGGCGAAGCCTTGATCAGCGCCCCCACGCCAAACGCCGCCAGCAGCGTGTGACTCAGGCAGCCCAACGCGCAACCCAGGCCAAACACCATGCCCTGGCGGCGTCCACGCGACATGCCGACACTGAGCACCATCAGATTATCCGGCCCCGGTGACACGGTAATCAGCAGCGCCGTGCTAAGAAATCCTATGAACTGTTCTGGCGAGATAAGCAAGATGTTTTCCTTATGCGCAAAGCCGCCATGATACCAAACCGCCAAGTTCTCGTTTAAAATGGCCCAAACACCTTTTACGGACAGCCGGCGCACGGACCACCAATGAGCAAAGCGAGCAAGACACACAGCCTGATCGCCCTCCTGCGCCACTTTGCCCTGCTCCTGTTGCTGGCCTGTTGCACGCATGCCGGCGCGGCGCCGGTCGCCCTCACCGACGCCAGCATCGATCTGGCCAAAGCCGGCAAGCTGTATGCCGACAATGGAGAATCGTATCCGGTCACCGCCGCCGGCCTGCCGGCCATGCTGTCCAAGCTGCGGCCCGCGTCCAAGGTCGATCTGCTCGGTGGCAGCTACTGGCTCCACGCCGAATTACAGAACGACGGCCAGCTGCCGCAATGGGTCATCGATCCCAACGACACGCTGATCGACATGGTCGATATCCAGATCTACGGCGAAGATGGCAGCATCCGGCAACTGCTGACCGGCTATCGCCAACCGCACGCCTACATGCTCCATTATGGCAAGGACATCGACCTGCGGCCCGGCCTGCGCTATCAGCTGCTGATCCGTTTCTCCAGTCCCTACTACGCGCGCACGCCGGTGTTCTCGGTACTGCCGCGCGCCGACTATCAGCAGCTGGTGGCCATTCAGAATGTGCTGATCATCGGCTCGTTGGGGGCGCTGCTGGCGCTCACCGTGTTCAACTTCTTCATCTACTCGATTACGCGCGACCACTCGTCGCTGTACTACTCGCTGTATGTGCTGTGCTATGCGGTGGCGTGGGGCATGACCTTCCACGTGTCGGCCGATCTATTCGGCTGGCACAACCTGCACTGGCACTATGTGCCATTCTTCCTGCTGCCGGTACTGAGCACGCTGTTCTACACCACCTTCCTGCGGCTGAAGGAAATCTCGCCACGCCTCTATCGGCTCAGCCGCATCAACATCGTGCTGCCGCTGCTCATGCTGCCCAGCTGCTTCCTGGCGCTGAGCTACGCGCACACCATCGCCACCGTCGTCATCACCATCTGGATGACGATGGCGCTGGCCAGCGGCATCATCGTCTGGCGACGCGGTTATTATCCGGCGCGCTTCTTCGTGCTGGGCTTCGTGGCGCTGATGGTGCCCGGCCTGTTCATCCTGCCGGCCAACCTCGGTCTGATTCCGGCGGTGGTGAGCAATGCGCAGCTGTTCACGCTCCTCGGCGGCACGCTGGACGGCGTGCTGCTGGCGTTCGCGCTGGCCGACCAGATTCGCCTGCTGCGCAACAACCTGGAGCAGCGGGTGAACGAGCGCACGGCCGAACTGACCGAGGCGA
Source organism: Duganella lactea (assembly GCF_009857505.1). Taxonomy (GTDB): domain Bacteria; phylum Pseudomonadota; class Gammaproteobacteria; order Burkholderiales; family Burkholderiaceae_D; genus Rugamonas; species Rugamonas lactea. Next base: position 27,196 of record NZ_WWCP01000038.1, read on the forward strand.
AGGAGCACGCGGAAGTGGTCAGCCGCCACCGCATCGACTTCCTGTCGGCGATGAGCCACGACATCCGCACGCCGCTGGCCGGCGTGATCGGCATGATCAAGTTCGCCATGCGCGACCAGTCGGTGCGCGGCAGGACCGAGGAGTATCTGCGCATCGGCCTGCAGAACAGCGAATCGCTGCTGGCCATCCTCAACGACATCCTGGATTTTTCCAAGATCGACGCCGGGCGGCTGGCGATTGAAACCGTGGACTTCGACCTGATCGCGCTGATCGACGACGCCATCGGCATCCTGCAAGGCCAGGCCGACGCCAAAAGCCTGCTGCTGCGCAGTGACCTGGCGCTGGACCTGCCGCGCTACGTGCGCGGCGATCCGACGCGCCTGCGCCAGATCCTGCTTAACCTGTTGGGCAACGCCATCAAGTTCACCGACCGCGGCGAAGTGCGGCTGAATGTTTCGGCGCGCCAGCGTACCGACGACCGCACCGCCGTGCGCTTCGAGGTCAGCGACACCGGTCCGGGCATCCCGGCCGACACGCTACCGCGCCTGTTCCAGAAGTTCGAGCAGGCCGACCACTCGACCACGCGCCGCTACGGCGGCACCGGCCTGGGTCTGGCGATCTGCAAGGAGTTGGTGGAGCTGATGGGCGGCGCGATTTGCGTGCAGAGCCAGGTCGGCGCCGGCTCCACCTTCAGCTTCACGCTGCCGCTGGCACAGGGCTTGGCACCAGCCGCCGATGCCCTGACGCTGCCGCGCAAGGAGCAACACGCCTACCGCCTGCGCGTGCTGTGCGCGGAGGACGTGCGCACCAATCAGATCATCGTCAGCACGCTGCTGGAGGGCATGGGCCACGATATCCGCATCGTGGAAAACGGCCTGCAGGCGCTGCACGCGCTGAGCACCGCCGCCTACGATCTGGTGCTGATGGACGGCCGCATGCCGATGATGGACGGCGAGCAGGCGTCGCGCTTGATCCGCGCCGGCGGCAACGAAGACTACCGCGTGCTCGATCCGTCGATCCCGATCATCGCGCTGACCGCCAACGCCAGCGATCATGACCGCGAACGCTATCTGGCGGTGGGCATGGACGGCTTCCTCAGCAAGCCGGTCGACGAACAGCTGCTGTACGATCAGGTGGCAAAGGTGATCGCCCTGCACCTGAGCTGCGGCCGTTCGCTACGCCTGGCCGATACCGCGCGCCTGGCCGCCGCCCCCGCCGCATCACTGGACGAACAATTCGGCGTAGCGCCGGCAGCGCCGGACACGGTGCGGATCATGCCGCTGGCCGGGCTGTCGCACAAGCATCTGCAGCGCATCACGCAAGCCTTTCTGGACGAGGCGCCACGCCGACTGGAGACCGCGCGCGCGGCGGTGGACGCCGGCAACTGCCACGCGGCGGCGGCGGCCATCCACGCGCTGAAAGGCAGCGCCAGCTACCTGAACTCGGCCCATCTGCACTCGCTGTGCCAGACGATGGAGATCGCCGCCACCGCCGGCGACCTGGCTGCGGTCACCGGGATGCTGCCAGAGGCCACGGCGGCGCTGGAGCGGGCCTGCAGCGATTTGCGCAATGCGGCGGCATGAGCAAAGCTTGCCGTTTTCCGCGACAATATGAGGCTCAGCCCTTCTTTACATCGGATTTTTCATGACTCACCCTGATAGCGCGCTGGCTGCGCGCGACGGCCTGCCGCCCGAGGCGCGGCGGATTGCCATGCTGTCGCTCGCCATCGGCGTCGGCATGGCGTCACTTGATACCGCCATCGCCAACACCGCCCTTCCCGCCATCGCCGAGCAGCTGCACACGACGCCGGCGGCCTCGGTCTGGATCGTCAATATTTATCAATTGGCCATGGTGGCCACGTTGCTGCCGTTTGCCGCTCTGGGCGAAGTGATCGGCTACCGGCGCGTGTCCATCTTCGGTCTGGCGCTGTTTACCGCCGCCTCGCTGGCCTGCGCGTTGGCGTGGTCGCTGCCGTCGCTGGTGGTCGCGCGCCTGTTCCAGGGCGTCGGCGGCGCCGCCATCATGGGCGTGAACACCGCCATGCTGCGCACCATCTTCCCGGCCAGACTGCACGGCCAGGGCTTCGGCCTGAATTCGCTGGTGGTGGCGGTGGCGTTCGCGATCGGCCCCACCGCCGCCTCGCTGATCCTGGCGGTGACAACATGGGAGTGGCTGTTCGCCATCAACGTGCCGCTGGGCGTGGCGGCAGTAGTGCTGGCGCGCCGCGCGCTGCCGCACAACGCGCGCGCCAGCCACAAGATCGACGCCACCACCGCCCTGCTCAACGTGTTCGCCTTCGGCCTGCTGATCCTCACCATCGGCGATGCCGCCCACCTGGAGAGCTGGCAAAGGCTGCTGCCGGAACTGATCGCCGCGGCGGTGTGCTTCGCGCTGCTGCTGCGCCGCCAGGCCGGCCACGCGGCGCCAATGCTGCCGGTGGACCTGTTCAAACGGCCGCTGTTCGCGCTGTCGTCGCTGACCGCCATCTGCACTTTCGCCACCCAAGGCCTGGCGTTCGTCTCGCTGCCGTTCTATTTCGAGCACACGCTGGGCCGCTCGCCGGTGGAAACCGGCTTCCTGATGACACCCTGGGCGGTGCTGGTGGCGGTGATGGCGCCAATCGCCGGCAAGCTCAGTGACCGTTATTCGCCCGGCGCGCTGGGTGGCATCGGCCTGGCGCTGCTGTCGTCCGGCATGGTGTCGCTGTTGCTGCTGCCGGATCAGCCGAGCGTCTTCGATATCGGCTGGCGCATGGCGTGGTGCGGCATTGGCTTCGGCTTCTTCCAGGCGCCGAATCTGAAAGCCATCATGGGCAGCGCGCCGCCGTCGCGCGCGGGAGGCGCCAGCGGCGTGGTGGCCACCTCGCGCCTGATCGGCCAGGCGTTCGGCGCGGCGCTGGTGGCCTACTGCTTCACGCTGTCGGCCACGCGCGGCACCACGTATGCGCTGATGCTGGGCGCGGCGTTTGCGGCGGTGGCCAGCGTTGCCAGCTTCTCGCGATTGGTCGTGCGACAGCAGGATTAAGCTGCGGTTGGGCGGACGCACTCCATATGCCGCAGGACGGCTACGATCCGAAAACGCAAGGCATGTCCGACAGCGGCAACCAGCTCTCACGCGACAAGGCGCTTTCGTTCTGGCGCGGCATGATGGCCGGCGCCCCGCGCAAGGAACGCGTGCTGCTGGTGGCCGAAACCGCTGAAGGCCGCGTCATCGGCACCGTGCAGCTGATCACCGCGCAACCGGACAACCAGCCGCACCAGGCCGCGCGCGACGAAGGCAAAACGGTACTGGTGCTGGACACCGTCACCGGCGGCGATGCCGGACGACTGTACCAGCGGGCCGGCTGGCAAACCGCCGGCGTGGTGCCGAATTACGCGCTGAAGCCGGACGGCGCGTTATGCGGCACCACTTTCTTCTACAAGCAGCTCTAGAAGTCCGTCTCGCCCTCGATCACGGTCGGATAACCGCTGATCGCGCGCGAGGTCTGCATGCCCGCCATGACGGCCGCCTCCACGCAACCAGCGTTGATGCCGGTCCTGATCCAGTCCCCGGTCAGGAACAGGTTGGCGAAGCCCGATTGGTCGGTCCGCAGCCGATACCGGGTCGAACCGGCCACCGACATCACATAGCGTTCGGACGGATCGACATTGGCGCGCCAGTACTGCGCATCGAATCGCTGCACGCCGGTGGCGTCGCTGCCATCCACCAGCCAGTTCCACGGGAACGCGCCCGCCGGACCAGCCGCCGACCATAGCGATGCAATCTCCTTGCTCAACTGATTGATCGCGCCCTGCTTGGCAATCTCGGTCATCCGTTGCGGGAAGCCGTGATCACTGACCGGCGGATAGCTGGCCACCGGCAGCGCGCTGCAGAAGTAGGACACGTTTTTCGGGTCCAGCGGTGCCGGCCAGTCCTCGCGCACCAGCAATTGGTCCATCGGCGCCCAGGTATCGTAAGGCTCGGTGAAACCGCTCAGCACCGGCTGCTGGCCGTCCGGCTGATAGGCCCAGCCCATTTGCGTCAGATCCTTGTCCAGCCACACCTGATACGCCTGCGTCGCCACCGTCTTCACCTTTTCGGTGGTTGCCAGCAGCGCCGGGCTTTGCGCCAACAGTTGTGGACACAGCACCGGCAGCGAGCCGATCGAAATGCCAAACACCACCTGGTCGAAATCGACGCCGCGCTTCAGCGTCACCGTCGGCAGCTCCTTGTCGAACGCCGCGCGGTACACCTCCGGCCAATCAGTCCAGTGGGACTCCAGATTGATGCCCTTCTCCCGCAGCAGCGCGGCCTGTGCCGGCTGGATCTGATCGTACAGAGGCTCGCTCGGCCAGCAATCCAGCCCCTTCACCGGCAGCAGCGGATGGTAGTCGGCGCCGGCCAGTTGCACCTGCCGCGTCATGCGGATGCTGCCGATCTGCGCGCCGTCCGGCACCAGTTCCTCGACCTTGTGGAAGAATTTGAACTTGACGCCGCGCTTCAACAACGCCTGATACATCGGCGTAAAGATGGTATCGCCCATCCCCGCCTGCATCTTGAACATGATGCCGCCCTTGTAGGCCAGACCGATGCGCGCCATCGCGCGCAGCATGGTGCCGGCTTCCGCGTTCGGTTTCTCGAAATCGCCGTCCTCGTAGGCGAAAATCAAATCATAGAAGCCGCGCACCGGCGCCGACTGCACGCACAACTGCTCATCGCCGCCATGCTTGCGCAGCCAGGCACGGAAATCCAGATCATTGATCACATCGAAGCCGTGCTTGATCACGCCGTCCGCAAACACCCCCTTCATGATGGTGATGCCCAGATCCAGGCAGATGAACAGGCGCCGCACATCGTCCGCCACATCGCCCTCGGCGCGGGCGATCAACTTGTCGTAGCGCGAATGCAGCTTGCCGCGCACGCCCGCCAGGGCTCCAGCCAGCGCCAGATGTTGCCCCTCGTCGGCATCCTCCGCCATGTTGAACACCATGCCGCTCAGCGCACCGGCCAGCAGCGAAACGTCGTCACTCAACTCCTGCGCCGACGACGTCACGCCCTCGGCCAGGTGATACAGCCAGTCCGGAATAATGCCGGTGTGATGCGGATGCGGCGGCAGCGCCATTTCCCTGGTCAGATTATCCAGGCTGCGTATCCACTGCTCGATCCAGCCGACCATGGCCACCGCCATTTGCCACAGCGTGATCTTCTGGTCGCCCTCACCCGGTTCACCCGGCAGGGTCGGGAACAAGATGGACCAGTTGTGCCACTTGTCGCCCACCAGTTCGGACAAGGCCACGTAGTCATGCTGCTTGAAGGCGTCGCGCCAGGTCGCCAGCGGCGAACCAGCCGGCCGGTCCAGGCTCGCATACGCCTCCTTGATCATCTTGAACGCATTCGAATAGAAGCCGAACCAGATGTGCAGGCCATGCTCCTCGATCCTTTGTCCCAGCTTGGCATTGCGCCCGCTGGCGCCCTTGCCGCCCAGCCGCCAGCCCTGCTGATAGACCGTGATGTCGTAGTTGTTCTGCCAGCCCGGCTGCTGGCTCAGATAATAGGCCGTGGTCATCGCGCTGACGCCGCCGCCGAGGATGGCGATCTTCTGCGGCGAGATCGCCGAGTTGTCGACCAACTCCTCGCCAGGCTGCGCGGTGAAATCGAAGTTCAGGTAGTACGGCAGGATGGCTTGCTGCGCACCCAGCTTCAAGCCAAGCGTCTCGTTCAGCGGGAAGCTGTCGAAGGCGTGCAGCACCGCCTCGTACTCGCCGGCCAGCAGTTTGCCGCCGTGGATTTTGTCGATGGTCGCCGGCGCCGCCAGTATCGCCTGATACACCGCCTTCAGGCCCGCGCTGTCCGGGAACTGCTTGAGGAAGATCTGGTCGATACGCGGATTGCGCAACAGCGACAGGATATCCTTCCAGCCCGCGACATCCATGTTGAAGAAGTCCGGAATCGACAGGAACAGTTTGATCGCCTCTTCAATCAGATCGACCCAGTTTTCAATCGGCGTTTCCTCGCCCGACTGGCCGGTGGCGTTCACCTCCAGCAGCGGATGCATAGCGATCTTGGTCTCCGGTCCGAACGGATGGAAACCCTTGGCCGACAACGCGCAGCGCTTCTCGCTGATCTCATGCTCGCACAGATACTTCGGATAGCCGAACAGTTCACGGCCGTTGATCAGTGCCATCGCGTCGTCGACAAAGATGTGCGCCGGGTAGTAATAGATGTGGGCCAGTTCGCCCTCGTCGTCCATCGCCCCCACCATGATCCAGGTGACGATATCGATCTCCGTGATCCAGCCCTTGGCATGGTCGACCGGCGCCGCCGAATCGGCATGATTCACCTGCGTGAAGGTGATCAGCACATACGGCGAAATCGCCTTGAACGTCATGCGCGCGCCGGCCACCGCGTTCAGCGTGCCGTCGATCGTCGCCTGCAGTTTCGTCGAGTCGCCCTTGACGAAAAAGCCGTACATGTCGGAGTTTTTCAACTGCAGCGGTGTATGCATCATCACCGAGCCGCCCTGATAAATATACGAAGGTCTGGTCGCCATGGCCTCACAAAGAGAAAGTGAACAAGCCCTTAGTGTATTTCAGATGCGGCACAGTTGCCAAAAATAAAATTTCAATGCCCGGTGTAGAATGTCGCGCATGGAACACCACACTCAAAAGCCCGACGGCCGCACCGCCATTCTGCTGCCTTCCGGCTTCGTACTTGACCTGATAACGCCGGACGCCAGCGGCATGCCGATCACCGACATCGCGCTGTGTTTATCGTCGCAGCCGCGCTGGGGCGGCGCCGCGCGACCGTGGTATTCGGTGGCGGAGCATTGCGTGATGGCGTCGCGGATCGTGCCGCCACCGCTGGCCTACGCGGCGCTGATGCACGACTGCGAGGAATTTCTCGGCGACTGGCCGTCGCCGGTCAAGGTGATGCTGGGCCGCGCCTACGTCAAGCAGCGCGTGCACCCGGTGAAGGAGGCGCTGCGCCGCCGCTTCGGCTTCCAGGACGATATCGCGGAAATCAAGCATGCGGACCTGGTCTGCATGGCCACCGAACTGCGCGACCTGCTGCCGCCGGCGTGGATGGAATGGGGGCACCTGCCGCCGCCGGCCGCCGGGCGCATCGTCCCGGTCGGTCCGGAGCAGGCCTACCGCCTGTTCCTCGAACGGTTCGAGGAACTGCGGCACCAGGCGGTTTAACGGCCGCCGTCCGGCGTCACCACGAAGCGGTAACTGGCCGGCGCCAGCGGGATGCGGTACTTGACGTGCGGCCGCCCGTCCAGACTCCAGCCGGTATCGCCGCCGACACCCGCCTGCGCCATGTCGATCAGGACGCTGCCATCACCGTGCGGCGCGATCTCGGAGCTTTTCCACTCGCCGCGCGGCCGCAGGTAAAGATCCTCATACGGGAACGGCAGCGCGTTGAACGAGAACGGCTGGTCGGCGCTCACCTTCACGCCGCCCGTCGCGCCGGACAGCGCAAACCAGCGCACCTCCGTCTTGTTGCCGCTCTCCTGTGGGCGGATATAGCCGTGATACTGATCCGCCAGCGGCCCCTGATACAACCCTAGCGGCGCGCCGGTCTTGCGGTCGGCATAGGATTCGTGCGGTCCGCGGCCATACCAGCGCAACTTGTCCAGCGCCGCCGGGCTGTCGAAGCGCAGGCCGAGACGCAGCGGATCGGGCAGGTCATCGCGCAGCGGCGTGAAGGTGGACTGCACTTCCAGCGCGCCGTCGCCGCGCATGCGGTAGATGTTCTGCCAGTGCGCCGCGCCGGCCCCAAAGCTGAACAGCACTTTCAGGCTGTCGCCCTGCACTTCCACCGAACGCACCTTGCGGTTCTGGGTGAAGGTCTGCCACACCTTGTGGGTCTTGTCGACACCCGCGCCTTCGTCGTTGTCGATCAGGCCGCGCCAGAAGTTCGGGCTGCCGCCCGTCAGCACCGGCTGGCCGTTGACGCTGTAAGTCAGCAGGCCGGTATTGGCCGCCAGTTGCAGCACCGCCTTGCCGGCGCGAAGCTCATAACCATCGCCAGCCTTCACGGGCTTGATCCACGCCGATGCGCCCACGGACGGCGCAGCCGCCGACAGCACAAACTGCGACCAACCGACGACCGCCCCCTGCGCGACGCCATGCTCGGCCGCCTTGCTGCGCGCGCTGACCGTCAGCACCAGTTCTCCGCCCTTTGCCGACGTTGCGGCGGCCGGCAGCTTGACCGGCTGACGCGCGCCGGCGGCGGCGTTCGACGAGGCCAGCGCGCCTTGCGCCACCTGCACGCCGTCGCGCTCCAGCTTCCACTCCAGCGCCAGATGCGACAGATCGCGGAAATCGTAGCGGTTCACCACCTCGACGGCGCCCTTGCGCGGATCACCCTCGAATACCACCGGCGAATACACTTTCTGCAGCTCGTAGTATTCCGGGTCCGGCGTGCGGTCGGAACGCAACACGCCATCACCGACCACGCTGCCGTCGCCGCGCTCCGGATTCACATCAAAGCCGGAAGCCCAGTAGCCGCGGCCCTTGTCGTCCTTGGCATACACACTCTGGTCCACCCAGTCCCACACAAAGCCGCCCTGCAATTTGCGGTGCGCGCGGATCACCTGCCAGTAGTCTTCCAGATTGCCCAGCGAGTTGCCCATGGCGTGCGCGTACTCGCACTGGATCATCGGCTGGCGGTAGGCCGGGTCCTGCGCGTAGTCGGCCATCTTCTCGATATCGTCATACATCGGCGCGTAGATATCGACGTAATCGTTCGGCTTGTGCACCTCGTTCAACGTGCCGTGGCCCAGGTAGCTGATCAAGCGGGATGGATCGTTCTTGCGTATCCACGCCGCCGCGTTTTCGAAGTTGGGACCGGTGCCGGCCTCGTTCCCCAGCGACCAGAAGATAATCGACGGCGAGTTCTTGTCCCGCTCCACCATGCGCGACACGCGGTCCAGGTGGGCGACGCGCCAGTGCGGCTTGTAGCCCAGTTGAATGGCGGCGCGGCCGGCGGCGTCCTTGGCCTTGTCGCCCCGCTCCATATATTCGTGCGACTCGATGTCCGCCTCGTCCATCACATACAGGCCGTATTCGTCGGCCAGGTCGTACCAGCGCGGATCGTTAGGATAGTGCGAGGTGCGCACCGCGTTCACGTTGGCGCGCTTCATCAACTCGATATCCTGGCGCATGCTCTCCATCGACATCACGCGGTAGGTCTGCGGATCGTGCTCGTGGCGATTGACGCCCTTGATCATCACCCGCTTGCCATTGACGCGCACCTCGCCGTCCGCGATCTCCACGGTGCGGAAGCCGATGCGGCGCGCGGTGGCGGAAACCAGCTTGCCCTGCACGTCGAAGACCTCGACCAGCAAGGTGTAGAGTTTCGGCGTCTCCGCCGACCAGGGTTGCACCGCCGGAATCACGCCGCTCAGCGCCGCCTTGCGGTCGGCGCCCGGCGCGGCGCTGGTTTGCAGCACTTCGCGCTCGCCGTCCAGCACCGTGGCCTTGACCCGGACATCCGCCGGCGCGCCGGCGATATCGGCCAACAGCGCAAAGCGGCCATCGCGATACGCCTTGTCCAGCGACGCCGTCACCTTGAAATCGCGCAGCCGCGTTTTCGGCTCGGCGTACAGATAAACGCTGCGCTCGATGCCGTTGACACGCCAGAAGTCCTGATCCTCCAGGTAGGAGCCATCGGCCCAGCGATACAGCTCGATAGCGATAACATTACGGCCCGGCTTAACGTACTTGGTCAGATTGAATTCGGACGGCAGCTTGGAGTCTTCCGAATAGCCGACGCGCTGGCCGTTGACCCACACATAGTAGGCCGCGCCGGCGGCGCCGATCTGCAGGAACACATCGCGCTCCTTCCAGTCGGCCGGCAGGTCGAAGTTGCGGCGATACGAGCCGACTTCATTGAGCTCATGCGGAATGAACGGCTCGTTGGCCGGGAAGGGATAAACGATGTTGGTGAAGATCGGCTTGCCGTAGCCCTGCGTTTGCAGCATGCCGGGCACCTGGATGCTGCCCCATTTGCTGACGTCAAACGACGGCTGGAAAAAGTCCTTCGGCCGCGCCTCGGGATTGGCGGAATACGCGAAAGACCAGGTGCCGTCCAGCGACAGGTAATGGCGCGACGCCGCCTTGTCCCCGGCCAGCGCCAGCTGGCGCGACTCGAAATTGAAGAAGGTCGCCTTCATCGGCTCGCGGTTCACTTCCACCACTTCCGGCTGTTCCCACTCGGCCAGCGGCTGCGACGCCGCCATCAAAGGTTGTGGCAACACCAGTCCTGCGCTCAGCAGCGCCGCGGTCAACATGCGTAAATCCATTGTATCTCCTCTTATTTGTTATTCCGTCATTGCGATATAAGCAACGCGACCGATTATACGAGTCTTTCTACGCCTGAACTAGCCTTAAGCGGAGTTGCGGGGCGCCGACGCCGTCTCTAGTATCGATACATCATTGGATTTGGAGGTTTATATGTCCGCATCCCCACGCCGCCTGCTGGCGGCTCTGCTGCTGGTCTGTGCCGGCATCGTCCACGCCGCCGCGCCGCTGGCCAAAACCCAGGCGCCCGGCTACTACCGCACCGTGTTGGGCGATTTTGAGGTCACCGCTTTGTCCGACGGCACCCATCCATTCCCGGTGGATACCGTGATGACCAACATCACCCAGCAGCAGGCCCTGCGCGACCTGGCCGAAGTCGATCTGACACTGCCGGTGCAAGGCTCGATCAACGCCTTCCTGATCAACACCGGCAGCAAGCTGATCCTGATCGACAGCGGCGCCGGCGCGCTGTACGGCCCGTGCTGCGGAAAGCTGCTCTCGCACTTGCGCGCGGCCGGCTACCAGCCGGAGCAAGTCGACGACCTCTACCTCACGCACCTGCACAAGGACCACGCCGGCGGCATCATGGCGCAAGGCGCGGCGGTGTTCCCGAACGCGGTGCTACACCTGTCGCAAGCCGAGGCCGACTACTGGCTCACCCCGGCCAACAAGGCCAAGGCGCCCGACTTCCTGTCGACCTTCTTCGACGCCGCCCGAGCCGCCGTCGCGCCGTACCAGGCCGCCGGCCACTACCAGCCCTATAAAAACTTCGGCCAGCTTGCGCCGGGCATTGAAGCCCTGCCCGCCCCCGGCCACACGCCCGGCCACGCCGCCTATCTGATCACCAGCAAGACCCAGCAACTGCTGGTATGGGGCGATATCGTCCACGTCGCCGGCATTCAGTTCCCGCACCCGAGCGCCACCGTCAAGTACGACAGCAGCGCGCCGGACGCGCAATCCACGCGCGCCAGGCTGCTGCAACTGGTCACGCAAAAGCAGTTGACCGTGGCCGCCGCCCATATCGCCTTCCCCGGCCTGGGCCACATCCGCCGGCACAAGGGCGAATACGAATGGCTGCCGCTTAACTATGACGAGTCGTCCGCAAGTCAGCCCTAAGTGATAGTCCACGCATAGCCGACCTTTTGACAGGGGTGTTTCTATCGTGCGCTGCTTACACTGTTCTGTGCAGCATTCACTCACTCACACAGGAGCACCTCATGTCGAATAGCAAACTGACCGTCGATAGCGTCATCGTGGAAGATGGCACCCGCATTCACTTCAAGGATTGGGGCACCGGCCCGGCTGTCGTCTTCAGCCACGGCTGGCCGCTGCAGGGCGGCGCCTGGGAAGACCAGATGACTTTCCTGGCCAGCCAGGGCTACCGCGTGATCGCCCACGACCGCCGTGGCCACGGCCTGTCGAGCCAGCCGTGGGGCGGCAACGACATGGACACCTACGCCGACGACCTGGCCACGCTGCTGACCGCGCTGGACATCAAGGACGCCACGCTGGTCGGCCATTCCACCGGCGGCGGCGAAGTGGCGCGCTATATCGGCCGTCACGGCAGCGCGCGCATCAAGAAAGCGGTGCTGGTCGGTGCCGTGCCGCCGCAGATGGTCAAGTCGCCCAGCAATCCGGATGGCCTGCCGATGTCAGTATTCGACGGCATCCGCGACGGCGTGCTGAACGACCGTTCGCAGTTCTTCAAGGACCTCACCATGCCGTTCTACGGCTACAACCGTCCGGGCGCCAAGGAATCGCAGGGCGTGCGCGATACCTTCTGGTTACAAGGCATGCAGTGCGGCATCAAGAACGCCTATGACTGCATCAAGCAGTTCTCAGAAACCGACTTCACCGAAGACCTGAAGAAAATCGACGTGCCGACGCTGATCGTGCACGGCGACGACGACCAGATCGTGCCGATAGGCGCCTCGGCGCACGCCGCTGTCAAGCTGGTCAAGAATGCCACGCTGAAGGTGTATCCAGGCGCGCCGCACGGCCTGCCGACCACCCACAAGCACCAGCTCAACGCCGATCTGCTGGCCTTCCTCAAGGCCTGACGACCGCGCCGGAGCGACTAACCCGATCGGGTGAGTCGCTTCCTGCAAATCTGCCGTATGTCGCCGCGGCGGGCATTCCTGCATGATGCGTATGACACCATCAAAGGAATACCGTATGGCCAGCACCAAGCCCATCCCCGACCTGCGACCGGCGCGCCTCAACGCGCTGGGCGCGTTCGCCGCGTCCATCGCGCACGAAGTGAAGCAGCCGCTGGCCGCCGTCGCGCTGAACGCGCAAGCCTGCATGAAGTGGCTGGAGCAGGACCCGCCGCAACTCGATCGGGCCCGCGCCGCCCTCGGCGTGGTGCTGCAGGCGAGCGTGGCGGCGGCGTCCATGGTGCGTAGCCTGGACGGCATGGCGCGTCAGGCGGCGCCGGAACGCGGCCCCGTCATCGTTGACGACATGCTGCGCGATGTGCTGCAACTGCTGCGCGCGGAACTGCGCCAGCAGCGCGTGACGCTGACCGAGGCGTTGTCGCTCGACCTGTATCAGCTCAACGCCGACCGCGTGCAGCTGATGCAGGTGATCATGAATCTGGTGCTGAACGCCATCGAGGCGATGCGCGATATGCACGACCGGCCACGCGCGCTGCAACTGCGCTCGGCACAGCTGAACGGCACGCTACGCATCAGCATCGCCGACAGCGGCCCCGGCATTCCGCCGGCGCTGACCGAGCGCGTCTACGAACCATTGTTTTCCACCAAGCCGGGCGGCACCGGCATGGGCCTGGCGATCTGCCGCGACATCATCCAGGCCCATGGCGGCCAGCTGTGGAGCGAGGCCGCCCAGCCGCAAGGCACCGTTTTCCATCTCAGTTTCAAGGAGTACACCCTATGGACCCCATCTCGATCCTGATCGCGGACGATCATCCCCTGATACTGGCGGGCCTGAGCTCGCTGCTGGGCGCGATGCCCGAGTTCCGGCTACTGGCGCAGGCCACCGACGGCGCGCAGGCGGTGGCGCTGTACCGGCAGCACCGTCCGGACGTGGTCATCATGGACCTCAGCATGCCGCTCCTGAACGGCGTCGAGGCCATCGAACAGATCCGCGCGGAGGACGCCAGCGCCAGCATCGTCATCCTCACCACGTACCAGGGTGACGAAGACGTGTACCGCGGCCTGCGCGCCGGCGCCAAAGCCTATCTGCTGAAAGACGCCGCCTCCGAGCAGTTGGTCGATTGCCTGCGCACCGTGGCCGCCGGCCAGCAATATCTGCCGGAAGCGGTCGCCAGCAAGCTGGCCGAACGCAAGGCCAGCAGCCAGCTGTCGCGCCGCGAGCTGGACATCCTCGCCCACCTGGCGACCGGCAAGAGCAACAAGATGATCGCGCGCAGCGCCGACATCGAAGTCGGCACGGTGAAATTCCACGTCAATAACATCTTGGCCAAGCTCAACGTTGCAAGCCGCACCGAGGCCGCCACGGTGGCGGCCCGGCGCGGCTTGCTCAGCGTGTTCTGATGCTTTATTGGCTGATTACTTGTTGGCGGCCACCGGCGCCAGCGTTTCGTGCTGGGTGGTGACGCGCTGCGGCGCCTTGTGCACCATGGTGTAAGCGTAGTCCACGCCCATGCCGTAGGCGCCCGAGTGCTCGCGCGCGATGGCCATGACGGCATCGTAGGTGTCGCGGCGAGCCCAGTCGCGCTGCCATTCCAGCAGCACCTGCTGCCAGGTCACCGGCACCACGCCGGCCTGCACCATGCGCGCCATGGCCTGGTCGTGGGCTTCTTTCGAGGTGCCGCCGGACGCGTCGGCCACCATGTAGATTTCGTAGTCGCCTTCCAGCATCGCGCACAGCGCGAAGGTGGTGTTGCAGACTTCGGTCCACAGGCCGGCCACGACCACTTTCTTCTTGCCGTTGGCTTTCAGCGCGTCACGGACTTTCTGGTCGTCCCACGAGTTCATCGAGGTGCGTTCCAGGATTTCCTTGCCTGGGAACACGTCCAGCAGTTCCGGGTAGGTGTAGCCCGAGAACGCCTCGGATTCCACGGTGGTGATGGTGGTCGGAATGTTGAACACCTTGGCGGCCTTGGCCAGACCAACGGTGTTGTTCTTCAACACCTGACGGTCGATCGACTGCACGCCGAACGCCATTTGCGGCTGGTGATCGATGATGATCAGCTGGCTGTTTTGCGGCGTCAGGACTTCTAATTTCGGGTTGCTCATGATGGGTTTCCATATGGTGTAAAAGGAACCGTCATCTTAGGCGGCGAGCGCGCCAAAAACTACTCATCTAAATATAGGCTGGTCGCGCGCCGCGCCTCTGCTAAGATGGAACGACCATGAAAACACAACTCACCGAACTGACGCGCGCACTGCGCGACCTGCACAAACAATTGATCCATCTGGAAACCCAGTACTTCGGCGCCGTTGGCAGCCCGCTGGAGCATTTGCAGCTGATCACCAACCACCCGCATTTCGCCTGGCTGCAAAAGCTGTCCGGCCTGATGACCCAGCTCGACGAGCGCCTGGACGACCCGGAACCGGTGACGCCGCTGGAAGCCAAGGCGTTCCGCCAGTCACTGGAAATGCTGATCGGTCCGTGCGAGGAAGGCGACCAGGCGTTCCGCGCCAAGTACAACGCGCTGCTGCACGACGGCCCGGAACTGGTGATGGCGCACGGCGCCGTGCGCAAGCTGCTGGCCGGGATCTGAGGCCTTATCTGAACCGGCGCGGCAGCCAGCGCTTCCAGCCCGCGCGCCCCACGTAGGCGCGCGCGGCCGGCACCGTCAACCGCATGCGGGTGCCGCCGCCCGCCACATTCTCCAGCGCCATGTGCCCGCCGATGCGGGCGGCGCGTTCCAGCATGCCGGTCAGGCCCCAGTGGCCCTTGCTGCCATTGCTGATCAACTCGTCGGCGATGCCGCGTCCATCGTCCACCACCTCCAGGCTGAACTGGCCCGGCGCGTAATGCAATTCCACCTGTATCGATGCCGCGTCCGCATGGCGGAAAGCGTTCAGGATCGCCTCGCGGCCGATGCTGTAGGCCTCGCACGCCATCTGCTCGTCCAGCTGGCGCGGCGTCCCCAGCGTGCGCAGGCTGAACACCGCGCGCTGGCTTTCCTGCAACACCTCGCCAACCAGCGTCAGACCGTGCGCCAGATCGCCGTCGCCCATGGCGCCGGAGCGCAGGTCCTGTACCTCGTTGCGGCCCTCCTCCATCACCTTGTCCGCCATCAGCAGCACGCGCTCGATCTTGCGGCGCGAGGCGAAGTCGGCCGGTAGCGCGCCGAGCGCCGACTGGAAGCTCAGCGTCAGCCCGTGCACGCTTTGCAGGAAGCTGTCGTGCAGCGCGCGGGCGATGCGTTCGCGCTCGGCCAAACGGGTGGCGATGCGCAAGGTGGCCTGACGGGCCCACAGCCGGTAAAGCAGATACAGCAGCAGCAGCGCCGCCAGCGCGCACAGGCCGTAGAACAGCGGCGTCTGCGTGAAAGTCGGCAGAATGCGCATCGAAATCGCCGTGTCGGTGGTGTTCCACTGGCCGAACTGGTTGACCGCCGCCACGCGGAAGCGGTAATCGCCCGGCCCCAGATTGGTGTACGAGATCGCCCGGCGCGTACCCGGATCTTGCCAGTCGCGATCCACGCCTTCCAGCAGGTAACGGAAACGCAAACCTTCCGGCATGCTGTAGCTCAGCGCCGTGTACTCGATGCGCAACGCGGTCGTGCCCGGCGCCAGTTGCAGCGGGCGGGAGAAGTCCAGGTAACGCTTGCCTTGCGCCACCAGCGTTTCGATCTTGACTTCTGGCGGGTGCGGCTTGGGATAGGCGCGCGTACCGTCCAGCCGCGCGACGCCGCTGACGCCGGCGAACCAGAGCTGGCCTTGCGCGTCGGCGATCGCGCTGGGCAGACGGTTGGCGGTGGCGGCAAAATCGGGGTAGCCGTCCAGCACGCCGTACAGCGTGTAATCCAGCGCGGCCTGCGGCGTGGCCAGCGCGGCGCGCCATTGGTCGCCCCGCACCTGCACCACGCCCTTGCTGCCGTTGAACCAGCGGTCGCCGTTGGCGGCGATCACCATGCCGGAAACCCGCGACAACACCTCGCTATCGGCCACGCTGAGCCGGCGGAAGCGGCCGCCCTGCAGCACAGCCAGCCCGCCATTGCCGCCGATCACCACCTCCGGTCCGCTGTGCACGAAGGTGATGGCGCCGACATCGCCGTCCGGCCGCGGCGCGTAGCGGGTCAGCTTGCCGTTATCGTAGCGCAGCACCAGGCCGTCGCTGTAACCGAACCACATCACACCCCGCCCGCCCGGCGCGGCGAAGGCGATGCCGTTCGGCAGCCCCAGTTCGGACTGCGGCGTCCACTGGCCGTCCTGCCAGCGGAAGCTGCCGCGACGGGCGACCGACAGCCACAGCGCGCGGCCATCGTCGATGATGCGTGTGACCGGCACGCCGGCGGCCTCGGCCACGCCGGCGGGATAGGCGATGGACTCGACCTGCTCACCACGGCGGCGTTCGATCTGTTCCAGGCCGGCTTTCAGCAGCGCGCCATCGGCGCCGTTGGCCAGCACGCCGAAGGGACTGGCGACGCCGCGCTCCAGCAGCTCGGCGCCGCCATCGGCATTCAGCCGCCACAGTTCGTTGGTGGGTTTGGCCCAGACCAGTGCCCGGCCAGCGTCATCCAGCGCAAAGGTGAAGAAGCGCTCGCCGCCACTCATGCGCACCTTGGTCAGGCGGTTGTTGCGGAAACGCTCGACGCCGGACTGAGTGCCGATCCAGATATTGCCGTCGCGGTCCTCGAAAATCACATTGCCGGTCAGGTTGCTGACCTGCCAGGACTGGTCCAGCTTGCTGTCCGGCTGCGCCGCCGGCGAATAGACCGAGTCCGGCTGCCGGCCGATGCCGTCGGCGCGGCAGACGCCCGGACAGCCAAGCATCCAGTAATTGCCATCGCGGTCGAACAGGCCGTTCTCCTGCCCCGCCGCCTGCGCCATCCATGCCGGCCTTGGCCGTGGCGGGCCGGAGTGGTCCGACGGCACGGTGATCAGCTTGCCATGGGTATCGAGCCACAGCCGGCCGTCGGGCGAGGTGGTCAGGTTGACGGCGGTGTAGCCACGCAACACAGTGCGGAAGCGCTGGCTGCCGGGCTCGCGCACCATCAACTGCTCGCCGACCGCCAGCCACATCTGCTGATACTGATCGAGCTGGAGATTGGTGACGCGCCCCTGTGGTAAGCCCATCGCTACGCCGACGTTGCGCCAGACGCCCCGCTCCAGTTTCAGCAAGCCGATGGTCGTGGCGACCCACACTGCGCCGTCATCATCCTGGATGACGCTCGACACCGGCGCCAGCAAATCATTGCCGATGCGGGTCGGATAATCGGTGATATGGCCTTGGCTCAGCAGACTGACGCCGCCGAAGATATAGCCGATCAGCAGATCGCCATTGCGCAAGGCCTTCAGCGCGGTGATCGGCCGCTTGGGCGCCACCTCGCCGGACACGGCTTCAAAGCGGCGGAACCGCACGCCGTCGAAGCGGTACAGGCCGTTGCTGCTGGCGATCCACAGCCAGCCATCGGCGGTCTGCGCCATGGCGGACACCTCGCCCGGCGCGCCATCCTTGCCGGTCCAGATATCGTGGTGGTAATCGCTGAGGGAAACTTTGCTGTCGAGGGCCCGCGCGGCGGGGGCGCCGGCCAACAGGGCTAACAGGCACAAAAAATGGATGAACTTCGGCATGCACATATCATAGACGAAAACATCAGATGCAAAAACCTATCAATTCGTTAGAAACAATAAATTTCACCAATCTTCGCCGGAGCGTTAAGCTGTTCATACGTTCCACAGCATTGAGAGAGCACCATCATGAACCGTCAAAACCGTCCGCATACCCTGCCATTACCGATGAGCGCCCTCGCGCTGCTGAGCGCCCTGCTGCTCGGCGCTTTGGACTACCATGCCGCCGGCTGGGCGCTGTTTGGCCTCGGCGCGCTGGCCTGGCTCAAACTGGATGCCAAGCAATTATTGAAGTCCGACCGCTACGGCCTGTCGCCGGCGCTCGCGCTGCTGGCCTACACCGCGCTGGCCGGCGCCAACGCCAACATCGCCGTCACCTTCGCCCTGGCGCTGCATGCGCTGGTGGTCTTCCTCATTTTGCTGAGCCGCCATCTGTCCTATGACAGAGCGCAAGGTTTTTCTCAACAAAAGACCCTAAGCGCACGGTTTTAAAGTGGTTTTTCCGGATATCCACATCAACTGTGGATAAGGGTGTGAATAACCGCCACTTGACAGCCAAGAACCCTAATAACGGCGGGCTGTACAACAAAATGCCTAATCCACAGGCAGAATTTTTACCGATTAAAATCAAACACTTACAAAACACGGAAAGCTGCCGCCCGGCGGTTTTTCGGCATCTTGAAAAAAAATATTCTGTGCATAAGTAAGAACGCGACACCTTGGTTACACAGCACAGGGAATCCTTTGACAAAAGTGCTGACGAGGAATAGTGTCACTCTGAAGTTCGCCAGTTCGACTTACCATGGGATAAGCCTGCATGAATCAGAACGACGACGATACCGACTGGATGATTGAAGACGTGGCACAACCGGCCGGGGAAGCGCGCGCAGACGGCGCGACTGCGGCGGCGGCATCACCACCCTGGCGGGTGCTGATCGTGGACGACGATGTGGACGTCCACGTCGTCACCAAATTCTCTCTCAGCAACGCCTGCTTCCAGGGACGCCGCCTCAGCTTCCTGCACGCCTACAGCGGCGAGGAAGCGCTCAACGTGCTGCGCAACACACCAGACATTGCGCTGGTGCTACTGGACGTCATCATGGAAACCAGCGACGCCGGCCTGCACGTGGCGCGCGAGATCCGCGATACGCTGCACAACAGCCTGGTGCGCATCGTGCTGCGCACCGGCCAGCCGGGACAGGCGTTGGAGCACAGCATCATCCTCGACTACGACATCAACGATTTCTGGTGCAAGACCGATCTGACCACGCGCAAGCTGTTCACCACGGTGATTTCCTCGCTGCGCGCCTATTCGGGCCAGGACGAAGCCAACCAGCGCGCAGCGGTGCTACAGGCGGAGCTGGACGCGGCGCGCAAGATGCTGGCGGCGGTGGACCGGCACGCGGTGATCGCCACGCTGGACGCGCACGGCCGTTTTGCCGCAGTCAATGACAAGTTCTGCGCCGTGTTCCAATTCAGCCGCGAGGAACTGGTGGGCGCCGATCCGCGTCTGCTGCACGCTCCCCCCTATCCAACGGACCAGCTTGCCGACGCGCTGAAGGCGCTCAAGGAAGGCGAGGCATGGACCGACGTCATCACCACCTGGCGGCGCGACGGGCAGGAAGTACGCCTGCGGATCACCGTCACGCCCGACGGCGATGGCGCCATCATCGTTGGCAGCGTCCTGCAGGCGCTGAAAAAACCGCTTTAAGCCTCGTTTAAGTATCGGAAACATAAGCGTTTTTTGGGATATCCACAAATGCTGTGGATATCTATGTGGACAGCCCCCCATTGACAACGGATAGCGCCTGTAACGGCGCGGTTTATTACAAACTGCCCATCCAACGAGCAAAATCAACGCCCTTAAAAATCAATGACTTACGCGATAATAGATTGTAACGAGAAAATTTTTCAAAAAATTCCTTGTCAACATGATTTGTGCATAACTAAACGCCGGCAGCGCATATCAATGCGGGGATGTTCGCCGCTGATCAGGGTGCAATAGCACCCGTTCGATGACTTGCGGCTTCACATTGTGCGATTTCAGATATTCGATGGCGCAGACGGTGTTGAAGCTGCTTTGCACCATAATTCCGCGTTCCACAATCTCGCTGGAGGCAGCGTCGTGGCGAGGCTGAAACACCGAGACCGGCGGCGCCGATTCCAGGCTGGGGGCTAGCATAACGTTCATCATGATCCTTGTTCGAAAGTAAGGGGCTGCCGCCCCGATCGGTGATGCGCTCAAGGAGTATGGTCGATGCTCGCACAAAGTCAATGTCAAGCTCCTATCATTCCACAATTTAGTATTGCTGCTGGGCTACGAGGGCGGACCGCTTACTTGTTCTGGTAGCCGCCGTAGTATTTCACCGGGCTCCAGTCCGGCAACACGTCCAGCCTGGCCGGCGCGTATTGCTGGTATTCCGGCGCGGCGTAGACCACTTTGCCGTTCACAATGGTCAGGCTGGACTCGAGATTCTTGATTTTCTCGACGTTCATCGTGAAGTAGTCTTCCGGCAGGATCACCAGGTCGGCGTACTGGCCCTTGGCCAGCGTGCCTTTGAGCTTTTCCTCGCCGCTCATCCAGGCGCTGCCCTGGGTCATCAGCTTCAGGGCCTGATAGCGGCTCAGCACGTCCTTCTGTTGCCACACCTGCAGGCCGCCGGCGGTCTTGCCGCTCACCGCCCAGTAGATCGATGGCCATGGACCATAGCTCGACACGCGCGTGCCATCGGTGCCCAGGCCGACCGGGATCTTCATCTCCAGCATCTTCTTGATCGGCGGCATCTGGCGGGTCTGCTCGCCGTATTGTTTCCGGTACAGCTCGCCCTGGAAGTACATGCGGTTCTGCACGGCGATACCGCCGCCCAGCGCCTTCACCCGCGCCAACTGCTTGTCGCTGATGGTTTCGGCGTGGTCGAAGAACCAGCGCAGACCGTTCAGCGGCGTGGCTTTATTGACTTTTTCGATCACCGCCAGGTCGCGGTCGATGCTTTCGTCATACGTGGCGTGAATGCGGAACGGCCAGCGGTTCTTGATCAGCAAACGCAACACCGGCTCCAGCTCGCTCTCCATGTGCGAAGGCATGTCCGGACGCGGCTCCAGGAAGTTCTCGAAGTCGGCAGCGCTCCACACCAGGTTCTCGCCGCCGCCCTCGGTGTTATAGCCGTTGGCGTAGAACAGATGGTCGTTCTTGTCCGGCTTGGTCTGGCTCAGCCAGCGCTGATAGTCTTCCAGCTCCTTGCCCGGCTTCTGCGCGAACAGGTAATAGGAGGTGCGCACGGTCAGCTTGCCGTTTTTCGCCAGCTCCAGACTGACGGCATAATCGTCCGGATACGCCTGGCCGCCACCGCCGGCATCGATCGCGCTGGTCAGGCCGAGGCGGTTCAGTTCGGTGTAATACTGCTGGGTCGAGTTCAGCTGCTGGTCGCGCGACAGCACATTGGTCTTGGCCAGTGTGCCGTAAAGAATGGCGGCGTTCGGCTTGGCGATCAGCTTGCCGGTAGGCTTGCCGTCCGCGCCAAGTTCGACCACGCCGTCCTTGAATTTGGTGTTGGCATCGTAGCCCAGCGTGGCGATGCCCTTCTGGTTCAGGAAGCCCAGGCCGTACAGGTACAGCAGGAACACCGGCTTGTCCGGCACCGCTTCGTTGATTTCTTCCAGCGTGGGCAGGCGCTTTTCCTCGAACTGGTATTCGTTCCAGCCGCCCACCACCTTGACCCATTCGCCATCCGGCGTGCGTGCGGCTTGCTCTTTGAGCATTTGCAGCGCTTTCTTGAGCGAGGTGACGCCGTCCCAGCGCAGCTCGGCGTTGTAGTTCAGGCCTTCGCGGATGATGTGCAGGTGCGAATCGTTGAGGCCGGGGATGACGGTCTTGCCGGCGGCGTCGATGACTTGCGTGTTCGGGGATTTGAGTTTGAGGACTTGGGCGTTGGTGCCCACGGCTTCGATCTTGCCGTCCTTGATGGCCAGGGCTTGCGCGAACGCGCCTTCCTTGGTCATGGTGGCGACCTTGCCATTAGTGATGATGAGGTCGGTTGCGGCGTGCGCCGGGAACGCGCAGGCGATGGCCGCCGCGAATGCGAGCTGCGTCAATTTCATAACTACTCCGGGATAAAAAATGCCGGCGCGGTGTGAAGGCCGCGCCGGCAGCGTGTCAGAGAATTGAGGCGAGCTCAGTTCTCAGGTATTAGTCCTTGATGGCTTCGACGGCGAAGCTCAGGGTCACGTCGTCACCCACGTGCGGCGCGTACTTGCCGGCGTTGAATTCGGTACGCTTGATGGTGGTGGTGGCGTTCACGCCGCAAGCCAGTTTCTTGGCCATTGGGTGGTCCATGCACTGGAAGTGGGTGATTTTCAGGGTCACTGGCTTGGTGATGCCTTTGATGGTCAGATTGCCTTCGACCGACGATGGCTGATCACCGGTGAAGTTGAACTTGGTCGACTTGAAGGTGATGGTCGGGAACTTGGCGGTGTCCAGGAAATCTTCGCCCTGGATGTGCTGGTCGAACAGTTTCGAGCCGGTGTCCACCGATTTGGCGTCGATGACGGCGTCCACCGAACCGGTCTTGGCGGCGCGGTCCAGGGTGATTTTGGCTTTGGTGTTGTTGAAACGGCTCTGCTGAGTGGAATAGCCGAAGTGGCTGTAGCTGAAGCTGGAGAACGTGTGATGCTCGTCCGAGGTGAAGTTTTCAGGGGCGGCAAACGCGGTCAGGGAAACACCAGCGGCGATCAGCAGGGCAATAATTTTTTTCATTTAGAAACTCCTAATGTAAGGAACATGATTGTTCGAGTGAGGACGATTATGCTCGCCACATCCACAGTTGTAAAACGAAAAATTTACCGCTTTACTATCGATAAAATCGATCATATCCGCATGCAGTTATCATAACGGAACACCGAGGGATGGGTATCTGTCTAAAGGCGCATGGCCGGCCCACTCGCGCGGGTGAGCCGGCCATGGATCAAGCGGCGGCGGCGATGGCGGCCGATGCGGAGGCGGCAGTTTGATGCAGGATGCGGCCCAGCAGGCGCTGCTCCAGCGCGGCGAAAGCGGGGTTGCCGCGTGCGCGCGGGCGCGGCAGGTCGACTTTCATGTCCAGCGTGATGCGGCCGTCCTCGATCAGCACCACGCGGTCGGCCAGCGCCAGCGCCTCCTGCACATCGTGCGTGACCAGCACGGCGGTGAAGCCGCGCGCCAGCCATAAGGATTCGATCAGCTGCTGCATTTCGATGCGGGTCAGCGCATCCAGCGCGCCCAGTGGCTCGTCCAGCAGCAGCAATTGCGGCTCATGCAGCAGCGCGCGCGCCAGCGCCACGCGCTGACGCTGGCCGCCGGACAACTCGGCCGGCCAGTCATCGGCACGCTCGGCCAGGCCGACCGTCGCCAGCGCGGCCGCCGCCGCGTTCAAAGAACGCGGCAACCCGATCGCCACATTCTCCAGCACCGTCTTCCATGGCAGCAGGCGCGCTTCCTGGAACATGATGCGGATGCTGGCGGTGATAGTGCCCGTCCCCACCTTGATGCCGCCCTGCTCCACCGTCTCCAGGCCGGCGACCGCGCGCAGCAGCGTGCTCTTGCCGCAGCCGCTGCGCCCCACCACGGCGACAAACTCGCCCGGTTGCAGCTTCAGGTCCACATCATGCAGCACCTGGCGCGAGCCGAAGGACTTGCCCACGCCCTCCAGATTCAGGGACACCCCCTGGCGGCGTGGCGGTTGCGCCGAGGTCCAGGTGGCGCCTTCGCGCGGCAGCGCACCCGTATCGAATACAGCGGTCGAAGTTAACATGCTTGCTCCTTAACGGTATGCGGGATTCCAGCGCAGGAAGTGCTTCTCCATCCCGCGCGACACCAAATCAGCCAGCTTGCCCAGCAGGGCGTACAGCAGAATCCCGACCAGTACCACGTCGGTCTGCAGGAACTCGCGCGCGTTCATGGTCATGTAGCCGATGCCGGCCTGCGCCGAAATCGTCTCGGCCACGATCAGCAGCACCCAGACGAGGCCCAGCGAGAAGCGCACGCCGACCAGTATCGACGGCAGCGCCGCCGGCAGGATCACGTCGCGATACAGCGGCCAGCCGGACAAGCCGTAACTGCGCGCCATTTCAATCAACCCCTGGTCCGCCGAGCGGATGCCGTGGAAGGTATTCAGGTACACCGGGAAGAACACGCCCACCGCCAACAAGAACAGCTTCGCCGTTTCGTCGATGCCGAACCACAGGATCACCAGCGGAATCAGCGCCAGCGCTGGAATATTGCGGATCATCTGCAACGTGGTGTCGAGCAGCGTTTCGGCGCTGCGAAAGCTGCCGGTCAGCAGGCCAAGCGCCAGGCCCAGGCCCGCGCCGATGGCAAAGCCGGTGGCGGCGCGCCACAAGCTGGTGCGCAAGTGCGTCCACAGCTCGCCCGATTCGGCCAGCGCCCAGAAGGCCTTGGCCACCGCCCAGGGTTCGGGCAGGATGCGGCTGGACAGCCAGCCCAGTTGAGAAGACAGCTGCCACAGCGCGATCAGCAGCACCGGCAGTATCCACGGGGTCCATGCGCTCTGGCGCGGTTTCGTTTTGTTCATCTTATGCCGCCTTCCGCTGGGGCAGGATATCGCTGGCCATGATCTCGCCGAAAGGGCCGGTCAGCGATTGCTCGCCGTGGTCCTTGCCCTTGCCCAGCAACGGGAACACCAGCTCCGCGAAACGGTACGACTCTTCCAGGTGCGGATAACCGGAGAAGATGAAGGTCTCGATCCCCAGATCGGCGTATTCCTTGATCCGCGCGGCCACGGTGTCGGGGTCCCCCACCAGCGCGGTTCCGGCGCCACCACGCACCAGTCCCACGCCGGCCCAGAGGTTGGGGGATACTTCGAGCTTGTCACGGCGGCCGCCGTGCAAAGCCGCCATGCGTTGCTGTCCTACCGAATCCATTTTGGCGAAGGCCGTCTGCGCCTTGGCGATGGTTTCATCGTCCAGATGGCTGATCAGTTCATCGGCCGCGCGCCAGGCTTCCTCATTGGTCTCGCGGACGATGACGTGCAGGCGGATGCCGAATTTGACGCTGCGGCCATACCTGGCGGCGCGGGCGCGGATGTCGTCCAGCTTCGCTTTCACCGCCGCCGGCGGCTCGCCCCAGGTCAGGTAGACATCCATCTGCTCGGCCGCCAGTTCGTGCGCCGGTTCCGACGAGCCGCCGAAGTACAGCGGCGGATACGGCTTCTGCACCGGCGGGTACAACGTCTTCGCGCCCTTGACGGTGATGTGCTTGCCCTCGAAATCATAGCCCTTGTCGCCGCCCTCACCCGCCAGCGAAGCGCGCCACACGCGGATGAATTCATCCGAGATCTCGTAGCGCTTGGCGTGATCGGCAAACAAGCCGTCCGCTTCCAGCTCGCCCTGATCGCCGCCGGTGACGACGTTGATCAGCAGACGGCCGTTGGACAACCGGTCGAAGGTCGAGGCCATGCGCACCGCCAGGCCAGGCGTGGTCAGACCCGGGCGGATCGCCACCAGGAACTTGAGCTTTTGCGTGACATGAATCAGCGACGAGGCGACCACCCATGCGTCCTCGCAGGAGCGGCCGGTCGGCAGCAGCACGCCGTCGTAGCCCAGCGTATCGGCCGCCACCGCCACCTGTTTCAGATAGTTGGCGTCGATCGGGCGGGCGCCCTTGGAGGTGCCGAGGTAGCGGCTATCGCCATGGGTCGGAATAAACCAGAAAATATTCAGCGACATCTTGATTCCTTATTGCGCCGCCAGCTGTTTGGCCGGCGGCAGTGCGTCTTTCACCGCGATCGGTTTCGGGATCAGTTTCAGATTGGCGAAGGTATCGGCCAGCTTTTGCTGCTGTTCCAGCACCTCCTTGCTGATAGGCTTCACGCCATAGCTGTAGCGCGAAGCGGCCAGCGCCACCACGTCCACATCGAGGCCGGTCTGCGCCGCCAGCAGCTGCGACACCTCCTTCGGATGCGTTGCGCCCCACTCATCGACCTTGGCGATTTCCTCCAGCAGAATGCGGACAATCTCACCGTTTTTCTCGGCGTATGGACGCGAGGCCAGATAGAACTGGTGATTGGCCACCAGGCCTTTGCCGTCGGCCAGCACGCGGGCGCCGATCTGCTTCTCGGCGGCGGCCAGGAACGGGTCCCAGATCACCCAGGCGTCGACGGCGCCGCGCTCGAACGCCGCGCGCGCATCGGCCGGCGGCAGGAAGACCACGCTGATATCCTTGTAGTCCACGCCGGCCTTTTCCAGCGCCTTGACCAGCAGGTAGTGCACGTTGGAGCCTTTGTTCAGCGCGACCTTCCTGCCCTTCAAGTCCGCGACGGTGCGCAGTCTGGAATCCTTCGGCACGACAATCGCCTCGCTAGCCGGCGACGGCGGCTCATTGCCGACATAAACCAGATTGGCGCCAGCCGCCTGCGCAAAGATCGGCGGCGCTTCGCCGACGGTACCAAAGTCCACGCTGCCGACGTTGAGCCCCTCCAGCAACTGCGGGCCGGCCGGGAACTCGGTCCATTTAACGGTGATGTTGCGCGGCGCCAGACGCTGTTCCAGCGTGCCGCGGCCTTTCAGCAGCGTCAGCGTGCCGTACTTCTGATAGCCGATGCGCACTTCCTGCCGGCCCTGCGCATGCGCGGGCGTCGAACCGCTAGCCGCCAACACGCCCGCCGCGAACAGCAGGCCCAGAGTGTGCCGACGTGCGGCGCGTTTCTGATCGGTACTCATCACGGTTCCTTAGCGCGCCAGCCGCACTGGCTGCGCCTGCGTGACGAACACATCGTCCGACTGCTGGCGCAATGCGTTCAGCGCCGCCGACAGCGCATCCACACCCGCCTGAATGCGCCAGGCGATGGCCGGATCGACCGTCAGGCCGCTGACGTCATGCCAGGTCAACTGCTGCGAGGTGGCGTAAACACTGGTGAAGACCTGGCGCGCATCCAGCGCGTGCAGCACCGGGCGCAGCGCGTAATCCAGCGCCAGCATGTGCGACTGACTGCCGCCGGTGGCCAAAGGCAGCACCAGCTTGTCCTTCAAGCCGTCCTGCGGCAACAGGTCGAGAAAGGCTTTCAGCACGCCGGTGTAAGACGCCTTATAAATAGGCGTGGCAATCACCACCGCATCCGCCTCGGCGACGGCGTCGAGCGCGCGCTTCAGATTCAGATCAGCGAAATCGGCGTGCAACAGCGCTTTGGCAGGCAGGTCGCGCACCAGCAGCTTGCTGTGGCGATGACCCAGCGCGGCCAGCTTGTCGCCCACATGGTCCAGCAAACGGCCGGTGCTCGACGGCGCCGCCGGGCTGCCGCTGATGAGAAGAATGCTCATGAGGTTCGTCCCCAGAATTGATCATGGCATTCAGCATAAATCCGTCCATCCGAATTCAAAACGAATAGTTTTACGCTTCGATATGCAAAATCCGTTGGACGAAAACCCGGTGTCAGGTCTGACATTCGCACACGGGCTCAACTGCTGCGCAGTTGAGCCCGTGTGCGAATGTCAGACCTCGTATATTGAATCTACCGCGCCATCGCCGGATAATGTGGAGGTGGCAACGGTCAGGCAGGGTGACGCCGACCAGACTTTGGGTAGTTGAACCCGTGTGTCAGATAGGCGCCCTTGTC
>NZ_WWCP01000039.1 GCF_009857505.1 Duganella lactea
GGCCACGGTGGAGCAGATCGAAGTAATCAAGGGCGCGGCGGCGGCGCTGTACGGACGCGGCTTTGCCGGCGACCCGTTCACCTGCGTCGGCGAGCAGCCCGGCGCCACCCGCGCCGCCGCTACCACCGCTACTGCCGCCGGCATACGGCGAGCCATTGGACGCGCTGCCGTTGGTGGCGTAGCCGCCCGCTCCACCGCTGCCGCCGGCGCCGCTGCCGGACGAGCCGCCAACGCCGCCAACGCCGGTCGCATGACCGCCGGTGGCCGTGCCACCGGCGCCGCCCACACCGGCGCCACCGGTGCTGTTGCCGCTGTTGCTGGCGGCGTTGCCGATGTAGTCGACCCAGTTATCACGCACGGTGCCGGTCAGCGCGCTGTTGGCATTGGCGCTGGAGGTGTTGAACGCGTTGCTGAAGTTCGACGTCGCCGTGCCGCCGTTGTTGGCCGCCACGCCGGCCAGCGCGCTGGCGCTGGCGGCGCCGGTGCTGTTGTTATTGTTGTTCGCGGTGTGGGTGCTGCCGTCCAGCGAGGCGCTCGCCGTGTCGTTGGCGCTGACGCCAGCGCCGGTTTGCGAAACCGAGTTTTGCGCGTGAGCCTGCGCACCAAAGGCCAGCGCGATAGCCGCGCCGATCAGGATTTTTTTCATAATTGCTCCTACCTTGCAAAGAAAGTGAATGTAACCGGGGGCCGATCCTCCGGTCTCACTTCTTCCGCAAGCTTGGTGCCATGCGCGCCAAGCTATTGATCCGCAAGGCTTCCGCGCCGTGGCGCCGCCTGTCCTGCCGGCCGGCGCGACGCCCGCCGTCACGCCGCTGTGACAGCGCCACCGCTCATTCACTCTGGCCGTTGGTGTAACTGGCGCGCGACGCTCCATCGATGCCATGCTTGGCCAGCAGCCGGTAAAGCGTCATGCGCGATACGCCGAGGTCGCGCGCGGCCAGCGTGATGTTGCGGCCGGCGCGCAGCAGGCTGGCGTCGATGGCGTCGCGCTCGGCGCGGATGCGGGCGTCGTCCAGTTGCAGCGGCGCGCTGGCCGGCGCGGCCGACACCAGGCCCAGGTCGTGCGGCAGGATCAGGCGGCCCTCGGCCATCACCATGGCGCGCCGCACGCGGTTGATCAACTCGCGCACATTGCCGGGCCAGTCATGCTCGCGGATCGCCTGCGCGGCGCGGCCGCTGAAGCCTTTCACGCGCGGCGCGCGCTCGCTGGAGAACGTGCGGAAGAAATGCTCGGCCAGCGGCAGCAGGTCGTCCTTGCGTTCGCGCAGCGACGGCACATCCAGCGCCAGCACATTGAGGCGGTAGTACAGGTCTTCGCGAAAGACGCCGCGCCGCACCGCCTGCGCCAGGTCGACGTGCGAGGCGGCGATGACGCGCGCGTCGACCGCGATGCTGCGCGTGCCACCCACGCGGTAGATGGTGTGTTCCTGCAGGAAGCGCAGCAGGTTGGCCTGCAACTCCATCGGCAGGTCGCCGATTTCATCGAGGAAGATCGAGCCGCCCTGCGCGCTTTCGATCAGGCCGCGCTTGTCGCGCGCCGCGCCGGTAAAGGCGCCGCGTTCGTGGCCGAATAACTCGGACTGGATCAGTTGCGCCGGAATCGCGCCGCAGTTGATCGGCACAAACGGCCCCTTGCGGCGCGGCGACTGCGCGTGCACCGCCTGCGCCGCCAGCTCCTTGCCGCTGCCGCTCTCGCCCCAGATCAGCACCGGCGCGCTGGCCGCCGCCACCTTGACGATCTGCCGCCGCAAGCGCGTGATGGCGGCGCTCTGGCCGGTGAGCGTGACCTCGTCGCCGCCCTGCGGCGGCGCCGGCCCGGCACGCAGCGCGGCCATGCCGAGCGCGTGGCCCACGGCCTGCCGCAGCCGCTGATGATCGAGCGGCCAGGTGTGGTAGTCGTCACAGTGATCGCGCAGCAACTGGCACCACGCCGGCTGTTCCAGCAGCGACGGCGGCATCACGGCGATCCAGTGCGGGGCAAAATGATCGAGCAGCAAGGCGTTGAGATCGGCGCAGCTGTCGGTGTCCCGCACCAGCAGCAGGCCGACGGCGCAGGCGTGCGCCTTTAAATGACGGCACGCCTCGGCCAGTCTCTCCGTCCGCACCACCTGCCAGTGCGCCGGCAAGCCCGGCTCGCCGACGCCCACGCAGAGTATCGATTTCGTCGTCATGCTCGTTGGACGGGAAATGATGAGGAAAGTTCAAAGCTTGCCCCACCGCCAAGGCCAATATAGAATGCGCGCAGCTTTTTTGACCAGCTCGCTACAAGGCTGTCAATAGTGCAAATTATATAAGACCACAGGGTATAGTGAGATGACTGATGACGAACTGAAGCCGGCGGCGCTGCCCACCTGGCGCCGGCGCCTGCCGCTACAGATATTGAATCTGTTCGGCTGGCGTTTCCTGTACCGCCCGCTGCCCGGCCCGCGCGGCATCGTGGTGGTGTATCCGCATACCTCGAACTGGGACTTCGTCATCGGTCTGATGTGCAAATGGGCGATGCACCTGCCGTTCCGCTGGCTGGCCAAGGACTCGCTGTTCAAATCGCCGCTGGGCGGCTGGTTCCGGGCGATGGGGGGCGAGCCGGTCGACCGCAGCGCGCCGCAGGGCATGATCCGCTCGCAGGCCGAGCGCATGAACGCCGCCGACTGGTACTGGCTGGCCATCACGCCCGAAGCCTCGCGTGCCTATCGGCCCAACTGGAAGACCGGCTTCTACCATCTGGCGCTGGAAGCCGGGGTGCCACTGTGCCTGGTGTATATCGATTACCCGAACAAGACGCTGGGCATGGTCGACCATCTGCACCTGAGCGGCGACCAAGAGGCCGACATGGCCGCCATCCGCGCCATCTACGACGGCCACCACGGCCTGTATCCAAAAAACGAAGCGCCCATCGTGCTGCAGGAACGCCGCAGCGAAGAGCGCAACTAGGCGGTTTTACGCCGTCGCCGTCAGCATCACGCCGGTGGCGGCGATCGCCACACCGGACGCCTTCACCGCCAGCGCAGGGCTGACGCGGGCCAGCAGATTCCCGCCATACACCAGCAGCAGGCTGGCGGCCAGCAGGCCGCCGGCGCTGACCGCCTGCGGCAGTTCCTGACCATGCGCGTTACCGTGCAGGATGGCGAACACACTGACCATCACCGTGCCGGCGGCCGCCGGCAGCCGCGTGGCCGCCACCAGCAACACGCCCATCAACGCCACCGTCAATGCGATGCCAGTCTCCAGACCGGGAATGTGCAGTCCCAGCGCGCCGCTCGCCATGCCGATCAACAGCATGCCGATGAAGGTGGCCGGCAGCCATTGGGCGTTCGGCTGGCGCACGCTCCATGCGCCCACGGCCAGCATCGCCAGCAGATGATCCAGTCCGGTGAACGGGTGCATAAAGCCGGCCAGGAAGCCGTGCGTGTGCGCACTGTCGCCGGTGTGGGCGAAGGCGGCGCCGCTGGCGGCGGCCAGCGTCAATGCGGTGAGGGTCTTTTTCATGGTTGCTCCTTTACTGGTCCAGCAAGCCTTGTTGGCGGATGTAGTCGATGACGGCGCTGACGCCGTCGCCGCTGCGCAGATTGGTGAAGATGAACGGACGGCTGCCGCGCTGCTGTTTGGCGTCGCGCGCCATCACGTCCAAGTCCGCGCCGACGTGCGGCGCCAGGTCGGTCTTGTTGATGATCAGCAGATCGGAGCGGGTGATGCCGGGACCGCCCTTGCGCGGAATCTTCTCGCCGCCGGCGACGTCGATCACGTAGATGGTCAGGTCGGACAGCTCGGGACTGAAGGTGGCGGCCAGGTTGTCGCCGCCGGATTCCACCAGAATCAGGTCCAGGTTGGGGAAGTCGGCCTGCATGCGGGCGATGGCTTCGAGGTTGATCGAGGCGTCTTCGCGGATCGCCGTGTGCGGGCAGCCGCCGGTTTCCACGCCCATCAGGCGCTCGGCCGGCAACGCGTCGGCGCGCAGCAGGATCTCCATGTCCTCCTTGGTGTAGATGTCATTGGTGATGACGGCCATGTCGTAATGGTCGCGCATGCCCTTGCACAGCATTTCGCACAGGGCGGTCTTGCCCGAACCGACGGGGCCGCCGATGCCGACGCGGAGTGGATTGGATGGTGTCATAGTGCTCTTTCAGGATCGGTATAAACGGCTGTATTGAACTTCGTGCTGCATCGACAGCAGCGACAGGCCCGGCGCCCAGTTGCACATGTCGTCATCGCCGACGGTTTGCGCATGCCGGGCGGCGGCTTCGATCTCGGCGCGCAGCGACAGCAGCATGCGCTGGCCGGCCACCTGCCCCAGCGGCACCGACTTGACGCACACCAGCACCTGGTTCTCGGCCCAGGCGAACAGCATGGCCAGCAGCGCGGCGTGGTGCGGGATGTTCAACGCGGCGACGGCGCAGGCGAAGGCGGTGGGCAGCGCGACCTCGGTTTCGCCTTGCAGGTGGGCCAGCGTGTCGGCATCGGTAATGCCCAGCTCCGCGACCAGTTTGGTGAGCGAGTAGCCCATCTGGATGGTCTCGGCGCGGAATTCGCCGCTGTCGCGCGAGGCGATGAATCTTTCGTTCCAGTCGCTGACGGCGCGCCAGTCGCGGCGCGTCCAGGCGTGCATCAGGCGCCAGGCGATGGGCGCTTCCCACTGCGCCACCACCTCGTGCAGGTGGCGGATGATCCAGGCGCGCGCGGTATCGGCGTTGCGCACCTCGCCGCGCTCCAGCGCCGCTTCCAGCCCCTGCGAATAGCTGTACGCGCCGATCGGCAGCGCCGGACTGGCGAATTGCAGCAGATGGAGCAGCGCGGCAGCTTGCATTTACTTCGGATCGCCCGGACGGTGAATCTTCTGGCGCAGCGGGATAGGCGCCAGCGGACCCAGTCCGTGGTCGTGATGGTGTCCATGGCCGCCGCCGTAGGCGCCAGACTCCGGCTCGAACGCTGACAGCTGCTCCACCACCGTCGCGCCCAGGCCGGCCAGCATCTCCTTCAACACCGCATCGGCGCGGATGCGCAGGAAGCCGTCGCCCACCTGCGCCTGCGTGTGACGATTCCCGAGATGGAAGGCGCAGCGCAGCAGCGTGTGGGCATCGGCGCAGGTCACCTTGTAAGTCGGCTCCGGCGCGGCCACCACGCGAATCACGCGTTTGTCTTCACCGGTCAGCAGATCGCCATCGCGCAGCACCGTGCCACGCACGGTGAATACAGCGACCTCCTCGCCCGTATCCAAGGCCGCGCGCAGGCGGCACTTCTCGCGCAGTTCATAAGGCAGCACCAGTTGCGCGGCGACGTTGGCCGATACGGCATCGGCGTGCGCGACTTTAGTATGGAGTGTTAACATAATCGATAATCGATAATCTATAATCGGTCAGCAAAGTCAGAACAGGAAATAGCGCTGCGCCATCGGCAGCTTGACCGCGGCCTCGCAAACCAGCAATTCGCCATCGGCGCGCACTTCATAGGTTTCGGGATCGACATCCATCTTCGGCGCCAGGCCGTTATGGATCATGTCGGACTTGCGCAGCGTGCGCATGCCCTTCGCCACGATCAGCGTTTTATTCAACTTGAGCGCCTCGCCGATGCCGGCGTCATACGACGCCTGCGACACGAAGGTGAACGACTTCTTCAAGCCGCCGCCAAAGGCGCCGAACATCGGCCGGTAATGCACCGGCTGCGGCGTAGGAATCGATGCATTCGGATCGCCCATCAGCGCCGCCGCGATCATGCCGCCCTTGAGGATCGTCTGCGGCTTGACGCCGAAGAAGGCCGGCTTCCACAGCACCAGATCGGCGATCTTGCCCACCTCCACCGAACCCACCGCATGCGCGATGCCGTGCGTGATCGCCGGATTGATGGTGTACTTGGCGATGTAACGCTTGACGCGGAAGTTATCGTTGCGCGACGAATCCGGCGCCAGCGGCCCGCGCTGCTCCTTCATCTTGTGCGCCGTCTGCCAGGTGCGCATGATCACTTCGCCCACGCGGCCCATGGCCTGCGAATCGGACGACATCATCGAAATCGCGCCGATATCGTGCAGGATATCCTCGGCGGCGATGGTCTCGCGGCGGATGCGCGATTCGGCGAACGCCACGTCCTCGGTGATCGCCGCATCCAGGTGATGGCACACCATCAGCATGTCCAGATGCTCATCCAGCGTGTTGACCGTGAATGGCCGGGTGGGATTGGTCGACGACGGCAGCACATTGCCCTCGCCCACCGCCGCGATGATGTCCGGCGCGTGGCCGCCGCCCGCGCCTTCGGTGTGGAAGGTGTGGATGGTGCGGTCCTTGAACGCCGCCAGCGTGTCGGCCAGGTAGCCGCCCTCGTTGAGCGTATCGCTGTGGATGGCGACCTGGATATCCATCTTGTCGGCCACCGTCAGGCAATTGTCGATGGCGGCCGGCGTGCTGCCCCAGTCTTCGTGCAGCTTCAAGCCGATGGCGCCGGCGCGCACCTGCTCCTCCAGCGGTTCCGGCAAACTGACATTGCCCTTGCCGAGGAAGCCCAGATTCATCGGAAACGCGTCGGCCGCCTGCAGCATCGCGTGCAGATGCCAAGGCCCCGGCGTGCAGGTGGTGGCCGAGGTGCCGGCCGACGGCCCGGTACCGCCGCCGATCATGGTCGTCACGCCGCTCATCAGCGCTTCCTCGATCTGCTGCGGGCAGATGAAGTGGATGTGCGTGTCGACGCCGCCGGCGGTGACGATCATGCCCTCGCCGGCGATAATCTCGGTCGCGCCGCCGATCGCCATCGTCACATTCGGCTGGATGTCCGGGTTGCCGGCCTTGCCGATGCCGGCGATCACGCCGTTCTTCAAGCCGATATCCGCCTTGACGATGCCCCAGTGGTCGACAATCACCGCGTTGGTGATCACCGTATCCATCACGTCCGCCGCCACGCGCTGCGACTGGCCCATGCCGTCGCGGATCACCTTGCCGCCGCCGAACTTCACTTCTTCGCCGTAGGTCGCGTAGTCCTTCTCGATTTCGATAAACAGTTCAGTGTCCGCCAGGCGGATGCGGTCACCGGTGGTCGGGCCGAACATCTCCGCGTAGGCGCGGCGCGAGATGGTCACCATATCAGCTCAGTTTCCCCATGACTTTACCGTTGAAGCCATACACTTCCTGATCGCCATCGAGCCGCACCAGTTCCACGGTGCGCTGCTGGCCCGGCTCAAAGCGCACGGCGGTGCCGGCGGCGATATTCAGGCGCATGCCGTAAGCCTTCCAGCGCTCCAGCTTGAGCACCGAGTTGACTTCAAAAAAATGGAAATGCGAGCCAATCTGCACCGGACGGTCGCCCTGATTGGTGACCACCACGGTGGTGGTCTGGCGGCCCTCGTTCAGGCCGATCTCGCCCTCTTCAAGCTTGTATTCACCTGGGATCATGATGAACTCCTTTATGGGATGGGGTGGTGGACAGTCACAAGCTTGCTCCCATCGGGGAACGTCGCTTCGACCTGGATGTCAGGGATCATTTCGGGGATACCCTCCATGACGTCGGCGCGCGTGAGTATGCGCGTGCCGTCGGACATCAGTTCTGCGACAGTTTTGCCGTCGCGGGCGCCTTCCATGATGGCGCAGGTAATCAGCGCCACCGCTTCCGGGTAGTTCAACTTCAATCCGCGCGCCTTGCGGCGTTCCGCCACCAGGCCTGCGGTAAAAATCAACAACTTGTCTTTTTCGCGTGGCGTCAGGTCCATGTATTGTGTGCTCTTTCAGGTTTGCCAGATGCGCGGCGTGACCGCCTCGCGCTGCAACAGGTGCGGGCGCAGACGGCGCCAAACGGTCAGCATCAGGCGGCGCGCGGTTTCGCTGTCGTCGCCGAGATGGCGCGCCACCAGCACGCCCCTGGTGTGCGTGACGCCGAAAACATGCTCGCCATCGGCGGCGATGTCGGCGCGTATTTGAATCAATAACTCGTTCAACACGGCGGCGGGCAGCGGCTTGCCGGCCGCGATCAGCGTGGCGCAGACGGTGTGGCCGTTCAGCGCCAGCGGACTATCGAGGCGGCCGCCGACCATATCGCCCTGCTCCCACCAGATCAGCCGCCCTTCGCGGCGGATGCTGCTGCGCTGGCGGATGCGGCCCGCGTTGAACACCTCGCCCGAACCGCGCCGGCCCATGCACAGAATCTCGCAACCGAGGAAGGTGGCGCCGGCGGCCAGTTCCACATGCTGCTCCAGCACCACGTTAGCGGTATCAAAAAAGATCGTCTCTTGCGGCAGCCATTCCAGCGCGGCGTTTTCGTTGACATGCAGGTGTGCCGACTGGCGCGACACCTTGCCGTTCGCCCGGTACCACTTGGCCGCGCCGGGTGTGGTGATGAAGGCGTGCGCGTTGTCGCCCACGCCGATGTCGATTTCCAGCTGGTCACCGCCCACCACGCCGCCCGGCGGATGGACGATGATGGCCTGGCACACTCGCGGACCTTCCGCGTACAGCGCCTTCTGCACGCGCAACGGACCGTAGTGCATCTTGTCCAGCAGCCGTGTGGTGCCGGCGTCATCAACAAAGCCTAGCGTGAGGCCGGCCCGCCAGGCGCTGTGGCTGGCGGCAGGGTCACGCGATACGGTGCAGTCGGGCATGATGGCAAGAATGTTTAAATAATGTGCTGTCCTATGCAATCAGCATGCCAGCCAAACACCACGCCGTGCGCGCCACAACGCACCAACATATCGCATCGCGCACCATTGCGGTGCGAATTATCACGGTCAGAACGCTTTTTCTGCTGGCGCGTGGCGGCTGTTGTAAAAAAGTGCCGTACGGAAAATAAATTTGCCGATTTCCACGCTGTCAAAAGTACTGCCACATCCGGCAAAAGCAGCGTTTGATTTGTTGAGTAATACTGGACTTCATTGGAGTTCGGAAACAAAAGTTGTTCAGAACGCGCCAACAACCAACCTCGACAGGAGAACATCATGAGAAGCAAAACCATCACCCGTGCCGCACTCGTCGCCGCTTTCGGCGCCGCCATGGTGCCGATGCTGAGCGGCGCAATCACCACCAAAACCCAGACCTTCGACGTCACCCTGAAAATCATCGCCGACTGCATCATCGCCACCAGCACGCTGGACTTCGGCCAGTCGCAGGGGGTACTGGCGACCGCCGTCAACCAGACCAGCCAGTTGCAGGTAACGTGCACCAACACCACGCCCTACAATATCGGTCTGAACGCCGGCACCGGCACCGGCTCCACCATCGGCGCGCGCGTCATGAGCGGCACCGGCGCCAACACCAGCACTGTCGCCTACAACCTGTACCAGACCGCCGGCGCCACCAACTGGGGTAACACGCCAGGCAGCGACACCAAATCCGGCACCGGCACCGGCAGCCTGCAAACCCTGACCGTGTATGGCACGATTCCAGCGCAATCCACGCCGCAGCCGGACACGTACAAATCGACCATCACCGCCACCGTTTATTTCTAAGCCTTACACCTCTTCCGCCGCCAGCCCCATAAGCAGCTGACGACGCGACCAGCAGTCCCTCCGGCGCCCAAGCCCGCGCTAAAGTTTCCCCTCATATTTTAAGTACCGCCCTGCCCCGAGCCACACCGTTTACTTCTGATTATTGAAGCCGGCGCAAGGGAGCTTTGCTCCGTGACCTATTGGCACGCGTTCGTCGCGTCCCCATACTGTCTGCATCAGAAACAGACATCAAGGAGCAGGACATGAAAGTATTCGTCACCGGTGCGGCCGGTTTTATCGGCGGCTCGATCGCCGCTGGTCTGGTCAAGGCCGGCCATGAAGTTGTTGGCCTGGTGCGCCAACCAGAACAACTGGAAGAAGTGAAGAAGATCGGCGTGACCGGCATACTCGGCGCGCTGGATGATCGTGCACTGCTGAGCGCGCAGGCACGCGCGGCCAACGCCGTCATCAACGCCGCCAGCAGCGACAACCGCGCGGCGGTCGAAGCGCTGATCGAGGGACTGGCCGGTTCGGGCAAGGTGTTGCTGCACACCAGCGGATCGAGCATCGTCGGCGACGCCTCGGGCGGCGCAGGCACGGACCAGATCTACCACGAAGATCAGCTTCCCGAACCCACCGCCGACAAGGCCGCCCGCGTGGCGATCGACAACCTGGTGCTGGACGCCGCCAACCACGGCGTGCGCTCGGCGGTGCTGTGCAATACGCTGATCTACGGCCACGGCGCGCTGCCGCGCGACTCGGTGCAGCTGCCACGGCTGCTGAAGCAGGCGCGCAAGAGCGGCATCGTCCGCCACGTCGGCCCCGGCCGCAATATCTGGTCGAATGTGCACATTGACGATGTGGTGGATTTGTACCTGCTGGCGCTGGACAAGACCGACGCCGGCGCCTTCTATTTCGTCGAAAGCGGCGAGGCGTCGTTCCGCGACATGAGCGGCGCGATCGCCACAGCCCTGGGCCTGGGCGAGCCGCAGGACTGGCCGCTGGAACAGGCCAAAGAAGCATGGGGCGACGAAATGGCTTCCTATGGCCTGGGTTCGAACAGCCGCGTGCGCGGCGCCCGCGCCCGCAAGCTGGGCTGGCAACCACACCGCCCGCCGGTGCTGGAGTGGATCGCCAACGACATGCTGACCGCGTAAGCTGACTACTCGGCAGCCGGTTCCGGCTGCCTTTCCGGTGCGATTGGCGGCTGCGCCGCCGGCGGCAGCACTTTGCGGCTGAAGGTTTTCATGTGGGCCGCCGCATCGATCTCCTTACCATTGACAATCAGCTTGCTGTCCCTGATTTCGATGGTCGAGCGCAGCACCTGCTTGTCCAGCACGGCGTAACCGTCGCTGACGGCCTTGCCGATCAGCTGTTCGGCATCCGGCGCGGCGGCGCCCCCGTCCTTGGAGGCGAACACGCGCGCAAGGTCTTTCACCAGCGCCACCGGCACGCGCACTTCAAAGCGCGCCACCATTTTCTTGGCCCACAAGGCAACATTGCTGAAGTCCGCCTCGACTAACTTCTGGAAGCCGATACTGCCTTTGATCGAAGCCGTATTCCCGCGATAGGAAGCGCTGATATCGTCAATCACCAGCGTGGCGCCGGCGGCCATGGCGCGCTTGCCGAAGTCGGTCATCAGCCCGGTCAGCGCCTTGGTCTGCGCTGCCTGCGACAGATGGCTGTTTTGCTGCGCGCGCATGCCCTTGTCCAGATCGGCCAAGGCCTTGGCCGGCAGGTTCGTCAGGCGGAACGCGACATTGGTGCGTTCGATTTTTTCATTGCCAAACACAATCGCATCGACCGTGGTGCGCGATGCCATTTCCGCCATCGCGCCGCGCCGTGTCACATCCGAGCGCAAGGTAATGCCGTCCAGCCGCACGATCTCCTTGCTGTCGCCTTCGGCCCGCATGGCGCGCGCGGTGACGACGCCGATTTTGACCACTGCGTCGCCATACGCCACACCGTCCGCGCCACGCCGCTGCTTGCCGCTGAAACCCATGTTGACCACGCTGAACGAGCTGCCCGGCGCCGTCACCAGCAGCGACGGCCACGAACCGGTGCTGGTGACGGCGCTGCCGGCCCTGTCGGTGGTGAAGTTGGCCACCGCCTCAGTCCAGCTGAACTCGGTGCCGTTGGCCTGCTTGTAACTGTGCGCCGCCATCTTGCCGACATAATCGACCTGGCCTTTGGCGCTGCCGGACACGCGCTCCAGCGGGAATGGGCGCTCGGTGCCGAAGAGCCGCTTCAGCCTGGGGCGCAACTCGGGCGAGAACGCGAATTTGGCGTAATTGTCGAGCTGCCTGGTGAAGTTGGGCTCGTCCGGCAAGGCCTTCAGTTCGCTGACCAACTGCGCCAGCACGGGGCCGAACTCGCCGGCGGGTTCGGGCGGCCTCGGTTTGACGGGGTTGGCGACGGCAGGCATGGCCAGCAGCGCGCCGGCCATGGCGGCGGCGAGTAAGGTCTTATTCATTTCCATCTCACTCCAGGTCAGGATACGGGCTTTTGCCGCCTTCGGCGATGAACTGGTCGATGCGCGCCTCCAGCACCGGCAGCGGCACCGAGCCCAGTTGCAACACGGTGTCGTGGAAATTGCGGATGTCGAATTTCTGCCCCAGCGCCTGTTCGGCTTTCTTGCGCGCCTTGAGGATGCTCATCTCGCCCAGATAGTAGGACAGCGCCTGGCCCGGCCACGAAATGTAGCGGTCCACCTCGGTTTCGATCTCGTGCGTGGACAGCGCGGTGTTCTCGCTCAGGTAGTCCTGCGCCTGCTTGCGGGTCCAGCCCTTGCTGTGGATGCCGGTGTCGACCACCAGACGCGACGCGCGCCAGGCCTGATAACTCAGCATGCCGAAGGTTTCATACGGTGTTTCGTACATGCCCATCTCGGCGCCCAGACGCTCGGTGTACAACGCCCAGCCCTCGCCGTAGGCGGAAATGTAGGCGTTGCGGAACGGCGGACGGCCCTTCTGCTCCATCGCGATCGGCATCTGGAAAGCGTGGCCCGGCGCCGATTCGTGCAGTGTCAGCGCCGGCATGCTGTACAGCGCGCGCGACGGCAGGTTGTAGGTGTTGACCAGGTAGACGCCCGGACCGCCACGGCCCGAGGTGTAGAACGGCGCCTGGTCATCCGGCACCGGAATGATGGCGAAGCGGCGGCGCGGCAGATAGCCGAAGTATTTCGAGACCTTGCCGTCGAACTTCTTGGCCACCCAGGCGGAGCGCATCAGCAGCTCTTCCGGGGTTTTGGCGTAGAACTGCGGATCGGTGCGCAGGAATCGCAGGAAGGCCGGCATATCGCCCTGGAATTTCACCTGCTTCATCACGTCCAGCATCTCGGTGCGGATCTTGGCCATTTCCTCCAGGCCGATATTGTGGATCTGGTCCGCCGTCAGCGAGGTGGTGGTGAATTCGACGATCTTCGACTGGTAGTAGGCTTTGCCATCCGGCAGACTCTCGGCCGCCAGTTCTTCGCGCGCGGCCGGCACATACTCTTCGCGCATGAACTTCAGCAGCGACTGGTGGGCCGGGATCACCGAGGTGGCGATCACTTTGGCCGCCTGCGCACGCAGCTCTTCCTTCAGCGCGTCCGGCATCGAGGCCGGCATGTCCTTGAACGGCGCGTAGAACACCGTGTCCTGCGGGGTTTTCGCATCGGTCACGGAGGTGATCGATGCATCGCGCCCCACCAGCGTGATCTTCGGCGGCGTGAAGCCACGCGCCATGCCGGCACGCATATTGACGATTTCGTCGTTAAAGTAGCGCGGCGTGTCGGCCAGTTGCTTGAGGTAGGCGCGGTACTCCTTTTCCTTGCTCATCGGACGGCGCGCGGTGTAGGTCATATTGGACCAGAAGGCGGTGTCGGCGTTCAGCGGCTTTTCGTATTCCTTGAACTGCTGCGCGGCGATGAAGGCGGCGATCTGCGACTTGTACACCTGGTAGTTGATGCGCTCCGGCGCCGACAGGCGGGATTCCTTGATGCCGTCCAGCTTCTTCATCACGCCCTGCCAATAGACCAGGCGCTTGTTCTGGGTGGCGGCGTCGATTTGCGGCAGCGAGGTCGATATACCGCTGTCGTCATCGTCCTCACCGTCCTCCTGTTTCTGGCTGGTGCGCCATTTCCATTCCTGCGTGTAGACCGCCTTCAACTGCGCATCCGACGGACCGGGCTTGGCCGCCGCCGGGGTGGCGGCGTGCGCCGCGCTTAAACACAACAACAGGCATGCGCCGGCGATGGCGGTGTTGAACTTCTTTTCCATAACGCTCCAGAGGACAGGTTGATTACATATCTAACAAGTTGCGGCCTTCCCGCACCAGCGCGGCAAAGCCTTCGGCATTCAGCGGACGGCTGTAGTAGTAGCCCTGCATCTCGTCGCACCCGCGATCGGTCAGGAATTGCACCTGTTCGCGCGTCTCCACGCCTTCCGCTATGACCCGCATATTCAAATTGTGTGCCAGCGAGATGACCGACAGCGCGATCGCCGCATCGGCGCTGTTGGTGGTCACATCGTCAACGAAGGATTTGTCGATTTTGAGCACGTCGATCGGGAAGCGTTTCAGGTAACTGAGGCTGGAATAGCCGGTGCCAAAGTCGTCCAGTGAGATGCCAACGCCAATGTCCTTCAGGCGGCGCAGCGCCGCCACCGCCTTGTCCGGATCGCCCATCACTGTGCCTTCGGTGATCTCCAGGCCCAGATATTCAGGCGCCACGCCGAATTTGCGCAGCGTCGCTTCCACATAGGGCACGGTGGCGTCGTTGGCGAACTGCCCCGCCGCCAGGTTGACCGCCACCTTGATTTTGCCCAGCCCCTGGTCCTGCCACACCTTCATTTGCGCGCACACGCTCTCCAGCACCCACTCGCCGATGCTGTTGACCAGGCCATATTCCTCGGCCAGCGGGATGAAGCGGTTGGGCGGCACTTTGCCCAGCACTGCACTATTCCAGCGCAGCAGCGCCTCAGCACCGACCACGGCGCCCGTTTTCAGGCATACCTGCGGCTGATAATGGACCTCGAACTCCGCGCGCGCGATGGCCCCGCGCAGCTGGCTCTGAATCGCCAGCTTGTCGCGGATTTCGGCGTCCATACGTTCGGTGAAGATGGCGTAGTTGTCACGGCCGATTTCCTTGGCGCGGAACAGCGCCGTGTCGGCGTTGCGCACCAGTTCATCGAAGCTGTCGCCGTCACTCAGGCTGACGGCGATGCCGATGCTCGACGTGACGGTGATCTGCCGGCCATCGATCATCAGCTCCTTGCGCAAGCCAGCCAGGATGTTCTGCGCCAGCGCCATGGTGGCGCTCAATTGCGGATCGTCGGCGACGATGATCTGAAACTCGTCGCCGCCCTGGCGCGTCACGGTGTCGCCCTCGCGCACGGTCTCGCTCAGGTAACGGGAGACCACTTGCAGCGCCTTGTCGCCCATGTCGTGGCCATACGAGTCGTTGATGCTCTTGAAGCGGTCCAGGTCCAGGCACATGACGGCCACGCAGCGGCCCTCGCGGCTGGCGGCGCTAAGCGTCTGCGCAAAGCGCTGGCGCGCCAGCAGCCGGTTCGGCAGGCCGGTCAGGGCGTCGTGGTTGGACAGGAAATCGATCAGGTGCTGCTCGGCCTTGCGTTCCGTGATGTCCATGAACACGGCCACGTGGTTCATCACATGGCCGCTCTCGTCGCGCACCACCGAGGCGCTGAGCAGGCCCGGATAGATGTCGCCGTTCTTGCGGCGCGCCATGATCTCGCCCGACCAGTGGCCGGTCTTCATCACCGACTGCAGCATGGCGTCGAGGGCACTGGCGTCGTGGGCGCCGGCGTGCAGCATGCCGATGCTCTGCGCCAGTACCTCGGCGGCGCTGTAGCCGGAAATCTGCGTGAAGGCGGGGTTGGTGGCGACGATGCGCCCCGTGCGGTCGGTGACGACGATGGCGTCCTGGGTCGCCTCGAACACCTTGCTGGCCAGGCGCAGGAATTCCTCGTTGGCGCGGCGCTGCTCGACTTCCTTCGCCAGTTCGGCGGTGCGTTCGGCCACGCGTTGTTCCAGCAACGCGCGTTCATCGGCCAGCGCCTTCTGCGCGCGCCCCAGGCGCACATGGGCGTCGGTGCGGGCCAGGATTTCCTCGGTCTGGAACGGCTTGGCGATGAAGTCCACCGCGCCAAGCGCGAAGCCGCGCACCTTGTCGTCGGTGTCGTGCTGGGCGGACAGGAAGATCACCGGCACCTGGCACAGCGCCGGCGTGGCCTTCAGCCGGCGGCACACCTCAAAGCCGTCGATGCCGGGCATGCGGATGTCCAGCAGGATCAGCTCCGGCGGCCGCGATTGCGCGGTCCACAGGGCCAGCTCGCCGTTGGGGGCCTGACGCACATAGTAGCCGGCCTCCGTCAGCAGGTCGCTCAGCAGCTTGAGCGAGGCCGGCGTGTCTTCCACGATCAGCACTTCGCCCTTGGTGTGTTGTTCCGACAAATCCCGGTGCATGTAAAAATCTCTCGCCAAGTCAACTACTCTGGATTGCGTCCACTATCATATACCGCTCAGGCCAGAGGCTCCAGTTCATTCCCCGCCTGGTCCAGCAAAGCGCACAATTGCGGATACTGATGCAACTGCACCAGATGCCCGATGCCGGCCACCACGTCGGCCAGCGCCGGCGGCAACGGCTCCAGCAACGCCGCCACGCGCGCCAGATTCAGCTCCTGCAGGGCGGTCTTCAATTCGGCGCGCAGCGCCGGCACCAGTCGCCGCAGATCGCGGCTTGCCAGCGGCGCCGGCGCCATCTGGCGCGCGGCCATGCGGTGACGACGCACGAATTGCAGGTTCAGTTGCTGCTCCAGCACCGCGTACAACTGCTCCTGCTCGACCGGCTTGCGCATGAACTCATCGGCGCCGGCGGCCAATGCGTCCTCGCGCTCCTCGGCGAAAGCCGACGCGGTCAGCATCACGATGGCCGGCTGCGGGCCGTCCCGGTTGGCGCGGATCTGACGCGTGGCGCCGATGCCATCCAGCCCCGGCATGCGCCAGTCCATGAACACCAGGTCCGGCAGCCACACTTCAATCATGGCCAGCGCCTGCAAGCCATCGCCGACCACCGCCACATCAAAGCCGAGTGGCTTGAGCAGGCTTTCCATCAGCGCGCCGCTATCGGCATTGTCGTCCGCCACCAGCACGCGGCGCTGCTGCTGCGGCGCCAGTGGGCTGACTTCATCGCGGCGCACGGCGGGCGCCTCATCCGCCACCTGCGCCATCACGGCGAAGAAGAAGGTGGCGCCCTTGCCCGGCGCCGATTGCAGCGCCAGCGTGCCGCCCATCAGCTGCACGAACTCGCGCGAGATGGTCAGGCCCAGACCCGTCCCCTCCTTCGCGCCCGGCCCGTCGGCCTGGATGAACGGCTCGAACACGCGCGCCTGATCCTCTTCCTTCATGCCGGGACCATTGTCGATGACGGCAAACGCCAGCTCGCACTGGCTGCCGCGCGAAAGGCCGCGCACCTTCAGCGTGACCTTGCCCTGCGCGGCGAATTTGACCGCGT
Source organism: Duganella lactea (assembly GCF_009857505.1). Classification (GTDB taxonomy): domain Bacteria; phylum Pseudomonadota; class Gammaproteobacteria; order Burkholderiales; family Burkholderiaceae_D; genus Rugamonas; species Rugamonas lactea. The sequence continues at coordinate 16,905 of NZ_WWCP01000039.1, forward strand.
TGGACATCAGGTTCAACAGCACCTGACGCAGCTTGGTGCCGTCCACCCGCGCACTGGCCGGCAGGCCGACGCTGTCCAGCACCAGCTCCACGTTGTTCTGCATCGCGCGCATGCTGACCATGTCCATCACTTCCTGCAGCATGTCGTTCAGGTTGACCACTTCCGTTTGCAGCACGACGCGGCCGGCCTCGATCTTGGACAATTCGAGAATATCGTTGATCAACGTGAGCAGGTGCTGGCCGGAGCGGTGGATGATGGCCAGGTTGCGCTTCTCCTCCGGCAGCATGTTCTTCGAATCGGCCATCAGGCGCGAGAAACCGATGACGGAATTGAGCGGCGTGCGCAACTCGTGGCTCATATTGGCCAGGAAGGTCGACTTGGCGTGGTTGGCCGTCTGCGCCTGGCGCACCGCCACCGACAGCGCGTTGGTGCGCTCGGCAACCAGTTCCTCCAGATGGATGCGGTGGCGGCGCAGCTCCTGCTCCGCCACGCGGCTGGCGGTGACGTCGTAGTTGACGCCGACCATGCGCATGGCGTGGCCGTCGCTGTCGCGGAAGGTCATGCCATCGGCCTTTATGTAATGGACCGAGCCGTCCGGCCAGATCAGGCGATACTCGACGTCGAATTCGGCGGTGCCGTTGAGCGCCTGCTGCAACAGCATGCTGGTCGGCACGGCGTCGTCCGGGTGCACCATGCCGCGCCAGGCCTCGAACGGGTTATCCAGCTTGCGTCCCTCCATGCCATGCAGGCGGTACATCTGTTCGTCCCACACCATCTGGCCGCTGACGATGTTCCAGTCCCAGATGCCGATCGCCGCCGCGCTGGAGGCGATCTGCAGGCGCTCCTCGCTGGCGTGCATGGCCACGTAGCGACTTTCCATCAGCCGCACCATCTCGCGGATGGAGGCGTTCAGCGTTTTGAGTTCGCCGGTGTACCAGTCGCGCGGCGGCGAGGCGCCCGGATTCTGGCCGGCCTTCACACTGGCCGCATAGCGTTCGATATTGGTCAGCGGCTTGAAGATCAGTTGCCACAGCAGCAGGTAGAGGCTGAGCACCAGCGTCACGTCCAGCACGAAAATCAGGCCAGCGATGGTGTACAGGCGCTGGCGCAGTTGCTCGACCAGCAGTGCCGGCGAGGCGTAAACGGTGATGGTGCCGATATGCTGGCCAAGCGCCACAATCGGCCGCTGCTCGGCCAGCAGCTCGGGGTCGGACGGCAGGCGGTCGGCCAGCACCAATTGCGCCTGCGCGTTCCGGACCAGGATGAAAGGACGATTGCCGGCCAGCGGCGTCACCGCGCTGGCGTACAGGTCGCGGTTGCTCAACCCGCTTTTCATGATGGTGACGATTTGCGTCTCGTCGAAATTCCAGGCCGGCAGCGCCACGGCGACGGCCAGTTCATCGGCGCTGCTGGCCAGCGTGGTGCGCAGTTGCTCCCAGCGCTGCGCCCGTTCCAGCTGATAGAAATACAGGGCGAACGTGGTCAGAACCAGAGTTACGACGGCGGTCAACGTCACACTGACGAAGACTGCGATAGACATTTTTCCTGCACGGCGGGCAAGTCGGGCCAACATCGGAAACCATTATGGGGGTTGATCTGAACTGTTACCACTCAGATCATAGGTTCAAAATGCAAGCAAGTCCATGACTATTTATAGTAAGGCAACATCCTTTGTTTGGTGCAATTGATCTGAGGCATTTGCAGTGCTCAAAAACAGCGTGCCGTTCAATTGCCGCAACAGGCTGCTGTGGCGCAGCCGGTCCATGACCGGGCCCTTGACCTCGGCCAGATGCAGGCCGATGCCGCGCTGTTTCAGGCTCTGGTTCAGTTCCGACAGCGCCAGCAGCGCGGTGGTGTCGATCGAGTTGACCGCCGACATCACCAGCACCAGGTCGTGCGCGCTGCGGTGGGTGGCCAGTTCGCACTCGATACGCTCGTTGATCGCCTCCACGTTGCCGAAGAACAGATTGGCGTCGATGCGCAACATCAGCACCTCCGGCCGGGTTTCGGCCGGATAACGCTCGATGTTGCGGAAATGCTCGGTGCCGGCGATGCGGCCGAGCACCGCGATGTGCGGCCGGCTGGCGCGCCAGATCAGCGTGCCCATCGACAGCGCCACGCCAATGACCACGCCCGCCTCCACGCCCAGCACCAGCACGCCGAGGCAGGTGGCGGCCCAGGCCAGCGCGTCGCCGCGGTCATAGTCCCAGGCGGTGCGCAGGATGTCCAGTTCCAGCATGCCCAGCACGGCGACGATGATGGTGGCGGCCAGCACCGGCATCGGCAGCAGCGACAGCCAGCCAGTCGGCAGCAGCAGCGCGCAAGCCAACAGCGCGGCGGTGATCAGGCTGGCCAGCGGCGTGTTGGCGCCTGCCGCGAAATTGACGGCGGAACGAGACAGGCTGCCGGTCACCGGAAAGCCGCCGGACAGCGCGCTGGCCACATTGGCGGCGCCCAGCCCCATCAGTTCGTGATTGCTGACCAGCTTTTCGTTGCGCTTTTGCGCCAGCGCCTGGGCGCCGGACATCGACAGCAGAAACACCATGAAGCCGATCAGCAAGCCCGGTTGCAGCAAGGCGCCCCAGTGCTGGCTGGAGGTCGCCAGGTTCAGGTGCGGCAGGCCGGCCGCCACCGCGCCGGTGGTGCGCACGCCCATACCGGCCAGGCTGGTGAGGGACATCAGCGCGATGCCGCCCACCACCACCGCCATCGGCGCCAGCTTGGCGCCGATATCGGCCACCACCGGCGGCAAGCCGCAGCGCTTAAGCCATCCGGCCAGATACTGGCGCGCCAGCACCAGCAGCAGCAGCGAACCGACGCCCAGCGCCGCGCTGGGCGTGTGCGGATGCGGCGGCGCCGCGCCCAGCAGCGTCGGCAATTGGTCGTAGGCGATGACGAGGGCCGAGCCGACGGTGAAGCCGCTCATCACCGGACGCGAGAAGAAATTGGCCAGGAAGCCCATGCGCAGCAGGCCGCACAGCAGCAGCACCGCGCCGGACACCAGCGCCAGCTGCGCCGCCAGCACGCCGGCCAGCGCCGAGCCGGCCGGCGCCAGCGGGCCGATGACGGCGGCGGTCATCAGCGAAATGATGGCCATCGGGCCGACCGACTGGGTCATGCTGCTACCGAACAGCGCGTAGACGATGGGCGGCAGGATGCTGGCGTAAATGCCCACCACCGGCGACAGTCCCGCCACAATCGCATAGGCCATGCCTTGGGGGATCATCATCATCGCCACCACCAGCCCGGCGCTGATGTCGCCGGGAAGCTGGTCGCGCCGGTAGTGTTTCAGCCATTGCAGCATTGTTGTTCCAGAGGTACAGAAAGGCGGTAGTTTATCCCAAATACGTTTACCGAATTAACTTATCCGAAAAACACATAAGGAAAGCACACCGCCAGCCGTCACATTGTGGCGCGTCCCCGGGCATCGAGCGTCAGCTCGGTCAGACGGTCGGCGTAGCGGACCTTGATCTTGTGGCCAGGCTTGCCGCGCACCAGCAACTGGCGCAGTTTGCCCTCTGACCAGTCGAGGTCCAGCTCGACGCCGCCGCGAGCGCGGACGCCGCGCACGGCGCCCTCCGGCCACGCTTGCGGCAGCGCCGCCAGCAGGTGGATTTCGCCGCCCCACGACTGCACCAGCATTTCCAGAATCGCCGCCGCGCCGCCGAAGTTGCCATCAATCTGGAACGGCGGGTGCGCGTCGAACATGTTCGGGTACGTGCGTTCGGGGCCGAGCAGGCCTTGTAGAATGCTGTGGGCGCGATCGCCCTCGCCCATGCGCGTCCACAGCGCCAGCCGCCAGGCGGTGGCCCAGCCGGTCGATTTGTCGCCGCGCGTGTTGAGCGTAACCTTGGCGGCGGCGATCAGCGCCGGCGTGTCGCGCACGTTGATTTGCGCGCTCGGGTAGACCGCGTACAGGTGCGAGACGTGACGGTGATTCTGCTCCGGCGCGCCGACGTCCCAGTCTTCCAGCCACTCCTGCAACTGCCCTTGCGCGCCGATGCGGTCGGCCGGCAGGCGCGCGCGCCTGGCTTCCAGTTCGGCGGCGAAGGCGGCGTCGGTCTCGCCCAGCAGCGCGTGGGCTTGCTGCGCCCAGCCGAACAGGTCGCGCAGGATCTGGCGGTCCATCGCCGGCCCGGCGCAGGTTGCCACGCCTTTGTGATGCATGTTCTCCGGCGAGATCGACGGCGACGTCACCAGCCCCCGGCCCTGCGGGTCCTCGACCAGCGTGTCGACGAAGAACAGCGACGCGCCTTTGAGCAGCGGATAGATGCGCCGCAGGTAGGCGGCATCCGGGTGGTAGTCGTAGTGGTCCCACAGGGCCTGGCACAGCCACGCGCCGCCGCAAGGCCACATGCCCCACAGCGGCCCGTCGATCGGCGCGGCCGCGCGCCACAGGTCCGTGTTGTGATGCGCCATCCAGCCGCGCGCGCCGTAGCTTTCGCGGGCGGTCACGGCGCCGGTCACGCTCAGGTCCTCCACCATGCGCAGCAGCGGTTCGACGCACTCGCCGATGTTGGCCGATTCGGCCGGCCAGTAATTCATCTGCGTGTTGATGTTGATGGTGTACTTGCCGCCCCACGGTGGATTGACGCCTTCGTTCCACAGGCCTTGCAGATTGGCCGGCTGGCTGCCCGGCCGCGACGACGACAGCAGCAGATAACGGCCGTACTGCACGTACAGCGCGGCCAGTCCGGCATCCGGCTGCTGCTCGGCGACAGCGATACGCTGGTCGGTCGGGCGCGGATCGGCGACGCCGGAACCCAGCCGCAGCGACAGGCGACGGAACAGCATCTGGTGCGCATGCACATGCGCGCTGCGTAGGCGCGCATAAGGTTTGGCGGCGGCCGCCGCCGTCTGCGCACGCACCACCTGCACCGGATCGCCGCTGACATCGGCGTAGCTGACATAGCTGGTGGCGGCGGCCACCAGCAGCGTCACGGTGGTCGCGCCGCGCACCTCGATGCGGTCCTGGCGCGGCGTGATCGTGCCGTCGCCCAGGGCCTGCACGCGCACCGCGTAGCGCAAGGCGGAAGGGATGCCCTCGGCGGACTCGTTGCGGCCCTCGATCAGCAGCGCGTCGGCGCCATCGGGCTTCACCGACAGACCGGACGGGCGTTCGTCGGCGCGCAGCGGCTCGCGGTAGTCCCAGGACATGTTCGCCGTGGCGCCATCGGCGCCATACCTGGCTTTCATCGGGTGGCGGTAGCCAAGATCAAAATTGAGCGTGCCATTGGTGGCGGTCAGGCGGATCGCGACCACCTGATCCGGCACGCTGGCGAACACCTCGCGCTTGTACTGTGTTTTGCCGTCGCTGAAACGGGTGGCAGCGATGGCCGTGTCCAGGTCCAGCCAGCGGCGGTAGGCGGTGCCGGCGCCCACGCCCTGAAAATCCAGCAGCAGGTCGCCGGCGGCGCCGTAAGGCATCTGCTGTTTCGGCACGCCCATCATGGACGACGAAATCAGCTCGGCGGCCTCGGCGAACTTCGCCTGGTCGATCAGCGCCCGCACCTGCGGCAGCGCCGCCAGCGAACGCGGATTATTCGGATCATACGGACCGCCGGCAAACAGCGTGTCCTCATTGAGCTGGATGCGCTCCTGCGCGATGCGCCCGAAGCTCATGGCGCCAAGCCGGCCATTCCCGACCGGCAGCGCCTCGACCCACTGCGCCGCCACCTGCTGGTACCACAGCGATAAACTCTCCTGCGCGCCGCGCGTGGTGGCCTGCACGGCAGCCCGTGCCAAACCGGGAAAGGCCGCAGCCAGTCCCGCCGTTATCATAAAACCGCGTCGTGTCGTCTCCATGGGCCCTATTCTGCGCGAAGCCGGGCGACTTCTCAATTACGAAATTCACCAAGTCTGGCGCGAAATTGTACCTCCCGCGTCAGCGTTCATGCTAGGTATTTCAGAGCTGCGCCAGTTCGATGCAGTTGCGGCCGGCGCGCTTGGCGCGGTGCAGCGCCGTGTCGAGGCGAGTCAGCACCGACGCGCCGACTTCCTCCGGCCCCACCTGCGCCACACCCAGGCTGACGCTGACCGTGGCGCCATGGCCATGGCCGGCCAACGGCAGATCGGCGTCGCTGATCGCGGCGCGCAGCTTTTCCGCCAGCCGCAGCGCCTCGTTGCAGGTGGTGTGGGTCGCCACGATCAGGAACTCGTCGCCGCGCATGCGCGCCAGCGTGTCCGAGGTGCGCAGGCTGCCGGCGACCATTTCCACGATCTTGCGCAGCGCCCCCTCGCCCACCGCCGATCCATACAAATCGTTGGTCGAGTCGAAGCTGCCGACACCCAGCGACAGCACCGCCAGCGGCAGGCCATAGCGGCGCGCGCGGCGGATTTCGTTGTCCAGCGCGTCCTCGCCGGCGCGGCGGTTGGCGGCGCCGGTGGCCGCGTCCACGGTGCTTATCTGCGCCAACTGCCCGCACAACGCGTCGTTCTGGTGCCGCAACTCGCTCATGCACAGCGCATAGCTGATAAATTGCGCCATGCTGGCGAAGCACGCGAACTGCTCGCGCGAGAAGGCGATGTGGCGGTCAAACATCAGGCACACGGCGCCCATCTCCGGGCCGCCTGCCTCGGCGCGCAGCGGCAGCGCCAGCACCATGCGCACGTTACGGTCGTGCAGCGCCATCGCCAGCTCCGGATCGCCGGCCTTCTCCGGCGCGTCCAGCAGCACCATCTCGCCGCGCGAAGCGGCCATCAGCGGCGGAAAGAAGTCGCGCAGCGGCGATTGCAGCAGCCGGTCGCCTCGCCGCAGCAAGCGCGCCAGATCCAGATGATTGCGCGCCTCCTGCGCCACCAGTTGCAGATCGCCGCGCGCTTTCATGTGCAGCAAGGCGGTGTGACGCACACCGGGGAAGTTACACAGCGCCAGGCAGATTTTCGACGCCATCACCGACACCACGTCGATGCCGGCCAGCGCGCGCTGCAGGCTGCGTTGCACGGCCAGCAGATCGCGCAATTCCTTTTCCTTGTCCAGCAGATGCCGCTGCGCGACCGCGCCCGGATCGTCCGACTCGGCCAGAGCCTGGCGCACCGCGTGCTGCAACTCGTGGTCCAGCATCGGGCAGAGGCGATAGTCGAAAGGGCCATAGGCCATCAGCTCGGGCAACCACGCACTGTGCTCGTAAGCGCACAACAGCAGGACGCGTGCGCCGGCCCGGCCGCGTATCAGCGGGCCGAGGCCCGTCAGGTTATTCAGATGCTCAAAACCGTTCAGGTCCAGAATCAGCAGATCGGCCTCGCGCGTGGCGAGGGCGGTCATGGTGGCGTCTACATGCTCGCACAGCGCCAGTTGGGAAAACATCTGACCGCAACAGGCCTGGAATTCGGCGCGGCGCTCGGCACTGGGATTGTAAAAGACCCCCGTGCTGATCGCCCGGCTGTAAACGTCCGACATAATAGTACTCCCTAGCAATAATTGTTTTATTTTGGCGTCTGCCGTTAGTGTGCCACAAAGTATCTAATTAGCAATCTTTTTGCAATATTTATATGTGTGTCCGCGCACGGTCATGGCGGCGCACGCGTCCAATACTGTTCGCTCAGGACTCAGGGAGGACGCCATGACACAATCGGAAAACAAGGCCGACCAGGGGTCGGCCAGCCTGCAGCGCGACATTCAGCAGCGCCAGGACCAGATGGATCAGCAAGGCCCGCGCGCCAGCACCCGCGGCAAAAACAGCGAGGCGGTGCAGACCAGCGATCATCCGTATCCCGCCACGCCCATGCCGGCGCAACACCTCGACAAACCGGGGCTGGAAGCGCAGATGCGGCAGAAACCGGAATTTCTCGCCCCTGACTACTGCGGCAGCGGCAAGCTGGCCGGCATGGCGGCGCTGATCACCGGTGGCGATTCCGGCATCGGCCGCGCGGTGGCGCATCAGGCGCATGAGCGTTTTGGCCGGCTGGATATCCTGGTCAACAATGCCGCCTTCCAGGAACACGCCGACAAGCTGACCAACCTGACCGAAGAGCGCTTCGACCTGACCATGAAGACCAATGTGTACGGCTACTTCCATATGGCCAAGGTGGTGCTGCCGTATCTGCGGCGCGGCGCGTCGATCATTAATACCGGTTCGGTCACCGGGCTGCAAGGTTCCGGGCATCTGCTGGACTACTCCACCACCAAGGGGGCGATTCACGCCTTCACCAAGTCCCTGGCGTCGAACCTGCTGGATCAGGGCATCCGGGTCAACGCGGTGGCGCCGGGACCGGTGTGGACGCCGTTGAATCCCGCCGATGCGTCGCCGGAAAAAATCACCCGCTTCGGCGCGGACACGGATATGAAGCGCCCTGCCCAGCCGCAGGAGCTGTCGCCATCGTATGTGTTTCTGGCCGCGCCTTGCTGCGCCAGCTATATCACCGGCATTGTGCTGCCGGTGACCGGTTCGGTGGGCGGCTGAGCCATGGCTGCGCGCGCGTTGTGGAAAGGGGCGATCAGCTTCGGGCTGGTCTACATTCCGGTCGAGATGTACACGGCGGTGCAGGAGCACGACCTTGATCTGACGATGCTGGACCGCCGCGCCTTTGCGCCGATCGGCTACAAGCGCTATAACAAGAAGACCGGCAAGGAAGTGACCTGGGACGATATCGTCAAGGGTTACGAATATGAGGACAACGAGTATGTGGTGCTGTCGGACGAGGACCTGAAGCGCGCCAACGTGGAGGCGACGCAGACGATCGATATCGTCGCCTTTGTCGATGCCGCCGAAGTGCCGCTGACGTACTACGAAACGCCCTACTACCTGGCGCCCGCGCGCGGCGGCAACAAGGTCTATGCGCTGCTGCGCGAGACGTTGCGCCAGGCCGGCAAGATCGGCATCGCCACGGTGGTGATGCGCACCAAGCAGCATCTGTGCGCGCTGGTCTGCGTGGAGGACAAGATCGTCCTCAACACGCTGCGTTACGCGACCGAGATCCGCATCGCGGAAGAACTCAAGCTGCCGCCGGCGACCTTGAAGGCGGCCGGCATCAGCGACAAGGAACTGAAGATGGCGCTGTCGCTGGTGGAGGGCATGAGCGAGGAATGGAAGCCGGAGCAATATCACGACAGCTACAAGGAGGACGTGATGGCGATGGTGAAGAAGAAAATCAAGGCCGGCCAGACCAAGACCCTCACCGAGCCGGATAAGGAGAGCCCAGCGCCCAAGCCATCCAATGTGGTCGATTTGGTGGCGCTGTTGCAGGACAGCCTGGGTAAGCGCGGTGGCAAGGCCGCGCCGTCAAAGTCGCGCGCCAAGCCGGCGAGCAAACCGGCAGCGGCCAAGCGCAAGCCGGCAGCTCCACGCAAAGCCGCCTGATGGCGGTGGCATTCAATCCTGGCCTGGCTTGAAGCCCATGCGCTTCATCGCTGGCGCCAGGCCTTTGGCGGATTTGGCGTAGTCATCCCAAGGGGTGTTGCCGACGTCGAGCCGGGCGTGGACGTTGGCGACGGTCCACTGATCAGCGCTTCGCAGGCCGTCCAGTTCATCCCACGTGATCGGCACCGAGATGCCGAGGCCCGGCCGGGTGCGCGCCGACCAGGCGCACACGGTGGTGGCGCCGCGCCCGTTGCGCAGGTAGTCGATGAAGATCTTGCCGACGCGGTTGCGCGGCCCGCTCTTGACGACAAACCGCTCCGGTATCGTCTGCGCCATATGCGCGACGATGGCTTGCGAGAAGGCTTTCACGTCATCCCAGCCGTAGCCCGGCTTGACCGGCACCACCACGTGCAGGCCTTTACCGCCGCTGGTCTTCAGAAAGGCCGGTAGTTCAAGCTCCGTGAGGAAGGCGCGCATCAGTTGCGCCGCTTCCTTGACCTGATCCCAGGTGACGTTCTTGCCGGGGTCAAGGTCAAAGACCATGCGGGTGGGCTTTTCGTAGGTGGTGGCGCTGGCGTTTTGCGTGTGCAGCTCGACCACGTTCATCTGCGCGGCGGAGAGCAGTCCTTCTTCGGTCGGCACTTCCAGCATCGGTGGATGGTCCGGGTCCAGCGATGGCTTCAGCTGTTTCACGCCCGGCATGCGCGAGACCTCGGCGTGCTTCTGGAAGAACAGCTCTCCGCCCACGCCCTCCGGTGCGCGCACCAGCGAAACCGGCCGCCCTTTCAGATGCGGCAGCATCAGCGACGACACCAGCGCGTAGTAGCGTATCAGCGTGATCTTGGTGGCGCCGCTTTGTTTGTCGATCACGCGGTCTGGATTGGTGACCTTCAGCGATTTGGGCAGTTTGCCCTCGATGGTAGTGTGCATGTCTGGTTTCTCCTTGACGTGTTGCGGCGTCTCGCGCGTGATGCCGGCCGCGCGCTTGTCCTTGCGCAGCCCCTGGAATACGGCGTGACGGATCGAGCCGGAATGCGTCCATTCACCAAAGCTGACTTCCGCCACCAGCGTGGGCTTGAGCCAATGGGCTTTCTTGTCGATGTCGCGGCTGGGGGCGAACGGGCTTTTATCGGCAACAAGCCTTTCCATTTTGCTTGTCAGGTCTTGCAGCGAAGCGGCATTGAAGCCGCTGCCGACATTGCCGGCGTATTGCAGCTTGCCGTCCTTGTCGTGGGTCCCCAGCAGCAGAGAGCCAAAGCCGGTGCGCGAGCCTTGCGGGTCGGTGTAGCCGCCGATGACGAATTCCTGCCGCTGGCCGCATTTGAGTTTGATCCAGGTGCCGGCGCGGCGCGCGGTGTAGCGCGAGTCCTTGCGCTTGCCGATGATGCCCTCAAGGCCCATCTGACAGGCGGCGGCGATCATGTCCTGCGGTGGCGCGTTGAGCGCGGTGCTGAAGCGGACGTTTTCCGATGCGCGTCCGGCCATGATCTCCCGCAGCAGGACGCGGCGCTGTTCCAGCGGCAGATCGCGCAGGTCGCGGCCTTTGTGGAACGGGACGTCGAACAGGAAGTAGACGATGTCACCGGGATTGTCTTCATCGAAGGCGTTTTGTAGCAGGCCGAAATCCGGCCGACCGTTTTCGTCGTGGACGACGATTTCGCCGTCATACCAGCCGGGCGGGAATTTGAGCTTCGCCAGTTGCTTGCGCAGCGGTTGCAGCTTGTGCGTCCAGTCGTTGCCGTTGCGGGTGATGAGGCGAATATCTGCTCCATCGATCCGTGCCAGCAAGCGGTAGCCGTCAAACTTAACCTCGAACAGCCAGTCCCCGGCCGATGCCGGCGGGGCATCGACCAGTGTGGCCAGTTGCGGCGATAGCGTTTCCGGCATCTCGGCCTTGGGTGCATCTTTCAACGCCGGCGCCGGTGATGCAGCGGTGGGCAGCGGTAGCGCCTTGACGCTGTCCGGCATTTCATCGACTACGCTGAATTCTTCCGCCGCACGCGCGTATTCGTCGTTCTCCTTGATGAGCAGCCAGGGCTCCTGCTTCTCGCCTTTTCCCTTTATGCGCACCAGCACCCAGCGGCCATGCATTTTGTGGCCGTGGATTTCGAACTTCAGATTGCCGTCCTTGAGGGCCTTGTGCGGATCGTCCAGCGGACGCCAAATACCCTTGTCCCAGATGATTACTTTGCCGGCGCCGTACTGCTTCGGTGGAATGATGCCTTCGAAGTCGTTATAGGAAATCGGATGATCTTCGACGTGCACCGCCATGCGCTTGTCGTGCGTGTCGTAGCTGGGGCCTTTGGGCACAGCCCAACTCATCATCACACCGTCCAGCTCCAGCCGGAAGTCGTAATGCAGGCGCGAGGCCCAGTGCTTCTGAATGACAAACGCCAGCGCCTCGCTGCCCACCTCGCCGCCCTCGACGGGTTCCGGCGTGATGGTGAAGTTGCGTTTGGCCTTGTAGGTCTTGAGCGAATCTTTCATCTCGTCAGACTATGCCCGTCCATGCCGTAGAACCGTGCGGTGGCGAACATGTAAGCGATTGTAAAGACCGTCAACGCACGGGTTCTGGCTCGCGTTTTTTGCTCAGAGACGCGGGAATTGTCCCGGGCCTGGAAACTGAAAAAAGGATGGAATCATGAAAAAAGTAATCGCTACCCTGATCGCTGGCCTGTTCGCAACCGCTGCATTCGCGCAGACTCCAGCTCCGGCAACTGCCAAGGCCGACGCCAAAGAAGCCAAGACCGCGGCTAAAGCTGAAGCCAAAACCGCCAAGGCCGAAGCCGAAGCGAAAAAAGATGTGGCCGTAGCCAAGGCTGATGAGAAAGCCGAGAAGGCCGATGCACATGCCAAAGCCACCAAGACCAAGGCCAAGGCACACGCCAGGGCAGAGAAAGAAGCGGCGACCACCACCGCTCCAGCCACCACCAAATAACCTCGTCGTTCCGGAGCAAGCCGAAAAAAAAGCGGGCCTTTCGGCCCGCTTTTCTGCGTTACTTCAGCATCACTGCTGCGCGACCACCGGTGCGGTACCGGGGGCGCCGGCGCCATCCCAGCCGCCGCCCAGCGCGCGGATCAATCCAACCGTGGTCACGGCGCGATTGCCTCGCAACTGCACCGCGCTACGCTCCACCGCCGCCAGATTGCGCTGCGCGTCCAGCAGATCCAGGTAACTGGAACGCCCCGCCGTATAAAGCTTCTGCGCCAGATCGGCCGAACGGCGCGCGGAAACCACCGCGTCGTCAATCTGCGCCGTCTGGCCGGCCAGAATGCGCAGCCCCGCCAGATTGTCTTCCACTTCCGCGAACGCCGTCAGCACACTCTGACGATACGTACCAACCGACTCCTCCAGCGCCGCCTCGCTGCGCGTGATGTTGGCCCGATTGCGCCCACCATCGATCACCGGCAGCGACAAGGCCGCGCCCAGCAACCACGAACGGCTGCTCCACTTGAACACATCCGCCACCGTGTTACCCGAGACGCCGCCCGCATTCGCGTTCAGCACCAGCGATGGGAACATCGCCGAACGGGCCACGCCGATACGGGCGTTGGCCGCTTCCATCGCGCGCTGTGCGGCGGCAATGTCCGGACGGCGCTCCAGCAGCGTCGATGGCAGGCCGGCGGGAATCACCGGCAGCAGCGTGCTGTCCAGCAGCGGACTGTTACCCGCCGTGTAGCTGGCCGCCGGCTTGCCCAGCAGGACCGCCAGCGCATGCTCGGTGGTCACGCGCTGACGCTGCAGACCAATCGCCTCGGCCCGCGCCGTCGCCAGCTCGGTCTTGGCGCGCGACAGATCAAATTCGCCGATGTCGCCCAGGTCGAAACGACGCTGGTTGACCTTGACGTTTTCCTCGCGGGTCTGCACCGTGCGGTTCAGCGTTTCCAGCTCGGCGTCGGTGGCGCGCAGACGGAAGTAGGTCTGCGCCACGTCGGCCTGCACGGCCAGCAGCACTGAGCGGTAATTCGCCTCGACCGAAGCGGCATCGCCACGCGCCGCCGCCACGTTCGACGAAACGCGGCCGAACAGGTCAACCTCGTAGCTCGCCGACAGACCGGCGTTGAAAACCTTGGCCGGATCAACCGGCGTGCCCGCCGGCAGGCCGGCTTCGGTCGGCGACTGGCGCACACGCTGCGCGCCGGCGTTGACGCCGACTTGCGGAATGCGGTCCGCCTCCGCCACACCGGCAATGGCGCGTGCCTGCTTGACACGCGCCGCCGCCACCGCCAGATTGGCGTTGGCGCGGGTAGCTTCGTTGATCAGCTCATTCAGCGCCGGATCATTGAACGCCAGCCACCACTCGCCGCGCGGTTGCGCTTCGGCGGCTTGCGCCTGTTTCCAGGTACTGCCGTCGGCGGCGGTTTTCACCGCCGCCGCATCCGGCGATTGCGATTCCTTGAACGCGGTCGGCACGTCCATCGCGGGTTGCTTGAACTCCGGCGCCGCGCATGCGGTCATCAGCAAGGCCGCCAGGATGGGCGCCACGCCCTTGGCGATCATCTGCAGTTTGTTGATCGAGGTAGCCATATCAATGAGTCCCTTCCAGTTTGGCCGGCGCGGCATCGGCCACGGCGGCTGGTTTTTTCTTCTCCATGCGCACCGCCAGGGTACGCAGCAGCACGTAGAACACCGGCGTCAGGAACAGGCCGAAGAAGGTCACGCCCAGCATGCCGGCAAACACCGCCACACCCATCGCATGACGCATTTCCGAACCGGCGCCGTGCGAGAACACCAGCGGCAGCACACCCATGATGAAGGCGATCGACGTCATCAGAATCGGACGCAGACGCAGACGGCAGGCTTCCAGCGCGGCTTCCACGATCGAGCGGCCATGGTGTTCCAGCTCCCGCGCAAACTCCACGATCAGAATCGCATTCTTCGACGCCAGTCCCACCAGCACGAACAGCGCGATCTGGGTGAAGACATTGTTGTCGCCGTGGGTCAGCTTGACGCCGATCAGCGCGCACAGGATCGACATCGGCACGATCAGGATCACCGCCAGCGGCAGGGTCCAGCTTTCGTACTGCGCGGCCAGCACCAGGAACACCAGCAGCACGCACAGTGGGAACACGTAGATCATCGTGTTACCGGACAGGATGTCCTGATACACCAGTTCCGTCCATTCGTAGCCAATACCCTTCGGCAGCACCTCGTTGACGATCTTGGTCATTTCAGCCTGCGCTTCGCCGGACGACACGCCCGGCGCCGGTGCGCCGTTGATTTCGGCGGCCACGTAGGCGTTGTAGCGTTGAACGCGATCCGGGCCATAGCTGTCCTTCACACGCATCAGCGACGACAGCGGAATCATTTCGCCCTTGTCGTTGCGGACCTTCAACTGGGCGATGTCCTCGGCGTGTGAACGGAACTGCTGGTCAGCCTGCACCCGCACCTGGTAGGTACGGCCGAACTGATTGAAGTCATTCACGTACAGCGAGCCCAGATTGATCTGCAAGGTCTGGTAGATCGTATTCAGCGGCACGCCCAGTTGCTTGGCTTTTTGGCGGTCGATGTCCGCGTACAGCTGCGGCACGTTGATCTGGTAGCTGGAGAAAACGCCGGCCAGTTTCGGGTTCTGCCAGGCCTTCATCTGCACCGCTTGCACAGCTTTGTACAGTTCATCGTAGCCACGGTTGTCGCGGTCTTCGATCATCAGCTTGAAACCGCCGGTGGTGCCCAAGCCATTGACTGGCGGTGGTGGCAGCACCATCACGAACGCGCCTTCAATCGCGCCCATGCGCTTGTTGATTTCAGCGGCAATCGCTTCCGCCGAGGTTTCCTTGGTGTTGCGCTTGTCGAACGGCGCCAGGCCGACGAACACGATACCGGCGTTCGGCGCGTTGGTGAAACCGTTGATCGACAGGCCAGGGAACGAGATCGAGTTGTCCACGCCAGGGATATCCTTGGCGATGTCCGACATCTTGCGGATCACGGCGTCGGTACGATCCAGCGAGGCGGCGTCCGGCAATTGCGCGAAGCCGATCAGGTACTGCTTGTCCTGCGCCGGCACGAAGCCCGGTGGCACCACCTTGAACATGAAGGCGGCGGCCACACCCAGGATGGCGTACACGATCAGCGACGAGCCTTTGCGTTTCAACACGCCGGTCACGCCGGTTTCATAGCTGTGCGATGCGCGGCTGAAGAAGCGGTTGAACCAGCCGAAGAAGCGGCCAAACACTTTGTCCATGCCACGGGTCAGCGCGTCTTTCGGCGCGTCGTGTGGTTTCAGCAGGGCCGCCGACAGGGCCGGGGCCAGCGTCAGCGAGCTGAATGCCGAGATCACGGTCGAAATGGCGATGGTCAGCGCGAACTGCTTGTAGAACTGCCCGGACAGACCGGAGACGAAAGCGATCGGCACGAACACGGCGCACAGCACCAGCGCGATCGCGATGATCGGACCACTCACCTCTTTCATCGCCTGGATGGTGGCGTCGCGCGGATTCAGACCGTCGTGAATATTGCGCTCGACGTTTTCCACCACTACGATCGCATCATCGACCACGATACCGATGGCCAGCACAAGGCCGAACAGCGACAGCGTGTTGATCGAGAAGCCAAAGGCCAGCATCACGGCGAAGGTACCGACCACCGAGACCGGAACGGCCAGCAGCGGAATCACCGATGCGCGCCAGGTTTGCAGGAAGATGATCACCACCAGTGCCACCAGGATGATCGCCTCAAGCAGGGTGTGAATCACGGCGTTAATCGACTCCCGCACGAATTGGGTCGGGTCGTATACAACACTGTATTCGACGCCTTCCGGGAAATCTTTGGACAGGCGGGCCATGGTGGCGCGCACGTCCGAGGACAGTTGCAGCGCGTTGGCGTTAGGCGCTTCGAAAATCGGAATCGCGACCGCCGATTTGTTGTTCAGCAGCGAGCGCAGCGCATAGGAGTTACCGCCCATTTCCATGCGCGCCACGTCTTTCAGCAGCGTGACCGCGCCATCGGCGTTGGTCTTCAGGATGATGTTGCCGAATTCCTCTTCCGATTGCAGACGGCCTTGCGTATTCACGGTGAGCTGGAAGTCCGCGTTCTTGGCCGGGCCCTGGCCGATCACACCGGCCGCCACCTGCACGTTCTGCTCGCGGATCGCGTCGACCACGTCGCCGGCGGTCAGGCCGCGCTGCGCCACTTTCTGCGGATCGAGCCAGATACGCATCGCGTAGTCGCCGGAACCGAACAGCTGCACCTCGCCCATGCCGGGCAGGCGCGCCAGCTGGTCCTTGATGTTGAGCACCGCGTAATTGCGCAGATACAGGTCGTCGTAACGGCCGTTCGGCGAATTCAGGTGGACCACCATGGTCAGGTTAGGCGACGACTTGACGGTCGTCACGCCGATCTGGCGCACCTCTTCCGGCAAGCGTGGCAGCGCGCGCTGAACGCGGTTCTGCACTTGCGTTTCGGCCTGCTCGACATTGGTGCCGATCTTGAAGGTGACGGTCAGCGCCAGCGCGCCGTCCGAGGTGTTTTGCGAGGACATGTACAACATGTTCTCGACGCCGTTGATCTGCTCCTCCAGCGGCGCGGCCACGGTTTCGGCGATGATCTTCGGATTCGCGCCCGGATACTGCGCGCGTACCACCACCGACGGTGGCACCACGTCCGGGTACTCCGAGATCGGCAGCTTGAAGATGGAAATCAAGCCGGCGACAAAAATAATGATCGACAGTACCGCCGCAAAAATCGGCTTGTCGACGAAAAATCGAGAGATATTCATGGTTAATTATTCCTTGCTGGTGCCGGTGTTTTTGCTGTTGGCGGCGGCGACTTTCTGATCTTTTTTGGCGGCCAGTTCGGCAGCCAGCGGATCGGCGTCCATGGCAATGATGTTCGGCGTGATCGGCGCGCCTGGCTTCACACGCTGCAGGCCGTTGACGACGATTTTCTCGCCCGGCTTCAGGCCATCGCGCACGATGCGCAGGCCGTCGACTTGCTGACCAAGCAGCACCGGACGGTATTCCGCCTTGTTGTCCTTGCCAACCACGAACACGAACTTGCGGTTCTGATCGGTGCTGACGGCGCGCTCGTTGATCAGCAACGTCTGCCTGGCGCCGGTGCTGCCTTCCAGTTGCACACGGGCGAACAGACCGGGCACCAGCGCGCCGTCGCTGTTCGGCAAGATGGCACGCATGCGCACCGAGCCGCTGCGCGGGTCGAGCTGGTTGTCGACGAATTCCAGCTTGCCCTCATGCGGGAAGCCGGTTTCGTTGGCCAGACCGATTTTCACGATGGCAGGTTTGCCTTGGTGGGCGGCGGCGCCGACGCGCAGATAGGTGTCTTCGTCGCCATCGAACGAGGCGTAGATCTTGTCCAGCGAAACCACCGAAGTCAGCACGGCGCTCTGGTCGACCAGGTTGCCCAGCGTGATTTCCGCTTTCGACACGCGGCCGTTGATCGGCGAGGTCACCTGCGTGTAGCTCAGGTTCAGTTTCGCGGTGTCGTACTGGGCCTGGGCGGCGCGGGCATCGGCGTCCAGCTGCTTGTAGCCGGAGGCCGAGGCGTCGTATTCACGCTGGGCGATGGCTTTGTCGGCCAGCAGCTTTTCGGCGCGGACCAGTTCCACCTTGGCCAGATCGGCCTTGGCGCGCGCCGAGTTGGCGGCGGCTTCGGCACGGCTGGCTTCCGCCTGGAACGGCCGTTGGTCGATCACGAACAGCACGTCGCCCTTCTTCACCTGCGAACCCGGCTTGAAGTTGATGGCGGTGATGAAGCCGCTGACGCGCGGACGGATCTGCACCTGGTCGATGGCTTCCAGACGACCCGAGAACTCCTGCGTCTCGACCAGGGTTTTCTCGACGACCGTTGCCGCCGACACCGGCGGACCGCCGGCGGCGGCAGGCGCCTCGGCGGCTTTGCTGTTCGCTTCACCGCAGCCGGAGAGGGAGATTGCGGCCAGGCCCGCCAGTGCCATAGCGGCGGCCAGCGGCCGGGCTACAGCAGTCATTGATTTAATGGTTTTCATCTTAATTCCTTTTTGTATGAAAATAATTAATGGAAAGGGCGGCACCGGGCGGTCTCAACGAAATCGAGAAAACACGGTACTAGCGCCCCGCCGGCAAGCCGGTGGGGACGTGACTCTTACTGCTGAAGGTTGTGGGGAATCCTAGGCGGCTGGCGGCGTCTCGGACCGTTCCAGTCCAGCGATGAAGCTGGCAATTTCTCCCAGCGCTTGACATCGGCAAGCGCATTCGTTGCGTGCCTCGGCATCTTTCAGAGGCGCCGGCTGCATGCGCCGGACGGTGGTGGTAACGCCGCAGGACATCAGCTTGGCGCCGTATTGTTCCGCTTCGTCGCGCAGCGGATCGTCTTCGGTCGACAGGATCAAGGCGGGAGGCAAATGCTTCAACCGGCTCGATTGCAGCGGCGATGCATACGGGTGGGTACGGTCGGCGGCGTTGGGCAGGTAGCCGCGATACGCCTCGGCGCATTTATCGGCCACTTCCAGCAGCTCCGGCTCGGCCTGGATCTCGCGCATCGAGCAGGTGGTCAGGCCCGGGTCCAGCATCGGCATGATGAGGATCTGGCCGGCCAGCCCCGGACCGCCGCGGTCGCGCGACATCAGCGCGCAGACGGCTGCCAGGTTGGCGCCCGCTTCAATGCCGGAGACCAGCAGCCGCTTGCCGTTCCAGCCCAGTTTGGCCTTGTGCTTCTTGGCCCACACCAGTACCGCGTGCGCATCCTCCACCGCAGCCGGGAACGGTTTGTCGGTGGCCAGCGTGTAGGCCGAAGCCAGCACCGCGACGTGCCGGCTGTCGTCCGCCAAGTGGCGCAGGAACAGGTCCGCATCTTCCAGGTCGCCGCCGACAAAACCGCCGGCATGGAAGAAGACCAACAGCGTGTCGCGCTTGGCGCCGACATCGCCGCTGGTGTAGAGGCGGGCCGCCAGCGGACCTTCCGCGCCCTGGACTTCCAGGCTGCGGATTTTCAGTTGGTCCGATAACACTGGCAGGGCCTCTACTGGCTGGTTCATTGTCGCACCGTTCCCGATTGGTTGGAGGACCACATGGTAGCAGGATCGCAGGCCTGATCGCCGCTAGCGACCAGCGTCAGTGCGCGAACGCCGCTGACCTCCGCCTTCGCGGCCTGAGAATAGGCGTCGGTATAAACCACGCCAGCCAGTGCCACCGACGTCAGCGCCAGCGCGACCATTGCAAAAATTACATCCCGATATTGCATGATAGGTCCTCCTTTCTTTGTCTTTACTTTGTCAATACGTTTGTGCAGTACAGCAATCTTAAACTTGATCTACAATCTAATAAATAAGGCAAAGTCGAATTGATTGTTCAGAATCCTGAACAATGGGACCAAAGATGAATAAACTTCAAGCGATGGAAGTGTTTGTGCAGGTGGTGGACGCCGGTGGCTTCACGCGCGCCGCCGACAACATGAAACTACCCAAGGCCACCGTCTCGACGCTGATCCAGTCGCTGGAGACGTCGCTGGCGGTCAAACTGTTGCACCGGACTACGCGCCACGTCAGCGTGACGGCCGACGGCGCGGCGTACTATGAGCGCTGCCTGCGCATCCTGGCGGACGTGCGCGAGGCGGAGGAATCGCTGTCGCGCACCCGGCTCAGTCCTTCCGGGCGGCTGCGGGTGGACGCGCCGACCTCGCTGGCCAGCGAGGTGATCGTGCCCGCGCTGCCGGACTTTTTCAGCCACTATCCCGACATTCAGCTGGAGCTGGGCTGCAGCGACCGGACGGTTGATCTGGTCGAGGAAGGCGTGGACTGCGCGATCCGCGGCGGCACGCTGGGCGATTCCAGCCTGATCGCGCGACGGGTCGGCATTCTGCACTTCATCACCTGCGCCGCGCCGGGCTACCTGGCGCGCCACGGCCGGCCGGCGCATCCGAACGAATTGCTGCAGCATCGCTGCGTCAACTATTTTTCCGCCCGCACCGGTAAAATGTTCGACTGGGATTTTACCCGCGACGGCGAACGGGTGCAGGTCGCCCTGCCCGGCTCGATCGCGCTGAATGACAGCAACGCCTACCTGGCGGCCGGCATCGCCGGGCTGGGCATTGTGCAGACGCCGAACTTCCTGATGGCGCCCATGATCAAGGACGGCCGCCTCGCATCGATACTCGACGACTGGACCAGCGATCCGCTGCCGGTGCACGTGGTGTATCCGCAGAACCGCCACCTGTCGGCCAAGGTGCGCGTGTTTGTCGAATGGGTCGCCGAATTGTTTTCCAACCATCCGGGCATGCGTCTGCCGAAGGCGACGCGCGCCCCTACTCTTGAGGTTGCACCATGACCGCAACACACCGCATCGTCTTCCTTGATCGCGACAGCCTGATCGCCAATGTCCGCCGGCCCGCGTTTGCGCACACGTGGACCGAGCACGACGCCACCCGCGCCGGCGAGGCGGTGGCGCGCCTGCGCGACGCGCGCGCGACGATCGCCATCACCAACAAGGTGCCGCTGTCAGCCGAAGATCTGGCGCAACTGCCGGACCTGAAGCTGATCGCCGTGGCCGCCACCGGCACCAACATCATCGACCTGGCGGCGGCCACGCGGCGCGGCATCGTGGTGACCAATATCCGCAACTACGCGGTGCACACGCTGCCCGAGCACACCTTCGCGCTGATCCTGGCGCTGCGCCGCCAACTGGTGGCCTACCGCGCCGATATCGAGGCCGGCTTGTGGCAGAAGTCGGAGCGTTTCTGCCTGTTCGGCCATCCGGTGTCGGACCTCGCCGGCAGCCGCCTGGGCCTGCTTGGCTACGGCGTGCTGGGCAAGGCGACCGCGCAGATCGCGCGCGCCTTCGGCATGGAGGTGATCGTGCACAACCGCTCGCCGCTGCCCGACGCGGCGGCCGACGGCGTGCGCGAAGCCAGCTTTGACGAGGTGCTGGAGACGTCGGACGTGGTCAGCCTGCATCTGCCGCTGACCGAGCAAACCCGCAATATGATCAGCGCCAAGGAAATGATCCGCATGAAGCGCAACGCGCTGCTGATCAACACCGCGCGCGGCGGCCTGGTGGATGAAGTGGCATTGGCGGACGCGCTGCGCAGCGGCCTGATCGCCGGCGCCGGCGTCGATGTGCTGGTGACGGAGCCGCCACCAGCGGATAACGTGCTGCTCAATCTGCGTCTGCCCAACTTCATCCTGACGCCGCACTCGGCGTGGGCCAGCACACAGGCGATGCAGACGCTGGCCGATCAGTTAATCGACAACATCGAAGCGTGGGCCGCCGGTGCGCCACGCAACGTGGTGACCTGAGTTATTTGACGTCCAGCAGCTCGACGTCGAAAATCAGCGTGGCGTTGGGCGGAATCGGGCCCGCGCCGCGTTCGCCGTAGCCCATGTTGGCCGGCACGATCAGCGTGCGCTTGCCACCGACCTTCATGCCCTGCACGCCCTCGTCCCAGCCGGGAATGACCTGGCCGGCGCCGAGGCGGAAGCTGAACGGCTCGCGGCCCACCGACGAATCGAACTGCGCGCCGTGTTGTTGCGGCGAATTCGGCTCATACAGCCAGCCGGTGTAGTGGACCACGGCGGTGGTGCCGGCGACGGCTTCCTTGCCGGCACCGGCCACGCTGTCGATTTTCTGCAGCGGCAGCGCGACGGCGGCGCTGGCGGCAGGGGTCTGGGCCGGCGCGGCTTCAGGCGCCTTGGCGCGGTCGCAGGCAACCAGGGTCAGCGCCAGCGTCAGGCTGATGGCGCCGGTGGAGAGCAGATGTTTCATGGAATTCTTTCGTGTTGATGAGGTGCGCAGCTTACACGATATTGACCTCATCCACGCGCAAATGCACGGATGCGCAGCACGTCTTCGGCGTTGCGCGCCAGGTGAATCAGGGCCACGCCGGCAAAGCCGGAACCGGTGGCCGTGGGCGACAGCGCGTCGCTGGCGAAATCCTCGCGATTGATCAGGCAGATGGCGTAGCCGCCCATGTTGAATTTGACGAAGCCATCGTTGCCGGTTGGCGAGCGCGTCCAGCCCAACGCCTCATAGAATTGCGCCGAACGCGGCACATTTTGCACGCCCAGCAAAACCAGATGAATGCGCTGGCTCGGCGCCAGCGGAGTCATTGCGTCAAAGGTATGGCCAACCGGCTGAGCCAGCATCGATGCTCCTCAGTGTGCGCGTATGTAACGCTGAAACATCGCATACTGAACCGAAAATTGCAACGCCATACATGAAAGCACGACCGTCAGCACCAGGCCACAAAACAAAAGGGCCTGAAGATTTCTCTTCAGGCCCTTCTGCTTACAATATGGTGCGGCTGGCAGGAATCGAACCCACGACCCCTTGGTTCGTAGCCAAGTACTCTATCCAGCTGAGCTACAGCCGCGTAAAACGCTGATACAACTAAACTTTACTACTTCCACCCAAGCACCTCCCGGTGCTGAAGCGACAAAACTGGTGCGGCTGGCAGGAATCGAACCCACGACCCCTTGGTTCGTAGCCAAGTACTCTATCCAGCTGAGCTACAGCCGCAAAAACAACATCATAACATCAGTTACTTTTTAGCACCAGCACCTTCCGGTGCTGATCCTCATAATTCTGGTGCGGCTGGCAGGAATCGAACCCACGACCCCTTGGTTCGTAGCCAAGTACTCTATCCAGCTGAGCTACAGCCGCAACGTGCCGGCATTATAAAGCATCAATTTCGTTTTGCAAAGCGCGACATTTTCTGTCTTTTAGTTGGTTTGACACACGATATGCCGAATCAACTCGCTTCGAAAACTGCTTTACTGCAAGCCTCCCAAACAGCGTGCCGTTTGAAAGAAGCAGCATTATAGGGACACTCCTGTTGCTTGTCCAGCACTCTGTACGAGGCGGCAAACTAAGTGCCGAACTCGGCCGCCGCCTTGGCCGACCATAATGCTTCATTATAGGAGGGATAGGGATCGCCATAACAGTCGATATGACCGCCGGCGCCGATAAACTTGATCCACCACTCTTCCGCATTGCACAGAATGGCGATATCGCCCTCGCCGCAATGGGCCTCGATCGGCTCGCCCTGCTCCAGCACCACGATGTTCACCCTGCGGTGTTTAATTACCTTGGCCATCCCCGCCCCCTTATTCACGCCAGTGATTCCACACATTACGAATATAAATTTGCATTCTTTTGCGCATTGCAGCATCATGCACTTGTCTCCTCTATTCTCCTCCAAGGAAATAGATTTAGCCCGCTCCTGTAGCGGGCTTTTTTTTTACCGTGTACGATGCGTTCAGTTTTGCCTTTTCATAAGACAGTTAAAACAGAGACCACGCGCAACGAATGAATTCCCCAGCCGCCGTCACCCCGCCCGCTCCCGACTGGTCCGCCACCGCGCTAGGCGACCGCGCCACTTGGCCGGCCAGCCTGCAACTGACCGTCGATATTCTGCTCAACTCACCGCAAGCCATGCTGCTGGTGTGGGGGGCGGAGCAAATCATGGTCTACAACGAAGCCTACGCCAACCTGGCCGGCCTGCCCAGCCTGCGCGCGCCGGGCGGCCACGTGCCGGCGATGCAGCCGGCGGCCTGGAGCTGGAACAGCGCCGCGCTGGCGCCGGCCCGAGAAGGCCGCAGCGTCAGCTACCGAGGCGTCGATCTGCCGCTATGGCGCGACGGCCGCATCGAGCAACAGCGACTGGATCTGTACTACACGCCGGTACCAGGCGACAACGGCGTGGCCGGCATCCTGTGCACACTGGCCATCGCCCGCCCCGCCCCGGTGGCCGATAGCGGCCAGCCATTGCGCCTGCTGGTGGTGGAGGACAACACCGACGCCCGCTATCTGGTCTGCGAAACGCTGCGCGCACTCGGTCATAAAGTCGAATCCGTCGCCAGCGGCGAGGAAGCGTTGCCGCTGCTACAGCAACAGCGTTTCGACGTGCTGTTCACCGATGTCAGCCTGCCCGGCATGTCCGGCGTCGACCTGGCGCGCCAGGCCTTGCGGCAGGCGCCGCGACTGGCGCTGCTGTTCGCCTCAGGTTACGGCGACGAGCTGACCAGACATCTGGAATTTCCGTCGCAATCGTTGCAAAAACCTTATGACATTGAACAACTGCAATCCGTACTGGAACGAATTGCCGCCGAAGTGCGCGCTGGCTAACACTTGCCGCCGTTAAGGCGGCCAAACGTGCGAAGCCGGGGGTGGGGTTGGCGCTAAAATAAATCCATGACTGTGAAGAACGAGCCCACCGCACCTCCGCCGCTCGCGCCGGAGGCGCGCGATGCGTTGCTGCGCGCGACAGAAGCGTTGCGCCAGAGCCAGTTGGAGTTGCGCGCGCTCGCCAATTCCATGCCGCAACTGTCGTGGATCGCCGAGCAGGACGGCACCGTGGTCTGGTACAACCAGCGCTGGTACGACTACACCGGCACCACCCCGGAGCAGATGAGCGGCGACGGCTGGAAGCGGGCCTACGCGCCGGACTGCATCGGGGCGCTGGAAGCACACTGGGCGCAGTCGCGCCGCCACGGCACGCCGTTCGAGCTGGAGGTGCCGATCCGCGGCGCCGGCGGCGAGTACCGCTGGTTCCTGATGCGCGCCAACCCGGTGCACGGCCCGGATGGCAACGTGCTGCGCTGGTTCGGCACCAGCACCGACGTCGATCAGGTCAAGCGCGCGCAGAAAGCCTTGCGCGATGAAACCGCCATCCTGGAACTGTTCAATCACACCGGCATGATGCTGGCCTCGCAACGCGACCTTGGCCTGCTATTGCAGGAAATCACCGACGCCGCCACCCGTATCACCGGCGCGCGTTTTGGCGCGTTTTATCACAACCCCAACAGCGCCGGCGAGGCGATGGTGCCGCACACGCTGTCCAGCGGCGCGACCGACGCGTTCTCCCAGTTCGCCCAACCGCGCGCCACCGCGCTGTTCGACCCCGCCATGCACGGCCAAGGCACGGTGCGCTGCGACGATGTGCTAACAGATCCGCGCTACGGCGGCAACGCGCCGCACCACGACGTGCCGCACGACCTGTCGCTGGTGCGCAGCTACCTGGCGGTGCCGGTGGCGCTGCGCAGCGGCGTGGTGATCGGCTGCCTGATCTTCGGCCACCCGCAGCCAGGCATCTTCACCGAGCGCACCGAGCGCATCATCGCCGGCGTTGCCGCCCAAGCCGCCGTCGCCATCGACAATGCGCGGCTGTGCGAAGCCTCGCAGCGGGCCGCCGAGGAACGCGAGGTGCTGCTCGATTCCGAGCGCCAGGCGCGCGCCGAGGCCGAACGCACCAGTCATCTGAAGGATGAATTCCTGGCCACGCTGTCGCACGAGCTGCGCACACCGCTGACGGCCATCCTTGGCTGGGCGCAGGTGCTGCGCCGCGGCAGCCGCGACGAGGCCGCAATGCATCGCGGCCTGCAAACCATCGAGCGCAACGCGCGCGCGCAGTCGCGCCTGATCGAAGACTTGCTGGACATGGGCAGCATCACCTCCGGCCGCGTCAAGCTGGAGATGCAGCCGCTGGCGCCGGCCATGATCGCCGCCGCCGCCATCGAGTCGGTGCGCGCCGCCGCCGAGGCCAAGCAGATTCGCATCGAGCAGGACTTCGCCATCGCCCCCGGCATGGTGTCCGGCGACGCCAACCGCCTGCAGCAGGTGCTGTGGAATCTGCTCAGCAACGCGCTCAAGTTCACACCGCATGGCGGCACGGTGACGGTGGGCGTGCGGCGCGACGGCGACGACATCGCCATCAGTGTGCGCGACAACGGCATCGGCATCGCGCCGGGCTTCCTCGACCATGTATTCGAGCGCTTCCGCCAGGCCGACGCCAGCACGACCCGCCAGCACGGCGGCCTGGGCCTGGGATTGGCCATCGTCAAACACCTGGTGGAACAGCACGGCGGCACCATCAGCGCCAGCAGCGGCGGCGACGGCCAGGGCGCCTGCTTCACATTGCGCCTGCCGCGCCAGGACGCCCGGTCCGCCACACCCGCGGCGCCGGCGCCCGCCGTCAACCATGCTGCGGCGCATGATCTGCGCGGCCTGCGTGTGCTGGTGGTGGACAATGAGGTCGAAGCGCGCGAGCTAATCAAGCGCATCCTGGCCGGCTGCAACGCCGAGGTGCTGACCGCCGCCACCGCCACCGAGGCCATGGATTTGCTGCAATACGAACGGCCCGACCTGATGGTCAGCGATCTGGGCATGCAGGAGGTCGACGGCGACGGCCTGCTGGACCGTGTGCGCGCGCTCGGCCCGGCGCGCGGCGGCGACCTGCCGGCCATCGCGCTGACCGCGTTTGCCCGTTCGGAGGAGCGTATCAAGGCGCTGTCCAGCGGTTTCCTGGCCTACATCGCCAAGCCGATCGAGCCTGGCGAACTGATCGCCAAAGTGGCCGCCATGGGCGCCACCCGGCGCCATGCCTGAAATCGGTATCACAATGCTCACACCCGTTGCGAATTTTCCATGTGGAAATTTTTCCACTCCTACCTCACGACGCGGCAATGTCCTACAAGCAATCAGAACAAGTCTTGATACACTACCAAACAGCTGGAGCTTGCTGCTATTAATTTCCCCACAGAAATTTATTTCACTTGGGTGCGCCGCAGCACCAGCATTATGCGGTATTATCTAAATACTATTAAGAGTTAAACAGAACAGAGACCCCATCATGCCGAGCCGAGAAGAAATCCTGAACGCCAAAATCCTGGTGGTGGATGACAGCGCTGACAACGTCGAGCTGATGTTGGAGATTTTGCGCGAGGCCGGCTATACCGATGTGTCTTCGACCATGCTGCCGGAACAGGTGTGCCCGCTGCACCGCCAGCAATGCTACGACCTGATTTTGCTGGACCTGCAAATGCCCGGCCTGAATGGCTTCCAGGTGATGAAAGGGCTCAAGGAAATCGAACAGGGCGGTTACCTGCCGGTACTGGCGCTGACCGCCCAGCCCAGCTTCAAGATCGCCGCGCTGGAGGCCGGCGCGCGCGACTTCATCAGCAAGCCCTTCGACCTGCTGGAAGTCCACAAGCGCATCCACAACATGCTGGAAGTGCGCCTGCTGTACAAGGAACTGGCGCAGTACAGCCGCCAGCAGCAGGAGCTGGCGCTGCACGATCCGCTGACCGGCCTGCCCAACCGGCGGCTGCTGGAAGACCGCATCGCCACCGTGCTGCAGCATGCCACGCGTCAGCAGAACAAGGCCGCCGTCATGTATCTGGACCTGGACGGCTTCAAGGCCATCAACGACACCCATGGCCATGCCTGCGGCGACGAAATTCTCAAGCAGGTGGCGCGGCGCCTGGTTGGCTGCTCACGCAAGGAAGACACGGTGGCGCGGGTCGGCGGCGACGAATTCGTCATCGTCATGGGCGAAATCGCCACCGTGGCCGATACCCAGGAACCCGCCAACAAACTGATCGAGGCGGTCTCGCAGGCCTATGACGTCGACGGCCTCACGCTGCAATTGTCGACCAGCATCGGCGTCGGCATCTTCCCGGACGACGCCACCGAGGTCGCCGCGCTGATCGCCGCCGCCGACGGCGCGCTGTACGAAGCCAAGCGCGCCGGCAAGAACCGCTGCTGCACCGCGCAGGCGATGCGCCATCCGTCGGCCCAGCACCACACCATGTCGGCCACACTGGCCTGAGCATAAAAAAGGCGGGCTCGCGGCCCGCCGGTGTGTGACGCGGCGCGGCGGCTTAATGCGCGGCGGCCTTCTCCTTCAGCCCCTTCTGGGTGCATTCCTCAACCTTGGCAGCGTGCTGGTGATCATCATGGGCATCGACCACTTCCGGCGGCACTTCAATCCGCGTAATGCCGGCATCGACCGACACCGGATCGCTGGCCGGGAAGGTCATTTCGACGGCGTTGTCGAGCAAGGTTTCCTTGGCCTGCTCTTGCGGCGTTTCCTGCTCCAGCTCGGCCAGCGTGGTGATCGCCACCGCCCATTTGACAAACCCCAGATTGGCCAGGTCGCGCACGGTGTGCACATTGAAGGCCTGCGCCAACGCCTTGGCGTCCTTGGCGCTAATGCCGCGCAAGGCGCTGGTCGGCGCCGCGGCCAGCGCGCGGAAGCTGTGGCCGACATATTCTTTATCCACGACGGTATCGATATTCATGATGACATCCTTTTAGTTGAACGTTCGTTTTTACTATGCCAGCAGGGCCGTCGCCAGTCTGTGCGCAAGCGAACGCAGATCCCGCCGCCCTGCCGTCGGGTCCGATTGAATATGCCGTTTTGACATTCAATTACCCCCTTGTTATGATCGATTGACGCTTCCACGGCTGACCTCCCTGTGCCCAAACTAGACAAACCCAAGATTCTGGTCGTCAATGACGACGCCAACAGCCTGTTCGCGCTGACCAGCCTGCTAGCCCAATGGGCCGAGGAAGCGTCTTATGAAGTGCTGGCGGCGCGCTCCGGACAGGACGCCTTGCGCCAGGTGCTGATGCATGACTTCGCCGTGATCCTGTTGGACGTCAACATGCCCGGCATGGACGGCTTCGAGACCGCCGAGGCCATCCACGCCCGCGCCCGCTCGGCCGACATTCCGATCATCTTCATCACCGCCTTCCTCGCCGACGAGCTGGACCGGTTGAAGGCCTACCAGCACGGCGCGGTCGACTTCCTGTTCACGCCGGTGATCCCGCAAGTGCTGTACGCCAAAATCTCAGTGTTCGTGGCGCTGGCGATGAAGAACGAGGAACTGAAAAAGCAGGCGCGCCAGCTGAGCCAGCGCACCACCGAGCTGACCGCCACCAATCAGCGGCTGACGCGCGAAATCGAGGAGCGCAAGTCGATGGAGCGGCAGAATCACGCCAAGGATGAATTCCTGGCCATGCTCGGTCACGAGCTGCGCAATCCGCTCAGCGCCATCAGCAGCGCCGCTTCGCTGATCGGGCTGCCGGGCGTGTCGGAGGATGGCGTGCAGCGCGCCAAGAAGATCATCCAGCGCCAGAGCCAGCATCTGGGCCGCATCGTCGACGACCTGCTCGACCTGTCGCGCGCCATGTCCGGCAAGATTCTGCTCAACCGCGCGCCGCTCGACCTGTCAGCCCTGGTCGCGCAGACGCTGGACACCTACCGCGCCACCGGCCGCAGCGCCGATTACGAGCTGGTGCAGGATCTGGACGCCGGCTGGATCTTCGGCGACAGCACCCGGCTGGAACAGATCGCCAGCAACCTGCTTGATAACGCCCTCAAGTACACCCCGCAAGGCGGCCGCATCGAGGTGCGCACCTGGAGCGACAACGACGACGTGGTGCTGAGCGTGCGCGACAGCGGGGTTGGCATTTCCGCCGAGCTGCTGCCCCATGTATTCGACGTGTTCGTGCAGGGTACCAGCACACTGGACCGCTCACAGGGTGGGCTGGGCATTGGCCTGTCGCTGGTGCGCCGGCTGGCCGAGCTGCATGGCGGCAGCATCGAGGCGGAGAGTCCCGGCCCGCATCGCGGCAGCACCTTCACGCTGCGCCTGCCGCTGGTCGAACATCAGGTGGCCGCGCCGGCCCGGCAGCGCGCGCAGGACAACAAACCGCGCCTGCTGCTGATCGAAGACAACGACGACGGCCGCGAGATGATGACCATGATGCTCGGCGCTTACGGCTACGAGGTGACGGCGGCGGCCGACGGCCTGCTCGGGCTGAGCGCCGCGCAGGCCGGGCAGCCGGACCTGGCGCTGGTCGACATCGGCCTGCCCGGCATCGATGGCTACGAAGTGGCGCGCCGCCTGCGCGCCGATCCGGCCACGCGCGACATCAAGCTGATCGCCCTCACCGGCTACGGCCTGGCCGAGGACTTGCGGCGCGTGATGGAGGCCGGTTTCGACCGCCATCTGGTCAAGCCGGTCGACATCGAGCAGTTGATGGAAGTGATCGGCAGCTGCGCCCCGGTGGCGGTGCGGCAGTAGTGCGCCCACGGTGGCAAAGCTCGGGTATGATCGCGACAGACCGTCGTCCGTCCGCGTCGCTATTCAGCGCTATTCAGCGCTATTCAGATTAACAAGAGAACATCCATGTCCCTACCGGCACCGCAAGACCAACCCACTGCGCAGCAGGACGCCCTGCGTAGCGCCGACCTGAGCGAACTGCTCGGCCACGTCCACACCTGCTGGGACAACGAGCGCCGCTCCTTGTCGCGCCAGTTGCACGACAGCCTCGGCTCGTCGCTGACGGCGCTGACCATGCACCTCGGTTTGCTGATGCAAAAGCTGCCGCCCGACCAGGCGCTGCAGGACCGCGCCGGCCACATGAAAAAACTGCTGGGCCAGATCGTCGAGACCAACCGCCAGATGCAGCTCAAGCTGTGGAACGACAAGCTGGAGTTTCTCGGCGTGCGCGTCGCGCTCGATGAGCTGGTGACGCAGTTCGGCGAGCAGCACGGCATCACCGCCCGCTGCAGCCTGCCGGAGGAAGAACTCGACTGCCCGCGCAGCCACGGCATCGTGCTGCTGCACACGCTGGAGGAAGCGCTGCGCAATATCGCCCTGCACGCGCAGGCGAGCGAAGTCGATGTCATCGTCGACGACAACGAGGATGAGGTGATGCTGACGGTGAAGGACAACGGTGTCGGCCTCAGTGGGCCGGTGCCGGCCGGCCAGTCGGCCGGCAAGTTCGGTCTGCGCATGGCGCGCGAGCGCGCCGCCTACCTGGGTGGCACGCTGACGCTGGCGGCGGGCGTCGATGGCGGTGTCACACTCACCATGATCCTGCCGAAGCCGCCACCGCCAACTAATGCAGCTTGACCAGCGGCGTGCTGCGCTTGATCAGGAAGCGCGCCAGCGCCAGCACGCCGGTGCGCACCGTGCCCAGCACGGCCTTGTGGTGCATCAGGTGCAGGCTGACATACATCATGCGCGCCACAAAGCCGTCGACGAACCAGCTTAAGCCCTTCAGCGAACCCATCAGGCTGCCGACCGAGGTGGTCTGACCGAACGACACCAGCGAGCCGTAGTCGCGATACACATACGGCTTGCTCTGCGGCGCCTGGTGCTTGTGCTGGCGCAGGAAGGTCTCGACCAGGTAATCGGCCATCTGGTGCGCGGCTTGCGCGCGCGGCGGCACCAGCTTGCCGTCCGGCCCGACGCAGGCGGCGCAGTCGCCCAGCGCGTAAATGCCGGTGCAGCCCTTGACCGCCAGCGTGCCATCCACATCCAGCTGACCCGACTTGGTGGTGGGCAGCCCCAGCTGCCGCAGGAAATCCGGTGCCTTGATGCCGGCCGCCCAGACCACGATCTGCGCCGGATAGACGGTGTCGCCGGCGGTCACGCTGGCGCCGTCGATGGCGGTGACGCGGGTGTCGGTGACCACGCTGACGGCGCGCTCGCGCAGCAGCTCCAGCGCGGCGGCCGAGACTTTTTCCGGCAGCGGCGCCAGAATGCGCGGCGCGCCCTCCAGCAAGGTGATGCGCACATCACGCTCGGCCTGCAACTGGCGGAAACCATAGGTGGCATAGACGTCGCTGGCCTCGCGCAGCTCGGCGGCCAGCTCGACCCCGGTGGCGCCGCCGCCGATGATGACCACGTCCACGCCGGCATCCGGCTGCACGCTCTTCTTCAGCTCCGCCAATGTCAGCAGCTTGAGCAGCGTCAGGCGGAAGCGTTCAGCGTCCTCGGTGGCGTTCAGCGAAATGGTGTGCTCGGCGGCGCCGGGCACGCCGAAATAATTGGACGTGCTGCCGACCGCCATCACCAGTTGCTCGAAGCGAATCTGGCGTTCCGGCAGGATCTGTTCCTTGTGCTCGTCGCCGCTGTCAATCGCGCCGACCGCCAGCACGCGCCGCTCGGCGTCCAGCGCCAGCATCGGGCCATAAACGAAGGTGAAATGGTTGTCGTGCGCCAGCATTTGATACGACAGGCCCTCCTGGTGCACATCCAGCGTGCCGGCCGCCACCTCGTGCAGCGACGGCTTCCAGATGTGGAACAGACGACAATCGACCAGCATCACGGCCTGCGGCCCCAGCTTGCGGCCCAGTTTACAGGCCAGTTCCAGCCCTCCGGCTCCGCCGCCAACAATAACGATTTGACTTTGCAATAGCTTCTCCTGTGGCGGCGGATGCCGCCGGGTTATCGGTCGCGCCCGTGGCCGTTGCCATGGCCATTGCCGTGGCCTCTGCCCGGTCCGCGGTCGTCACGGCGGTCGTCATAACGGTCGTCGCGGCGGTCGTCACGGTCGTGACGCGGGCCGCCATGACGTTCACGGTAGCGCGGCACGTATTGTTGGTTATACCAGCCATCCTGGACGAAATACACTCGCTGACCGCAGGCGTGATACGCCCGGCAATGTTTCTTCCAATTTTTCGCGTGCCCAGGCGGCACGTGCAGGTAGATCGGCGCGGCCTCGACATAGCGCACCGGCCGCTCGATGATCACCGGCTGCGGATAGATCAGTTGCGGCGCCGGATAACTATTACCGATATCGATGCGCCCATAAAAACCGGGTTGGCCCACGCTGACCGAGACAGCGGTATTGGAGGCCAACGCGGAAGCAGACAGCGCCAGCAGGCTGGCGGCGAGGAACATGGCTTTCATGATGAGTCTCTACTAGAAGAGCGAACTTGCTCACCATCCAGCATAGTAAACTGTTTGAAGAATGTCTGTGCGCTGTCGAACATATCTTACCTGTGCTAAACTAATAGTTCGATACCTAATGTTTAGTCTTGAAATCATATGCTCTCGATAGAAGAACGATTCTCCGCCGCCCTGCACGGTTCCGCCCGCGCCTGGCGGCTGGCGATCGACCGCCGCCTCAAGCACCTGGGACTGAGCCAGGCCAGTTGGATGGCCATTGCCCTGACCGCCAAGGAAACCGAACCGCCGTCGCAAACCCGGCTGGCCGCGCGCGCCGGCGTGGAAGACCCGACCATGGTGGCCACCGTCGATCGCCTGGTCAAAGCCGGCTACATGGTGCGCACGCCATCCGAGACCGACCGCCGCGTCAAGCTGCTGAGCCTGACGCCGGCCGGTCAGGAGGTCTATCAGTCGGTGTGGCAGGAAGCGCAAGCGGTGCGCCGTGAGCTGCTGGGCCACGTCGATCCCGACATGCTGCGCAACGTCACCCACTTTCTCGAAGCTATTCAGGCCAATATCGAGTCGCTGCCATGAGCTCCGCCACCGCTCCGTCTGCCGCCACCGACGACGGCCTCAACCGCCGCATGATCACGGTGTCCATCATGCTGGCCACCGTGATCCAGGCGCTCGACGGCACCATCGCCAACGTCGCGCTGCCGCACATGCAGGGCAGCCTGTCGGCCTCGCAGGACCAGATCACCTGGGTGCTGACCTCCTTCATCGTCGCCGCCGCCATCGCCACGCCGCTGACCGGCTGGCTGTGCGACCGCTACGGCCTGAAGAACATTTTCCTCACCTCGGTGGCCGGCTTCACCATCGCCTCGGTGCTATGCGGCCTGGCCGGTTCGCTCAGCCAGATCGTCATCGCCCGCCTGCTGCAAGGCGTCTTCGGCGCGGCGCTGGTGCCGCTGTCGCAGGCCACGCTGCTGGACATCAACCCGCGCGAAAAGCATGGCTCGGCCATGGCGGTCTGGGGCATGGGCGTGATGATCGGGCCGATTCTCGGCCCCACCCTGGGCGGCTGGCTGACCGACAGCTACAACTGGCGCTGGGTATTCTTCATCAACGTGCCGATCGGCGCGATCGCCTTCTACGGCATCTGGCGCTACATCCGCAAGAGCGACGCGCCGCGCAAAATGCGCTTCGACGCCTTCGGCTTCGCCACACTGAGCCTGGCCATCGGCGCGCTGCAAATGCTGCTCGACCGCGGCGAGCAGAACGACTGGTTCAACGCCACCGAAACCTGGGTGGAAGCCATCATCCTGGCGCTGAGCTTCGCCTGGTTTGTCGCGCACACGGCCACCCGTCCCGCCGGCAAATCCTTTTTCGATTACCGGCTGCTGCGCAATGCCAACTACGTCAGTGGCCTGTTGTTTATCTTCGTGGTGGGCGTGGTGCTGTTCGCCACGCGGGCGCTGACCCCGACCATGCTGCAAGGGCTGATGGGCTATCCGGCCAAGATCGCCGGCCTGGTCACCGCGCCCAGCGGCCTCGGCACCATGCTCGCGATGATGTTCGTCGGCCGGCTGGTCGGCAAGATCGATCTGCGCGTGCTGCTGGGGACCGGCTTTCTGATCACCGCCTTCTCGCTGTGGCAGATGTCACGCTACACGCTGGTGCTGTCGCAGAGCGACATCATCTGGCCGGGCGTGATCCAGGGCCTGGGCCTGGGCATCGTGTTCGTGCCACTGAGCGCGGCGACGTTCGCCACGCTGACGCCGGCGTTGCGCGCCGAAGGCACGGCGATCTACAGCCTGGTGCGTAACATCGGCAGCTCGATCGGCATCGCGCTGGTGCAAACGCTGCTGGTGCGTAACACGCAGACCGTGCACGCGTCGCTGACGGAACACATCACCGCCACCAATCCGGCGCTGCTGGACAACCTGGCCACGCCGGAGGCCGCCGCCGCGCTGAACAACGAGATCACGCGCCAGGCGTCGATGATCGCCTACGTCGACGATTTCTGGCTGATGTTTATTTTGACGCTGTGCGTGATACCGCTGCTGGTGCTGGTCAAGCCACCGGCCAGGAGCGCGCCGGTGGACACCGCCCACGCGGCAATGGATTAAGGACCGACACATGAAAGCACGATTACACCCCGCCCTGGCGAGCATGGCCATGGCGATCACCCTGGCGCTGGCCGGCTGCGCCAGCATCGCGCCGGACACGCACCCGCTGCCCAAGCGCGACATCGCCAGCGCCGAACTCTCGGCCGGCATCAAGCTGGCGCAGGAAGGCTGGCCGGAGGCCCAGTGGTGGACCGCCTACCATGACGACCAGCTCAACGCCATCGTCAAGCAGGCGCTGGCCGGCGGGCCGTCGCTGGACGTGGCGGCGGCGCACATCGGCAGCGCGCGCGCCACGCTGTCGCGCACGCTGGCGGACCTCGGTCTGGAAAGCGCGCTGTACGCCAACGCCAACCGCCAGCGCTACTCGGGCACCGGCCTGTTCCCGGCGCCGATCGGCGGCAGCTGGTTCACCACCGAAACGTTGCGCCTCGACCTGCACTACAACTTCGACTGGTGGGGCAAGAACCGCGCGCAGGTGGCCGCCGCCGTCGGCGAGCTCAATGTTGGCCGCGCCGCCTACGCCGAAGCCGAGCAGGCGCTGGCCGCGTCGATCACGCAAAGCTACTTCCGTCTGCAAGGCGCATGGGCGCGGCTGGCGAACACCGAACAACTGGCGGCCACGCAAGCGGCGCTGGTGCAGGACAAGGCCAAGCGCATCGCGCGCGGCCTGGCGAACGCCGACGAACAGCGCGCCGCCGAAGCGGAGCTAAGCCTGATCCGCAAGCAGCAGGCGCAACTCACGTCGGACATCGCGCATGAACGCGAAGCGCTGCGCGCGCTGGCCGGCGCCGACAACACCGCGCTGGCGACGCTGAAGCCGGTGGCGCTGACGGCCACGCCGCACAAGCTGCCGGCCCGCCTCGGCCTCGAACTGCTGGCGCGCCGCCCGGACCTGCAGGCCGCGCGCTGGCAAGTGGAAGCCTCGCTGAGCAAGATCGACGCCGCCAAGGCCGCGTTCTACCCGGACATCAACCTGACCGGCTCGATCGGCCTGGATACGATCAAGGTCGAAAACCTGCTGCAGGCGGCCAGCCGCACCGCCTACCTGGGCCCGACGCTGACGCTGCCGCTGTTCGACAGCCGTCGCCTGGACGCGCAACTGGACGGCGCCCGCACCAACCGCAACGAACGCATCGCCGAATACAACCAGACCATCGTCGCAGCGGTGCGCGAGGTGGCGCAGGGCGGCGCACAACTGCAAGGGATCGAACAGCAGATCACGCAACAGACGGCGGCCACGGCGGCGGCGCGCGCGCAACTGGCATCGGCACAGGCGCGGCTCGACCACGGCCTGGCCAACAACAGCAGCCTGCTGACCGCGCGCCAGGCGCTGCTCAAGCAGCAGGACGCCGACCTCTATCTGCAACAAGTACAACTGCTGGCCGAAGTCGCGCTGACCAACGCGCTGGGCGGCGGCTATCACGAACAAGCGCCACTGGCGACTGCCTCCCAATAGGACCCCATCATGAGCACCGACACCACCCAACCGAACGAAAAAAAACGCAAAGTCTTGCTGGCCGGGATCACGCTGGCCTTCATCGCCGCCGGCATCGCCTACGCGGCGTACTACCAGATCGTGCTATCGAAAGTGCAGGAGACCGACAACGCCTACGTCGGCGGCAACCTGGTCAACCTGTCATCGCAAGTGAACGGCAACGTCACCGCCATCCGCGCCGACGAAACGCAGATGGTGCAAGCGGACGCGCCGCTGATCGAGCTGGACGGCACCGACGCCGACATCGCCCTGCGGCAGGCCGACGCCAGGCTGGGCGCCGCCGTGCGCCAGCAGCGCCAGCGCTACGCCGACGTGGCGCAGTACGACGCCACCATCGCGCTGCGCAAGCTGCAACTGAAGAACGCCGAAGACGACCTGGCGCGCCGCAAGCCGCTAGCGGCCGACCACACCGTCTCCGGCGAAGAAGTCGACCACGCGCGCCAGGCCGTTGAAGACGCCCGCGCCGCGATCGCCGTCGCCGTGAAGCAGGAAGAAGCGGCCAAGGCCGGCGTCAGCGGCGTGAGCATCGCGCAACACCCGGCGGTGCAGGCGGCCAAGGCCGACTACGTCCAAGCCTGGGTGGCGGCGCGCCGCAACACCATTCTGGCGCCGGTGTCGGGCTACGTGGCCAAGCGCAGCGTGCAGATCGGCGCGCGCGCGACGCCGGGCGCCGCGCTGATGGCGATCGTGCCGCTGGACCAGCTATGGGTGGACGCCAACTTCAAGGAATCGGAACTGAAGAACATCCGCGTCGGCCAGCCGGCCAAGGTGGAAGCCGACATGTACGGCAGCAAGGTCGAATTCCACGGCCGCGTGGTCGGCTTGTCGGCCGGCACCGGCAGCGCCTTCTCGCTGCTGCCGGCGCAGAACGCCAGCGGCAACTGGATCAAAGTCGTGCAGCGTCTGCCGGTACGCATCGCGCTGGACCCGAAAGAACTGCAAGCGCACCCGTTGCGGATCGGCCTGTCGACCACCGTCTCGGTCGACATCAGCAAGACTGATGGCCAGGTGCTCGGCGCCGCGATGCCGCAGAAGCCGGTCTACACCACGCAAGCGCTGACGCAGCCACTGCAACAAGCCGCCACCGCCGCCGACGCCATCATCGCCAGCAACATGTAAACCCGGTGTCAGGTCTGACAATCGCACACGGGCTCAACTGCTACGCAGTTGAGCCCGTGTGCGATTGTCAGACCTCGTATATTGAATCTACCGCGCCATCGCCGGATAATGTGGAGGTGGCAACGGTCAGG
>NZ_WWCP01000003.1 GCF_009857505.1 Duganella lactea
CACGGGTTCAACTACCCAAAGTCTGGTCGGCGTCACCCTGCCTGACCGTTGCCACCTCCACATTATCCGGCGATGGCGCGGTAGATTCAATATACGAGGTCTGACATTCGCACACGGGCTCAACTGCTACGCAGTTGAGCCCGTGTGCGAATGTCAGACCTGACACCGGTTTTTATTAGCCGTCGAGGTGGGAGATCAGCAGGCGGCGGTGGTCGGCGTCACCCTGGCTGCTCTTGTGCTCGACCACCAGGCGGGCGTTCTGCGCGTCCAGCGAGATGCCAACCGACAGGATGTCGATCAGCAGCAGTTGCAGGATGCGCGAGATCATCGACAGGAACGTGGTGCTGTCCTCCGTGTGATCCACCGTCAGGCACACGCTGGCTTTCTTCGCCAGCGGCGAGTGGCTGGCGGTGATGGCGATGACGTCGGCCCCGGCCGCGCGCGCCGCGTCCACCGCCGCCAGCAATTCAGGCAATTTTCCGGAATTCGATATCGCGATCACCACGTCGCCCGGCTTCAGCAGCTCGGCCGCCAGCGTCAGCAGGTGGGCGTCGCCATAGGCGGCGGTGGGGATGCGGAAACGGAAGAATTTGTGCTGGCCGTCCAGCGCCACCACGCGCGAGTTGCCCATCGCGTAGAACTCGACCCGCTGCGCCTTGGCCACCAGCGCGATCGCCTTGTCCAGCGCGCGCACATCAAGCTGATCGCGGAATTTCAAAATCGCCGAGACCGTGTTGTCGATCACTTTCGCGCTCAGGTCGTGCGTGCTGTCGCTGATCCGCACCTGGCTGTGCCGCACCGGGATCGAGCCGGTCAGGCTGCTGGCGAACTTCAGCTTGAAGTCGGCCAGGCCAAGGAAACCCAGCGAGCGGCAGAAACGGATCACGGTCGGCTGGCTCACCTCGGCCAGCCGCGCGATGTCGGCGATCGGTTCGTTCAACACCAGCCGCGGCTGCTCCAGCACCAGTTGGGCGACGCGCTGCTCGGCCGGCGTCAGTTCGTGCTGCAGATGCTGCACACGCTCCATCAGCGTGTTGGCGCCGCTGCGCCCGCGCAGGTGTTCGGACAGGATCGTCGCCACGCCGTAAAACGCCGGATTCGGCGTCGTGATCACGTAGGTCGGAATCTCGGTCAGGTAGCTGGTGAAGCGTCCCTTGGCTTCAAA
The DNA here is from genome assembly GCF_009857505.1 of Duganella lactea. Lineage (GTDB taxonomy): Bacteria > Pseudomonadota > Gammaproteobacteria > Burkholderiales > Burkholderiaceae_D > Rugamonas > Rugamonas lactea. Next base: position 1,166 of record NZ_WWCP01000003.1, read on the forward strand.
GCGCGCGCGGAACGGCGAGCTGGCGAACCATTCGCCCAGCCGCGGCACGATGCCGCCGCCAATGAAAAGGCCGCCGAACGCGCCCAGCGTCACCGCCAGGTTGGCGCTGGCGCCGCCCAGCATGGCGCAGAAGCATTCCAGCACTTCCAGGCACAGCGGGTCCTTGTCGGTCAGCGCGCCGGCGATGATTTCCTGGGCGCTCAGCTCGCGCACCTGGCGGCCGTTGCGCCGCGCCAGCGCGCGGTAGGTGATTTCGATGCCGGGGCCCGAGATCAGCCGCTCGGTCGACACGTGCGACCAGGTCTGCCACGCGTATTGCAGGATCGCATACTCGCGCTCGTCCGCCGGCGCGAAGTTGGTGTGGCCGCCCTCCGACCCCAGCGTGACGAAGCCGTCCACCGTGGGAATCACGCCCGACACGCCCAGACCGGTACCCGGCCCCAGCACGCCGATCACCGAATTGGCCACCGGCTTGCCGCCGCCTACCTGCATCAGGTCGCCCGGCTTCAGGCCCGGCAGCGACATCGCCAGCGCCGTGAAATCGTTCACCAGCAGCAGCGTGTGCAGGCCGAGCGCACGGCGCACCGCGTCGGTGGAGAACTCCCAGTCGCGGTTGGTCATGCTGATGTGGTCGCCGCTGACCGGGTTGGCCACCGCCAGCGCCGCGTGTTTCAGGCCCAGGTTCATGCCGGCATGCTCGGACAGATAGCTGCGCACCAGGGCGACAATGTCCGGGTAGTCGTCGCACTGCAGCACGCGCACCGCGCGGAACTCGCCGGGGGCGGTCTGCAGCGCGAAGCGGGCGTGGGTGGCGCCGATGTCGGCCAGCAGGCGCGGGCCGTCGGCGAAGGCGCTACGGTGCAGTTTTTGATCCACTTCGGCAGGTTTCATCGTCGTTCAGTCCGGACAGTTGGCGGAAGCATACCTGAATTGTTGATTTCCCACTACGCCGGGCGGGACGGCACGTCGCAATCACGCCCCGTGATGCGTTATAGTCCCGTTTTGCGGGGGGACGATGATCACCAATGACCGTCCCCAACAACAACGACCGGGCATTTTTACCAGGATGCCCGCGATAACAGTAGTGGTCACACTACGCAACCACAGGAGTACACAGCGTGAGCAATAACGGCAACGGGCCGATGCCCCGGCAAATTCCCTACATCATCGCCAACGAGGGCTGCGAGCGCTTCAGCTTTTACGGCATGCGCAACATCCTGACGCCCTTCTTGCTCAGTACGCTGCTATTGTTCATTCCGATCGGCGACCGCACCGCCGAGGCCAAGCATATCTTCCACACCTTTGTCATCGGCGTGTACTTCTTCCCGCTGCTGGGCGGCTGGATCGCCGACCGCTACTGGGGCAAGTACAAGACGGTGTTCTGGTTCAGCCTGATCTACGTGGCCGGCCACGCCTGCCTGGCGATTTTCGAGCACAACCTGGAAGGCTTCTACCTCGGGCTGGCGCTGATCGCGTTCGGCTCGGGCGGCATCAAGCCGCTGGTGGTGGCCTTCGTCGGCGACCAGTTCGACCAGACCAACAAGAACCGCGCCAAGCTGGTGTTCGACGCCTTCTACTGGATCATCAACTTCGGCTCCTTCTTCGCCTCGCTGCTGATGCCGGTGCTGCTGCGCGACTACGGCCCGAGCGTGGCGTTCGGCATTCCGGGCCTGCTGATGGCGATCGCCACCGTGGTGTTCTGGCTGGGCCGCCACAAGTATGTGCACGTGCCGCCGGCCGCGCCCAATCCCGACGCCTTCAGCAGCGTCGCCCGCACCGCGCTGCTGGCGCATACGCCGGGGCAATCGCGTCCCGGCCTGTGGGTGGCCGGCGCCGGCGCCGTGGCGGCGCTGATCTCGCTGGGCCTGACGCCGTCGATCGGCTTCGTCATCGCCGCCTGCACGGCGCTGGTGCTGGTGCTGGTCTTCGGCGGCGTCGGCGTGTCGATGCAACTGGAGCGCGCGCGCGGCGTCCACACCGACGCCGCGGTAGAGGGTGTGCGCGCGGTGCTGCGCATCCTGATCGTGTTCGCCATGATCACGCCGTTCTGGTCGCTGTTCGATCAGAAGGCCTCGACCTGGATCGTCCAGGCCAACGCCATGGACAGCCCGCTGCTGTCGATCTTCGGCTGGGAGTTCACGCTGCTGCCGGCGCAGATGCAGGCGGTCAATCCGATTCTGGTGATGTTGCTGATCCCGCTGAACAACATCCTGCTGTTCCCGCTGATGCGCGCCATCGGCATCACGCCAACGCCGCTGCGCCGCATGGGCCTGGGCATCGCGCTGTCGGCCTCGTCGTGGGTGGTGATCGGCATGATCCAGCTGTGGATGGATGGCGGCGACCACGTGTCGATCCTGTGGCAGTTGCTGCCGTATGCGCTGCTGACGCTGGGCGAGGTGCTGGTGTCGGCCACCGGCCTGGAGTTCGCTTACAGCCAGGCGCCGGCGTCGATGAAGGGCATCATTCTGAGTTTCTGGTATCTGGCCGTCACGGTCGGCAACCTGTGGGTGCTGATCGTCAACTCGGCGGTGAAGAACGATGTGGTCGGCGGCTGGATCGCCCACAGCGGGCTCAGTCCGATCGCCTTCCAGATGTTCTTCTTCGCCGCCTTTGCCGCCGTGGTCACCGCCATCTTCGCGCTGTACGCCACGCGCTACAAGATGGTGGACAACTATCGTTCTGCTACAAGTCAACCTTGACGCGGGCGACGATATTGCGGGCCACGCCCGGCACCACGTACAGGTTGCTCCACGAGTTGCTGTAGTACTCGCGGTTGAACAGATTGTTGACGTCCAGCGACAGGCGGGTGCGCTGGTCGACCTGCCAGTAGCCCAGCAGCTTGGCGGTCGCATACGACGGCAGCGAGTACGTGTCGGCCGGATTGCCGGAGCGCTCGCCAACGTAGTTGGCGCCGCCGCCGATGCCCCAGCGGCCACCGCCCGCCAGCGCCGCCTCGCGGATCAGCAGCAGGCCGGCGCTGGTCTTCGGCACGTTCATCAGGCGCGCGCCGCTGCGCAGCGTGCTGTCCTTCGTCACGCGCGCGTCGATCCACGCGAAGTTGGCGCTGACGCGCCAGTGGTCGTCGAGCTGGCCGAAGGCGTCGGCTTCAAAGCCGCTGCTCTTGACCTCGCCCGCCGCCACCGAGTAGCCCGGCACATCGCTGGCGGTCAGCACATTGGTCTTGGTGATGTCGAACACGGCGAAGTTGGCGCCGAGGCGTTCGTCCGCGCTCAGCAGCTTGAGGCCGGCCTCATACGAGGTCGCATGCTGCGGATCGAAGGCGCGGCCGGCGATGTCGGTGCCGCTGTTGCCGCGGAACGATTTGCCGGCCGACAGATACAGCGAACTCCACGCGGTCGGCAGATAGGTCAGGCCGGCACGCGGCGACACTTCGCTCTGCTTCTGGCGGACGTCGGTCTTGGCCACGCGGTTGATCGCGTGCTGCTGGTACTCGTCCCAGCGCAGGCCGGCCAGCAGCTTCCACTGTGACGACAGGCTGATCTGATCCTGCGCGAACAGCGCCTTCACGCGCTGCTGCTCGTCCGAGCTGCTGGTCAGCAGCGTCAGCGGCGGCGCCGGCTTGCCGTACACCGGCGCGTAGATATCGATCGGGTAATTGGTCGAACGCTGAATCTCGATATTCATGAACAGGCTCGACGCCTCGGCGCCGAACAGCACCGTGTGGCCGATCGCGCCGGTCTCGAACTTGCCCTCGACCTCCGCCTGCATCGACACATCGCGCGACGGCAGCTGGCGCCAGGTGGCCTGACGGTTCAGCGTGCGGTTGTCGGCGGCCAGCGAAGTGGCCTCGGTGTACTCGCCATCGAAGGTGCTTTCCTTGTAGCTGGCGCCGACCTTGGCGCGCCAGCCCTCAGCCAGCACGCGGTCCAGCGTCAGCTGATGGGTATCGCTGTTCAGACGCATATTGCGGTCGGACGGCTCGTTGAGCACGCGGTCGCGCGGCAGCGTGCCCAGCACGCCGCGCACATTGATGATGCCGCGATCCAGCGGCGTGTTCGCGCGCATGAACTCGCCCTCGTAATTCAGCACGGTGGCGTTATCGATCACCCAGGTCAGCGCCGGCGCCACCAGATGGCGCCGGTTGTCCAGCAGCGACGAGCGGCTCATGCCCTCTTCCGTCATCAGGTTGAGGCGGTAGGCGACGTTGCTGCTCAGGGCGCCGGTGCTGTCCAATGTCGCGCGGCGCAGGCCACGGCTGCCGACGCTCGCCTCGGCCACATTGTGAGCCGTGAACATCGGCTTCTTGGTGACGATGTTGATGGTGCCGCCCGGCTCGGTGCTGCCATACACGGCGGACGCCGGTCCCTTGAGGAATTCGAAGCGCTCCACGGTGGCGGTGTCGCGTGGCGGGTTGTAGCCGCGCGAACCGGCGAAGCCGTTGACCAGGAAGCCCATTTCAGTGCTGCTGAAGCCACGGATGCCGAAGTTGTCCCAGGTGCCGCCAAAGTCGTTCAGCCGCGAGATGCCGCTGACATAATCAACCGTGTCGGCCAGGCGCAAGGCGCCCAGGTCTTCGATCTGCTGCGCCGTCATCACGCGTACCGCCTGCGGCAGCTCGCGCAGCGGCGTGTCGGTGCGGGTGGCGCCGCTGGAATGCGATGGATTATAGCGATCAGTGCTGCGGTCACCGGACACCGTGACCTGGGGCAGCGCCTGCTCGCCCTCCTGCGCAAACAGCAGCGGCGCGGCGGACATCAGACCAACCGCGAGGGCGGAACTTCGAATGCGAAACAACATACAGTACCCGTAGAGAAAGAAGAAAGTCCGACAATATAAATGAGAAGCATTATCAATTGCAAATTTTTCTCGCGCACGATTCCGCAAACTTTACGCGGCGGGAGCGACGCCGTGATACCATATCTTTACTCGTAGAAATAATATTGACATTTCCTCTATTTCGAGCCCCATCCCCGCTCCCGATCTTCGCCGTGCCCTGACCCGCATTGCACCTGAACTGCTTGACGGATTTGCACATGCTGAACTCCCAACCGAACGCCGAGGCGCGCCGCCTTGATGCGCTGCATAAACTGAACCTGCTGGACACGCCGTCCAGCGAGGCCTTCGACCGCATCACGCGCATGGCGGCCAGCCTGTTCAAGCTGCCGATCGCCGCCATCTCGCTGAGCGATGCCAACCGCCAGTGGTTCAAGTCGCGCGTCGGCGTCGAGCACGACTCGATTCCGCGTCTGCGCGCACCCTGCGGCCAGATCGCCGACAGCAGCGACGTGCTGGTGATTCCCGACCTGGCGCAGGACGACTACTACCGCGACAGCCTGCTGGCGGCCCAGGGCATCCGTTATTACGCCGGTGCGCCGCTGACCACCAACGACGGCCACTGCCTCGGCGCCATGTGCGTGCTCGGCACCGAGCCGCGCGATACGGCGCCGGAAGAACTGTCGGCGCTGTGCGACCTGGCCGGCATGGTGATGGCGCAGATCGAACTGCAGCACGCGCTGGGCCGCGTCGATGCCGTCAGCGGCCTGCCCAACCGCCACCAGTACATCGAGGATTTCCACGATCTGCAACTGGACGCCGGCGACAACGAACAACGCCTCGCGGTGCTGCTCAACCTGGCCACGCCGGATCAGCTGAACCACGCCGCGCGGGCCATGAAGTCGACCTATCTGGACGAACTGGTGACCGAAGGCGCGCGCTGGCTGCGCGAGGAAATCGGCCGCGGCCAGCGCATCTACCACGTCGCCACCGCGCAGTTCATGCTGCTGTCGCCGCCGGGCCGGACGCTGGCCGAGTGGCTGCCGAAGGTAGAGGCGCGCATGCAGCGGGCGCAGATCATCGCCCGCACGCACCACGTGGCCACGCCATCGGCGGGCGTGGTGCCGTTCGAGGTCCACCACGACGACGCGCTGTCGGTGCTGCGCAAGGCGCGCAGCGCGGCGTTCGACGCCATGGCCCGTCCGAGCCATGTGGCGGTGTACTCGCACGAGGAAGACGCGCTGTATCAGCGCCGGTTCAACCTGCTCAACGACTTCAGCGCCGCGCTGACCAGCCGTGACCAGCTACGCCTGGTGTTCCAGCCGCGCATCTGCGTCGCCACCGGCGCCTGCCTCGGCGCCGAGGCGCTGCTGCGCTGGAACCATCCGACGCTGGGCGCCGTGAGCCCGGGCGAATTCATTCCGATTGTCGAACGTTCGGGCCTGGCGCAAGCCACCACCGCCTGGGTGCTGGACGCGGCGCTGCGACAGCAGCAGACGTGGCGCCAGGCCGGCATGGCGCTGCAAGTGTCGGTCAATGTGTCGGCGGCCAACCTGAGTGAAGACGGCTTCGCCGACAGCGTCCATGCCTGTCTGGCGCGCCACCATCTGCCGCCGGACTGCCTGGAGCTGGAGATCACCGAAAGCGCCATCATGGAGGAGCCGCTGAAGGCGCACGCCACGCTGGCGGACATCGCCGCGCTGGGCGTGGGGCTGGCGATCGACGATTTCGGCACCGGCTACAGCAGCCTGTCCTACCTGCAGAAGATGCCGGCCGACGTGGTGAAGATCGACCAGTCCTTCATCCGCGACCTGGAACACGGCGCGCGCCAGCAGGCGCTGGTGAAGGCGATGATCACGCTGTCGCAGGATTTGGGCCACCGCGTGGTGGCCGAGGGCGTGGAAAGCGAAGCGGTGCTGGCCTTCCTGCGCGACGCCGGCTGCGACGAGGCGCAGGGCTATCTGTTCGCGGCGCCGATGGAGGCGCCGGCCTTCGCCGCCTATCTCAGGTGGTGACGGTGGGATGGGCGCGGCCGGTCCAGTCGGCGATGCCGGCGACCTGCTCGGCGATCAGTGCCAGCGGGTACAGCGCCTGCTGCGTCGGCAACTGGTGGAAAGCCGGATCGGGCTCGTAGCGTTCCAGATAGACGCGCAGCGTCGCCCCTTCGGTGCCGGTTCCCGACAAGCGGAATACCACGCGTGAACCGTTGGTCATCACAATGCGTATGCCCTGCCGGCTGGCGACCGCGCCGTCGACCGGATCGGTGTAGTCAAAATCATCGGCCAGCGCCACCACGTGGTGGCCCAGGTCCTGCCCCTTCAACGTGGCCAGCTTGATGCGCAGGGAAGCCATCAACTCATTGGCCGCCTCGGTCTCCACCGCTTCATAGTCGTGGCGCGAATAGTAGTTGCGGCCGAAGCGCTTCCAGTGTTCGCTCACCAGCTGCTCGACCGATTTGCCGGTGACAGCCAGCAGGTTAAGCCAGAACAGCACCGCCCACAAACCATCCTTCTCGCGGATGTGGTCCGAGCCGGTGCCGTAGCTCTCCTCGCCACACAGCGTGGCCATGCCGGCGTCCAGCAGATTGCCGAAGAACTTCCAGCCGGTCGGCGTTTCAAAGCACGGAATGCCCAGCGCCTCGGCCACGCGGTCGGCCGCCCGCGAGGTCGGCATCGAACGGGCGATGCCTTTCAAACCGGCGCGGTAACCTGGCGCCAGGGTCGCGTGTGCGGCCAGCACGGCCAGGCTGTCGGACGGCGTGACGTCGAATTTCCGGCCGAGGATCATATTGCGGTCGCCATCGCCATCGGAGGCGGCGCCAAAGTCCGGCGCGTTATCGGCGGCCATGATCTCGATCAGTTGCGCGGCGTTGACCGGATTCGGGTCAGGATGATGGCCGCCGAAATCCTCCAGCGGCACGGCGTTGATCACCGTGCCGGCGGGCGCGCCAAGCTGGCCCTCGATGATCGCCTTGGCATACGGGCCTGAGACCGCGTGCATGCCATCGAAGCACATGCGAAAGCCGCCGGCGAACAGCTGGCGGATGGCGTCGAAGTCGAACAGGCGCTCCATCAGCGCCGCGTAGTCGGCCACCGGATCGATGACCGTCACCTCGGTCTGCTCGATGCGGGTGGGGCCGAGGCGGTTCACATCGATATCGGCCGCGTCACTGATGCGGTAATGGGCGATGGTTTCGGTACGCTGAAAAATCGCCTCGGTGACGTTTTCCGGCGCCGGGCCGCCGTTGGCGATGTTGTACTTGATGCCGAAATCGCCGTCCGGCCCACCCGGATTATGGCTGGCCGACAGCACGATGCCGCCGAGGGCGCCGTGCTTGCGGATCACGCAGCTGACGGCGGGCGTGGACAGAATGCCGCCCTGCCCCACCAGCACCCTGGCAAAGCCGTGCGCCGCCGCCATGCGCAGTATGGTCTGCACGGCGACGCGGTTATGGAAGCGGCCATCGCCGCCCAGCACCAGCGTCTTGCCGCCGCAATCGCCCAGCGTGTCGAACACGCTCTGTACAAAATTTTCAAGATAGCCGGCTTGCTGGAACACCGCGACTTTCTTGCGCAGGCCGGAAGTGCCCGGCCGCTGGCCGGGGAAGGGAGTGGTATTGACCGTCGTGATGCTCATGTTCGCTCCGCATAGTTGGGTGACAGACCTCGGTTCCTCGTCTTGCCAACGATCTTACCTCAGACAGGCTGCGCCTCGTCGCCCCCTATGCGCGCACCGCTTACAGACGGTCGAGCAGCTGTTGTTCGGCGCGGTCGCTGAGGACCAGCACCAGCTTCAGGCGCGCGCGCGTCATGCCGACGAACAGCTTGCGCAGCACCAGCTGGTCCATCTGCTCAAAATCGATTTCGGTGAAGATGATGGCCGGCGCCGACTGGCCCTTGAAGCGGCAAACCGATTCCGCCAGCAGGCCGCCGTCGCGGTACTGCGGATTGCCGAACAAATCGTATTCACCGGTGAAGGACTTCAGCGTATGCACCTCGCTCAACTGATCCAGGTGCAGGATCACCGACTTTTCCCGCCCGCGGAACGAAGCGATGGCGATGTCGTGCCGCGCGAAGCCGGCCGACAGGCACGAGCTGATGGCTTTGCGCGTTTGCACCAGCATCGCCTCGGTGTCGCCGTGCGGGTAGACCAGTTCCTCGATATCGGCGCCCTTGAACGGGCTGCCCGCCTCCACCGGCGTCTGCGTCGCGCCGATCGACGCCAGGAGGTCGACGATCTGGCGCGGGCTGCGGTAGTTGGTGTCCGAATGCAGCTTGACCCAGCCAGGCAAGTCCACGCTGTCCTTGCCGTACAGGTTCTGGTTCGGATCTTCCAGCCAGATGGCGCGGCCGTCCGGCTTCAGCATGCGCAGCACGATATCGCGCCACGCCGCCGAAAAATCCTGGCCCTCGTCGACGATCAGCACATCGTAGCGCCAGTCCGGCGGCAGTTCGGAGGACGCCATCTGCGCCTCGATATCGCTCCACACATCCGGCGCGGCGTAATTGGGAATCTGCCCGCGCTGGCGGGCGAAGGCATCGCTCAGCGAATGGAAGCTGGTCACGCGGCCGCCCGGCGGCACCAGGCTCTCGATATGATCGGCCAGCGGCCGGTTGTAGCACACGTACAGCGGACACAGGCCGGCGTCGATGGCGGCGGTGTACTCGGCCAGCGCCAGCTGCGTCTTGCCGCTGCCGGCGGTACCGGCCACGCGCAGACGGAACGGCGCGAACTCCAACCGATGCGCCCAGGTCGCCAGGCCGCCCGACAACCGCGCCACCATGCGCGCGGCGTTGCCGATCATCGCGCTCGGATCGGGACGAAGGCTGAGCATATTGCCGAGGAAGCGCGTCACCTTGTCGAACTGTGCATCCGGCCTGGCGTCGGTGACGGGCAGGATATCGCGCACCATGCGGGCCAGTTGCGTCTTGTTGTTGGCATCGACGATATGGCGCGGGTCCAGGCCCGCCAAATGCGGATCGCGCACAATGTAGTCGGGGCAGTAGAGCAGATAATCGATCGACAGCGCGCCGCCGAAACGCTCGGTCAGCACGCTGATGGCGCGCATGATGTGCTGCGCCACCTTGCGCGGCTTGCCGGCGTACTGCTTCACCAGACCATCCGGCGTCTCGTTGAGGAAGCCGGCGATCTGCTCGATCAACAGCAGGCGGCCGTTCGGCGCCACGATCACAAAGTCCACCTGATCGAAGGCCGAAAAACCCTTCTCCACATTCGTCCAGTGCACGCCGTGATAGATATGATACGGCGCCTCGGCCAGGGTAGTGTTCAGATAAGCCAGCGTTTCGATCTCGCGCGCCGCCGCGCCGGTCGCCGACATCTCTTGCCAGCCGGTAGGGTGAAGATGAGCCATAAATTCAACGCCATCATAAAAAAGCCTATTGTACGGTGTCAGGTCTGACATTCGCACACGGGCTCAACTGCTACGCAGTTGAGCCCGTGTGCGAATGTCAGACCTGACACCATGTATTATTCGCTATCAACACTCAGGGAGATGTCTGTGACACCAAAAATTATCAGCACGCTGCTGGCTACCGCCCTCGCAGCCACCGGCGCCACCGCGCTGGCCGCCCCCGCCACCAAACCGACCGTCGCCGAGGCCGAACGCTTCCTCGCCGATACCGAGGCCAAACTCAATACGCAGAACAATGAGCAGGCGCGCGCCGCCTGGGTCGGCTCCAACTTCATCACCGACGATACCGAAGGCATCGCGTCCTTCTTCGCCGAACGCTATCTGAGCGCTTCCGGCGAGGCCGCCATCGGCGCCCGCCGCTTCAACGGCCTGAAGCTGCCGGCGGCCTCGGCGCGCAAGCTGTCGCTGCTGCAGCAGACGGTGGTCTTCGCCGACCCGAAGGAACGCGCGCAGTACGCCGCGCTGCAGGCGGCGCTGAACGGCGCCTACGGCAAAGCCAAATACTGCCCGCAGCCCGGCGAGTGCATGGCCCTGGGCGAGATGGAAAAGGTGCTGGCCACCAGCCACGACGAGCCCAAGCTGAAACAGATGTGGCTCGGCTGGCACGCGCAAGCGCAGGACTACAAGCAGAAATACGCCGACTACATCGCCCTGTCCAACAAGGGCGCGCGGCAGATGGGCTTCGCCGACACCGGCGCGCTGTGGCGCTCGCAGTACGACATGCCGCCGGAGGCCTTCGCCGCCGAGATGGAACGCCTGTGGCAGCAGGTCAAGCCGCTGTACGATGCGCTGCACACCTACACCCGCCACAAGCTGCGCGCCACCTACGGCGCCGACGTGGTGCCGCTGACCGGCCCGATTCCGTCCCACCTGTTCGGCAATATGTGGAGCCAGAGCTGGACCAATCTGTATCCGATCCTGAAGCCGGCCACCGGCGCCAGCAGCTATGACCTGACCAAGGTGCTGGAGCAACGCAAGACCGACGCCAGGCAGATGACCAAGTACGCCGAGGGCTTCTACACCTCGCTGGGCATGCAGAAGCTGCCGGACTCGTTCTGGGAACGCTCGCTGCTGACCAAGCCGCGCGACCGCGATGTGGTGTGCCACGCGTCCGCCTGGCCGATCAACGAGAAGGACGATGTACGCATCAAGATGTGCATCACCCCGACCGCCGAGGACTTCACCGTCATCCACCACGAGCTGGGTCACATCTACTACTTCCTCGGCTACACCGGCCAGCCGTTCCTGTTCCGCAACGGCGCCAACGACGGCTTCCACGAAGCCATCGGCGACACCGTGGCGCTGTCGATCACGCCGGCCTATCTGAAGCAGATCGGCCTGATGGACCAGGAGCCGGACGTCACCGCCGACATCCCGCAGTTGCTGGAGCGCGCGCTGGCCAAGGTGGCGATCCTGCCGTTTGCCTACACGATGGATAAATGGCGCTGGGACGTCTACGCCGGCAAGACCAAGCCGGCCGACTACGACAAAAGCTGGTGGCAGTTGCGCGAGCAATACATGGGCATGAAACGCCCGGCCCCGGGCGACGACGCCAAGGGCTTCGACGCCGGCGCCAAGTACCATGTGGCGGCCGACGTCTCGTATGCGCGCTACTTCCTGGCCGACATGCTGCAGTTCCAGTTCCACCGCGCGCTGTGCCGCGAGGCCGGCTACAGCGGTCCGCTGAACCGCTGCTCGGTGTATGGCAACGCCAAAGCCGGCGCCAAGCTGCGGCAGCTGCTGGAACTGGGCGCCAGCAAGCCGTGGCCGGAAGCGCTGAAAGCCATCTCCGGCGAAGACAAGATCGATGGCAACGCGCTGCTCGAATACTTCGCGCCGCTGAAGACCTGGCTGGATCAGCAAAACGCCGCCTTCGCGGCGGCTGAGAAGCAGTAATCAGCCACACCTTCCGCTGCCGGCCCTCAGCCGGCAGCGGCGGTTAAATCAGCTGAAGGCTGTAAAGATTGGTGGGACGGTTATCCGGCGGCATCGCCTTGTGTTCGACAAACGTCAGACCCAGCTTTTCCAGCAGCTTGATCGACACCGTGTTGCCCGGACTGGTAATGCCCATCAGCCGCTGGATGCCCAGCACGTCGCGCGCATAGGCCACCACCGCCTCGGCCGCCTCGTAGGTATAACCCTGGCCGAAATAGGCGGGACGGATGGCGTAGCCGATATCCACCGCCGGCAGCGTGTCACGCTTGATCAGGCCACACAGGCCCAGCGGCTTGCCGTCGCTCTTGCGCTCCATCACATACAGCGAATGGCCGTGCCGCGCCTGCATCGCGCATGGTCCGTCAATGATGGCGGTACGTGCACCCTCGACGCTGCGGATGCCCTTGTCGCCGATATGCTCCAGCCAGGTCGGATCGTTGACCAGCTCGTAGTAAAAGGCCGCGTCGTCGGGCTCGATGGTGCGCAGCGTCAGGCGTTCGGTTTCGAGGATCTTCATGCGTCGGGCCAATGGGTGGGGTCTTCCAGCAACTGATACATCACGTAGACGTCGACGTAGCCGAGATATTGATGGCGGTAGGCGCGCGGCAACGTGCCGACGATGGAGAAGCCCAGCTTCTTCCACAGCAGCACGGCTGGCATGTTGGAACTGACCACATAGTTGAACTGCATCGCCAGATAGCCCAGCGCGCGGGCGCGGGCCAGGCAATGGCTGCCGAGCAACTTGCCAACGCCGACGCCCTGCGCCGCCGGGCTCACCATGAAGGCGGCGGTGGCCACGTGCGAGCCGCGGTCGCGCTGATTGGGCGTCAGCCGGTACATGCCGACCAGGCGCTCGCCGTTGAGCACGGCCACAAAGGTCTGGATGCCGGGACCGAACCAGTACGCATGACAATCGTCACGGCTGGTATCGGCGGCGAAGTAGTAGGTATCGCCACTGGCGATCAACTCCTGAAATATTTCCCACATGGCGCCAAAGTCGGCGTCCGTGGCGGGTCGGATGGCGATTTCTTTCAAGGCAACTCCATATGGATTTAACAATATCCATTGTCTTGTATTTCAGCAGCCAAGTCCAGCCTGTCCAACCCGAAGCCCTAGCGCGTCAGTCGGAAATTGACCTGCTCCGGCCGGCCCGGCAACGTCAGGCGCGCCTGCGCGCGCGGCGACTCGGCGATGATTTTTCCGCGCCGCATCACCATGCGGCGGGCGGCGCGCAGGCGGATCGCCTCCACCGGATCGGTCGCGTCCAGCAGCACCAGGTCGGCGTGGCAGCCGGGGGCGATGCCGTAGCCCTCCAGCCCGAGGATGGCGGCGGGCGTGCTGGTGACGGCGCGGAAACAGTCGCGCATGGCGTCCTGGCCGGTCATCTGCGCCACATGCAGGCCCATCTGCGCGACCTCCAGCATATCGCCCGAGCCCAGGCTGTACCACGGGTCCATCACGCAATCATGGCCGAAGGCGACCGGCACGCCGGCGGCCAGCAGTTCCGGCACGCGCGTCATGCCGCGGCGTTTCGGATAGCTGTCGTGGCGGCCCTGCAGCGTGATGTTGATCAGCGGATTGGCGATGGCGTTGACGCCGGCCTCGCGGATCAGCGGCAACAGCTTGCTGACGTAATAATTGTCCATCGAATGCATCGACGTCAGGTGCGAACCGGTGACGCGGCCATGCAGGCCGAGGCGGTGGCTCTGATAGGCCAGCGTCTCGATATGGCGCGACTGCGGATCGTCGGACTCGTCGCAATGCATGTCCACCATCAGGCCCTGGTCGGCGGCGTATTCGCACAGGATGCGCACCGACTCGGCGCCCTCGGCCATGGTGCGCTCGAAGTGCGGAATGCCGCCCACCACGTCCACGCCCATGGCGATCGCGCGCTTCAGGTTGATCAGCGCGTTGGGCGCGCGCAGCACACCGTCCTGCGGGAAGGCCACCAGTTGCAGATCCAGATACGGCGCGACACGGCGCCGCACCTCCAGCAGCGCCTCCACCGCCAGCAGGCGGTCGTCGCAGATATCAACATGGGAGCGAATCGCCAGCAGGCCGCGCGCCACCGCCCAGTCGCAGTACTGCAGGGCGCGGTCGATCAGCGCCTGCTGCGTCAGATGAGGCTTGAGTTCGCCCCACAGCGCGATGCCCTCCAGCAGCGTGCCGGACACGTTTACGCGCGGCAAGCCGTAGCTCAAGGTCGCGTCCATGTGGAAGTGGGCATCCACGAAAGGCGTACTCAGCAGATCACCAGCGGCGTCGATCTCCTGTGGCGCCCGCACGGCCAAACGCGGGCCGACGGCGACGATGCGGCCCTGCGCGATGGCGACATCGACGCCCCGCTGTCCGTCCGCCAGATTGGCGTTGCGTATCACGACATCCATCCGCGCTCCCGTTGATTTGAAGTAAAACCATTGTAGGCAAATTCATCAAAATACACCAATTGTTGCGTCGCACTAAATGAGATGGCGTGGTATCCGCCCATGCGGAAAAAATAACTTTCCATCGCGATCAATGCTGGCTAGAATGGCCTTATTGCGTTGCATCATAATCTCAGGAGAAATTATGTCATCGATGACCGAGCAGTTTTCCGCAGCGACCAAATCCCAGCTGGAAGCCCAGTTCCACATCCTCAACACGCTGGCCAGCACGGCGGTGGACAGCGCCGAGAAACTCATCGCGCTGAACATCGACACCACCAAGGCCTCGATGGAAAAATCCTCGGCGGCGGCCAAGCAATGGCTGACGCTGAAAGACCCGAAAGAATTCTTCAGCCTGCCGACCGCGCAGCCGGGCGGCTTCGACGCGCTGCTGGCCTACGGACGCGAGCTGTACAGCATCGCCGCCAGCGCCCAGAGCGAGCTGGTCAAGAGCGCCCAAAGCACCTTCCAGCAAGTGACCGAGCTGGCCGCGACCAAGGCCACGGTGGCCACCGTGTCGGCCACGCCGCCGGTGGCGACCGAAGTCGCGGTGGTGCCCAAAGTCGTGAAAGCCAAGCCGGCCGCCGCGCCGATTCCCGAGCAGGCCGAATTCATCGAAGTGAAAGCCCCCGCCAAAGCCGCCCCCAGGCTCAAGAAGTAAAACGGTGTCAGGTCTGACATTCGCACACGGGCTCAACGGCTACGCCGTTGAGCCCGTGTGCGAATGTCAGACCTGACACCCGGTTTTCGTGCATGTTGTATCCTAGCGGGCTACACGCTTTTCGGGGCAATATGCATGTCTAAACTCTCACTGCTGATCGGCGGCTTTGTGCGCCAGCACAGCCGCGCCTATGCTGTGTCCGGCGTCATGCTGGCCGGCGTCGCCGTGCTCAGCATCTGGGTGCCGCGCAAGGTCGGCGCCATGATCGATGACCTGGCCAATCACACGCTGTCCGGCAACGCGCTGCTGACGGAAATCGGCGCGCTGCTGTTGATCGGCCTCGGTAT
The DNA here is from genome assembly GCF_009857505.1 of Duganella lactea. Taxonomy (GTDB): domain Bacteria; phylum Pseudomonadota; class Gammaproteobacteria; order Burkholderiales; family Burkholderiaceae_D; genus Rugamonas; species Rugamonas lactea. The sequence goes on from NZ_WWCP01000003.1 coordinate 16,697, forward strand.
CTATTTCCTGCGCGTCGCCTGGCGCCAGATCCTGTATGGCGCCGCCTATCAGCTCGGCGTGTCGCTGCGCACCCGCCTCTATACCCGCATGACGTTGCAAGGCCCGGCCTTCTATCAGCGCCAGCGCACCGGCGATCTGATGGCGCTCGCCACCAACGATATCGACGCCATCGAGATGGCCGCCGGCGAGGCGATGCTGGCCGGCTTCGACGGCGCCCTGACGCTGGTCATGGTGCTCGGCGTGATGCTGCTCGGCGTCGACTGGCGCCTGGCGTGCATCGCCCTGCTGCCCTTCCCGCTGATGGCGTGGGCGTTCTGGTATATCTCGGGCCATATCCATACCGCGTCCACCGATTCGCTCAAGCGCTTCAGCGCGTTGAACGATCATGTGCAGGAGACGCTGTCCGGCGTGCGCACGCTGCGCGCGCTCGGCCTGGAGCAGCGCAGCGCCAGACAGTTTTCCGAGCTGGCCGCCAACGCGTCCGACGCCAGCCTGCGCGCGCAGGTGTGGGAAGCGGCCTATGAACCGGCGGTCGGCCTGACGCTGACCGCCGCCAGCGGCCTGACGCTGGGCCTGGGCGGCTATCTGATCTGGCATGGTCAGCTGACCGTCGGCGCGCTGACCGCGTTCACCATGTATCTGGGCCAGTTGATCTGGCCGATGTTCGCCGCCGGCTGGGTGCTGTCGCTGATCGAGCGCGGTCGCGCCGCCTGGCAGCGCCTGCACCCGATGCTGGAGACGCCGCTGGCGGTCGACGATCACGGCACGCTGACCTCCGTGCCGGCCGGCCCGATCACGCTGCGCGATGTCGCCTACGCCTACGCCGGTCAGAGCGCGCCGGCCATCAGTGATATCTCGCTGGCGCTCAAGCCCGGCCAGACCCTCGGCCTGGTCGGCCCCACCGGCAGCGGCAAGTCCACGCTGCTGCGCGTGCTACTGCGTCAACTGACGCCGCAACACGGCAGCGTGCAATGGAGCGGTCATCCGCTCGATCAGTACAAGCTGCACGCGCTGCGCGCCGCCATCAGCTGGGTGCCGCAGGAGTCCTTTCTGTTCTCGGCGTCGATCGCCGACAACATCGCGCTCGCCAAACCGGACGCCACGCGCGCGCAGATCGAACACGCGGCCAACCTGGCCGCCATCCACGACGATATCCTGCTGTTCGCCGACGGCTACGAGACGCAGGTCGGCGAGAAAGGCATCACGCTGTCCGGCGGCCAGCGCCAGCGCGTGGCCATCGCCCGCGCGCTGCTGGCCGATAACGATCTGCTGCTGCTCGATGACGCGCTGTCGGCCGTCGATACCGGCACCGAAACGCGCATCCTCCGCCATCTCGAAGAACTGCGCGCGCAACGCCAGGGCCGCAGCGCGGTCATCGCCAGCCACCGCCTCAGCTCCGTGGTCAGCGCCGATCTGATTATCGTGCTGCGCGACGGCCGCGTCACCGAAACCGGCACGCACGAACAACTGCTGGCACTGGACGGCTGGTATGCCAGCCAGTGGCGCTATCAACAATTGGAAGCAAGTCTTGATGAAGCCTGAAGAACAATCCAACGCCGGCCAGATGCGGCGGGCGTTCGCGCTGCTGCGCCGCGCCGCCCTGCCGGACCAGCACCACCTGTCGTGGGCGGTGCTGTGGCTGATCGTCGCCGCGCTGCTGGAGGTGATGGGCCCCATCATGGGCAAGGCGCTGATCGATGAGCACCTGCTGCCGCATCATCTGGACTGGCCGCGCATGGCCGGCCTGCTGGCGGGCCTGGTGCTGACCGGCTGGATCGCCAGCGGCTTGCGCTACCTGCAATTGGTGCGCCTGTCCGGCCTCGCCATGCGCTCGGTAATGCGTCTGCGCGAAATGGTCTACACCCACGTGCTGCTGCTGCCGATGTCGTTCTTCGACCGCGCGATCACCGGCCAGTTGGTCTCGCGCGTCACCAACGACACCGAGGCGGTCAAGAGCCTGTACATCCAGGTGCTGTTCGTGATGCTCGATTCGACCATCGTGTTGATCGGCACCGTCTGCGCCATGGCCTTCCTCGACTGGCGGCTGATGCTGATCGTGCTGGCGCTGCTGCCGGCGGTGCTGCTGATCGTCTGGCTGTATCAGCGCTGGAGCGCGCCAGCGGTCACGCGCGCGCGCGCGCTGCGCAGCGAGATCAATGGCCAGATGGCCGAATCCATCGGCGGCATGAGCGTGCTCCAGGCCAGCAACGCCGAGCAGCGCTTCGGCCAGCGCTTCGCCGCCACCAACCAGGACCACTACACCGCGCGCCTGTCGGAGCTGCGCGCCAACGCCTGGCTGCTGCGCCCCGCGCTGGACCTGTTCAACATCGTGCTGCTGGCCGCCGTGATCTTCCTGTTCGGCCAGCGCGAGATGACCGCCACCGAGGTCGGTATCCTGTACGCCTTCATCAGCTACCTGGCGCGCGTGATCGAGCCGCTGATCCAGATCACCATGCAGTTCAGCCAATTGCAGCAATCGGTGGTGGCCACCGCGCGCGTGGCGACGCTGCTGGCGGAAGGCGCGGCGCAAGAACACGCGGCCGGCGGCGCCACACGCGCGCTTACCCATGACAGCAACGCGCCGGCGGTCGCCATCCGCGCTTTGCACTTCGCCTACAATCCCGGCCAGCCGGTGCTGCACGACCTGTCGCTGGATATCCCGCAAGGCGATTTCATCGGCATCGTCGGCCACACCGGCAGCGGCAAATCCACCTTGCTGTCGCTGCTGCTGCGCTTCTATCCGGCGCCGCACGGCAGCATCCTGATGCACGGCGTGCCGCTGGACGATATCGACAATGAACGCTTCCGCGCCGATGTCGGTCTGGTGCCGCAGGACCCGTTCCTGCTGGCCGCCTCCGCGCGCGAGAATATCGACATGGGCCGTGGCCTGACGCAGCAGCAGATCGAAGCCGCCGCCCGCGCCGCCCACGCGCACGACTTCATCGCCGCGCTGGAGCAAGGCTACGACACGCCGCTGGGCGAAGGCGGCTCGCGCCTGTCGGTCGGCCAGAAGCAGCTGATCGCGATCGCCCGCGCGCTGGCCGGCACGCCGCGCATCCTGTTGCTGGACGAAGCCACCTCGCACATCGATTCGCAAACGGAGCAGATCGTGCAGACCGCGCTGGATGAACTGCGCGGCAAGGTGACGGTGATCGCTATCGCCCACCGCCTGTCGACCATCCGCGACGCCAACCGCATCGTGGTACTGAACCACGGCCGCATCGTGGAAACCGGCGCCCACGAACAGCTGATGCAAATCGACGGCGGTTTGTATCAACGCCTCTACCTGTTGCAACAGCTGGCGGATTAAAGCCGCTATCGTTGTAAAGCCACCGAAAAGCACGCGTTTTAGCGAAAAATCGCGCCGCCCGGGGCTCTCCCGCTTGGGCACGCATATAATTGGCCGGACATGACAAGGCAATATGCGAGGGCGTCAAGTTGGCGGGATCAAGGAACAATGGCTGGTGGCACACGTGGCGGCGCGCCTTGGGGTTCGCCGTCGCCTCGACGCTGATGCTGACGCCGGCCGCCGCGCTGGCCGAGCCCACGCTCAATGAACGCATCCTCGACATCCGCGAGCGCAGCCGCTTCGTGCCCGAGGATGCGCTGGCGGAGCTGCAAAAGCTGCAGCCGGAGCTGGCCACCGCGCCCGCCAACACCCGTGCCGAATTTCTCACCCAGATGAGCGCCGTGCGCCTGCGTCTGGGGCAGAACGACGCGGCGCTGCAGGCGGCGGACCAGGTGATCGCCTTCGGCCAGTCGCTGCACGACAACGTCATCATCGCCAAAGGCATGCTGGCCAGGGCCTACGTGCTGTTCGCCAGGGCAGACGTGGATGCCGCGCACCGCCTCGCCTTCGAGGCCGAGAAACTGGCGCAGACCACCGGCGACCAGGCGCTCAAGGTGCAGGCCACCATCACCGCCGGCCAGGCCTACGCTGAACAAGGCGACTTCCCGGCCGCGCTGTCAACGCTGCAGCGCGCGGTGGACATGGCGCGCCCGCCCGAGGGCGACCGCCTGAGCCTCGCGGCCGCGCTGAACGCGCTGGCCAAGCTGCACACGCAGATGAAGGACTATGACAGCGCCGCCGACACGCTGGCCGAACTGCTGGAGGAAACCGAAAAACTCCACTCGCCGGGCCGCATGGCCATGGCCAAGAACATCGAGTACGGCCTGGCGATCGACGCCGGCCAGCCGCAGCGCGCCCTGCGCGTACTGCAGGAAAGCCTGGCGCTGGGACGCCAGATGGGCGCTGAGCGCATGGTCGGCGTCACGCTGGCCAACCTGGCCGACAGCTACCTGAAACAGCGCGACTATCCACGTGCGGCGCGGTATGCGCAGGAGGCGCTGCTATCGGTGCAAAAGACCGGTGACCAGTCGACCGAGGCGACCGCACGCGCCAATCTCGGTCAGGCCTACGTGGGCATGGGGCGGCTGGCCGAGGGCAAACAACAGTATGAGCTGGGCATGGCGCGCTACGAACAGGAGAACAACAAGCCCGATCTGCAAGTGGTGCTGCGCGAGTACGGCGAAACGCTGGAGCGCGCGGGCGATCTGGCCGGCGCGCTGGCGGCGTATCACCGCGAGCGCGACATCGCCAACGCGCTGTTTGAACAGCGCCGCCAGCAGATCACGCTGGAACTACAGGAAAAGTACGAGGCCGAAAAGAAGCGGCGCCAGATCGAGATGCTGCGCCACGAAAACCAGGTCAAGGGCACCGAGATCGACAACCGCCGCCTGCAGCAGCACGTGTGGTGGCTATTGGCGCTGGTGTTCGCGCTGGCCGCCGCGGTGGTCGGTCTGTTTTACCGCAAGGTGCGCAACACCAATGCGCAACTGAAGGTGAAGAACCTGGAACTGAAGGCGCAGTCCACGCTCGATCCCCTGACCTCGCTGTACAACCGCCGCCACTTCCAGGAATTCATGCGCAGCCTGACGCTGCAGCAGCGGCAAGACGGCATGGTCGGCGCGCTGTTCCTGCTGGACGCCGACCACTTCAAGCAGATCAACGACCGCCACGGCCACGCCGCCGGCGATGCGGTGCTGAAGATGATCGCCGCGAACCTGCGCATCGCGCTGCGCGAGACCGACATGATCGTGCGCTGGGGCGGCGAGGAATTCGTCGCCTTCCTGCCGGCGGTGCAGCGGCACGGCGTGGACGACATCGCGCGCCGCATCTTGCACTGCATCGCCTCGCAGTCGCTGAAGTACGGCGAGCATGAGATCACGGTGAATGTATCGGTGGGCTATGCGCCGTTCCCGCTGGCGCCGGACAATGTGCCGCTGCCGTGGGAGCGCACGGTCAACCTGGTGGACATGGCGCTGTATCTGGCCAAGGCGCATGGACGCAACCGCGCCTACGGCGTGCGCGGCTTCCACAACCTCCATCTGACCTCGATGGAGGCGATCGAACAGGATCTGGAAAGCGCCTGGCGTTCAGGCTTCGTCGACCTGAGCGTGGTGCTGGGCGGCGAAGCGGAGACGCCACCCTCCACGCCCTGACTGGGGCTTACTGGGGCTTACTTCTTCTCGCGTTCCTCGGCGGCGGTCTGCATCTTCTCGCCGGCCTGCTCCAGTTTGCGCCCGGCCTCCTTGGTGGCGTTGTTCAGCGTCTCGCCGGCCTGGTTGGCCGCCTTGTCCAGACGCTGGCTGGTTTCCTTGGCCGCCTCGCTCAACTGCTCGTTGGCTTGCTTGGCGGCGCTGTCGAGCCGCGCGGTGGCCTGTTCGGCCGCCTGGTCCACCTTGCGCCCGGCGCGCTCGGCCGGACCGGCCACGCCCGGATCATCCTTTTTCTGACAGCCACCCAGCAGGGCCAGCGCGGTCAACGTCACTGCGGCATAACGGATCATCATGGTCATCTCCTGAAAGAATGAGTTGTTTCCAGAAGCATACATAACTCCGTCTCCGCGCAGCGCACGTTTTGCCAGACCAGCGGAATTACTCGGCGACGATTTTCTTCGGCGGCGGCGGTGGCGCGAAGTCGATGGTTTCGGATTGCGGCGCGCCGTCCAGCATGTCGGACTGGGTCAGCCATTGCTGCAGCTTTTCCATGCGGCGGATCAGGATGCCCTTGCTGCTGATGTAGCCCACCTGCTCAAAGTTCTCCGGCTTGCTGACCATCTTGGACACGGTCGGCAGGTTCTCCGCCAGCCGCTCGAACGCCTTGCGCGCCTTTTGCTCCCACTTGACCAGGTTGGCCTCGTTGAAGCGGTTGCTCTCGTAGTAAATGGTTAGCGTTCGGTCATGATTGCCATAACCGACAATCGCCGCCCCCATGCGCACCGTCTCCAGCACGTCGGCCTTGATCGACGCGGTCGGCACAAACAATGCGGCGCGGCCGGTGCTATCCGGTCGCTCCAGCGGCAAATCCTGTCCCATCACTCTGGTCATCATGCTTCCTGTCTTGTCGCCACGGAGTTGCTGCTAGGCTATTTTTTTTCATTCTATCTCGCCAACATAAGCAAGACAAGGAGAATGCGCAGCACCGTGGTACGGGCGACAACTCCCTTAACAACTCCCTTATAATGCGGGCTGATCTTTTTAACCGCCGCAGCATGATGTCCTCCCCCTCCCGTTTTGGCGCCATTCCCGAAGCCGCCGTCGACCAGGCCGAACGCCATCTGCGCGACACCCTCGGCATCGCCCTCGCCCACCGCGCCCCGCACGCCGCGCTGATCGTCTACGACACCCGCACCGACCTGAATCGCGCGCTGACCGAAGCCTACCGCCGCGCCGCGCCCGACGCCGAGTTCATCGACTTCGACAGCACCACGCCGGCGGTCATCCTCGCCGCGTTTGAGCGCCTGCGCGCCGGCGACCTGGTGGTGCTGGTGCAGTCGACCAGCTTCCGCATGGACGCCTACCGCATCCGCATCGAGCTATTCAAGCGCGGACTGAAAGTGATCGAGCATGTGCACCTGTCGCGCATGCCGGGCGAGCAAGGACTGCACTACATCGCCTCGCTGGCCTACGATCCATCGTACTATCGCGGCGTCGGCCACGCGCTGAAGACGCGCATCGACGGCGCCCAACGTGGCGTGGTCGATAGCGGCGACGGCGCGCAACTGGTGTTCGCGTCGCCGTTCGAACCGGCCAAGCTGAATATCGGCGACTACAGCGGCATGACCAATGTCGGCGGACAGTTCCCGCTGGGCGAGGTGTTCACCGAAGCAAAAGATCTGGAAGCGGTCAGCGGAAGCGCGCGCATCTTCGTGTTCGGCGACACCCAATTCCTGGTCAACAAGCCGGCCACGCCGATCACCATCATCGTCGACAAAGGCCGCGTGGTCGGCGCCGAAAACAGCACGCCGGAATTCGACCAGATGCTGTCCATCATCCGCGCGCACGAAGGCGAGGTATGGCTGCGCGAACTGGGCTTCGGCATGAACCGCGCCTTCACGCGCGAGCACATGGTGGACGACATCGGCACCTATGAGCGCATGTGCGGCATCCACCTGTCGCTGGGCGCCAAGCATGGCGTCTACACCAAGCCACAGCTGAAGCGCAAGGACGCCCGCTACCACATCGACGTTTTCGCTGTCACCGATGGCGTCTACCTGGATGAGACGCGCGTGTACCGCGACGGCAGCTGGAACCTGCCACCTCCTTAACAACTAAATCAGCAACCCGCTGTCGCTCAGCGCCCGGTCCCATGGCGGCACGGGATGGTATTCGGCCACCAGGAAGTCGATCAGCGCGCGCACCTTGGGAGATGGCTGGCGACTGGCGGGATACAGCGCGCTGAGATGATTCAGCGGCAGTTCCCAATCGCTCAACACCGGCACCAGCGTGCCTTCCATCAGGCTGCGCCAGGCCAGGAAGGTGGTGTTGTAGACGATACCAAGCCCTTGCTGTGCGGCCTGCTGCAGCACCATGCCGTTGTTGGCGGTGAAGGCGGCCGGCACGCGCACCGATTGCTGTTCCTCGCCGCGCGTGAAATGCCATTGGGTGCCGTCGGTCAGGTGACTGAAGTGCAGGCAGCGGTGCTGCCGCAATTCCTGCGGCGTGGCCGGCGTGCCGTGCCGCGCGAGGTACGACGGCGATGCACACAGCACGCCGCGGCATGGCGCCAGCGGACGCATGGCCAGCGCGTGCACGTCCGGTATGCCACCCACCCGGATCGTCAGGTCGAAACCGTGTTTGATCGGATCGAGCAACGCGTCATCCACAAACAGCATCGGCTCCAGCAAGGGATGCTGCAAGGCGAAGCGCGCCACCGCGCCGGACAGCCACTCGCTGCCGAAACTCGACGGCGCCTGTATCCGCAGCGGCCCGGCCAGCTCGTCGCCGACCTGCGCCACCACCCGCGCCGCTTCCCGCGCTTGCGACACGGTCGCCGTGCACGGCGCCAGATAGGCCTGGCCGACATCGGTCAGGCTGACTTCGCGCGTGGAGCGGTGCAGCAGCCGCGCGCCCAGCTTGTCCTCCAGCTGCAAGATGTGCTTGCTGACCATGGCGCGCGTCAGGCCCAGCCGGCGGCCGGCCTCGCTGAAGCTGCGCAGCCTTGCCACTTCCACAAAAATTTCCATTGCCCGTAGCTGATCCATGCAGCGATTGTCGCCATTTCAGCGACAATGTGTCAACCTTTTGCCGATTGTGACGCCCCGGACAGCCCCGTAAAATGCGCTATATCAAATATCCCGCCATGGAGCCAGACATGCTGACAGACGCACAAAAACAACAGTATCAACGCGATGGCTACATCGTGATCCCCGGTTTCAAGAGCGCCGGGGACATCGCCAAACTGCGCGCCCGCGCCGCGGAGATTGTCAACGATTTCGACCCGAGCGCCCAATCCGGCATCTTCAGCACCATCGAGCAGGAAAAAACCACCGACGATTACTTCCTCGGCTCGGACAACACCATCCGCTGCTTCTTCGAGGAAGAAGCCTTCGGCGCGGACGGCAAGCTGAAACAGGCCAAGGAACTGTCGATCAACAAGATCGGCCACGCCATGCACGATCTGGACCCGGCCTTCCGCGCCTTCACCGCCGATCCGCGCCTGGAACAGCTGGCGCGCGACGTCGGCCTGGCCTATCCCAAAGTCTGGCAGTCGATGTACATCTTCAAGCAGCCGGGCATCGGCGGCGAGGTGCGCTGGCACCAGGACGCGACCTATTTCGACACCGATCCGGTCAGCGTGACCACCTTCTGGTTCGCGCTGGAAGACGCGACGCTGGACAACGGCTGCATGTGGGCCGAACCGGGCGGCCATCGCGGCCCGATGCGCGAGCGCTTCCTGCGCAACGGCGACGACGTGCGGATGGAAAAACTGAGCGATATGCCATGGCCGGGCGACAGCACCGCCGTGCCGCTGGAATGCAAGGCCGGTAGCCTGGTATGCTTCCACGGCCTGCTGCCGCACTACAGCGCGCCGAACCGCTCGCCGGTCTCGCGCCACGCCTACACGCTGCACGTGACCGACGGCGCCACCCGCTACTCGCCGCAAAACTGGATTCAGCGCGACGACAAACTGCCGGTACGCGGCTTCCTCTAACGTCGTTCCCGCGCAGACCCTATGCAAATCAAAATTTTCGCCGCCCAGTGGGGCAACAACGAGCTGCCGGCGCCGGTCTTCATCGAGCGCGTAAAGGCCGCCGGTTTCGACGGCATCGAGATGTCGTTGCCGCTGGACGCCGCGCAGCGCGACGACTGGACGCGCCAGATCGCCGACGCCGGCCTGGACCTGATCGTCGCCCAGTGGGAGACGGTGTTCCATCCAAGCTTCGCGCCACACAAGGCGGCGCTGGCCGAACTGCTGCACAACGCCTGCGCCGCCAAACCGCTGCACGTGAACTCGCACACCGGCAAGGACTACTTCACGCCGGAGCAGAACCGCGAACTGCTGGAACTGGCGGCCGACATCGCACGCCAGCACGGCGTGCCGATTGTCCACGAGATCCACCGCAGCCGCTTCAGCGGCCACCCGATGCTGCTGCTACCCTATCTGCGGCACATGCCCGAGCTGCGGTTGACGGCCGACCTGTCGCACTGGTGCTGCGCCTGCGAATCGCTGCTGGAAGACCAGCCGGAGACGCTGGCGCAAACCCTGCCACACGTGCGCCACATCCACGCCCGCGTGGGGCACCCGCAAGGTCCGCAGGTGAGCGACTTCCGCGCGCCGGAAGCGCGGGCCGCGTTGGCAGCGCACCTGTCGTGGTGGGATGAAGTGATCCGTCTGCGCCGCGCCGCCGGCGCCGCCGTGATGACGCTGACGCCGGAATTCGGTCCGGCGCCCTACACCCAAACGCTGCCCTACACGCAGCAGCAAGTGTCGGACCCGTGGCAGCAGAATGTGGCGATGCTGCAGTTGCTGCGCCAGCGCTACGCCTGAAGCGCTTCCTCTTCGCGCGCCGGTGACAGGGGCAGCACCAGCAGCACGCTGGTGCCCGCCGCCGGCACCGACTCCACGCGGATCGTCCCTTTCAGCACGCTGGTCACAATGTTATAAACGATATTCATCCCCAGCCCGGAACCGCCCTGTCCCATCTTGGTGGTGAAGAAGGGATCGAATATCTTGTGCAGCACCACGTCGCTCATGCCGACGCCGTTGTCCTTCAGCTGCAGCAACACCAGGTCCTTGCCTTCGCGCCGCGCGCTGACCGTCAGCGCGCCGCTCTCGCGGCCGTCGAAACCGTGCAGCAGCGTGTTGCCGATCAAGTTGCTGAGCACCTGGCTCAAACTGCCAGGGTAGGAATCGAACGCCAGATCGGCCGGCACGTCCACCGTCACCGTGCACGACGCGCGCCGCAGCTGCGCCGCATAGGTGGCCAGCGTGTCGTGCACCACGTCGTCGAGCCGGAAGCGGCGCCGCTGGCCGCTGGCCTGGTCCACCGCCACCTGCTTGAAGGACGTGATCAGGTCCGCCGCGCGCGTCAGCGAGCTGGCCATGATGTCGCAGGCCTTGCGCGCGTCGCTCAGATGCGCTTCCAGCGCCGAGCGTTTGACGCCGCCGCCATCCTGCAGCCGACGCTCGAAGTCGCGCACCATGTCACTCAGCGAGGTGGCCGTCAGCAGGCTGTTGCCGATCGGCGTATTCAGTTCGTGCGCGACGCCGGCCACCAGCGCCCCCAGCGACGCCATCTTCTCCGAGGTTTGCAGATTGGTCTGCGCCTGCTTCAGCGTGGCCACCACGCGCGACAGATCGTTGCGCGCCTGTTCCGCCTGATGCTTCTGGCTTTCCAGCTCTTTCAGGCTGCCTTCCAGCCCGGCACGCGCATCGGTTTCGCGCCGGTTGGTCACCAGCAGCGCCGCGATCAGCCCGCTGATGATCACGCCGGCGATGCCGATCAGCAGCACCGGCAGCTGCGAGCGCCCATAGCGCACGCCGGAACGGCCCTCGAACTTGATGATCCAGTTGCGCTGTCCCACCGGCAGCACGGTTTGCGCGGTCAGCCCCGGCACGGCGTCGGCGCGCTCCTGGTGCGTTTCCACCTTGCCGTCGCTGTCGAACAGCAGCGTGTCGGCGCCGGGCGGCGGCGCTTTGCCGTTCTGGAAGCCGCCATCCTCGATGCGCACGTGCAGATGCTCCAGCAGCGCCGGATCGATCACCTCGCGCATCAGCACATTGACACGGAAAACAATCGCCACAAAGCCGAACAGCGCCTCGCGCCGCTGCGCCGTGGTCTCCACCGGCATGCCGCCGCGGTACACCGGCGCGCGCGCCACGAAGCCAGGTTCGCCGGTGGCGTCCTGCACCAGCGTGATGCGCTCGGTGGCGACGATCTCGCCGGTATCGCGCCCCAGCTCCAGCGCTTTCAGATGCTGCGGCAGCGCCGACAGGTCGAGCCCAAAGGCGTTCTCGTTGTCCTTCATCGGCTCGTTGTAGTCGATGATGTAGTGCAGCGGACGGCGGCTGGCCGGGTGCACGTGAAAGTCGGGATAGCCGTCGCGCTTGACGCCTTCGACAAACGCCGCCAGTTCGGCCTCCGACACCACGCGCACAAACTGCAAGGACTGATAGCCGGGATAGCGCTTGGCGATCTGCAGCTCGCTGACGAAACGCCGGAACTGGCGCCGATCAATACGGTCGTTGATGGCGTACATGCCCTTCATGCCCTGCAGCGAATCGGCGTAGATTTGCAAGCGGGTTTGCGTGTCGCGCGCCACCTGCTCGGTGTCGCGCTGGAAGCCGGCCCGCACCTGCTGCTTCTGCTGCTCTTCCATGACGAAATAGCAGGTCCATGCTGTCAGGCAGATGCCGACAAAGAACGCCAGGTAACCGCGAGCGCGCATGATCAGGTGGCGGGATCGCTATACCGGCTGGCGATGGCCATGAACTCCAGCTCCACCGTCAACATCGCATCGACCACGTCCGGATCGAAATGTTCGCCACTGCCCTGCCGTATCATCTCCATCGCGGTTTCGTGGGTGAAGGCCGGTTTGTAGACGCGCCGGGAAATCAGCGCGTCGTACACGTCGGCCACCGCCATCAGGCGCGCCGACAGCGGAATCGCCTCGCCGCGCAGGCCTTGCGGGTAGCCGGAGCCGTCGTACTTCTCCTGGTGAGAGTAGGTGATCTCGCGCGCGTAGCGCAGGAAGGTGTTGGTGTAGCCCAGCGCGTGTTCGACGTTGGCGATGGCGTCGCGGCCGTACACCGTGTGCAGCTTCATGACGTCGAATTCGGCGTCGGTCAGGCGCTCCGGCTTGAGCAGGATGGCGTCCGGGATCGACACCTTGCCGATGTCGTGCAGCGGCGCCGCCTTGAACAGCGCCTTGATATTGGCGTCGCTCAGCTCCTCCTCGAAGCGCGGGTGCGACCGCAGCTGGCGCGCCAGCGCGCGCACATAGTGCTGCACGCGGCGCAGGTGGTTGGCGGTTTCGTATTCGCGCGTTTCGGCCAGCGACGCCAGCGCCCAGATCATCGCGTCGAGCATCTGACTCAGTTCCAGCGTGACCTCTTCCACCACGTGCTCCAGCAGGTTGCGCTGCTGCTTGAGCAGCTCGCGCGAATGGCATAGCTGCAGGTGCGTGTCGACCCGCGCGCGCAACTCCTCTGCCTGTACCGGCTTGAGCACCACGTCGGCGGCGCCGTGCCCGAAGGCGCGCCGCGCGTCCGGCTCGCGCTGCAGGACAATGACCGGGATGTCGGCTGTATCCGGGCTGGACTTGAGCTGCTGGCAGACGCCGTAGCCGTCGATCAGCGGCAGGTGCGCATCCAGCACCACCAGTTGCGGGCGTGGCACCTGCTGCATCAGGTCCAGCGCGGCGCGGCCGGTGTTGGCCAGCCGCACTTCGTAGTGATCCTCCAGCATGCCGTTCATCTGGATCAGGTTGTCCGAAGCATCATCGACGATCAGTACGATGGCTTTTTTGACATTCATGCGCCGCTGCTCCCTGTATGTGCTTACCAACATCATAACCGAGCGGATTTACCTACTGAAACTATTTTCGCCGCCCTCGCTTGCAATTATATAGCACGCTACCTATACTAGGGACATGGACAATCAAACGCACCCCACCTCTGCCGTCCCGCAACTGGACGGCCAACTCTGCTTCGCCCTGTATTCGACCTCGCTGGCGATGAGCAAGCTCTACCGCAAGCTGTTGCGCGGCCTGGGGCTGACCTACTCGCAGTACCTCGTGATGATGGTGCTGTGGGAAAAGAACGAACTGACCGTATCGGAAGTCGGCGAACGCCTGTTCCTCGACTCTGCCACGCTGACGCCGCTGCTCAAGCGCATGGAGGCGGCCGAGCTGCTGACCCGCACCCGCGCCGCCAACGACGAGCGCCAGGTCATCATCAAGCTGACGCCGCACGGCGACGCGCTGCGCCACGAGGCGGCCAAGCTGCCGCCTTCCATCCTGCAAGCGACGCAATGCACGCTCGACCAGGTGGTCGGCATGAAAGAGCAGCTCGACCAGCTGCGCGCCAGCCTGATGGCCTCCGCCGGTTGAGCGCGATGAGCACGCCGATCTACACCGCGCTGGCCGACGCCGCCACCGCCCTGCGCCAGCAAGGCTACGCCTTGCTGCAACCCGACGATGTGGCCACGCTGGCCGGCCTGCCACTGGCCACGCTCGACGCGCTGATCCCCAGCTGGGACACGCTGGCGCTGGACAACTACCTGAAGGACGGCGGCCGCTACCGGCGCCGGCGCCACGCCTGCTTCGTGCAGCAGGACCGCGCGCTGACGCCAACGCCGCACCGCGCGCACTGGCAGCCGCTTGAATACAACGCCCTGCACGGCGGCATGCACCGGCTGTTCGAGCCGGTGCTGCCGCTGACGGTGGCGCAGCCGGCGTGGCCGGCGCTGATCACCGCCATCGGCCGTTTGTGCAGTGCGGCACGCGACCGCGCCGCGCCGTGGTATGTGGAGGCGCACCAGTTCCGCATCGACACCGCCGACGGCATCGGCCGGCCGACGCCGGAAGGCGCGCACCGTGACGGCGTCGACTTCGTCGCCGTGATCCTGATCGCCCGCGACGGCGTCAAGGGCGGCGAGACGCGCGTGTTCGAGGCCAACGGCCCGAACGGCAAGCGCTTCACGATGACTGCGCCATGGACCTTGTTGCTGCTGGACGACGCCGCCGTCATCCACGAGTCGACGCCGATCCAGCCGCTGGGATGGCACGGTCACCGCGACACGCTGGTGCTGACCTGGCGCGCCGGCGGCTTCCAGGGCGAGGAAACTGCCGCCTAAGGGTTCCCCTGCATGGGGTAATCCGATATAGTTGGTGCTGCCAACTATGCAACAGGAGGGTGGTCTGTGGACACCAGCTACGAAATACAGCCCGATGAAATAGAAATTCTGATCGTCGAAGACAGTCCCACCCAGGCCGAACGTCTGCGTCGTCTGATCCAGTCGATGCGCTACAACGCCCGCGTGGCGCCCAACGGCCGGCTGGCGCTGGAGGCGATCCGCGAGCGCAAGCCGCACCTGGTGCTGTCCGACATCGTCATGCCGGAGATGGACGGCTACACGCTGTGCCGCGCCATCAAGGCCGATCCGGAGCTGCGCGAGATCCCGGTGATCCTGGTCACCTCGCTGATGGACCCGAAGGACATCATCCGCGGCATCGAGTGCGGCGCCGACAACTTCATCCGCAAGCCCTACGCCGAAGACTATCTGCTCAACCGCATCGGCCACATGCTGATGAACCAGAAGCTGCGCAAGAACCAGAACATGGAGATCGGCATCGCCCTGTATCTGGGCGAGCAGAAGCACTTCATCAACGCCGACCGCCAGCAAATCCTCGACCTGCTGATCTCCACCTATGAGCAGGCGGTGCAGGTCAACAGCGAGCTGCAGGCGCGCGAGCGCCAGGTGATCGAACTCAATATGCGGCTGGCGCACCACGCCGGCGAGCTGGAAACCATCAACCGCGAAATCGCGCTGAAGAACCTGGAGCTGGCCGAGGCCAGCCGCATGAAGTCGGCCTTCATCGCCAACATGTCGCACGAGCTGCGCACGCCGCTCAACGCCATCATCGGCTTCACCGGCGCGCTGCTGATGAAGCTGCCCGGCCCGCTGACACCGGAACAGGACAAGCAGCTCAACACCATCCGCACCAGCGCGCGCCACCTGCTGTCGCTGATCAACGACATCCTCGACGTCGCCAAGATCGAGGCCGGCAAGGTCACGCTGGAGCTGGAGTCGGTGCAGTGCCAGGACATCGTCAAGGACGTGGTGGACACGCTGCGCCCGCTCGCGGTGCAAAAGAATCTGAAGCTGGAGACGGCGCTGGCCGATCCGGCCATCGTGCTGGAAACCGACCGCCGCGCGCTGACGCAGATCCTGCTCAACCTGGGCAACAACGCCATCAAGTTTACCGAGACCGGCACGGTGCGCCTGACGCTGGCCGAAAGGCCGGGGGAGAACGGCGCCAAGGGCAGCATCGAATTCTCGGTGGCCGACAGCGGCGCCGGCATCCGCGAGGAAGACCAGGCCAAGCTGTTCCAGGCCTTCTCGCAGCTGGACTCGACCTCGACCCGCCACGCCGAGGGCGCCGGCCTCGGGCTGTACCTGTGCCAGAACCTGGCCAATCTGCTCGGCGGCACGCTGTTCTTCAAGAGCGACTTCGGCCAGGGCAGCACCTTCACGCTGGCGTTGCCGGTGAAATGACGGTTTTAGCCCTGTCAAGATGACCGTAATGACAACGTAATTCTACGCTATTGCAGTGCAACATAAAGAGGGGTATAGTTGGAACTGTCTCCTCCAACCGTTCGCTGAACATTGGAATTCAACCCGCCACCATCAAGGTCGCGGGTTTTTTTTTGCCCGCGTTTTTCCCTTTCCCGCAATATTTTCAAACGGCTAACGTCTACAGCGCTGACACCTTTCAGCAATAAATTAAACAATCGATTTAGTTATATCATTTGTTTGGATTATGTGATGTAATCGCCGCCATGAACGCTAAACCTACCCAACCTACGCCCCACGATCCCAGCCAGCCAGCCGACGACGGCCGCAAGCCCCGTTCGGACGGCGAGCAGTCGCGCGAGCGGCTGCTGCAGGCGGCCATGCGGCTGTTCGGCGAACAGGGCTTCTCCAAGACTTCGACGCGCGAGATCGCCCAGGCGGCCGGCGCCAACGTGGCCGCCATCAGCTACTACTTCGGCGACAAGGCCGGCCTGTACCAGGCTTGCTTCACCGCCGTCTGCACGCCGGTGGAAAACAACATCGCCCTGTTCGATCAGCCGCACTTCACGCTGCGCGAATCGCTGCGCGGCTTCTACCAGCAGATGGTGGCGCCGCTGATGGCCGGCGCCGACGCCGAGGTGCTGCTGCGTCTGTTCTTCCGCGAGATGCTGGAGCCGACCGGCTTGTGGCAGCGCGAAATCGAGGTCAACCTCAAACCCGAGCACATGGCGCTGGCCGGCGTGCTGTGCCGCCATCTGGGGCTGGAGCAGCCGGATGAACGCGTGCATCTGCTCGGGTACGCGCTGGCGGCGATGTGCCTGCAAATGCTGATCGGGCGCGATGTGGTCAACGCGATCACGCCCAACCTGATGTCCGGCCCGGAGGCGATCACCACCTGGGTCGAGCAACTGACCGGATTTGCGGAAACGCTGGTGCTGGCGGAAAAAACCAAACTTCAACAAGGGAAAGCATGAGTATCTTTTTACGCGCGACGGCGTTGGCCGTCGCCGCGACGCTGGGCGGCTGCGCGGTGCAGGGTCCGGCGCGGCAGGTGGCGTCGCTGGCGCCCCAGCAGTGGCAGGCGCCATTGCCGCACAACGGCAGCCAGGCCAATCTCGCCGCCTGGTGGCGCGGCCAGTCCGACGATTTACTGGCGCAGCTGATCGAGTCGGCGCAGGCGGTCAGCCCGAGCGTGGCGACGGCGGCGGCGCGCATCGCGCAGTCGCGCGCGGAGCGTGTGGCCGCCGGCGCGGCGCTGGCGCCGAACGTCGACGCGGCGGCGTCGGTCAGCCGCGCCAACCAGCAGTCGGCCATGCCGATGGGGACCACGTCGCAGGCGGCCTTCAACGCCTCGTGGGAGATCGATATTTTCGGCGCCAACCGGGCGGCGCGCGATGCGGCGCAGGCGCGCATGGAAAGCGCGCACGCCGGCTGGCATGATGCGCGTGTGTCGGTGGCGGCGGAGGTGGCGAATCAGTACTACGGCTTGCGCGCCTGCGAGCAGTTGCTGGCGGTGGCGCAACAGGATGCGCGCTCGCGCGCCGACACCGCGCGCCTGACCGAGTTGAGCGCCGGCGCCGGCTTCGAATCGCCCGCCAGCCTGGCGCTGGCGCGCGCCAGCGCCGCCGATGGCAACAGCCGCTATCTGGCGCAACGCGCCGCCTGCGACATCGACGTCAAAGTATTGTCCGCGCTGAGCGCCGTGGCCGAGCAGGAGCTGCGCCGCAAGCTGGCCGCCGCCACGCCGGCCATCGCCGCGGTGGCGCCGGCCATCGCGATTCCCGCGCTGCCGGCGGCCACGTTGAGCCAGCGCCCGGACGTGTTCACCGCCGAACGCGAAGTGGCCGCGGCCAGCGCCGATGTCGGCAACGCCGAGGCGCAGCGCTATCCGCGCCTGTCGCTGTCGGGCGCCATCGGTGTCGCCAACTTCCGCAGCGACGGCGAAAACACCAAGACCGACACCTGGACCATCGGCCCGGTCGCGCTGTCGGTGCCGGTGTTCGACGCCGGCCGCCGCCGCGCCAACGTCGAATCGGCCAAGGCCCGCTACGCCGCCGCCGTGGTCAGCTACCGCGCCACCGTGCGCCAGGCCGTCAGCGAAACCGAACAGGCGCTGGTGAACCTTGACAGCACCGCCGCCCGCGCCGGCGACGCGCAAACCGCGCTGCAAGGCTATCGCGCCAACTACGCCGCCGTCGATGAGCGCTACAAGAACGGTATGGCCAGCCTGTTCGAGCTGGAAGACGCGCGCCGCACGCGCCTGGCCGCCGAACAAACCGTGATCAACCTGCAGCGCGAACGCAGCGCCGCCTGGGTGGCCCTATACCGCGCCGCCGGCGGTGGCTTCACCGCGCCCGCCGTACCGATGGCCGTCGCCAACTAACCTTCTTCGCTCACTATGAACGCAAAACTGAAACCACTCGCTTACATCCTCGGCGTCGCCTTCGCACTGGTCGCCGCCGGCATCACCGCCTACTCGCAGGCCGCCGACGACAAAAATCCGGCGGCCACCGCCAAGGCCGCGCTGACCGTCACCGTCGCCCAACCCAGCGCCGCCAGCCTGCCGATCAAACTCACCGCCAACGGCAACGTCGCCGCCTGGCAGGAGGCCAGCGTCTCCAGCGAATCGAACGGCTTGCGCCTGACCGAGGTGCGGGTCAACGTCGGCGACGTGGTCAAGGCCGGCGATGTGCTGGCGGTGTTCTCCGCCGACACCGTCAACGCCGATCTGGCGCAGGCGCAGGCGGCGTTGCACGAAGCCGAGGCCAACGCCGCCGACGCCGTGGCCAACGCCGCGCGTGCGCGCACGCTGCAAAACTCCGGCGCCTTGAGCGCGCAGCAGATCAGCCAATACAACACCGCCGAACAAACCGCCAACGCCCGCATCGCCTCGGCCAAAGCGGCCCTGGCCAGCCAGCAGTTGCGCCTGAAGTACACCAGGGTGGTGGCGCCGGACAGTGGCGTCATCTCCGCCCGCAGCGCCACCGTCGGCGCGGTGTCGGGCGCCGGCACGGAGCTGTTCCGCATGATCCGCCAGGGCCGGCTCGAATGGCGCGCCGAAGTCGTCGCCGCCGACCTGCGCCAGCTCAAGCCCGGCGTCAGCGCCGTGGTCAAAGCCGCCAACGGCAGCGAAGTCACCGGCAAGGTGCGCATGATCGCGCCAACCGTCGATCCGCAGACCCGCTCCGCGCTGGTGTATGTCGACCTGCCGCCCAACGCCGGCACCAAGGACGCGCCGTTCAAGGCCGGCATGTTCGCCAGCGGCCAGTTCGAGCTGGGCGCGTCGGACGCCATGACCGTGCCGCAGCAGGCC
The DNA here is from genome assembly GCF_009857505.1 of Duganella lactea. Classification (GTDB taxonomy): domain Bacteria; phylum Pseudomonadota; class Gammaproteobacteria; order Burkholderiales; family Burkholderiaceae_D; genus Rugamonas; species Rugamonas lactea. Next base: position 36,093 of record NZ_WWCP01000003.1, read on the forward strand.
ATCGTCGTGCGCGACGGCTTCAGTTTCGTGTTCCGTCTCAACGGCGACCAGCATGTCAGCCAGCTCAAAGTGAAGCCGGGCCGCCGCCTCGGCGAGCGCATCGAAGTGCTGGGCGGGCTGGACGCCAACACCCGGATCGTGGTGCGCGGCGCCGGCTTCCTCAACGACGGTGACCTGGTCAGCGTCGTCGCCCGATAAGGACAGGATATGAACTTCTCCGCCCTCTCCATCAAGAACCCGATCCCGGCGATCATGCTGTTTGCGCTGCTGTCGCTGGCCGGTTTGATGGCCTACAAGGCCAATCCGGTGCAGGACTTCCCGGACATCGAACTGCCGATCGTCACCGTCACCGCCACGCTGGACGGCAGCGCGCCGGCGCAGCTGGAAACCGAAGTCTCGCGCAAGATCGAGGACTCGGTCGCCACGCTGCAAGGCGTGAAGAACATCTACACCACGGTGCTCGACGGCGTCTCCACCACCACCGTCGAATTCATCCTGGAGAAGAACATCTCCGACGCGGTGAACGACGTGCGCGACGCGGTGGCCCGCGTCAAGGCCGACATGCCGGCCGAGCTGCGCGACCCGAGCGTCACCAAGGCCTCCACCGCCGGCCGCGTGGTGCTGACCTTCACCGCCGCCGCCGCGCAGGCGCCGGGCGAAAAGCTGGACAGCCAGGAACTGAGCTGGTTCGTCGACAACACCGTCGCCAAGCGGCTGCTGGCGGTGCACGGCGTGGGCGCGGTCAAGCGCGTCGGCGGCGTGCACCGCGAAGTGCGGGTGGAGCTGGACGACGCCCGCATGGCGGCGCTGCGCGTCTCCGCGCTGGACGTCTCGCGCCAGCTGCGCCAGGTGCAGAAGGAAGCGCCGGGCGGACGCGGTGACGTCAGCGGCGCCGAACAATCGGTGCGCACCATCGCCACCGTGCAGACGGCGGCCGAACTGGCCACCATGGACCTGCCGCTGCCGGACGGCCGCCATGTGCGCCTCGACCAGGTGGCCACCGTCACCGACACCGTTTCCGAGCCGCGCGCCGTGGCGCTACAGGACGGCGTGCCGGTGATCGGCTTCGAAATCTTCCGCACCAAGGGCGCCAGCGAAGTAGCGGTCGCCAACGGCGCGCGCGCGGCGGTCGAGGAACTGCAAAAGGCCAATCCGCGCGTCGAACTGAAACAGGTGATCGACAACGCCCGCCCGGTCGAGGAAGACTTCGCCGGCTCGATGGACCTGCTGTACGAAGGCGCCATCCTGGCCGTGATCGTGGTGTGGTGGTTCCTGCGCGACTGGCGCGCCACGCTGGTCGCCGCCGCCGCGCTGCCGCTGTCGGTGCTGCCGGCCTTCCTCGGCATCTACCTGTTCGGCTACACGCTCAACATCGTCACGCTGCTGTCGCTGGCCCTGGTGGTCGGCGTGCTGGTGGACGACGCCATCGTCGAAATTGAAAATATCGAGCGCCACCTGCGCATGGGGAAAACGCCGATGGAGGCGGCGCTGGAGGCGGCCGACGAAATCGGCATGGCGGTCATCGCCACCACCTTCGCGCTGGTGGCGGTGTTCCTGCCGACCGCCTTCATGAGCGGCATTCCCGGCCTGTTCTTCAAGCAGTTTGGCTGGACCGCCGTGATCGCGGTGCTGGCGTCGCTGGTGGTGGCACGGCTGCTGACGCCGATGATGGCCGCCTACCTCCTCAAGCCGAAAGCGCATGTCGAGGACAAAGACGGCTGGCTGATGTCGCGCTACATGACCGTGATGCGCTGGTGCCTGCGTCACCGTCTGGTGACGGCGCTGGCGGCCGGCGCCTTCTTTGTCGGCTCGATCCTGCTCACCGGCCTGCTGCCGACCGGCTTCGTGCCGGCCGCCGACCGCGCGCAAACGCAGATCACGCTGGAACTGCCGCCGGGTTCCACACTGGCCGAAACCAGCGTGGTCGCCGAGCGCGCGCGCAAGGCGGCGATGGAAGTCAAAGGCATCAAGTCGGTGTTCAGCTCCATCGGCGGCGGCTCCAGTGGCGACGCCTTTGCGCCCGGCGCCGCCGCCGAGGCCCGCACCGCCGTGCTGACGCTGACCACCGTGCACCGCACCGAACGCAAGACATCGATGGCCGACATCGAATCCGACCTGCGCCACAAGCTCGACGCCATTCCCGGCGCCCGCTTCAAGGTCGGCCCGCCGGACAACGGCGTCAAGATGCAGCTGGTGCTGCGCAGCGAAGACCCGGTGGCGCTGAAGGAAGCCGCGCAAAAAGCCGAACGCGAACTGCGCACGCTGCAAGGCGTGGGCAACGTGCGCTCGACCGCCTCGCTGGTGCGGCCGGAGATCATCGTCAAGCCGGACTTCGCCAAGGCGGCGGACCTGGGCGTGACCGCCGCCGCCATCGGCCAGACCGTGCGCGTGGCCACCGCCGGCGACTACGACACCGACCTGACCAAAATGAACCTGCCGGAGCGCCAGGTGCCGATCCGCGTCAAGCTGCCGGACGCGGTGCGCGCCGACCTGGACGCCATCGGCCGCCTGACGGTGCCGGGCAAGAACGGCCCGGTGCTGCTGGCCACCGTGGCCAACATCACGATGGAAAGCGGGCCGGCGCAGATCAATCGGCTCAACCGCAGCCGCAACGTCACGCTGGAAGTGGAGCTGGGCAAGCGCGCGCTGGGTGAGGTGAACGACGAGGCGCGCGCGCTGCCGGCGCTGAAAAACTTGCCGGCATCGGTGAAGATCGCGGAACTGGGCGACACCCAGGAAATGGCCGCGCTGTTCGCCAGCTTCGGCCTCGCCATGCTGATCGGCGTGTTGTGCATCTACTGCGTGCTGGTGCTGCTGTTCAAGGACTTCATGCAGCCGGCGACGATTCTGGCGGCGCTGCCGCTGTCGATCGGCGGCGCCTTCGTGGCGCTGCTGATCACCCGCAGCGCGCTGTCGATGCCATCGATGATCGGCTTGATCATGCTGATGGGGATCGTCACCAAAAACTCAATTTTGCTGGTCGATTATGCTATTCTGGCGCGCCAGGCGGGCATGGGGCGTTTCGAAGCGCTGGTCGACGCCTGCCACAAACGTAGCCGGCCGATACTGATGACCACCATCGCGATGGGCGCGGGCATGATGCCGCTGGCCTTGGGCTGGGGCGCCGACCCGAGCTTCCGTTCGCCGATGGCGATCACCGTGATCGGCGGCCTGATTACTTCAACGTTATTAAGCCTGTTGGTGGTGCCGGCCGTGTTCACCTATGTCGACGACTTTGAGCACTGGCTCAAGCGCATGATGCGCAAGCTGCGCCGCCAGCCGGCGGAACAAGGAGACAAGCATGCAATACGAGATCAAAGAGCTGCCTGAAGTCCGAATCGCCTACCTGCGCTACAAAGGCCCGTTCGGCGCGGCGATCGGCGAGTTCTGGAAAGAAGTGTTCACGCCGTGGCAGCAGGCCTACGGCCTGACCGGCAAGGTGACCTACGGGGTGGCGCAGGACGACCCAAACACCACGCCGGCCAGCGAATGCCGTTACGACGCCTGCGTGGAAGTGCCGGCCGGCTCGCCCGTGCAGCCGCCGGCCAAGGAAGGCAGCATCCCGGCCGGCCGCTACGCGGTGGCGGCGTTCAAGGGTAGCGGCGACCAAGTGCCCGCCGCCTGGGACGCCTTCTTCAGACAGGTACACGCCGATGGCCAGGCCGCGCCGGGCCTGTGTTTCGAGCGCTATCCGGCCGATTACGTCATGGCCCCGGCCACCGGCGTGTTCGAATCGGAGCTGTGCATTCCGGTAAAATAAGCTGGCGCAGTAAACGGGCAGTGTAGAAAACGGTACATGAGATTACGCAATTTTCAACACCGCGAAGCATTGATATTCTCCTGTTTAACCGATAGCCATCGGTTTTCAATCACACTGAATGGAGAATAATCATGCTGTTTCTCGCTGTCCCAACCTTGATCGAACTCGCTGTTTCCGCCATTGTCACCACGGTCGCCGCCAAAGCGGCATCGGATGTCTACGACTCCGTGGTCCGCGACGACCAGTCCCAGAACAACAGCGACAAGGAGTAAGCGATCATGGACCTGTTCAAACTGTTCAAACAAGACGGCCGTCCGGCCGGCACGCACGGCGCGGTTCCCTACGGCGGCAACAAGAAGGATGGTTCGCACGACCACCGCTACAACAAGGGCGCGGACCGCACGCCGTCGCAAAAAGAAGCCGACTGCAAACGTTCGCGTCACGACCAGGCCTGATGATGGTACGCACCACGACACGGCAAAGCACCGCGCTGGACATGCTGGATCGCCTGTACTTCAATCAGGCGCTGGTGTTCTCCCAATTCACCGATACGGAAATGCGTCCGCTGGAGGGTATCATCAACAGCGTTGCGCGCGAGGTGGAAGGAGCCGGTGCCACCGGCGTCGAGGCGGAACTGTGGAAGCATTATGTCCTGTGCTTCCTCGAAGTCTTGCTGGCTGACGACACGTCCGCGATCTGGAAATCGGTCAAGATAGAGGACATGCCGGCGCCGCCGGACATGTCGGACGACATGCTGAAAAAAATCAGCGATCACCAGCAAACCTACTTCGCCGCGCTGATTCTGAGCATGGGCGGGTTGATGCATGAACTGCCTGGCGCGGAGCTGCTGGACATCGCCATGCGACTGGCGCCGGAATTCCGCTCGGCGCCAGCCGTGGTGCGCTATCGCCTGGTCGATCGTAGTCTGGCCATGGAACATCCCCCCGCTCCGCTGATGTTCCTGGCCTGGATGGCCGAGAGCGACATCCTGCATCCCGCAAAATACAAACCGCGCAGCGATGCGGAACCGCTGGACGCGCGGGTGCTCGCCCGCCTCGGGCTGCTGAGCGAGTTTGAGCAGATACGTGAGCTGGGTGGACGACATCTGCTGGTCGGCAACCAGGCGGCATGGTTGCTCAAGTCCGATAAGCTCAAGCTCAGCGAACCGGTGGTGAAACAGCTGCTCAAGGAAAAGGCGCGGCTGGAAGAACTCAGCCTCATCAAAACCCTGGGCGGATCGGTGCGGCGATTTGAGATCGAAAAGTCAGGTGACGCGGCCTATATGCAGTCCTTCTTTTCCGACCTGAGCCTGCGCTGGAGCCGCCCGCGCGCCTACCAGGGCAAGCAGTCTACCTGGACCGGTGCGCTGGGCGGCGCGCTGGTAAGCTACACGCGCCGCTATACAGGGGAAACGGTCTACAACGCAACTGGGAACAAAGACACGATTAGCGCAAAGATTGCGCAGGACCTGCTGGATTTCGGCTTCAGGTTGACGGCCAACACCTTATACCGCCGTTATACCGATTTCGATCTGGACATCGGCCGTAGCGCGAGACAGTATCACATCATGCTAAACAACTTTGCCCACGCCTGGCCAGCCTATGAGCCGGATGGCTTTTACCTGCAAGTCATCATAAGTCGCGAAAAACTCCAGACCTGACACCGGTTTTTTTAGGGGTGGGTCCAGCCGCCGCCCATGGCGCGGTACAGGTCGACCGAGGCGAGCAGCATGCGCGTCTTGAGTTGCAGCCGTCCGACGTCGGCGCTGTACAGCGTGCGCTGGGCGTCCAGTTCTTCCAGGTAGGAGGCGTAGCCGTTGCGGTAGCGGTTGTGCGCGATGCGCAGCGTTTCGGCGGCGGTGGCGCGCCGCGCGTCGTTCTGAATCGCCTGCTCTTTTAATCGGCCGATGGCGCCGAGGCTATTCTCGGTTTCGGCGAACGCGGTGCGCACGGCGTTTTCGTAGGCGTGGATGGTCTGGTCGCGCTGCGCGGCCAGCGCGTCGGTCTGGCTTTGTACGCGGCCGCCGTCGAACACCGGCGCGGCGACGATGCCGCTCAGCCGCCACAGCGCGGTCGGGGCGTTGACGAAGTCGTGCCATTGCAGGTTTTGTACGCCGCCGGTGGCCGTCAGTTTGAATGAGGGCAGCAACTGGTCGCGCGCGGCCTGCAGGTTGGCGTTGATGGCGATCAGGTTGTATTCGGCGCGCGCGATGTCGGGCCGCCGGCGCAGCAGTTCGGACGGCAGCCCTTCCGGCACCGGCGGCGCTTGCAAGTCGGCCAGTTCGGCGCCGCGCGCGATCGGTCCGGGGTTGCCACCGGTGAGGATGGCCAAAGCGTTTTCCTGCTCGAAGATCTGGCGCTTCAGTTGCGGCACCTGTTCGGCCGTGGTCTGGTATTCAGCCTGCGCTTGCAGCCATTCAAGCCGTGAACTGTAGCCGACGTCGAACTGTTTCTTGGCCAGCGCGGCGGATTGTTCGCGCAGCTTTAATGTGGCTTCGGTCAGCGCCAGTTGGGCGTCCAGGCCGCGCAGGTTGAGGTAGCCCGTGGCGACGGTGGCGGCGATCGACAAGGCCGCGGCGTCGGCGTTGGCTTGCTCGGCTTGATAGCTGGCGGTGGCGGCGTCGGTCAGCGCGGCCAGCCGGCCCCACACGTCGATTTCGTAACTGGCCTGGAATTCGGCCTGGTAGATGTTGGTCACGTAGGGCGCGCCGGTGTAGGCCAGCTGGCGCGCGCGCGATGGCGCGCTGTCGACACTGACGTTGGCTTTGCGCCCCGCCTCGGCGACGCCGATCTGCGCGCGGTACTGCGCCACGCGGGCGCGGGCGATGCGCAGGTCGCCGTTGTTTTCCAGCACCTTGGTGACCAGCGCTGTCAACGCGGGATCGCCGAAGCTTTGCCACCACTGCCGCGCCACCGGACCGCTGCCCTGCCCTTCGGCGGCGGTGCGCCAGGCGGCCGGCGTCTGCAAGCTCGATGCCGGCGGCGGCGCGACGGTCGCCGCGCAGCCGGCCAGCAGCAGCGCAGCGCAGCCTGCTGCGATGCGGCTGCTCATGGCTTGGCTCCGGCGGCGGCCGTGGAATCGGCGGTGCGGCTGGTTTCGCGCACTTTCACCGAGGTGTCGATGCTGACGATGACCGACATGCCCGGCGCCAGCCGGCGCGCGTTGGCCTGTCCCTGGTCGATGCGAATCCGCACCGGAATGCGCTGCGCGATCTTGACGAAGTTGCCGGTCGCGTTATCCGCCGGCAGCACGCTGAACTCCGATCCGGTGGCCGGCGAAATCCGTTCCACCACGCCGGTCAGTTGCGCGCCGTCCAGCGCGTCCACCTTGAAGGTGGCCGGTTGCCCCACTTGCACATGGTTCATCTGCGTCTCTTTCAGATTGGCGATCACCCACAGCTGCTTCGGCACCAATCCCATCAACTGCGCACCGGTGTTCACGTAGGCGCCCTTGCGCACCGTGACCTGTCCCAGTTGGCCGTCCTCCGGCGCCGTGATGCGCGTGTTGTCCAGATCGACCCTGGCCGCCTTCAGCGCCGCTTCGGCATTCGCCACCGCCGCTTCCAGCGACTGCTTGTTCACGGCCACCGTGCGCACCTGCTGCCTGGAGATCTCCAGATTGGCGCGCGCCTGCTCGACCGCCGCCATGGTCTGCGTGCGCGCCGCCCTGGTCGCGTCCTGCTCGCGCTGCGACAGCGAACCGTCGGCCGCCAGCGTGTCCACCCGTTTCAAATCGGCCAGCGACTTCGCCGCCTGCGCCTGCGCGTTGGCCAGCGTGGCCTCGTTGAGCAGCACGCCGGCCTGCGCCGCGCGGCGCGACTGCGCCCAGTTCTCCAGCGCCGCCTTCTGCGCCGCCAACTGGGCCTGCGCCTGTTCGTAACGCTGCTGGTAGATGCGGTCATCGATCAAGGCCAGCACCTCGCCCTGCTTCACGTGCTGGAAGTCCTGCACCTTCACATCCACCACATAGCCCGGCAGTTGCGTGCCGATCAAGGTCACCTGGCCGCGCACCAGCGCGTTCTCGGTGGAGACGACGGCGCTGCTGAACGGCGGCAGCCGCCACGCATACAGCACGATCAGCACACCGACCAGCGCCACCAGCGCGAACAGGATCGCCGAAATAATCTGCGCGCGCCGGTCCGGCGCCGGCGCGGTGGGCGCGGAGGCGGCTACCGCTGCCGCTGCCGCCGCGGCGGCCACCGCCGCCACGCGGCTGTCTGACGAAGAGGGATTGTCTGGCGTGTTTTTATCCATGTTTTAGCGAGATCCAGAATTATTAAGAGAGACATTGGCCATGCCGGTTTGCGCGTTCGGTCCGGACTTGCCCTGGCAAACCACGCACTCGGTCCACAGCCAGCGCGCCAGCAGCCACGCCATGGTGACCAGCGCCAGCACGGTGATGGCGAGGAAGACATCGTTATAGGCCAGGATGTTGGCCTCGCGCGTGGCCGCGCCGCCCAGCGACGCCAGGCCGCCCGACTGAATACGCGCCGCCACTTGCGGATCGAGCAGCGTCAGATGCTCGACCAGAATGCTGGAATGGTACTTCTCGCGCCACACCTGGAAGGTGCCGGTCAGCGCGGTGCCGAGCAAGCTGCCCAGCGTCTGCGTGATGCTGAACATGACCGAGAAGCTGACCAGGTTATTCGGCGCCGCGATCACCGCGCCAAAGCCGGAGATAAACGTCGGCCCGACGAACATCGCGCCGCCAAAGCCGAGCAGGAACTGGGACAGATACATGTCTTCGGGCCGTGTCAGATTGGTCGCATCCGAATCCATGTACGCGCCCAGCGCCATCACCGCCAGCGAGAACAGCAACTGCGCCGTACCGCGCGTCGGCGAAATCGTCAGCGCGCTGACCACCATGCCGGCAATCGCGCCGAACATCACGATCCACCACAGCGCCAGCATCTGGTCGTTGTTCAGGCCCAGCGCCTGCATGAAGCCCACGGTGCCGCTGGCCTCCGACTGCACCACGCGGATCAGCAGCACCGACAGCGCCAGCCGCGCCATGTTGGCGTTGGACAGCCAGCGCGTGTTGATCAAAGGGCGCGCGCGATTGTGCTCGATCGCCAGCGCGGCGGCGATCAGCACGATCGATCCGGCCAGCGCGTAGCCGACCCATGGCGCCTCCAGCCACCACACGGCGCGGCCCAGCGCCAGCACCGCCGACAGCAGCGCCACGCCCGGCGCGAACAGGCCGAAGGTGACGAAGTCCATTTTTTCGAAGACCTTGATGCGGTCACCCGGCGGCAGCTTGAGGCACAGCACACACGCCAGCGACACCAGCGCCAGCCCCAGTTCGAAGAAGTACAGGCCGCGCCACTCGCCGATCTCCATCAAGTCCGACGAGAACAGCCGCGCCATCGGCACCGCCAGCTGCGAGAAGCCGATGCCCAGCACCGCGCCTTTGAGCCGGTACTGCGCGGGGAAGGCCTGCAGCGTGTAGTACAGGCCCAGCGTGGTCAGCGCGGCGCCGCTCATGCCATGCGCCGCGCGCACCGCGATGGCCGAACCCAGACCATGGACGAACAAGTGCGCCACGGTCACCGCCGCGTACAGCACCAGGAATAATTCGGTGAACAGCCGCAGCCCATACTGCTGGCGGAATTTGACCAGCAACAGGTTCATGCAGACATTGGCCATCACATAGGCGGCCGGCAGCCACTGGATCTCGGTCGAGTACACGCCGAGTGATCCTTGCAGGTATGGCAGGTTGACCGACACCAGCGCATTCCCCAGCCCACCGGTGATGGCGACGATGAAACCGACGACCAGAAACGCTAGGCGTTTCGGGAAGGTGTGATGCGGAGTGGACGGCGAGCCGGGTAAGCTGGGACGTTCGTGTGGCTGCCAGGTTTGAGGGGCGTAAACGTCCATGCGTCGGAAATTTTAGTATGCATTATGGCAAGCATATCATCATGCAGGACATCAATACATACTTTAAAAGTGAGAGGCGGGTTGGACGTGACCGCGCGTTACAGCGCGGGACAACGCCGCAACACCGGTTGCCCCGGCTGCGGCGCCATCCACGCAAAACAAGCTTATTTGCCGCTGCGCGAACCAAGCAGCCTGGAAATGCCGTAACCCGCGGCGGCGGCCACCAGTACCGAGATCACCGGGTTGGCGCGCACGTGGTTGCGGCTCGATTCGGTGATGTTCTTGTAGGTTTCCACCACTTGCTTGCCGCGCACGGCCAGACGCTCGGAGGCGCTTTCGGCGGTGTCGGCGACTTTGTCGACGCCGTTGTGGGCTTGCTTGGCCAGACGCTCGGTCGCTGGTGGGATTTTTTCAGCGACTTTATCGATGGTGGCATGCGCGTCGGCGCGCAGGTCTTTGCCGATCTGGGTGACGCCGTCGCGAGTGTTGTTGATTTTGCTGTCGATGCTGTTTTCCATGATGCGATCCTCTCGTTGGTAGGTGCGGTGAACGAATGATCACGATAGACCGATCAACCGTGCTTGACCGTGCGGAAGCGCACGGTCAGCAAAATGACCGCTTATGTGAACTGGCACACGGACGCGACCGTCTGAGGAGCGCATGCTATCCATGACCCATAAGCTTTTCTGGAGAGCGGCATGTTTCCCATCCCATCCCTGACGCCATCGACGGCGACGAATGTACCAGCGGTGAATCGCGCGGCGGAAGCGTCGACGGTCGATAACACCGGCATCAACGCCGTGGGTTCGGCGCTGGATGCGCCGCCGGCGGCGTCGGTGCAGGTGGAGTTGTCGCCGGTGGCGAGTTTCCTGCTGGCGGTGACCAATGCTCAGGCACAGCTGACTCAAACGCAGCAAGCGGATACGATCAACGCCGCCGTGCAGGATGTGGTGAATGCCTTCAATTTGTTGCCTTCGGTCGACTCCGATCCCGCGCAGCCGGAGCAGACCTCGCTGCTTAACGAACTGGTCAACAACTTGAATCAGCCGTCTGGCGATGGCACTGATGGCACCACCACGCAGGCGCAGAACCTTGCGCGGCTCGGCGTGACCTTGCAGCCGCCGCCGCTGCCGGACCTGACCAGCGGCCTGTCGCTGCAGCCCGAATTGCTGCGCGCCGCCCTCAATGCCGATGATCAGCAGACCACGACAACATTGCAGAATACCTTGAGCAGTTTCCGCGAGCAGGCGACACAGTATGCCGAGCGTCTGGCGGCGGCTCAGGCCCCCACCAACATGCCGGCCGATCTGCGCAACAACCCGGCGCTGGCCGCCGCCATCGCCGCCTACCACATCGTGGACGTGGCCGGCGCCGCCGGCCGCGCCGCGCCGGTGGCCCAAGCCGCCATCCCGCCGGTCGCCGCGGTCAGTGCCACCACGCCCAGCCGCGCCATCGGCACCGCACCAAATTAAATTCTGATTGACGCTGGTTTATCCCCCTAACTCGCACGATAATATTCTGTGTTTTCGGGAATAATCACCACACCATCGTCATTCAGGAGATCGCATGAAATTGCAGCACACCGCCGCCGCGCTGGCCCTGCTCGCCGCCTTTGGCGCCCAAGCGCAGGACACCCTCGTCAAAATCGGCCACAGCGGCCCACTGTCCGGCTCGCAAGCGTTCTCCGGCAAGGACAATGAAAGCGGCGCCCGCCTGGCGGTGGAAGAGCTCAATGCCAAGCCGATCACCGTGGCCGGCAAGAAGCTCAAGTTTGAACTGCTGTCCGAAGATGACCAGGGCGACCCGAAAGCCGGCATGGCCGCCGCCCAGAAACTGATCGACAAAGGCGTGCGCTTCGTGGTCGGCCCATACAACTCGGGTGTGGCGATTCCCGCCTCGCGCGCCTACAACGACGCCGGCGCACTGGTCGCCACCGTCGCCACCAATCCCAAGCTGACGCAGCAAGGCTACCAGGGCCTGTACCGCGTCAACGCCAGTGACACCCAGCTGGGCTCGAAAATGGCGCTGTACGCCGCCAAGGAACTGAAGTTCAAAACCGTGGCCGTGATCGACGATCGCACCGCCTTCGGCCAGGGCGTGGCGGAAGAGTTCAAGAAATCGGCCAAAGCCGCCGGCATGAACGTGGTCGGCCACGAGTTCACCAACGACAAGGCGTTCGACTTCACCGCCATCCTGACCAAGCTGAAAACCAAGAAGGTCGAAGCGATCTTCTTCGGCGGCTACGCGCCACAGGCGGCGCCGATGGCGCGCCAGATGAAACAGCTGGGCATCAACGCCAAGCTGCTGGGCGGCGACACCATCTGCACCGCCGAAATGGGCAAGCTGGGCGGCGACGCCGTCGGCGACAACGTGCTGTGCTCGCAGGGCGGCGCGATTCTGGACAAGGCCAGCGCCGGCCAGGCCTTCAAGGCCAAGTTCAAGGCCCGCTTCAAGCAGGACGCCGACGTCTACGCGGCCGCCTACTACGACGCCACCATGCTGTACGCGCAAGCGATGCAGAAGGCCAATTCGACCGATCCGGCCAAGGTGCAGCCGGTCATCAGCGCCGGTTCCTACCAGGGTGTGGCCGGCACCTACGCCTTCGACGCCAAGGGCGACATGAAGCAGTCGCCGGTAACCATCTTCACCTTCAAGGCCGGCCAGCCGGTGGCGCTGACGAGCTATTAAGCCGCTCGACCAGCCAGATCAGGCTGTCGAAAGCCTGCCGCGCGCCGCGGCAGGCTTGTTCGATCTGGCGCTCGGTCACCACGGCGGCGCGCAGCGCGGCCAGGAATTGTTGCCAGCGCGGGCCGGGCGAACCGTCGCCGCGCAGATAGGCCAGCGGATGCGGCGCCAGCCGCTGCGCCAGCCGCTTGTACAGCACCGCGCCGCCCAGCTGCGATCCCTCGACCACGTAGGCTACGCCCCAGCGGTAGGCGGCATCGTCAAGATGCGGCAGCGGCGCCGGCGCCAAGACCGGCAGTGCCGGCAGGCCGTCCAGCGCAGGATGGGCCAGGTCGGCGCGGATCAGCGCCAGGTGGTCGCGCGGCGGCAGGCCCGGCTGTCCGTCCGCCAGCGCCGGCTGCAACGGCGCCAGCCACGCTTCCAGCAGGTGCAGATGATCGCGGTAGGCGCGTAAATCGGGCGACTCGGCGGCCAGCGGCGTGCGCGTGTCCAGCGCGCTGTGGCGCTCCGCGGTGGCGGTCCGCAAGGCGGTCAAGACGTCCAACTTATTCCCCAGATTCAACATAATGTGATGATTGTACACAGGCGCGCGCTGCGCACGGTACGCAACAGCACATTCGCGGGCGCCCATGCTCGGGTAGAATTTCTGTAATTATCACAGTCTGACTATGAACGATATGACCGTCCCACCCTGCTCCGTGCTGCTGATTGACGACGAAGCCATGGCCGAAGACCTGATCGGCTACCACCTGTCGCGCCAGCAAGGCATTCGCCTGCGCTATCACGACCGCGCCGACGACGCGGTAGCGCTGTGCCAGGAGACCGAGGCGACGGTGGTGCTGGTCGACCTGCGCATGCCCGGCGCCGATGGCTTCGACGTGATCGGCATGTTGCGCGCCGCGCCGGAGACCGAGCAGGTGCCGATCATCCTGCTGTCGTCCGAGGACGACGCCGACATCAAGGCGCGCGCCTTCGCGCTGGGCGCCAACGACTATTTAGTGAAATGGCCGGATGCGCGCGAGCTGGAAGCGCGCATCCGCTACCACAGCGCCGCCTACCAGGCACGCCGCCAGCGCGACGCCGCCTTCCTCGAACTGCGCCAGCGCGAGGAGGAACTGCGCGCCAGCCAGGCCGCGCTGCACCAGTCGCAGAAAATGGAAGCCATCGGCCAGCTAACCGGCGGCGTGGCGCACGACTTCAACAACGTGTTGCAGATCATCGGCGGCAACCTGCAACTGGTGAAGATGATGGGCGGCGTCAATCCGCAAGGGATGACGCGCATCGACAACGCGCTGGCCGGGGTCGAACGCGGCGCGCGGCTGGCGCAGCATCTGCTGGCGTTCGCGCGCCGCCAGCCGCTGCAAAGCACGGTGGTGGCGCTGGAGCCGGTGCTGGCCAATATGGACGACATGCTGCGCCGCGTGCTCGGCCCGCGCGCGCTGGTGGTGGCCGACATCGCGCCGCAACTGTGGAACACCGAGGTCGATATCGGCCAATTGAATAACGCCATCCTCAACCTGGCCATCAATGCGCGTGACGCCATGAATGGCGAAGGCACGCTGACCATCCGCGCGCGCAACCTGCCGGCCGGCTCGCCGCTGCCGGACCACCACGGCGACAGCGGTGCCGACTACGTACTGATCGAAATCGCCGACACCGGCCAGGGCATGCCGGAACAGGTACGCCTGCGCGCCTTCGAACCCTTTTTCACCACCAAGCCGACCGGCCAGGGCACCGGCCTGGGACTGAGCATGGCCTACGGCTTCGTCAAACAGTCCGGCGGCGAGATCGCGCTGCAAAGCACGCCCGGCGCCGGCACCTGCGTGCAGATCTGCCTGCGCCGCAGCCTGGGCAAGCCGACCGCGCTGCCGACGACGACGACGCAGCCCTTGAGCGGCGGCGCGGAAACCATACTGGTGGTGGAAGATGAGGAAGCGGTGCGCGACGCCACCGTCGGTCTGCTGGCGGCACTGGGCTACAACGTCTTGAGCAGCGCCGACGCCGAACAAGCGGCACGGCTGATCGAGGAAGGCGCCCACATCGACCTGCTGTTTAGCGACGTGATCATGCCGGGCAAGGTCAGCAGCCTGGAACTGAGCCGGCTGGTGCAGCGCAAGCTGCCCAAGGCGCAGGTGCTGTTCACGTCGGGCTATGCGGAAGGGGTGCTGGCGCACGACGGCAAGCTGCCGCCGGGTGTGCATCTGCTGCACAAGCCCTACACCGCCGAGGTGCTGAGCGCGCGCATCCGCCACCTGCTACGCCGGAGCGTGCCGGCTACTGCGGCTTGATGTAGCGGTGCGACCCTGGCGGTGGCTCGTTGAGCACCGCCCAGAAGATGCCCAGGTCGGCGATGGCGCGAACGAATTCCGCGAAATCCACCGGCTTGACCACATAGGCGTTGACGCCCAGTTCATAGCTGCGCACCAGATCCTGCTCTTCCCTCGACGAGGTCAGCATCACCACCGGCATGCTTTTCAGCGTGGCCGACCCGCGTATCTCGGCCAGCACTTCCAGCCCGTCGACCTTCGGCAGCTTCAGGTCCAGCAACACCACGGCCGGATTGCCTTGTTCGCGCGTGGCGTAGGCGCCGCGCGCGTGCAGGTAGTCCAGCGCTTCGGCGCCATCGCGCACCACGATCACTTCATTGGCCAACTGACTACGCTCCAGCGCGATCAGCGTCAATTCCAGATCGTTGGGATTATCTTCGACCAGTAAGATGGGCTTTAACATACGAACTCTCAATCATGATTGGGTAAGGCGAACGAAAACGTCGCGCCCTCCCCCGGCACGGAAGTCGCCCAGACCCGGCCGCCATGGCGCTCGACGATGCGGCGCACATTGGCCAGACCGATGCCCGTGCCCTGAAAATCTTCCATGCGGTGCAGGCGCTGGAATACGCCAAACAGTTTGTGGGCGTATTCCATATTGAAGCCGACGCCATTGTCGGCAACGTGGAACGCGGTTTCGCCCGGCAGCTGTTCGCTGCTGATGCGGATCACGGCGGGAGTGCTCCTGGCGGTGAACTTGACCGCGTTCGACAGCAGATTATACAGGGCCAGTTGCAGGAAGGCCGGATCGGCCGTGACTTCCGGCAGCGGCGCCACCTGCCAGTCGATGCGGTGCGGCGGCAGGTCCGGCGCCAGCCGGTCGATGCAGCCCCGCACCAGGTCGTCCATGCGCACGCGGATCGGCCGCAGCGCGGCGCGGCCCATCTGCGAAAAGCTCAACAGGTCGTCCACCAGCTTGCCGGCCAGGCGCGCCGCGTCCTTGATGTTGGCGAGGAAGCGCTGGCGCCGCTCCGGGTTGTCGCTGCCGGCGGTTTCCATCAGCAGGTCGGAAAAGCCGACGATGTGGCGCAACGGCGCGCGCAGGTCGTGCGACACCGAATACGAAAACGCCTCCAGCTCCTTGTTGGCCCGGCCCAGCTCCTCGGCCAGGTCGGCCATCTGCTCGGCGCGTTCCAGCGCGATGCCCACCAGTGCGGCGCGGAACTCCACCGCCAGTTCCACTTCGCCGTCGCGCCACGGCACGCTGGTGCCGTGTATGGTTTCGCGCCACAGCTGGAAGCTGGTGCGCGGCGTCAGTTGGCCGGCGCGCAGCTCCTTGCCGTCCGGCCGTCCGGCCCAGTCGATGTGGTAGACATGTTCGGGACGGAACCACAGCAGGTAGTGCTGGTGGATGCGCGAAATCTGCATCGCCAGCAGGCCGCTGGCGCATGCGACGAAATCCTCGGCCGGCGCGTACGCGGTTGACAGATGGGCGCTGTGGAACACCTCGCTGTGCACATGGGCGCCCAGCCAGCCGGCCAACGCGCGGATCTGCTCGTCGGACGGCGTGTCGCCAAAGGCGATCAGCCGGTCGTCGATGACGATGGCGACGCCGCCGGCGCGGGCGAAGTGCAGCAGTTCGGGCAGTACGCTGCGCAGGTTTTCGATGAAGTCGGCGCCCTGCGTCAGGCCGCCGAGGATGCGCACCATCGAGCGCCGCACCTCCAGGCGGAACTGCAGTTCGTCGGCGTCGCGGCGGTTCTTGATGTGCAGCGCCAGAATCTGGCCCAGGTGCTCGCACACGGTGCGCTGATGGAAGCTGAGCATGCGCGGCTCGGCGTGGTGGCACGAGATCAGCCCCCACAATTTGCCCTTGACCACCAACGACACCGACATCGACGCCTGCGTGCCCATATTGCGCATGTATTGCAGATGCACCGGCGAGACGCTGCGCAGCGCGCAGAACGACAGGTCGTTGATCTTGCCGGTGAGCGGATTATCGGGCGGCGTCAGCCTCGACGGCGTGTAGTTGGCATCGTGGATCAGGCGCACCCGGTTGGCCAGGTACAGTTCGCGCGCCTGGCGCGGAATGTCGCTGGCCGGGAAGCGCTGGCCCAGATAGCTGTCATAGCCGTCGGCCAGCGATTCGGCCAGCACGTTGCCATGGCCCTCGTCCTGATCGAAGCAGTAGGCCAGCACCCGGCCAAAGCCGGTCAGGGCACGGATTTCGTTGACAGCCAGCGCGCACATCGCCTCGATGGTGTCGGCCTCGTTGATCTGGTTGAGGAAGTCGCCGACCAGCGGGTACAGGTGTTGCAGGTCGGCGCCGTAACTGCCGTGCGCCGGCTCGAATTCGAGCAGCACCAGACCGTCCCACGCATGCGCCAGCACGTCGAACGCTTCGCCGTCGCAGCCGAGGGTGGCCAGGTAGGCCGGCCGCTCGCGCAACTCGCCGCGCGCCAGCAGCGGCGCCAGCGTGCCGGCGGCGGCCGCGCCGATGACCTGCGCCAGCGGCCGACCCAGCGCCTGCTGCGGGGCGACGCCGGTCCAGCGCACCAGATTGTCGCTGGTCTGCACCACCTCCAGCGCGGCGCCGGGAGCCAGCGCCAGCAAAAAACCATGCGGCTGCAACGCGCCGGGGGTGCGGATAGGTTCGCTATCGCAACTATTGATATCGATGGCGGGGCTGTCCTGGGGCATGGCGGGGACGGACGAATCCGGAATTATCGAGTCTGTATCATACCAAGCTCCACCACGCGCCGACGCACAACAGGCTCATCCGTCCTGAACCAATGCCGCCGCCGCGGCTAGCCGGCGCCGCGCACATCGTCCAGCAGCGGCACGGCGGCCAGCAGCAACAGCGCGCAGGCCAGCGGCACGGTGGCGCTGAAGCCGAGGTACTGGAAGCCGAAGGCGCCGGTCAGCCCGCCGGCCAGGAACATCGCCAGCAGCGAGCTGAGCAGCGCCAGGCGGCGGCGGTCGGCAGTGACGCGGCCGGCGGCGTGGTCGCGGTTCCAGTAGAACAGCTTGCCCAGTTCGATGCCGATGTCGGTCACCAGGCCGGTGACGTGGGTGGTGCGGATTTCCGCGCGGGAAGCCTTGGTGACGATGGCGTTTTGCAGCCCCATGACAAAGCATAGCAGCGCCACCGTGGCGGCGATGTGGCCGTGCGCCGCCAGCCGCGCGCCCATCAGGCCGAACACCAGCAGCAGCGCCGCCTCCAGCATCAGCGGCAGCGCATAGCGGCTGTGGGCCTCGCGCCGCCGGCCCCAGTTGATCAGAATGGCCGAGGTGGCCGCGCCGAGGAAGAAGGCCAGCAGCGAAGTCAGTCCCGCCAGCAGCAGCGTGAATTTGCCCAGCGCCAGGTTATCGGCCAAGGACGACACCACACCGGACATGTGCGAAGTGTATTCACCCACCGCGAAAAAACCGCCGGCATTGACCGCGCCGGCGACGAAGGCCAGCGAGCGGCCAAGGCGGCGGTTGCCGAGGTCATCGCGTTGCGGGCTGGCATAGCTCCGCAGATAGTGCATGGGCATGGCGGTCTCGCGCGTGGAGGGGTCAGCGAACATCGGTTACGGGCGCCCTGAAAAATGGCGCCCAGCCTCCAAGGTATACTAGTAGGCCACCTCCGGCAACACCGCACGGGCCACGCCGTCGCGCACATCGATCACGCGCGGATAGATTTTCCCCACATTCATCTTGAAGTAAGCCTGGCCTTCTTTATTGGCCGTGGGCAATACCATCAATGCCTGGAAGGAACTTGGTTGCTCGTCCAACACGGCGAAAATCGGTGGCGTACCGGCCAGCACGATGGCCTGCAACGGTGACCCGCTGTCGATTTCCAGATGATGGCCGCGCACCGACATTTCGTGGATATCGCCGATGACGGTCTCCACGGTGGCGGTGCCGACCACGCTGCCGCTAACCCGGTTCACCACCAGGTTCAGGCGCAGCGAGGGACGGCCGAGGGAGGCGCTGTGGACTTCATAGACGGCGGCAAATAACTGGCTCATGGCAATTCCTAAAATGAAGACGCGAAACAGGTCTGCACTGTAGCCACACCGCCAGAAAGTTTCCTTCCGATTATCTTCCGTCTTGCAAGGCCTTGATTTACAACGTCTTCAACGCTTGGGCAACACCCAGTTCGCACGCGGATAATGGCAGGTATAGCCGTGAGGAATGCGCTCCAGATAGTCCTGATGCTCCGGTTCCGCCGCCCAGAACGGGCCGGCCGGCGCCAGTTCGGTGACCACTTTGCCCGGCCACAGGCCGGACGCATCGACGTCGGCGATGGTCTCTTCGGCCACCGCCTTCTGCGCCTCGTCCGTGTAGAAAATAGCGGAACGATAACTGGTGCCGATATCATTGCCCTGGCGGTTGCGGGTGCTCGGGTCGTGAATCTGGAAGAAAAATTCCAGCATTTTGCGATAGCTGGTGACGGCCGGATCGAAAACGATCTCGATCGCCTCGGCGTGGCTGCCATGGTTGCGGTAGGTGGCGTTGGGCACGTCGCCGCCGGTGTAGCCAACGCGCGTGGCGAGCACGCCGGGTTGCTTGCGGATCAAGTCCTGCATTCCCCAGAAGCAACCTCCGGCCAGAATGGCCTGTTCCGTTTTGCGCGTCATATCGATTCCTTTTCCCTAGATGATGTTGCTCAATTTGGAGACAAATGCAGATTTCTTCAAGCGGACGGCCAAAATCCCACTATAATTGATTGCAGGAAAGCCTTTCAGCTCCCGCCCCGCGTGCCCTTTAATCTGTCGCGCTCCCAAATTCCCCGGCCTGGACCCAGCCGAACGTCACGTTTTTTTACCGTTCTGAGATCATGGACCAGACCAATTCAATCCCACGTATTCTAGTCGTTGACGATAACAATGAAGCGGCCGATATCTCGGCGGAACTGCTGGAGTTGCAAGGCTACCGCACCGCGGTCGCCTATGCCGGCATGGCCGGACTGGAGGCGGTGCGCACCTTCCAGCCACACGCGGTCTTGCTCGACCTTGGCATGCCCGGCATGGACGGCTACCAGGTGGCGGCCGCGCTGCGCGCCGTGCCCGATTACGACGACGTAGCGCTGATCGCCTTCACCGCCTGGGGCGACGTGCTGACCCGCCAGCGCGTGGTCGACACCGGCTTTGACGAACATGTGATCAAGCCGGCCAACCTGGAACGCATCTTGGCCGCCGTGCGCAACGCGCTGGCCAAACGCGCGCAACTCAGCGCCATCGCCGTCGCCGAAGCCTCCTGATTCATCTGTCGTCAGCGCTTGTGAAACTGCCGGACCAGCTCACGGAAGTTGTTCACCGTGACTGATTTCTCGCGCGGCCGCGTGATTAAAGCGATGGCCGTGCCGAGGTCCTTGTTACGGAGATCCTGATAGGTCACGCCCTCGGCGCGGAACTGGCCGATCGACTCCGGAATGATGGCCACGCCAAAACCCGCCGCCACCATGTTCACGCCCGATGAAATCTGCGGCGACTCCATCTCGATCTTGGGCGAAAAGCCGGCCGTGTGACAGGCGCTGATGATGGCGTCGTACAGCTCCGGGCCGATGGCGCGCGGGTACAGAATGAACGGATCGGCGGCCAGCTGCTTCAGATCGATGCTGCGGCGGCGCCCCAGCGCATGGCCGTGCGGCAGCACCGCGATCATCTTCTCCTGCACCAGCGTGGTGACGACGGCGTCGCCGCAATCGAGCGGCAGGCGGATCATGGCGCAATCGACCTGGGCGTCGGCCAGCTTGCCGACCAGCGCGGCGGCGTTGCTTTCCTCGGTGCGGATTTTCACACCCGGATAATCCTCGCGAAAGCGGCGCAGCAACCGCGCCACCGTCGGATGAAACACGGTGGAGCCGGCAAAGCCGACCGACAAATGGCCGCTCTCGCCGCGCGCCGCCATCTTGACGTGCTCCAGCGCGTCGTTGGCGTCTTCCAGCACGCGCCGGGCGCGCTCCTTGAAGATCGCACCGGCCTCGGTCAACTCGACCCGGCGCGGATGGCGGATGAACAGCTTGGTGCCGATCTCGCGTTCCAGCTTGATGATCTGCTGGCTCAATGGCGGCTGGGCGATGCCGAGCCGCTCGGCCGCCACGGTGAAATGCAGATGCTCGGCCACCGCCAGGAAATAGCGTAACTGGCGAAATTCCATATGACTCCTTGTGTATCGATATCTTTTTCGTCTTGAAGAGACTATCACGAAATATTGGATTTGCGGGCGACGGTCTTTTAACCTGTGGTCATGGTCAAGAAACTCATCACCACCACCGCCGCCAAAGCCAACCTGATGGAAGGCGTGCGCGCCGCCACGGCCTGCGCCCTGTTGCTGCTGGTCGGCTGCGCGCTGAACGTGCCGGACTTTTCGTGGGCCGCCATCGGCGCCTTCTGGACCTCGCTGGCCACCGCGCCGAACACCGCGCGCAGCCGGCTGGCGTCGATGCTGGCGTTCGCCGCGCTGTCGACCGCCGGCGGCGCGCTGGTCACCTACACGGCGGCGCTGAGCCCGACCGCCGGCGCGCTGGCGATCCTGATCTTCGTCACGCTGGCCGGCCTGACCCGCGTCTGGGGCGAACGCCCATACCAGGTGGCGATCCTGGCCGCCACCGCCTGCGTGGTGATGATCGACCACCCATCGGCGGCGGCCGGCGACATGGCCTACCTCGGCCTGTACCTGTTCGGCTGCCTGTTCGCCACCGCGCTGAGCATGGTGCTGTGGCAGATCCGCCCCTTCGCGCCGGACCACCACCACACCCACTGGCGACAAGCCGCCGTGCAGACGGTGCGCGCGGCGCTGGCGCAGTTGCGCGAGCACACCTCGCTGTCCAGCGACGGCATGCACTTCGCACTGCGCCTCGGCATCGCCACCACCGCCGCCTACCTGACCGTGCATATCCTGGCGCTGCCCTGCGGCTACTGGGCCACCATGGCGGTGCTGCTGATCTTGCAGCCATCGGCCGCCGGCACGTTGCCGCGCAGCGTCGAGCGCGCGATCGGCACGGTGATCGGCACGCTGATCGCCGTCACCATCGGCGCGCTGGCGTTGACGCCGCTGCAGATCGCGCTGGCGGTGTTCCCGCTGATCGGCCTGACCATGGCCCTGCGCCCGGTCGGCTACAGCGTGTTCGTCGCCTTCCTGACGCCCTCCTTCGTGCTGGTGGCCGACTACGCCATGCCCGCCATCGAATACAACTACGCGCTGGCGCGGCTGGAAAACAATCTGCTGGGCAGCGCCATCGCCATCGCCGCCACGCTGGTGCTGTGGCCGCTGACGGAACGCCTGCGCAAGTAAGCCAAGCGCACTCACGCGCGTGCCGCCGGCCAAAACGCGAATCGGCGTGCTCCTGCGCGGGCGACGCGGCTGGTGCTGGGTGTGGTCGGCACGGCCGCCGCTGCTCTGCTGCTGAGCAAGAAGGCCAGACCGGCGTGACAAATGTCACGACAAAAGATGACGTTTGTCCGCTGTGCGGCGACGGCAAGTGGCGTAGAATAACTTTCATCGGAACACAAGCAGTAACGCAATACCTAAAACCTGAACCCCGTTTTAGTTGATTTAGTACCCCACACTCAACCAACTTAACGAGGATTCAATCATGAACGCAATCAAAAACTTCATCGCCAACGAAGACGGCATCACCGCTATCGAATACGCCCTGATGGCCGCCGCCATCGCCGCCGCGATCACCGCCGGCCTGGCCATTCTGGGCCCGAAAATCACCGCTTCGCTGACGTACATTTCGGGCCTGATCAAATCGTCGTAATCGACATCAGCTCCAACCAAATCCGGCCTGCGTGCCGGATTTTTTTATCGGCGATGCTTATTGAAGAACTGCCAGATCACCTCGTTGGCATCGATATCGCGCGTGGTCTTGCCAATCGGCAGGCCGACATTGAACGGATCGGCGCCCGGCCAGGTGTGCCCGCCATCCGTGACCGTTGCCAGCGCCACATTGCCCTGCTCCAGCCAAGTGACGCTGGTGCCGTCATTAGCGTCGGTATCGATCAAGCGCGATGCGGCCTCGGCGGCGACGCCATTCCGCTTCAGCCAGTAGTTGTAGGTATCTTCGGCCGACAGATAAGCGCCTGCTTTACCGCCATACGCCACCACCTGATCAGCCGTACCGTGGATCAGCAGCACGCCCACATTGCCCGGCTTCGTGTGATGCTGTACCACCGGCTCCGGCATCGGCCCGCCGACCGACGCCACCGCCGCAAACAACTGCGGCAGCTCCGCCGCGATCCGCAACGAAAAGAAACCGCCACGCGATAAACCAGTCGCATACACGCGCTGCGCGTCCACACGGTAATCCTGCTTCAGCCTGGCAAGCAGCGCCTCGGTGTAACCGATATCATCGGTACCCTCCCGATAAGACATGCCGAAGCCGACATTCCAATCCTGCTTGATCCCCAGCGGATAAACCACGATGAACTGATGGCGGTCCGCCGCCCGGTTCATTTGCGTGTACAGCATCTGCTCGGCCATGGTCATGCCGCCGCCATGGAAATTCAACACCAGCGGAAACGCTTTCTGCGGCTGCGTCGCATAGGCAGGCGGCGTATAAACCAGATAGCGCCGCTTCTCTTCCTTATAAACAAGCGACTTCACCTGCGCCAGCGCCGGCGTGACCAGGCACATCAGGGCAAGGAAACTGATCAGAATTTTCATCATGCGTACTCGATAAAGTTAACGAACACGCAGCTTAAGAAACAGCAGGTGAAATCGCGGTGAAATTTCCGCGCTTATTGCAGCGGCACGATATCGACCCGATACGCCGTCTCACCGGCATGAAAACTGATCTGCCAGCGCATCGCCGCAGCCATGCGCTGAAGCAGATTCTGGCCGTGCTGGAAACCTTGCACGGCTGCGGCCTGATTCACCGTATTGCTGATGCTAAGAACGCCATCGGCGAACGCCAGCGTCAGCCGCGATGCCGGTCCGCCGTGGAACAAGGCGTTGCCCAGGCAGTTGTTGATCAGCAGCGTGGTCAGGTGACGGTTGCCCAGCACCGAGAGCCGCTCCGGCAAATCCAGCACCAGCGCGACCTCCTCGGTGATCAGGCGCAGCAGGCTTTCTTCGATGCAGCCGCGCAGTTCAATCACCTCCTGCGCGATATGCTCGGCACGCGCCAGGCCGAACAGCACATCGACGGTATTGCCGATCTCCGCCAGTCCTGCCTGCAACTGCGCCACATCCGGCGCGCTCAAGGCAGGGGATGCGGTCAGCGCATTGCGCATCACGGTCAGCGGGGTGCGCAGCTCGTGGCTGACATCGCGCGTAAACGCATGCTCGCGCGCCAGCGACGCATGCAGTTGCCCCAGCGTAGCCTCAAGCTTCTGCGCCAGATAGCCGATTTCATCGCACCGCCGCGCCGCAGTGAACGGCGGCGTCTGACCACGCACCTCGTCGGCCAGCACCAACAACGGCGCCACCAGCCGCCGCGACAGCCAATACGCCAGCAACAAGGCCAGTGCAATCAAGCCCAGCGCCACCGCTGTCAGGAAGCCGCCAACCTCCTGAAACAGCGTCGACACCACCAACAGCGGCCGCACGTCCGCCAGCAGATACACCTTGCTTGCCGGCAGTTGCAGCGTGCGCAAGTGATAGTGCGGACCTGTGTCGGTGGCTATCTCGGCCCGCTCGCGCCCGGCCACAACTTGCGCACGCACCGCCGCCGGCAAGGCTTGCACGCTGGAATAGGCGCGGATGAAATCATTTGCCGGCGGCGGGATCTCGCCCCGCTCGCGGAAATGCGCCGCCATACTGGCCGCCTCGCGCTCCAGCAGGCGATCCACCAGCTTATCTTCCGTCACGTAGGAAATGACCAGCGCCAGCCCGGTATAGCACAGGCAAATCAGCACCGTAAAACCGGCCAGCACGGCAAACAGGCTATGCCGGATCGAGCTAAACATCCGACAACACCAGGCGGTAGCCCAATTGGGGAATGGTGACGATCATCGTCTCCGCACCGGCCTGCTCAAGCTGCTTGCGCAGCGCGTAGATGTGCGACTTCAGCGCGTCGCTGTCCGGCGGATTGGCACCCCACACCTCGTGCATCAGCGCCGAGCGCGACACAGCTTGAGGATACATGGTGCACAACTTCAGCAACAGCTTGAAACCGATCTGCGTCAGCGCCAGCGGCGCGTTGTGAAACAGCGCGCTCTTCTCCCGCTGCAGCAAGGTCAGCGGCCCCAGCTGCAACTGCTGCTTGACGTGCAACTGGCCGCGCCGCGCCAGCGCCTCGCAGCGCAAGGCCAGCTCGCGCAGATCGAACGGCTTGGTCAGATAGTCATCGGCGCCCTCGTGGAAACCGCGCGCCTTGTCCTCGAAGGCATCGCGCGCGGTCAGCATCAGCACCGGCACATTGCGCGGCGCGCGCTGCTTGATGGCGCGGCAGACATCGAGGCCGTCCACATCGGGCAGATTCAGGTCCAGCAGCACCACGTCGTAGGCCTCGCGCGTGGCCAGCTCAATCGCCAGCGCGCCGGTGGCCGCGTGATCGGTGTGCCAGCGCAAACCGTCGAGAAACGTCACCACCTGGCGGGCAATCGTTGGGTGGTCTTCCACTACCAGAATGGCTAGAGAGCTGCTGTTCATCGTTCACTTGGAGGACTAAAAGTCCTAACATGACAGAGAACGATATTTCAAGCAAGCATGCACCCGACCTTGCGAAAGCATTTTTAACCTCTTTGCCTGTTTGAGGTCTAACCGGTTGGTTAGCTAAAAAAAATCACGATCAGGCAAAACCATTATCGGGATTCGGCAATGAGGGCGTGTTGGAGGTCGTCGAAGCGTATTGAGGCAACACTTGTCACGCCGTGTACACCGTCCGTTACGCAAGAGCGGTCTATGTACGTACGGGACTGTTTTCAAAAGAAGTCCAATCATGGCATCACTGCGCCGAAGCGCCAAATCGACCTTATCAAGGCGCGTCTGGTGATTGCGGCAGCGATGGAGAGGAGCAATCAGCCATGATCAGAATCATTAATAGCGAACCCGTAGAAGAAGGCAGCGAGAATGTCTACGCTGACCTTGGCTTTCCAGATGCCGACGAAATGCTGGCAAAGGCCATGCTTACCAGCCAGCTTGATGACAAGCTGAACAACCTTGGCATGAGTCACGCTCAAGCTGCGAAAATGTTTGATGTGCCAGTATCTTGGCTCACCGATCTGCTACTCGGAAAATTTCGAGACATCGCCCGCGACCAAATCGTCAGCTGCCTGGACCGGCTCGACTCGGCGGTGAAACGTAAGCGGCCAGCCGAGCCAACTATGAATTCGTGATCGGCCTCGTCACACTGACACTTTCGATGATTCGGGAGGGAAGATAGTGGTGAATTCAGAACAGGAAAAAGTCTGGCAAGAACGCGTCATACCCATACGGCAGGTCGGTTACTGGGTTCGGCGGTTGACAGGTGCGGCAGTGACGCTGGCGTTGTTGCCGGTGCAGGTTGTGCCAGCGGTTGCGGCAGCGGCGCCGCTCAGTCTGCGCACCGGCATTGATGGCCTGTCGCTGCACGTGCAACAGGCCCTGGGGCGCCCGCCTTAGGATAGCACCGCCTATGTGTTCGCCAACCGCCATCGTACCCGCCTCAAGCTGGTGTGCTGGGACGGCACCGGCGTGTGGATTCGGCCAGGCCCCTTCGCTATGTCCATCGATATATTAAACGACTGAATCTGACCTGACAGTCGCAGGCGCCAAACCGGGGTAACTGTCAGATCAAATCGCGATCACTACAAATGAAATCCCGCCAAAACGTTTTCGAGTTCATCTTTTTCAAGATACGCCTCCAAAATTTCATTTTCGCGGTGGCGCCATACACAACGCTCATGGCCCAGCTCGTTTTTCACTAATAGAATTGTCCACTCATCAAAGGAAGACATCCCCAAATAAGATATGTGAAAACGCGCGTAAATATTGTCATATTTGCGGTACCCGTCCACCTCGGCATTTTCCCCGGCCAATAGCTCAAAGACGACGTCTTTCGGCAAGTCGTATAGGTGCTCTTCATAACGATCACATGGTTCGTTCACAAAATCGCGGATCCAGTTCCTGCATCCATTCAAATCGACAGATGAATCATCTTCGCTGCCGATCCGATGACCGTTGAGGTAAAACCAGAAGTAGCCATATACCCATCTGGTAGTCGTCAGGGTTACGTCACACTCCACTGCAAATTTATTTTTATTTCCAAAAAGCATTCCATTTTCCTTCTAAACGATCCTTGGCATACTGAGTGAAGTTTCGGTGTTCGTTTGCTCGCAGAACTGCCCCACTCTAACTGACCCGCCTTCCACTACCTGGCAAACGCGGCCACGCGGTCGTATGCCCTTCATAACCCACCTCTTGCAGATCCATGTGAAGTTGTTTTAGATTGCGTCGCTGCTTGCGGAGTTTGGCTACCTCTGCCTTGAACCAGCCTGATAGCTGTAACGAGTATGTGTCCAACTCGCTAGATGAACGCCGTTCCGCATAGGAAGGCTCTGTAGTTTCCGATCGCAGATAGCGTCGCTGTGGGGAAAGTGGGTCAGTTTTCCCTGCAACTCAACAGAAAAATTTTTCGTGTGAGGGACCTGACGCCAAATTGTCCCTCACATGTCGCAGATTTCATGGTACGCCGACGAATTTTGAAAGATAATAAAAAAACCCGCTTCCCTATGAAAGGAGCGGGTTTTGATACTTCTTGATACTACGTATTGCTGAGTTCTGGTGCCGCTTGCCGGAATCGAACTGGCGACCTTTTCATTACGAATGAACTGCTCTACCAACTGAGCTAAAGCGGCGACGACCCGCATTCTAACAAAGAACTATTCATCCAACCAGTCCCAAAGCGATATTTTTTGGTCCAGTTGTGATTTTTTCATTGCATCACGCGGATCTGGGGCTTATCAGCCCTCGCGATGGTAGCCGGTCACCACCGCCACCTCGTCGCGCGAGCCCAGGAACACCGGCACGCGCTGGTGCAGCTTGTGCGGCTGGATGTCCATGATGCGCTGCTGGCCGTCGGTGGCCGCGCCGCCTGCCTGTTCGACGATGAAGGCCATCGGGTTGGCCTCGTACATCAAGCGCAGCTTGCCCGGCATCGAGGTGTCGCGGGTGTCGGCCGGGTACATGAAGATGCCGCCGCGGTTCAAAATGCGGTGCACGTCGGCCACCATCGAGGCGATCCAGCGCATGTTGAAGTTGGTGCCGCGTGGGCCGGTGTCGCCGGCCAGCAGTTCGCTGATGTAGCGCTGCACCGGCGGATGCCAGTGGCGCTGGTTCGACATGTTGATGGCGAATTCCTTGGTCTTGGCCGGGATCTGGATGTCGCGCTGGGTCAGCACCCACGAGCCCATTTCACGGTCCAGCGTGAAGCAGTTGACGCCGTGGCCGGTAGTCAGCACCAGCATCGTCTGCGGACCGTACACGGCGTAACCGGCGGCCACCTGTTTCGTGCCGGCCTGCATGAAGTCGGCTTCGGTCGGCTGGGCCATGCCTTCCGGCGCTTTCAGCACCGAGAAGATGGTGCCGATCGAGACGTTGACGTCGATGTTCGACGAGCCGTCCAGCGGGTCGAACAGCAGCATGTATTCGCCCTTCGGATAGCGGTTCGGGATCGGGTGGATCGACTCCATTTCTTCCGATGCCATGGCGGCCAGATGGCCGCCCCATTCATTGGCTTCGAGCAGGATTTCGTTGGAGATGATGTCCAGCTTTTTCTGCACTTCGCCCTGGATGTTTTCGGTCTCGGCGGTGCCCAGCACTTCGCCCAGCGCGCCCTTGCCGACCGAGTGGCTGATGGTTTTGCAGGCGCGCGCGACGACTTCGATCAGCAGGCGCAGTTCGGCCGGGATCGTGTTGTTCTGGCGTTGTTCTTCCACCAGATATTGGGTGAGACTGACTCGTTTCATGTGTGTCCTTGGTTGCTTGGGATGTTTAATTGGCCAGCGCTTTGGTGATGACTTCCGAAACGTCGTTCGACAGCTTCTGGGCGGCGACTTGCTCCAGCGCCTGTTTCATCTTGGCCTGCAACGCCGGCGCGTAACGGCGCCAGCGGTCCATGGCGCGCGCCAGACGGGCCGCCACCTGCGGGTTGATCGCGTCCAGCTTGATCACGTACTCGGCCCAGAAGGCGTAGGCGCTACCGTCTGCGGAGTGGAATTGCGACGGATTGCCGTTGGTGAAGTTGAAGATCAGCGCGCGCGCGCGGTTCGGCGTCTTCAGCGTGAAGGCCGGATGCGCCATCAGCTTGCGCACCGTCGCCACGTCGGTGGTCGGCGCGGCAGCTTGCATGGCGAACCATTTGTCGATCACCAGCGCTTCATTTTCGAAGTCCTGGTAGAACGCGCTCAGGTGGCTGGCGGCGTCGGTGCCGCTGTGAATCAGCGCGACCAGCGCGGCGGCGCGGTCGGTCATGTTGGTGGCGTTGGCGAACTGCTGTTGCGCCAACTTCAGTTCAGACTCGGCCGGCGCCACCAGCAGGTAGGACAGGCACAGGTTTTTCAGCGCCCGCTTGCCGGCCGACAGCGCGTCCGGGCTGTAGTCGCCCGGCGTCTGGTTGGCGTGGTACTGCGCCAGCAGTTCTTGCTTGAGCGCGGCGCCGATGGTGCGGCGCATGAACTGGCGCGCGCTGTGGATGGCTTGCGGATCGACCACGTCCATCTGCTCGGCGATGATGGTTTCCGACGGCAGAATCAGCGCCAGCTCACGGAAGGCCGGGTCCAGCGTGTCGTCGGTCAGCACGGTGCGCATGGCGTTGATGAAGGTCTGGTCCAGCTTCAGGTTGGCGGCGCCGTGCGCGGACACTTGCGCGGTCAGCTTCAGCAGGCGTTCCATCGCCAGGCGCTGGCCGGCTTCCCAGCGGTTGACCGGATCGCTGTCGTGGTTGAACAGGTGCAGCAGTTCGTCGTCGGTGTAGTCGTGTTCGAGGATCACCGGCGCCGAGAAGTCGCGCAGGATCGACGGGGTAGGCCGCTCTTCAACATTGCGGAAGCGGAAGATCTGCTCTTGCTCGGTCAGCTCCAGCACCACCGTGGTTTGGTCACCCTTGGCACCTTTTTCGTGCTTGCCGTTTTCCAGCGTCAGCGGCAAGTCCTTGC
This sequence comes from Duganella lactea, assembly GCF_009857505.1. GTDB lineage: Bacteria > Pseudomonadota > Gammaproteobacteria > Burkholderiales > Burkholderiaceae_D > Rugamonas > Rugamonas lactea. The sequence goes on from NZ_WWCP01000003.1 coordinate 65,758, forward strand.
CGTCGGCGCCCAGCAGGCCGACCGCCACCGGAATGTGGAACGGCAGCTGTTCCGGCTGGCCGCGCTGCGACAGGATGATGTCGAAGTTGCCCTTGGCGGCGTCGTAACGGGTGCGCGCGGTCACCACCGGCGTGCCGGCCTGCGCGTACCAGCGCTCGAACTGGGTCAGGTCGCGCTCGTTGGCGTCGGCCATGGCGGCGCGGAAGTCGTCGCAGGTGACGGCCTGGCCGTCGTGACGCGCGAAGTACAGGTCCATGCCTTTGCGGAAGCCGTCGCGGCCCAGCAGGGTCTGGTACATGCGCACCACTTCGGCGCCCTTCTCGTACACCGTCACCGTGTAGAAGTTGTTGATCTCGACGAAGGAGTCGGGCCGCACCGGGTGCGACATCGGGCCGGCGTCCTCCGGGAACTGGGCCTGGCGCAGGGTGCGCACCTGGTCGATGCGGGTGACGGCGCGGCCGGTGTCGGTACCGATCATGTCGGCGCTGAACTCCTGGTCGCGGAACACGGTCAAGCCTTCCTTCAGCGACAGCTGAAACCAGTCGCGGCAGGTGACGCGGTTGCCGGTCCAGTTGTGGAAGTACTCGTGGCCGACCACCGCCTCGATGCCGGCGTAGTCGATGTCGGTGGCGGTGCGCGGGTTGGCCAGCACGAACTTGGTGTTGAAAATGTTCAGGCCCTTGTTTTCCATCGCGCCCATGTTGAAGTCGCCGACGGCGACGATCATGAAGCGGTCCAGATCCAGCTCCAGGCCGAAGCGCTGCTCGTCCCAGCGGATCGAGTGCTTGAGCGACTGCATGGCGTAGTCGGTCTTGTCGAGGTTGCCCGGCTCCACCCACACCTGCAGCAGCACGTCACGGCCATCGGCCAGCTTGAAGCGCTCTTCCTGGCACACCAGCTTGGCCGCCACCAGCGCGAACAGATAGGACGGCTTCTTGAACGGGTCTTCCCACTTGGCGTAGTGGCGGCCGTCGCCGAGGTCGCCCTGTTCCACCAGGTTGCCGTTCGACAGCAGCACCGGATACTGTGCCTTGTCGGCGCGCAGCATCACGGTGTACTTGGCCATCACATCCGGACGGTCGGGGAAGAAGGTGATGCGGCGGAAGCCTTCGGCCTCGCACTGGGTGAAGAAGTTGCCGTTGGAAACGTAGAGGCCGGACAGCGAGGTGTTGTTGACCGGCGCGCACACGGTTTCGATTTCCAGCACCACCTCGGCCGGCGCGTTGCGGATGGTCAGCAGCGCTTCGGTCAGCGTGTAGTCGCCGACCTGCAGCAGGCGGCCGTTGAGGCGCAGTTGCACCAGTTCAATATCCTCGCCGTGCAGCACGATGTCGTGGCTGCTGGCGGCGGGGTTGTGGCGCAGCGTGATGCGGTTGGCGACCACGGTGCGGGCCGGGGCCAGGTCGAATCCCAGTTCTACCGTGTCTACCAGGTAGGCAGGAGGGGTGTAATCTTGGCGGTAAATCGTCGTTGGGCTGCTGTCAGTGCGCATGGGAGACTCGGATGGACGAAGGCAAAAGCCTATTTTACCAATACCGGCGTCGGCCGATGCGTGAATTGGCGTTTTCGCCAAGCTTTCCCACCTGTAAGTTGCCGCTTTCCACGATGCGGTAACATTCTGTAATAATCGTGCAAGCTCCGGAGGTGCGACATAAACTTAGCTCTGGAAAATACCGTCTTACTGAGAGGGCATCATCATGAAATATCTCGCCACGCTGGCAACTGCCGCCGTCCTGCTGCTGAGCGGCTGCGCCACCACCATCAGCAGCAATGTGACCGCGTTCAACGACTGGAGGGGCGACATCCAGGACAAGACCTACGCCTTCGAAGCGCCGCAGGGCGCCGACGACACGCTGGAATACCGCAACTATCAGGTGCTGGTGTCCAACGAGCTGGGCAAGCTGGGCTTCCAGCAGGTGTCTGACGGCCAGCAGCCGAAGCTGCTCGTTGGCATGAAATACTTCACCATCGACCATCCGGTGCGGGTGCTGCAGGAAGACCCGTTCATGGGGCCGTACTGGGGGCCGGGCTACTACGGCCGCTATGGCTGGGGCTATTCGCGCTGGGCCTATCGTCCGTTCTACTATGACCCGTTCTTCTATCCGAGCCGGATCGAGGAACGCATCAAGCACCAGTACCAGCGCCAGCTGCGCGTGACCATCAACCACGTTGCCGGCCGCAAGCTGTACGACGTGACGGTGCAGAACACCAGCGGCATCCAGGCCACGCCACGCGTCATGCCGGCACTGGTGCAGAGCGCCTTCGCCGGCTTCCCCGGTCAAAACGGCGTGCCGCGCACGATCGACATCACGATCGAGCCGAAAACCTAAATTCCGGTGTCAGGTCTGACAAAACCACACGGGCTCAACTGCGTAGCAGTTGAGCCCGTGTGCTTTTGTCAGACCTGACACCGTTTTTCAGAGTTTGCGGTGCAGGTAGGCGGGCATCAGCCACCAGAAGATCAGGATCAGCAGCGCCATCACGGCCGCTACCGCCAGGCCCACGGCGGCGCCGAAGACTTCCGAAATCACCAGGTCCGTTCCCAGCACCAGCGCGATCGCCAGCGAGAAGGCGCCGGCCACGATCTGGCGCGTGGCGATGCGCTTGAAGCGGACGCGGTCCTTCAGCGGCCGCAGCACGCGGTGCTGGACCGCCGGCGCGCTCAGCAACACCAGGCTGGTCAGCGCGAAGAAGAAGGTCGCCAGGAATAGCTGCTTTTCCATATGGACGATCTTCGAGAAGCCCTGGTTGAACGGCAGAATGATCAGGAAGGCCGACAGCATCTGCGCGCCCGGCAGCAGGATGCGCATTTCACTCAGCATGTCGGAGAAGTCGCCGTCGCCCTCGCGGTCCTCGTCTTCCAGGTCGGGACGCACGCTCATGGCAGCAGAATGGTCGAGCCGGTGGTCTTGCGCGCTTCGAGGTCGCGGTGCGCCTGTTGCACGTCGGCCAGCGCGTAACGCTGGCGGATGTCGATTTTCACTTCGCCACTGCTGACCACGCCGAACAGCGACTTGGCCATCGCTTCCAGATCGGCGCGCTGGGCGGTGTAGGCCATCAGCGATGGCCGGGTGATGAACAGCGAGCCGCGACTGGCCAGTTCGGTCAGGCTGAACGGCGGCACCGGGCCGGAGGCGTTGCCGAAGCTGACCATCGTGCCCAGCGGCTGCAAACAGTCCAGCGAGCCGATGAAGGTGTCCTTGCCGATCGAGTCGTACACCGCCGACACGCCCTTGCCGCCGGTCAGTTCCTTCACCCGTTCGGTGAAGTTTTCGCGGTTGTAGTTGATCACATGCGTGGCGCCGTTTTCAATCGCCAGCGCCGCCTTCTCTTCCGAGCCGACCGTGCCGATCAGGTTGATGCCTTTCACGCGTGCCCACTGGCAGGCGATCAGGCCGACGCCGCCCGCCGCCGCGTGGAACAGGATGGTGTCGCCGGCCTTCAGCGGCACCGTGCGGTGGAACAGGATGGTGTCGCCGGCCTTCAGCGGCACCGTGCGGTGGAACAGGTATTGCACCGTCAGCCCCTGCAACATCATGGCGGCGGCGGTGTCGAATTCGATCTGTTTGGGCAGCACCAGCAGTTGCGACGCGGGGATGTTGCGCGCTTCCGAGTACGCGCCCAGCGGACGGCCACCGTAGGCGACGCGATCGCCCACCTGCAGATCGGTGACGCCCTCGCCCAGTTCCTCCACCACGCCGGCGCCCTCCACGCCCAGCGCGCCGGGCAGCGGCTGCGGGTACAGGCCGGTGCGGTGGTAGACGTCGATATAGTTCAGGCCGATGGCTTCATGGCGCATCCGCACTTCGCCGGGGCCGGGCGGCGGCAGGTCGATCTCCACCAGTTCCATCACCTCGGGACCGCCGACGCGGTTGATGCGGATCGCCTTGACCATTTACCTTCTCCAATAATTATCAGGCAGCACGTTGCTGGAGTTGAGACAGTACCAGATGTGCGGACGCCATGTTGGTCGCGCACGGCGTATTGTGCACGTCGCAGGCGCGCACCAGGGCGTTGATGTCGGGCTCGTGCGGCTGCGGCGTCATCGGGTCGCGCAGGAAAATCACGCAGTCGATCTGGCCTTCCACCAGCAGCGCGCCGATCTGCAGGTCGCCGCCGAACGGGCCGGAGTGCTTGCGCTCGACCGTCAGCCCGACCTCGTCCTGCAAGCGGCCGCCGGTGGTGCCGGTGGCCACCAGCGTGCAGCCCGAGAGGAAGGCCCGGTATTCGCTGGCCAGCGTGATCATGTCGTCTTTTTTCTTGTCGTGCGCAATCAGCGCGATGCGGAACGTCATCCTGAATCCTTTTTTATTGAGACGATACCGATCATACCAGCCTGCGCAGGACTGCCGGCGGGACGCGGCTATGCACCCCGCCGGTAGCGCCTAACTGATGATCACCGACGGCGAACCCGCTGTCACCGTCGCGGTCGTCGTGCGGGCGATGGTGGCGGCGGGGGCGCTGGTGCCGACCAGTTTGTTGGCTTGCTTGAACTGCGCGGTCAGCTTGCCCGGTGTCAGCGTCACCAGCGTGTAGCCTTGGGCATCGGTGTTCAGGTGCTTGAGCCATGGGTTGTTGCCGAGCGCGGACAGTTGCTGTGCCAGCGACAGCAGGTTGGTGCTGAAGTCGGCGTTGGCTGGCAGGCCGCTCAGCACGGCGCTGACGGTCGCATCCAGTTGCGCTTCCGGCACGCCTTTCGCCGCCAGCGCGCCACGTAGCTGCACGCGGGTTTGTTCGGCCAGCGCCGCCACCGTCGGCGCGGCTTTGCCCATCGTGTAGTCGAGCAGGTTGAAGCTGAGGTTGACCGTGCCGATACCGGGCACCGGCACCGCCAGCGGATACGCCACCAACACACCGATATCGCCCAGCGCGGCCGAGGCGTCGCGCAGGTAGCTGAAGAAGGAGTCGGAGCTGATGCCGGCCGAGACCAGATCCACCATCACCGGCGTGCCGCCGCCGGTCGCGTCGAAATCATCGTTGACGGTGCCGGCGAAGAAGGCGTGGATGTCGCCGGTGATCGCCACCACGTTCTTGACGTTGTTGGTCTTCAGGTGTGCCATCAGCGCCTTGCGCTCGCTGTTGTAGCCGTCCCACTGGTCGCAGTTGAGCAGGAATTTGGTGAAGAACGCCGCCAGTGCCTCCTTCTTGCCCGATGCCGCGACAAATTTGGAGTTGGCTTTGTTCTCCTGTACTTCCGGCTTGATGTAGCCGAAGGCGATGGTTTGCCCGGCCACGGCGGCCAAGGCGGCGCCGCTCTGCCCCGCGCTCGCCGCGGCGGCCACCTTGCCGAACGTCGCCACCGCGATCGACGCCTGCGCCGCCGTCAGGCCAGCCTTGACGCCGGCCGCCGCTTGCGCATCCTGCGCGCCGCCGCTCGCCGCCGAGGTGGCGATGGTGACCCCGCCAGCCTGTGCGACGGTGGCCGCTGCGCCGGCCGTCACCGCCGCCACCATCGCGCCGGCCACGGCGAAGTTGCCGCCCGCCGCGGCCGCCGTGGTGCCGACCGCCGTCGCCAGCGACGACACCGCGTTCAACGCCAGCAGCGTGGCGACGGCATCGACGCCGTTCATCCCCATGCGCAGCAGCGACACTTCATTGCCCCACAATTTCCACGTCGCCGTGGCGGACTGCATCTTGTCCATCCACCACTGGCGCTGCGGGTTGCCGAGGATGGTGGCGGTGGTCAGCGGATCGAGGCCGATGGTTTTGGCGCCGGCCATCTTTTGCGCCTCCACGCTGTTGAACAGGTCTTGCGGCACCAGGTAGCGCGAGCCGATGCGGCCCAGCGGCTTGCCGGTGGCCGGGTTCACCGACGATTCCGGAATCACGTGGTCCGAACGGTACAGGCGCTCGTCGGTCATCACCAGTTGCATCAGCTTACCGAACTGGAAGTCGCGATAGATCTTGATGTTCTGGAAGGTGGTGTTGGCCGCGTCCAGCGTCACGTCGGCCGGCATGAATTCAAACCACGCCTGATTGGCGTTGCGGCGGCGCGCCGACTGGTGCAGGTCCGAACCGTCGGCGTTGAACGAGCCGTCGTAGGTCTGCGCATCCTGCCACGCGTCGTCGGTGAATTCGTGATCGTCCCACACGGCGATGAAGGCGAAGCGTTCGTGCAGCGCCTGCAGGCGCGTATCGGTGCGGTACTTCTTGTACAGGTAGCGGTAGTCGTTGAGCGAGTTGGCGTACTTGGCGCCGGCGCTGCCGTTCTTGAACACGCCGTCCGGCAGCACCAGCGCATCGTGGCGGCTCTCGACGGCGCCCAGCTGGAAGTCCTCGCCCACGGTCTCGTAGATGTAGTCGCCCAGATGGACGATGAAGTCCAGATTCTCGGCGGCGATGGCGGACATCGCGCCCCAGTGGTTCACGCTCCAGTCCTGGCAGGTCATGTAGACGAACTGCAGCTGCGCCACGTCGGCGTCGGCCGCCGGCGCGGTCTTGAAGCGGCCGACGTTGGAGCGGTTGTCGCCGGCGATGAACTGGTAATAGTACGTGGTGGCCGCCGTCAGGCCGGTCAGCTTGTGGCGGATGGTGTTGTCGTACTGCGCTTGCAGCGGCAGGCGTACATCAGCCACGGTGGCGCCGCTCAGTGCCGCGTTGCTGCCCAGCGCCGCGCCGTTGTCGCTGGCGGTACAGATCAGGCGCAGCGCCGTGGTGGCGGCGGAAGGCACCGCCGCCACATTGTCCGACGCCGCCGGCACCGCGCGCGTCCACAGCAAAATGCTGTCGGCGCGCGGGTCGCCCGAGGCCACGCTTTGCGGGAATTTCCAGGCACCGCGGGCCAGCGCCAGGCCGTTGTCCGCCGCGCCGTCGCTGCCGCCGCAGGCCGTCAGGGCGGCCCCGGTTGCCGCCGACACCGTGATAAAGCTGCCGAATTTGAGAAACTGCCGTCTGTCCATATGTGCTCCCGCCGCTGAAGTTATGTATAAAAAGAAAACCTTAGCAGCCGGATATGACAGCTTCTCTACAAAAAATGGAGCTTCCCCTCTAGCGGAAACATCTGTTAGGGCGTTAACATGGTTTAACTAGCGCAAGATCTGACTGATGACACAACTGATTTCTCCCTCCCTGCTCGCCCGGGCCACCAAGGTGCTGGTGATCACCCACATGGCCATCGGCGATTTCACCTACATGCAGATGTGCTTCCGCGCCCTCAAGCGCGCGCACCCGCACCTGGCCATCCACCTGTGGGTCGACGAACGCCGGCGCACCGACGACCCGGCGCAGTGGCCGCACCTGAAGAACTACTCGCTGTACGACTGGCTGCGCGCCAGTCCCTGCATCGACCAGCTGTATGACCAGAACTACAGCCCGGACCTGCACGCGCAATCGATCGCCGAGGCACAGCGCGAGGACTATCCGCTGGTGGTGTCGCTGACCCACATGGCCTGCCACCGCTACGCGCGGCTGGCGCGCGAGATCAGCCCGCGCGGCTTCATCGTCGGCCTGACGAAGCAGAAGTACCGCTTCTTCGAACTGTCGAAGCGGCTCAGCATCCGCAAGTTCGACGCCACCATCCCGCTGTACGAATCGCAGCAGCGCGACGTGCCGCATGTCAGCGACATCTACGCGCAATGGTTCGCCAGCGCCTTCGGCGTCGCCATCGCACCGGCCGAGCGCTATCCCACGATCGACATTCCCGAGCGCTGGATGGACTACGCGCGCGGCCAGTTCGCCGCCTGGGGCCTGGCCTCCGGCGCGCCGGTGGTGTTCATCAACGCCTATTCCAAGGGCGAGGAGCGCTGCTGGCCGCTGGAACGGGTGTTCGCGCTGATCCGCGCGCTGCGCGACCATCCGCAGTGGCGCGACGCCGGCTTTGTGGTCAACGTGGTGCCGGAGGCGTTGCAGCACGCGCGGGCGCTGTACGCCAGCGAGGCGCCGCCCGCCACCCACCTGTTCTCGGCCGAGGACAACTTCTTCCAGCTGCCGGCCATCCTCAGCCTGTGCAGCCTGATCGTGACGGTGGAAACGGCGGTGATGCACCTGGCAAACGCGGTGCGGGTGCCGGTGATCGCCCTGATGCGCCAGAATAATCCGGAATGGGTGCCGATCGACCGCCAGAACAGCACCATCATCACGGTTGGCCGATTCGGCGACTGGGTGACGCAAATCGGTCTGCCGGAGGTGATGGAAAAGATTCTGAGCCGGCCGCTATGCTAGAATACCGCCCTCACCGCATTCTCCAACGATTACCAATCGATACACCGCCGAAGGAAGACCGAACATGGCTGGACACAGCAAATGGGCCAACATCAAGCATAAAAAGGCAGCAACTGACGCGAAACGCGGCAAAATCTGGACTCGCCTGATCAAGGAAATCACCGTTGCTGCGCGCATGGGCGGCGGCGACGTCACGTCGAACCCGCGTCTGCGCCTCGCCATCGACAAGGCGGCCGACGCCAATATGCCGAAGGATAACGTGCAACGCGCGATCACCCGCGGCACCGGCGGCGAGGACGGCGCCAGCTACGAGGAAGTCCGCTACGAGGGCTACGGCGTCGGCGGCGCGGCCATCATCGTCGACTGCATGACCGACAACCGCGTGCGCACCGTGGCCGAAGTCCGCAACGCCTTCAACAAAAACGGCGGCAACATGGGCAATGAGGGCTCGGTGGCCTTCATGTTCAAGCACTGCGGCCAGTTCCTGTTCGCCCCCGGCACCAATGAGGACGCGCTGATGGAAGCGGCGCTGGAAGCCGGCGCCGAGGACGTGCTCACCGACGACGAAGGCGGCATTGAAGTGCTGTGCGGCCCGCACGATTTCGCCACCGTCAAGGACGCGCTGGAAGCCAAGGGCTTCAAGGCCGAAGTGGCCGAGATCATCATGAAGCCGGACGTCGAAATCGCCGTCACCGGCGACAACGCGGTCAAGATGCAGAAATTGCTGGATGCGCTGGAAGCGCTGGACGATGTGCAGGAAGTGTATTCCAACACCCTGATCGAAGACTGAGGACTTATGAAAATTTTGGTAGTCGGCTCCGGCGGCCGTGAACATGCGCTGGCCTGGAAACTGGCGCAGTCCGAGCGCATCCAGATGGTGTATGTGGCTCCGGGTAACGGCGGCACCGCGCGCGATTCGCGCCTGGTCAACGTCAATATCACCGACCTGCACGAACTGGCCAACTTCGTCGAAACCGAAGGCATCAGCCTGACCGTGGTCGGTCCGGAGACGCCACTGGCCGGCGGCATCGTCAACCTGTTCCGCGCGCGCGGCCTGAAAGTGTTCGGCCCGACCAAGGAGGCGGCGCAGCTGGAGTCGTCGAAAGACTTCGCCAAGGCCTTCATGCAGCGCCACGGCATCCCGACCGCCAACTATCAGACCTTCTCGGACGTGGCGCCGGCACACGCCTACATCGACGCCAACGGCGCGCCGATCGTCATCAAGGCCGACGGCCTGGCCGCCGGCAAGGGCGTGGTGGTGGCGCTGACGCTGGAAGAGGCGCACCGCGCGGTGGACGACATGCTGGCCGATAACCGCTTCGGCGACGCCGGCGCGCGCATCGTCATCGAGGAATTCCTGGCCGGCGAGGAAGCCAGCTTCATCGTCATGTGCGACGGCAAAAATGTGCTGCCGCTGGCCACCAGCCAGGACCACAAGCGCCTGAAAGACAACGACGAAGGCCCGAACACCGGCGGCATGGGCGCCTACTCGCCGGCGCCGATCGTCACGCCGGCGATGCACGCGCGCGTGATGCGCGAGATCATCAACCCGACCATCGCCGGCATGGCCAAGGACGGCATCGTCTTCACCGGCTTCCTGTACGCCGGCCTGATGATCGACGCCGCCGGCAATCCGCGCACGCTGGAATTCAACTGCCGCATGGGCGATCCGGAAACCCAGCCGATCATGGCGCGCCTGAAGACCGACCTGCTGGGCGTGATGGAACACGCCGTCAACGGCGCGCTCGATCAGGTGGAACTGGAATGGGACCGCCGCACCGCCGTGGGCGTAGTGCTGGCCGCCGAAGGCTATCCGGACACGCCGAAAAAAGGCGCGGTGATCGATGGCATCCCGGCCGAAACGCCGGAATCGGTGACCTTCCACGCCGGCACCGCCGAGGTGGACGGCCAGTTGCAGGTGACCGGCGGCCGCGTGCTGTGCGTGGTCGGCCTGGGCGACAGCATCAAGCTGGCGCAGAAACAAGCTTACGAAGTGGTCGATCAGATCCACTTCGAAGGCGCGCAGTGCCGCCGCGACATCGGCTGGCGCGGTCTGAAGCACTAAGATGACGGACCAACCGAATCCCACCGCGGTCAAAGCCTGGCTGCTCGACCTGCAAGCGCGCATCGTGCAAGGGCTGGAAGCCATCGACGGCAAGGCCTTCCTGCGCGACGAGTGGCAGCGCGCCGAGGGCGGCGGCGGGATTTCGCGTCTGGTGGAAGAAGGCAATGTGATCGAGCGCGGTGGCGTCAACTTCTCGCACGTGCTGGGCGCCAAGCTGCCGCCGTCGGCGTCGGCGCACCGCCCGGACATCGGCGGCAATCCGTGGGAAGCGATGGGCGTATCGCTGGTGATCCATCCGCGCAATCCGTATGCGCCGACGGTGCACATGAATGTGCGCTTCTTCAGCACCACCAACAGCGCCGGCGAGCCGGTATGGTGGTTCGGCGGCGGCATGGATTTGACGCCGTACTACGGCGACAAGCAGGACGTGAAGCACTTTCACCAGACCTGCCATGACGCCCTCGCCCCGTTCGGCGACGACCTGCACGCGCGCTTTAAACAATGGTGTGACGAGTACTTCTACCTGAAACACCGCCAGGAAGCGCGCGGCGTGGGCGGCATCTTCTTCGATGACTACAACGCGGCGGGCTTCGAGCAAAGCTTCGCCATGGTGCGCAGCGTGGGCGACGCCTTCATCACCGCCTACCTGCCGATTCTGGAAGCGCGCAAGGACACGCCCTACGGCGAGCGCGAACGCGACTTCCAGGCCTACCGGCGCGGCCGCTATGTCGAATTCAATCTGGTGTTCGACCGCGGCACGCTGTTTGGCCTGCAGTCGGGCGGCCGCACCGAGGCGATCCTGATGTCGATGCCGCCGATCGTCAAATGGCGCTATCGCTGGGAACCCGAGGATGGTTCGCCGGAGGCGGCGCTGTACACCGACTTCCTGCCGCATCGCGACTGGCTCGCCGCATAACGGTGGCGTGCTGATGGTCTACCGAACCGCACTGCTGGGAGGCAGCTACGATCCGGTGCATCGAGGTCATGTCGCGCTGGGCGAGTATTTCGCCGCGCTGCTGCAAGTCGACCAGTTGCGCGTGATCCCCACCGGCATGCCGTGGCAGAAAGGCGCACTGAAGGCGTCGGCGCAACAGCGCGCCGACATGCTGGCGCTGGCGTTCGCCGGCCGCCCGTTCAGCGTGGCGGTCGACCTGCAAGAAATCGCCCGTGGCGCCCAAGGGCTGCCCACGTACACCATCGATACGCTGCGCAATGTGCGCGGCGAATTGGGGCCCATAGCCTCGGTCAGTTTCCTGATGGGGGCCGACCAGCTGCAGCGGCTCGACACCTGGCATCAATGGCAGGCGCTATTCGACTACGCACATATTTGCGTGGCGGCCCGCCCCGGCTATGACCTTGCCACCGCCGGCTTGCCGCCGGCGGTGGCGCAGGCGTTTTCCAGCCGACTGGGAACGCCCGAACAAATCCGTAACACGCCGCATGGTCTGACTTATCTGGCACAAGACTTCGCGGTGGATATTTCCGCCACCCAGATACGTGCGGCATTACAACGGGGGGAGAAGGCAGACTCGCTTATCCCGCCGCTAGTGCTAGACTATATTGAACAACATCATCTATACAAAAGCTAATGGACATCAAAAAACTGCAAACCCTGGTCGTTGACGCCCTCGAAGACGTCAAGGCCCAAGACATCGTCCTGTTCGACACGACCCACCTCACCAGCCTGTTCGACCGCATCGCGATCGCCTCCGGCACCTCCAACCGTCAGACCAAGGCGCTGGCCGCCTCGGTGCGCGACAAGGTCAAGGCCGCCGGCGGCGACGTCTACGGCATGGAAGGCGAGGACACCGGTGAATGGGTGCTGGTCGACCTGGGCGACATGATCGTCCACATCATGCAGGCACCGATCCGCGCCTACTACCGCCTGGAAGAGATCTGGGGCGACAAGCCGGTGAAACTGGGCGCCGCCAAGCGCAAGGGCACCAAGGAAGCGGAAGAAGCGGAACCGAAGAAGATCAGCAGCCACCTGGCCGCCGGTAAAAAAGCCCCGGCCGCCACGCCGGTGGTGGAGAAGAAGACCACTGCGCGCAAGCCAGCCGCCGCCAAGACCACCGCCACCGCCGCGACCAAAAAAGCCGCCGCCAAGCCAGCCGCCGTCCCCGCCGGCAAGAAGATCAAGGTCGGCGCGCCGAAGACCACCGTGGCCGCCATCAAGGCGCTGAAAGCCACGCCGAAGCCACGCACGGCCAAGCCGAAAGCGGACGACGCGGCGCCAGCCAAGACCGTCATCAAGCGCATCAAAAAAACCGAAGAGTAATCCGGCATGCAGCTGATTATCGCTGCGGTCGGCCACAAGATGCCGGCCTGGATCGAAAGCGGCTACGCCGAGTATGTGAAGCGCATGCCGCCGGAACTGAAGATCGTGCTGAAGGAAATCAAGCCGGTCGAGCGTTCCGGCAGCAAGACCGCCGCCACCGCGATGGCGCTGGAGCGCGAGCGCATCGAGGCGGCGCTGCCGAAATCGGTGCGCATCATCGCGCTCGATGAACGCGGCAAGGATCTGACCTCGGTCGGCCTGTCGCAGCAGCTCGAAACCTGGCAGCAGGACGGCCGCGACACCGCGTTTCTGATCGGCGGCGCCGACGGCCTCGATCCGGCCTTGAAGGCGCGCGCCGAGGGTCTGATCCGCATTTCCAGCATGACGCTGCCGCATGGCATGGTGCGGGTGATGCTGGCCGAGCAGCTGTACCGCGCCTGGACCATCACGCAGAACCACCCCTATCACCGCGTTTAAGCTGAATGAAGCCTGTCGACAAGAAGATTTACCTCGCCTCCAAAAGTCCGCGCCGCCGTGAGCTGCTGCGCCAGGTCGGCATCGATTTCGAACTGCTGCTGCTGCGCAGCGACGGCCCGCGCGGCGCGGACGTCACCGAAGAGGTGCTGCCGGGCGAGGCGCCGCTCGATTATGTGGCGCGGGTGGCAAAGGAAAAAGCGGCCTTCGCGGCCGACCTGGTGATCAAGCGCCGCATGACGCCGCGCCCGGTGCTGTCGGCCGACACCACCGTCACCATCGACGGCGCCATCCTCGGCAAGCCGGCCAACGCCGCCGAGGCCAGCGCCATGCTGCAACAGCTGTCGGGCCGCAACCACCAGGTGATGACCGCCATCGCGGTGCAGTCGGCCGACTTCGCGGCGCAGATCACGCAAGTGTCCGAAGTGCGCTTCGGCGTGCTGTCGCCGGCCGCCATCGCCGCCTACTGCGCCACGCCCGAGCCCTACGACAAAGCCGGCGCCTACGGCATCCAGGGCCCGGCCGCCGCCTTCATCGAGCACATCGCCGGCAGCCATTCCGGCATCATGGGCCTGCCCATCTACGAGACCGTGCAACTGCTGCGTCAGGCGGGCCTGCCGCTGCCATAACCACCCTGGTGGCGTCGCCGACGCCCGCCGTGTATCATCGGGGCATGAACGAAGATATCCTGATCAACATCACCCCGCAGGAAACCCGCGTCGCCCTCATCATGCAAGGCGCCGTGCAGGAACTCCACATCGAACGCACCCTCACCCGCGGGCTGGCCGGCAATGTCTATTCCGGCAAGGTGGTGCGCGTGCTGCCGGGCATGCAGTCGGCCTTCATCGACATCGGCCTGGAACGCGCGGCCTTCCTGCACGTGGCCGACATCTGGGAGGCGCGCAGCCACGACGGCGGCGCCAACGCCGCCCCGACGCCGATCGAAAAACTGCTGTTCGACGGTCAGGTGCTGACGGTACAGGTGATCAAGGACCCGATCGGTACCAAGGGCGCGCGCCTGTCGACGCAGATCTCGATCGCCGGCCGCATGCTGGTGTATCTGCCGCAGGACGGGCATATCGGCGTATCGCAGAAAATCGAGAAGGAGTCCGAGCGCGAGGCGCTGCGCACACGTCTGCAAAGCTTGCTGCCGAAGGACGAAAAAGGCGGCTACATCATCCGCACCCAGGCCGAGGACGCGTCGGACGCCGACATCGCCGCCGACGTCGACTACCTGCGCAAGACCTGGGCGGCGATCACCCACGGCGCCCGCACCAGGCCGGCCACCACGCTGCTGCACCAGGACTTGAGCCTGGCCCAGCGCGTGCTGCGCGACTTCGTGCACGACGAGACGGCCACCATCCAGGTCGATTCGCGCGAGAATTATCTGAACCTGCAGGCCTTCGGCCAGGCCTACACGCCGGGCGTGCTGCCACGGCTGCACCACTACACCGGCGAGCGGCCGCTGTTCGACCTGTATGGCGTGGAGGAAGAGATCCTGCGCGCGCTGGGCCGGCGCGTCGACCTCAAGTCCGGCGGCTACCTGATCGTCGACCAGACCGAGGCGATGACCACCATCGACGTCAACACCGGCGGCTTCGTCGGCGGGCGCAATTTCGCCGACACCATTTTCAAGACCAACCTGGAGGCGGCGCACGCGATCGCGCGCCAGCTACGGCTGCGCAATCTGGGCGGCATCATCATCCTCGACTTCATCGACATGGAGAACACCGAGCATCGCAACGCGGTGCTGGGCGAGTTGAAGAAGGCGCTGTCACGCGACCGCACCAAGGTCTCGGTCAGCAATTTCTCGGCGCTGGGGCTGGTGGAGATGACGCGCAAGCGCACCCGCGAATCGCTGGCGCACATCCTGTGCGAGCCATGCCCGGCCTGCAGCGGCAAGGGCCAGGTAAAAACCTCGCGCACCATCTGCTACGAAATCCTGCGTGAACTATTGCGCGAGGCCAAACAATTTAACCCGCGAGAATTCCGCATTCTGGCATCCCAGGAAGTGGTCGACATGTTCCTGGAAGAAGAGTCGCAACACCTGGCCATGCTGGGCGATTTCATCGGCAAGAAAATCTCGCTGCAAGTTGAAAATGCCTACCATCAGGAACAGTACGACGTCATCCTGATGTAAGCCGGCATCGTCCATGCAAGCCACGGCCTAAGCCATATCGCCTTTTGTAAACAAGGACTTAAGCGAAGGAAGGTTTCGGGAAGAAAGAGTTTCCTGCTGAAGCATAGAGTGATTTCCCTCAATCGCTATCTCTTCCAGCAAGGAAAATCTGATGAACGCACTCCAGGAATCGGTCGCCATCGCGGCCCGCAATCCGCCGTTTGAAATCCATGCACCGCGCAGTCCGGAGTACTGGGTGCGCTGTTTGCAAGAGCACGAGGTGCAAGCGCTGAACCACCTGCCGGTGGGCTTGCGGCGCGCGCTGCTCTTCATTCGCGAACGCTACAGCGAGGCGATCTCAGCCGAGCAGTTGGCGGAGCAAGCCTGCGTCAGCGTATCGCATCTGCGCTTTTTATTCCGCGATCATCTCGGCATCTCCTTCAAACTTTTTCTACAGCGCGTGCGCATCGCGCACGCCCAACAACTGCTGCTGGAACTGCCGCCGTTGCGCGTCACCACGGTGGCGCTAAGTGTCGGCTTCAACGACTTTAGCCACTTCCAGAAATGCTTTCGCCAGATCGTCGGCCACGCGCCCGGCGAATTGCGCCGCGCACAAAAATAGGCGCATGCGGACCATCGTCTAGCCTATGTTTTCCGTCGTTTAGCCCAATTGCGATCAGGCTTCCATGATTACTATTTGTCGACGGATCAACGCGTAGCACTTTAATGAACCGTGCTGTTCTCACACCAACCCGAGGAGAAACAACCATGGCTTTTCCCACTGCAGTGAATGATCAAATCACCGACTCCGTTACCCAGGCCAATACCAAGGTATTGGGCGATGCGCCAGCCATCGCGATGGGCAATCTGTTCCAGGCCACCGCGCAAGCGCTCGCCAACGCCGCGCACAACGCCACCAATGCGCAGCAGCAAAGCTACGTGACCTCGCAGTCCGCCACCACCATGGGTGTGGCCACGCTGTACTCGCTGGACACCGCCAGCACGGGTGTCGCCACCAAAACGATCCTGTCGCCGACCGGCGTCCGCGGCCTGGGCTAATCCCGGCACCGCGCATATTTTTCAACGTCCCTAACTGGAGGAACTCATGGCATTCCCAACCGCAGTCAATAACCAAATCACGGATTCGGTCACGCAAGCCAACACCAAGGTACTGGGCGACGCCCCGGCCATTGCGATGGGCAATCTGTTCCAGGCCACCGCACAGGCACTGGCCAACGCCGCCCACAACGCCACCAACGCGCAACAGCAAAGCTACGTCACCTCGCAAGCCGCCACCACCATGGGCGTGGCCACGCTGTACTCGGTCGACACGGCATCCACCGGCATGGCCACCAAGACCATTCTGGGCGCCTGACTGATGAGGTAGCAGCAAGCCTTAAATCACAAGGAGTATCGAAATGGCCTTTCCTACTGCGGTCAACGATCAAATCACCGACTCGGTGACCCAAAGCAATCTGCAAGTCCTGGCCACCGCACCCGCCATTGCGATGGGCAACCTGTATCAGGCCACCGCCCAGGCCCTGGCCAACGCAGCACACAACGCCACCAACGCGCAGCAGCAAATGTACATCACTGCGCAGGCGGCGACGGCGACCGGCGTCGCCTTGCTGTATTCGCTGGATACGGCGGCAAGCGCCAAAGCCACCAAGGCTATCCTCGGAGCCTGAGTGCTATCCCAACCGAGGTTTTTTCATCCAACCGCAATAAGGAGGAATTACCATGGCTTTTCCAACCTCAGTCAATAACCAGATCACTGACTCGGTTTCGCAAGTGAACACCAAGGTGCTGGGCGATGCGCCCGCCGTCGCGATGGGCAATCTGTTCCTGGCCACCAGCCAGGCACTGTCCAACGCGGCGCACAACGCCACCAACAACCAGCAGCAATCCTACGTCACCATGCAGACCTCGACCACGCAAGGTGTCGCCACCATGCTGTCGATCGACACCGCCTCGGCCGGCGTTGCCACCGGCCAGGTGCTGGGCTTGGGTTAATCCGGGCGTGGCTGCTGAACCAGGGGCGCAGTGGTGATCACAACACCGCTGAGCCTCGGGCTTGCGCCTTCGGCGGCCATGGACATGACTTACCTGGCCATGGCGGACAGCATCGGCTTGTCGATGCAAAACGCCGTGGCCAATCAGCAGCGCGGGCAAGTGTTGGCCACTACGGCCATGTCGCAGACACTGGTCCTGATAATTAAACTAGGAGCGAATCCAAAATGAACGACCCCGGTACTGTCAACGATCAAATCATCGACAACGCGAACAGCGTCAGCGCCATGGTGGCCGGGCAAACGCCCGCGCACGCGTTTGCGATGCTCGATACGGTCATGCTGGAAACGCTGGGCATGGCGATGTACAACGCGGTCAACCGCCAGCAGAACGCCGGCATGCTGAATTCCGCCGCCGTGACGGCCGCCTGCGCGCGCATGCTGAACGCCCACGCACCGGCGCCGCCTCCGCCAGCGCCGGCGCCGCCGCCCGTGGTGCAGCCGCTGCCTGGCCCATCGCCCTCGCCGTCCGGCGCAGCGGCGGTGATGGACGCCTACACCCAGGGCAATGCCGCCATCGCCACGCTGCAAGGCATGGCCAGCGCTTCCGGCGCGCTGGCGCAGGAAGCCGCCACCGATCTGCACAGCCTGGCCCAGGCGGCAAGCGCACCGACGCCCGCGCCAACACCAGCCCCCGCGCCCACACCGACGCCGACGCCGGCCCCTTAAGGAACCGTCATGGACAACACCAACGCACAGGTCATCGACACCATCAACAACATCCAGCTGGCCACCATGGCGCCGCAAGTGGTCATGACCAGCGGCGCCGGCAAGGCTTACCAGTCGGTGGCGCAATCGACCGCCATCGCGGTACAGGACTCGGCCGACACCATGCGCAATCTGTCCACCATCGCCACCACCGCGATCGGTGTGGCGATGGCGCAGTTGCTGGCCACCAAGGACCCGAAATATGTCGAGGTGATCACCGCCGCGCAAAACGTCATCAGCCAGGCGACCACCGAATTCGGCAACGTCGGCAACACCGCCGCCGCGGTCATCAAGGCCTACCCCGCGGGCTGACGCGCCGCCATGTGAAAGAGCCGACATCATGACTGTTAACGTTGCAAAGAAAATCATCGACAGGCGCAGCAGCTTGTCCGAGATCACCAATCATACGCTGGCGTATATCGACGGCGGCCCGCAATGGCTGGGCTGGGCAATGCGCAATCCCATGGCCAACTACCAGCTGGCCGATGAAGCCGGCCTGCTGGCCGAAGTGCAGCTGGGACTGCACGGTTCGCCAATGACCTTGTTGCCCAAGCTGGGACTGTGGGTCAGCCCGGTCAAACTGATGACGCTGGGCCTGGATAATCTGCGCGTACTGGGCCAGGTGGAAACCGGCGATGCCGGCGAGGTTGTCGCACAGCAGGCGCACAGCATATTAGCGGCCAACCATCTGCTCACCGCGAGCCAGCTCGGCGCGGTAAGCGATTTCCTGCAACAGCTCGGCGTGCAGGACGCGCCGGTGTTCGTGGCCACCGACTTCAACGACCGTATCGCCTTGTATCATCTGGCGGCTGCGCAACTGGGCCAGGAGGCCAACGACGCAGCACAGGTATGCCAGCAAGCCGCCGCGTGGGCAATCGAACAGGCGCGCACTGTGGCGGAGTTCGGCGACTACTACCATTTCTATCTGGCCTACTGCAAGAAAGTGCAGGCGCTCAACGATGACGTTGACACCCGCACCCAGCTGGCCAACCAGGCGCTGCAAACTTTGCTGCCGCTGGCGTTTGGCGCGCTGGAGGCGCCGCAGTTGCCGGATCGCCTGCTGGCGCCGGCAGAAGTCGAAGCGCGCATGCACCAGTTGCTGACGCAAGGCTACAAGATCGGCTTCTCACGGCTCTCGCAAGCAGTGCTGCAAATCGTCACCAACACCATCTTCACGACAGAAGCCGGCGCCGATGCTGCACGTCTGTTCGAGCTTTATATGAACGCCGCCCAAGCCTTCCTGAGCACCAACAAACTCAAGGACTGGCGCCTGGAACAGGATGGCGCCAGCCTGAGCTTCAACTTGCAGAGCGCTGACCAGCAGGCGCAACTGTTCGTGAACGCCAATCGCATTCTGTCGCTGCGCCAGTTCGGCGCGCTGAAAAACCTCAACCCAACGGAGCAGCCATCATGACCAACGCCCGCCCCAGCCCGAAACCAGCCGCCGCCAACGGCGCGCCAACGCCGGCACCTGCGCCGGCACCATCACCGACCGACTACGCCGCCATCGCCATGCAGGCCGCGCAGGCACAGGTCGATGCGGCCATCGCGCAGGTCAACAGCGCCATGCAAGCCGATCTGGCGGCGATGAACGCGGCCATGCAGCAGGCCGCCGACGCGCAAGCCAAGGCGGTGGCCGATGCGCAGAGCCTGGCCAACGCCGCCATGCAAGCGGCCGATGCGGCGCTGGCGGACGTGCCCGGCCCGCAAACACCGGATGCATCGACCTGATCCTGTACCACCGCCACCAAGGACACCATCATGCCCTGGATGACCCAGCTCTTTTATAGCGACGTGCCCACCGCGCCGCTGCCGGCATTTCCGCAGCGTCCGCTGAGCCAGATCACGCTGCCAGGCACGCACGACTCCGGCTGCTATCGCAACCAGCTTGTCAGCAACGTGCTGTCGGCCACACAGACGCAGGACATCTTCCATCAGCTGGCTGGCGGTATCCGCTATTTCGACCTGCGGCCGGCGCGCCACAACAACGACTTCTGGACCTACCACGGCTTGGCCTACTGGGGCGGCAAACTGACCGGCGCCGATGGCATCCTGAACCAGGTCAGGGAATACCTGGACAGTCTCGCGTCCTCGGACCGCGAACTGATCATCCTGAACTTCTCGCACTTCTACAAGTTCACGCTGGACGACCATATCGACCTGGTGGACGCGATCAATGCCAGCCTGTCGCGTTACCTGGTGCCCTACACCCAGAGCGACATCCATGCTTTCGCGGCACCCTATTGGCAGTTGCTGGCCGAGCCGGCCCCAGGCGGCACCGTGCCACCAGCAGTGATGGCCGGGGCGGCGATGCGCTCGCGCGTGCTGATCCTGTACGACGGTGCGCTGGACACGCCGCAGGAGCCTTACGTCGCCGGCCTGCCGTTTACGCCACCGGCCGGACACCATGGTCTCGGCATGCCGGGATTCTTCGTGCTGACGCCGAAATACGCGCCGCCAGCCAATCCGATTCAATTGTTCGACCAGTATTCCAACCGTGGTCGTGTCGATGACCAGCAGGCGCTGGGCCAGGTGCTGTTGGGAGGGATACGCTCGGATCAGTTGAACAAGCTGCGGGCGCGGCAAAACTATGCCTACACCACGCAACCATTCAATCCAGGATTTTGGGGAGCGAACGCGGTCGGCGGCGTCCCCGGGACACTGCATCTGCTGTCGTGGACGCTGACGCCGCAGTTCTCGGTCAGCACCACCTGGGAGCCGCTGACGGCGGCGCGGGAGGTCACCAATCCGCAGTTGCTCGATCTGTTTTGCGGACCGGGCCGCGGCTGGGCCGGGGTCTGCTATAACGCGCTGCGCGATCCGCAGATCAATATCATCTACGTCGACGATTATGCCTCGATTCGCCACCGGACCGGCGGCTCGCCGTGGTACGACGTGGCTTTGCCGGTGGCGATCGCCGCCCGGATGAATGTCGGTCCGGTCGGCGATGGCAGCACCTGGTAGGCCCGCCGCAGCGGGCGAATGAAGCTTAGAACTGGTTCATCGTGTTGTCCTTGCCGGCCGCCTTCAGCGCGGCATCGCCGCTGAAGTAGTCCTTGTGGTCGTCGCCGAGGTCGGAACCGGACATGTTCTGGTGCTTGACACAGGCGATGCCCTGGCGGATCTCCTTGCGCTGCACACCGGCCACATAGCCCAGCATGCCCTGGTCGCCGAAGTATTCCTTGGCCAGGTTGTCGGTCGACAGCGCGGCCGTGTGATAAGTCGGCAACGTGATCAGATGGTGGAAGATGCCGGCCTCGCGCGCGGCGTCGGCCTGGAAGGTGCGGATCTTTTCGTCCGCTTGTTGCGCCAGGTCGGTGGCGTCGTACTCGGCACTCATCAGTTGAGCGCGCTCGTAGGCCGACACGTCCTTGCCTTCCGCCTTCCAGGCGTCGTACACCTGCTGACGGAAGTTCAGCGTCCAATTGAACGACGGGCTGTTGTTGTACACCAGCTTGGCGTTCGGCATCACCTTGCGGATTTCACGGACCATGCCACCGATCTGGCCGATGTGGGGCTTTTCCGTTTCAATCCACAACAGATCGGCGCCGTTTTGCAGCGAGGTGATGCAGTCCAGCACGCAGCGCGCTTCGCCACTGCCGGGACGGAACTGGAACAGATTGCTCGGCAGACGCTTCGGCCGCAGCAGCTTGCCGTCGCGCTTGAGGATGACGTCGCCGTTGCCCAGCGCGTCAGCCGACACTTCATCGCAATCGAGGAAGGCGTTGTACTGGTCGCCGAGGTCGCCCGGCGCGTTGGTGACGGCGATCTGCTTGGTCAGGCCGGCGCCCAGCGAGTCGGTGCGGGCGACGATGATGCCGTCGTCCACGCCCAGCTCCAGGAAGGCGTAGCGGATGGCGCGGATCTTGGCCAGGAAGTCTTCATGCGGCACCGTGACCTTGCCGTCCTGGTGGCCGCATTGTTTTTCATCCGACACCTGGTTCTCGATCTGGATGCAGCAGGCGCCCGCCTCAATGAACTGCTTGGCCAGCAGATAGGTCGCCTCGGCGTTGCCGAAGCCGGCGTCGATGTCGGCGATGATCGGCACCACATGGGTGACGTGGTGGTCGATCTTGTGCTGGATCGCGGCCTTGTCGGCGGCGCTGGCGGCGGCGTCCAGCTGACGGAACAGGCCGCCCAGCTCGCGGGCGTCGGCCTGGCGCAGGAAGGTGTACAGCTCGCGGATCAGCGCCGAGACGGCGGTTTTCTCATGCATCGACTGGTCCGGCAGCGGGCCGAACTCGGAGCGCAGCGCGGCCACCATCCAGCCCGACAGGTACAGGTAGCGACGGTCGGTGCTGTTGAAGTGTTTTTTAATCGAGATCATTTTTTGCTGGCCGATGAAGCCGTGCCAGCAGCCCAGCGACTGCGTGTACTTGGACGGGTCCAGATCGTAGGCGGCCATGTCGGCGCGCATGATCTGGGCGGTGTATTTCGCAATGTCCAGGCCGGTCTTGAACTTGTTCTGCGCGCGCATGCGGGCAGCCGATTCGGGATTGATGGCGTTCCAGGCGGAACCTTGCTGCGCTTTCAAAACGCTGACTGCCTTGATGTCATCTTGATATTGGGACATTTTAATCTCCTAAAGAAAAACACGAAATAAGCACAACCGCATGACTACATAGTAGGCCATTCTGATGCGTTGCACAAAGTCTTATATAAGACATATAACTTAAATTTATTCCTTGTTTTTCAAAGAGATAGATACCATTTTTCTTGATACGAAATGCCTTTTTAAAAAATGAAAAAAATCATGCGGCACCCCACCATGCGGATTCCACGATATGAAAGGCTTTTTCAGCTTTTGATGCTGCACCGCGGCTAGCTATGCCGACATGTTGGTTATATAGTCAATGAACAATACACAATAAGGAGACAGCATGACTTTCAAACGTTCGTTTGCAGTGCTCTGTTTCATCCTGCCATGCGCGCTGGCGCGGGCCGGCGATCACGACGCGGTGTCGGCCCCGGCGCCAGCCGTGGGGGATTCGTGGACATATCAATACACCGATGTGTGGAAAGGCAACACCGGCAACATCAACCGCATGGAGGTAGCGTCCATCGATGAGGCCGGCGTGCACATGGCGATCAAGCGCGCCGCCAGTGGCGCCCTGATCAGCACCCAGCTGTTCAGCGCCGAGATGAACCCGATCGAGCGCGGCGGCATGCACTTCGCCCCCTCGTTCGCGCGCTACGCCTTCCCGCTGACGCCGGGCAAGGAATGGAGCAGCGAGGTGGTCGGCGACAACAACAAGGCCGGCAAGCACTTGCGCTACCAGATCAAGGGCAAGGTGCTGGACTGGGAAAAAGTGCGGGTGCCGGCCGGCGAGTTCGACGCGCTGAAAATCTTCGTCCATGCCGACTACGGTCCGGCCGACGGCAGCGCGCCCGGTGGCCACCTGAGCGAGACCGTCTGGTTCGTGCCGGCGCTCAACCACTACGTCAAGCTGGAGCAGCAGGACAGCGACGCCCAGGGCCGCCTGTACAGCCGCGACAGCTGGGAACTGACCACCTACACCCACCAGGCCGCGCCCCCGCTGGCCAGCCTGCGCCGCTAAAAACGGTGTCAGGTCTGACAAAAGCACACGGGCTCAACTGCGTAGCAGTTGAGCCCGTGTGCTTTTGTCAGACCTGACACCGGGGTTTAAGTTAGCGCCCACTCGCGCGCCATCTGGCGCATGTAGGACGGTGGCGCGGTCTCGTTATCTTCAAACGTGACGATTTCATACGCGTCCGGATGCTTGAGCAACTCCAGCAGCAATTGGTTGTTCAGCGCGTGGCCCGACTTGTGCGCCTCGTAGCTGGCCAGCAGCGGGTGGCCGACCAGATACAGGTCGCCGATCGCGTCGAGGATCTTGTGGCGCACGAACTCATCTTCATAGCGCAGGCCGTCCGAGTTCAGGATGCGGTATTCGTCCATCACGATGGCGTTTTCCAGCGAGCCGCCACGCGCCAGGCCGATGCCGCGCAGCATTTCCACGTCCTGCATGAAACCGAACGTCCGGGCGCGCGCCACGTCGTGCACATACGAGACGTCGCCGAAATCGACCTGGGCGCGCTGCTGCGTGCCATCCACCGCCGGGTGGTTGAATTCAATGAAAAAGTCCAGTTTGAAGCCGTCGTGCGGCAGCAGGCGCGCCCACTTTTCCTTGTCGCCGGTGCCCTCGCGGATTTCCACCGGCTTCAGCACGCGGATGAATTTCTTCGCCGCCGGCTGCTCCAGCACACCCGCCTGTTGCAATAAAAATACGAAGGACGAGGCCGAACCATCCATGATCGGAATTTCCTCGGCGCTCACCTCAATGTACAGATTGTCAATTCCGAGGCCGGCGCAGGCCGACATCAGGTGCTCGACGGTCGACACGCGGGCGCCGTCCTTGACCAGCACCGACGCCATGCGGGTATCACCCACCGCCATCGCGCTCGACGGGAACTCGACCACCGGCGACAGGTCGACGCGGCGGAACACAATGCCGGTATCCGGCTCGGCCGGACGCAGGGTCAGCTCAACCTTGGTGCCGGAGTGCAGGCCAACACCCGTGGTGCGGACCAGTTCTTTGATAGTGCGTTGTTTTAACATCCGACGATTATAGCGAACTGTGATTAAGGGTGCTCAGCTTCAACATGCACCGCCTCGCGCCGCACCAGATAGATGCCGCTGGCGATAATGATGCCCGCCCCCAGCAGCGTGTAGCCGTCCGGCAGCGCCTGCCACAGCAACCAGTCGATCGCCACGCCCCAGGCCAGCGCCGTGTACTCGAACGGCGCCACGATCGACGCCTTGCCGGTGCTGAAGGCCTTGGTGATCGCCAATTGGCCGAAGAAACCGGACAGCGCCAGCGCCAACAATATCCAGCCGTGCTCGGCGCGCACCGGCACCCAGTTGTTCCACGCCAGCGCCACCGAGCCAGCGGCCATCAGCGTCAGCAGCCAGAACATCATCGACTCGGTGCTGTCGCTGCGCGCCAGGATGCGCGCGCTGATGGCCGACACCGCGTAGCAGGCGGCCGCCGCCAGAATCGCCAGGCCGCCCAGCGACAGAAAGCCCGTGCCTTCCGGACGCAGCACCACCAGCACCCCCAGCAGGCCGACCACGATCGCCACCCACTGGCCAGCGGCGACCCGCTCCTTGAGCACCCATACCGACAGCGCGGTAATCAGCGCCGGCGCGATGAAGAAAATCGAATACGCCTCGGCCAGCGACAGCGAGCGCAGGCCGAAAGCAAACGTGGTCAGCATGCAGATGCCCAGCGCCGCGCGGAACAGATGCATCGGCCAGCGCACCCGCAAGATGCCCTTGAACGCGCGGCGGTACAGGATGTAGCCGCACAGCAGCGGCAGCGAGCTCAGCGAACGCAGCGCCGTCACCTGCATCGCGGGATAGTGGGCGGACAACAGCTTCATGGTGGTATCCATGAAGGAGAACATGGCGACGGCGGTCAGCATCGCATAGATGCTGTGCAGATTTTCTTGACGATTGGACAGAGAGCACTCCGTGACAACAGGCCCCGGGCGGGCCGACAAGGCGTCTTGTGGCGACGCCCGGAACCAGCACGGCGCATGGCGCGCCGTCGCTGCCATTATATTGCCAAACGGTTAAAAATAAATGATTGAGCGCGCGCACGTCAATAAGCATCAAGGAAGCGTACCATTCAAAATCCGAGATCGCGCCACTTGCATTCGCGCAAGCTTGAATAGCATTATTGCGCTCTGCTAACTCGTCGGCAACAACATCACCAGCTTCAGATCATGACGCTTGGCCAGGTGCAGCGTGATCTGGTTGAAGCCAAGCTCGCCGGCGCGGGGATGCAGAAAACGGCGCAGACCGCCTTCGCGGTTGACCACGTCCTGCGAGGTCCACAACGCACGGAACGCTTCGCTGTCTTGCGACAATTCGGCGATCAGCGCCGCCAGTGCCGGCTCGCTGGCATGCTTGCCGATGTCGGCGCGGAATTCCGCCACCAGGCGGCGCGCGCGCTCTTCCCAGCCGATGATCAACCCGCGCGCGGCCGGATTGCGGAACATGAAGCGCAACAGATTCGGTGACGCCGGCGCCGTCTCCTCCACATCCAGCCAGCCGCCGAACAAGGCGGCCGCGTGTTCGTTCCACGCCAGCGCGTCCCACTGGCGGTCGAGGATGTAGGCGGGGCCGTCGATCGCCGCGACGATCTCGCCCAACGGCTCGCCGGCATCGGCGGCGTCGCCGTCGTGGCGCACGTCCAGCCGCTCGGCCAAGCTGAACAGATAGCCACGCTCGGCCGCGCTCAAGTGCAGCACCTCGGCCATCCGCGCCAGCAACTTGCCGGACGCCGACACACCCCTGCCCTGCTCCAGCCACGTCAGCCAGGTCGGGCTGACCTCGCACAGCTGCGCCAGTTCCTCGCGCCGCAGCCCCGGCGTGCGGCGCCGCCCGCCGGCGGGCAGGCCGACACTGGCCGGGGTGGTGCGCTCCCGATGAGCGCGGATGAATTCGCCAAGCTTGCTTTGCATAGTGCTGCCTTATACCAGGATAAATCCTTGTCTTGTTACAGGATAAAAACCCGCCTATTCTGCACTGACTCAGCCACTTTTTGGAGAAAACATCATGCAACAGCAAGCCGTGGTCGCCCAGCAGTTCGGCAATACCGCCAGCGCCTATCTCACCAGCACGGTCCACGCGCAGGGCGCCGATCTGACGCGGCTGCGCGACATCGCCGCCAGCCTGCCGAAGCGGCCGGTGGTGCTGGACCTCGGCTGCGGCGCCGGCCACGCCAGCTTCGCGGTGGCGCCGGTGGCCGAATCCGTCACCGCCTACGACCTGTCGCCGGAGATGCTGAACGTGGTCGCCGACGCCGCGCGTGAACGCGGCCACCACAACCTCGTCACGCGGCAAGGCAACGTCGCCAGCCTGCCATTCGACGACGCCTCGATGTGCATGGTGATCACGCGCTTCTCCGCCCACCACTGGCTGGACGTGCCGGCCGCGCTGCGCGAAGTCAGGCGCGTGCTCAAGCCGCGCGGCGTGTTCGTCATCATCGACATCACCGCGCCGGAAACACCGCTGCATGACACCACCTTGCAGGCGGTCGAGCTGCTGCGCGACGCCTCGCATGTGCGCGACTACCGCCGCTCCGAATGGACGCACATGCTGAGCGAGGCCGGCTTCAGCAGCGAACCAGGCTACGGCTGGAAACTGCGCATGCAATTTGATGAATGGACCGCCCGCATGCGCACGCCAGCCGAGCGCGTCACCGCGATCCGCAGCCTGCTGCGCAACGCGCCCGAGGAAACCCGCCGCTACTTCGCCGTGGAAGCCGACGATTCCTTCACCATCGACTCCAGCCTCTTTATCGCGCGCCCATAACCATCGCCTGGATCAAGTCCGCGGCCCACGCCGCGGACCTGTCCGGAAATGCTTGATCCACATCATCGTTTTTTCTAAAAGATGCATTGAAAATGCGTGTTGAAAAAATTCGCAACGATGGAGAGCAACCGATGGACAGCAAGAAGATAGATACCACCAACGACACGCCGTCAACCCGCCGCGGCTTCCTGGGCAAGAGCGCCGCGCTGGGCCTGGCCGGCGTCACGTTGGGCCTGGCCGGCTGCAAGGATGAGGCCACCGCCGGCGGCAAGACCGCCGCCGCGCCCGCCGCGCACAAGGGCGGCGAAGTCGCCCCGGGCCAGCTGGATGACTACTACGCCTTCATCAGCTCGGGCCACTCCGGCGAGGCGCGCATTCTGGGCCTGCCGTCCGGCCGCGAACTGAAACGCATCCCGGTGTTCAACATCGACTGCATGGTCGGCTGGGGCATCACCAACGAGTCGAAAGCCATCATGGGCACCAAGCCCGACGGCTCGCTGAAATACACCACCGGCGACACCCACCACGTGCACGGCAGCTACAAGAACGGCACCTATGACGGCCGCTGGCTGTTCATCAACGACAAGCTGCACTCGCGCGTGGCCCGCATCCGCATGGACACGATGGAAACCGACAAGATCACCGAGCTGCCGAACGTGGCCGGCTTCCACGGCATCTTCCCGGACAAGCGCGACCCGGTTGATCCGAAAATCGACTACACCACCCGCGTGTTCTGCGGCGCCGAATTCCACATCCCGCTGCCCAACGACGGCCGCGACCTGGAAGATCCGAGCAAATGGGGCGCGCTGTTCAGCTGCGTCAGCGCCGAAACCATGGAAGTGATGTGGCAAGTGCGCGTCGATGGCAATATGGACCTGTGCGCCACGTCCTACGATGGCAAGCTGGCCGCCTGCAACCAGTACAACGTCGAGAACGCCGCCGACCTGAACGGCATGATGGCCGCCGAGCGCGACGCCTGCGTGTTCCTGCACATCGAGCGCGTGGAAGCGCTGGTCAAGGCCGGCAAGTACACCACCATCGGCAGCTCCAAAGTGCCGGTGGTCGATGGCCGCAAAACCGCCAACGCCGATCCGAAAACCGCGATCAGCTGCTACGTCCCGGTCGGCAAGAACCCGCACGGCGTCAACGCCAGCCCGGACGGCAAGTACTTCGTTTGCTCAGGCAAGCTGTCGCCGACCGCCACCGTCATCGAACTGGCCAAAGTGCTGCAATGGTTCGACGGCAATGTCAAAGACCCGCGCGACACCGTGGTCGCGGAACCGGAAATCGGCCTCGGCCCACTCCACACCGCGTTCGACGGCAAGGGCAACGCCTATACCTCGCTGTTCCTCGACAGCCAGGCCGTGAAATGGAATGTGGACGCCGCCATCGCCCAGTTCAAGGGCGACAAGAACGCCAAGGTCATCCTGGAAAAATTCGACGTCCATTATCAGCCTGGCCACAACTACTCGTCGATGGGCGAGACCACGCAGGCGGACGGCAAGTATCTGAACTCCGGCAACAAGTTCTCCAAGGACCGCTTCCTGCCGGTCGGGCCGCTGCATCCGGAAACGGAACAGCTGATCGACATCAGCGGCGCCAACATGAAGCTGGTGGCCGACCACACCGCCTACTCGGAACCGCACGACGGCATCATCGTCCGCCGCGACGTGGTCAAGACGCGCCAGATCTACAACATGACCGACTTCCCCAACGCCGTCACGCCGGAAACCGCCGGCATCGAGCGCAAAGGCAACAAGGTGCATGTGCGCCTGATGTCGCAGGCGCCGGCGTACAGCATGCCGGTCATCAAGGTCAAGAAAGGCGACGAGGTCACCATCACGCTGACCAACTACGACAAGGTAGAAGACCTGACCCACGGTTGCGCCATTCCAACCTACAACATCAACTTCATCGTCAATCCGCAGGAAACCAAATCGGTCACCTTCAAGGCTGATCACGCGGGGGCGTTCTGGATGTATTGCACGCACTTCTGCCACGCCCTGCACCTGGAAATGCGCAGCCGTTTCCTGGTTGAAGCCTGAGTCGTAACCTAAGGCGATGCCGGCGGGGTCACCAGCCGGCATCGCGCATCCTCATGACGTTTATCTCAAAATCCCTGTTGGCGCGGCTGGCAATGCTGCTGACCATGCTGACGGCGCCGATCGCCGGCGCCACCGTCTACGACGCTGAATTATCCGCTGAACTGCTGCACGGTCCCGACCTGTGCGCCCACGCCGCCTGCGCCGATGTGATGCCGCTGGCGAAGCGCTTTTCCAAGCGCCTGGGTTCGCCGCAGTACGTGCAGGCGCTGGACGCCGACGGCAAGGTGGTCGGCTACGTGTTCCTGTCCACCGACGTGGTGGACATCCCCGCCTACTCCGGCAAGCCGGTCATCACGCTGATCGGCATGGACAGCAAGGGCATCATCACCGGCGTGCGCGTGATCAAGCACTCCGAGCCGATTCTGCTGGCCGGCATTCCGGAATCCGCGCTGCTCAAGTTCATCGACCAGTACGTCGGCCTGCGCGGCGACGCCAAGCTGGAGATCGGCCGCGGCGGCGACGGCAGCGTCGGACTGGACGCGATCAGCGGCGCCACCGTGACCGCCATCGCCGAGAATCAGGTGATTTCGCGCAGCGCCTATGAAATCGGCCGCCAGGTCGGCATCTTCACCACGGCGGCGCGCCCGCCGGCCCGCTTCACGCCGCGCGACGAGCGCCTCAACTGGGGCAAGCTGGCCGACGAGGGCGCGCTCGGCCGCCTGACGATCTCGGCGCGCGAAGTCGGCGCCGACAGCGCGCGCGGCGACTACATCGACCTCTACTTCGGCTACCTCAACACGCCGACGCTGGGCAATAGTCTGCTGGGTGAGGACAACTACCAGCGCCTGATGCGCGACCTAAAGCCGGACGAGCACGCGATCTTCGTCATCGCCAGCGGCCAGACCTCGTTCAAGGGCTCGGGCTTTGTGCGCGGCGGCATCTATGACCGCATCCAGGTGCGGCAAGACCCGGAAACCTACACCTTCCGCGACACCGATTATCTCAACCTGTACCACTTGCAACCGGCCGACGCGCCGGACTACCGCGAATCCGGCATCTTCATCGTCCGCTCGCAGCACTTCAATCCGGCGTGGCCGTGGACGCTGACGCTGCTGGTCAACAAGCTCGACAACAAAGGCGTCAAGACCTTCGCCCACTACGACCAGCCCTACTGGCTGCCGGCCCGCTATCTGGAGGGCGGCCATCCGACCGTGGTGACGGCGCGCCCGGCTTGGCAGAACATCTGGCTGGACCGGATGCCGCAAATCGGCCTCTTCCTGCTGACGCTGCTGGCCACCGCCGTGCTGTACGCGCAGCGCGACCGCCTGGTGCGCGCCTCCAGCCGCAAGCACAAGCCGCTGATCAGCTGGCCGCGCCTGCTGCTGTGGCTCATCAGCGCCGGCTTCATCGGCTTCTACCTGAAGGCGCAGCCGAGCATCACGCAGATCATGACCTGGCTGCATGCGCTGATCAACCAGTGGCGCTGGGAACTGTTCCTGTCCGATCCGTTCATCTTCCTGTTCTGGTGGTTCATCATCATTACCGTGCTGCTCTGGGGACGCGGCCTGTTCTGCGGCTGGCTGTGCCCGTTCGGTTCGCTGCAACACCTGATGCTGAAGCTGGGCTCGGCCATCGGCCTGAAGCGCTTCCAGCAACTGCTGCCGAAAAAGCTGCACGACAGGCTGCGCTGGCTCAAGTACGCCATCTTTTTCGGCCTGATCGGCGTGTCGCTGTTCTCGATGGAGACGGCCGAGCATCTGGCGGAAATCGAACCGTTCAAGACCACCTTCCTGGTCGGCGTCTGGAACCGTACCTGGCCGTTCTGGCTGTTCATCGGCGCCATCCTCGGCCTGTCGATGTTCAGCGAGCGCCCGTACTGCAAATACCTGTGCCCGATGGGCGCCGGCCTGGCGTTGCCCGGCAAGTTCCGCCTGTTCGGCCTGAAGCGCAAGGCGGAATGCACCACCTGCCACGCCTGCGCCGCCGGCTGCGGCTCGCACGCCATCGACAGCGAGGGCAGGATCGACCAGATGGAATGCATGCTGTGCCTCGACTGCATGATCATGTACTACGACGATCACGCCTGCCCGCCGCTGGTGAAGGAACGCAAGCAGCGCGAGACCAAGGGCCAGGCGTTGACGCGCATCGGCGCCGATGGCTACTTCCTGTCGCTGGACAGCCTGCGCGCGGCGCTGCCGTCCAAGGGCAAGGAGAACCCATGACGCTGCCGGCCCCGCGTCCAATGATGCGCGCGCTGATGCTGGCCCTGACGCTGGCCCTGACACAGGCCGGCGGCCCCGGCCTGGCGACGGCCGCCGTGCTGCAGGTAACGCCCGGCGCCTCGATCAACGCCGCCATCGCCCGCGCACAGGCCGGCGACACGCTGCTGATCGCCGCCGGCACCTACAACGAACACCTGCTGATCGACAAACCGCTGACGTTGCAAGGCCAGGGCCACCCGGCCATCAGCGGCCAGCGGCAAGGCGACACCATCCGCATCACCGCTCCCGACGTCACACTCACCGGCCTGATCGTGCGCGACAGCGGCGCAGACCTGACCGCGCAAAACGCCGGCATTACCATCCTGCCCGGCGCGCACCGCGTGCACATCAGCGCCTGCCAGTTGGTGGCCAACCTGTTCGGCATCTGGCTGCAGGGCGTGGACGATGCGCGGCTGACCAACAACATCATCACCGGCCGGCGCGATTTGCAATCGGCGCAGCGCGGCAACGGCATCCAGGTGTACGACACGCGCGGCGTGCGCGTCATCGGCAACGAAATCAGCACCACGCGCGACGGCATTTATGTCGATGTCTCGCGCGACGCCGAGTTCCGCCACAACCGCATCCACCACGTGCGCTACGGTACGCATTACATGAACACCAACCACAGCACCTGGGAAGACAACGAGGTCTACCTGAACCGCGCCGGCCTGGCGCTGATGGAAGTGCGCAGCCTGACTGTGCGCCGCAATATCGCGTGGGGCAACACCGACCACGGCATCATGCTGCGCACCATCCAGGACTCGGTGATTGAGGACAACGTGGTGGCCGGCAACGACCGCGGCTTCTTCGTCT
This sequence comes from Duganella lactea, assembly GCF_009857505.1. Classification (GTDB taxonomy): domain Bacteria; phylum Pseudomonadota; class Gammaproteobacteria; order Burkholderiales; family Burkholderiaceae_D; genus Rugamonas; species Rugamonas lactea. The sequence continues at coordinate 98,096 of NZ_WWCP01000003.1, forward strand.
ACGACGCCGAGTACAACATCCTGCGCGGCAACCTGGTCATCAACAACCGCACCGGCGTGCACCTGTCGGCCGGCTCGTCGAACAACGAGGTCGATGGCAACGACTTCATCGGCAATCAGGAGCAGGTGCGCTTCGTCGCCGCGCGCGACGTCGAGTGGGGCAAGCGGCAAGGCAACTACTGGAGCAACTACAACGGCTGGGACCAGAACGCCGACGGCCGGGGCGACGTCCCGTATGAGGCCAACGACCTGGTCGACCGCCTGAACTGGCAATACCCGTTGCTCAAAATGCTCAGCGCCAGCCCGGCGCTGCAAACGCTGCGCTTCGCCGCGCGCCAGTTCCCGCTGCTGCGCGCGCCGAGCGTGCTCGATCGCCACCCGCGCATGCGGCCAATCTCACAGAATTGGAAGAAATGGAATGACATCGCTCCCCGCATCGCCCCCCACTGATGCCGCCGTCAGCCTGCGCGGCATCGAGCACCGCTATGGCGCTTTCACCGTATTGCGGGACGTCGGCTTCGACATCCCGCGCGGCGCCATGTTCGGCCTGATCGGCCACAACGGCGCTGGCAAGAGCACGCTGTTCAAGCTGATGCTCGGGCTGATCACGCCGTCGGCCGGCACGCTGCATGTGCTGGGCCAGAACGCCGCCGAACCGGCGTTCCGCCAGACGCGCCGGCAGATCGGCTACCTGCCGGAAAGCTTCGTCACCTACGACAACCTCAGCGGCCAGGAAGTGCTGCATTTCTTTGCCGACCTGAAGCGCATTCCGCGCGCCGACTGCCCCGCCCTGCTGGAACTGGTGGGGCTGACGCACGCGGCTGGCCGCGCGGTGCAGACTTACTCCAAGGGCATGCGCCAGCGTCTCGGCCTCGCGCAGGCTTTGCTGGGCGAGCCGGACATCATCTTCCTCGACGAGCCGACCAACGGCCTCGATCCGCAAGGCATCGCCGACTTCTACGCCATCCTGCGCACGGTGCGCGAGCGCGGCGCCAGCATCGTCATCACCTCGCACATTCTGGCCGAGATCCAGCACCGCGTCGATCAACTGCTGATCATGCAGGTCGGCCAAGTGGCGGCGCAAGGCACGCTGGCGCAACTGCGCGCCGGCATGGACGCGCCTCTGGCGCTGACCATCTCCGCCACCGTCCCGCTGCCGCTGCAAGCGGCCACGCGCGTGGCGCTGGCGGCTTTGCCGGTGGCGCTGACACTGGAGGCGCACGGCGAGCAGTTGCGCGTGCGCTGCGACAGCGCCGGCAAGATGGCCGTGCTGCGCGAGCTGGCCGGCTGCGCCAGCGATGTCGCCATCCACGAATCCACACTGGAACAAGTATTCCTCGGCTACGGAGGCGCGCATGCCGGCACGCATTGAATGGCGCCAGGTCGGCGTGCTGGCCGCCAAGGAATGGCGCGACCGCCTGCGCAACCGCTGGGTGCTGGCGGTGGCCGTGCTGTTCGCCATCTTCGCGCTGGCCATCGCCTACTTCGGCGCGGCGCAGCAGGGGCAAGTGGGCTTTCACAGCATCGACGCCACCATCGCCAGCCTGTCCAGCCTGGTCATCTATCTGGTGCCGCTGATCGCGCTGATCCTCGGCTACGACGCCATCGTCGGTGAGCGCGAGCGCGGTGCGCTGGAGCTGCTGCTGTCGATGCCGGTGACGCGACTGGAAGTCCTGCTCGGAAAATATCTTGGCCTGGCGGCGGCGCTGACCAGCGCCACCGCCATCGGCTTCGGCGCCGGCCTGCTACCGCTGTTCTCGCAGCTGAGCGTGGCGGAAGGCTGGCGCTACACGCAGTTCGTCGGCAGCGCCGTGCTGATGGGACTGGCCTTCCTCAGCATCGCCATGCTGGTCTCGGTCAGCACCCGCGACCGCATCCGCGCCAGCGGCATCGCGCTGACGCTGTGGTTCCTGTTCGTGCTGGTGTTCGACTTGCTGCTGATGGGCGTCATGGTGCTCAGCCAGGGCAAGCTCAGCAGCGGATTGTTCGCCGCCCTGCTGATGCTGAACCCGGCCGACGTGTTCCGCCTGCTGAATGTCTTCAGCTCCGACCAGGCACAAGCCATGTACGGCCTCGCCACCGTCATGCCGGACAGCTGGACCAATCCGGCGCTGCTGGCCGGCGTGATGCTGGCCTGGATCGTTTTACCGTTTTCAATCGCCCTCAGGAGATTTTCATGAACCCCACCCGCCTGCGCTGGAGCACGTTGGCCGCGCTCGTGCTGGCCGCCTGCACGCACACGGCTGCGACACTGCCGGCCATCGATCCCTCCGACGACACCGCCTGCGCGCTGGACGGCATGCTGCTGCGCGACTTCGCCGGCCCCAAGGCCCAGATCCGCTTTATCGACGGCAAGACCGACTACTTCTGCGACGTCATGGAACTGCTGAGCGAAATGCTAGCGCCGGAACAGCACCGCGCCACCAGCAGTTTCTACGTGCAGGACATGGGCAAGGCCGACTGGCAGAAACCGAAAGGCCATTGGATACCGGCGCGCGGCGCCTTCTACGTCACCGGCAGCAAGGCGCAGGGGTCGATGGGCGCGACCATCGCCTCCTTCGGCCAGCAGGCCGACGCGGACGCCTTCGTGCGCCAGCAAGGCGGCAAGGTGCTGCGCTTCGACCAGATCACGCTGTCCATGCTGAACAGCACCAGTGGCGGCATGCCGTCGCACGGCATGGAGCATTAAACGGTTTGGACGTGTCCTTTTTTATCCCGGCGATTTTGCCGGTCCACTTTTGAGGAGAAACTCACAATGAAAAAACTACTAGCACTGGCAGCCATGCTGGCCGCCACCACCAGCGTCAGCGCCGCGCCGGACGCGGCCAAGACCGAGAAAACCTACACCACCACCTGCGCGGCCTGCCACGGCGCCGGCATCATGGGCGCGCCGAAAGTCGGCGACAAGGCCGCATGGAAACCGCGCATCGCCAGAGGCAAGCCGGCGCTGTACGCCAGCGCTATCAGCGGCGTGCGAATGATGCCGCCACGCGGCGGCAATCCCGGCCTGAAGGACGACGAACTGAAAGCCATCGTCGATTACATGATCGCCAAGAGTAACTAAGTAACTAAGTAACTAAGCAACCAAGACCGCGGGCCGCCGCCGGCGTGCGGCGGCCTCATTCGGAGAAAACACCATGTTCACCCGCGCCTTGCTGGCCATCCTGCTGCTCCTGACTGCCTGCTCCAGTGACGACCGTCTCTACAAAACCGAAGGCCACGTATTCGGCACCACGGTGTCCGTCACCATCTACGGCGGCTCGCAACAGCGCGCCGAGCTGCTCGGCGGCGACGTGCTGCGCGAGTTTGACCGCCTGCACCGCAAATTCCACGCCTGGGAACCCAGCATGCTGACCGCGCTCAACGACAGCATCGCCAGGGGGCAGCTCTTCCGTGCCGACGCCGAAATGGTCGGCCTGCTCAAATCGGCCGAGAAGCTGTCGGTGCGTTCCGGCCTGCTGTTCAACCCGACCATCGGCCACCTGATACGGCTGTGGGGCTTCCAGAAAAACGACATCGGCGCGCAAGGACCGGACGACGCCGAGATCAAACGCTGGGTCGACGCGCATCCGTCGCTGTCCGACCTGCGCTATGACGGCAACACCATCACCAGCGTCAACCCGGCGGTGATGATCGATCTCGGCGGCTACGCCAAAGGCTACGCGCTGGACCGCGCCGCCCTGATCCTGCGCGAAGCCCACGTCAAGGCCGCGTTGGTCAACATCGGCGGTAACGTCATCGCGATCGGCAAGCCGGGCGAGCGGCCGTGGCAGGTGGGCATCCGCGACCCGCGCGGCGAGGGCACGGTCGCGCAGATCGCGTTGCGCGACAACGAAGCCATCGGCACCAGCGGCGACTACGAGCGCTACTTCATGAAAGACGGCAAACGCCGCCCGCACATCATCGACCCGCGCAGCGGCTACCCGATCGACATGGTGGCGTCGGTGACGATCATCGCCGGTGGCGGCCGCGATCCCGGCCTGCGCTCGGACGGCCACTCCAAGCCGCTGTTCATCACAGGCCCCGAAGGCTGGCAAGCCATGGCGGACAAGCTCGACCTGAAAGAAGTGCTGCTGGTCGACGCCCAGCGCCAGGTGCACATGACACCGGCGATGCGCGCCCGTATCGAAGCCGCTAAGCCTTGAGCCATTTGCGAATGCGCCCGCGCGCGTTCGCATAGGGCGACGAGGTATTAAACTGAATCATGCGGCCCTTGGTCCACTCGCCGTACCATGCGCGGCCATACAGCTCCTGGTCCGAGCGCGCAGCGATAGCGCCCACCAGCCGCTGTTTGACGTGCACCAGCGCGTCCAATAATTGCGGGTAACTCAGCTCGCCGTAATCCTGATAGAACTTTTGCGCCAGGCGACCGAGTTCATTCCATTGGAAACCGGTCTCGGGAAAATCCACTGGCAGCCCTTGATCGTCGCGCTCCAGCCATTTCAACACCAGCTCGTTCCATCCCAGCAGATACGCCACCAGATCGGCGGGGCTCATGGTGGGTGCCGCGACGTGTCCCGCCAACGTCGCCTCGCGCGAACGGTGAATCGGAACCTTCGCCAGGTCGGCGATCTGAAAGTAAAAACGGCGCCAGCGGCGCCGTCTTGCTGATTACAGCTGACCCAGCAGGGTTTCAGCGTTCGACACCTCGAACTTGCCGCCCTGCTCGACGTTGAGCTGCTTGACCACGCCATCCACCGCCAGCAGCGAGTAGCGCTGCGAACGGGTGCCCATGCCGAACTTGCTGAAGTCGGCGTCCAGCCCCAGCGCTTTCGCGTAGGCGGCGTTGCCGTCGGCCATCATGCGGACGATGCCGGTGGCTTTCTGGTCGCGGCCCCATGCGCCCATGACGAAGGCGTCATTGACCGAGATGCACCAGATTTCATCCACGCCCTTGGCTTTCAGCTGGTCGGCCAGCTTGACGTAGCCGGGCACGTGCTGCGCCGAGCAGGTCGGGGTGTAGGCGCCCGGCAGGCCGAAGATGGCAATGGTTTTGCCCTTGACCAGATCCTGCACGTTGAAGGTATTCGGGCCCAGCGCGCAGCCTTCGGTTTCGGTTTCGATGAATTCGGACAGGCTGCCTTCCGGCAGTTTGTCGCCGATCTTGATGGTCATGGATAACTCCTTTTATAAATATAAAAAGAGCCGCACCAAGGTGCGGCTCTTTCCTTGGGTGGAACCCGAAGTATGCCTTAATCGGCCTGTTTGCGCAGGAAGGCTGGAATGTCGTAGGTTTCCATGCCGTTCTTCTCCATCGCGCGCACTTGCTCCGACGCCGACTCGCGACGCCATACCGCCGGCGCCTTCATGCCGTCGAACGCCGGTGCCGCGCCGCCGCCCATGCCGCCGGCCGCGCCCATCGACAGACCCTGCGACGCCGCCGCGCCGCCCATGCCAGCCGATGGCATCATCGGGCTGTTGTGGGTGCCGGTGCGCAGCATTTGCTGCGGTACCAGTTGCACGTGTTTCTTGGCTTTGCCCAGGCCGGTCGCAACCACGGTCACGCGGATGCTGTCGCCCATGTCGTCGTCGTAGGCGATACCCTGGGCGATCGACGCGTCCGGCGCGGCGAAGGCGCGCACGGCGGCCATGACTTCCTTGATCTCCTTGCCTTTCAGGCCGCGCGACGCGGTGACGTTCACCAGCACGCCGCGGGCGCCCGACAGGTCGACGCCGTCCAGCAGCGGCGAAGCCACGGCTTGTTCGGCGGCGATGCGAGCGCGGTCCACGCCGGCGGCGGTGGCGGTGCCCATCATCGCCTTGCCCTGCTCGCCCATGATGGTCTTGACGTCGTTGAAGTCGACATTGATGTGGCCCGGCACGTTGATGATCTCGGCGATACCGGCGACCGCGTTGTTCAGCACATCGTCGGCGTGTTGCAGCCATTCGATCAGCGATTCGTCCTCGTAGATCTCTTCCAGCTTCTCGTTCAGGATGACGATCAGCGAGTCGACGTTGGCCGACAGCTGTTCCAGGCCTTCGTCGGCGATGTCCATGCACTTCTGGCCTTCGTGCGAGAACGGCTTCGAGACCACCGCCACCGTCAGTGCGCCCAGCGACTTGGCCACTTCGGCGACGATCGGCGCGGCGCCGGTGCCGGTGCCGCCGCCCATGCCGGCGGCGATGAACACCATGTGCGCGCCGCGCAGCGCGTCTTCAATGCGCGCGCGCGATTCTTCCGCCAGCTTGCGGCCGACGTCCGGCTTCATGCCGGCGCCCAGACCGGTGTCGCCGATCTGGATCACGTTGCCGGCCTTGGAGGTCGCCAGCGCCTGCGCGTCGGTATTGGCGGCGATGAACTCCACGCCGGACATGCCTTTGTTGATCATGTGCTGCACCGCATTGCCACCCGCACCGCCGACCCCGACGACCTTGATGACGGTGCCCAAAGCTGCGTTATCGACCATATCGAACTCCATGATGTGACTCCCTATCAGTATGCGGTTTCCAAGCGCCAGTCCTCATAATGGTAGGAGAACTGGAGATTGAAAACTGCGGTTTAATATAAAAAATTTCGTTGTGTGTGCTGCGTTGTTTGTCGTGCTGCGTTATTTCGTACTGCGTATTTCGTACTGCCTCAGAAATTCCCGAGGAACCATTCCTTCATGCGCTGCCAAACTGCTTTAACCGATCCATCCTGCCGCGTGACGATGTGGCCACGCAGGTACTGCTTTTTCGCTTCCTGCAGCAGGCCAAGCACGGTCGCGTAGCGCGGGCTGCGCACCACGTCGGCCAGCTGGCCGCGGTAGTCCGGCGTGCCGAGGCGCGCCGGCTTGAGGAAAATATCTTCCGCCATCTCGACCATGCCCGGCATGATCGAGGTGCCGCCGGTGAGCACAATGCCCGACGACAGCACGCCCTCGTAACCCGACTCGCGCACCACCTGGTGCACCATCGCGAACAACTCTTCCACGCGCGGCTCGATGACGGCGGCCAGCGCCTGACGCGACAGGTTGCGCGGACCACGGTCGCCCAGCCCCGGCACCTCCAGCGATTCGCCCGGATCGGCCAGTACCTGCTTGGCGACGCCGTAGCGGATCTTGATCTCTTCCGCCTCGGTGGTCGGGGTGCGCAGCGCCATGGCGATGTCGTTGGTGATCTGGTCGCCGGCGATCGGGATCACCGCCGTGTGACGGATCGCGCCGTCCGAGAACACCGCCACGTCGGTGGTGCCGCCGCCGATGTCGATCAGCACCACGCCCAGTTCCTTCTCGTCGCCGGTCAGCACCGCGTCGGCCGAAGCCATCGGCTGCAGGATCAGGTCCGACACTTCCAGGCCGCAGCGGCGCACGCACTTGACGATGTTCTGCACCGCCGACACCGCGCCGGTGACGATGTGCACCTTCACCTCCAGCCGGATGCCGCTCATGCCGATCGGCTCGCGCACATCTTCCTGGCTGTCGACGATGAACTCCTGCGGCACCGTATGCAGCAATTGCTGATCGGTCGGGATGTTAACCGCCTTTGCCGTTTCGATGACGCGCGCTACGTCGGTGGCCGTTACTTCCTTGTCCTTGATCGCCACCATGCCGCTCGAATTGAAGCTGCGGATATGGCTGCCGGCGATGCCCGCGTAGACATTGCGGATCTTGCAGTCGGCCATCAGCTCCGCTTCCTCAAGCGCGCGCTGGATCGATTCAACGGTCGCCTCGATGTTGACCACTACACCCTTTTTCAGGCCGCGCGATTCGTGCTGGCCCAGGCCGATCACTTCGTGGCGTCCATCGCCCATCACCTCGGCCACCACCGCCACCACCTTGGAGGTGCCGATATCGAGGCCGACGATCAGGTTTTTCGCGTCTTTAGTCATTTCTTTTCTGCCTGCTAGTTATGCTTCGGTGCCGTTTTTTTCGGTTTTGGTTTGGCGCCTTCCGCCGGAATCTTCAATCCCTGTGCACTCAGCGCCAAACCGTTCTGATACCGCATGTCTATCGTGTCTATATTTGGTAGATGCTCCACCAGTTGCGGATAAATCCCCACCAGGCGGTCCACCCTTTCCTTCAATGTAGCGCTGCTCTGTTCCCGTCCCAGCGCCACGCTGGTGCCGTTATCCAGCGTCACCGTCCACGCGTAGCGGCTGGACAGCGACAGCGCCTGCGGCACCAGCTTCAGCGGCGCGAACCAGCTGCGCAACTCGCCGTACCGCGACAACACTTCCTTCTCACTTCCATCCGGTCCGTCGAACGCCGGCAGCGCATGGTCCTCTTCCGCCTCGGCCAAATTGGCGGTGAACACATCGCCCTTGACCGACAGCAGCCGCCCATCCTCGCCCCAGGTGCCGAGTGCCTCATGCTCCTCCAGCGCCACGATCAACTGGTCCGGCCATTCGCGGCGCACCGTTGCGCGGCGTACCCAGGGCACCGCCTCGAACACCTGCCGCACCGTGTCCAGATTGGTGGTGAAGAAATTGCCCTTGATACGTCCCAGCGCGCTGTTACGCAGCGTCAGGTGATTCACATGCCTCAGTTCTTCGTTACCGATATTCTCAATACGAATGGTGCGCAGGTTGAACATCGGACGCTGCGACACCCACCACACGCCCGACGCGATACAGGCCAGGATCGTCAGCACCAACAGGCCGCTGGCGGTAGCATTCAAAGCCTTCGCGTCATGCCACATCTACTGCTTACCCCTTCATCTGAGGTTGAGCCAACTTCAAGCGCGCGCCGCGCAGGATTTCCACGCACAGGTCTTCATAGCTGACGCCTTCCGCGCGCGCCGCCATCGGCACCAGCGAGTGCCCGGTCATGCCCGGCGAGGTGTTCACCTCCAGCAGGAAAGGCTTCTGGTCACGCTCGCGCAGCAGCACGTCCACGCGTCCCCAGCCCTCGCAACCCAGCGCGCGATAAGCTTCCACGGCGATACGGCGCATTTCCTCGCTCAGCGCTTCGGGCAGCGCGGCCGGGCAGAAATACTGGGTATCGTCGGTGAAGTACTTGTTCTGGTAGTCGTAATTGCCTTCCGGCGCGACGATTTCCACCACCGGCAGCGCGCGCGCGGTGCCGCCGCCGCCCAGGATGGCGACCGTGAATTCGCGTCCGGTGACAAATTCCTCCGCCAGCACCGAGTCGTCCAACGCGGCGGCGGTGTCGTAGGCGGCCTTGAATTCAGCCGCTTCGTTCACCTTGGTGATGCCGATGGTCGAACCTTCATGCGGCGGCTTGACGATCAGCGGCAAGCCCAGATCGGCGGCGGTGGCCGCCAGGTCCGACTGCGCGTTCAGCACCGCATAGCGCGGGGTCGGCAGGCCGGCGTTCAGCCACACGATCTTGGTGGTGATCTTGTCCATGCCCACCGAACTGGCCATCACGCCGCTACCGGTGTAGGGAATACCCAGCAGTTCCAGCGCGCCCTGCAGGCTGCCGTCTTCGCCGTAGCGGCCGTGCAGCGCGATGAACACGCGGTCGAATTTTTCCGCCGCCAGTTCGGCCAGCGAGCGTTGGCCCGGATCGAACGGATGGGCGTCGATGCCTTTGCTTTGCAGCGCCGCCAGCACGCCGGCGCCGGACATGTTCGACACTTCGCGTTCCGCCGAGCGGCCGCCAAGCAGCACGCCAACTTTGCCGAATGCTTTTGCATCTTGTGCGCTTAATGGATTAACGAGGGTACTCACGATTCAGACCTTTGGATAATTAGTCAGTTTGGCAGGGACGCCGCTGATCGAGCCTGCGCCCATGGTCATGACGACATCGCCGTCACGCACCACGCCCATGATGGTCTCCGGCATATCGCCGATGGCCTCAACAAAAATTGGTTCCGTCTTGCCGCGTGCGCGCAGCGCGTGCGCCAGCGCGCGGCCGTCGGCCGCCACCACCGGCGCTTCGCCGGCGGCGTACACTTCGCCCAGCACCAGCACGTCCGGCGTGCCGAGGACTTTGACGAAGTCTTCGAACAGGTCGCGCGTGCGGCTGTAACGGTGCGGCTGGAAGGCCAGCACCAGGCGGCGGCCCGGATAGGCGGCGCGCGCGGCGGCCATGGTCACGTCCATTTCCAGCGGGTGGTGGCCGAAGTCGTCCACCAAAGTAAACGTGCCGCCACCGGCATTGTCACCAACGATCGCCACGTTGCCGTACTTCGTGAAGCGGCGGCCAACGCCGGCAAAGCCAGCAAGGCCGGCCTGCGTGGCGCTGTCCGGGATATTGATCTCGCGGGCGATCGCGACGGCCGAGCAGGCATTCTGCACATTGTGCAGGCCTGGCTGGTTCAGCACCACGTCCAGGTCCGGATAGCCCTCCTGCTGAACGGTGAAGTGCATTTCCACGCCGACGGCGCGCGCGTTCACGGCACGCACTTCGGCGTCTTCGGCAAAGCCGTAGGTGGTGACCGGTTTGGTCACGTGCGGCAGGATCGAGCGCACATGCGGATCGTCGATGCACAGCATGGCGCGGCCGTAGAACGGCAGGCGATGCGTGAAGTGGACGAAGGCCTGCTTGAGCTTCTCGAAATCGTGCTCGTAGGTTTCCATGTGATCGGCGTCGATGTTGGTGATCACTTCGATCATCGGCGTCAGGTTCAGGAACGAGGCGTCCGACTCGTCGGCTTCCGCCACCAGATAGTCGCCGGTGCCCAGCTTGGCGTTGGCGCCGGCGCTGGTCAGGCGACCGCCGATGACGAAGGTCGGATCGAGGCCGCCCTGCGCCAGCACCGATGCCACCAGGCTGGTGGTGGTGGTCTTGCCGTGGGTGCCGGCAATGGCGATGCCGCGCTTCAGGCGCATCAACTCGCCCAGCATCACCGCGCGCGGCACGATGGGAATCTTGCGGCTGCGCGCCGCCACGACTTCAGGGTTGTCCTGCTGTACAGCGGTCGAGGTGACGACGGCATCGGCCTGGCCGATGTTTTCCGCCGCATGGCCCTGATACACGGTCGCGCCCATGTCGGCCAGACGCTGAGTGACAGCGTTGCTGCCCAGGTCCGAGCCGGACACGTTGTAGCCCAGCGTGAGCAGCACTTCGGCGATGCCGCTCATGCCGCTGCCGCCAATGCCGACGAAGTGTATGTTCTGTACTTTGTGTTTCACAGCTTATCCAATGCTAATTCTTCCAAAACGACTGCGATTGCTTCATTCGCATCGCGCTTGCCGACTTCGCGCGCCGCCTCGGCCATCGCCAGGCAGGACGCGCGGGTCAGCGTTTTCAACAGCGTCGCGGCACTCTGCGCGCTCAATTCCGTCTGCGGCATATGGATCGCCGCCTTCTGCTGCGCCATCCACTGCGCGTTGTCGCGCTGGTGGCTGGTGGTCGACGCCACCAGCGGCACCAGCACGCTGGCCACACCCGCCGCCGTCAACTCGGACACGGTGATGGCGCCGGCGCGGCAAATCACCAGATCAGCCGCGCTGTAGGCGGCCGCCATGTCGTCGATGAAGTCGACCACATTGGCCGTCACGCCGGCCTGCTGATACGCCTGGCGCAGCGCATCGATATTCTTCTTGCCCGACTGGTGCGTCACCAGCGGACGCTGTGCTTCCGGGATCAGCGCCAGCGCCGCCGGCAGCACATCGTTCAGCGCCCTGGCGCCCAGACTGCCGCCCACCACCAGGATGCGCAGCGGGCCTTCGCGGCCGGCAAAACGCTGCGCCGGCGACGCCATGTCCAAAATTTCCTTGCGCACCGGATTACCCGACACCACCGCCTTGCTGGCCGCGCTGCCGAAATCGGCCGGGAAGCCGAAGCACACGCGGTCGGCGAACGGCACCAGCGTTTTATTCGACAGCAGCAGCGCCGCGTCGGCGTTCACCAGCACCAGCGGCGTGCCGCGCATGCGCGACATCAGGCCACCCGGTACGGTGACGTAACCGCCCATGCCCAGCACCACGTCCGGTTTGCGGCGGCCGATGAAGCCGAAGCAGTCGGCAAACGCCTTCACCATCTTCAGCGCGCCGCCCAGCGAGTGCTTCAGGCCCTTGCCGCGCATGCCGGTGAAGTTGATGCTGTCCATCGCGATGCCGTGCTTCGGCACCAGCTCCTGCTCCATGCCGGTGGACGTGCCCAGCCAGCTCACTTCCCAGCCGCGCTCGCGCATCGTTTGCGCGATCGCCAGACCCGGGAAAATATGGCCGCCGGTGCCCGCCGCCATGATCATCAGTCGTTTCATAGTCTGCCACCGCGCATCAGTACCCGGTTCTCGTAGTCGATCCGGAGCAGGATCGCGAGTCCGATGCAGTTAATTACAACGCCCGTGCCGCCATAGCTCATCAGCGGCAGGGTCAAGCCCTTGGTTGGCAGTAAGCCCAGGTTCACACCCATGTTGATAAACGTCTGCACGCCGATCCAGATGCCGATGCCCTTGGCCGTCAGGCCGGCGAAGGTCTGGTCGATGGCGATGGCCTGGCGGCCGATGTCGAAGGCGCGCTTGATGATCCAGTAGAACAGCGCGATCACCACCAGCACGCCGGCCAGGCCCAGTTCCTCGCCGATCACCGCCAGCAGGAAGTCGGTATGCGCTTCCGGCAGGTAGTGCAGCTTTTCCACGCTGCCCCCCAGGCCCACGCCAAAAATCTCGCCGCGCCCGAAAGCGATCAGCGAGTGGGTCAGCTGATAAGCCTTGTTCAGCGCATTGTCTTCTTCCCACGGATTCAGGTAGGCGAAGTAACGCTCGCGGCGGAATTTGGACAGCGCGATGATCGAGACAAAAATCGTCACCAGCACGGCGCCGATACCACCGAACCAGATGGCGTTGATCCCGCCCAGGAACAGAATGCCCATGGCGATACAAACAATCACGCCGAAAGCGCCCAGGTCCGGCTCCAGCAGCAGCAGCAGGCCAACAAAGCCGATCGCCGCCGCCATCGGCATGAAACCCTTGGTCAGCTTGTGCATGTACTGCTGCTTGCGTACCGTATAGTCGGCGGCGTACAGCACGGCGACGACCTTCATCAGTTCCGACGGCTGCACATTGAACACCTTCAGCGACAGCCAGCGGCGGCCGCCGTTGACCACCACGCCAATGCCGGGGATCAGCACCAGCACCAGCAGCACCAGCGTGCCGATGAACAAATATGGCGCGGCCTTCTGCAAGTCGGCGACGCGGATGCGGAACACGAACAGGCCGGCGATCAGCGAGACCGCGATGAACATCGCCTGACGCTGAAGGAAGTAGACGTTCTGCCAGCGCGCGTAGGCGGCAAACTTCGGCGAATCCGGCAGCGAGATCGAGGCCGAGTACACCATCACCATCCCGAACAGCATCAGCAGCAGCGTGACCCAGACCAGCGGCTGGTCGTATTCCATCATCTTCGACTGCCGCGCGCGACTCTCCAGCGGCGATTCAGCCGACTTGGCACCAAAGCGGAACGGCAGCTGGAAGGCCATCAGAGCTCCTGTCCAGCGTCGAGGGCGATATCGCGCACGGTGTCGATAAACACCTGGGCGCGATGCGCGTAGTTTTTGAACATGTCCATGCTGGCGCACGCGGGCGACAGCAGCACGGCGTCGCCGGCTTGCGCCAAGTCGCGCGCGCGCTGAACGGCTTGCGGCAGATCGGTGCTGCAGTCTTCCAGCGTAACGCCGGTATCGGCCAGCGCGGCACGGATCCGCGGCGCGTCGCGACCGATCAGCAGTACGGCGCGCGCGTATTGCGCGGTCGGTTCGGCCAGCGGCGCGAAGTCCTGGCCTTTGCCGTCACCGCCCATAATGACGACCAGACGCTGATGGTGGCCGGTGAATGCCTTGCCCAGGCCATTCAGCGCAGCCACGGTGGCGCCAACGTTGGTGCCTTTACTGTCGTCGTAATATTCAACGTCATTGATGGCGCTGACCAGCTCCACGCGGTGCGGCTGGCCGCGATATTCGCGCAGGCCGTGCAGCAGCGGCGCCAGTGGCAGATCGATGGCGCGGCACAGGGCCAGCGCGGCCAGCGCGTTGGCGGCGTTGTGGACGCCGCGAATTTGCAGCGCGTCCGCCGGCATCAGATTCTTGACCACGCATTCCACCGGCGGCGGTGGCGGATCGTTCTTCTTGCGTTTCTTCGGTTCGCCCTCCTCTTCGGCCGGAATGGCGGTGGCCAGCCACAGCACGCCGCGCTCGTTGTTCAGGCCAAGGTCGTCGCGCAGGGTTGGCGCGTCGGTGCCGAAGGTGACGTTATGGCCGTTGGCGCCGGCCATGCGCATGGTGGTGGCATCGTCGCGGTTCAACACGCGCACCGTGCTGGCGGCGAAAATGCGGTGTTTGGCGGCGGCGTAGGATGGCATGTCGCCGTGCCAGTCCAGATGGTCCTGCGTAACGTTCAGCACAGTCGCCGTGTCGGCTTCCAGCGTGAAGGTGGTTTGCAGCTGGAAGGACGACAGTTCCAACACCCAGACTTCCGGCAAAGCGTCACCGTCCAGCACTTCGCGCAGCACGTCCAGCGCGGCGGGGCTGATGTTGCCGGCGACGCGCACGCTCTTGCCGGCGCGCTCGCACAGCTGGCCGACCAGCGTGGTCACGGTCGTCTTGCCGTTGGTGCCGGTGATGGCGATGATTTTCGGCGTGTAGCCCCGTTCCGCCTTCAGCGCTTCCAGCGCCTGCGCGAACAGTTCGATCTCGCCCCACACCTCGATGCCGGCGGCAGCGGCGGCCGGCGCAATCTGCGCCAGCTCGCGGTTGGGCGCCAGGCCAGGGCTAACGGCCACAAAATCCATCCCCTCCAGCAGCGACGCGCCGAACGGGCCGGCGACGAATTCCGCCGACGGCACGGCGGCCTGCAACGCTGGCAAACGATCCGGCACCTCACGCGTATCGGCAACGCGCACGCGCGCGCCGCTGCGGGCGAGCCACAACGCCATCGCCAGGCCGGATTCACCCAGCCCCAATACCAGTGCGTTTTTGCCTTCGTAGATCATTAGCGCAGCTTCAACGTGGAGAGTCCAACCAGTACCAGAATCATCGTGATAATCCAGAAACGCACGACGACCTGGGTCTCTTTCCAGCCTTTTTGTTCAAAGTGATGATGCAGTGGCGCCATCAGAAACACCCGGCGACCGACGCCATAACGCTTCTTGGTGTACTTGAACCACGTCACCTGAATCATCACCGACACCGTCTCCGCGACGAAGATGCCGCCCATGATGAACAACACAATCTCCTGCCGCACAATCACCGCGATGGTGCCCAGCGCGCCGCCCAGCGCCAGCGCGCCAACGTCGCCCATGAACACCTGCGCCGGATGGCTGTTAAACCACAGGAAGGCCAGGCCCGCGCCAGCCAGCGCGCCGCAGAAGATAATCAGCTCGCCCGCGCCGGGAATGTGCGGAATGAACAGATACTTCGCATACGTCACGCTGCCGGTCAGGTAAGCGAACAGGCCGAGGGCCGAGCCCACCATAATCGTCGGCATGATCGCCAGGCCATCCAGGCCATCGGTGAAGTTAACGGCGTTGGACGTACCTACGATGACACAGTAGGTCAACGCGATGAAACCCCACACGCCCAGCGGATAGCTGATGGTTTTAAAGAACGGCACAATCAAGTCCGCCTTCGGTGGCAGGTCCATCGAGAAGCCCGACTGTACCCAGGCGAAGAACAACTCGAACACCTTGCTGGTATTGGGCGCCGACACCGAGAACGCCAAGTACAGCGCGGCGGCGATACCGACCAGCGACTGCCAGAAATATTTCTCGCGCGAGCGCATGCCCTCCGGGTCCTGGTACACCACCTTGCGATAGTCATCCACCCAGCCCACCGCGCCGAAGCCCAGCGTCACGATCAGCACCGGCCAGATCAGACGGTTCGACAGGTCGCACCACAGCAGCGTGGAAAACGCGATCGACAGCAGAATCAGCACACCGCCCATGGTCGGCGTGCCGTGTTTTTTCAGGTGGGTCTGCGGGCCATCGGTGCGCACGGCCTGGCCGTACTTCATCGCCGTCAGCTTGCGGATCACGAACGGGCCCGCGGCCAGGCCGATGAACAGCGCCGTCGCGGTGGCGAACACCGCGCGGAAGGTGATGAAGTTGAAGACGCGGAGGAACCCGAAGTCTTCCTGGAATAATTGTGCGAGCCAGAGCAGCATGATTAGTGACTTTCCTTGTTAGCTTGTTGCGACCCAATCAAATGCTGCACGACCCGCTCCATCTTCATGAAACGGGAGCCCTTGATTAATACAGTTGCATCAGGCGATACCGCCGCTTCGACAGCGGACAGCAAATCGCCAAAGTTTTCAAAATGACGAACCTTGGCGCCTTTGATCGCAGTTGCGACGAAAGCTGCCAGTTCGCCTGTTACCAGCACCGTATCGATGCCCTTCTGTTGCGCATACGCGCCTACCTCTTCATGGAACTCGCGGCCCTGCGTGCCGACTTCGCCCATGTCGCCCAATACCAGCACGCGCGGCGCGGCGGCTTTCGACAGTACATCGATGGCGGCGCGCACCGAATCCGGATTGGCGTTATAGGTATCGTCGATCACCACCGCGCCGTTGGCGGCTTGTTTCTTTTGCAGGCGGCCGCTGACCGGGGCGAAGGTATCGAGACCCAGCTTGATCTGCTCGATCGGCACGCCAGCGGCATAGGTGCACGCCACGGCGGCCAGCGCATTACGCACATTGTGTTCGCCGGCGGCTTGCAGCCGCACGAAGAACTGGCACACATCGCCTTCGCTTTCGCTGATGGTGATGAACATCTCGCTATCGAAATCGTTGGCGCGGAAAGTGCAGCTCACTTCCGCATCCTTGCTCAGGCCAAAACGCAGCATGCGGCGGCCGGCGGACAGTTCTTCCCAGATCGGCGTGAACTCGTCGCCATGCGGGAACACGGCCACGCCGTCGGTCGGCAGCGCCGACAGCACCGCGCCGTTTTCGCGCGCCACCGCTTCCACCGTGTGCATGAACTCCTGATGCTCGCGCTGGGCGTTGTTGACCATGGCGATGTTCGCGCCGGCGATAACGGCCAGCCGGCCGATTTCGCCCGGATGGTTCATGCCCATCTCGATCACGGCGGCCTGCTGCCGCGCTTCCATGCGGAACAGCGTCAACGGCACGCCGATTTCGTTATTCAGGTTGCCGCGCGTGGCCAGGCGGCCTTCTTCGCCATGGGCGGCGGCCAGAATCGCGGCGATCATTTCTTTCACCGTGGTCTTGCCATTGCTGCCGGTGACGCCGATGACCGGAATGCTGAACTGCTTGCGCCACCAGTTGGCGATCTGGCCCAGTGCCACCAGCGTATTCGGGACAACGATGGCTGCGATGTTGTACGATTCGCTGAAGCCCTCCGGCACTTCTTCCACAACGACCGCGGCAACGCCCTTCTCCGCCACTTGCGGCAGGAAGTTGTGGGCGTCGAATACTTCACCGCGCAGGGCGACAAACAGCGCGCCGGCGGCAACACTACGGCTGTCGGTGGACACGCTATCAAACGCGAGGTCGAGCGACCGCGCGCCGGCGTTCACCAAGCGTGCGCCGGTCAGAGAAGGCAGAATTTGTGCGACCGCTGCGCGCATTAATTCGTCCTCATCATGGTTAAACGCGCCGACAGCGCAAGTTGCGCGTGATCGGCGTCCGAGAATGGCAGCTTCTTGCCCTTGATTTCCTGATACGGCTCGTGGCCTTTACCTGCCAGCAGGATCACGTCCGGCTTGGCCGCGTGCTTGATCGCCAACAGAATGGCGCCGGCGCGGTCGTCCAGCGCCTGCACCGTCGATGCCGGATTATTCCGGTCCATGCCGGCCAGGATCTGCTCGATGATGGCGTGCGGTTCCTCGCTGCGCGGATTGTCGCTGGTGACCAGCACATGGTCCGCCGCCTGCGCGATCTTGCCCATCTGCGGACGCTTGCCCGGATCGCGGTCGCCGCCGCAGCCGAACACACACCACAGCTGGCCGCCGCGGTCATTGGCCACAGGACGCAGCGCGGCCAGGGTTTTTTCCAGCGCGTCCGGGGTGTGTGCGTAGTCGATGACGATCAGCGGCGCATCCTGGCCGCCCACTTGCTGCATGCGGCCCGGTGCCGGCTGCAGCGCTTCCACCGCCTCGATGGCGGCACGCAGGTCCAGTCCCTTGGCCAGCACCGCGCCCATCACGCCCAGCGCGTTGCTGATGTTGAAGGCGCCCACCAGCTGCGTGCGCACTTGCGCCACGCCCAGCGGGCACTCCAGATGGAATTCCGTACCGCCATTGCGGCCGGCGCGCAGTTGGCTGGCGCGCAGCATCATCACGCCGTCGATATCCGGACGCGCGCTGGCGTCGTGCAGCGTGTAGCCGATCATCGGGATCGCGCCGGCCAGCGGCGCGGGTTTCGCTTTCAGATGGTCGATGATGCGCACGCCGGCCGGATCGTCCAGATTGACGACGGCGGTTTTCAGGCCCTGCCAGTCGAACAGCTTGACCTTGGCCGCCTCGTAGGCCTCCATGGTGCCATGATAGTCCAGGTGATCGCGGGTCAGGTTGGTGAACAGCGCCACATCGAAGTGCATGCCGGATACCCGGCCCTGTTCCAGGCCGATCGACGACACTTCAATCGCCAGCGACATCGCGCCCTTGTCACGCAGGCCGGCCAGCGAACGCGCCAGCAGCACCGCGTCCGGCGTGGTGTAGCCGGTGACGTCGTATTCCACTTCGCCGCGCGGCTTGAATACGCCCACGCCCAGCGTGCCGATCACGGCGGCCGCTTCGCCGCCGCGCGACAGGGCCTGGCCCAACCACACGGCGCTGGAGGTCTTGCCGTTGGTGCCGGTGACGCCGACGGTGAACATGCCGGCATCGGGCTGCTCATAGAAAGCGTGCGCGATCGCGCCGGCGTTCTTCTTCAGGTTCTCGACCGTCAGGTAAGGCACGGTCCAATTGTCGTTCCAGGTGAAGGCGGCCGGGTCGAGCACCACCAGCGCGGCGCCCTGCTCGATGGCGCCGTCGATAAAGTTACGTCCGTCGGCGGTTTCACCGGCGACGGGTGCGAAAGCAAAGAACACATCGCCCAGCTTCACGCGACGCGAATCCGAAGCCAGATGCGCGCCCGGCGCCAGCTTGCGGATTGCGGCTGCGATAGCCAACGGGTCGAAAGTAGAAGTCGTCACATGTTCCCCTGTGCTGCGGATTCAGGAATGATGATATGGGTAAGGTCCGAGTCCGGCGCGATATTCTTGGCGCGCAGCGCCTGTGCGGCCAGCGCCGAGAACACCGGACCGGCCACGTCGCCACCGTAGGTCACGGGGCCGCCTGGCTCGTCGATCATGACGGCGATAATGAAGCGCGGGTCCGACATCGGCGCCATGCCGACGAAGTTGGCGACATATTTGGTGTGCGAGTAGCGGCCGCCGATGAATTTCTGCGCCGTACCGGTCTTGCCGCCGACGCGGTAGCCAGGCACCTGCGCCTTGACGGCGGAGCCGCCCGGCAGTGTCACCATCTCCAGCATTTCGCGCATCTCGGCGGCGGTTTTAGGGCTGATCACCTGGGTGCCGTGCGGCGCCTCGTGCACCTTCTGGAACGACAGCGGGATAATGTCGCCATCGCGCGCCAACACCATATAGGCGCGCGCCAGCTGGATCAGCGACACCGCGATACCCTGACCGAAACTCATGTTGGCGTGTTCGATCGGACGCCACGATTTATACGGACGCACGCGGCCCGCCACCGCGCCGGGGAAGCCCCATTTCGGCTGCTGGCCGAAACCGAGCTTGGTGAACATCTCCCACAGATCCTGCGCCGGCATGCCGAAGGCGATCTTGGTGGTGCCGATGTTGGACGATTTCTGAATGATGGTCTGCACGTCAATCATGTAATGCGGATGCGTGTCATGGATCACCCGGTCGCCGATGACCATCGAGCCGTTGCCGGTATCGAACATGGTATGCGGCGTGATCTTCTTCGCGTCCAGCGCCATGACGACCGGGAACGGCTTCATCGACGATCCCGGCTCGAAGGTATCGGTCATCACGCGGTTGCGCAGCTGCTCGCCGGTCAGCTTGGAGCGGTCGTTCGGGTTGTAGCTCGGCCAGTTGGCCAGCGCCAGCACCTCGCCGGTGTGCACGTCCAGCACCACGGCGGCGCCGGCCTTGGCCTTGAATTTCTCCACCGCGTCCTTGATCTGGGTGAAGGCGATGTACTGGATCTTGCTGTCGATCGACAGCGTCAGATCCTTGCCATCGTGCGGCTCACGGATCGAACCGATATCCTCGACGATGTGGCCCAGACGATCACGGATCACGCGGCGGGTACCCGGCTGGCCGACCAGCGTCTTTTGCTGCGCCAGCTCCATCGCCTCCTGGCCCACGTCTTCCAGATTGGTAAAGCCCACCACGTGGGTGGTGACCTCGCCCTGCGGATAGAAGCGCTTGTACTCGCGCTCCGAGCCCAGGCCCTGAATACCCAGCTTGGCGATTTGCTCGGCCACATCGAGTTCGACCTGGCGCTTGAGGAACACGAAGCTGCGGTCGGAATTGAGTTTTTTCTGCAGTTCGGCACTGCTCATATCGAGCAGCCTGGCCAGTTGTTTGAGTTTTTCCGGCGGCCCGTCCTGCACCTCGTCCGGGTTGGCCCAGATGGCCTTGACCGGCACCGACGACGCCAGCACCTGGCCATCGCGATCGGTGATCTTGCCGCGCGTGGCCGGCAGCGTCAGCGTGCGGGCGTAACGCGCCTCGCCCTGCTTCTGCAGGAACTGGGTCGACAAGCCTTGCAGCCATAGCGCGCGCGCGGCCAGCGCGGCAAAGGCGGCGAACAATACGAACAGCACTACGCGCGAACGCCAGGTTGGCAGACGCACCGCCAATACCGGGCTCTTGGAGAAGGCCACGCCTTTCGAGGCGGCCACGCGCGAAGTGTTCACATTGCTGCCGCGGCTCATTTTGCGTGCTCCGGCGTCAGGTACTGCGTGCGCGCCGCCGTCAGCGGCGTCATATTCAGATCACGGCGCGCGATCTCCTCGATGCGGGCGTGCTTGCCCAGCGTCGATTGATCCAGCTGCAGCTGCGCCCATTCGATATCCAGCTGGCGCGCCTGCGACTGCGCGCGTTCAAGTTCGATGAACAGATGGCGCGCCTGGTATTGCGCGTTGACCAGCGACAGACCGCAGCCAACCAGCAACGTCGCCAGCACCAGATTGATCTTGCCGCTCATGCCGCCTCCTCCGGAATCGGCAGGCGGCGGGCCACGCGCATCACCGCCGAACGGGCGCGCGGGTTCTCATCGATCTCGCGGTCCGATGGCTTCATCTTCGACAGCAGCTTGAGTTCCGGCTGCGGCAGGTCGACCGCGCGGATCGGCAGGCGGCGGTCCGGCTGCTCGACATTGGCCTTGGACGCGAAAAAGCGCTTCACCATGCGGTCTTCCAGCGAGTGGAAGCTGATGATGGCGATAATGCCGCCCGGCGCCAGACTGTCGTAGGCCTGGTTCAAACCGACTTCAAGGTCTTCAAGCTCTTTATTGATGAAAATCCGGATAGCCTGAAAGGTGCGGGTGGCCGGGTCCTTGCCCTTCTCCCGAGTCTTGACCGCGCCTGCCACGATGCCGGCAAGCTGTCGTGTGGTTGAAATTGGCTCGACTGCCCTGCGAGCAACAATCGCCTTTGCAATCTGAAAAGCAAACCGTTCTTCCCCATATTCCTTTATCACCTTTTCCAGTGTCTGTTCGTTTTCGATGGCCAGCCAGGCCGCCGCCGACATGCCGCGCGTGGTGTCCATGCGCATGTCGAGCGGGCCGTCGTTACGGAAACTGAAGCCGCGCGCGGCGTCGTCCACCTGCGGCGACGAGATGCCCAGGTCGAGCAAAATGCCATCCACCTTGTCCACGCCCTCGGCCGCCAGCGCGGCGCGCATGGTGGCGAAGCTGTCGTGGACGATGGTGAAGCGCGGGTCCTTGATTTGTGCGGCGGTGGCGATGGCCTGCGGGTCCTTGTCGAAGGCGATCAGGCGCGCCTGCGCGCCGAGCCGGGACAGGATCAGGCGCGAGTGGCCGCCGCGGCCGAAGGTGCCGTCGACGAACACGCCGTTGGCGCGCGCGCCAGCCAGCGCCAGCGCATCGACCGCTTCGTCTAGCAGCACCGTGCGATGCTGGAATTCAGGCACCGTTGTCGTGGTCATGAGGGGGCCTTAGAAGGAGAAATTGGCAAGTGCTTCAGGGGTGCCGGCATCCAGGGCCTGCTGCTCTTTTTCCGCCATCTTGGCGGCGTCCCAGATCTCGAAGTGCGAGCCCATGCCCATCATCATGACCTCTTTTTCCAGACCGACGGCGGCGCGCAGTTCGGGCGAGATAAGGATGCGGCCGGCGGTGTCCATGTCGACGTCGGTGGCGTAGCCGAGGAAGATGCGCTGCCAGGCGCGTGCCTGCAGGGGCCAGGCGGTGATCTGTTGACGGTGTTGCTCCCACACGGGACGGGGGAACAGCATGACGCAGCCGTCGGGATGGCGCGTCAGGGTGAGGCGGCCTTCGCATTGGATCGACAGCGCGTCACGATGCTTGGCCGGGATAGACATCCTGCCTTTGGCATCGAGATTGATTGCGGACGCGCCTTGAAACACGTGATTACCTTTTGACCTCAGTAGTTAGCGGAGCATGAAGCCATGACCATTGTTTTCATCTTCCCTGTCCGCTAAGTCAGGCAAAATTTCCCACAAAAAGACACTTTTTCACACAGGTGCCCACTTTAGAGGATGCCAGAATAGCGGTCAAGCGCTTTCAGCCAATCGAAACAGCGATTTTAGTAATGAAATTAAGGACTTAGCGCGATTCGTTGAAGCCGGCTAGAAATAAAATAATTCGATAAATTAAGCACTTAGCAAAGTTTGTGAAGGTGTCACCTCATCTATACCCATGTGTTTTGGGCAGAACTTGGTCATTTAAAAAAATTGATCTAGATGCATAAAGTTGCAAACCGCCAACATTGCAGTAGTAAATAGACAACAACACAAGATTGGGGGGGGAACCGCGGAGAAATACCGGAGATTCGCATCAGCAGCGCCCTGACGCGGGTGAGGAAGCTTCACAAAACAACCACAACAATTAATTTATCGGCAAGCAAAACAGATAACTTGTCTATACAAATTTTGCACCGCACAACGGATTTTCGACGGCCATTATACGCCTTGCCAACCTCACGCCTGCCAGGCTTTTGAGCGTTCCACGGCGCGTGACCATTGGTGCAGCAGTTCGGCGCGACGTTCGGCCGACATCGACGGCTCGAAGCGGCGTTCGCAGGTCCATTGGGCGGCGATTTCTTCCTGGCTGTCCCAGAAGCCGACCGCCAGACCGGCCAGGTAAGCGGCGCCCAGCGCGGTGGTTTCGGTGACTCGCGGGCGCACCACCGGCACGCCCAGCAAATCGGCCTGGAACTGCATCAGCAGATCGTTGCGGGCGGCGCCGCCGTCGGCGCGCACCTCGACCAGCGGCACCGGGCGGTGCGAGGCGGCGGCATCCCGCTGCATGGCCAGCATCAGCTCGGCGCTCTGGTAGGCGATCGCTTCCAGCGCGGCGCGGGCGATGTGGGCGCGTGTGCTGCCACGGCTCAGGCCGAACAGCGCGCCGCGCGCATACGCGTCCCAATGCGGCGCGCCCAGGCCGACAAACGCCGGCACCATGAACACGCCATCGCTGTCGGACACGCTGGCCGCCAGCGCCTCCACGTCGGCCGAGGAGCGGATGATGCCCAGCCCGTCGCGCAGCCACTGCACCGTGGCCCCGCCCATGAACACGCTGCCCTCCAGCAGGTAATCGGTGACGCCGTCCACCCGCCAGCCCACCGTGGTGAGCAGACGGTTGTGCGAGGCCACCGGATGCTGCCCCAGATGCATCAGCATAAAGCAGCCGGTGCCATAGGTGTTCTTGACCATGCCGGGCTGATGGCAGGCCTGGCCGAACGTGGCCGCCTGCTGGTCGCCGGCGATGCCGGCCACCGGGATCGCCGCGCCGAACAGGCCGGGATGGGTAGTGCCCACCTCCTCGCTGGACGAGACGATCTGCGGCAGCAGCTGTTCCGGGATGCCGAACAGGCGCAGCAGGTCGTAATCCCAGCGCATCAGATGGATGTTGAACAGCATGGTGCGCGCCGCGTTGCTGACGTCCGTGACGTGCTGACCGGTCAGCTGGTACACCAGCCAGCTATCGACCGTGCCGAACGCCAGCTCGCCTTGCTCGGCCTTGGCGCGCGCGCCGGGCACCTGGTCCAGCAGCCATTTGAGCTTGGTGGCGGAGAAGTAGGCGTCCAGTTCCAGCCCGGAGATGTCGGCGATTTTTTTGGCCTTGCCGTCGGCGCGCAGGGCGTCGCAGATATCGGCGGTGCGGCGGTCCTGCCAGACGATGGCCGGCGCGATCGGCTCGCCGGTCTGGCGGTCCCACAGCACGGTGGTCTCGCGCTGGTTGGTCACGCCGATCGCCAGCACGTCGCGGGCGTCGACATGCTGATCCGCCAGCACCTTGCGCGCCACCACGAGCTGACTGCGCCAGATATCTTGCGGGTCGTGCTCGACCCAGCCGGGATGCGGAAAATGTTGGGGGAATTCCTGCGCCGCGCAACCGCAAATGCGGCCCTGATGGTCGAACAGGATGGCGCGCGAACTGGTCGTGCCCTGGTCCAGGGCGAGGATGTATTTTTTCATCGGCGGAAAGTCCCCTGCGCGGCGTGCGCCCGGTTCCGCGTCCGCCGCGAACAATCGTTATTAGTTGAAGCAAGCCGATAGGCCGGATTTTGTTACGGCGCAGGCGAACCCGCGCTATGACAGCCATTCCTCTAGGCGCTGGATTACTCCAGCGCTCAAGCTTCCTACCCGCACGCTCCGCGAGCCACATCATCGCGTGCCTATTTGGAATTGCACCAGGTGGAGGTTACCGCGTTTCACCGTAACTTAATACGCTCGTCTCTGTGGCCCTATTCCTCGCCTTATACCTCGTGAGAGGCTTTCAGCGGACGGCCGTTAACCGTCACCCCGCTCTATGGAGTCCGGACCTTCCTCCCGTCAGGCCTTACGCACTGACCAGCGGCTGTCTGGCTTGCTTCGGGCGCTATTGTACCAGTCCGCGCCGGCAAATCTGAAATTTGGTGTCGCCATTCCAAAAGCCGCCCCCGCGCCACCGCCGTAGAATGCTCTGATAATTCACCCACGAGGCCCACAATAATGACGCAACCATCCCGCTCCGGCGGCCAGATCCTGGTCGATGCCCTGAAGATCCACGGCGTGGACACCGCTTTCGGCGTCCCCGGCGAAAGCTATCTGGACGTGCTCGACGCCCTGCACGACTCCGACATCCGCTTCATCATCAACCGCCAGGAAGGCGGCGCCGCCTTCATGGCCGACGCCTACGGCAAGATGACCGGCCAGCCGGGCATCTGCTTCGTCACCCGCGGGCCGGGCGCCACCAATGCCTCGATCGGCGTGCACACCGCGTTCCAGGACTCGACCCCGATGATTTTGTTCATCGGCCAGGTCGGCAGCGACTTCATCGACCGCGAAGCGTTCCAGGAAATCGACTACCGCCGCATGTATGGCCAGATGGCCAAGTGGGTGACGCAGATCGACCGCGCCGACCGCATTCCGGAATATATCGCGCGCGCCTTCCAGATCGCCACCAGCGGCCGGCCCGGCCCGGTGGTGCTGGCGCTGCCAGAGGACATGCTGACCACCCGTGCGGTGACGGCCGACACGCGCCGCTACCAGCCGGTGCAGGCCGCCCCCACCGACGCACAGATCGCCACCGTGCGCGCCATGCTGGCGACGGCGCGACGACCGCTGGTCCTGCTGGGCGGCGGCGGCTGGAACGAACCGGCCTGCGCCGACATCCAGCGCTTTGCCGAAGCCAACCACTTGCCGGTGTCCTGCGCCTTCCGCTTCCAGGATCTGCTGGACAATGACCACCCGCATTACATCGGCGACGTCGGCATCGGCATCAATCCGAAACTGGCGGCGCGCGTGCGCGAGGCCGATGTGATCCTGGCCATCGGCCCGCGCCTGGGCGAGATGACCACCAGCGGCTACGCCATCCTGCAAGCGCCGGTGCCGGCGCAGCGCCTGATCCATGTGCACGCGGATGCCGAGGAACTGGGCAGCGTCTACCAGGCCGAAGTGATGATCAACAGCGGCATGCCGCAGGTGGCGGCGATGCTGGCGGCGATGCCGCCGGTGGCGGCGTCGGCCTGGATGGGCAGCGTGGCAGCGGCGCGCGCCGAGTACGTGGCGTGGCAACAGCAGCCGGCCATCTTCCAGGACGGCAAGGCGCCGCTGGACTTGTGGCAGGTGATGCAACAGATTGAACAGCTGGCGCCGCACGACGTCATCATCACCAATGGCGCCGGCAATTATGCGACCTGGGCGCACCGCTTCCACCGCTACGGCGGCATGCGCACCCAACTGGCGCCGACCAGCGGCGCCATGGGCTACAGCGTACCGGCCGGCGTGGCGGCCAAGATCATCGATCCGTCGCGCACGGTGATCACCTTCGCCGGCGACGGCGAATACCTGATGAACGGCCAGGAGCTGGCCACGGCGGTGCAGTATCAGGCCGGCGTCATCATCATCGTGTTCAACAACGCGATGTTCGGCACCATCCGCATGCACCAGGAGCGCGAGTATCCGGGCCGGGTGTCCGGCACCACGCTGCACAATCCGGACTTTGCCGCGCTGGCCGTGGCCTACGGCGGCGCCGGCGAGGTGGTGACGGAGACGGCGCAGTTCGCGCCGGCGCTGCGGCGCGCGCTGAGCCACACGCGCGAAAAGCATCTGCCGGCGGTGATCGAGCTGCGCTACGACGGCAACCTGATCACGCCGGGCGCGACGCTGGAAACCATCCGCAACCACGCCGCCGCGGCCAAATCATAGGCCGGCGGTGCGGCTGGAGCCGCTGTCCTGCAGCGGCTTCTCCTCTTCATGCGGTTGTTCCGGCGGGGTTTTCGGCGCCGGACAAGCGCGGCAGGCGCTGGCCTTGCGACCATAGTCCGTCACCAGCGGCAGGCGCATCGGCAGCGAGTCATCGCCGCAGTAGCCACCGTCGAGCACAATGGCCCTGCCGCCATCCACCACTTTGGCGTTGACGGTGCGCTCGTCCTCGTCGGGCGGCTGCACCGTGAAATAAAACTGCTGGCCGCGCGGATCGATGGTCACGTCGTGGGCCACTACCGGCCAGCTCAAGCCGCCGGCGGTATATTCATACAAGACGGTATCGACTTCGGCAAAGCGCTGCAGCGTGATGCGCTGGCCACCGAACTCCCCGCTGTCCGGGTGAATGCACAAATCCGAATACACCAGCATGCCGTAGCGCGGCAGCGCGCCGGGCTTGCTCGGCGCACTCTTCTTCGGCGCCGCCAGTACGGCGCACGACGCCAGCAGAATGGCGCCGGCAACAACCACGCGTCGTGTCATCTTCATCATTACCGCTTTCAGAAAAGAACAACGGCTGCACAAGGCAGCCGTTGAAGTATCTAAACCTGACTAGTCAGAGATTAGAACGAGTGTTTTACGCCCACGTTGAAGGCTTTGTCGCCGGTGCCGGCGTCGGTGTTGTTACCAACGGTGTAGCCTGCGCCGTTTTTGTTTTTGATTTTAGCGTAAGCAACGTAGGTGCTGGTGCGTTTCGACAGCGCGTAGTTGTAGCCGATTGCCCATTGCGAAGCGTCACGGTTGAAGACTTCTTTGTCGTTCTTGTTGATGTACGACGCGGTCACGGTGCCGGCGGTGCCAACTGGTGCGCTGACGCCGATCAGGGCGTCGGTGCTGTCTTGCGAAGCAACGAATGGCACGGTGCTGAAGGCGGTCGCGGTGCTGTTCAGCGGAGCGCTGTTCAGGCCGGAATCTTTGCTGTAGGCGCCGAACACTTTAACCACTTGGAAGTCGTAGTTAGCAGCGATCAGGGTGTTGTGGCCCACGCCAGCGGTTTTCAGCGTCGAGGTGTCGTTGTTTTTCATGTTGTAAGCAACAGCAACGTTCAGCGGGCCGTTTTTGTAGGCCAGCGCGCCGCCAACTTGACGGGTTGCCGATGCGTCGCCAGCAACTTCGCCCAGGCTGTACGAAACGCTACCGGTGAAACCAGCCAGGTCAGGGGTTTTGTAGACAACGGCGTTGTCGTTGCGGGTCATGAAGCTGGCAACTGGGAACAGGTTTTTAGCGGTACCAGCCATGCCCATGGCGAATGGATCGCCAACGTCACGCAGGGTTTCGTAGTACGGGGTGTACTGACGGCCCAGGGTCAGGGTACCAGCGGTTTTCGACGACAGACCAACATAGGCTTCACGGTTGAACAGACGGTTGTTGTCGTTGTCCAGGGTGCCTTTGTCGATTTTCGCGCCGGTTTCCAGTTTGAAGATCGCGTTCAGACCACCGCCCAGATCTTCGGTGCCTTTGAAGCCGATACGCGATGCCGAGGCGGCGCCGCTGTTCAGCTGGGTGACATTGCCGTCTTTGCCGCCGCGGTCAGCAACGATGCCAGCATCCAGGATGCCGTAGATGGTGACGTTCGATTGAGCGAAAGCTGCGGAGCTGGTTGCTGCCAGTACGGCGATAGCGATAAGGGATTTTTTCATTACGTGTTTCCTTCAGTTGTGTTGCTGTAAAAATAAGCCAGTAGTACGGCGTGTTCGATGCTGCCCGGCTGATGCCATTTGTGCGTGAGGGCAAACTCCCCAGCTGCCACAGTGCAGTCCGCGATGGAACTGCGTCACTCGATGCGGCCGATGAATCTACGCCGGCTTGATCACAGCGCCCTCATGGAGCGCAGGACGCGGCAATGTACTGATGCCCGGAAATTTCGACAAGTGTAAAACCATTCATACTGAACAGTCTCGATGCCCGTCTGTTTTTCAAAGCAGCGGTATTTTACCGCATCGCAATATTTCCTGCCGATCAAGCGTACCAACAGTGTTTTCCCGCACGATGAACACGGATGTACCGCTTCTTCGTTGGACCAAGTAAAAATAGCTACATTGCTATTCGTGACGCCATTTTATACTGAAGCCGCACCATGTTCGCCTCGACCGAATGGTATTAAGCTAACAACTCCGGACTTTGTTCGGCGGTTTTATCCCGCCAAACAGGCCCGAAACCAACTTTGCTCCTAGTATTGCAGCTTTATTTATGTAGTAAATTTTGTCCAAAGCGCGAAAAGTTGCAGGGCATCACCGATTTGTAAGAAATTGCTACCTGTTGTATTGAGGAGACAAAATAGTGCAAATTCTTGCACAGCCGCACCTAATTGGTGCATGAAATTGATTCACCTCAAGCCGCGCGGCGGCGCTGACGCGACATTGGCACACCCTGTTGGCACGCAACGGAAACATTTTTGTCCACGACAACGATGGCTTTAAAAAGCGTTTGCACTAAATAGTTCTCCATGCCAAGAATGTGTCTTGGACAAGCTCGCGCGAGATGGGCGGTGGCGCGCACCCCAGCGCCGACAGGCGGTACTTTCAGGCTAAAAACGAATGTAGAATGCAGGTCGCCGTCGCACCCCACCCCGTGCCACCACTAGCTCATGACCAACACCGTTCCCTCACAAACCGTGCCCAGCACTATCAGCGACGTCGAGCGCGACACTGGCGTGGCCAAGGAGACGCTGCGCGTGTGGGAGCGCCGCTACGACTTCCCCCGGCCTTTACGCGATCCCAACGGCGAGCGCGTCTACCCCATCGAACAGGTACACAAGCTGCGGCTGGTGAAGCGGCTGATCGACCTCGGCTTCCGTCCGGGCAAAGTGATCCAGTACAGCGCCGCCGAACTGCAGGCGCTGAGCGGCAAGGCGGCCGGCAGCGGCCAGGACCCGGCGGCGCCAGCACCGGAACTGCAAGGCTATCTGGACTTGTGCAAGAGCCACCAAATGGAAGCGCTGCGCCGCAAGCTGTCGCAGGCACTGCTGATGATGGGGCTGAAGAGTTTCGTCACTGAACTGGTGGGCCCGCTGACCACGCTGGTGGGCGACGCCTGGGCCAGCGGCCAATTGGCCACGTTTGAAGAGCATCTATATACCGAGTCGCTGACAGTGGTGATGCGCAGCGCCATCTTCGCCATGCCACAGGCCAACGGCAACCACGTCAACGCGCCGCGCATCCTGCTGACCACGCTACCGCAGGAACGCCACGGCCTGGGCCTGCTGATGGCCGAGGCCATGTGTGTGGCCGAAGGCGCGCACTGCATTTCGCTGGGCGTGCAGACGCCGCTGTTGGACATCGTCGACGCCGCGCGCGTGCAACGGGTCGATATCATCGCGCTGTCGTTCTCGGTGGCGATGAATCCGCGCCAGGTGCTCGACGGCCTGGCCGAGCTGCAGGTCCGGCTGGCGGGCGCCGCCGAGCTGTGGGCCGGCGGCGGCAACGCCGCGCTGAAACGCCGCCGCCCGCCGTATGTGCGGGTGTTCGGACTGGCCGACGTGGCCGGCGCCATCGCCGCCTGGCGCGCACGCCACGCGGCGCTGGCGGTCGGCTGACGCTGGTCGCCTCAGGGCTCTGGTAAAATAAACCCATTCCCGTGCTGGCCAGCACCCCCAAACACTGATCCATGTTTAGCTTCTTCAAGAAAAAACCTGTCGCTCCCGAAGCGCCCGCGACCCCTGCCGTCGCCCCCACGCCCGCCCCGTCCGTCGCCCCATCGCCCGAGCTGGCCGAACTGCTGCCGATCGAAGAACCGGCGGAGAAAAAGCAATCGTGGATGGCGCGCCTGAAAGCCGGCCTGGCAAAAACCTCCAACAACCTGTCGGTGCTGTTCGTCGGCGCCAAGATCGACGACGCGCTGTACGACGAGCTGGAGGCGGCGCTGCTGATGTCCGACGCCGGCGTCGACGCCACCACCTATCTGCTCGACACGCTCAAGCGCCGGGTCAAGGAAGACAAGCTGCTCGACGCCGCCGCCGTCAAGGCCGCGCTGAAACAACTGCTGCTCGAACTGCTGACGCCGCTGGAACGGCCGTTTGAGCTGGGCCGCCACACGCCGACCGTGATGATGATCGCCGGCGTCAACGGCGCCGGCAAGACCACCACCATCGGCAAGCTGGCCAAGCACATGCAGACGCACGGCCAGTCGGTGCTGCTGGCCGCCGGCGACACCTTCCGCGCCGCCGCCCGCGAGCAGCTGATGGTCTGGGGCCAGCGCAACAACATCACCGTGATCTCGCAGGCCTCGGGCGACCCGGCCGCCGTGGCGTTCGACGCCGTGCAGTCCGGCAAGGCCAAGGGGCTCGACGTCGTCATGGTCGACACCGCCGGCCGCCTGCCGACCCAGCTGCACCTGATGGAGGAACTGAAAAAGGTCCAGCGCGTCCTCGGCAAGGGCATGGAGGGCGCACCGCACGAAACACTGCTGGTGATCGACGGTAATACCGGGCAAAATGCGCTGGCGCAAGTCAAAGCCTTCGACGACGCCCTCAAGCTGACCGGCCTGGTGATCACCAAGCTCGATGGCACGGCCAAGGGCGGCGTGCTGGCGGCGATCGCGCGCGTGCGTCCGGTGCCGGTGTACTTCATCGGCGTGGGCGAGAAAATCGACGACCTGCAGCCGTTTGTGGCCGCCGAATTTGTAGAAGCCCTGCTTGGATAATCTCCCGACCGCCATGATCGAATTCCGCAACGTCTCCAAACAATACACATCCGATGTGACGGCGCTGCGCGGCATCTCCTTCACCATTGAAAAAGGCGAACTGGTGTTCCTGGCCGGCCCCTCCGGCGCCGGCAAGTCCACGCTGATGAAGATGATCGCCGCCATGGAACGCCCCAGCAGCGGCCAGGTGATCGTCAACGGCCAGGATATTTCCCGCATCAAACCGGTGGCCGTGCCCTTCCTGCGGCGCAACCTCGGCCTGATCTTTCAACAACAACGGCTGCTGACCGACCGCAGCGTGCTGGCCAACGTCATGCTGCCGCTGCTGGTGACCGGCGCCTCCAAGACGCAGGCCGAGCAGCGCGCCCGCGCGGCGCTGGACAAAGTCGGCCTTGGCGACCGCGCCGGCGCCGAACCGCTGGCCCTGTCAGGCGGCGAGCAGCAGCGCGTGTCGATCGCGCGCGCCATCGTCAACCGCCCGCAAGTCATTCTGGCCGACGAGCCGACCGCCAACCTGGACCGCGCCAGCGCCAACAAAGTATTGGAGGCGCTGAAAGCCTTCAACTCGGTCGGCGTGACCTGCCTGATTTCCAGCCACGACGAGGTGATGCTGGACGCCGCCGCGCGCGTCATCCATCTGAACCACGGCCAACTGGAGGTGGCGGCATGACGTACTGGTTCCGCCAACACCGCTACGCCATGGCCGCGGCGCTGGTGCATCTGCGCCGCTCGCCGGGCGGCTTCCTGTTCAATATATTAGTGGTGGCGATCGCGCTGGCCCTGCCCTTCATGGGCGTGACCCTGCTGGACAATGTGCGGCCGATGTCGGAAACGCTGTCGGTCGATCCGGAAATCTCGGTGTTCCTCAAGCAGGACACGCCGCGCGAGCAGGCCGAGGCACTGGCGGTGCAGTTGCGCCAGACGGTGCACGACAAGCAGGCCAAGATCATCTTCACGCCGCGCGAAAAGGCGCTGGACAGCCTGAAAGACAAAAACGGCCTGGCCGACGTGCTGGCCACGCTGGGCGACAACCCGCTGCCGGACAGCTATGTGCTGAAGCTGGACGCCTTCCGCAACGCCCAGGCCGGCGGCGACGTCGACCAGTTGGCCGAGCAGATCCGCACGCTGCCGGGCGTCGACACGGTGCAGGTCGATTCGGCCTGGGTCAAGCGCCTGGCCGCGCTGATCAACATTCTGCGCCTGGCGCTGCTGCTGCTGGCGGCCACGCTGGGCACGGTGGTGGTGGCGGTGATCTTCAACACCATCCGCCTGCAGGTGCTGACCCAGCGCGAGGAAATCCTGGTCTCCAAGCTGATCGGCGCCACGGACAGCTTCATCCACCGGCCGTTTTACTACACCGGCGCGCTGCTGGGCCTGTGCGCCGGCGCGCTGGCGCTGGGCGCGGTGACGCTGGCGCTCGGCCCGCTGAACACCGCGATCGCCGAATTCGCCAGACTGTACGCGTCGGAATTCCAGCTGACGCCGCTACAACCGCTGATGCTGGTCGCGCTGCTGCTGCTGTCCGCCTCGCTCGGCCTGATCGGCGCCCGCCTGTCGGTCCGCCGCCATACCGCCCGCCTGAGCTAAGCATGCCGTTGCCGGTCCGTGCGTCCGCGCACGGACCGCGTCCGCGCGCGCGTCTACGCTAATTTTCATCGTTAAGCCGCTCCTAAGATCCATCACGCATCCTAAACATAACGGGACTCCCGATAGTGTTTTTACTATCAGGTCCATTAATTTAGGGTGATTGGCACTCATCGACAGAGAGTGCTAATATATGTACCAGAGAGTACATGAGTGCTCATAAGCAATCTTCAAGCGAAGGAAACGAAAATGACTATGATGTCCGTGGTACCTGCGAAAAACAGTGCTCTGGGACTCGGGTTTAGTGGCAGCCTGGGCAACCTGGATGCCTACATTTCGGCCGTCAATCGCCTGCCGATGCTGACGCACGACGAAGAAATTTCCCTGGCCAAACGCCTCAAGGAACAAGCCGACCTGGGCGCCGCCGAGCGTCTGGTGATGTCCCACCTGCGCCTGGTGGTGTCGATTGCGCGCGGTTATCTGGGTTATGGCCTGCCGCATGGCGACCTGATCCAGGAAGGCAATATCGGCCTGATGAAGGCGGTCAAGCGTTTCGACCCGGATCAGGGCGTGCGCCTGGTGTCCTATGCGATGCACTGGATCAAGGCCGAGATGCATGAATACATCCTGAAGAACTGGCGCCTGGTCAAAGTGGCCACCACCAAGGCCCAGCGCAAGCTGTTCTTCAACCTGCGCAGCCACAAGACCGGGCTGGACGCGATGACGCCGACCCAGATCGACCAACTGGCCAAGACGCTGGACGTCAAGCGCGAGGAAGTGATCGAGATGGAAACGCGCCTGAGCGGCCGTGACATCGCGCTGGAATCGCCGACCGATGACGAAGACGACAAGTTCGCGCCCATCGCCTACCTGTCGTCCGAAGCCTCGGAGCCGACCCGCGTGCTGGAAGCCGAACAGGTGACCCGCCTGCAGTCGCAAGGCCTGGAAGAAGCGCTTGGCAAGCTGGACCCACGTTCGCGCCGCATCATCGAAGCGCGCTGGCTGGCCAACGACGACGGTTCCGGCGCCACGCTGCACACGCTGGCAGATGAGTTCGGCGTATCGGCCGAGCGTATCCGCCAGATCGAAGCGGCGGCGCTGAAAAAAATGAAGGGCGCGCTGGCCGCCTACGTGTAAGCCATCTTCGCCCTCCCGGAATGCCGCCGGCGCCTGCGCCGGCGGCATTTTTTTTACCACCTGTTTGCGCTAGCGCTGACTGCGTGCCGTTCGTGCGCCGCGCGCATGGTCTTTTTGCTAAGCTTGCCTTAAATTGAAGCAAGAGGCTCACCATGAAAAAAACAATATTACGGCAGCTATTCGTGCTGCCTTTGCTCGTGGCCGTCATGGCCGCGCTGCATGCCTGTGGCTCCGCCAACAAAGTCCGCCCGCCGCCGGCGCCGTTCACCACCATCTATGTGCTGACCCCGGGCGCCAGCGCGACCATCGGCCCGGCCGCCGCCGGCGGCATGGCCGGCGTCGCCCAGGCCGCGCCGCTGGTGCGGCTGGAGCGCGTCAACGACAGCCGCTGCCGCGCCGGCTCGGTGTGCGTCTGGGCTGGCTACATCAGCTTCAGCTTCACGCTGCACCAAGCGGACGGCACGGTCAGCAGCTTCGTGCTGTCGGACAATATGCCGAATGGCGTCGCCACCGTCCAGCGCGCCGGGCTGACGTTCACACTGGCCGGTTACGAGCCGAAAGCGTTGCCGGCAAAAACCGAGGCGCCGCCGGATTATCGGGTAAGCTTAAAGGTGAGCAACATTAACCCACCTTGAACCTTGCCCATGACCGCCACCGCACGCACCGTTCTCGTCTCCTCCATCATCCTCTCCCTGGCACTGCCCGCCGCCGCCAAGACCCCGGTCGCCACCGGCACCGGCGGCGCCGTGGCCACCATCAGCGAACCGGCCTCGCGGGCCGCCATGACCATCTTGAACCAGGGCGGCAACGCGGTCGATGCGGCGGTGGCGGCGGCCGCCACGCTGGGCGTGACCGATCCGTTCAGCTGCGGCATCGGCGGCGGCGGTTTCATGGTGATCTACCTGGCCAAGGACAAGCGCGTGATCGCCATTGACCACCGCGAAACGGCGCCGGCCAGCGTCACGCCGAGCGTGTTTCTGCAGAACGGCAAGGAGATGGACTTCGACCAGGTGGTCGCCAGCGGCCGCTCGGTCGGCGTGCCGGGCACGGTGCGTGGCTGGCACGAGGCGCTGGACCGCTACGGCTCGATGTCCTTCAGACAGGTGCTGGCGCCGGCCATCGATGTCGCCAGCAAGGGCTTCAAGGTCAACGATAATTTCTCGCGCCTGCTGCGGGAGAACGAAACCAAGTTCGCGCAATTTCCCGCCACCGCCGCGCTGTATCTGAAGAATGGCAAGGCCATCGCCGCCGGCACCACGCTGCGCAATCCGGACCTGGCCAAGGCCTACCGCGCACTGGCGGCCGGCGGCGTCAAGGTGTTCTACACCGGCCCGATGGCGCGCGCGCTGGTCGACGCGGTCAACCGCAACGGCGGCGCCATCACGCTGGCCGATTTGTCCAACTACGAAGCGCGCCTGCGCCAGCCGGTGCACAGCACCTATCGCGGCTACGACCTGTACGGCATGCCCTTGCCGAGCAGCGGCGGCATCGCCGTGGCGCAGGCGCTCAACATCCTCGAAGGCTACGACCTCAAATCCATGCCGCGCGCCCGCGCCGAGCATCTGTATCTGGAAGCGAGCCGCCTCGCCTTCGCCGACCGCAACGCCTATCTGGCCGATCCCGAATATGTGGAGGCGCCGGTGGCCGGCCTGCTGAGCAAGGAATACGCGGCGCGGCGCCGCGAGCTGATCAATCCCTCGCAAGCCAGCACACACGCGCCGGCCGGTGATCCGTATCCATTCCAGAACGACGTCAGCGTGCCGCTGCGTCCCAACGCCAACAAGCTCATCGCGGAAGGCGCGCACACCACCCACCTGACCGTGTCCGACCAGGACGGCAACATCGTCTCCTACACCTACACGATTGAATCCTGGGGCGGCAGCGGCATCGTGGTGCCGGGCTACGGCTTCCTGCTGAATAACGAGATGACCGACTTCGACTTTTCCGGCCCGGCGCCGAACGTGCCGGAAGCCGGCAAGCGGCCGCGCAGCAGCATGGCGCCGACTCTCGCCTTCAAGAACGGCAAGCCGGCCTTCTCGATTGGCAGCCCCGGTGGCGCGACCATCATCACCACCGTGCTGCAGACCATCTTCAACTACGTCGACTTGGGCATGTCGATGCCCGATGCGCTGAACGCGCCGCGACTGTCGGAACGCAACGGCATGGTCACCGATGTGGAACCGGGCTTCCCGG
This sequence comes from Duganella lactea, assembly GCF_009857505.1. Lineage (GTDB taxonomy): Bacteria > Pseudomonadota > Gammaproteobacteria > Burkholderiales > Burkholderiaceae_D > Rugamonas > Rugamonas lactea. Next base: position 134,420 of record NZ_WWCP01000003.1, read on the forward strand.
ACAGCGCGCAGGCCAGGGCGCTGGAAAAAACCGGCCAGCGCTGGAGCAAGACGCCAGAAGAAATCGGCGCCGCCAACGCGCTGGTGTTCCATCCCGACGGCACGGTGAGCGCCGTCAGCGAAGCCCGCCGCCATGGTGCCGGCAGCGCGCTGGTGCAGAAAAGCGCGCACTAGCAGCTCCGCCGCTAAGCCGTGGTTAAGAATCTGACCACACTATGGATACACGCCAACAGGCGTGAAAACCACTTACCGGAAACCTGATCATGATGAACTGGCTGCGCACCAACAAAAGCTTCCTGATGTTCCTGGCGCTGTTCGGCATCTTCCGCACAGCGGTCGCCGACTGGAATCCGATTCCGTCGGCCTCCATGCATCCCAACCTGCTGGAGGGCGACGTGGTGTTCGTCAACCGCCTGGCCTACAACGTCAAAGTGCCGCTGACCGACATCGTCATCAGCCCGACCGGCGAGCCGCAGCGCGGCGACATCGTCACGTTTTCCTCGCCGGTCAATGGCATGCGGCTGATCAAGCGCGTGATCGCCCTGCCCGGCGACCGCGTCGAGATGCATAACGAGCAGCTGCGCATCAACGGCCAGCCGGCCGGCTACACGGCGCTCGGCCATGGCACCGAGAACATTCGCGGCGTCGGCGACCTGGCCACCGTGCGCGTCGATGAACAGCTGGGCGATGCCCGTCACGCCGTACAGTTCCTGCCGCAGTTGCAGGCGCGCCGCGATTTCGGCCCGATCGTGGTGCCGCCCGGCCAGTACATGATGTTGGGCGATAACCGCGACAACAGCGAAGACTCGCGCTACATCGGCATGGTGCCGCGCGCGCTGCTGATCGGCCGCGCCGAGCGCGTGCTGGCCTCGGCCGACATCACCGGCAACTGGATGCCGCGCACCGAGCGTTTCGGCATGAGTCTCTATCCCAGGGAGTAGGCGCGCCGGCGGTGTTATGATGGCGTGATAATTTCACAACATTGCCGGTGTCCCTCATGATCGAGTTTCAAGGCCTGTCCAAAGTCTACGGCAGCTTCCACGCCGTCAAACCGCTGACGCTGACCGTGCGGCGCGGCGAAGTGTTCGGCTTCCTCGGCCCCAACGGCGCCGGCAAGACCACCACCATCCGCATGATGATGGGCATTCTGGTGCCCAGCGGCGGCCAGGTGTTGATCGACGGCCTCGATTGCCACACCGAGCCGGCCGAAGTGAAACGGCGCGTCGGCTACCTGCCCGACACACCGGTCTTCTACGACTACCTGCGCGGCCGCGAGATCCTGCAATTCGTCGGCGAGATGCACGGCTTTTCGCGCGCCGAGGCGGCGCGGCGCGGCGCGCGGTTGCTGACCGAATTCGGCCTGGACGAAGCGGGCGAGGATTACGCCGTCAACTACTCACTGGGCATGAAGAAGCGCCTCGGCCTGGCCTGCGCGCTGATTCACGATCCGGCGGTGCTGATCCTCGATGAGCCGATCAACGGCCTCGATCCGCGCGCCTCGCGCGAGGTGCAGGAGCGCCTGCTGGCGGCGGCCGCGCGCGGCGTCACCATCTTTGTCTCGACCCACCTGCTGGACATGGCAGAAAGGCTGTGCGACCGGGTCGGCATCATCCATCGCGGCGACCTGGTGGCCACCGGCACGCTGGACCAAATCCGCGCCGACGCCTCGGCCACCGGCTCACTGGAAGACGTATTCCTGAAGATCACCGGCGAAGCGGCGGAAGAGACGGCGCAATGACCGCGCTGCGCACCATCTGGCTGATGACGCGCATGCGCCTGACGCGCCAGCGCAATGTGCTGTTCAATAACCTGTTCCGCTTCAAACGGAAGAAGGCGCGCGACACCACCGGCGGCAAGCGCAGTAGCCTGTGGATACTGTCGCTGATGATGATGGTGGTGATGTGCGTGTCGTTCGCCGGCATGGCCAACAACGCGGTGCTGAACATGCAGTGCCACCTCGACCCGGCCAGCGAATGCCGCTACATCGACAAACAGGGCGAGCACCACAACGACATGCACACGGCGACCGAGGAACTGCTCACCGCGCCCTTCGCGTCACCACTGATGCACGGTCTGACGATGGAAGTCTCCGTGCTGTTCCTGCTCGCCGTGCTGATGCCGTTGGGGAGCAAGGAAATGGCGCAGCCGGACTGGGATCTGGAATGGCTGGTGACGTTGCCGGTCGAGCGCGGCGTACTGCTGTGGGGCCGGGTGCTGGAACGCAGCGTCAGCAACCTCCCCGGCTGGTTCGCGCTGCTACCGGCCTACGGCGTGATCGCCTTTTACTCCGGCCACGCCTGGTTTGCGCTGCCGATCGCGCTGTTGGCGACCGTACTGCTGCTGATGCCTGCGGCGCTGCTCTACACGCTGGCCGACACCGGCCTGCGCATGTGGCTACCCGGGTCGCAGTTGCGCAACCTGCAGGCGCTGACTGGTTTGCTCAACCTGCCGCTGATTTACTTCGTCATGGCGCTCGGCATGCCGGCCGCGAATGGCTTCGTGATGAACTGGGCGCGCACGTTTCCATCGTGGTTCAACTGGACCCCGCCCGGCCTGACGCTGCAGGCGCTGCAGGCGCGCGAGGCCTCGCAATGCGCGGTGCTGGTGGCGCTGCTGCTGGCGCAGGTGGCGCTGCTGATGTGGGCCGGCATGGCGCTGCTGCGCTACCAGTTGCGCCATGGCGTGGTCAATTCCGGCGCGCGCGAAAGCGCACGCGGGCCCGTCCGGCCGCCTGCGCTGGCCGGCGCGGCCGCGTCGCGCACGCCGCTGGCGCTGCTGTCGAACGCGGTCGGCGCCATCCTGACGCCGCTGCAGCGGCGCGAGCTACGCTTGCTGAGCCGCGACCGCAACTTCCTGTTCCAGACGCTGCTGCTACCGATCATCATCATCGTCAGCCAGATGGTCTTCAACGGCAAGCTCAATAGCCTGGAGGAGCTGGGCGAGCACCACACGCTGGCGGCCTCGATCGCCTTCGGTCTCGGCGTCTACGTGCTGATGCTGTCTGCCTTCCAGACACTGAACAACGAAGGCAACGTCCTGTGGCTGCTGTACACGGTGCCGCGCTCGATCGAAAGCGCGTTGAAGGAAAAGGCCAAACTGTGGGGCGTGCTGACCATGGCCTATCCCGTCGTGGTGCTGGGTATCACCGCCTGGTACACCGAGCGGTTTGAATGGCATATGCTGGCGCTGGTCCTGCTGGTGGTGGCCGGCATTCCGATCTACTCGATGATCGCGGTCTCGCTGGGCGTATTCGCCTGCGACCCGCTGGCGGTGGACACGCGCAACCGCGTGCGGCCGACCTACGTGTACCTGTACATGCTGCTGGCTAGCTTCTACACCTACTGCATCTACACCAGCGTGTGGTCGCAGAAGCTGGTGGTGATGGTGCTGACCGCCTCGATGGCGCTGGCGCTTTGGCAGAAGGCGCGCGACGCCCTGCCCTACCTGCTCGATCCCGCCGCCGCGCCGCCGGCGCGCGTATCGGCGGCGGACGGCCTGATCGCCGCCACCACCTTTTTCATCCTGCAAGCGCTGGTACTGCTCACGGCGCCCACGGTCACTCCGCAACGCGTCACCATCGCCTTCGGCCTTTCCGGGCTGACGGTGTACCTGCTGATGCGGCTGATGTACTGGCGCAGCAAGGCGGCCGGCGTACCGGTGATCCTGCGCGGCACCAGCCTGGGGCTCTCGCTGCGCACCGCCGCCATCGGCGCCGCCGTCGCCTGCGCGTGCGGCGTCGCCTACCTGATCGCCCTGCAGCATTCGTCGCTGTGGACCGAAGTGCTGAAGTCCGCGCCGACGCTGAAAGGCGGCAGCCTGTGGCTCTTCGCGCTGGTCGTGGTGGCGGCGCCGCTGTGCGAAGAATTCATCTTCCGCGGCTTGATCTACGGCGGCTTGCGGCGCTCGATGAACGCGCCGCAGGCAATGCTGATGAGCGCCGCCATCTTCGCGGTGGTGCACCCGCCGCTATCGATGCTGCCGGTGTTCATCCTCGGCCTGTGCACCGCATGGACCTATGAACGCAGCAAAACCCTGCTGGCGCCGATGCTGGTCCATGCGATCTATAACGCCTTGGTGCTAACGGCGCATTACTGGCTCTGACGACGTGGCGGGAATTGACTGTTTTATGTCATTCCGCCGCACAGCCGGCGGCCGATAATGGCCGCATGCGACGACTCCTCCCCCTCCTTTTACTCTGCCGCCTCGCCACCGCTGGCGAGATTCCCAACTATCAGAACCCGCATGGCCGCGCCCAGCCGGTCATCGCGGTCGTCGGCTACAACGCCGGCACCGAGCTGACTGACTTTGCTATTCCCTACGGCGTGCTGGCGCGCTCCGGCGCGGCGCAAGTGCTGGCGGTGGCCACGCAGGACGGCGTATTGACCATGCGGCCCGCATTGCGCATCCAGCCGCAGGACACCATCGCGGGATTTGACCGCCGCTTCCCCGATGGCGCCGATTACGTCATCGTGTCCGCCGTCGGCTAGCCGGATGACAGCGCGCTGGTGGCGTGGATCGCGGCGCAAAGCGCCAAGGGCGCGACCATCGTCAGCATTTGCGATGGCGCGCTGGTGGTGGCCAACGCCGGCTTGTTCAAAGGCCGCCGCGCCACCGCCCACTGGGCCACCGGCGCCTATCGCAAAGAACACTATCCGGATACCGAATGGCTGACCAACGTGCGTTATATCGCCGACAGCCGCGTGATCTCCAGCGCCGGCGTCAGCGCCGCCATGCCGACCGCGCTCGCGCTGGTCGAGGCCATCGCCGGCCATGAGCGCGCAGCGTCGGTCGCGCGCGAAATCGGCGTCAGCGACTGGAGCAGCAAACACGATAGCGATGTATTCCAGCCACGGCTGGGCGTCAATCTCGGCGCCTATATCACCGCCTATACCAATCAATGGTTCCACGCGCCGGACCGCATCGGCGTGGCACTGACACCGAACCTGGACGAGATCACACTGGCCTTCACGGCGGATGCCTGGGCGCGCTCCAAGCGCAGCAAGGTGTACACGGTTGCCGACAGCGCCGCTCCGGTAGTCTCCCGCTCTGGCCTGGTCTTCCTGGCCGATTACACGCAAGCCGGCGCCGACGCACCACAGGTGCTGCCGCCGATTGCCGGCCTGCCCGGACAAGCGCTGAACCGCACGCTGGAAGGCATTGCGCGGCGCTATGGGCATCGCACCGCCTTCCTCGTCGCGCTGGAATTCGAGTATCCTTCCTATCGATGAATGCCCACCCGACCCTGCGCGTTGTCCTGCTGGCCTACGACGACATGAACCTGCTGGACCTGAGCGGTCCGTTGCAGGCACTGGCGACCGCCAGCAAGCGTCACAGCAGCGAGGCCGAGCCGCTGTATGAAATCGTCGTCGCTTCCGCAGACGGTGGCCTGATCACCACCAGCGCGGGCCTGGCTGTGATGACGGCCTCCATCGCTTCGCTGAATGCGCTGCCGATCGACACCCTGATAGCGCCGGGCGGCTGCAAGGGACAGGAATTCTATGCGCCGCCGGCGCTGGTCAACTGGATCGTCAAGCAGGCACCCCGCGTCCGCAGGCTGTGCTCCGTGTGCACCGGCGCCTTCCTGCTGGCGGCAGCCGGACAACTGCAAGGCAAGCGCGCCGCAACGCATTGGGAATGGGCGGACCGTCTACGGAAGCTCCACCCGAAAATCGACATCGACGCCGACAAAATCTTCGTCAAGGATGGTTCGGTATGGACCTCGGCCGGCGTTAGCGCCGGCATCGACCTAGCGTTGGCGCTGATCGAGGAAGATTACGGCCATCACGTGGCCATCGAGACCGCGCGGCAGATGGTGATGTTCATCAAACGCTCCGGCGGCCAATCGCAATTCAGCGTGCCGCTAGCGGCGCAATCACGGGAAGGCGGTCGCTTCGACGAGCTGCACACCTGGGTCGCGGCCAACCTGCATGAAATCCTGACGGTCGAGCGGCTGGCCGAACAAGCCGGCATGACGCCACGTACCTTCGCCCGCAGCTACGCCAGCCAACTGGGACGCACACCGGCAAAGATGGTAGAAGCGATGCGGCTGGAAGCCGCCTGCCGCGCGCTGGAAAAGACCACGCTGCCGCTGAAAACCATCGCGGCCAACACCGGCTATGTGGAAGAGCAGAATCTGCGGCGCGTATTCCAGCGCCAGTTGGGCGTCAGTCCGGGACAGTACCGCAGCCGCTTCTCCGGCCACGGCACGCCGCCAGATACTTTCAGTCCTTCAAAGCCGCGATCACTTTGATCTCGAAGTCGAAGCCGTACAGCCAGGTGACGCCCACGCCGGTCAGCGTGGGATGCGGCGCCTCACCCCAGAACTCCTGCACGATGGGCCATGCGCTCTCGAAGATATTGGCAGGATCGACCATAAACACGGTCACGTCGATCACATCATCGAAGGTCAGGCCCGCCTCCGCCAGGATCGCGTTCAGGTTCTGGAACGCCAGCCGCACCTGCGCTTCCAGCTCGGGTTCCGGCGAACCATCCGGCCGGCTGCCCACCTGGCCGGAGACAAACAGCAGGCCATTGGAACGAATCGCCGGCGAATAACGGTTGCGCTCATACAGCGCCTGGCGGCCCGGTGGAAAAACAACGTCGCGTACAGTCATGGTGAAGTCCTTTTTGAAGTGATGCGGCCACTTTAAAAGGCCTGCGCCGCCCGATCAACGCGCAAGACGTACAATGACTGTTTGCCATTCCCGCACAATCCCATGGACCGATTCGACACCCTGCTGGCCTTCGTGCGCGTAGTGGAAGCCGGCAGCTTCACCAAGGCCGCGCAGACGCTGCACATGAGCAAGACCACCGTATCGCAACTGGTGCGGCAACTGGAAGCGCGCTTGCAGGTCAAGCTCCTCCACCGCACCACGCGCCAGGTGAAGGTGACGCCCGAAGGCGCGGCCTACTACGACCGCGTGGCTCGCCTGCTGGGTGACCTGCAGGATGCGGACGACGTGCTGGCCGGCGACCTGGCGGCGCCGCGCGGCCGCCTGCGCATCGACGTCCCCAGCCCGTTCGCGCGCCTGATCCTGATGCCAGCGCTACCCGGTTTCCATCAACGCTATCCGGACATTCAGATCGTCATGGGTGTCAGCGACCGCAATGTGGATGTCATCGGCGAGAACGTCGATTGCGTGATTCGCGGCGGTGAAATCACCGTGCCGTCGCTGGTGGCGCGGCGCGTGGCGGACCTGCGGCTGGGCGTCTACGCGGCGCCGGACTATCTGCGCGCGCACGGCACGCCGGCGCATCCGGCCGAACTGGATCAGGAACCGCACCACATCGTCGGCTATCTGCGTTCGAGCAGCGGCAGCATCGCGCCGATCAAATTGCGGCGCGGGGAGGAAGAGGTGGAAGTTAACGGCCGCTACGTCGTCGCGGCGGACGACGGCAATGCCTATGTCGCCGCCGGCGTGGCCGGCATGGGCGTGTTGTGCGCACCGCGCTACATGGCGGGGCCGCATGTAAAAAAGGGCGAGCTCACTCCCCTGTTCGAAGAGTGGCAGCTCGCCCCCATGCCTTTATATCTCGCCTATCCGCAGAATCGTCACGTCAGCGCCAGGCTGCGCGTGTTCATGCGGTGGATAGACGAACTGGCGTCTCAATCCTTGTAGCGCATTTCGGCCAGCGCGAACGCGCCGCCGTGGTAGGTCACCGTGGCGTTCTTGTCCGGGTAGTCGCCGCTGTCCGGGAACAGGTGGTCGAACTGCGACGAGCTGTCTTTCGGCTTGTAGCCCAGGTGCGACGCCTTGCTGTTGTCCCACCAGGCCACGTCGTTGTTGGACATGCCGAATAACACGGTGAAGCCGACGCGCGTGGCGAACAGCGAACGGCGCAGCGCTTCCACCAGGTCGTCGTAGCTCAGCCACGTGACCATCATGCGGCGGTCCTTCGGTTCCGGGAACGAGGAGCCGATGCGCAGGCTCACGGTTTCCAGGCCGGTGCGGTCCCAGTAGTAGCTGGCCAACTGCTCGCCGAAGCATTTGCTGACGCCGTAGAACGAATCCGGACGGGTCGGCGCGGTGGCATCGATGTAGTCGGTGTTGCGGTAAAAACCCACCGTGTGGTTCGAGCTGGCGAACACGATGCGTTTGACGCCTTGCTTGTGCGCCGCCTCGTAGACGTTGGCGGTGCCCAGGATATTGGCGTGCATGATGTTTTCAAAGGTGTTCTCGGTCGAGATGCCGCCGAAGTGCAGCACCGCGTCCACGCCTTCCATCATCCGCATGACGGCGGCCTTGTCGGCCAGGTCGCACTGGACGATTTCCTCGCCCTCGCGCGCTTCGCCCATGTCGGCGATATCCGACAGCACCACCACATCCGCCCAAGGCTTGATGTGGTCGCGCAGAACTTTACCGAGGCCGCCGGCGGCGCCGGTCAGCAGCAGTCGTTTGAATGGCTTGCTCATGTTATCTCCGTTGTTGATTATCTTGAGCTTACGTCACTGGGGCCGGATTGAACAGAACGAGCGCGTTATGCAGCTTCCATTTTTCTGCCCAGGTTTCCTTGCCGCTGGCGACATCGAGCAGCATGTGGAACATCTCCCAGCCCACTTCCGCGATGGTGGCCTCGCCGCTGGCGATGCGGCCGGCGTTGATGTCCATCAGATCGTGCCAGCGGTTGGCCAGATCGTTGCGGGTGGCGACTTTAATCACCGGCACCTCGGCCAGGCCGTAGGGCGTGCCGCGACCGGTGGTGAAAATATGCACGTTCATGCCGGCCGCCAGTTGCAGTGTGCCGCAAATGAAATCGCTGGCCGGCGTGGCGGCGTAGATCAGGCCTTTCTGCGTCAGCTTCTCGCCTGGCGACAGCACGCCCGAAATCGGCGCGCTGCCCGACTTGACGATCGAGCCCATGGCCTTCTCGACGATGTTCGACAAACCGCCCTTCTTGTTGCCCGGCGTGGTGTTAGCGCTGCGGTCAACGCCACCGCGGGTCAGGTATTCGTCGTACCAGGCCATCTCGCGGATCATGGCGTCGGCCACTTCCGGCGTGGTTGCGCGCGAGGTCAGTTGGTCGATGCCGTCGCGCACTTCGGTCACTTCCGAGAACATCACGGTGGCGCCGGCGCGCACCAGCAGGTCGGTGGCAAAGCCCACCGCAGGATTCGCGGTGACGCCGGAGAAGGCGTCGCTGCCGCCACATTGCACGCCCACCACCAGCTCCGAGGCCGGCACGGTTTCGCGCTGGCGCTTGTTCAGCTCAGCGAGGTTTTTCTCGGCCTGCTTCATGATCGATTCGATCATCGACATGAAGCCGACGTGCTGCGCGTCCTGCAGACAGACCAGGCCCGGATCGGCGCCGCCGGCGTTCTGGATCGGGATCGAGCCTTTCGGGAACAGGCGCGTCGGCTGCAGCTTCTCGCAGCCCAGGCTGACCACCATGGCCTGGCCGCCGAAGTTCGGATTGAGCGCGATATTGCGGATGGTGCGGATCGGAATCGGCGCGCCCGGCGCATCGATCGCCACGCCGCAGCCGTAGGTGTGCTCCAGGCCCACCACGTCGTCGACGTTGGGGTATTTCGGCAGCAGTTCTTGCTTGATGCGCTCGACGGCGAATTCCACCACGCCCGACACGCACTGCACGGTGGTGGTGATGGCCAGGATGTTGCGCGTGCCAACGCTGCCGTCCGGATTGCGATAGCCCTGGAAGGTGTAGCCGTCCAGCGGCTCCATTGGCGGCGGCTTGACGGTGGCGATCGGCAGGCCGTCCAGCTCGCGCGCGGCCGGCATCGCGACATTGTGCTCGGCCAGCCAGCTGCCGGCCGGCAGGTCGTGCGTGGCAAAGCCGATGGTCACGTTGTAACGGATCACGCGGTCGCCGGACTTCAGGTCGCGCAGCGCCACCTTGTGGCCTTGCGGGATCGCTTCCAGCAGGGTCAAACCATTCGGAAACACGGCGCCGGCCGGCAGGCCGCCGTCGTTGACGACAATCGCGACATTATCGTTGTCGTGCATGAGGATGTAGCGCGGCGTATGGTTGGCGCTCGTCGGAGTTGTCATCTAGAATTCCTACGTTGTTTTTTGGTCTCTTAAAGTGGTCTGACCACTTCTGTTATAGGTCGGCCGACTTCAGGTTGTGGTCTGCACGCCACAGCCTGAAAACCGCATGTTTACTGGGGTTTGCGTCTGTAAACATCGGTGCCAGGGGGCTGCTCCATGAATCGAGTATGCCAGTTTACGATTAATTTGGCTAGTCCACATTGCACATTTGGTCTGACCACCTTAGAATGGCCTGACCAGATGGCAAACCAATAGCCACGAAAATTATACGAGACATCATGCTGAAAAAACCCGTCCCATTCGCCGGCGATACCGCCCACGAGCCGCGCCTGTATCGCGTGGTGGCGGACCGCATTCAGGAACTCATCCGCAACGAACACATCGCCGCCGGCGAGCGCCTGCCGTCGGAGCGCGACCTCGCCACCAAACTCAGCGTCAGCCGCGCCTCGCTGCGCGAGGCGCTGATCGCGCTGGAACTGGGCGGCGTGATCGAAGTGCGCGGCGGTTCCGGCGTGTATGTCAGCGAAGTGCCCGAGCCGCCGGTCAGCGATCTGGCCGAAGCCGGCCCCGGCCCGTTCGAGGTGCTGTCGGCGCGCCGCCTGATCGAATCCGAGATCGCCGCCATCGCCGCCCGCGTGGCCACCGACAGCGCCATCGACGCCATCATGCAGGCGGTGATCGAGATGGAAACCAACCACGACCATTACGCCAGCAACGAGCAGGCCGACCGCAACTTCCACCTGGCCATCGCGCGCGCCACCGGCAACAGCGCGCTGGTCGGATCGCTGAACTATCTGTGGGACCAGCGCGGCCGCCTGTGGCACAAGCTCAAGGAACACTTCCAGACCGAGGAACTGCGTCAGGAAACGCTGAAGGACCACCGCCGCATCCTGGAGGCGATCGCCGCCCACGATCCGGCGGCGGCGCGCAAGGCCATGCGCGCCCACCTCGAACGCGTCACCCGCACGTTCTCGCGCGGCTAGAAAGGATAGGCAGCAACGCAGGGCCGGCCTCGATGCCGGTCCGCGACAATAAAGAAAAAACAATCAAGTTATCGACCGGCTCGACCTCGGCCGCCCTTTGTCTGCACAAAGCGGCCCTCGTCACAGCGGCACGGAGTACGCGAGGTGCTCCAATCACGCAAACCGCACGCCAGCGCTGCGTATAACTTTATTCAAGAGACGAAGGAGACGTACCATGAAGTCCCAGTATCCGGTGAAGCACCGTTCCGCCCAACCACGCCTGCTGCTGTCGGCGATTAGCCTGGCCGTGCTGGCGTTGACCAATCAGGCATCCGCGCAATCCGACGATGCCAACATGACCCGTGTCGAAGTGACCGGTTCGAGCATCAAACGCGTCGCCAACGAGGCATCGTTGCCGGTCACCAGCATCAAGGCCGAGGACATGGTCAAGCAGGGCATGACCACGCTGGCCGACTTCATGATGGCGCTGCCGCAATCGGCCTCGCTGGCGCCGTCCAACGCCGGCTCGGGCACCAACATCAATCTGCGCGGCCTGGGCGTGAACCGTACCCTGGTGCTGCTGAACGGCCGCCGCCTGGCCAACGAGGCCATCGCCGACGGCTACGCCAACCTGGACGTGATCCCGATGAGCGCGATCGCGCGCGTCGAGGTGCTGCGCGACGGCGCCTCCTCGATCTACGGCTCGGACGCCATCGGCGGCGTGGTCAACTTCATCACCAAGACCCAGTTCGACGGCCTGCAACTGACCGCGCAAGCGGTGCAGCCGGAGAAAAAAGGCGGCGGCGACGAGCAGCGCGTGACCGCCACCTGGGGCAAGGGCAACCTGCAAACCGATGGCTGGAACGTCTACGCCACCGTCGACGCCCACCAGCGCACCGCGCTGGCCGCCTCTGACCGCGCCTACCTGAGCTCGGTCGACAAACTGACGCAACTGGGCCGCGCGCCGACCCTGGGCACCGGCGGCAACGCCACCCCGGCCAACTTCACCACGCCGACCAACAAAACCGCGCAGAACCCTTATGGTACCCGCGGCTGCCTGGCGCCCTACTCGATCGCCGGCCAGAAAGGCACCTGCGTCATCGACAACAACGAGTACGGCAACGCGCTGTACGCCAACCAGCAGGTGACCTTCTACGCCCGCGGCACGTTGAAACTGAGCGAAGACCACACCGTCAGCATCGATTACTCGCGCGGCGAGGAATTCATCAAGGCTACCCGCAACCCAACCAACGCGCTGGCCGTCAAGGGCGTGGCGCCGATCCTGCCGTCGACCAGCAAATGGTATCCGGGTGGCAGCGGCGGCGTCCCCGCCGTGGCCGGCCTGAACAACGCGCCGCTGACCGTGACCTGGGCGGTGGCCGATCTGGGCGCCGCCACCACCAAGGACGTGCAGCTGAACCAGCGCGTCGCCGTCACCGACGAAGGCATCATCGGCGGCTGGGACTACAAGGCCGGCCTGGTGATCGGTATCTCTAACCGCGACAACTACTACGACTCCGGTTACGTGATCGGCCAGGGCCTGATCGACGGCCTGAAAAACGGCAAGCTCAACCCGTTCGGCCTGCAGGACGCCGACGGCAAGGCCTACCTGGCTTCGATCGGCGTCGACGGCGCCAAGAACCGCACGTCGAAATCGACCTTCACCGGCGTCGACTTCACCGCCAGCAAGGCGCTGATGGAACTGTCGGGCGGCTCACTGGCCCTGGCGGTCGGCGCCGACCTGCACCGCGACACCACCGAAGACACCAAGCTGGCCATCGTCTCGGACGTCACCTACGCCAACACCAGCCCATCGCACGGCGAAGGCCAGCGCAACGTGGCGGCACTGTTCGCCGAGATCAACGCACCGGTCACCAAGACGCTGGAACTGAACGGCGCCGTGCGCGCCGACCATTTCAACGACTTCGGCACCACCGTCAATCCGAAGATCAGCTTCCGCTGGGAACCGGCCAAGCAACTGATGTTCCGCGGCTCGGCCAACACCGGCTTCCGCGCGCCGACGCTGTTCGACGCCTACGGCTACCGCCTGCCCGGCGCCACCGGCCTGACCGCCGCCAAATGGGATGACCCGCTGCTGTGCCCTGGCGGCACGCCAGGCGTGGCCGGCACCGGCACGCCAGTGGCCGGCCAGGTCGCGGCCAATGTCTGCAACGTGCAGCTGCCAAAACAGACCGGCTCCAACGCCGGCCTGAAACCGGAAAAATCGAAAGGCTACACGCTCGGTGTGGTGATGGAACCGTTCAAGGACGCCACGCTGTCGCTGGACTACTGGAACATCCGCATGACTGACATGCTGGCCAACCTGCCGGAGCAAGTGTACTTCCTGGATCCGGTCAAGTACGCCGCCTATTTCGTGCGTAACGCCGACGGCACGCTGAACTACCTGAACAACACCACCATGAACCTGGGTGGCCAGAAGGCGGCCGGTATCGACGTTTCCGCGTCCTACGTGTTCCCGAAAACCTCGTATGGCACCTTCCGCGTGAATCTGGACGGCACCTACCTGACGCAGTTCGACAACCAGCTGTTCGACGGCAGCCCGTTCGTGTCCAACATCGGCCAGTTCGGCGTGGCCAGCAACGGCACCACGTCGAGCTTCCCGATCATCACCTACCGCTGGAAGCACACGCTGCGTCTGAACTGGGCCTCGGGTAACTGGAACAGCACGCTGACCCAGAACTACAACTCGAAGTACACCGACCAGAACCTGGTGGCCAAGCAATACTGGCGCGACATCAACTCGTACAAGCTGTGGAACGTGACCACCACTTACAACGGCTTCAAGAACGTGCAGATCACCGCCGGCATCACCAACCTGTTCAACGCCGAACCGCCTGCGACCAACCACAGCGGGTATACCTTCGGTTACCTGAGCAGCGCCGCCAGCCCGATCGGCCGCTCCTACAACGTGCGTGCAACCTACACGTTCTGATGAAAGCGTGGCGGCATAAACCGCGTCACGCCGCCTGAGTATCGGGCGCCGGACCGCATCGCGGCCGGCGCCCTTTTTTTAGGATAGTTTCATGAAATTTCTACTTTCCCTGAGCACCGCGCTGGCCTTGTTTGCCGGCGCCACCCAAGCGGCCGAGAAACCGGTACGCTTCATCCTGGTCGGCGATTCGACCATGGCCAGCAACAGCGGCTACGGCGACGCCTTTTGCGCGCGCGTCAACCGCGCCAATACCTGCATCAATCTCGCCAAGGGCGGCCGCAGCTCCGCCAGCTTCCGCGCAGAAGGCCGATGGGCCGAGGTGGAGGGCCTGCTACGCGGCGCCGATGCCTACCGCAAAACCTATGTGCTGATCCAGTTCGGCCACAACGATCAGCCGGGTAAACCTGGCCGCTCGACCGACCTGCAAACCGAATTCCCCGTCAATATGACGCGCTACGCGCAGGAAGTGCAGGCGCTCGGTGGCGTGCCGGTGCTGGTAACGCCGCTGACGCGTCGCACCTTCAAGGCCGGCGTGCTCGAAAACAACCTGGCGCCGTGGGCCGACGTGGTGCGCGCCACCGCCGCCGCGCAGCACACGCCGCTGCTGGACCTGAACGCCGACAGCTACGCCGCCGTCCAGGCCATGGGCCAGGACCAGGCCGATACGCTGGCCATGGTGCCGCGTCCGGACGGCTACGGCGAGCCGGCCGCCGCCGGCAAGGTGGAAGTGGCCGGCGCCGCCAAAACCGCCTTCGACCGCACCCACCTTGGCGCCAAGGGCGCCGCCTACTTCTCGCGAATGGTCATGGAAGAGCTCAAACGCGCCGTGCCGGAAACGGCCGGCCAATTCAAACCGGAGAACGAGCAGTGATGACCTACCGCTATTCCGTCGGCCTGGCAGTGTTGCTGGCCACCGGCGCGGCACATACCCAGGACAGCCGCACCGTCAACGAGCCGGCGCCGCCGCCGTCCTGCACCGTGCTGGCGACCGGCGCGGGCGCGGACGATACCGCGCGCATCCAGACCGCCATCGACGGCTGCCAGCGCGGCCAGGCGGTGCGGCTATCGGCGGGCGGCTTCGTCGCCGGCCCGCTGACCTTGCGCAGCGGTGTCAGCCTGCTGCTCGACAGCGGCGCCACGCTACGAGCCAGCATCAATCCCAAACTGTATGACCGCGGCGCCGGCACTTGCGGCACCATCGACAAACAGGGACGCGGCTGCAAGCCTTTCATCACCCTCGACAACGTCAAAGGCAGCGGCATCTATGGCGAGGGCGTGATCGACGGCCAGGGCGGCCGCGTGATCGACGGCGGCAGCGAATCGTGGTGGCAGCTCGCCCGCCGCGCGCAAAAGGAAGACGCGCGCCAGAACGTGCCGCGCCTGCTCGAAATCACCAACGCCAGCGACATCACGCTGCACAAGATCACGCTGCGCAATTCGCCCAACTTCCACGTTACGCTGAACCGGGTGGACGGCTTCACCGCGTGGGGCGTGCGCATCGACACGCCGGCGGACGCGCGCAACACCGACGGCATCGATCCGATCTCGTCGCGCAACGTCACCATCGCCTACAGCCATATCCGCACCGGCGACGACAACGTCGCCATCAAGGCCGGCAACAACGGGCCGACCGAAAACATCTCCATCCTGCACAACCGCTTCTACAGCGGCCATGGCATGTCCATCGGCAGCGAGACCAATGGCGGCGTGCGCCGCGTGCTGGTCGAGGACCTGAGCATGGACGGCACCACCTCCGGCCTGCGCATCAAGAGCGACGTCTCGCGCGGCGGCGTGGTGGACCAGATCAGCTATCGCAACGTGTGCCTGCGCGACGTCAAAACGCCGATCGATATCAGCGGCCGCTATGACAAGAAAGCCAGGGGCTCGCTGCTGCCGGTCTTCACCAACATCCGCTTTGATGATGTGCACAGCGTCACGCCGGGACGGGTGGTGGTGGAAGGCTACGACGAACAGCACCCGGTGCGGGTCGAGCAGCGCAACGTCAGCATCAACGACCCCGCCGCCTGCGCCAACCGCTTCGCGCCCTTCCCGGTCGCCGCCGCCAGCCCGCGGCCGCAACTCACGCCCGAGCAGGCGAAGCAGTTTTCATATAGCGAAGTGCTGAAGTACGTGGGCGAAGCCGGCAAGGAACGCATCGATCCATGGGACCCGCTGGCCGATCCGCTGGCGAAAGGCGCCGCGTTCACGCCGGACTATATCGTCGACAAGACGGCGACGGCCGACGGCGTGCGCACCTTTAACAGCGTACAGGAAGCCGTCAACCGCGCGGTGCTGGACAGCGCCGCGCAACCCGCCAAGCGGCTGTATGTGCTGCTGAAGCCCGGCGTGTATGCGGAACTGGTCTACCTGCCCTCCGAGGCGGCGCCGATCACGCTGTACGGCGAAGGCAAGGACGCCGCGGCCACCCGCATCACCGCCAGGCTGGAAGCGTCGATGACCGGCGCCGCCTATGCGGCCGCGCACGGCGCGCAGTTCACCCGCGCGCCGGCGACGATCCAGGCCATGTTCGCCAGCGTCAGGGAGCGTGCGCAGATCGGCACCTTCGGCACGCAAACCGTCTGGGCCAAAAACAACGGCTTCCAGGCGCGCAACCTGACCTTCGAGAACGGCTACAACAAGGACACCGGCAACGCCCGCGCCGAGTCGCTCCCCAACATCAACAACATCCATCATCAGGCGCTGGCGCTGAGCGTGGACGGCGTGGACAAGGCGCAGTTCGAGAACGTTCGCCTGATCGGCTTTCAGGACACGCTGTTCCTGAAGTCGCCGCAGGTGGGCAGCACGGTGCGCAGCTTCTTCAACAAGTCTTACATCGAAGGCGATGTCGACTTCATTTTCGGCGACAGCACCGCCTACTTCCACCAGAGCGAGGTGCGCACGCTGGGCGACCGTGGCGTGTCCTATGCCGCCGCACCGAACACGCATGTGAAGACCCGCTACGGCTTCGTGTTCGACCAGGTGCGCTTCACGCACGAGGGCAAGAAGAACGGCGACTTTTACCTGCTGCGCCAGTGGTTCTCCGGCTCGCGCTGCACGCCCTATGCGCCGCTCGCGGTGGAAGGCTACCGCTGCACCTACGGCGCGGTGAATGTCTACCAGGCGCCAACCGGCACCATCGCCCGCAGCTCGCTGGAAGCGGTGGGCAAGATGGTGGTGCTCAATTCGCGCATCGGCCCGCACATCAACCGCCAGCAACCATGGCATGACTGGAACAAGAAAGGCAGCATCTCCTACCGTCCGGCGCAGTACAACTCGGACGACTACTGGAAAAACCTTGTCGCCGCCGGCATCGATCCCGTCAAGGATCTCGGCTATACGCAACCACCTTCACCGGTCGATATCTTCCTCGGTGAATTCAACAACTCGGACGAATAAGGAATACAGCATGACCTTCAACAACCAGCGCCGCAACCTGATGAAAGCCCTGCCAGCGGCGGGAATTTCGCTCAGTCTTCCAGCGATGGCGGCCACCGCGCCCGATCCGTGGCTGCAGGCCCAGGCCATTATTGACCACGTCTCCAAACCGCTGAAGTTCCGCAAGCAGGACTTCAACATCACCAAGTTCGGCGCCAAGCCGTGCCAGCTGACCAAGGCCAAGGCCTGGATCTCGCACGAGGAGCAGGACGACATCAACACCCCGGCCGCCGGCGCGTTCGACAACTACGCCGCCATCAAGGCCGCGATCAAGGCCTGCCACGACGCCGGCGGCGGCCGCGTGGTGATCCCGGCGGGTAACTGGTTCGTCGCCGGCCCGATGGTGCTGCTGTCGAACGTCCACGTGCACCTGGCGAAAAACGCCCACGTCTACTTCTCGCACAACCCGGCCGATTACGCCAAGTACGGCGACATCGACTGTGGCAAGCACGGCAAGCTGACCATCTCGCGCTGGCAGAGCAACGACTGCCTGAACTACTCGCCGATGGTGTACGCCTACGGCCAGAACAACATCGCGCTGACCGGCGAGGACTGGACCGCGACGCTGGATGGCCAGGGCGGCCTGCCGTTCAACGACCAGGGCGACTGCTGGTGGACCTGGAAGGGCAAACAGAAAACCATCAACTCGGTCGGCCAGGGCACCACGCCCAACTTCAAGGCCGGCAAGATGTCGGAGAACACCGTCAATCCGCTGAACGCGACATCGCTGTCGATGGTGGCGCCTGCGCTGACCGAGGCGGAACGCGTGCTGATCCAGGGCGAAGGCGAGCGCTGGCGCGCGGACGCGCAATACCTGCCGGCGCTGTCGGAAGCCGGCGTGGCGCTGTCCAAACGTGTATTCGGCGTCGGCCACTATCTGCGTCCGCCGATGATCCAGATTATCGGCTGCACCAATGTGCTGCTGGAAGGCTACCATGTGGTCCAGACGCCTTTCTGGATGCACCACCCGGTCCACTGCCGCAATCTGGTGATCCGCAATGTGCATGCCCACAGCCACGGCCCCAACAGCGACGGCTTCGATCCGGAGGCGTGCGACCACGTGCTGGTGGAGGGCTGCACCTTCGACACCGGCGACGACTGCATCGCCATCAAGGCCGGCAAGGACCTCGATACGCAGTACGGCCCGTCGCAGAACATTGTGATCCAGAACTGCATCATGCACAGCGGCCACGGCGGCGTGACGCTGGGCAGCGAGATGGCCGGCGGCATCCAGAACGTGTTTGCGCAAAAGCTGGTGTTTGAAAACGCCAACTGGAAAACCAATCCGCTGAACACCGCGATCCGCATGAAGACCAACCTGAATCGCGGCGGCTATCTGCGCAACTTCTACGTGCGCGATTGCACGGTGCCGAATGGCGTGCAGACCACGCCGTCGTTCTACGCTTCGCTGCCGGGCTCGCCGATTCAGTCGAAGACCGTGGCCACCGCCGCCGGCGCCATCGTCACCTTCGATTGTGACTACACGCCGATCAGCGACAACGTGCGGACCCGTCCGCCGGTGGTCAGCAATATCCAGATCTCCAACATCCGCACCGGCAATGTGAAGACCAAGGACGGCAAGCTGGTGTCGTGCTATCAGGCGATTGTGATTCTAGGCCCGGTGGCCTCGGACTACAACGGCGCCGGCCCGATGCCGCCGGTGGTGCCGGTCACCGACGTGACCATCACCGACTGCGATTTCGGCACGCCGGTCAACACCGAGGCACCGTGGTTCCTCTACAACGTCAAAGGACTGACGCTGAACAACGTCACCATCGGCGACACGGTGCATAACACCACGCTGTCCGCCTGACAGGCGACATGCTGATCGGGCGCGGCACGGCCTTACGGCGCCGCGCTTCGATCAGCCGCCCCCCATCACACCCCGGTGACCACGCCAACCGCTTCAAGGGAATTGTCCGGCATGCGGCGCACCAGCCCCAGCGATGAACCGTCGCCGCGGTGCTTTTGGTCGTAAGCGATCTTCAGCAACGCAACCGCGCCCTGCATGGCCTCGGCCTTGGTGATCCCCCGCTCGCAAGCGACGGCCGTGAGAAAGTCATCAATCTCGCACGACAAACTCAGCATCATGGTCTTCATGGCGCACCTCCCTATGGTGAGGGCCATTTTACTGCACGGGTTTGTGATGTCCGTTTGATTTAAACCAAACGGATCAGGGGCTGACGCGGAAATAGTCGATATCGGCGTGACCGCCGTTGCCGGCGCTAAACAGCCCCATCTGTGCGCCGACCCAGCGGCCCATCCTGGCCGTGAACTGCGCGCCGATCGGCGTGTACTTGGCGCCGTCCACGCTGTACGAGAACTGCGTCACGCCGCCGGCCAGCACCTGCATGCGCAGCCACACCCGCGGCGACGGCAGCTCGACGCCAGCCTCCTGCTGCTCGTGGCAATTGGCGTCCGCCTTGTAGCAGCTCACCAGCGCCAGCGCCGTGCGGCCGTCGCTGCGGCGCGTGCCCAGCCAGGCATAGTCGGAACCATACATGACCAGGCCGGCGACACCGCTCTCGGCAAGACCGGACGCATCGACCTTGGCCGTCACCGTGAACGCCTCCGCCGGCAGCTTTTGCAGCAACAGCGACGGCACGTCCCACAGGTTGCCGCCGCGCGGCTGGCCAAACAGCCGCAGCCGCCCCTCCCCCAGCGCGTACCACGCCGGTTGCCAGTTGGCGTTCCACTGCCATTGCAGGCCGAGCGCGTCGCCGTTGAACTCATCGCTGGTGGGCGGCGCGGCGGCGGGCTGCCCGGCCACAGGCAGGCGATAGCGCGCCACCGGCACGCCGGCGGTCTGGCCGACATCCTTGCCGATCAGCGGCCAGCCGTCGCGCCACACCATCGGCTGCAAATGCACGACGCGGCCATAGGCACGCTTGTCCTGGAAGTGGATGAACCAGTCCTCGCCCTGCGGCGTCTGTACCCATGCGCCCTGATGCGGGCCATTCACCGGCGAGGCGCCCTGCGTCAGCACGATGCGGTCCTCATACGGGCCACCGATGCTGCGCGAGCGGAACACCGACTGCCAGCCGGTTTCCACGCCGCCGGCGGGCGCGAACACATAGTAGTAGCCGTCGCGCTTGTAGAATTTCGGTCCTTCCAGCGTGGTGTACTTCGGCAATTTGTTACCGTCGATGATGACCGTGCCCTGGTCGTCCAGCAAACGACTGGCGTCCGGCGCCATGCGGCGCAGGGTCAGCACATTGGCGAAGCCGGCACGGCTCCTGGCCCATGCGTGCAGCAGGTAGGCCTGGCCGTCGTCGTCCCACAGCGGCGTCGGATCGATCAGCCCCTTGCCGGCGGCCAGCAGACGCGGCGCGCTCCATGGCCCGGCGAAGTCCGTGGCGGTCATCACATAGATGCCGAAATCCGGATCGGGATAGAAAATCCAGAATTTGCCGTCGTGGTAGCGCAGGCACGGCGCCCACACGCCCTTGCCATGCTGCGGCGTGGCGAAGACCGCCGCCGGCACCAGTTGCGGCAGCGCATGGCCGACCAGGGTCCAGTTGACCATGTCCGGTGATTGCAGCAGCGGCAGTCCCGGCGCGTTGTTGAAACTGGAGGAAACCAGATAATAGGTCGCGCCGACGCGGATCACGTCCGGGTCCGAATAGTCGGCGTGAATCACAGGATTGGTGTAGTCGCGCGGCCCCGTCGCGCAGGCGGCCAGCAAGGCCGCAAACAAAAAGGGCAGACACCGCGATAGTATCCACCCCATGATCAGGCGCCGAACGGCGTTTCGGCAACGCCTTGTACGCCCGGCCGCAACAGCAGCACCGCCCCGCCCCACTCCGCATCCTCCGGCTTGCCGGAGACGATGGAGGTGACCAGCAGCGTATCGAGATCCTTGCCGCCGAAGGCGCACATCGAGGGCTTGAGCATTGGCACATCGAGGCGGCGGTCCAGCTTGCCGTCCGGCGTGAAGCGCAGCAGGCAGCCGCCGTCGTTGGCGCAGATCCAGTAGCAGCCGTCGGCATCGACGGCGGCGCCGTCGGGACGGCCGGTGTGGCTGCTCATATCGGCGAACACGCGGCGGTTGCTCGGCACGCCATCGGCGATGTCGTAATCGAAGGCCCACACCATGCGCCGCTGCGGATGCGAATCCGACAGGTACATGGTGCGGCCGTCCGGCGAGAACGCCGTGCCGTTCTGCGTCAACAGTTCGGACACGAACGGCGCCGAAATGCCGCGCTGCGCGTCATAGCGATACAGCTGGCCGACCGCGCGCGCCGCGCTCATGTCCATGAACATGGTGCCGGCCCAGAAGCGCCCCTGACGGTCGCAACGACCGTCATTGAAGCGCATCCCGTCGCCCAGACCGGACGCCGGCGCCGCCAGCTTGAACGCGCTGGCGGACGGTTCCGCGTCCAGCGTCAGGCTGAACAGGCCGGTTTCCATGCCCGCGATCAGGCCGCCGCCGGACTTGGCCGCCACGCAGGCGACCATTTCCGCGTTGTCCCAATAGCGGGTGGCGCCGCTGGCGCCATCCATGCGCCACACGCGCCTGGCCGGGATATCGACCCAGAACCAGGCGTTGTCGGCGGCGCTCCAGGTTGGACTTTCGCCGACCGTGCAGGAAACGCCGCTTATGCGTTCCATCTTAGGCGTTCCATACCAGATCGCCGTTGACGACGCGCGGGATCTGCTGTGGGTTGGCGTCCTGCAGCGACTCAGGCAGCAGGTAGGCGGGCACGTCCTGGTAGGACACCGGACGCAGGAAACGGTCGATCGCCGACGCGCCCACCGAGGTGGTGCGGCTGTCCGAGGTCGACGGGAACGGACCGCCGTGGACCATGGCGTGCGCCACTTCCACGCCGGTGCCGAAGCCGTTGAACAGGATACGGCCGACCTTGCGTTCCAGGATCGGCAGCAGCTTGGTGGCCAGCGCCTTGTCGTCGGCGGTGGCGTGCACGGCGCCGGTCAGCTGGCCTTCCAGGTGCTCGGCCACGGCCAGCAGTTCCGCTTCGTTGTCGGCCACCACCAGCAGCGAGGTTGGGCCAAAGATTTCGCCTTCCAGCGCCGGGTCGGTCAGGAAGCGCTTGGCGTCAACCTGGTACAGGAACGCTTGCGCGCCGCACGGCAGATCGCCGGCCTGGCCGATGGCCACCTGTTTCACGCCATCCACGCCCGCCAGGCCCTTGACGCCGCTGGTGTAGGCCTTGTGGATGCCCGGGGTCAGCATGGTTTGCGCCGGCTTGGCGCCGACGGTGCCGGCGGCCGCGTCGACGAAGGCTTGCAGCTTGTCCGACTTCAGGCCGATCAGCAGGCCAGGGTTGGTGCAGAACTGGCCTGCGCCCAGCGTCAGCGAATCGGCGAACGCCTGCGGCAGTTTCGGATTATCCAGCGCGCCTGGCAGCAGGAACACCGGGTTGATCGAGCTCATCTCCGCATACACCGGGATCGGTTCCTTGCGGGCGGCGGCGGTGTGCATCAGCGCCACGCCGCCGGCGCGCGAGCCGGTGAAGCCAACGGCCTTGATGTAAGGGTGGGCGACGAGGTTCTGGCCGATGGTCTGGCCCGAGCCGATCAGCATCGAGAACACGCCTTCCGGCAGATTGCATTCTTCCACGGCTTTGGCCACGGCTTTGCCGACCAGTTCCGAGGTGCCCAGGTGAGCCGAGTGGGCTTTAACGATGACCGGGCAGCCGGCCGCCAGTGCCGAGGCGGTGTCGCCGCCGGCCACCGAGAACGCCAGCGGGAAGTTCGAGGCGCCGAACACGGCGACCGGGCCCAGGCCGATCTTGCGCAGGCGCAGGTCAGGACGCGGGGCCGGCGCGCGGTCCGGCAGCGCGCTGTCCAGCGTCGCGGTCTGGAAACGGCCGTCGCGCACGACTTTCGCGAACAGGCGCAGCTGGGTGCAAGTACGGCCGCGCTCGCCTTCGAGACGGGCTTGCGGCAGGCCGGTTTCCTGCATCGCGCGTTCGATCAGGGTCGGGCCCAGATCCATGATGCGGTCGGCGATGGTTTCCAGGAATTTGGCGCGCGCTTCCAGGCCGGTTTCGCGGTACACGTCGAACGCGGCGTTGGCCAGCTCGACAGCGCGTTGCAGGTCGGCGGCGCCGGCCAGACCGAACGCCGGTTCGATTTCAACGTTGCGGGAAGGATCGACCGCCTTGACGCTGCCTTCTTTACCCAGTACCGCGCTGCGGCCGATGATCATTTCGCCTGCTACTTGCATATTGACTCCTTAATGTGTGAAAAGCGCGGACGAAGCCGCGCTTTGATTTTGCTTACCCGTTAGCTTAAACGATTACTGGGCGCCTTGCTTGAGCATCAGTTTGTGCAGCATGTCCATTTCTTCGGCATTCAGGTCGGTCAGCGGTGCGCGCACCGGACCGGCATCGTAGCCCGCCAGCTTGGCGCCGGCCTTGACGATCGACACGGCGTAGCCGGCCTTGCGGTTGCGGATGTCCAAATAAGGCAGGAAGAACTCGTCGATTATGCGATTCTGTTCGGCGTGGTTGTCGGCCGCGACGGCGTGGTAGAAGTCCATCGCCAGTTTCGGCATGAAGTTGAACACCGCCGACGAGTACACCGGGGTGCCCAGCGCCTTGTAGGCCGCCGCGTACACTTCCGCCGTTGGCAGGCCGCCCAGGTAGCTGAAGCGGTCGCCCAGCTTGCGCCAGATCGAGACCATCAGTTCGATGTCGCCGATGCCGTCCTTGAAGCCGATCAGGTTAGGGCAACGGTCGGCCAGGATCGCCAGCGAGGTCGGGCTCAGGCGGCAGTTGGCGCGGTTGTACACCACCACGCCCAGGTTGGTGGCCTTGCAGACCTCGGCCACGTGTTCGATCAGGCCGTCTTGCGACGCTTCGGTCAGGTAGTGCGGCAGCAGCAGCAGGCCTTGGGCGCCGGCTTTTTCGGCTTCCTTGGCGTAAGCGGCGGCAACGCGGGTCGGACCACCGACGCCGGCCAGGATCGGCACTTGGCCGCGGCAGGTGTCGACGGCGGTCTTGATGATTTCCGGGTATTCCTGTGGGGTCAGCGAGAAGAACTCGCCGGTGCCGCCGGCGGCGAACAGCGCGCTGGCGCCGTAGGGAGCCAGCCATTCCAGACGTTCAATGTAGGTCGACTTGCGGAAGTTGCCTTCGGCGTCGAAGTCGGTGATCGGGAAGGACAGCAGGCCGGAGGAAAGGATTTTTTTCAGGTCGTTCGGTTGCATTACAGTCTCCAAATATTGACGTCTGGTGGGGTGAGGAAACGCTCTCGCGCTGTGTTGTATGACATCGTACAACCAGATCCGATGCGATGCAAGCGATTTCACGCATTCGCGTCCATCGCCGGCCGCCGTGTGGCGTTTCAGCCCGTTCAGTCCATTCAGCCCCTGCCCTTAGGCGCCGACCTCCAGCTGAGCGCGTCGCAGGCGTTCGCGGCTGTTGCTGAGGTGGGTGCGCATGGCGGCGCGGGCCGCCTCGGCGTCCTTGCGCAGGATGGCGTGGTAGATATCGTCATGCTCGCGGTTGACGCGCTCCTGGTAGGCCTTCGGCTCGTCGTGCGCCAGATGCTCGGAATCGAGGCGCGCGCGCGGGATGATGGTGTTGCCCAGGTCGCTGAGAATGTCGATGAAATAACGGTTGCCGGTGGCCTGCGCGATCAGCAGGTGGAAGGCCTTGTCGGACTCCACCGCCACCGCGCGGTTGGGCGCGGCGACGATGCGTTTGAGCGCGGCGTCCATCGCCGTCACCTGCTCGTCGCTGCGGCGGCTGGCGGCCAGCCAGGCGGCCTCGGTCTCCAGGCTGATGCGCAACTCCAGGATCGCCAGCACGTCGCCGATGGTGCGGATGGTGTCGGCGGCGAAGATGTTGGCCGGTTGCGGCGCCAGCACAAAGGTGCCGATGCCGTGGCGAGTCTGCACCAGGCCGGCGGCCTGCAGGTGCGAGATCGCCTCGCGCACCACGGTGCGGCTGACGCCGTGCATTTCCATGATGACGGACTCGGTCGGCAACTTCTCGCCCGGCTTCAGCGTGCCGGCCTGGATGCTGCCGGTAAAGCTCTCGACCACACCCTGGGCGAGGTTGCGGTGCTTCTTTTTGGGCACTGGGGCGGGCACGGCGGCAAGCGGCATTGGTACGGACTGATTCATGACGGTTTAACTGTTGTATGACGACGATTAGGATACACGCATTGCGGCGCAAAACGATGTGCATATTGCCAGACTTGGCGCGCGGTATGTCTTTAACATCATTTTTGCCACAAATAAGCGGCTCAAACCAGCAGCGCGGCGCTCATAGAGGCGGCCTCGGCGGCGGATTCCAGCAGGATCTGGTCGAGCAAGGCATTATCGTCGATGAAGCCGGCCAACGACGGATTGTGCTGCTCCGGCGCGAACGGCGAGGCGATCGGCGCCAGGCGCTTGGCGATCAGCAGCGTGTCGCGCAGGCCGCGCGGCGGCGGCATCAACGTGGCGCCACGCAGCGAGACGATGGCCTGGCTGACCGGTTCGGGAATGCAGAGCTTCTTCATCATCTCGCGGGAAATGATTTCCTGCGCCGCGCCCATCCAGCCGGCCGGATCGTCGAGCAAGCCGGGCATCTCGTCGGCGCGCGACAGCAGGTAGAAGCCGCCGGCTTCATGCACGATGCCGGCGAACAGCGCGGTGTCGGGATCGGTTTCACTGAGCCGCCGGCCGATCACGTGGGCCAGCGCCGCCACGTGCGCCGTGTGGCGCCACAGCTGGTCGGCCTGGGCGCGCAGCCGCGGGTCGTGCAGGCGGGCGCCGAACTGGCGCACCACCATCGCCGCCGCCATCGTGTACAGATTGCGGTAGCCGATACGCTGCACCGCCGCGCGCACGCTGGTGACCGGCATGCCGCCGCGGTTGAACACCGCCGCGTTGGCCAGCGCCACGGTGCGCGCCGCCAGCAGCGGCTCGCCCAGCACCTTGCGGATCACCTCATCCATCTCGCACTCGGGATCGGCCAGCGCCAGCTGCAGGCGCAGCGCCGCGTTGACGCTGGTGGGGAACACCAGTTCGCCGCGCGCCGCCTGGGCGACGATCTGCGAGAAGTCTTTCAGTTTTTCCATGGAAACATTATAGCCGGATTGGCAGCGCGGCGGGCGGGCGCCGGGCACTGCAGCATACGCTTTTGCAAGTGTGTTATTCCCACCACGAACGATCTGAACACTCGTGCCTTTTTCAGGCAACTGCTATAGAGTCCAACTACCGAGTACAACCATAAAATCGGAGACCAACCACATGAAGAGAACCGCCGTATCCGTCGCGTGCGCGACCGCACTCGCCCTGTTCGCCGGCCAAGCCGCCGCCCAATCCTCCGTCACCATTTACGGCACACTGGACGTCGGTTTCGACCGCGTCGAGAAAAGCCAGGGCAATGTGCAGGGCACGCTGTTCGGTGTCAGCGGCACCACGCCGGTGCCCAACAGCGTCGCCGCGCCGAAGACCATCACCCAGCGCATCACGCCGTCGCATACGCGCCAGAGCAATATCGGTTTCAAGGGCGTGGAAGACCTCGGTGACGGCTGGCGCGGCCTGTTCGTGCTGGAAGGCGGCTTGACCATCGACAACGGCGGCCTGGCCAACGACAACCGTCTGTTCGGCCGCCAGGCCTATGTGGGCCTGACCACGCCGGGCGGCGAAATCAAGATGGGCCGCCAGGCCAGCCCGATGCTGATCTCCTACTATCTGGTGACGCCGGAAGCGGTCGGCTCGACCGACCTGTTCAGCGCCGGCCTGGTGGTCAACACCGTGCAGACCTGGCAGGACAACCAGATCAGCTACGCCATCAAGCAAGGCCCGATCACCGCCATCGTCTCCTACGCCACCAACGCCGGCATCGGCACCGGCATCAGCGCGGCGCGCTCGACGGCCACGTCGTCGACGCCGGTCGCCACCGCCGCCACCGGCCAGATCGTCGGCGGCCAGACGGCCGGCACGGAAACCGCGAGCGGCCGCGGCAAGGCGGCCGGCGCCATGCTGGCCTACCGCACCGAGTCCCTGGTGGCGCTGGCCTCCTACCACCGCAACAACTTCGACAACGTGCCGATCGGCGTGGTGTCGGGCACCACCCTGGTGCCGCTGTTCTTCGGCGAGAAATTCACCTCCTACATGGGCGCGGTGAAATACACCTTCCCCGGCATCGGCACCTCGATCGCCGTGGCCGGCCACAACGCCAAGTTCGCGCTGCGCGGCAACACCGATCCGGAAGTGCGCACCTGGACCGCGACCCTCAAGCATCCGATCGGCGCGTTCGACCTGAGCGCCATCTTCCTCGACACCCGCTTCACCAATTACACCGAGGGCAAGGATCGCGGCTTGATGCTGGGCGTGGACTATAACTTCTCCAAGCGCACCGCGCTGTACCTGCGGGCTGGCGGCATCAAGGATAGCCGCGGCAAGACGGTGGTGTCGAGCGCCACGCCGCTGCCGCTGTCCGGCGGACCGGGCGCGATCCTGATCCCGCTGGGCACGCAGGAAGTGCCACTGTTCTCCGGCGCCGGCCAAAACATCGACGCCCGCACCACCATGCTGAGTCTCGGCGTGCGCCATTCGTTCTAGACGAAAAAAAACGGAGCACTGCCGGTACAGTGCTCCGCCCAAAGACTACAGCTGAAATTTATAGTTAGAGGTGAGTGGCGATTTGCGGCAGCAAGTCGTCAAACGTGCGGCCATTGCCGTTTTCGCCGATGGCGTGCATCTTCCATTCGCCATTGTGGCGGTACAGCTTGGCCATGATCTGCGCCGAGTGCGGTCCCTGCACCGACAGGTTGAAACGCGCCACTTCCCGGCCGCTCGCGGCGTCCAGCAGGCGGCAATAGGCGTTCTCCACCTGCGCGAAGGTCTGGCCGGTGAAGCTGTTGACCGTGAACACCAGACTCTTGATGTTCGACGGCACCGCGTTCAGGTCGACGTTGATCTGCTCATCGTCGCCATCGCCGGCGCCGGTGCGGTTGTCGCCGCTGTGCACCACGCTGCCGTCCTTGCTGCGCAGCTGGCGGAAGAAGATCACGTCCACCGGACGGTGCCCCTCGTCGAACAGCACGCACGAGGCGTCCAGATCGACCGCTTCGGTCTTGGAACCGAAGCCGAGGAAGCCCTTGGTCTTGACCGCGTCCCAGCCCAGCCCCATGGTGACGCGCCCGAGCGCGCCACCGGCTTCTTTTTCCAGAGAGATCTTCTGGCCCTTGCTCAAATTAACTGACATGCTTGCTCCTGTTCTTTACTGTGCGGGCTGGCGCATCAGGAAGGACTGCAACGCCGCGCTGTTGCGCGAGCAGATCAGCACCTTGCCCTGGCCCGAAAAACGCAGCACCATGCCTTCGCCGCTGGTCTGGCTGTTCACCAGATTGCGCAGGAAGCCACCGCCGCCGCCCGTGGTCATTGAAATGTCGTAGCGCAGCCGGCTGTCCCAGGCCACCACGTGCGCGTTGTCGATGATGACGTCGCGGCCCGGCGTCACCTCCAGTTCGGAGATGCCGCCAAAGCCGGACACCGCCACCTGCCCCACGCCGCTGGTCTCGGTGATGAAGAAGCCGCCGCTTTGCGCGAACAGCGCGTTGCCGACGTTCTGCGTGCGCACCTTCAGCTCAACGCTGGCGGTGGCGGCGACGAAGCAGCCATCGCTCAGCATGTACTGGTGTTGGCCGACGTCGAGAATCTGCAGCGCGCCCGGCAGGGTTGGCGCCAGCAGGCAATCGCCGTCGCCGCGCACCGCCTCGATGTGCTGCTGGAAGAAGGACTCGCCGTTGGCGAAGCGCCGCATCAGCGCGGCGCCAATGCCGCCGGTCATCTTGCCCTTCAGCTCAAGCGCCTCTTCCATCATCACCATCGCGTTCGATTCGCAATAGATTTTTTCGCCCTGGCGCATCGCCACATGCAGGAAGGGATCGAAGTCGCCGGTGATCGTAAATACAGGCATGATGACTGCGTCCTTCAGGAATTAAACGCCGACGCCGAACGAGCCGGCCAGCGGACCGAGGCCGCCCTTGAAGCCCTGGCCGACGGCCTTGAACTTCCAGTCGCCATTGTTGCGGTACACCTCGCCGAAGATCATGGCCGACTCGGTCGAGCTGTCTTCCGACAGGTCGTAGCGGGCGATCTCGGCGTTGCTGGCGCCGTTGACGGTGCGGATGAAAGCCTTCTGCACCATGCCGAAATTCTGGCGGCGCGCGTCGCCCTCGTGGATGGTGGCGCAGATGGCGATGCGGTCGACATCGGCCGGCACCTTGGTCAGGTCGATGGTGACGGTTTCGTCGTCGCCGGCGCCGTCGCCGGTGCGGTTGTCGCCCGAGTGCGCCACCGACTGGTCGGCCGACTTCAGGTTGTTGTAGAAGATGAAGTCGCTGTCATTGCGCACTTTGCCATCCACCTTCAGCAGGAAGGCCGAGCCGTCCAGATCGAACGGGCTGCCGTCGGTGCTGCGCACATCCCAGCCCAGACCCACCACGATTTTCGTCAGGCCCGGAGCTTCCTTGCTCAGATTGACGTTACCACCTTTTTGCAGACTGATTGCCATTTTGTTGCTCCTTAAATGAAAACCGGACTTGGTACCACAGGCGGCGAGCCGTTGTCCGTAATAAACGGCCCGCCGAATTCTTTAGGCCGTGACGGCCAGCGCCTCGTGCTTGCGGCGGTGACGCACCGACGACCACACCGACGCCGCGATGAACGCCACACCAATCAGGCCGGTGAAGATCTCCGGCACATGGAACTTCATGCTGGCCAACATGATCGCGGCCAAAATACCGATCGCGTAGTGGGCGCCGTGCTCCAGATACAGGAACTGATCCAGCGTGCCTTTCTTCACCAGGTAAATCGTCATCGAGCGGACAAACATCGCGCCGATCGCCAGGCCCAGCATGATGATCACGACGTCGGTGGTGATCGCGAACGCGCCAATCACGCCGTCGAAGCTGAACGAAGCGTCCAGCACTTCCAGGTACAGGAAGCCGCCGATACCGCCACGCTTGACCAGGTCGCCGACATTGCCGCCGCCCTCCTCTTCCTTTTCCAGCAGACTGCTGATGCTATCGACACCGACGTAGATCAGGATGCCCCACAGGCCGGAAATCAGCACCACCAGTTTCTGGCCTTCCTGCACCAGCCCCATACAGCCGAGCAGCACGCCGATGGCGATCATCACCGAGATCGATGAGACCTTGCCCAGCGAGCCAAGTTTCTTCTCGAAGTTGCCGAGCCAGTGCACTTCCTTGTCTTCATCGAGCAGGAAGTTCAGGAACACCAGCAGCAGGAACATGCCACCGAAGGCCGCCACTTCCGCGTGGTGATTGGTCAGGTGCGTCGAGTACGTCTTTGGATCGTTCAGCGCCAGCGTCCACACCTCGGCAATGCTGAGATCGGCGGCCACCGCCACAATCACCAGCGGGAACACCAGCCGCATGCCGAACACCGCGATGATGATGCCGACGCCGAGGAAC
The DNA here is from genome assembly GCF_009857505.1 of Duganella lactea. Classification (GTDB taxonomy): domain Bacteria; phylum Pseudomonadota; class Gammaproteobacteria; order Burkholderiales; family Burkholderiaceae_D; genus Rugamonas; species Rugamonas lactea. The sequence continues at coordinate 165,183 of NZ_WWCP01000003.1, forward strand.
AGTTTCTGCCAGTACTCATCCCAGTTCTTCAGCACGGAGGCGTTGACCACCGCGTTGTCGAACGACAGCGAGACCTCCATCGCCGCCAGGATCAAGGCAATCCCAAAGGCCGATAGCGCGCCGCCGACGCCCGCCAGTTCGTAGCCCCACCACGCGGACAAGCCGAGGCAGAGCAAGCTGACGATGAAAGAAATTCTGAAGTGTTGCATCCCATGCTTTCGTTGTTATAAATCGATGGCATGCAGTGTAAAGAAAACCATTGAATTGAAAAATAGAAGATAATCGAAGTATTGCTTCGCAAAAACCGAACCATGAAAAACAGCGGACTCAACTTTAGACACTTGTATTTCTTCTGGATGGTGGCGCGCGAAGGCGGCGTCACGCGCGCCGCCGAGCGGCTGGGACTGGCGGTGCAGACCATCAGCATGCAGATCGCCTCGCTGGAAAAATCGATCGGCAAGCAGTTGCTCGAACCACAGGGACGGCGGCTGGTGCCGACCGAGGCGGGCCGTCTCGCGCTCAGCTATTGCGAACAGATTTTTCCGTTGGGCGATCAGCTACAGGAAGCGCTGGACGAGGCGGAGACCGGAAAAATGCGGCTGGCGGTCGGCATCTCCGATTCGTTGCCGAAGCTGATCGCCTTCCGCCTGCTGCAAGCGACCCAGCAGATGGACACGCGGGTGCACCTGGTGTGCATGGAGGATGAGTTTGAAAACCTGCTGGCCGATCTGGCGCTGGGCAAGCTGGACGTGGTGTTGACTGACCGCACGGTGCGCGCCGGCGGCAGCCTGAAGGTGTTCAGCCACCTGCTGGGCGAAAGCGACATGAAACTGTTCGGCGCGCCTAAGCTGGCGCGCAAGTACCGCCGCAACTTTCCCGCTAGTCTGCAAGGGGCGCCGCTGCTGCTGCCGACCCGCAACAACGCGCTGCGCGGGCGCATCGACGCCTGGCTGCTGGAACGCAAGGTGTGGCCGGAAATCGTCGCCGAGTTCGAAGACAACGCCATGCTCAACACCTTCGGCCGCAATGGCCTGGGTCTGTTCTTCGCGCCCTCGGCGCTGGCGCCGGACATCGAAGACCAGTTCGGCGCCGTGCTGGTCGGCGACGCGCCGGAACTGCGCGAACACTTCTACGCCATCTCCAACGCCCGCAAGATCACCCACCCGGCCATCGAAGCCATCCTCACCGAAGTGCACAGCGGCCTGTTCTCGCAGATCTCGCACGATTAATCTCCGGTTACTCTGCACCAGCTCAAATCCGGGCGTAATACCCGACCTAAAATTAATGGCATTCCATCTCGACCGGGGTGGAATGCAATCTCATGCTTAGTGACTTTTGGTGAGAATCACCCTCATTAAAATATGCGAAAATATTTATTTAAAGCAACAATTTTAACCGTTTCCCAACGCACCCTCCCGACCATCCTCCAGCGAGATCCCCTTGAAAGCCGCTCATACCCAGTCTGTTGCGGGCCTGCTGCCCGCCCGGTTTGCCGTTAAATTTCTGACGGTCGCCGTCTGCACCACTTTGATCAGCGCCTGCGCCACCGATCCGCGTACCGGCCAGCCGTCGTTCAAGGAAACTTTCGCCAGCGACGATCCGTGCGCCAACAACGCGCGCAATATCGGGATCTTTGCCGGGGCGCTTGCCGGCGTCATTCTGGCCAATCAGGTCCAACACTCGGACCGCGCCCGCATCGTCGGCGCGCTGGCCGGCGCCACCATTGGCGGACTGATCGGGAAAGACATGGATGACCGCCGCTGCGCCCTCTCCAAGATCGCCAAACAGTACGACCTGCAACTGCAAACCTCCACTGTCAGCGCCAGCGGACAAGTGATCGCCGACAGCAGTCTGAAAAACAATCCGAACGCCGAAGCCATCCAGAAGAGCGCGGTCGGCATGGTGGTGGAAGTGCGCGACCAGCCAGGACGCGGCGGGCATTTTGAAACCAATTCGGATCAGCTGACCGAACAGGCACAGCGCTACTTCTCGGCGATTGCCGATTCCTACAACACCCGTCTGCGCGCCAACAATATTGCCGATCCAAAAGAGAAGGCCGACTACATCGACCAGGTCAGCAAGCGCAAGATCCTGCTGATCGGCCATACCGACGACACCGGCAGTTCGCGCCTGAACGCCGACTTGTCGGAGCGGCGCGCGCGCGCGGTCGCGGCCTACATGGAAAAGCGCGGTATCGCGCAGGAATCGCTGTATTTCCAGGGCGCCGGCGAAGCCTATCCGATCGCCGACAACAACACGGAAGGGGGGCGGGCACAGAACCGCCGGGTTGAAATCGTCGAGGTCGCCGATGCGGAGGCCTTCAACCGCTTCCTCGCCGAACGCAAGCCGCGCTACGAGTTCTACCGTCCGGGCGAGACCCAGGCAGCACCCGTGATGGCCGCAGCCAGCGTCGCCGCACCGGCGACCACCAAACGGCAAGCAGGCAAGCAGGCCGCGTCCAAGCCCGGCGGCAAGGCCGCGCCAGCATCGACGCCGTCACCATCGGCTTCGACCGCCGCCGTGGCCAGCGGCAGCACGCCGGCACCGGCCAACGGCATCGACTTCGGCGGACGCCCGATGATGGCCAGCGGCGCGGCCGATATCGGCCAGATGGTCGCCAGAAACCGCACCGGTTTTTCGCTGATCAGCAACGCCTACGCGGATGAGCCGCCGGTCATCGCCGATTGCTCGCGCGACCGGCCGCGCGCGGCGCATGGTGTCAAGTCCCTGTCCGACGGCAAGACCTATCGCACCGCCGAATACCTGCCTGGCCTCTACGGTAAAACCTGGGCCGACCAGGTGAACGGCCACCTGGTCGTGCTGAACAAGGTGGCCGTGCTGTCCGGCGACGGCGCCGCCGCCAACCTGCCGGAGTTCAAGGTCTACACCAATTACAACCCGGCCCGCAGCGCCACCGCCACACCGGCGCTGTCGCTGACGCCGGAGGTCAACACCTACCTCGGCGACAGGGGCTTGCTGTACCGCCTGTTCCTGAACGGCAAAGGCGGCCTGTCCTGCGTCGACGTGGTGTTCAGCGCTGACGGCGGCACGGCCGCCCGCAAGGGCAGCCTGGTGTATTGGCACAACGCGCGTCTGATGTCGGCCGACTTCAAACCTACCATCAATCAAAAATAAAAGGATGTGCTCATGAAGGAATTTATCTCCACCTATCCGGCGCTGGCCTGGAGCATCGTCAGCGTCATGCTGGCACTGGTCGTCGTGGCGACCTTGTGGCAACAACTGAAATGGTGGTGGTTCAACACCTGGGTCAATTTCCCGCTGCTCGGCCGCATCGCCAGCCTGTCGCGCGACGCCAGCGTGGACGTGGCGCATCCGGGCTGGTACACCGGCGAGCGCACGCTGTGCCAGGAGTACAAGAATTTCGTCCACGTGCAGGATGAACACGACTTCAACGAGAAAGTCACCTATCTGACCAAGGCCGGCGACAATGGCCGCCGCAACACGCCCGGCTGGATCTGGCTGCTGACGGTGTCAATGGTGTTTGTCGAGGCACTGGGCTTCTCCTACGTGCTGGCCGGATACACCATTCCCGGCGCCAGCGAGAACCTGCAACAAACCGGCGCCTACGGCATTGCCTTCCTGATCTCGGTGATTTTGGTGGCGTTCACTCACTTTGCCGGCCATGAGCTGTACAAATCCGGCCGCATCAAGAACGCGCGCCGCGAATGGGTGGCCGACAAATGCGAGTTCAAGCTGACCACCGGCACCATCCCGCTGGCCCGTCCGCAAAGCGCCGACGACGACCTGCCACCGTACACTCAGCTGTGCAACCGTGTGGGCACGCATGCCACTTATGTGGTGTCGGTGTCCACGCTGATCATCGTGCTGCTGATCGCCGGCGCCGCCACCTACGTGCGCGGCCAGGTGCTGGAAAAAGAACTGGTGGCGCGCGTCACCCAGGCCAGTCAGCAGATCGACAGCGGCAACCAGGCCGCGACCGACAGCCTGGACATGAGCAAAACCAGCCTGCGCCTGCCCGATGCCGATGCCGCATCGGACCACAACGCCGACAAAAAGGTCGCCAGCGATGAGGCCGATATCGACCGCCACGGTGGCTGGGCCACCTTCATCGTGCTGGCCTTTGTGTTTGTCTTCCTGCAGTTGCTGGGCGTGATCTTCGGCTACCGCTGGGGCTTTGCCGGCCAGAACAGCGCGGAAGCTTACCGCGACATCGGCGGCGGGCGCTACTCCAGCTATAGCGCGGTGCGCGAAGCCTATCGCCGCGTGGCCGATACCGCACAGGCGCGCCTGGCCGTTCTGCAGCAGCGCATCATGGCCAAGAACATCAACGTCGGCACCTCGGGCAAGCACTTGAGCAAGACCTTCCGCGACTACGTGCAGGAAACCCGTGTGGCAGACCAGGCCGAGCGTCAACATGAGCGCGACCACGCGGCAACCTTCAAGCGGCAGGAGGCGCCAGCCGCACCGACGCCTGCCCCGGCGCCTGTCACCGTCACCGCGCCAGCGGCCGCGCCTGGCGCCGCCGATATCGTGTCGCAACTGAACGCCATGGGCGAGGACAAGCAAGCCAAACTGGCCTTGCTGAACAGCCTGGCACCGGAATTGCACGAGCAGGTGGTCGTCGCGCTCAAGCAGCATAAGGAAGAGAAAGCACGCCAGGCACGCAATGCCGAGCTGGAGGATCTGCTGTGAAATGGAGCGCTCTGCTACTGCAACTTTGCATCGCGGGTGCGGCGCTGGCCGGCAATACCGACGCGGTGCGCAGCTGCCAGGACAAGCAATTGCCGCCGCTGCCGAATACCGCGCGCGAATTACTGGTGGTGATCGACCAGACCACGCCCCTGAGTCCGGCGCTGCAACAGGCGGTGGCTAATCACATCAAACCTTTCCTGGTCGCAGGCAATCGCTTCAGCATCGTCGTGTTCTCGGCCTACACCCAGGGCCACTATACCGACCTGCTGGCTTCGGGCAAGCTCGACGCCTTGCTGCCGGGCGAAGTGCGTAACGATATTGCCAAGCCGGTGCTAGCCAAGCTGGACCTGTGCCAGCAGCGCCAGCCGCAGCAAGCCGCGCAAGTGGTGGGCCAAGCGTTGCGCGCGGCCTACCAAGGCACCAGCGGCAACATCGCCAAGTCGGACATCTATGCCAGCCTGAAGGCAATTTCCAGCGTCATCAAGCAATCTGCCGTGCCGGACAAGGTGGTGCTGATCGTCTCCGACATGCTGGAAAATTCCTCGGTCGCCAACTTCTACGCCGAGCAGGGACGGTCGGTGCGCAATGTGGTGCCGGCCAAGGAGTTGCGCGCGGTCGAAGACAACCGCCTGCTGGCCGACTTCGGCGGCGCGCGCGTCTATGTCATGGGCGCCGGTCTGCTGGTGGAAGACGCCAACCACAGCAAGAGCTACCGTGACCCGAAAACCATGCAGTCACTGCACAGCTTCTGGACCGGGTATTTCAGCAAATCGAACGCCAGGCTGGTGGAGTTCGGCCAACCGGCGTTGCTCAATCCGATACGCTAAGCGCCGGCCGTGCATTCGTGCACGCTCCCGCGCCGCAGGCTGTCCCGCGCTTCCCACGGCGCGCGGCGCTGCGGCGCGACCAGGCAATCGCCGCGCTCCGTCTCCGGCGGCTGCACCGGCAGCGCCGCCAAGCGCCGCTCCGTCCGTAGATCATCGACCGCACCACGCAAATTTTTTGCCGTAACAAAAGTGAGACCGAGGCTACTTCGACATCAAGGCCTGATACTCTGCAATCGGCTCCAGGCCAACCTGGGCACGGCGCTCATCCAGATGCGCCTCGTCCTCCACCGGGTACATGTGGGGCTTACCGTCCTTACCGGTCTGGAACTGGCTGCCATAGCGTTGCGGCTTGCCGTCGTACATCAAATCCCGGTCGACGCTAAGCGCAAATGCCCATTGCGGCATCTGGCCGCGATCCGCTGCTGCCTTCATGTATGGCAAACACAGCTTCAGGAATTCAGGCGTGCCGTGCTGCGCCACCAGCCACGCCGCCTGCGCGGCTGGCTTGCCGACCATGGCGATGTCCGGCCAGCCTTTGCGGCGAATGATGTCGAGCAGCGCTGCCTCATGCGCCGCGTCCAGACGATGAACCTCGGCCCGGATTTCCGGCGCATCACGGGTCCAGCGGGCCCGCAGCGCCTGATCTTCCGCCGCCATGGCCTCCAATTGACCGGCAATTTCTGGCTCGGGTACCGCCCAAGCCGGGCTGGCGCATGCGAAAAATGAAACCAGTATCAAAAATCGTCGAAAAATCATCGAATACAAGGTAACAGCATTAATAAAGTCACTAACTATACGCTGGTAAAGGCGCTCCAATTTACGCAAATTATCGCGCAGTCGTTTAAGATGGTGGTTTCAACTACGCAATCCTGCCGCTCGGCCCCTATGCAAAACGTCCTGCTTGTCGTTCTCGCCCTGTTGTTGGTTGCTTTGAACGGTTTCTTCGTCGCTGCCGAATTCGGCATCGTCACTCTGCGAAAAACGCGGGTCCGCGCCATCGCCAAGACACAAGGATTAAAGGGGCGCATCCTCGGCAAGGTCCACGGCGAGCTGGACGCCTACCTGTCCGCTTGCCAGCTCGGTATCACGCTGGCCTCGCTGGGCCTGGGCTGGGTCGGCGAGCCGGCCTTCGCCAGCCTGTTGGCGCCGCTACTGCACGCCATCGGCGTCACCTCGCCCGAGCTGATCCACGGCATCGCGTTTGTGTTCGCCTTCGGCGTGATTTCCTTCCTGCATATCGTGGTCGGCGAACTGGCGCCGAAATCGCTGGCGATCCGCATGCCGGAAGTGGTCGGCCTGTGGAGCGCGCTGCCCTTGTACGGCTTCTACTGGCTGATGTACCCGTTCATCTACCTGCTCAACGCCAGCGCCAACATGGTGCTGCGGGCGGCGGGCCTGGCCGGTAAAGGCGGGCACGACAGCCATTACTCGGTCGAGGAACTGAAGCTGATCCTGCGCACCAGCCAGCCCGGCGAAAAATTCAACCAGGACGAGCGCAACATCCTGGCCCATTCGCTGGACTTCAGCGACCTGTCGGTGTCGGACCTGATGCGCCCGATCAACGAGGTGATCAGCCTGCACGCCGGCCGCTCGCTCAGCGTCAACCTCGACACCATGCTGCGCAACCGCTTCAGCCGCTATCCCTACTACGACAAGGATGGCGAAACCGTACTCGGCGTGGTGCATCTGAAAGACCTGTTCTTCGCCATGCAGTCCGGCCGCCCGATCAACGACTTGCTGCCCTTCCTGCGTCCGGTGGAGACGATTTCCGCCCGCACGCCGGCGCTGGAGCAGTTCCGCCGCTTCCGCGACGGCGCGCCGCACTTCGCGCTGATCGGCGAGAAAGGCAAGCGCCCGGTCGGCTTCATCACGCTGGACAATCTGCTCGGCGCCATGGTCGGCGAGATCCACGACGAGTTCCGCCTCAACGAGAACGACTGGCTCAAGCAGCCGGACGGCACGCTGATCGGCAAGGCCAGCCTGCCGATCTTCTCGCTGGAGCGCACGCTGGGCATCGATATAGAAAATGAAGAACTGGGCCTGGAAGAGGTAGAATCGGTGGGCGGCCTGATTATGCTGAAACTGGGCGATATCCCGAAACAGGGCCAACGCATCAGCTTCCGCGGTTTCGATATCGTCGCCAAGAAAATGAATGGTCCGCGCATCCTGCTGGTCAAGGTCATCCCCAAGGATGACACCGAGGATAACGCCGACCTTGATTAAAGGCGTCCCCCGAGGCGCCAGGGGGACACCAATGCTAGCCCGTCTTATCCTCAGCGCCATCCTGCTGTGTCTGACTGCAACGGCGCGCGCCGATTGCGGCCCGCTGCGCAGCGCCTTCTATGAGTATGGTGCGCTCTACTACAAAGCCGGCGACGGCCGCTGGACCGGCATCGACAAGGACGTGGTCGACGAGGTGGCGCGCCGCATGGGCTGCACCATCGCGCCGTCGACCGACTCGCGGGTGCGCATCTGGGCCGGCCTCAAGGGCGGCAGTCTCGATATGTCCGTGTCGGCGATGTCGACACCGGAGCGCGAGAAAATCGTCCACGTCATCCCCTACCTCGCCGAGCGCAACTACGTGCTGCTGCATCAGGAGATTGGCGCGCGCAGCATGGCGGATTTCCTGGCCGACGGCCACAGCAAGATCGGCGTCATCAAATCCTTCCGCCACGGCAAAGCCTACGAGGCCTGGCTGGACCAGTTGCGCGCGCAGGGACGGGTGTACGAGGCGCCCGACTATGCGGCGCTGCTGCGGCTGTTCAAGCTGAAGCGGGTGCAGGCGGTCATGGCGCTCAGCGCCGGCTGGTATCCGCTGATCCAGCAGCAGCAACTGGCGGGCACCTACAAGATCATGGACTGGGCGCCGCCGCGCGAGGTGCTGGTCGGCGGCCTGATCCTGTCACGCCAGCATGTCGACGACGCGCAGGCGGCGCGCTTCGGCCAGACCATCCGCGCCATGCGCGAGGATGGCACGCTGAAGCGCATCTTTGAACGGCATCTGGATGCCGAGCTGGCGGCCAGGCTGATTAACTTTTGAGTTCGTCGCCGGTCCACTTGCGCAGCAGGCCGAGGCCGACGGCCAGCAGCGTCGGGCCGATGAACAGGCCGACAAAGCCGAACGCCAGCACGCCGCCCATCACCCCCAGCAGCACCAGCGCGAACGGCAGGCTGGAGCCGCGCGAGATCAGCAGCGGCTTGATCACGTTGTCAACGCCGCTGATGACGAACATGCCCCAGAAGAACATGAAAATGGCCCAGCCGGTCTCGCCGTGGTTGAACAGCCAGATGACGGCGCCGCCCCAGATCAGCGGCGGGCCGACCGGGATCAGCGAGAACAGGAAGGTGGCCACCGACATCAGCGTCACCGCCGGCACGCCGGCGATCAGGAAGCCGATGGCGGCCACCACCGCCTGCGCCAGCGCGGTGCCGAGGATGCCGTACATCACGCCGCGCACGGTGCGGCTGACGGTGTCGGCGACGATGACGCTGGGTTCGCCGATCAGCTTGTCCATGGCGGAGGCCAGCGCGTAGACGATGGCGTGGCCGTCGCGGTACAGGAAGAAGCTGACGAACACCGCCAGGCTCACCTGCGCCACGCCCGAGCCCAGCACGATGCCGCCGCCCAGCAGCAGACGGCGTCCCGGTTCCAGCAGGTTGCGGGCGGCGTCCAGCAGTTCGTCACGGCTGTGCAGCAGCGTGTTCACATAGGTTTCGATGGCCTCGCCCACCAGCGGGATATCGCGTATCCAGGTCGGCGCGTTCAGCGTGCCGCTGCCGAGGCCGGCCTTGATCTGATCGTAATACGAGGTGGCGTTGTCGGCGATATTCCAGGTGACCAGCGTCAGCGGGACGATGATCAGCAACGTCAGGCCGACGCTCATCACCAGCGCGGCGATGGTGCGGCGGTTGTTCAGCTTGTCGAGCAGGCGCAGGTACAACGGCCAGCTGGAGATGGTGATGGCGGCGGCGAACAGGATCGCCGCCAGGAACGGCCGCAGCACGACCAGGCAACCGATCACCAGCAGGATGACGGCGGCCAGGCGGGTGAAGGGCTGGAAGCGCTGTTTCATGCGCACTCAGGACAGCAGCAGCTTGATGTCGTGCACGGCCGGCCCGGTGCCCTGGCCGGGACGCAGCAGCAGGCGCAGCTTGCCTTGCTTGTCGAACACGTAGCTGGCGGCGGTGTGGTCGATCGAATAGTTGTCCTTGGTGCTGCCCGGCACCTTGTTGTAGACCACTTTGAATTCCTTGCCGACGGCGGCGGTCTGGTCAGCGGTGCCGTAGAGGCCGAGGAAGCGCTGGTCGAAGGCCGGCACGTACTCGGCCAGCAGTTGCCGCGTGTCGCGCTCCGGATCGACGGTGACGAACAGCACCTGCACCTGGTCGGCTTGCGGGCCGAGCTGCTTCATCACCTCCGACATTTCGGCCATGGTGGTGGGGCAGACGTCCGGGCACTGGGTATAGCCGAAGAACATGACCACCACCTTGCCCTTGAAATCGGCCATGGTGCGCGGTTTGCCGTGGTGATCGGTCAGCGCGAAGTCCCTGGCGAAGGCGGCGCCGGTCAGGTCGGTGCTCTGGAAGGTCAGCTTGGGCGCCTCGGCCTTTTTCTCGCCGCAGGCGGCCAGCAGGGAAACAGCGATCAGCGCGAGCGCGAGAACTTTTTTCATCGAGAGTGGTCTTTCAGTTGAACTGGTTGCCGGCTTGGCTCTATCCCCGACTAGATTTTAAAGTAGTGGTCAACCAGCAGGGCGAGGAACAGCAGGCCAAGGTACATGATCGACCAGGCGAAGGCTTTGCGGGCGATCAGGTCGGTGTAGTGGCGGTAGATTTTCCACGAGTGGCGCAGGAAGATGGCGTTCAGGATCACCGCGCTGATCAGATAGATCAGGCCGCTCATCTGCACCGCATACGGCAGCAGCGTGGTCGCCGCCAGCGCGATCGAATACAACCAGACATGAAACTGCGTGAACTGCATGCCGTGCGTGACCGGCAGCATCGGCAAGCCCGACCTGGCGTAGTCGTCGCGGCGGTACAGCGCCAGCGCCCAGAAGTGCGGCGGCGTCCAGACGAAGATGATCATCACCAGCAGCCACGCCTCCATCGGCACGTCGTTGGCCACCGCCGCCCAGCCCAGGGCCGGCGGCATCGCGCCCGACAGACCGCCGATGACGATGTTCTGCGGCGTGGCCGGCTTCAGAATCATCGTGTAGATGATGGCGTAGCCGAGGAAGGTCACAAAGGTCAGCCACATGGTCAGCGGATTGACCAGGCTGTACAGCACCCACATGCCGGCGCCGCCGAGCACCAGCGCAAACACCACCGTCTGTCCGACCGTGATGTTGCCCAGCGCCATGGGACGGCGCGCCGTGCGCGCCATGCGCGCGTCGATCTCGCGCTCGGCCAGACAGTTGACCGCGAACGCCGCCCCGGTCAGCAGCCAGATGCCGACCGTCGCATACAGCACCAGATCCAGCGCCGGCACGCCGTCGGCCGTGCCGAGGAACATGCCGATGATGGCGACGAACACCGCCATCATGGTGACGCGCGGCTTGGTCAGCGCCCAAAATTGCGCGGCGCGGCTCTGGTATTTGGTGGTTACGGTTTGCGTGGTCATGAGGGAAACTTAATCAATGCCGTACCGTCGACGCCGGAGGATGGGCAGAGCCCGATGCTGCCTTTTTTGCAATGTCGTACTGGTACTTAGCCTTGTAGTTTAACATGGTCAGCAACAACACGAGCAGCGCCGCGCCGGCGTTGTGCAGCACGGCGATGGTCAGCGGGAAGCTCAGGTAGATGGTCGCCAGCCCGGTAACGATCTGCGCGCCCAGCACCAGCGCGATATTGCGCGCGGTTTTATGCAAGGCGTCGTGACCCCAGGCGCGCCACACGGCATAGCCGGCCACGAGCGCCACGAGGAAACCGAAATTGCGGTGCACCCAGTGGATCGCCGTCAGCGCCGAGAATGGCAGATAGTGGCCGGCCGCCGTCTTGCCCAGCTCGCGCCACAGCGCGAAGCCATGCGCGAAGTCCATCTCCGGGATCACCTTGCCGTTACACAGCGGGAAATCGGTGCAGGCCAGCGTCGCGTAATTGGTGCTGACCCAGCCGCCCAGCGCCAGCTGCGCCAGCAGGATCGCCGCCGCCAGCACCGCCAGCAGGCGGATCTTGCGCATCGCCGGCGGCGCCGCGCTGACCACCGTGCGCGGCGCGATCAGATGGTTCTGACGGCCGCCGTACCACACCAGCATCGCCAGCAGGCCCATGCCCAGCAGCAGATGCATGGTGACGATGACCGGCTGCAGCTTCAGCGTCACCGTCCACGCGCCGAACGCGCCCTGCAGGCAGACGAAGAAGAACAGCGCGGTCGGCATCCACGGCGCGTACTCGGCGCGCGTGCCGCCGGACTTGCGCCACTGATACCAGGCCTGCGCCATCATCGCCACGATCAACACGCCGATGGTCATGGCCAGGTAGCGGTGGATCATCTCGACCCAGGCCTTGAACACGGTGACCGGGCCATGCGGCATCAGCGCCTCGGCCGCGACGATCTGTTCATGGGCGATGAAGGGATTGGCGGCGCCATAGCAGCCCGGCCAGTCCGGGCAGCCCAGGCCGGAATCGGTCAGGCGGGTGAAGGCGCCGAACACGATCAGGTCGAAGGTGATGAACACGCACACCCACACCAGCTTGCGGTACTTGTTGACGTCGGACGAGGTCCAGACGATGGCGGCCGGCAGCAGCGCGATCAGCAGCGCCGTGATGGCCATTTGAGCAAGAGTCAGATGCATGATACGGTTAACCTATGGCGGAAGCCTTCAACAATTTCGCGATGTCCTTGTGCACCCGCTTGACCTTGTCCACGTCACTGGACACCGCGCCTGTCGGGAAGCGCATCATCAGATTGCCCAGCGGGTCGATCAGGTACACATGGTCGGACGCGCGGTCCGCCCCGCCCGGCTCCAGCGGCAGCCACTGCGCCAGCGCGGCGGCCGGCGCGCGCAGCATGTGGGTGCCGTCGTTCACCCGCAGCAGCATGGTGTCCAGCGGCTGGTCGTCGGTGATCAGCCACACCCGCTCGATGCGGTCGGCCTCCTTGCCCTGCATGGTGCGCAGCTGGCGCATGGCGAACAGCTGGTCCTGGCAGTCGGCGGCGCAATCGGATGGGCCGACCTTCAGCATGATCCACTTGCCCTGGTAATCCTCCAGCCGCGCCGGCTTGCCGTCCAGCGTGGTGCTGGCCATGGCCGGAATCGGATGAGCACGCGGATCGATCAGCGTGCCGTAATTGGTTTGCCCGCCCTGCGGCTTGACGACGTAATACATGAAGTACGAGGCGAGCAGCGGCGCCGCGCAGACCGCCAGCACACCCAGCAACTTCCAGCGGCCGCGGCCCGGTTTATTTGGTTTTTCCACGTCTGAATCCGTTCACGACAAAAAAGATGACGGCCATCGCCGACAGTGCGTACCACTGGAAGGCATAGCCCTGATGTTTTTCCACGCCCAGCGACGGCGCCGGCCAGTCACGCACCAGTTGCGCGTCGTCGCCGGCCGGTTGCGCCGGCGCGCCCTGCTCCACCACGAACGGCTGCATGGTCAGGCCGCTGTCCCTGGCCAGTTGCAGCGGATCGGCGTTCTGCACGATGGCGTTGGGCGCCAGCGGCGGCGCCGCGCCCAGCTCCATCACATGGCCGGCGTTGTGCCGCGCCACGCCCTGCAGCGTCACCACCCCGTCCGGCGTGGCGTAGGCCGGCAGCTTGTCGCGCACCTGCGGATCGCGCGGCAGCCAGCCGCGCGCCACCAGCACGTGCATCGTCGATCCCGCTATTTTAAACGGCATCAGCAAATAGAATCCGGCCCGGCCCTGATACGGACGGTTATCGAGATACACCGGCCAGTCGCGCACGAACACGCCGCTGACCGTCACGCGGCGCCAGGCGACAGTGTCCGCCGCCAGCGGCGCACCGTCCAGCACCAACGGCGTTGCGTGGGCGCCCTGGGACAATTTGTCCTGCAGGGCGGTCTTCTGCTCGGCCCGGCGCGACTGCCAGTTGCCGAGCTGTACACCCAGGGCCACCACCAGCAGCGTGGCCACGAAAGGAATCAATTTAAAGCGGAACACCATTACAATGGAACCTCAATCAAAGTCGACACGCCCACCTGCCATGAAAATTGCCGTCGCCATCGCCTTCATGCTGATCATCGGCAGTTTGGGGGCGGCCTTCTTCTTCCTGATGCGCGACAAGGGCCGCAGCAACAACACGGTGCGGGCGCTGGCGGTGCGCGTGGCGCTGTCGATCACCCTGTTCCTGCTGATCCTGCTCGCCTACCAGCTAGGGTACATCCACCCGACCGGCATCCGCAACGGATAAAAAAAAACCGCACCGGAGTGCGGCTTGTCCTGCACTGCGACTTACAGCCAGTACACCACCACGTACAGGCCCAGCCAGACCACGTCGACGAAGTGCCAGTACCAGGCCGCGCCCTCGAACGCGAAGTGGTGCTCCGGCGTGAAATGGCCCTTGAGCACGCGGTACAGCACCACCGACAGCATGATCGCCCCCATCGTCACGTGGAACCCGTGGAATCCCGTCAGCATGAAGAAGGTGGAACCGTAGATGCCCGAGGTCAGCTTCAGGTTCAGCTCGGTGTAAGCGTGGTAGTACTCATAACCCTGGAAGCCCATGAAGGTGGCTCCCAGCAGCACCGTGGCGAACAGCCAGAACGCCGTCTGCGCGCGGTGGCCGGCGCGCAGCGCGTGGTGGGCGATGGTCAGCGTCACACCCGAGGTCAGCAGCAGCGCGGTGTTAATGGTCGGGATCGGGAACGGGCCCATGGTCTTGAACTCTTCCACCGTGCCGGCCGGGCTGGCGCCGGCCCATTGCGCGGCGAAGTCCGGCCAGATGAATTTGTGGTCGAGGTCGCCCAGCCACGGCAGCGTGATGGTGCGCGCGTAGAACAGCGCGCCGAAGAAGGCGCCGAAGAACATCACCTCGGAGAAGATGAACCAGCCCATCGACCAGCGGTAGGAGTGGTCGATGCGCTGACTGTACAGGCCGCCCTCGGATTCCCTGATGGCGTCGCCGAACCAGAAATACAGCACCGTCAGCGTGCCGAGGATGCCGATGCCGTTGGCGGCCGGCCCCCAGGACACATCGTTGACCCACGCCGAGGCACCGATCATGGTCACCAGCAGCGACAGGCCGGCCAGCAGCGGCCAGCGCGACGGTCCGGGCACAAAGTAGTACGGCGCGGCGCCGCCATGCGATCCTGTTGAACTCATCTTCATCTCCCTATTCACTGTGTGGCTACTACAAATTTGACGATTGTTATCAGTACCCCGATGAACACGGCCACCGCCAGCAAGGCGGCGATGATGACGTGGACCGGGTTGAAACCTTGCCGGTCGTCGGCATCGAAATCGCGCTTGCGGCGCAGGCCGACAAACGACCACAGCACGGCCTTCAACGAGTACAGGAAGCCGGGTTTGTCCGCCATCACTGCACCGCCGCCGATTTAACCAGGCCGCCACCAATCTCAAAGAAGGTGTACGACAGCGTGATGGTCTTGACCTCCGGCGGCAGTTTCGGGTCGATGTAGAACACCACCGGCATCTGCCGCGCCTCGCTGGCCTTCAGCGTTTGCTGCTGGAAGCAGAAGCACTCCACCTTCATGAAATACGGCGTCGCGTTCTGCGGCGCGTAACTCGGTATGGCCTGCGCGTTCATCGCGCGCTTTTGCGTGTTGACCACCTCGTACATCACCGTGTTCAGCTCGCCGGGGTGGACCGTCATGCTGGCCTGCGTCGGACGAAAGCGCCATGGTCCCTGGGCGTTGCCGTCGAACTCGATGGTGACGGTGCGGCTGGTGTCGACCTGGGTGTTCTTGTCGTAGGCGACCACGCCGTCCTTCTGCGTCAGTACGTTCAGCCCCAGCGCTTCGCAGATCTGGCGGTAGAACGGGTTCAGCGCGTAGGCGAAGCCGAACATCACCGTGGCGATGACGATCAGCTTGCCCAGCAGCTTGCGGTTCTCGGTCATCTCAGCTCAGCCAGATACGCTTGACGAACACCGAGGCGAAAAAGAACACCGCCAGCCCGCCCAGGATCAGGGCGGTGCGCAGGTTGTTCGGCTTTTTTTGTTCAGCCATGATTATTTGAACTGCGGTGGCGTTTCGAACGTGTGGAACGGCGCCGGCGACGGCACGGTCCACTCCAGGCCCTCGGCGCCTTCCCACGGCTTGGCGTCGGCTTGTTTGCCGCCGCGAATCGTCGGCAGGATCACGAAGAACAGGAAGAACACCTGCGACAGGCCGAAACCGAAGGCGCCGATCGAGGCGACCATATTGAAATCGGTGAACTGCGCCGAGTAGTCGGCGTAGCGGCGCGGCATGCCGGCCAGGCCGAGGAAGTGCATCGGGAAGAAGGTGATGTTGAAGGTGATCAACGAGGCCCAGAAGTGGATCTTGCCCATCAGCTCGTTATACATGTGGCCGGTCCACTTCGGCGACCAGTAGTAGAAGCCGGCGAACAGCGCGAACAGCGAGCCGGCCACCAGCACGTAGTGGAAGTGCGCCACCACGTAGTAGGTGTCCTGCAGCTGGATGTCGATCGGCGTCACCGCCAGGATCAGGCCGGTGAAGCCGCCGATGGTGAACACGAAGATGAAGCCGACCGCGAACAGCATCGGCGTTTCAAACGTCATCGAACCGCGCCACATGGTGGCGATCCAGTTGAACACCTTGACGCCGGTCGGCACCGCGATCAGCATCGTCGCGTACATGAAGAACAGCTGCGAGGTCACCGGCATGCCGGTGGTGAACATGTGGTGGGCCCAGACGATGAACGACAGGATCGCGATCGAGGCGGTGGCGTACACCATCGAGGCGTAGCCGAACAGCTGCTTGCGGGCGAACGCCGGCAGGATCTGCGAGACGATGCCGAACGCCGGCAAAATCATGATGTACACCTCGGGGTGGCCGAAGAACCAGAAGATGTGCTGGTACATCACCGGGTCGCCGCCGGCGGCGGCGTTGAAGAAGGTGGTGCCGAAGTGGCGGTCGGTCAGCGTCATGGTGATGGCGCCGGCCAGCACCGGCATCACGGCGATCAGCAGGTAGGCGGTGATCAGCCAGGTCCAGCAGAACATCGGCATCTTCATCAGGGTCATGCCCGGCGCGCGCATATTGAGGATGGTGACGATGATGTTGATCGAGCCCATGATCGACGAGGCGCCCATCAGGTGCATGGCGAAGATGGCCATGTCCATGCCCGGCCCCATCTGCGTCGACAGCGGCGCGTACAGCGTCCAGCCGGCGGCGGTGGCGCCACCCGGCACCAGGAACGACGTGGCCAGCAGGATCGCGGCCGGCGGCAGCAGCCAGAACGAGAAGTTGTTCATGCGCGCGAACGCCATGTCGGAGGCGCCGATCTGCAGCGGGATCATCCAGTTGGCGAAGCCGACGAAGGCCGGCATGATGGCGCCGAACACCATCACCAGACCGTGCATGGTGGTCAGCTGGTTGAAGAACTCGGGCTGGAAGAATTGCAGGCCGGGCTTGAACAGCTCGGTGCGTATCATCAGCGCCAGCACGCCGCCGGACAGCAGCATGATGAAGGAGAACCACAGGTACAGCGTGCCAATATCCTTGTGGTTGGTGGCGAACAGCCAGCGCGCCGGGCCATGCGGGTGGTCATGGGCGTGGTCGTGATCGTGACCGTGATCCAAAGTAGTAGTGCTCATCTGTAACGCTCCTGATTACTTACGTGCAGCCACGACTTCGGCTGGTTGAACGATGTTTTCCTCGGCTTTGTTCGTCCAGCTATTGCGGGTGTAAGTAATGACAGCCGCGATATCCGTATCCGACAGTTGTTTCCAGCCTGGCATCTCGGTGGGATATTTCCCACTCTTCTTACCGTGCAGCAGCACGTTGATTTGTTCCGCTTTCGGACCGTTGACCACCGGCGAGCCGTCCAGCGAGGCGAACATGCCCGGCGTGCCGCGGCCGTTGGCCTGGTGGCAGGCCACGCAGTTGGTGCTGTAAACTTTTTCGCCCTTGGTCTTCAGCTCGTCGATGGTCCAGGTCTTGGTCGGATCATCGGCCAGCGCCGCCATTTCTTTTTTCTTGGTGTCGACCCAGACCTTGTACTCGTCGTCGCTGACCACCCGCACCACGATCGGCATGAAGGCGTGCTCCTTGCCGCACAGCTCCGAGCAGTAGCCGCGGAAGGTGCCGGTGTGCTCGGACTTGAACCAGGTGTCGCGCACGAAGCCCGGAATCGCATCCTGCTTGACGGCGAAGGCCGGGATCGACCACGAATGGATGACGTCGTTGGCGGTGGTGATCAGGCGGATCTTGCGCTTGACCGGCACCACCACCTCGTTGTCGACTTCCATCAGGTAGTTGTCGCCGCGCGCCTCGGTCGGCTGGAAGCCCGGCGCGCCGACCTGCGCCCGCGGGGTCGACAGGTTGGACAGGAAACTGATGCCCTCGCCCTCGCCCTTCAGGTAATCGTAGCCCCACTTCCACTGCATGCCGGTGACCTTGATGGTGATGTCGGCGTTGGTGGTGTCCTTCATGCCGACCACGGTGCGGGTGGCGGGCAGCGCCATGCCGATGACGATCAGGAAGGGCACGATGGTCCAGGCCACCTCGACGGCGGTGGATTCATGGAAGGTGGCCGGCTTGTGGCCGAGCGACTTGCGGTGCTTGAAGATGGAGTAGAACATGACCCCGAACACGGCCACGAAGATGACCAGGCACACCACCATCATCCAGTTGTGCAGGTCGTAGACTTGGGCGGCGATTTCGGTGGCGGGAGGTTGCAGGTTTAATGCACGGTCGGTGGGTCCGCCGGTGCCGCCCGTCGCGGCGGTGTAGGTCCCGGTTGCGGTGTCAGCTGCCCACGCCGGCATGCCGGCTGCCAACATGGCCAGCCCCGGCACCAACGCTTGAAGTCGCTTCGCATATGTCATGTTTTCCCCAACTGCCCAAGAAATTAAAAATATATTTTTTTAACGTCTTACCGGCTATCGGTGAACTGAACCGGCGACGCTCCTTAAACAACCACATCGCACCGGCATGGCCGGCGCGTGATTCTGCTTAATTCAACTGCTTGTTCGTACTCGATGTAACCCGTGTTTGCCATGACGGCAAAGTTAGTGATTGATTATATAGAACAAAAACGTGGCACATCAAGCAATAAACTATTGTTGTTGCCATACGGCTCTACGCCGCATGGCAACATGAAACCCGCCTCAGCGCGACTTGCGCGGCGGATCGAAGCGGATGATCGCCTCGCCGCTAGCGGTGACCTTCGGCGCCGGACGGAAGGCGTGACCGTAGATAACCTCAAAGGTCAGCCCCAGTTTGCCGTCGCCGCGGCGGCCGCTTTCCAGCGTGTCCAGCATGCGTCGCCAAGCCGCCTTGCCCATCATGCTGCGACGCAATGTGGTCAGCGGATTGCCGCCCAGCGCGCGCACGTCGGACAACAACGCTTGCGGCGTGTCGTAGGTCACCGTGATGGTTTCCATGTCCAGCACCGGGGTCGAAAAGCCGGCTTCGACCAGTTGATCGCCGAAGTCGTGCATGTCGACGAAGGGCAACACATGCGGCGCCAGATCGGCTTCGGCGAAGGCCGCGCGCAGTTCGCGCAGCGAATCCGGGCCGAAGCAGGAAAACATCAGCAGGCTGTTCACGCGCAGCACGCGGCGCCACTCGGCGAACACGCGGTCCGGCTGCGGATGCCAGTGCAGCGCCAGATTGGACCAGATCAAATCCAGGGAGTTCGGTCCCAGCGGCAAATCGGCGAAATCGCCGCACAGCAGGTCGATGCCGCTCTTCGACGGCAGCAGCTTGCTCAGCAAGTGATTCAGCGACGACGGCCTGGCGCCCGGCGCGTGCGCGGCGCGCAACATGGCGTCGGCGGCGTCCAGGCCCACGATCTGGGCGGCGGGATAGGACTTTTGCAACAGGGGCAGATCGGCGCCGGCGCCGCAGCCGGCGTCCAAAACGCGCGAAGGCGCTATTTTAATCAATTCCAGGCGATCGAACATGCGCGATGATATTTCACGGCGCAGGAAATCGGCCGGCGCGATACGCTCGGGGCGGGAAAACAGCTGACGGACGCGCTCCAGGTCGATCGGCGCGCTCAGTTTCGGCGGGTGGGCAGGGACTTGCATGAAGATAGGTCGTTGTAATGCGATAATGTCGGCAGTGTACATGGTTGCACGCGTTCGCGACGGGGGCCGGGCAGGTTTTCACAGGGGAGGCGTGGCATGCAAGGCAAGCTGATGGCGGCCCGCTGGGGCCGCGCGCTGCTGGACCGGCTGCTGCCGAACGCCTGCGCCCTGTGCGGCGGCGACAGCAGCGAGGCGCTGTGCGCCGGCTGCGAGGCGCAGTTTTTCGGCCCCGCCGCCGCCATCGCCCGCTGCGTTTGCTGTGCGAATCCGCTGCCGAGTGGCGCGCCCCCCGGCGAGACGGGGCCGGCGGCCGGGCCGCTATGCGGCGTCTGCCTGCGCCACCCGCCGGCCTTCGAGCGCACACTGGTCGCCGCCGACTACGTGTTGCCGGTCGACCAACTGGTGCTGCAACTGAAATTCGGCCACCGCCTGGCGCTGGCCCCGCTGTGCGCCCGCCTGCTGCGCGACGCCGTGCTGCGCCAGCAAGGCGTCGCCCTGCCGGCCCTGCTCTGCCCGGTGCCGCTGGGGCCGCGCAGGCTGGCCGAGCGCGGCTACAACCAGGCGCTGGAAATCGCCCGGCCGCTGGCACGCGGCCTGGACATCGCGCTGCACGCCCGGCTGGTGCAGCGGGTGCGCGACACCGCCGCCCAGAGCAGCGTCACGCCCGCCGAGCGCCAGGCCAACATCGCCGGCGCCTTCGCGATAGCGGACGCGGCGCTGGTGACCGGCCGCCACATCGGCGTCGTCGACGACGTCATGACCAGCGGCCGCACACTGAACGAACTGGCGGCAACGCTGAAACGCCACGGCGCCGCGCGGGTCAGCAACCTGGTCTTCGCCCGCACACCGCCGCATTGATTTTAACAAGGAAGAAAAATGTTCCACGTCGTCCTGGTCCACCCAGAAATCCCGCCGAACACCGGCAACGTCATCCGCCTGTGCGCCAACACCGGCGCGCAGCTACATCTGATCGAACCGCTGGGCTTCCCGCTGGACGACGCCAAGCTCAAGCGCGCAGGACTCGACTACCATGAATATGCGCGTATGAAAGTGCACAAAGATTGGGCGGCGTTTCTGGCCGAGGCCCAGCCCGAGCCATCGCGCATGTACGCCATGACCACGCACGGCTCGTCACCGTTTGCGCAGGCCAGCTTCCAGCCGGGCGACGTGTTCGTGTTCGGCTCGGAGACCGCCGGCCTGCCGCTGGCGCTGCGCGAGAGCTTTCCGCCGGCGCAACGCATCCGCCTGCCGATGCGCCCGGATAACCGCAGCATGAATCTGTCCAACACCGTCGCCGTGGTGGTGTTCGAGGCCTGGCGCCAGAACGGCTACGCCGGCGGCGTTTGAAGCGTTGCCGTGGGCGGGCGCGCGTGCAGCCACACCGCGCCGGCCACCCCGGCGATCAGCAACACCATCGCCGTCCACTCCAGCGGACGCGGCATTTGACGCTGGTAAATAAACCCGTACAGCAGGCCGAACAAGGTTTCGAATAGCAACAGCTGGCCGGCCAGCGTCACCGGCACGCGCCGGCTGGCGATATTCCACAGCTGGTTGCCGATCACCGAGGCCCCCAGCGCCACCAGCGTCACCACGGTCCAGAAACGCAGCCAGTCGCGCGCCGGATCGCCGACACCGCCCAGCGCCCACATCACCGCGCCCAGCGGCAAGGCCACCACGCCCGTGCCGAGGCCGTATAGCCCCGACCATTCGGCGCCTGTGAACTGTGGATTGCGCTGGAGGAAGCGCGCATTGTCGACCGCGTACCAGGTCCAGCACAGCAGCGCGCCAAGCGCGCACAGCATGCCCAGCGCCACCCTGGTCCACGGCAGCGAGACGCCACGCGCATCGGTGAACACGTCGATATTGATGCAGACGATGCCCGCCGCCACCAGCCCCAACGGCCACGCCAGTTGACGCAACGGCAAAGCGCCGTGCTCACGCCGTCCCAGCAAGGTCACACTCAGCGGCAGCAGGCCGATAATCAGCGAGGCCGCCGCCACGCCCGCCAGTTGCACGCCGGTCGACAGCAGCACGTAGTAGACGAGATTGCCCGCCAACGCGTGCCGCAGCAGCACCTTGTAGTCATCGCGGGTCAGCCGTCGCAGCAGGCGACCGAGGCGCGGCGCCAGCAATAGCAAGGTGATCAATCCGTAGGCCAGGTAACGCGCCAGCGCCAGTTCTATCGGCGAGAACGCCGCCAGCCAGCGCGGCATCACAAAAATCGTGCCCCAGAATGCTCCGGCCATCAGGCCGCATACAATGCCATACCACATAGACTCTCCTTTCGAAGCCTATTGTGGCGCGGCAAATGATGCGGGGATTGTGCGGGACTAGCGGATTGTTGTCTGATTCTGCTGTCGGTAGGCCAGCGGCGTGATGTCCATCGCGCGCCGCATGGCGTGCGTCAGCGCACTCTGGTCGGCATAGCCGGCTTGCGTGGCCAGCTGCGCGATCGGCAGCGACGACTCCACCAGTTGGCGGCAGACATAACGCAGGCGCATGGCGCTCAGCCACGCTTGCGGCGTGCTGTCCAGCTGTTCGCGGAACACGCGGTGCAGACGGCTGACGCTCAGGCACGCCACCGCCGCCATGCGCTCGGTATTCCACGGATAGCCGGGCTGCGCCTCAAAGCGCGTCAGCGCCGCCTGCAACCGCGATGCCGGCCGTATCGGCTGGCTGGTCAGCGATTCCAGCAGCAGCGGCGCCCAGTTGGCCAGCACGGCCGCGCTGGCCGCACCCTGACCTTGCAGCATGCTCATGAAGTCGATCAGCTTGGCGGTGGCCGCGCTCACCGATAAAAACGGGCGCTGCGCCAGCAGGCCGGCCGTCCGCGGCGACACCGCGCCGAGGTCGAAATCCAGGATCAGTGAGGCGTTGGGCGCGTCGGAGAATTGCTTGTGCACCAGCCCTGGCGCGATGAAGCCCGCGCGCAGCGGATGCAGCACCGCGCCGTGGCCGTTGATGTCCAGCGTCAGCTTGCCGCGCAGCGGCAGCACCATCTGGGCGAAGTCGTGCACGTCCGAGAACGGCGTGTCATAACTGCGCAGATCGATTTCGGTCGAAGTCATGCCCGTCAGTGTAACGTCAAAGCAGAGCCCGTGTGCGAATGTCAGACCTGACACCGGGGTTTGACACCGGGGTTTGACACCAGGTTCAGCGGCGGGCGCCCCAGATGGCCAGCAGCGCCAGCAGGCCGGCGCCCAGCAGGCCGACCAGCATGGTGCAGCCGGCCATCACGGCGGCCGGGTTCGGCATGCCGTGGACTTCGGCCGCGAACGCCAGCACCACCGCCGCCAGCAGTTGCGCCGGCAGCACGAAGCGCAGGTTGCGGAAGGCCCAGGGATTGCCGCGCAGCCAGTAGTGGCGCGCCACCATCAGCGGCGGCCCCCATAGCGCCAGCAGGAACGCCAGCACCGCCACCAGGATCAGGATGATCCTCATTTGAAGGAGCGGACGCGGGCCAGCAGCTTGGTGGTCGAACGGTCGTGCTCAAAGTCGATGGCGACCGCCTCGCCGCCGTAGGCCAATACCGCCTGGCCTTCGGGGATGGCGTCCATCTGGTAGTCGCCGCCCTTGGCGTAGATCTCGGGCCGCGCCTGCTGTACCACTGCCAGCGCGGTGTCCTCGTCGAACTCGACCACCAGGCTGACCGACTCCAGCGCGGCCAGCACCGCCATGCGGTCGGCGCAGCTGTTGAGCGGGCGGTCGTCGCCCTTGCCCAGCCGTTTGACCGAGGCGTCGGTGTTGGCCGCCACCACCAGCGAGGCGCCCAGCGCGCGCGCCTGCGCCAGGTAGGTGACGTGGCCGCGGTGCAGGATGTCGAATACGCCGTTGGTCAGCACCACCGGCTTCGGCAGCGCCGCCACGCGCGCGGCCAGCGCGGCGCGCGTGCAGATCTTGTCTTCAAATTGGGGCATGGGGACTTTCTTTATTTGTTTCCGGATACGCTGCATTATATCGACAGCATTCCGCTACAATAGCTCATCTTGGCGTTCCTTTATTGCATACCAGCATCGCCTGTGCTCAAATACATTCATGACACTGACCGAACTGAAATACATTGTCGCCGTTGCAAGAGCGAAACACTTCGGCCATGCGGCGGAGGCCTGTTACGTCGCCCAGCCGACGCTGTCGGTCGCCATCAAGAAACTGGAAGATGAACTGGGCGTGGTCCTGTTTGAACGGGGCGGCGCCGAAATCTCCGTCACCCCGCTGGGCGCGCAGATCGTCGCCCAGGCCGAGCGCGTGCTCGAACAAACCGCCGCCATCAAGGAATTGGCCAAGCAGAACAAAGACCCGCTGGCCGGCCAACTGCGCCTGGGCGTGATCTACACCATCGGCCCCTACCTGCTGCCGCCGCTGGTCAAGGGCATGATCGACAAAGTGCCGCAGATGCCGCTGATCCTGCAGGAAAACTTCACCGTCAAGCTGTTGGAGATGCTGCGCCAGGGCGAGCTGGACGCGGCCATCATGGCGTTGCCGCTGCCGGAACACGGCATGGCCATGCAGGTGCTGTATGACGAGCCGTTCGTGGTCGCCATGCCGGCGGCGCATCCGTGGAGCCAACGCAAGAGCATCCCCGCCGACGACCTCAAGACCGAGAACATGCTGTTGCTGGGTAACGGCCACTGCTTCCGCGACCAGGTGCTGGAAGTGTGCCCCGAGATGGCGCGCTTCTCCACGCCCGGCAACGGCATGCAGCGCACCTTCGAGGGCTCGTCGCTGGAAACCATCCGTCACATGGTGGCCAGCGGCATCGGCCTGACCGTGCTGCCGCGCGCCTCGGTGCCGGACCTGAACGCCAACGATGGCATGTTGCAATTCAGGCCGTTCGAGGCGCCGGCGCCGTCGCGCCGGGTGGTCATCGTGTGGCGCAAAAGCTTCACCCGCAAGGCGGCCATTGATGCCGTGTGCGAGGTGGTGGCCGAGTGCGAGCTGCCCGGCATCACCCCGCTGCGCGCCGACGCATGACACCCGGGCCCGGGATTTGCGATAATCCCCGCTTTCCCGTGACCCGAACCGACCTATGACCAAGCTGGCGCTCTACCTCCGTCTGATCCGCCTCGACAAACCGATCGGCACCGTGCTGCTGCTGTGGCCGACGCTGTATGCGCTGTGGATCGCCGCCGACGGCGTGCCGGACTGGCGTCTGCTGCTGATCTTCATTCTTGGCACCTTCCTGATGCGCTCGGCCGGCTGCGCGATCAACGACTACGCCGACCAGGACATCGACAAGTTCGTCAAACGCACGGCCAACCGTCCCATCACCAGCGGCCGCGTCAGCGGCAAGGAAGCGGTGGCGATCGCCGTGGTGCTGACGCTGCTCGCGTTCTGCCTGGTCCTGCCGCTCAACACGCTGACCAGGCAGCTGTCGGTGGTGGCGGCGATCCTGGCCGGCACCTATCCCTACTTCAAGCGCTTCTTCGCGATCCCGCAGGCCTATCTGGGGATCGCCTTCGGCTTCGGCATCCCGATGGCGTTCGCCGCCATCCAGAACCAGGTGCCGCCGGTGGCCTGGCTGCTGCTGCTCGGCAATGTGTTCTGGACCCTGGCCTACGACACCGAATACGCGATGGTCGACCGCGACGACGACCTGAAGATCGGCATCAAGACCTCGGCCATCACCTTCGGCCGCTACGACGTGGCCATCATCATGTTCTGCTACGCCATGCATCTGGCGATCTTGCTGGTGTGCGGCTGGCAGATGGGGCTGCGCCGGTGGTTTGTCGCCGGTCTGGCGGTGGCGGCGGGCATGGCCTGCTACCACTACACGCTGATCCGCCACCGCCAGCGTGATCCGTGCTTCTACGCCTTCCGCCACAACAACTGGCTGGGCGGCGCGGTGTTTGCCGGCGTGGCGCTGGACTACGCGCTGCGTTAAATCCACCGGATGCAATTGCGCGCCCAACAAGCGGCGACTTCGCCGATACTGTCGAATCAACCGACACATCATTGACGAGGTCACCATGAGCCATACCGACATTGCCGACACCCAGGCCGCCATCGCCAACACCCGCGACAAGCTGGTCAACGGACTGCGCAGCTCCATCAACGACGCCGAACAATGGCTGGAGGACAGCGCCGACGAGGTCAGCGTCACCGCCTCCGACGCCCGCGCCCGCTTCGACGACACGCTGCGCACCGCCATCAGCGACCTGCGCAAGCTGGAGGACAGCATCCTGGCCCACAGCCGCGAGGCGGCCGACAGCGTCGACACCTTTGTGCACGACAATCCGTGGAAAGCCATCACCATTGGCGCCACCGCCGGCCTGCTGCTGGGTGTGCTGATCTCCCGCAAATAGCAGCTTACGCTCAGGCGGCGCCGAGCTGGTCGCCGAGTTCCTGGCCGCGCGCGGCGGCGGCTTTCATGGCGGCGATGATGGCGCCCTGGACGCCGCTGGCCTCCATGCTGGTCAGCGCCGCGTAAGTGGTGCCGCCCTTGGAGGTGACGCGCTCGCGCAATAGCGACACCGGCTCGTTCGACTGCTGCGCCAGCTCAGCGGCGCCGGTGAAGGTGGCCAGCGCCAACTGCTTGCCCTGCTCAGCGCTCAGGCCCATTTCCTCGGCCGCGCGCTGCATCGCCTCGATGAAATAAAACACATAGGCCGGGCCGCTGCCGGACACCGCCGTCACGGCGTCGATCTTGCGCTCATCGTCCAGCCACACGGTGGGGCCGACGGCGCACAGGATAGCGTCCGCCGTCTGGCGCTGCGCCGCGCTCACGCCCGGCATCGCCACCATGCCGGTGATGCCCTTGCCGATCAGCGCCGGCGTGTTCGGCATGCAGCGCACGATGGCGCCATAGCCGCCCAGCCAGCGCGACAGGTCGGCGCCACGGATGCCGGCGGCGATCGAGACGATCAGTGGCTGCCTGGCAGCGGTGAGGAACGGCAGCAGCTGCGCCGCCACCTCGCGCATGCTTTGCGGCTTGACCGCCAGCACGATCACATCGGCATCGGCGAGCGCCGCGTCGGCCGCCGCCGCCGTGCTCACGCCATATTGTTGCTGGAGACGCGCCAGCGCCGCCGCGTTCGGATCGGCCACATGGATGTTGGCCCCGGCCGTCAGTTTGTTGGCCAGCCCCGCGATCAGGGCCGCGGCCATATTGCCGCCGCCGATAAATGCAATGTTCATTGTCAAACCTTGTTGTAGTTTCGTGCGCCAAAAATCGCGCTGCCGACGCGCACCATGGTGGCGCCCTCAAACACCGCTGCCCGCAGGTCGGCCGACATGCCCATCGACAGCGTATCGAGCGCCAAGCCGTCGGCCCGCAATTGCTCATATAAAACGCGCAGGCGGGCAAAGGCCGCGCGCTGCTGTTCAAACTCGACGGCCGGCTCGGGGATCGCCATCAGGCCGCGCAAGGTCAGTCGCGGCAGCGCGGCGACCTGATGGGCCAACGCCGCCACCGCGTCCGGCGCGACGCCACTCTTGCTGGCCTCGCCGCTGATATTCACCTGCAGACAAATCTGCAGCGGCGCCATGCCGGCCGGCCGCTGCTCGGACAGCCGCTGCGCGATCTTCTCGCGCTCGACCGTGTGCACCCAATCGAAATGCTCGGCGATCGGGCGCGTCTTGTTGCTCTGGATCGGGCCGATGAAATGCCACGCCAGCGCCGGGGCGCCGGCCTGCCGCACGGCGCGGATCTTGTCCAGCCCCTCCTGCAGATAATTCTCGCCGAAGGCGCGCTGGCCGGCCGCCACCGCCGCCAGCACCGCCTCCGGGCCGAAGGTCTTGGACACGGCCAGCAAACGCACGGCATCCGGGGCGCGTCCCGATTCTTGAGTGGCGGCAACAATTGTGGCGGTGACGGCTTGCAAGTTCTGGCGGATCGGGGACATAATCATCGAGTAAGGTCGTTATCACAGACCACCTAGGGCGGTGGGCACAGGGATTATAAATGGACATCTCAGAATTACTCGCATTCTCGGTCAAGAGCCAGGCGTCGGACCTGCACCTGTCGGCCGGCCTGCCGCCGATGATACGGGTGCATGGCGACGTGCGGCGCATCAATCTGCCGCCGCTGGCGCACAAGGATGTGCACGGCATGATCTATGACATCATGAACGACAGCCAGCGCAAGCTCTACGAGGAAATGCTGGAGATCGACTTCTCGTTCGCCATTCCCGGCCTGGCGCGTTTCCGGGTCAACGCCTACAACCAGGAGCGCGGCGCCTCGGCGGTGCTGCGGACGATTCCATCGACCATCCTCAGCCTGGAAGACCTGAAGGCGCCGAAGATCTTCGCCGAATTCGCGCTGAAGCCACGCGGGCTGGTGCTGGTGACCGGGCCGACCGGCTCGGGCAAATCGACAACGCTGGCGGCGATGGTCAACCACCTCAACGAAAACGAATACGGCCACATCCTGACCATCGAGGACCCGATTGAGTTCGTCCACGAATCCAAGAAATGCCTGATCAACCAGCGCGAAGTGGGACCGCACACGCTGTCGTTCAACAACGCGCTGCGTTCGGCGCTGCGCGAAGATCCGGATTGCATCCTGGTCGGCGAGCTGCGCGACCTGGAAACCATCCGTCTGGCCCTGTCGGCGGCCGAGACCGGCCACCTGGTGTTCGGCACGCTGCACACCTCGTCGGCGGCGAAAACCATCGACCGCATCGTCGACGTGTTCCCGGCCGATGAAAAGGAAATGGTGCGGGCGATGCTGTCCGAATCGCTGCAGGCGGTGATCTCGCAAACGCTGCTGAAAACCAAGGACGGCATGGGCCGCGTGGCGGCGCACGAAATCATGGTGGCGACGCCGGCGATCCGCAACCTGATCCGCGAAGCGAAGGTGGCGCAGATGTACTCGGCGATCCAGACCGGCAGCAGCGTCGGCATGCAGACGCTGGACCAGAACCTGACCGACCTGGTCCGCCGCAACCTCATCAGCGGCAGCGTCGCCCGCGCCGCCGCCAAATCACCGGACAACTTCCCCGGCTAAAAACCCGGTGTCAGGTCTGACATTCGCACACGGGCTCAACTGCGGAGCAGTTGAGCCCGTGTGCGAATGTCAGACCTGACACCGTACTTAAGGACTCACGATGGAACGCGATCAGGCTTCTAAATTCATGTTCGACCTGCTGCGCCTGATGCTGGCCAGGCAGGGCTCGGACTTGTTCATCACCGCCGGCTTCCCGCCGGCGATCAAGATCGATGGCAAGCTGACGCCGGTGTCGTCGCAGGTGCTGACCGCGTCCCATACGCTCGATCTGGCGCGCGCCATCATGAGCGACAAGCAGGCCGCCGGCTTCGAGCAGACCAAGGAGGCCAACTTCGCCATCAGCCCCGGCGATATCGGCCGCTTCCGCGTGTCGGCGTTTGTGCAGATGAGCTCGGTCGGCATGGTGGTGCGCACCATCACCTCGGAGATCCCGAAACTGGCGGACCTCGGCCTGCCGGCGGTGCTCAAGGACGTGGTGATGGCCAAGCGCGGCCTGGTGATCATGGTCGGCGCCACCGGCTCCGGCAAGTCGACCACGCTGGCGGCCATGGTCGGCCACCGCAACGAGCACAGCTACGGCCACATCATCACCATCGAGGACCCGGTCGAGTATGTCCACCCGCACCACAACTGCATCGTCACCCAGCGCGAGGTCGGCGTCGACACCGACGACTGGGAGACCGCGCTGAAGAACACGCTGCGCCAGGCGCCGGATGTGATCCAGATCGGCGAGATCCGCGACCGCGCCACCATGGACCACGCGATCGCCTTCGCCGAGACCGGCCACCTGTGCCTGGCCACGCTGCACGCCAACAGCGCCAACCAGGCGCTCGATCGCATCATCAACTTCTTCCCCGAGGAGCGCCGCCAGCAGTTGCTGATGGACCTGTCACTGAACCTCAAGGGCATGATTTCGCAGCGGCTGATTCCGAAGAAGGACGACAAGGGCCGCGTGGTCGCCATCGAAATTCTGCTGAACTCGCCGCTGATCTCCGACCTGATCTTCAAGGGCCAGGTGCACGAGATCAAGGAGCTGATGAAGAAATCTCGCGAGCTGGGCATGCAGACCTTCGACCAGTCGCTGTTCGACCTGCACGAGGCCGACCTGATTACCTACGAGGACGCGCTGCGCAACGCCGACTCGGTCAACGACCTGCGCCTGGCCATCAAGCTGGAGGGCAAAGCCGCGCAGCAGCGCGACCTGGCCGCCGGCACCACACATTTGGGACTGATCTGATGAACACTATTTTCGATATCGCCGCCGACCGCCTCGACGGCCAACCGGTCAGCCTGGCCCGGTACAGGGGCAAGGTGCTGCTGATCGTCAACACCGCCAGCAAGTGCGGCTTCACGCCGCAGTACCAGGGGCTGGAGGCGGTCTACCAGCAGTTCCGCGAGCGCGGCGTGGAGGTGCTGGGCTTCCCCTGCAACCAGTTCGGCGCGCAGGAGCCGGGCGACGCCGGCGAGATCGGCGCCTTCTGCGAAAAGAACTACGGCGTCAGCTTCCCGCTGTTCGCCAAGATCGACGTCAATGGCGAGCATGCCCATCCGTTGTTCCAGAAACTCAAGCGGGACGCGCCGGGCATCCTCGGCACCGAGCGCATCAAATGGAACTTCACCAAGTTCCTGATCCGCAAGAACGGCACCGTCTACAACCGCTACGCCCCTGCGACCAAGCCGGAGGCGCTGATCGCCGATATCGAAAAGCTATTGGCTGAGTGATTTCGGCAACAGAATGTCCAGCACAAAGGTTAAATAGCGTAAACGCTTTTTAAAAAACATGCCTTCGGTTAACTTTTCGGTAATAATGGCCTTCAGCCATTGCTAATCGAATCCGTCGCTATGTCCTTAATGGGAAAAATCCTGTCGCCCTGGCTGCGCATGGGAACATACTCCAGGTTGTTTGTGCCCGTGTTCCTGATCATCGCGATGGTGGTGAGCGTGCGCTACCATCTGATGCTGGAGGCCGAGACCGCCTGCGCCAACGCCCGCTATCAACACGATGCCGGCGAACTGGCCGCGCATTTGCGCAAGACGCTGACGCCGCTGCTGGCGGCGCCGGACCGCGCCAGCCTGAACGCCGCCCTGGCCGGCGCGCTGCTGCTCAACGCCGACCTGATCGCCGCCCGGCTCGACTACGGCGGCGACCATCTCGAAGCGCTGCGCGACCGGCCCGCCGGGCAGCAGTACCCGGCGTGGTTCCCGCAAATCGCGCCGCTCGCCGTCATCCAGCGCACCGTCGACCTCAACCACGCCAGGCTGGCCTTGCGCTTCGAGCCGGTGCAGCCGCTCAACGGCGTGTGGCGCAACGTGCGTCAGCAGGCGTTGATCTCGGCGGTCAACGTCGGCATTATCTACCTCATGCTGGGCTGGCTGATCTTCGCCAACCAGCGCATGCTGCGCCGCGTGACCGACGCCACCAACCGCTTTCAACGCGGCGAGCACGCCGTGCGCCTGCCGGTCGGCGGCACGCTGGAGGCGCGCGTGCTGGCCACCACCTTCAACCACATGGCGCAGCGGGTGCAGGCGCTGGTGCATAAGCTGCAGCAAAGCCAGAACGATCTGAGCGCGCAGCTGACGCGCACCCTGCTCGCCCAACAGCAACTGCAGGTGGAGAAGGACCGCATCGAGGTGACGCTGGCATCCATCGGCGACGCCGTCATCACCAGCGATTTGCATGGCAAGATCGACACCATCAACGACGTGGCGCAGCAGCTGACCGGCTGGCCCGAGGAGCGCGCGCGCGGCATGGAGCTGCATCAGGTGTTTGTGCTGGCGAATAACTTCGGCCAGCACGCGCTCTTGAAGGCGATGAAGCAGATTTATGCCGGCGGCGAAGCGGTCAAGGCCGGCAACCAGAGCCTGCGCAACAGCCTGGGCCAGACCTGCACCGTGGAGTACACCGCCAACGCCATCCGCACGCCGGGGGGCAAGGTGCAAGGCGCGGTGCTGGTGTTCCGCGACCTGACCGAACGCCGCCAGCTGATGCAGCAGATTTCGTGGCAGAGCAACCACGATATTCTCACCGGCCTGCCCAACCGCGCCGCGCTGGCCCAGCGTTTCGAGCAGGAGGTGGAACGCGCGCGGCAGCACGGCCATCTGCTGGCCGTGTGCCTGTTCGACCTTGACCACTTCCAGCATGTGAACCAGACCCTGGGCCAGGCGGTGGGCGACGAGATCCTCAAGCAGGCCGCCAGCCGTCTGCACGACTTCGCCGGCCAGCGTCACTACGTGGCGCGCCTGGGCGGCGACGAATTCGTGCTGCTGCTGCCGGAGCTGAACGACCGCGCCGCCATCGAGTACGCGATGGGCCGGCTGATGGCCGCGCTGGCGCGCGACTACCTCTGCGACGGCAAGGCGGTGAGCATGTCGGCCAGCGTCGGCATCGCCGTCTACACCGGCAACGACATCAGCGCCGACAGCCTGCTGCGCCACGCCGATCAGGCGCTGTACCAGGCCAAGATCACCGGCCGCAATCGCCATCATTTCTTTGACGCCGACCTGGATGAACAGGTGCGCACGCACCACAACCGCCGCACCGAGGTGCGCAACGCGGTGCGCGGCAATGAGCTGCTGCTGTACTATCAGCCCAAGCTGGATATGCGCAAGGGCCGCATCGTCGGCATGGAGGCGCTGCTGCGCTGGAACCATCCGACGCGCGGCGTGGTCGGGCCGATGGAGTTCCTGCCCATCGTCGAGCACACCGACGTCATTATCGATATCGGCGAATGGGTGCTGCGCGAGGCGCTGCGGCAGTTGCAGTCGTGGCGCGCCTTCGACGTTGACTGGGTGATCAGCGTGAACATCGCGGCGCGCCATTTCCAGCGTCACGATTTCGTCGAGCGGCTCACCGCGATCCTGGCCGAGTTCCCCGACGTGCCGCCGCACAGGCTGGAGCTGGAGATACTGGAGTCGTCGGCGCTGAGCGACATCGCCCACGTGCGCGGCATCATGCTCAATTGCCAGGCGCTGGGCATCAGTTTTGCGCTGGACGATTTCGGCACCGGCTATTCGTCGATGTCCTACCTCAAGCGCTTGCCGGCGGACGTGCTGAAGATCGACCAGAGCTTCGTGCGCAACATGCTGGTGGACCGCGACGACCTGCACCTGGTCAGCGCGGTGATCGGCCTGGCGCGCTCGTTCGGCCGCGGCGTGATCGCCGAGGGCGTGGAAACCATCGAGCATGGCGCGATGCTGATGCGCCTCGGTTGCGATCTGGTGCAGGGCTATGGCATCGCGCGGCCGATGCCGGCGCATGATGTACTGGCGTGGGTGGAGGGCTTTGTCACGGCGCCGGTATGGCAGGCCGCCGCCGCCCTGCCACCGATCGTCAGCCTGCACAACGAGCTGGCGTCAGTGTAGCGCGCGGTCGATCAGTTCTATCCAGTGCAGCACCGGTGTGTCGGTTCCCGACTGCAGATGCGCGGTGCAGCCGACGTTGGCCGAGACGATGGTCGCCGCGCCGGTGTCGCGCAGGTTTTCCAGCTTGCGGTCGCGCAGTTGCAGCGACAGCTCCGGTTGCAGCAGCGAGTAGCTGCCGGCCGAGCCGCAACACAGATGGCTGTCGGCGCACAGCACCACGTCGATGCCGGCGGCGCGCAGCACGCCTTCGACTTTGCCGCGAATCTGCTGGCCGTGTTGCAGCGTGCATGGCGGGTGATATGCCACCCGCCCTTCCACGGCGGGCCGCGCGCGCTCCGCCAACGTCTGCTCGAACTGCGGCATGATTTCACTGAGGTCGCGCGTCAGCGCCGCGATCCGCTCCGCCTTGGCGGCGTAGGCCGGATCGCGCGCCAGCAGATGGCCGTACTCCTTCACCGTCGCGCCGCAGCCCGAGGCGGTCATGACGATCGCCTCCACCTCGCCGCTCTCCACGTAGGACCACCACGCGTCGATGTTGCGGCGCATGTCGTCCAGTGCCGCCTCCTGCTGGTTCATATGATGCCGCAGCGCGCCGCAGCAGCCGGCCCTGGGCGCGACGATCAGCTGCACGCCCAGCGCGTCGAGCACACGTGCGGTGGCGGCGTTGATGTTGGGCGCCATGGCCGGCTGCGCGCAACCTTCCAGCGCCAGCATCTTGCGCGCATGCGCGCGCGCGGGCCAGGCGCCGGCGTTCTGCCGGCGCGGGATCTTGTCCTGCAACGCGGGCGACAGCAGCGGCCGGAAAATCTGCCCGACGCGCAGCGCGGCGGCGAACACCGTCTTGCGCGTCAGCCCCTCGATCAGCAGCTTGCGCTTGACGCGCTCCGCCAGCGGCCGCGCCACGCGCTGCTCCACCACCTTGCGGCCGATATCGGCCAGCCGTGCATAGCGCACGCCGGACGGGCAAGTGGTCTCGCAGTTGCGACAGGTCAGGCAGCGGTCCAGATGCAGCTGCGTGCTGGCCGAGACCGCCGAGCCTTCCAGCACCTGTTTGATCAGATAGATGCGGCCGCGCGGGCCATCCAGTTCGTCGCCCAGCAGCTGATAGGTCGGACAGGTGGCCGTGCAAAAGCCGCAATGCACGCAGGCGCGCAGGATCGCCTCAGCCTCCTCGCCTTCGGGCGTGTGCTTGATGAAATCGGCCAGATTAGTTTGCATACATGCGCCCCGGATTGAAGATCCCGGCGGGATCGAACGATTGCTTCAAGCGCGCATGGATCTTCGCCACCGCCGGCGCCAGCGGATGAAATACGCCCACGCCCTTGTCGCCGCCACGGAACAGCGTCGCGTGGCCGCCGCTCGCCGCCACCGTGCGGCGGATGCTGTCCACCTGCGCGGCGTCATCGGTCTTCAGCCAGCGCTGCGCGCCGCCCCACTCGATCAGTTGTTCGCCGCGCAAAATGATCGCGCTGGCGTGCGACGGCAGCGACATGCGCCACAAGCCGCCTCCGCTGAAGTAAGGGTGGGTCTGATCGCGCAGCGACGCCCACAAGGCGTCGTCGCCGGCCTCGCCGCCCAGCCGGCGCCGCGCCGCCGTCACCGCCGCCTCCGCGCCCGACAGCCGCAGCGACAGCACACCCTGATGCCAGCAACTGGCGGATACCGGCAGCGGTTGCACGGCCCACGTGTTGAGCCGCGACAGTGCGTCGATCTCGCTCATGTCGAAACGCAGGCTCGCTTCGCGCACCGGCACCGGCAGCACTTTCAGCGAGACTTCGAGTATCAGGCCCAGTGTGCCGAGCGAGCCGGCCAGCAGGCGCGAGACATCGTAGCCGGCGACGTTCTTCATCACCTGGCCGCCGAAGCGCAGCACCTCCCCGCGACCGTCCATCAACACCGCGCCGAGCACGAAATCGCGCACCGCGCCGGCGCTGGCACGGCGCGGGCCGGACAGCGCGCTCGCCACCACGCCGCCGATGGTGGCGCCGGCGAAGCGCGGCGGCTCAAACGCCAGCATCTGCTGGTGTTGCGCCAGCAAAGCCTCGATCTCCGCCAGCGGCGTGCCGCAACGCGCGGTGATCACCAGCTCCGTCGGTTCATAGGAGATGATGCCGCTGTAGCCGCGCGTATCGAGCACCTCGCCGTTCAGCGACTGGCCATACCAGTCCTTGGTGCCGCCGCCGCGCAGGCGCAATGGCGCGTGGGCGGCGCTGGCGGCGCGGATGCGGTCGGAAAAGTCGGCGATGGAGGTCATCGTCAAAAACGCTCAAGGTGAGGGAACGGCAAGGCGCCGCCGCTGACGCGCAGCTTGCCGAATTCGGCACAGCGGTGCAGCGTGGGAATCGCCTTGTCGGGATTGAGCAAGCCATGCGGATCGAAGCCGCGCTTGACCGAGAAGAACGCCTCCAACTCCGCCGGCGCGAACTGCACGCACATCGAATCGATCTTCTCGATGCCGACGCCATGCTCGCCGGTGATGGTGCCGCCCACTTCCACGCACAGCGCCAGGATCTCGGCGCCGAAGGCTTCGGCGCGGTGAAACTCGTCCGGGATATTGGCGTTGAACAGGATCAGCGGATGCAAATTCCCATCGCCGGCATGGAACACATTGGCGCAGCGCAGGCCGTACTTGGCCTCCATCGCCGCGATACCGGCCAACACCTGCCCCAGCCGCTTGCGCGGAATCGTGCCGTCCATGCAGTAGTAGTCGGGCGAGATGCGGCCGGCGGCCGGGAACGCATTCTTGCGGCCGGACCAGAACTTCAGCCGTTCCGCCTCCGAGCGCGACACGGCGATGGCGATCGCGCCCGCCGTATTCAACACCGCCGTCATGCGCGCGATGTCCTCTTCCACTTCCTCCTCGGTGCCATCGGCCTCGCACAGCAGGATGGCGGCGGCCTCGGTGTCGTAGCCGGCCTTGACGAACGGCTCCACCATGCGCGACGAGGTCTGGTCCATCATCTCCAGCCCGGCCGGAATGATGCCGGCGGCGATCAGCGCCGCCACCGCGTGACAGCTCTTTAGCACCTCGTCGAACGACGCCATGATCACGCGCGCGACGGCCGGCTTGGGCACCAGCTTGACCGTGACTTCGGTGACGATGCCGAGCATGCCCTCGGAGCCGATAAACACCGACAGCAAATCCAGCCCCGGCGCGTCGAGCGCCTCGCCGCCCAGCTCCACCAGCTCGCCGTCGATGGTGGCCACCCGCACGCGGAGCACATT
Source organism: Duganella lactea (assembly GCF_009857505.1). Lineage (GTDB taxonomy): Bacteria > Pseudomonadota > Gammaproteobacteria > Burkholderiales > Burkholderiaceae_D > Rugamonas > Rugamonas lactea. The sequence continues at coordinate 201,398 of NZ_WWCP01000003.1, forward strand.
GTGCACGGTCAGGCCGTATTTGAGGCAATGCACGCCGCCCGAATTCTCCGCCACATTGCCGCCGATGGTGCAGGCGATCTGCGACGACGGGTCCGGCGCATAGTACAGGCCATGCGGCGCCGCCGCCTCCGAAATCGCCAGGTTGCGCACGCCCGGCTGCACCACCGCCGTACGCGCATACGCATCCATGCGGACGATGCGGTTCAGGCGCGCGGTCGACAGCACCACGCCGGCCGCGATCGGCATCGCGCCGCCGGACAGGCCGGTGCCGGCGCCGCGCGGCACGACCGGCACGCCCAGTTCGCGGCACACCTTGAGCACCGCCAGCACCTGCGCCTCGCTGTCGGGCAGCACCACGATCATCGGCAACTGGCGATAGGCGGCCAGGCCGTCGCATTCATACGGCCGCGTATCCTCCGGCGCGGACAGCACGGCGCGCGCCGGCAGCACCTGCTGCAGCGCCGCAGCCACCTGCGCCCGACGAGCGCCCATCTCCGCAACGTTGTTCATGTGACCATTGTAAGCACAAACGCCGTCGCGAGGCGAGATCCGCCGCCGATTTGTTGTATTCTTCGGAGCGCTGCTACATCACACACTGGAACGGAATATGAACAAAGAGTTTGAACGGGAATGGCTCCTGGCACTGGAAAAACGATTTGGCGTGGAGGCGACGATCGCGCAGATCACGCTGGAGAACCAGCCGCGCATGCTGATCTACTATTTCCAGGATTTTCCGGCCAAGGGCATGCTGACCGCGGTCACTGCGGGCCTGTCCAGCGCCAGCCACCCCGACTGGCAATACGGCAAGCCCGAGCTGTGCTTCGCGCTGAACACCAGCGACAGCAAGTGGGGCACCGCGGCCGGCTATCTGGCGCAAGTGTTCTTTAACCAGAAGCCGTTCGGCTACGAGTCGTCATTCGCCATGCAGCAGCCGATGTCGGGCGACAGCGCGATGAACGCCTGTTTCGTTCACCGTCCAGCGTTTCTGAACAACGAGCAGATCAAGTTCGAACTGAAGGACCGCACCATCTTCCTGGCCGGTCTGTTTCCGCTGTATCCGGAAGAAATCAGCCTGTATGAATCACAGGGCGTCCAGAACTTCTGGAACACACCCGGCTTCGATCCGTACAACCCACGCCGCGCCAATCTGGCGCTTCAAGGATAAGACATGGGCAACCGACTTTCGAAAATCGCCACCCGCACCGGCGACGGCGGCACCACCGGCCTGGGTGACGGCAGCCGCACCGACAAGGACAGCGCGCGCATCACCGCCATCGGCGAGGTGGATGAACTGAATTCGCATCTGGGCCTGCTACTGTGCGAAGACATGCCGGCCGATCTGCGCGAGGAACTGGTCACCATCCAGCACGACCTGTTCGATCTGGGCGGAGAGCTGTGCATTCCCGGCTTCCAGATGATCAAGGACGCGCATGTCGAGCGGCTGGACGCGCTGCTGGCAAGCTACAACGCCACGCTGCCGCCGCTGACGGAATTCATTCTGCCGGCCGGCTCGCGCGCGGCGGCGCAGGCGCATGTGTGCCGCACCGTGTGCCGCCGCGCCGAGCGCAGCATCGTCACGCTGGGCAAGGCGGAGACCATCCACGCGCTGCCGCGCCAGTATGTCAACCGCCTGTCGGACCTGCTGTTTGTGTTGTCGCGCGTGTTGAACCGTCACGCCGGCGGCAGCGACGTGCTGTGGCAGCACGAACGCCAGCGCGGCTGACGCGCTCAATCAGCCCTATCAGCCGTTGTTGACGACCAGCCGCGGCTCTTCGCCGAGGTAGCGCTGTTTGATGGTGGCGGTGATGCCGGCGGCATCCAGCCCCACGCCGGCCAGCAGTTTGGCCGGGTCGCCATGGTCGATGAATTTGTCCGGCAGGCCAAGCATCAGCACCGGCTTGACGATGCCTTCCGCCGCCAGCGCTTCCGCCACGGCCGCGCCAGCACCACCCATGATGCAGCCCTCTTCCACCGTCACGAAGTAATCGTGGCTGGCCGCCAGCTGCTTCACCAGCGCCACATCCAGCGGCTTGACGAAACGCATATTGGCGACAGTGGCGTTCAGCGTCTCGCCGGCGGCCACCGACGGCGCCACCATCGAGCCAAACGCCAGGATGGCGATCTTCTGGCCCTGGCGCTTGATCTCGCCCTGGCCGATTGCTATCGTCGTCAGCTCCGGCTGGATGGCCGCGCCAACACCGGCGCCGCGTGGATAGCGGATCGCCGCCGGCCCGTTGTAGTGGTAGCCGGTGGTCAGCATCTGACGGCATTCGTTTTCGTCCGAGGCGGCCATGACCACCATGTTCGGAATGCAGCGCAGATAGGCCAGATCGTAGTTGCCGGCATGGGTGGCGCCATCGGCGCCCACCAGGCCCGCGCGGTCCAGCGCGAAGGTCACGTCGAGGTTTTGCAGCGCCACGTCGTGGATCAACTGATCGTAGGCGCGCTGCAGGAAGGTGGAGTAGATCGCCACCACCGGCTTCAGGCCTTCGCAGGCCAGGCCGGCGCCGAAGGTCACCGAATGCTGCTCGGCGATGCCGACGTCGAAGTAACGGTCAGGGTATTCCTGGTTGAAGCGCACCATGCCCGAGCCTTCGCGCATGGCCGGCGTGATGCCGACCAGTTTCTGGTCGGCGGCCGCCATGTCGCACAGCCAGTCGCCGAACACTTCGGTGTAGGTTTTCTTGGAAGGCGCGGTGGCGGGCTTGATGCCCTCGGCGGGATTGAACTTGCCGGTGCCGTGGTACAGGATAGGCTCGGCCTCGGCCAGCTTGTAGCCCTGGCCCTTCTTGGTCACCACGTGCAGGAACTGCGGGCCCTTCAGGTTCTTGATGTTCTGCAGCGTGGGGATCAGCGAATCCAGATCATGGCCGTCGATCGGGCCGATGTAGTTGAAACCGAATTCCTCGAACATCGTGGCCGGCACCACCATGCCCTTGGCGTGTTCCTCCAGCTTCTTCGCCAGCTCCAGCACAGGGCCGGGCAGCACCGACTTGCCGACATTCTTGGCGGCGGCGTAGAACTGGCCCGACATCAGCCGCGCCAGATAGCGATTCAGCGCGCCCACCGGCGGCGAGATCGACATGTCGTTATCGTTGAGGATCACCAGCAGGTTCACGTCTTCCTGCACGCCGGCGTTGTTCAGCGCCTCGAACGCCATGCCGGCGGTCATCGAGCCGTCGCCGATGACGGCGATGGCGTGGCGATGCTCGCCCTTGATCTTGGCCGCCTGCGCCATACCCAGCGCCGCCGAGATCGAGGTCGACGAGTGCGCGGTGCCGAAGGTGTCGTATTCCGATTCGTCGCGTTTCGGGAAGCCCGAAATGCCGCCCAGCTGGCGCAGCGTGTGCATCTTGTCGCGCCGGCCGGTGAGGATCTTGTGCGAGTAGGTCTGGTGGCCCACGTCCCAGACGATGCGGTCGTGCGGCGTGTTGAACACGTAGTGCAGCGCCAGCGTCAGCTCCACCGTGCCCAGATTGGACGACAGATGGCCGCCGGTCTTGGACACGGAGTCGAGCAGGTAGGCGCGCAGTTCATGCGCCAGCGGCGTCAGTTGGCTGTACGACAGCTTGCGTACATCGGCCGGGGAATGTATTTTTTCGAGCAAGTTCATTTATGCCTTCCGCTGCACGATCAGATCCGCGAGTTCGCGTAATCGCAGGGCTTTTTCTCCAAACGACGCGAGCGCTGCATGCGCTTCGAGCCGCAATTTTTCCGCCAGCGCGCGCGATGGTTCCAGACCCAGAATGGATACATAGGTCGGCTTGTTATCGGCGGCGTCCTTGCCGGCGGTTTTGCCCAGCGTGGCCGAATCGGCCGTCGCGTCGAGCACATCGTCCACCACCTGGAACGCCAGGCCGATGGCGCGCGCGTAGACATTCAGCGCGCCCAATTCGTCGTCCGTCAGATCCTTGCCGGCCAGCGCGCCCAGCACCACCGAGGCGCGCAGCAGCGCGCCGGTCTTCAACTGGTGCATCTGCTCCAGCTGTTCCAGCGTGAGACTGATGCCAACGCTATCGAGGTCGATCGCCTGGCCGCCGCACATGCCAGCCGAGCCGGACGCGGTGGCCAGCAGGCGCACCATGGCCAGCAAGCGCGCCGGCGGCACGTCGGCCGCTTGCGACAGCACCATGAAGGCCTGCGATTGCAGCGCGTCGCCGACCAGCAGCGCGGTCGCCTCGTCGTAGGCCACATGCACGGTCGGTTTGCCGCGGCGCAGCGCGTCGTCGTCCATGCAGGGCATGTCGTCATGCACCAGCGAGTAGGCGTGGATCATTTCCACGGCGGCGGCGGCGCGACTCAACGTGGCGGCGTCGGCGCCGAACAGCGCGCCGGCGGCGTACACCAGCAGCGGGCGCACACGCTTGCCGCCGCCGAGCAGCGCATAGCGCATCGCCTCGTGCAGCCTGGACGGGATCACATCGGCGGCGGGCAGGAAACCGGATAAATCGTTTTCCGATCCGGCCTGCACGGTTTTCATCCAGTCCTCGAACGCGGCGTTCATGGTTCGCCCTCGCCGGTGGCGACGAAGGGCTTGAGCATCTCGCCTTCCAGCACCTTGACCTGGGATTCGACTTTTTCCAGTTGGACGGCGCAGAACTTCACCAGCTCGGTGCCGCGCGCATAGGCGGCCACCGACGCTTCCAGCGGCAGTTGGCCCGCCTCCATTTGTGCAACCAGTTGTGCCAGTTCCGCCATCGCTTCTTCAAACGAGACGGGAGCGGCGGCAGTCGCGTCGGCAGTTAGTTTCTTTGACATAATCACTCGGTTATCTTTGGCACAACAATCCAATGCCTGCGCAGTGTAGCCCGATATTTTAGAGCAAACCACCGCATCTCGTGGAACATTAGCGGCCAGCGCTGGATTTTAGCGCAATCGTCCCCATTTGCCGTACCAGCATGCAGGAATTGCAAGTTTTCGCACAGTAAACGCGCAGATCGGGCTGCCTCACGAGAGTAAAACACGGTATAATCGCCGGTTCTGTCCTAAATACCACCTCAACGCATTCAAGTTATGCGGGTTGTCTTTACGGATTCTGTCTCTTCTTGGTTTGATTTTTAATTAAGGGGGGTTTGGATGTCCGATCTGGGTACCCACGCCAAATTAGCGCGGCCAACTGCGCAACTTCCGGTCAACGTCTATTTTGACGAAACGCTACTGCAGCGTGAAATGCAGCAACTTTTCAAGGCTGGTCCCCGCTACGTCGGGCACGAGTTGATGGTGCCGAATGTCGGCGACTATGCGACGCTTGCCGCCGAAAACGAGGGCCGTATGCTGGTGCGTAACGCGCAGGGGGTGGAGCTGGTGTCCAACGTCTGCCGCCACCGTCAGGCGCTGATGCTCAACGGCCGTGGCAATACGAACAATATCGTTTGCCCATTGCACCGCTGGACGTACGACCTCAAGGGTGAACTGATCGGCGCGCCGCATTTCCCTGAAACGCCGTGCCTGAACCTGCCGAAGGTCCCGTTGCAAAACTGGAATGGCCTGCTGTTCGAGCAGAATGGCTACAACGTCATGGCAGCGCTGAACCAGCTGTCGGTCACCAAGGACCTGGATTTCAGCGGCTACATGCTGGACCACGTGGAAGTGCACGAGTGCAATTACAACTGGAAGACCTTCATCGAGGTCTACCTGGAGGATTACCACGTCGAGCCATTCCATCCGGGCCTGGGCAACTTCGTCAGCTGCGACGATCTGCGCTGGGAGTTCGGCAAGGAGTTCAGCGTGCAGACGGTGGGCGTGCACAAGGGCCTGCAGAAATCCGGTTCGGAAATTTACCAGCGCTGGCAAGAGCAGGTGCTGAAGTTCCGTGGCGGCGAGCCGCCACCGTACGGCGCCATCTGGCTGACCTTGTATCCGAACATCATGGTCGAGTGGTATCCGCACGTGCTGATCGTCTCGACGCTGTGGCCGGAAGGCCCGCAGCGCACCAAAAACGTGGTGGAGTTCTACTACCCGGAGGAAATCGTGCTGTTCGAGCGCGAGTTCATCGAGGCCGAGCGCGCCGCCTACATGGAAACCTGCATCGAGGACGACGAGATCGGCCAGCGCATGGACGCCGGCCGCAAGGCGCTGCTCGACCGCGGCGAGAACGACGGCGGCCCCTACCAGTCACCAATGGAAGACGGCATGCAGCATTTCCACGAGTGGTACCGCAGCAAGTTTAACGTGTAAGGCACAGGCGCGATGCAGTCACTTTGGATGTTGTTTGCCAGTTTCATGTTTGCGGTCATGGGGGTCTGCGTCAAACTGGCGTCCACCGAGTTCTCAACCTCCGAACTGGTGATGTATCGCGGCGTGGTCGGCGTCATCGTCCTCGGCGGCATGATCAGGCTGCAGGGCGGCTCCTTCCGCACGACGATGCCGGGCGCCCACCTGTGGCGCAGCGTCATCGGCGTGATTTCGCTGTGGCTGTGGTATTACTCGATCGGCGAGTTGCCGCTGGCCACGGCGATGACCCTCAACTACCTGTCGCCGATCTGGATCGCCGTGTGGCTGTTCGCCATGGGCTGGTGGCACGCCAAGGGCGATGTCAAATGGCCGCTGATCGTGGCGGTGGTGGCCAGCTTCGTCGGCGTCACGCTGCTGCTGCGCCCGGCCTTCGACGCCAACCAGCTGACGCCGGCGCTGATCGCGCTCGGCTCGTCGATGCTGACGGCGATGGCGTATATGCAGGTGCGCAAGTTGGGCATCGCGGGCGAGCCGGAAAACCGCGTGGTCTTCTATTTCACGGTGATGAACCTGGTGGCCGGCCTGGCCGGTGTGTACCTGACCGGCGGCGCCAACGGCCCCGAATGGCATCCCATCACCTCCTGGCGCAGCGGCTTGCTGTTGCTGGCCGTCGGCGTGTGCGCCACCAGCGCGCAGGTCGCCATGACGCGCGCCTATAGCCTGGGCAACACGCTGGTGGTGGCCAATCTGCAATACACCGGCATCGTGTTCTCCAGTATCTGGGGCGTGCTGGTGTTCGGCGATGTGTTCGACTGGCACAGCTGGGCGGGCATCGCCATCATTCTTTTGTCCGGCATGGCCGCGACGTTCTACAATACCCGCAATACCGATAAAGGCAAGGCCATTTCGAACACCGATCCGATCGCCAGCGAAGTATAAGGAATAAGGAAACCGTCCATGCACACCACCCTGATCGACGCCGCCACCCTGTCCCGACATCTGGACGACCCGCGGTGGGTCATCCTCGATTGCCGCCATGATCTGATACATCCGCACGCGGGGCACGACAGCTTTGCCATCGGCCACATCGCCGGCGCGCAGTTTGCCAATGTGGATACGGACTTGTCCGGCGCGAAGAGCGCGGCGGACGGCAAGTTTCTCGGCCGTCACCCGCTGCCGGGACGCGCGGCCCTGATCGAGACGCTGCGCGGCTTCGGCATCAACGACGATACGCAAGTGGTGGCTTACGATGCCCACGGCGGCATGTTCGCCGCGCGGCTGTGGTGGCTGCTGCGCTGGGTCGGCCATCCGGCGGTGGCGGTGCTCGATGGCGGCCTAGTGGCCTGGCAGGCGGCCGGCCTGCCGATGGTGACGCACGCCGAGCGCCGCACACCGGGCGCGATCAGCGAACGCGCGTCGCTGGTGTCGACGGTGGCGGTGGACGATGTGCTGGCCAACCTGTCGACGCACGCACGCACGGTGGTCGATGCGCGCGCGGCCGACCGCTATCGCGGCGAGAACGAAACCATCGATCCGGTCGGCGGCCATATTCCGGGCGCCAAAAACCGCTTCTTCAAAGACAATCTGACGCCCGATGGCCGCTTCAAGGACGCCGCGCAACTGAAGGCCGAATTCGCGCCGTTGTTCGACGAACCGTCGAAAGCCATCATGCAATGCGGCTCCGGCGTGACCGCCTGCCACAATCTGCTGGCCCTGGAAGTCGCCGGCCTGCCGGGCGCCGCGCTCTACCCCGGCTCGTGGAGCGAATGGGTGGGTGATCCCAACCGCCCGGTGGCGACCGGCAGCTAAGATTGCGGATATGGCGCGCCCAGCGCTTGATCCGAATTCTCAACAACTCCAAGTAGGCAGCCTCCGCGTGCGGTGGCCAGCGAACCGGCAAGCTATCCGGTTTGACGTTTTGGCTTGCCATAAGCGGCCACCAGTACACGCGCCTTTTGCATCACATCAATATTATCGATACCTGGATTCGCTTTGAAATACTCCTCTGACGCCAGATCAGCCTGAACACTTTCCTCCGCACCATCAAAGCCGTACTGCCAAACCTCCGGCCAAATTTCGTCCGCAGCAAGTTGCGCCAACGCGGCAAGCCGGTCAAGTCGAGCCCGGTCCTCGGCGTTAAGGGCCGCGAGCGCTTCTGCTTGCTTTTTCAGTCTGGAGTTCATTACGCCATCATACTCCTCGCGATCACAACGGGCGGTTGAGGCGCCACCAACGGCACGCGGCGCTTGGGATGAGCGTGGCAAAATGCCGCCATGGAAACCGTCTGCACCATCGGTCACTCAAATCGCTCCATCGAGGACTTTATCGGACTGCCGCAGCAGAACGGCATCGACTTTGTGCTGGACATCCGCACCGTGCCGAAGTCGCGCCACAATCCGCAATTTGACCAGGATCAGCTATCGCATCGCTGGCCTTGAAGGCCTGCGCATCACCTACCCGCCGGAGCGAGACTTGCTGACTTAGTGGCGGGCGCCGACCAGGAACACGACGATGGCGACGCCCGCCGCGATCAGCAGCACTTGCGGCACCGACTCGCGCAAGGTGGCGCGGCGCTGCATCTGCGGCATCAGATCGCTGACGGCGATGTAGATGAAGCCGGACGAGGCGAACACCAGCACGTAGGGAATAAATTCGCTGGCGCGGTCCAGCATGTAGTAGCCCAGCAAGCCGCCGGCGATCGACAACATGCTGCACAGCAGGTTGTACACATACGCCCGCGTGCGCGAGAAACCGGCATTCAGCAGCACGATGAAGTCGCCGATTTCCTGCGGAATTTCGTGGGCGATGATGGCCAGGCCGGTGATCAGCCCCAGTTGCGGATCGGCCAGGAAAGCGGCGGCGATCAGGATGCCGTCGGTGAAGTTGTGCATGCCGTCGCCGACCAGAATCATCCAGCCGGCCTTGCCCGCCTCGTGCTTGTCGTGGCCGTGATGGTGATGGTGGCCGTCGTGCTCGTGATGGTGCGAATGGCGCAAGATGGCCAGCTTTTCCAGCAGGAAGAACGCCAGCAGTCCCGCCAGCAAGGTGGCGAACAGATGGCGCGGGCTGGCGTGCGATTCGAACGCTTCCGGCAGGGCGTGCAGCAGCGAGGTCGACAGCATCAGGCCGACCGACAGGCTGACCATCCGCTCGACCACCTTGGACAGCAACGTAAACGACAACACGGCCGCCGCAGTGATGCTCACTACGCCAGCCAGTGTGGTTGCCAGTATGATTGAAACGAGTACGGGATCGATGTTATAGCCTCTGATACTGAAGCGGCAGGCGTCCGTGTGCCTGCCGGGCCGTTATTTTACTCCTCGGCATGCATTTCTGCTTAAAAACCGTTCACACCACCCCGTTTTGCTTGAACCAGGCCAGCGCGCGGCCCCAGCCATCCTTGGCGTCGGCCTCGTTGTAGCTCGGCCGGTAGTCGGCGTGGAAGGCGTGGCCGGAGTTCGGATAGATGACAAAGGTGGACTTGTTCGGCCCCTTGGCCAGCCCGGCTTTCATCATCTCCACCGTCTCCAGCGGGATGCCGCTGTCCTTGGCGCCGTACAGGCCCAGGACGGGCACGGTCAGAGTGCCAGCAACATCGATTGGGTGCCTGGGAAAATTGGCGCTCAGGTCCCCTTTCAGGCGGCCATACCAGGCCACGCCCGCCTTGATCGATGGATTGTGGGCGGCGTACATCCAGGTGATGCGGCCGCCCCAGCAGAAACCGGTGATGGCGATCTTGTCGCCATTGCCGCCGTTGACCTTGGCCCAGTCGACCACGGCGTCGAGGTCGGTGAACACCTGGGCGTCCGGCGTCTTGGCGATGATGTCGCGCTGCAGGTCGGCGATCGAGGCGGCCTTGGTCGGGTCGCCCTGGCGGATGAACAGGTCCGGCGCCAGCGCCAGGTAGCCTTGCTTGGCGAAGCGGCGGGCGACATCGGCGATGTACTCGTGAACGCCGAAGATTTCCGAGATCACCAGGACCACCGGCAGGTTGGTCTTGCCTTCCGGCTGGGCGCGGTAGACGGGGACGTTCTGGCCGTTGACGTTGATCTGGATGGTGCCGGCGGTGAGCCCGGCGGTGTCGGTCTTGATGACGTTTTGCGCCATCACCGGCAGCGTGGCGGCGGCAAAGCCGGTGCCCAGCGCGGTTTTCAGGAAGCCGCGGCGGTCGACGCCGTCCGACAAAGGGGTTTTAGCCAGCAAACTTTCCGCATCACGCGTCAAATCGTCCATCGAAATCCTCCGTAAGATACCGTCACTCCCGCGCCGGCGGGAGCGACGAATTCATGTGCGGAAGCACATACTCAATGTGCTTCCTCCCAGTTCGCGCCAACGCCGACTTCGGCGATCAGCGGCACTTTCAATTGCGCCACGCCGGCCATCAGCTCCGGCAATTTGCGCTTGATCAGTTCCAGCTCGGCGTCCGGCACTTCCAGCACCAGTTCGTCGTGCACCTGCATGATCATGCGCGTGCCCAGCTTCCCGGCCTCCAGCCAGTCCTGCACCGCGATCATGGCCAGCTTGATCAGATCGGCCGCCGTGCCCTGCATCGGCGCGTTGATCGCGGCCCGCTCGGCGCCCTGGCGGCGCGGACCGTTCGGCGAATTGATCTCCGGCAGCCACAGGCGGCGGCCGAACACCGTCTCCACGTAGCCGCGCGCCTTCGCCTGCAGGCGCGTGTCGTCCATGTACTGCTTGACGCCCGAGAAGCGCGCGAAGTAACGGTCGATATAGTTCTGCGCCGCGCCGCGCTCGATGCCGAGGTTGCCGGCCAGGCCGAACGCGCTCATGCCATAGATCAGGCCGAAGTTGATGACCTTGGCGTAGCGGCGCTGCTCGCTTTCCACGGCCTGCGGATCGATGCCGAAGATTTCAGCGGCGGTGGCGCGGTGAATGTCCACCCCTTCGGCGAAGGCGCGCAGCATATTGGCGTCTTCCGAGATGTGCGCCATGATGCGCAGCTCAATCTGCGAATAGTCGGCCGAGACGAGGTGCGAACCGGCCGGCGCCACGAAGGCTTCGCGGATGCGGCGGCCTTCCTTGGTGCGGATCGGAATGTTCTGCAAATTGGGGTCGTTGGACGCCAGGCGGCCGGTCACCGCCACCGCCTGCGCGTAGTTGGTGTGCACGCGGCCGGTTTGCGGATTGATGCCCTTCGGCAGCTTGTCGGTGTAGGTCGATTTCAGCTTGGACAGGCTGCGGTATTCCAGCAGCACTTTCGGCAGTGGATAGTCCTCGGCCAGCTTTTGCAGCACTTCCTCGTCGGTGGATGGCGCGCCGCTCGGGGTTTTCTTCACCACCGGCAGTTTCAGCTTCTCGAAGAAGATTTCGCCGATCTGCTTCGGCGAGCCGAGGTTGAACGGTTGCTCGGCCAGCTCGTGCGCCTTGGCCTCCAGCTCGGCGATGCGCGCGCCCAGTTCGGACGACTGCCGCGCCAGCAGGTCGGCGTCGATCTGCACGCCGTTGCGCTCGATCTTCTGCAACACCACGGCGGTCGGCAGTTCGATGTTACGGTAGATGAAGTTCAGCTTCTCGTCCTTCTCCACCTCGCCGATCATGTTCTGGTGCAGGCGCAGCGTGATGTCGGCATCCTCCGCCGCATACTCGGTGGCGCGGCCGATCTCCACCTTGTCAAAGGTGATCATGTTGACGCCCTTGCCGCACACGTCCACGAACGGAATCGTGGTGTGGTTCAGGTGGCGCAGCGCCAGGCTGTCCATATCGTGCGAACGGTGCGATTCGAACACATACGATTCCAGCAGCGTATCGTGATGGATGCCCTGCAGCGACACGCCGTGGTTGGCGAAGATGTGGCTGTCGTACTTCAGGTTCTGGCCGACTTTCAGCTTGGCGGCGTCTTCCAGCCAAGGCTTGAGCTTGGCCAGCACATGGTCGCGCTCCAGCTGCGGCGACACCCCCTGATACGCGTGGGCGACCGGAATATAGCAAGCCTCGCCGGCCTTGACCGACAGCGAAATGCCGACCAGTTGCGCCAGCATCGGCTCCAGCGACGTGGTTTCGGTATCGACGGCGGTCAGTTCGGCGGCGTTGATGCGCTCCAGCCACTGGTCCAGCTGCTCGTCGGTGGTGACCGTTTCGTAGGTGGCGATCACCGGCTCGGCGAACAGGTCGCCATTCATCGATGCGGCGCCGCCCACCGGCGCGTCCAGCGACACCTTAACGGTCGAGGCCGGCGCGCCGGCGGCCGCGCCCAGGTCGCGCAGCAAGGTCTTGAAACCGTATTGGGCGAAGAAGGCCAGCAGGCCCTCCTTGTCTTCCTCGCGCGCCACCAGCGATTCGCTGATCGACGTCATGTGGCCGGCGAGGTCGCAGTCCAGCTTGACGGTGATCAGCTCGCGGCCCTTCGGCAGCCATGCCAGCGCGTCGCGCAGGTTCTGGCCGACCGCGCCGCTGATGTGATCGGCGTTGGCGATGATGCCGTCCAGCGAGTCGTAGGCGCTCAGCCATTTGAGCGCCGTCTTCGGGCCGCACTTGTTCACGCCCGGCACGTTGTCGACGGTGTCGCCGATCAGGGTCAGGTAGTCGATGATGCGGTTCGGCGGCACGCCGAACTTGGCCAGCACGCCGGCCTCGTCCATTTTCTCGTTGGTCATGGTGTTGATCAGCATGACCTTGTCGTTGACCAGTTGCGCCAGATCCTTGTCGCCGGTGGACACCACCACGTTCATGCCGGCCTTGACCGCCTCGACCGACAGCGTGCCGATCACGTCGTCCGCCTCCACGCCGTCGACCATCAGGATCGGCCAGCCCATGGCCTTGACCGCCTCGTGGATCGGCTCGATCTGCAGCCGCAGGTCGTCCGGCATCGCGGCGCGGGTGGCCTTGTACTCCGGATACATGTCATCACGGAAAGTTTTACCCTTGGCGTCGAAGACGCAGGCGATGTAGGCGGCCGGAAAATCGGCGCGCAGACGGCGTAGCATATTGACCATGCCGTGCATGGCGCCGGTCGGGTGACCGTCCGGGCTGCGCAGGTCGGGCAGCGCGTGGAACGCGCGGTAAAGATAGCTGGAGCCGTCTACTAACAACAGGGTATTTTGCATAGGTACGATGTGAGGATGCTTAGGCGTGAATGCAACATTATCGCAGGTGTTACAATGGATCATACACAAAAAATTCCGCGGCTTTTTCTCTGTTAAAGGCAATATCATGAAGCGCATCTCTCCTCTCTGGCCTGCCCTGCTCCTGACCCTGAGCGCCCACACGGCGCTGGCCCAGTCGACGCCGGGCCAGGCCCCGCCAAAACTGGAAAAGATCGAAGAAGTCGCGGATGACGCGGTGACCATCACCTCCAAACAGCAGCAACAGCAAAAGTCCGGAACCCAGATCACCGAACGCCGCGACAACAGCGGCAATGTGGTCGAAACCACCGTCAAAAGCGGGCCCAGCACCTACACCCTGAGCAACAAGCAGCCGACCGGCACCGCCCTGCCCGGCGACCGCACCGCCGGCCCGCTGCGCGGCGCGCAATGGACGGTGATGGAATTCGACCTCGGCCAGAAGAAAAAGAAAGCGGCGGAAGAAGAGGCGACCGACAACGTGCCGCCACCACCACCGCCACCTGCCCGTTAAAACTCCAACCCACCAACACACTCGCACATGGCAGTCTTTACCCCGGTATCGCTGGAAGATGTCTCCCAGTGGATCACCCAATTTCCGCTCGGCAAAGCGCTTGAGCTCAAAGGCATCAGTTCCGGCATCGAGAACAGCAACTTCTTTCTGACGACCGAGCGCGATGGGCAGGTACAGCAGTACGTGCTGACCCTCTTCGAGAACCTGTCGTTTGAACAACTGCCGTTTTACCTCAACCTGATGCGCCACCTGGCCGAGCGCGGCGTATTGGTCCCAGCCCCGATCGCCAACGATCAGGGCGAACTGGTCAGCGCGCTGCACGGCAAGCCGGCGGCCATCGTCACCAAGCTCGAAGGCAGTTCGCAGATGGCGCCGCTGCCGGTGCATTGCGCCGCCGTCGGCGCCATGCTGGCCAACATGCATCTGGCCGGCCGCGACTTCCCGCTGCGCCAGCCCAACCTGCGCGGCCTGGCGTGGTGGCATGAAACCACGCCGCTGGTGCTGCCCTACATTCCGGAAGACAAGGCGCACCTGCTGAAGGCGGAAGTGCACTACCAGGAAACCTTCGCCGCCTGCCAGACCTACCAGCAGTTGCAAGTGGGGCCCGTACACGCCGACCTGTTCCGCAACAACGTGATGTTCGACGGCGAGCGCCTGACCGGCTTCTTCGACTTCTACTTCGCCGGCTGCGACGCCTGGCTGTTCGACGTCGCCGTCACCGTCAACGACTGGTGCATCGACCTCGGCACCGGCGCGCTGGATCACGCCCGTGTACGCGCCCTGCTGGATGCCTACCACGCCGTGCGGCCGTTCACCGAGGCCGAGCAGCACGCCTGGCAGGCGATGCTGCGCGCCGGCGCGCTGCGCTTCTGGCTGTCGCGCCTGTATGACTTCTACCGTCCGCGCGAGGCGGAAATGCTGACGCCGCACGATCCGGGGCACTTCGAACGGATTCTGCGTCAACGCATCGCCACGCCGGCGCCGGGACTGCTCTGATGGAAAAGCTCCCCGCACGCGCCGGCTGGCAATGGGTCAAGCAGGGCCTGGAGGTGTTCCGCAAACAACCGGGCGCGCTGATGGCCCTGTTCTTCAGTTGCATGTTCCTGTGCATGGTGTCGCTGTTCATTCCGCTGATCGGCGGCATGGCGCCGATCGTGCTTGCGCCGCTGTTCACAGTGGCGCTGCTGCAGGGTTGCGCCGATGTCGACCAGGGCAAGCGGGCGATGCCGCATCTGGTGTTCATCGGCTTCCGCAAGCCGGCGCGCAAGCCGCTGCTGTTGCTGGGCGGCCTGTATCTGCTGGTGATGCTGCTGTCGATCGCCGTGCTGTCGATGCTGGACGACGGCGTGCTGATGAAAATGGCCACGCGCCAGATGCCGATGGACCAGGACCTGATCGAGAACTCGCGCGGCGCGCTGTTCATTTCCTCGACGCTGTACATGATCGGCTGGATGCTGAGCTGCCTGGCGGCGCCGCTGATCTACTGGCAGAGCATGCCGATCGGCAAGGCGCTGTTCTACAGCGTGGTGACGGTCACGCGCGACATCAAGGCGTTCCTGATGACGTCGGTGCTGTTGTTCCTGATGTTCCAGGTACTGACCGCGATCCCGGTCATCCTGTTCAGCTCGGCGCAAGCCGAGGTGACGGGGATCTTCACCGTGATGCTGCTGATGATCGTGCTGATGCACTGCACGCTGTACGCCGCCTACCGCCAGATCTTCGGCACGCCGCCGGTGACGCCGACGGCCGTCGATCTGAAAAAGCCTTAAAGCTTTTCCAGCTTGGCGATGCTCAGGTCCAGCACCTTCATGCCGGCGGCGCCGAAGTTGATCTGAGCCCGGGCGTTATTGCCGCTCCCCTCGATATTGACAATCACGCCCTCGCCAAACTTGGCGTGGGCGACCGACTGGCCGAGACGCCAGCCGGCGCCGGCGCCAATGGCTTTGTTGGCGATCATCTTTTGCGCCAGCGCGTTGTCCGAGCCGACCAGCGGCGCCTCGTCCCAGGCCGACTTCCTGGCGCCGAACCAGTTCGGCTGGACTTTCGGCGTCAGCCACTTCAGCGCGTCTTCCGGCAACTCATCAAAGAAGCGTGATTTCATGTTGTAGCGGGTCTGGCCGTGCAGCATGCGGGTCTGCGCGAAGCTCAGGTACAGGCGCTGACGGGCGCGGGTGATCGCCACGTACATCAGGCGGCGCTCCTCTTCTACACCGTCGTGCTCGCGCGAACTGCTCTCGTGCGGGAACAAGCCCTCTTCCAGACCGGTGATGAAGACGTTGTTGAACTCCAGCCCCTTGGCCGAGTGCACCGTCATCATCTGCACCGCTTCCTGGCCGATGGTGGCCTGGTTGTCGCCGGCCTCCAGCGAGGCGTGCGACAGGAAGGCCGACAGCGGCGACATCACGGCGGACAATGGCGCGTCGGCGTCGAGAATCTCGAAGCCATCCTCGTTGATCACCGCCGCGCCGGACGCCGCCTGCGCCTGCGGCCCCAGGTGCGCCGGCGCGCCCTGGCCGTAGCCCTCTTCCGACACGAACTGCGTGGCGGCGCTGACCATCTGCTCCAGATTCTCGATGCGGTCGGCGCCTTCCTTCTCGGTGGCGTAGTGGGTCAGCAGCGTCGATTGCTCCAGCACCACGCGCACCAGTTCCGGCAAGGCCATCTGCTGCGTTTCAAAGCGCGTGCCCTCGATCAGCTTGACGAAGCCGCCCAGCAAGGTGCCGGCCTTACCGGTGACGTGCGGCACCGCCGCGTACAGCGAAATGCGGTACTGGTCGGCGGCCGCCTGTAAAGTCTCGATCGAACGCACGCCGATCCCGCGCGCCGGGAAGTTGACCACGCGCAGGAAAGCCGAATCGTTATGCGGGTTGTCCATCAGTTGCAGATAGGCGATGGCGTGCTTGACCTCGGCGCGCTGGAAGTAGCGCAGACCGCCGTAGACGTGGTAAGGAATACCGGCCGAGAACAGCGCATGCTCGATCACACGCGACTGCGCGTTGGAGCGGTACAGCACGGCGATTTCGCTGCGCGAGGCGCCGTCGTGGATCAGGTTCTTGGTCTCTTCGATAATCCACGCGGCTTCCGACAGGTCGGAGTTGGCCTCGTAGACACGCACCTGCTCGCCGTGACCGGCGTCGGTGCGCAGATTCTTGCCCAAGCGCTTGCTGTTATTGGCGATCAGCACGTTGGCCGCGTCCAGGATGTGACCGTGCGAGCGGTAGTTCTGCTCCAGCTTGATCAGATTCTTGACGTGGAACTCGCGCTCGAAGGCGCTCATATTGCCGACGTTGGCGCCGCGGAAGGCATAGATCGACTGGTCATCGTCGCCGACCGCGAACAGCGCGCTTTGGCTCTGCGTGCCTTGGCCGGAGATCAGTTTCAGCCATTTGTACTGCAGGTCATTGGTATCCTGGAACTCATCGACCAGGATGTGCTGGAAGCGCTGCTGGTAATGTTCGCGCAGCGGCTGGTTGCGGCTCAGCAGTTCATAGGTGCGCAGCAGCAGCTCGGCGAAATCGACCACGCCTTCGCGCTGGCATTGGTCGTCGTAGAGCTGGTACAGCTCCACCTTCTTGCGTTCATCCGCGTTGTACGGATCGATCTTGTCGGCGCGCAGGCCGGAATCTTTCGCGTTGTTGATGAAGTAGATGATGTCCTTCGGCGGGAACTTCTCGTCATCCACGTTTTGAGCCTTGAGCAGACGCTTGATGGCCGACAGCTGGTCCTGCGAATCGAGGATCTGGAAGGTTTGCGGCAGCGCGGCGTCGCGGTGATGGGTGCGCAGCAGGCGGTTGCACAAGCCGTGGAAGGTGCCGACCCACATGCCGCGCGTGTTAATCGGCAGCATCGCCGACAAGCGGGTCAGCATCTCCTTGGAGGCCTTGTTGGTAAAGGTCACCGCCAGGATGCCGGAAGGCGACACCTGGCCGGTCTGGATCAGCCAGGCGATACGGGTGGTCAGAACACGGGTTTTACCAGAGCCGGCGCCGGCCAGAATCAGCGCGCTCTGCGCGGGCAAGGTCACAGCGGCGAGCTGTTCCTCGTTGAGATTGTGAAGAAGATTGTGCATCCCATGATTATACGTGGTCATCCCCGCGCAGGCGGGGATCCCTGGGGCGCATGCGTTCCATGTGTACCGGCCTAGGCCGTTGGCGCGGGGGTGGCTTTGCCGTTTTGCAAGCTCTCTTGCATCAGCGATTTCAGCACGCGCTCCGCTTCGCGCACGGCGTCAGTGTGTTTCAAGCTGAGCTCGCCCATGCGCACATTCAGCTCGCCCATGGGACGGCTGGCCTCGACCATCTTCTGATTCAGCGCTTTCATCGGCTGATGCTGTTGGTACAGCTCGGCCGTCTTGGCCGACAGCTCGCGCTGATACTCGGCCATCTGTTTTTGCAACGGCGCCATTTCCGCTTGCAGAAGCGCCATTTTTTTAGCGAATTCACGCGCTTTTTCAGGCGTGTTGTCAGCGGCAATGTCACGCGCGGCCAGCTCCATGCGGCGGGCGACTTTTTGCTGCGCCAGCGCCACTTGCTCCATCTGGCGCTGTTGGACAGCGACATCGCGCTCGGCTTGCTTGCTGAACTGGTTGGCGGCAGTGTTGATCTGCTCGCCGAGGGCGTTCACGATCTTGCCTTGCGCGTCGATTTTCTTGCCCTGCTCGTTCATCTGCGCGTCGAGGCGGTTGACCGGCGTCCACGCCGCGTCGATGCGGGCCAGCAAGGAAGGATCGCTGACCAGATAGGTTTTGTCGCCGTCGCGGAACCACAGGAAGTCGCGCTTCAGGCTTTGGCGCAGTTGCGCGACGTTGCGGATGTCCTGCGTGGTGGCGGACACGGTCATGCTGTCGTTACCGCCCCGCACAATGGCGTAGGCGCTGCGCGGTGCTGGTGCGGCAGCCGGGGTTGGCGCGGCGGCTGGTGCGGCTGGTGCGGCCGGTGCGGGTGCCGCCGCCGGCGCTGGTGCGGCTGGTGCGGCTGGTGCGGCTGGTGCGGCTGGTGCCGCGGC
>NZ_WWCP01000040.1 GCF_009857505.1 Duganella lactea
AAGGCGGTGATTAGTGCTGTCGTTCACAAACTGACGCATCTGATTTATGGTGTCATCCGTACTGGCAAGCCTTTCGACCCCAAATACTTATCGAAAAAGCTTGCCATTCAAGACGGTATCTGACACCGGGGTTTCAGTTGGCGGGGGCGATCAGTTCGGCGTATTCGTAGAGATCGCTGAGGATTTGCTCGGCGCGCTCGTCGGCGTGTTGCTGCAGCTCGTCGATGCGGGCGAAATAGTCGTCGATGGTGCGGGCGCCGCCGGCGCCGTCGTAGAGGCGCGCGGCGCGGTGCTGTTCCCACTGCTCCTGCTCGGTCTCGGACAGCGTCGTCGGGTGGTTGCGCGCGCGGTAGCGGAACAGCAGTTCGCCCAGCCGGGCGTCGCTGAACGCCGGCGCCGCCACCGCCAGGCGCGCCGGCGATTCGCGCCGCAGCGTGTCCAGCAGGCGGCGGTCGTCTTTGCCGATGAAACCGTTGTACAGGTCCTCGTCCACGTCCAGCGGCGCGCCGGCGGGACGCTGGAACACGGCCTGCCAGACCGCGCTCAGGTCGCCCCCGGCCGCCGCCAGCGCGGCGTGCGCCTTGCCTTGTTCGAGGTCGATGCCCCACTTGGCCGCCATCGCCGGCGACAGCGTCTTCAGGTTGGCCACCAGCATCGGCGATTTGTTCAGGTGGATGCTCTTGACCGGCAGGCGGGTCATGCCTTCCGGCAGCGCGTCGGCGCGGGTGAACAGGCGCGTGCGGATGGTGTCGGCGTCCAGCGTGAACAGCTCGCTCGGGTCGTAGGTGCAGTCCCAGACGATCACTTCGTTCTTGTTGGTCGGATGCATGCCGACCGGGTAGACCAGCGCGATGCAACCGCGCTCGGCCGGGAACATGCCGGACACGTGCAGGAACGGCTGGCGCAGGCCCGGTGCCAGATGCATGCCGATCTCGTCGGCCACGCGCTCTTTCTTGTGCAGCGCGAAGCAGAAATCGAACAGCTTCGGCTGGTGCTGGCGGATCAGCCGCGCCAGCGCGATCGTCGCCCGCACGTCGGACAGCGCGTCGTGCGCCGCCTCGTGCAGCAGGCCGTTGGCCTTGGCCAGGTCTTCCAGCCTGAAGCTGGGCTTGCCGTCGTCCTTGAGCGGCCACTCGATGCCTTCCGGCCGCAGCGCGTAGGTCATGCGCACCACGTCCAGCAAGTCCCAGCGGCCACAGCCATTCTGCCATTCGCGCGCGTAGGGATCGATCAGGTTGCGCCAGAACATGAAGCGGGTGATTTCATCGTCGAAGCGGATGGTGTTGTAGCCGACGCCGATGGTGCCCGGCTGCGCGAACGCCTGCTCGATGGTGGCGGCGAACTGGTGCTCCGGCACGCCCCATTCCAGGCACTGCTGCGGCGTGATGCCGGTGATCAGGCACGCTTGCGGATCGGGCAGGAAATCATTGGCCGGCTGGCAATACAGCATGATTGGCTCGCCGATCTCGTTCAGTTCGGCGTCGGTGCGGATCGCGGCGAATTGCGCCGGGCGGTCGCGGCGGGCGACGGCGCCAAAGGTTTCGTAGTCGTGCCAGAGGAAGGTCTGATTAGTCATAGGTGCTACAGAAATTTAAAAAGCTGCCGATAATCTCAGCATATTCAATGAGGAGCAACATCATGGCGACTCCGGTATCGGTTACTTCAAGCAATACTAGTGCTGCTACGCAAGTTCAGTCCAAGGACGCGCAACCCTTGTCGCCGGCGGCGCGGGCCAAGGCGGAACTGAACGCTTCCATCGTGCAAGCTTCACTGTCGGTGTCGATCAGTTCGGCGAACGATCCGATGTCGGTGGTGCTGAAAACGGCGCTGACCGGCATTAACGAGGCGCTCAAGGACGATTTCGGCGACAACGCCATCCAGAACGCCATGTCGCAGGATAATACCCCGGAAGGCACCGCCGGCCGCATTGTATCCTTGTCGACCGGTTTTTTTGAAGCGTACAAGCGGCAGAATCCGGGCCAGGACGAGGGCGAGCTGCTGACCCGCTTCATGGAGACCATCAAAGGCGGCGTCGACAAGGGCTTCAAGGAGGCGCGCGATATCCTCGATGGCCTGAAGGTGCTGAACGGCGACATCGCCAGCAATATCGATCAAACCTACACGCTGGTGCAGAAGGGCTTTGAAAGTTTTGTGACCGCCCAACAGTCGCGCCTGGCCGGCGCCCAGCCGGATCAGACAAATCAGTCCGGCAAGGCCGGCGCCGCGACCACCTCCGCCGCCACCTGATTGCGGCCGGCCTCCTTGGCGCGATACAGCGCGGCGTCGGCGGCGGCGATCAGGTCCTGTTCGCTCTGCCGCGGACGCAGCACCGCGACGCCGAACGAGGCCGTGATGTGCGGCAGCGCCTGACGCCCATCACTGAACACCTGGGCCTGACGCATGCGCTCGCACAGCCGTTCGGCCACCGAGGCCGCCACCTTGTCGCTGGTGTCCGGCAGCAGCACCATCATTTCCTCGCCGCCATAGCGCACCGCGAAGTCGGTCGGCCGCAGCGCGCCGCTGAGCACCTGCGCGGCCACGCGCAAGGCTTCGTCGCCCGCCAGATGGCCGTGTGTGTCGTTGAATTGCTTGAAGTGATCCAGATCGATCATGATCAGCGCCAGCGGCGCGGCCGAGGCATGCGCGGTGGCCACCATGGTCGGCAGCAGGTCGTTGAGCCAGGCGCGGTTGTACAAGCCGGTCAGGCCGTCGATCA
The DNA here is from genome assembly GCF_009857505.1 of Duganella lactea. Taxonomy (GTDB): domain Bacteria; phylum Pseudomonadota; class Gammaproteobacteria; order Burkholderiales; family Burkholderiaceae_D; genus Rugamonas; species Rugamonas lactea. The sequence goes on from NZ_WWCP01000040.1 coordinate 2,717, forward strand.
TCGACAGCTGGCGGTAGAACTCGCCCAGCTTCTGGCGCCGGCGCAGCTGCGCGTTGGCGGCGCGGATGCGGAACGACAGCAGCCGCAGCAGATTGCGCGCCAGGCCATTTGATTCATCGATCAATTGCCACACCAGGTCGGCCTCGACCACCAGCAGTTCGCTGTCCTCCAGCGCGGTGATGCTGGACAGATTGGTGGCTTCATCCAGCACCGACTGCTCGCCCACGCTTTCGCCCGGCAGTATCTTGCTGACCGTGCCATCGGCCATGCCGGTGCGGGTGTCGCTGGCCACCGACAGCGCGCCGCGCAGTAGGATGTACAGGCGCGCGCGGTTCGATTCGGTGACGGCTTCGCCGGCGTCGAGCTGCATGATGGGGCAGGGGGCCAGGATGGCGGCCACGGTGGTATCGTCGTCGGCGTTGCGCAGCAGCTGTAAATCGCTGATCCGGTAGCTCGATGAGCCGAATGTGCTGATCTGTTTCAAGGGTGTCTCGCAGGATGCCAAAAGGCAATCAATCGTTCTTGAATTATCATAGCCGAAAACACTGCGGGCGTGTTTCAATAGCGGCATTGCTACCGAACCGGATACGACAACGACATGGCTTACACCGACGCGCTGGGCACCGTGCATCAACCCGCGCCGGACGCGCGCATCGTCTCGCTGGTGCCGTCGCTGACGGAACTGCTGTGCGATCTCGGTCTGGCGGCGCAGTTGGTGGGGCGTACCGGCTTCTGCATCCACCCGTGGGACGTGGTGCGGGATATTCCCAAGGTGGGCGGCACCAAGGATGTCAACCTGGACAAGATCCGCGCGCTGGCGCCGACCCATGTTGTGCTCAATATCGACGAAAACGAGAAGGCCACCGCCGAGGCGCTGGCCGGGTTCGTGCCGCACCTGGTTGTCACGCATCCATTGCGGCCGCGCGATAACGTCGGGCTGGCGCAGCTGATGGGCGGGGTGTTTTGCCGCGCACCGCAGGCGGCCGACTGGTGCGCGGCGTTCGAGGCGGAATATGCGTTGCTGCGGGCGACGCCGCCAGGGCCGCCGCAAACCATGCTGTATTGCATATGGCAGGACCCGTGGATGACGATTTCGCGCCACACCTACATCGCCCGCATGCTGGCGGAAATCGGCTGGAGCGTGCCGGATCTGGGCGAGGAGCGCTATCCGGCCTTCCGCTGGTCGCGCGAGCTGATCGATAGTGTCGATGGGGTGCTGTTGTCGAGCGAGCCGTATCGGTTCACCGAAGCGCATGCGGATGTGCTGGAACGCCAGATCGGCAAGCCGGTGTCGCTGGTCGATGGGGAGATGCTGTCGTGGTATGGCAGCCGGTCGTTGCAGGGACTGCGGTATTTGCGGGAGCTGGCGCGGCGCTAGCCCCCGCGACGGGGATTACTCTTCGGCGTCGGCCACCACGGCAGCCGAGACGGCCGCTACGCCGGCGGCGTGGCGTTTGGTGTCATGCATCTTGCCCACCGCGGTGTCGACCGAGCGCTTCAGCTTTTCGGTGGCGCCGCTGATCGCCTGATGCAGCGTGGCGGCGTGGTCGCTGACCGCGATCGGTTGCAGACCGGTAAGACGCGCTTCCATCAGGCAACGATTATCGCCATCGGCCGATTTCTGGCCCAGGTTGTCGCTCAGATGGACTTCGACGCGGGTGATTTGTTCGCCGAAGCGGTGGAGGGCATTGCTCACGACCGTCTGTACATGTTCTTCAAGGCCGGCGTGATGAGTGATGGTTTTATCGGTATTCACTTGGATTTGCATAGCTTGCTCCTGTTGTTGTGATGCGTAACCATCTTACTCCTTGCAGGCTTAAGCGGGTGTTAATTGCCGCACTGTCGTGCGGAAACTTGATGCGCCGGGGTTTTTTAGCCGCTATTTTTTAACCGTTAAGCAGCGAGGCGGCGATATTGATCGACAAGCCGAGGATGGCCAGGTTGTAGAAGAAGCACAGCACCGACTGGGCCAGCACCACCTGGCGCAGCAGGCGGTTGCGGACGCTGACGTCCGAGGTCTGCACCGCCACGCTGATGGTGAAGGAGAAGTACAGGAAGTCCCAGTAGTTCGGTGTCAGACCGCTGTCCGGGAAGCCCAGCGGCTTCTCGCCGCCGGCCGTGTAGTACAGGTGGGCGTAGTGCGAGCAGAACATGACGCCGACCATGAACCACGAGCCGATCAGCGTCAGCACGCTCAGCGTGTAGCGCAGCGTCAGTGTCTCGTCGGGCAGGCCCTTGGTGGTGGCCAGTTGCGAGACGATGGCGGCCAGGCTGACCAGCACCGCCAGCGACAGCACGGCCAGGATCACCGGGCCTTTTTCATCCTGTCGGCTGGCAATGCGCCGGATGTCGCTGTGGTCGGCCTTGATCATCATCCACCCCATCATGGCCAGGTAGGTCCACACCAGCACGTCCCAGCAGCCCAGCAGCCGCGTGATCCACGGCCAGTGGGCCGGTAGCAGCGGATAGGCCGCCGTGCCCAGCACGATGGCCAGGCTCAGGTGGGGGCGACTATGGATGAGGGCGGGTAGCGGCAGGCGGAAGGTCATTTTTTATCGTCGTGTGGGAAACGGTCCATGCGCGATAGTACCGGGAACAGCACCGTCCAGGTGGCGACCACGGCCAACGTGGCGGCGCCGCCGAACAGGATGGCGCGTGTCAGCCCCAGCCAGCCGGCGGTGATGCCGGACTCGAATTCGCCCAGTTCGTTGGAGGCGCCGATGAACACCGAGTTGACCGCGCTGACGCGGCCGCGGATTGCATCCGGCGTTTCGTACTGCACCAGCAGATGCCGCACGTAGACGCTGATCATGTCGCCGGCGCCCATCAGGAACAGCACCACCAGCGCCACCACGAAGCTGGTGGTCGCGCCCAGCACCATGGTGCCGGCGCCGAACAGCGCCACGCCGCCCAGCATCCACAGGCCGACGCGGCGGGTGATCGGGAAAAAGGCCAGCACGATCGAGCACAGCGCCGCGCCGACGCCCGGCATGGTGCGCAACGCGCCCAGGCCGCTCGGGCCGATGTGTAGCACGTCGTGCGCCAGCGCCGGCAGCAGCGCGGTGGCGCCGCCGAACAGCACGGCGAACAGGTCGAGCGAAATGGCGCCCAGCACGACTTTCTTGTTCCACACGAAGCGCAGGCCTTCGAGCACCGTGTGCCACGACGCCGGTCCGCTGGCGCTGGCCTGGCGCACCGATTTGACCAGACACATCATGATCACCGCCAGCACCAGCAGCACCGAGGAAATCATATACACCGTTTTCGGCCCGGCCAGGTAGAACAGGCCGCCCAGCGACGGGCCGACGATCACGGCGACGTGGAAGGAGGACGAGCTCAGCGCCACCGCCTTGCTGAAGTCCTGCTGCGGCACCAGATTGACCAGGATCGCTTGCGTCGCCGGCCCCATGAAGGCGCGCGCGCTGCCGTAGACCACCAGCACCGCGAAGATCGGCCACACGGCCGGTAAGCCGGTGTAGGCGAACGCCAGCAGCATCAGGCCGCACAGCATCTGCGCGAACAGCGCCAGCGCGACCAGGTTGCGGCGGTCATAGCGGTCGGCGGCGTGGCCGGCGATCAGGATCAAGGCCAGGAAGGGCAGGAACTGCGCCAGACCGATCAGCCCCAGGTCGAACAGGTTGTGCGTCATCGCATAGACTTGCCAGCCGATGGCGACGTTTTGCATTTGCACCGCCAGCGTGGCCAGCGTTCGGGCGGAGAGGTAGAGGGCGAAGTTACGGTGGCGCAGGACGCTGAAACCGTTACGGGCGGGGCTGTCGGACATGGGGGCTTTCGGGGCGGGGCCTTCCGTAACTGCGTCCGGAAGGCCCTGTGCGGTTGCTCGCGGCTGGCTGGTTTATTGGTTGAGGTCGGCTTCGGTGGTGAAGGCGTCGGCGTAGAACTCTTCCTCCGGCAAGCCGCACTGGGCGACGAAGTCGGTACGGGCCGAATCGACCATGACCGGCGCGCCGCAGGCATACACCTGGTGGCCGGACAAGTCCGGCAGGTCGGCCATCACCGCCTGGTGCACATAGCCGGTGCGGCCGGCCCAGTGGTCTTCCGGCTGCAGGTTCGACAGCACCGGCACGTACTTGAAGTTCGGCATCTGCTGGGCCCACTGGCGGCACAGCGCGTCCATATAGAGGTCTTGTGGGCGGCGTCCGCCCCAGTACAGCGTCATCTGGCGCGACGCGCCCTGCGCGCGCAGATGGTCGACAATCGCCTTGATCGGCGCGAAGCCGGTGCCGGAGGCCAGCAGCACCATCGGCTTGTCGCTGTCCTCGCGCACGAAGAAGGTGCCCATCGGCCCCTCGAAGCGCAGGATGTCCTTCTCCTTCATGGCGCCGAACACCTGGTCGGTGAACAGGCCGCCCGGCAGGTGGCGGATGTGCAGCGTCAGCGGCTGGCCCTGGTCCGGCGGCGAGGCCAGCGAGTAGCTGCGGCGCTTGCCGTCCTTGAGCATGAATTCGATGTACTGGCCGGCGCGGAACTTCAGCGTTTCATTGGCCGGCAGTTGCAGTGTCATGACGATGACGTCGGAGGCGACTTTTTCCATCGTGGCCACGCGCGATGGTAATTTGCGGATCGGATAATCGTCGCTGCCCGCCACTTCGCGCGCCTCGATCACCAGGTCGCCTTGCGGCAAGGCGCAGCAGAACAGCGACACGCCCTTGGCCAGTTCGTCGGCCGTCAGCGCGCGCTCCTGGTGTGGCTTGTGCTTCACCGCGCCTTCCAGCACTTTGCCCTTGCAGGAGCTGCAAGCGCCGTTTTTGCAGCCGTAGGGCAGGCCGACGCCGGCGCGCATGGCCGCCGCCAGGATGGTTTCGTCGTCCTCGCAGCTGAATTGGTGACCGCTGGGCTGTACAGTTATTTGAAACGTCATACAATCTTTCACATGAAAAACCTACATATTCACAAATTCAAGCGGCCGCGCCTGCTGATCGTGGGCTGCGGCGACGTCGGCATGCGCTTGTTGCCGCTGCTGACGCCGTATTTCCGCGTGTTTGCCACCACCAGCCAGCAGGAACGCTGTGCCGAATTGCGTGCCGCCGGCGCCGTGCCGCTGGTCGCCGATCTGGACCGGCCCGCCAGCTTGCGTCGCCTGGCCGGGCTGGCGCCGTGGGTGGTCCACCTGGCGCCGCCACCGGCCGAAGGCGTGCTGGACAGCCGCACGCGTCATTTGACCGCCATTTTACCCGAGCAAGGGCGCTTGGTTTATGTCAGCACCACCGGCGTCTACGGCGATTGCGGCGGCGCCACGTTCGATGAAACCCGGCCGCTGGCGCCGCGCAATGCGCGCGCGCTGCGCCGGGTCGACGCCGAGCGCACGCTGCGCCGCTGGGCCCGGCGCGCCCAGGCCGCGCTGTCGATCCTGCGCGTGCCCGGCATTTACGCCGCCGACCGCCTGCCGTTGAAGCGTCTGCGGGAGGGCACGCCGGCGCTGCTGGACGCGGATGACGTCTACACCAACCACATCCACGCCGACGACCTGGCCGCCATCATCGCCCGCGCCCTGTACCGGGCGCTGCCCAACCGCAGCTACCACGCGGTGGACGACAGCGACATGAAGATGGCGCAGTATTTCGACGCGGTGGCCGATGCGTTCCAGCTGCCACGACCGCCGCGTCTGCCACGGGCGCAATTGCAACAGGTGGTGACGCCGGCCTTGCTGTCGTTCATGTCGGAGTCGCGGCGTTTGCTCAACGGCCGCATCAAACGGGAATTGGGTGTGCGGCTGCGCTACCCTACGGTGGCCGAGACCTTGCGCCGAACCCTCGGCATGGGCGCCCAGGCCAAGCGCTGATGTAAAGATGTGTAAAAATACAAGGTAACTTAACTTGGTGCAAGTTACCTGTCGGCTTTGTATGACAAAATCGCAAGATGGCTCGTTTGATGCATATCAAACAAGTCATCGCATGTTACGATATTGTTAGCCATCTTTCACGAAGGAGCGCGCGTATGCTAGCCACGTTGCAGCCCACCAAAGAGCAGGTCCGCGCCTACATGCGGCAGCGGCAGCGCGAATCCTGTCACCGTCCGCCCCCGGTTCCTGAAGAAATCCGCCGCCGCCTCGGTTGGCGTAGCCATCCGGACGCCGCCGAACACGGCTCCGCTTCCACGTTATTCCTCCCAGGCACGATCGCCCAACTGGCCACACTGATGGCGGTTGAATGGTGCTTCCTTGCCGCCGGCGTAGGCCGTCCCAGCTGAGCTTTTACTTAGTTTGATACTTCTTTTTACAACTAATATCGCCCATAGCACATAATTTAGGGTTAGAATCTCTCAAAATCTCACACAATCAGGCTGTTGCGTTGGCCTTTTTGTAATGAAAGCGCGTATTATCCTGATCTGGCGCGAAAACTCTGCTTACATGCCGTGTTCCGTCGTGCCGCCAAGGTAATTCAGCTATAAATTTTTCTGACCCATGTGTCGCTTTTTTGCGAATGTTGCATAAGAGGCACCGAACCTACTCGAATATTATGTCCGCTCTGAAAGAAATCACCGCCTCGCCGACCTATAACCCGAACCGCGTCCTGGACGCGATCATCGAGAAGCTGCAGTTGAAAAACGACGCCGCACTGTCGCGTGCACTGGAAGTGGCGCCGCCGGTCATCTCCAAAATCCGTCACAACACCTTGCCGATCGGCGCCACCATCCTGATCCGCATGCATGAGATCAGCGATTTCAGCATTCGCGAACTGCGCGAACTGATGGCGTCCTGAGTACGGAATGCCATAAGAAAAACGGCGCGTACCTTGCGGTCACGCGCCGTTTTTTTTAGCCCGACTGCAGCAATCAGGCCGAGGTGCTGATGGTGGTACCGATGCGCTGGCCGCTGGTGTTGACGGTCGGCGCCACCGACGCTTGTGGCGGCGGCGGCGGTGGCGCTTGCTCGACGCGCTCGGCGGGACGATCCACCGGCTTGGCCTGCTCAGGCTGGCGTGTCGGGGCGGTTTGTTGCGTGGCGGTGCTGCTGCTCGGGGCGACGGATTCTATGGCCATGATGAACTCCCATCTTCTCTCAGATCCCTGAGTATGCCACTTTTTTAATCACGCCGCCGCATTTTTATGCGTCAGGCCGGCAGGCGTGGCCGCACGCTGTAAAAGCTCGACTGCTGCGCCGCCGCGATGACCGCGTCGGCCTGCGCGCCCGCCACGCCGGAGTGGGCGAACTGCGCCGCCACGCCCGAATGCGCCACCTTGGCCGCCACGCCCGAATGCGCAAAGTCGGCCGCCGCCACGCCGGAGTGGGCGGTGTCCGCCGGCGCCGCGTCACGCACATAGGCTTCGCCGAAGGTGTCCTCGTACAGCGCTTTCATGCGCAGGCCCACGCGCACGTGCGCCGCCGCATCATCCTCGCCGCGCAGGCCGATGTAGGGGAAGTGGTGCAGAAAATGGCCGAACACGGCGTCGCAATCGGCCGCGTATTTGATGGTGTCGAGGATGTGGTAGTGCCAGAAGATGTCGACATCGACCAGCGGCGCGGTCTGCTCGAACGGGTACTTTTTCATCAGATAGAGGAAGCGGCGGTACTCGAACTCGACGCCGTTGGCGCGTTCCAGCGTCCAGCCTGCGCCGGACGCCGCGTGCATCAGCTTGACTTTGATCGGCTCCAGGTCCAGGGCGGCGATGGCGTGCATGGTTTGGGCATTCATCGGATTTTCCTTTGCGGTATTGATGCGGGTTGAGAAAAGCTGAGACCGCTTTTGATTTTGCCGCCGGGGGAGAAGTGTTACTTGATATTAATCAACGTTTGGCCCGAAACCGGGCATAGGCAGTTCGCCCACCGGCACCGCGATGGCGACGATGGTGCCGCCGTTGGGGCTGCCGGTGATCGAGCAGGCGCCGCCCAGCAGGTGGATGCGCTCCTCGATGCCGACCAGGCCGAACGAGCCGGTCTTGTTGCGGTTGCCGTCGCGCAGGCCGACGCCGTTGTCGCTGATGGTCATGTTGAGCATGCCGTGGGTCTGACTCAGTTCCACCCGCACCAGACTGGCGTTGGCGTGCTGCAGAATGTTGCTCAGCGATTCCTGCAGAATGCGGAAGATGGCGGTGGCGCCGTGGTCGTCGATGCGGATATCGGTGTCGTGGTCGATCAGCTCGCACACCATGCCGGAGCGCGCGCGGAACTGGGCGATCTGCCATTCCACCGCCGCGTTCAGGCCCAGGTCCAGCACGGTGGGGCGCAGGTCGTTGATGATGTGGCGCACGCTCTTGATGGTGCTGTCGATCTGCCCCAGCATGCGCATGGCGCGCGCGTGCAGCCGCGGGTGGCGGTGGCGGGTGCGGTGGGTCAGCTGATCGACGTCGATGCGCAGCACCAGCAGGTTCTGGCCGAGGTCGTCGTGGATTTCGCGCGCGATGCGCTTGCGCTCCTGCTCCTTGATCTGGTCGGCGTGCGCCGCCAGCCGGCGCAGCTTGTGGTGCGACTGCTGCAGCCGTGCCTGGCTGGTGCGCAGTTCGCGCGTCATCTCCTTGGCCATCTTCACCGCCCGCAGGCGCGACGACGACAGCGTGTGAAACAGCAGGTAGAACAGCAGCGAGCCGGTGAAGCCGCTGGCCATCGCCGTCCATGGCAGCCAGGTGTCGAAGCGGCTGTACCAGCGCGCCTTGGGCGCGCTGAAGTAGGCTTGCCACTGGCGCTGATGAAACTCGATCGGTAGCGTCACGCTGAACTGCTCGCTTGGCCGCAGCCCCTGGTGGCCGGGCAGGCTATCGAACAGTTGCACCGGCGGCTGCGCCGGCTGGCTGGTGTCGTACAGTACCAGGCGGGTGTCGCGCACCTGCATCTGTTCCAGCGCCGCCTGTACCAGGCGCGGCACGCTGAAGCCGATGCCGACCGAGCCGAGATAGGCGGCGCGGCGTTGCGCCACCGTGTCCAGCGGCAGGTCGATGCGGTACACCGGCAGCCGCAGCGCCAGCCCGGCGCCGTGTGGCTGGTGCACGCTGTTGATCGGCGTGCCGGAGGCGCTCAGGCCGCCGCTGTCGCGTCCCTGCGCCAGCGCGTGCGCCACCGGGGCGCGAAAGCCGATGTCGCGGCCGATTTTTTCGCGGAACTCGGCCAGCGGTTCGATCATCGTCAGTACCCAGTACTCACCGCGCTGGCCGGGCGGGGTGATGTCCAGCCGCGCCGGGTAGCCGAGCGCGGCGGCGCCGCCGCGGCGCGGATCGCGCTGGAAGCTGTCGCGGTTGGCGTCGGTGACGTAGTGGGCGTAGTTGATATTGTCCAGTGCCGGGAACTGGTGGGCGATATCGAGGCCGCTGACGTAGCGGTGAAAGCTGGCGCGGTCGACATGTTCGGTCGCCTGGAAGAGGCTGGCCGCGCCGCGCAGCACGTCGGTGTAGGCGTTGATGCGCGAGTCGAGGTTGTACTGCGCGTTGTGGGCCTGGTGCAGGAAGCGCTCGCCGGCGTCGTACTCAATGGTGCGGTGCGCCGCCAGATAGAACAGCGCCCCTATGCCCAGCGATAAAAGCACGCCCGCCCACCACATCGGGCGGGGCGAGGAGAGCAGCTGTTTGCTCTTCAGGAAGATGGTCACCGCTTGCCCTGGATTCAACAATAATCTTTTGACTATCGGATATAAGCATTCATTGCGTCAAGCAATTTTGTGTAAGCGGCATTTGTCCTGAACGGTTTGACCACGTCGTTGCCGCGCCGGCGGAAAGGACGTGGCCAACGCAACGGCTTATTTGGCCGCCCAGCTGTCCTTCAGCGTGACGATGCGGTTGAACACCGGCTTGCCAGGCTGCGAATCGACGCGGTCGGCCACGAAGTAGCCGTGACGCTCGAACTGGTAGCGCTGGTCGGCCTGCGCCGTGCGCATGCCCGGCTCCAGGTAGGCGGTGACCACTTCCTTGGCGTTCGGGTTCAGCAGCGAGAGGAAGTCCTTGCCGCCGGCGTCCGGCTGGGCGTCGGTGAACAGGCGGTCGTACAGGCGCACCTCGGCTTCCAGCGCGGCGGCCGCCGACACCCAGTGGATGTTGCCCTTGACCTTGTAGTTGTCCGAGCCCGGCGTGCCGGATTTGGAGTCTTCAAAGTATTTCACGTGCACGGCGATGACTTTGCCGTTGGCGTCCTTGTCGTAGCCGACGCATTCGGTCACGAAGCCGTGACGCAGGCGCACCCGGCTGCCCGGCTGGTCGCCGACCGGCGGCGTGTAGCGGAAGTAGCCCTTGACCGGGGTTTCCATGAAGTCCTCTTCCTCGATCCACAGCTCGCGCGCGAACGGGAAAGTGCGCACGCCCATTTCCGGGCGGTGCGGATGGACCGGCGACGTGCACTCCTCGGACTGGCCTTCGGGGTAGTTGTCGACGATCAGCTTCAGCGGACGCAGCACGGCGGTGGCGCGCGGCGCTTTCGGGTCCAGGTCTTCGCGCACACAGCCTTCCAGCGTGCTCATGTCGATCCAGCCGTCGGCCTTGGTCACGCCAATGCGTTCGCAGAACAGGTGGATCGCCTCCGGCGTGTAGCCGCGGCGGCGCAGGCCGACGATGGTCGGCATGCGTGGATCGTCCCAGCCGTCGACAATCTTTTCTTCCACCAACTGGCGCAGCTTGCGCTTGGAGGTCACCACATAGGTCAGGTTCAGGCGCGAGAATTCATACTGGCGCGGCACCGGCAGCGTGAAGAAGCCGCCTTTCGACAGCGTCTCCAGCAGCCAGTCGTAGAACGGCCGGTGGTCCTGGAACTCCAGCGTGCAGATCGAGTGGGTGATGTTTTCCAGCGCGTCCGAAATCGGGTGCGTGTAGTCGTACATCGGGTAGATGCACCAGGCGTCGCCGGTGCGCACGTGGTGCGCGTGGCGGATGCGGTAGATGGCCGGGTCGCGCAGATTCATGTTGGGCGACGACATGGCGTCTTCGCTGATCTTGGCGCGCAGGATGTGCTCGCCGTCAGCGTATTGGCCGGCCTTCATGTCGCGGAACAGTTGCAGCGACTCGGCCGCCGGACGGTTGCGGAACGGCGAGTTGGTGCCCGGCGTGCTGAAATTGCCGCGGTTGGCCGCCATCTCGTCGGCCGACTGGCTGTCGACGTAGGCGTGGCCTTGCTCGATCAGCCACTCGGCCATCGCGTACAGCTGGTCGAAGTAGTCCGACGCGTAGTGCAGGTGGTGCTCGACCGAGCCGTCCGCCGCCGGATAGTCGTAGTCGAAGCCCAGCCACTTGACGCTGTCGATGATGGTGTCGACGTATTCCTGCTCTTCCTTGGCCGGGTTGGTGTCGTCGAAGCGCAGGTTGCAGCGGCCCTGGTAGTCGCGCGCCAGGCCGAAGTTCAGGCAGATCGATTTGGCGTGGCCCACGTGCAGATAGCCGTTCGGCTCCGGCGGGAAGCGGGTGATGACGCTCGGCATGCCGTCGCGGACGTGGGTGCCCGCCGCCAGGTCGTGTTCGACGATGGCGCGCAGGAAATTGGAGGGAAGGGCGGGCGCTGGGGTGTTTTTGTCGTTGCTCATCTGAAGGGTGGCTATGCTCGAAAGTTCTATATTGAAGCATTTTACCGTATTGCCGATAGGGATATGGCGGCGCGGTATAATGATCGATTGATTTGTTTCAGCACCACGGCCCGGAGTTTCCAAAATGGAAAATTATTACAACACACTGGGTATCGCGCCGAACGCCAGCGAAGATGACATCAAAAAGGTCTATCGCTCGCTGGCCATGCGCTTCCACCCGGACCGCAATCCCGAGCCCGGCGCCGACGCCCGCTTCAAGGCCGTCACCAAGGCCTACGAGATTCTGTCGGACCCGGTCAAGCGCGACGAGTACAACCAGAGCCTGAACCACCGCATCATCATCGACTCCGAAGCCGAGGCCTACCAGCTGTGGCGTTCGCTGTTCGCGCTGCACGGCACCACGCTGCCGGCGGCTTGATACCTGTTTTAAAAAGATTGAGAAAACCAGCAATGAGAAAAGTACACCCCGAGTTCGCCTATCAAGCGCGCGAGCTGGAAGGCCAGATCGAAGGCATCCTGGGCGATCCGCCGGATCAAAAGAACTACCAGCGCATGGTCGACGCGCTGGTGGGCGAGTACGCCCAGGGCGGCGGCATCGAAGACGTCAACATGCTGGCCTTCGCGCTGGTCGACCACATCGCGTTCAGCGACCCGAAAGGCCTGCTGGCCGAAGCCGAGGACTACGAGTTCGGCGACGCCGCGCGCGTGTTGTCCATGGCCTCGTGCAAGGGTGACGAGGCGGCCAAAATGTATGCGGCGATCGCCGAGTCGATGCCGGATCTGGCGCGCCAGGCCGTCATCACCGCCTTCCTGCACAAGAACCCGCGCCGTTGGGACGACGACGACCAGTCGCTGGACCAGCTGTCGCGCAACGACGACGGCGACGATGTCGAAGACGAGGACGTCGCCAGCGACGACTTTGCCCAGATGTTCGACAAGGATGGAGATTAAGCATGTCCGATGACAACCCAAGCGCTAATCTGCCCGCACTGAGCAAGCAAGTGACTGAGCTGGTGCTGGCCGGCTCGCTGAGCCACGCCGAGGAAGCCTTCGCCGAAGCCGCCGACCAGTTCGGCGACCTGGCGGTGGTGGAAGTGCTCAACAACATCCCGCCGCAAGTGACCGCGCTGCACATGGCCGGCTTCGACGGCGGCAAGCTGTCGCTGACCACCTTGCTGGTGCCGCCGAAGGCCTGGGCCGACAGTCTGGCCTTCATCGCCGCCACCTGGCCGGACGACCAGATCGAGGACGATCCGGAGCGCATCGCCGAGTCGCTGTTCGCCCATGTCCACGGCGTGGCCTTCGCCACCGACGACGAGGAACGCCGCAACGAACTGCTGGCGGCGGCCTCGGCCACCGACCATGGCGCCACCATCTTCGCCATCCTGTTCTCGCTGGCGCCGAAGGAAATCCTGGAAGTGGCCGGCGAAGTGATCTCGAAAGGCCCGTACCTGACCGGCCAGACCTCGTCCGACAGCGATGTCGTGCCGGTGGCGATCGCGCTGGCGCAGGCGTCGGAAGATGGCTGGGACCGCGCGCTGTTCGAGCTGTTCCCGGAATTCCGCCACAGCGCCGACCTGGCCGACGCCGAGTACGACGACGATCCGGACGCCGAGCCGAGCATCCTGCAGCGCTCGACCAAGGAGCTGCTGTACCGTCTGCGCAAGCAGGTACCGTCCACGCGCAGCGCGAAGACCTCGCGCCGCTCGGTCGGCACCAACATCTTCGCGTGACGGGTGGCCGATCGATGTTGCCTGCAATCGTAGTAGCAACCCTGCCGCGCCTGACCCGCGCGATCCAGCAACTGGCCATGCACCCGGACGATGACGCCGCCTACACGCTGGCCGACGAGCTGACCGGCATCACCGCCATGGTGGCCGAGAAGTTCACCAACGACCGCACCGCGGACGGCATCCAGAAGGCACTGCAGCTGACCACCGGCTGCGTGTCGCTGGGGCTGGAGCACGCGGTACCGGGCGATGACGACCTGGCCGCGCTGGACCTGCTGATCGACGAGGGCGCGGAACACGCCTTCCAGATCGGCTTCCGCATGATCAAGGACCTGGCGGCCCTGCCCGAGGACACGCTGGTGGGCGAGTACGACACCGACCCGGTGTATGCGGCGCGACGCCTGCGCGAGAAGTTCATCGATATCTGCCAGACCGACCCGAACCAGAACTGGGACGGCGCCGCCCGCTACGCGCTGCAGTTCCGGCAGCGCAAGGAAGTGCAGGCGGTGGTGCGGCTGGCCAACTGGCTGCGTCGCCACAACACGGACGGCCCGGTCAGCGACGCCGACCTGAACGCGGAAGGCGTGATCGCGCTGGCGGTCATCTTTGCGGTGGAGGGCGGTGGTCACATCGTCGCGCGCACCGGGCAGAAGGAGTTCGAGCGCTTCGTCAAGGCGGTGCGCAAGAACAAGCCGGATTACGAGGCCGGCTGGGCCGAGCTGGTGGCCAGGGTGCCGGTGCAGCATCATCCGGTGCTGCTGGAGCGCATCGACAGCTATCGTCAGACCTGCACCGTGCTGCAGAACATCAAGGGCCGCACGGCGATGAAAACACTGTTCGCGGAACTGGAAAACTACGCCGGCTCCGAGCTGGACGCGGACTACTCCTGAAACTCGCTCCGGCTCTCGCCGGCGTGACGGGCGGCTTCGGCGGCCACCTGGACGAAGGCCGCCACCAGCGGCGACCGCGCATCCTTGCGCTTGGCCAGATACAGCGCCGATGTCGCCTCCGCGTCCGCCATCGGGCGATAACACACGTCGCTCATCCGAATGATGTTGAAAGAACTCGGCAGCACCGATACGCCGCAACCGGCCGCGACCAGGCCGATGATGGTGGACGCCTCGCCGGCCTCCATCGCAATGGTCGGCTTGAAGCCGGCTTCGCGACATAGCCGGTTGATCTGCGGATGAATGCCGGTGCCGGCGCTTTCCGGGTACATCACCAGCGGCTCGCCCTGCAAATCGCTGACAGCGATGCGCTGTTTGGCCGCCAGCGGATGGCCGACCGGCAGCACCATCACCAGCGGATCGCGCCGCAAGACCGTCAACTCCACCGCATCGGGCAGATTGAATTCCGGCGGCCGCACCAGGCCCAGATCCAGTTCACGCGCGGCCAGCGCCTCGATCTGGCCGACGGTCGACATCTCCTTCAGCGTTAATTGCACGCCCGGATAGCGCTGGCGGTAGCGGTTGATCACCGCCGCGAACAGCGGCGTCAACGGCGTGGAAAACGTGAAGCCGACCTTGATCTCGCCGGCCTCGCCGCGCGCGGCCCGGCGCGCCGTCCGCATCGCCTGTTCGGACAGGGCCAGCACGCGGCGGGCGTCGTCCAGAAACAGCTTGCCGGCCTCGGTCAGCCGCACCCAGCGCTTGCTGCGCTCCAGTAACTGAGCGCCCACTTCGGCTTCCAGCATCTGAATCTGATGGCTCAGCGGCGGCTGGCCGATGTGCAGGCGCTCGGCCGCGCGGGTAAAGCTTAACTCCTCGGCAACGGCGACGAAGTAGCGCAGATGGCGTAATTCCATTATCTATTTAAAGTATGACTGAAGGTTTAAATATATATTGGACGGATTAATGAGGCAATCCTAAGATGCCGTCATCGTCTCTCGCAGGAACCGCATCATGTCGCTTAGCGCCACCGCGGCCGCCGCCATACCGGTAGCGTCCGTTCCCCGCATCGCCGTCGGCAGCCCGCAATTCAAGCGCAGCAACCGCGCCATGTTCTTTGGCGGCTTCGCCACGTTTGCCTTGCTGTACTGCGTGCAGCCGCTGATGCCGCTGCTGTCGCACGAATTCGCGCTGACGGCGGCGCAGAGCAGCATGGTGTTGTCGGTTTCCACCGGCGCGCTGGCGATGTCGCTGGTGGCGTCGAGCGCGATTTCCGAACGGCTCGGGCGCAAGCCGCTGATGGTCGGCGCCATGGCGGTGGCCGCCATCATGACCCTGCTGTGCGCGTTCGCCCACAACTATCCGCAGCTCTTGGTGATGCGCGCCTTGCTCGGCGTGGTGCTGGGCGGCATGCCGGCCATCGCCATGGCCTATCTTGGCGAGGAAATCGAACCGCAATCGCTGGGCTTGTCGATGGGCCTGTACATCAGCGGCAGCGCGTTCGGCGGCATGGCTGGGCGGGTGATCACCTCCGTGCTGAGCGACCATTTCTCGTGGCGTGTGGCGCTGGCGACGGTGGGCGTGGCCGGCATCGCGGCGGCGCTGGAATTCTGGCGCAGCCTGCCAGCGTCGCGCCACTTCACGCCGGTGAGCGGCGGCTGGCGCGCGCTGCCGTCCGGCTTCAGGCTGCACCTGGCGGACCAGGGATTGCCGTGGCTGTTCACGCTGGCGTTCCTGGTGATGGGCGCGTTTGTCAGCCTGTACAACTACATCGCCTACCGGCTGCTGGGCGGGCCGTACAGCCTGAGCCAGAGCGTGGTGGGCGCGGTATCGTTCTTTTACCTGTTGGGCATTTACAGCTCGGTGTGGGCGGGCCGGCTGGCCGACCGCTTCGGCCGGCGCCACGTGCTGTGGGTGATGGCGCTGATCATGCTGACCGGTTTGTTGCTGACGCTATCGAACTGGCTGCCGCTGATGTTGCTCGGCGTGGCGGTGTTCACCTACGGCTTCTTCGCCACGCACTCGGTGGCCAGCAGTTGGGTAGGGCGGCGCGCGACCAGCAACAAGGCGCTGGCGTCGGCGCTCTACCTGTTCTTCTACTACCTGGGCTCCAGCGTGATCGGCTCGGCGAGCGGCATGCTGTGGGAGCACGCCGCGTGGCCAGGCGTGGTTGCCGTGCTGGCGTTCGCGCTGGTGCTGGCGCTGCTGGTCGCGCTCCGCCTGCGCAAGCTCGCCCCGGTAACATAAACCCCGGTGTCAGGTCTGACATTCGCACACGGGCTCAACTGCGGAGCAGTTGAGCCCGTGTGCGAATGTCAGACCTGACACCGTATGTATTTGCGTGCGGGCTGATCTGCATCAGTGTTTGCTGTGATGGTTGAAACTGCCTTGGGCCGCCGGGGTCGAATTCGCACCGGCGGATTCTAAACAGGAGGTCATCATGCTGCATCCTAATGATTTGCAACATCGGTTTTATTTTGTTGAACGTGCGGTGCGCTTGACGGCGCAGGCGGCCTCAGCGGAACCCGGCCTGCCGCGCGAGCTGCGCGATTGCATTGATTTGATGGACAAGCACACCGACAACGCGCGCGAAATCCTTGAATCCGCTGACGATCCGCGCATCCGCAAGCTGGTGCGCGATCTGGACCTGCTTTCCGAGCGCGCCCGGCGCATCTGCAACTACATTCCCACACTGTCCGGCCAGATCAAAGGCGCGGTCAACCATATGCACAGCCAGATTCAGGAACTCAAACGTGATATGAGTGCCTAAAGGGTGTTCCGGCTGAGCCGCGGTGCGATGATCGTGAGCTGGAGCGCTGGCGACGACGCTGACTGCTAGGGCCGGATCACGGCGATCATTTCGCCGATGTCGTCCAGGCCGGTTTCCTCAAAGCCGAAGCCGCGGTAGAAGGCCTGGGCGTTGGCGTTGTCCGGCTTGTAGCAGATGGTGATCAGCTTGACGTCGGGCTTGGCTTTCAGTTCCGCCAGCAGCAGTTCCATCGCGCGGCGGCCGATGCCTTTGCCTTGTTGCTGATAGTCGACCATGAAACGGTAGATGCCGTACTCGCCGACGTTGTTGTTCGATTGCTTGTCGTACAGCAGGAAGCCGGCCGGCTTGCCATCGCAGTAGATGCCGCGCGGGATGTAGTCGTCATAGTACTTCGCTTGCGCGATCGAATACGCGTTGCTGGACAGGTAGTTGCGCTGATGCTCGGGCAACTCCATGTCCATGAAGTCTTCAAAATTTTGCGGGGTGATTTCTTCCAGGGTGACCATTACAACACTCCTTTGGCGCGCAAGGTGGCGATGTCGTCCTCGCTGCGGCCCAGCAGGTCGCGCAGCACGGAATCGGTGTGCTGGCCCAGCAGTGGCGGGGCGACAGCGTTATCGGTTGGCGTGGCGGACAGGCGCATCGGGCTGCGCACCAGCTTGGTGGTGCCCGCGGTCGGGTGCGGCACGTCCATGACGATGCCGCGCGCCGTCACCTGCGGATTGCGGTAGACGTCGTCCAGATCATTGATCGGCCCGCACGGCACGCCGACCGCTTCCAGCTTGGTGATCCAGAAATCGCGCGATTGTTGCAGCACCATCCCGGCCAACAGCGGCACCAGCTCGTCGCGGTGCTGCACGCGCAGCGGATTGGTGGCGTAGCGGTCGTGGAAAGCCAGGTCGGCGCGGCCGCCCGCTTCAACAAATTTCTGGTACTGCCCATCGTTGCCGGTCGCCACGATGATGTAACCATCCGAACATTCAAACGTCTGGTACGGCACGATGTTAGGATGCGCGTTGCCCCAGCGCTTGGGCGCCTTGCCGCTGTTGAGGTAGTTGCTGCCGGCGTTGGCCAGCATCGCCACTTGCACGTCCAGCAGCGCCATGTCGATGTACTGGCCCTCGCCGGTGCGGTCGCGGTGCGTCAGCGCGGCGAGGATGGCGATGGTGGCGTACATGCCGGTCATCAGGTCGGTCAGCGCGACGCCGGCTTTTTGCGGACCGCCGCCCGGCAGGTCGTCGCGCTCGCCGGTCACCGACATCAAGCCGCCCATGCCCTGGATCAGAAAGTCATAGCCGGCGCGGTGCGCATAAGGGCCGTCCTGGCCGAACCCCGTCACCGAGCAGTAGACCAGATCCGGCTTGATGGCTTTCAGCGCCGCGTAATCGAGCCCGTAGCGTTGCAGTTGGCCGACCTTGTAATTTTCCAGCACCACGTCGGACTGGCGCACCAGCTCGCGCAGCAACTGCTGGCCTTCGGCGCTGGCGATGTCCACCGTCACCGAGCGCTTGCCGCGGTTGGCGGACAAATAATAGGCCGCTTCGCTGGTCTCGTTGCCGTCGGCGTCGCGCGCATACGGCGGCCCCCAGGCGCGCGTGTCGTCGCCGCTGCCGGGACGTTCGATCTTGATCACATCCGCGCCGAGATCGGCCAGATTCTGCGAGCACCACGGTCCCGCCAGCACGCGGCTCAGGTCGAGTACGCGAATATGGCCTAACGCTTTTTGAGCTGTCATGATGTGTTTTACCTCTTGAGCACGAACAATCAGGCCGCTAGTGTAGTGGTTCGGTCACCAGGCTGCACGTGATTTTTATGCAAGGCGCGCGGGCGGGGCGCCGGCGATTCGTGATACCGTTGCTATCCTTGTCATTACCATGGTCGAAGGCGCTGCCATGTGGCCCTATCCAAGAATTGTTGCGCATCGCGGCGGCGGTACGCTGGCGCCGGAAAACACGCTGGCCGGCTTGCGCGCCGGCCTGGCCTACGGCTTTCGCGCCGTCGAGTTCGACGTGATGCTGTCGCGCGACGGCATCGGCATGGTGGTCCACGATCCGGCATTCGGCCGCACGGTGGCCGGGCAGGGCAGTGTGGCGCAGACCGACGCCAGCGTGTTGTCCAGCATGGACGCCGGCGGCTGGTTCGGCGCGGCCTTTCGCGGCGAGCCGGTGCCGTTGTACACCCAGTTCATCGACTACTGCCAACAGCAGCGCATCTGGATGAATGTCGAAATCAAGCCGGCCGACGGCGCTGACGCCGCCACCGGCGCCTGGGTGGCCCAGGTGACCCGCGAGCGCTATGCCGCCGAACTGGCCGCCGGCGACCCGGCCGGCTATCCGCTGCTGTCCTCGTTCAGCTACGCGGCGCTGGCCGCCGCCCGCGACGCCGCCCCCGAACTGCCGCGCGGCTATCTGCTGGACACCATTCCGGACGACTGGCAGCGGCAGGCGCGGGAGCTGGGCGCGGTGACCATCCACACCAACCACAAGCATCTGAACGCCGATCTGGCGGCCCGCATCAAGGCGGCCGGCTACGGCCTGTTCTGCTACACCGTCAACACGCCCGAGCGCGGCCACGAGCTACTGGCCTGGGGCGTCGACGGCTTTTGCACCGACCGCATCGACCTGATCGGCCCCACCTTCGCCTGAGCCGTAGCGTATCTTTTTTGCCTCATGCGCTGTAGCACAAACGTGCTACAGCCGGGTTTTGCCGGGTTTTTCTCCGATATGATGCCCGAAGATTATTGCCTGAGCATCAATCTTCTATCACGGCCGCGCGCCTGCGCCGGCCGCTTCCTATCCCAGAAAAACAAATCATGTCCAAGACCACCCTGAACACGACAATGCGCCATTCGGCGCTGATGCTGTCCTTGTGCGCGGCGTTCGGCGCGCGCGCGCAGACCGCCCCGTCCACCACCGCCGACAACGCCACCCCGGCCGCGCTGGAGCGTCCGGTGACCTCGCTGGTGGTCGAGCGCACCGATCTTGACGCCAGCGGCGCCGTGGCGCCGGCGACGTTTGGCGGCGCCGAGTACAACCGCGACTTCCTGCGCGGCTTCAAGAATGACAGCGCGCTGCGCAACGGCCACCGTGACTACGGCTACCTCGGCACCGAGTGCTTTTGCTCGATGGAGTCGATCGAGGTGCTGAAGGGGCCGGCCTCGGCCCTGTACGGCAACGGCAAGCCCGGCGGCGACCTGAACAGCGTGGCCAAGATGCCGGGCCTGACCGATTACCGCAACATCACGCTGTTCACCAGCAGCCCCGGCCTGACGCGCGCGCGGCTGGACATGGCCGACGTGGTGGGCGATGTGTCCTACCGCGTCAACGCCCAGGCGTACACCGGCGCCACCTTTGCCGACCACAACGGCCGCGACTCGGCCTTCGTGGTGCCGGTGATCGAATGGCGCGTGACGCCGGACCTGAAGCTGACCGTGTCCTACAACGGCGGCTACGTCGACCTGACCTGGAACCCGCAAGTATTGGCCAACCAGGCCTTGCTGTCGCTGCCGGCCCAGCGTTTTCTTGGCGAGCCGGGCAACACCACGCGCATCGTCGACAGCACCACCCGCACCGAGCTGGACTACAAGCTGCCGAACGGCGACCATCTGCGCCAGGCCTTTATGGTCCAGAACGAGAGCTACCGCGACGCTGGCCTGACCTACGACACCTACAACCACGCGCTGGCCGACCTGGTGGACCAGGCCGGCAACGTGCAACGGGTGTCGCAGCGCGACCGTGCGCACCAGGCTATTTTCGTGTCGCAGTCCGAGCTGATCGGCCGCGGCAAGCTGGCGGACATTCCGGTCGAGTACCTGCTGGGGCTGGAAGTAGGGCGCTTCGACTACCGCTACAAGCTGGAAGTCGGCGCCGGCAGCGCCATCAATATCTATCGCCCGGTGTATGGCGCCGCCATGGCCAGCTCGCTGGACACCTATGCCGACCAGAAGTACGGCACCGACAACGTGGTGCTGTACTCGCAGAACCGCTTCCAGCTGAGCCCGGGCATGCGCCTGCTGCTGGGCGTGCGCGCCGAGCACTACCGAGATTATCTGCAAGAGCTTGGCGAGGCGCGCACCGCGCAGAGCGATTCGCTGCTGTCGCCGCGCGTCGGCCTGACCTACCAGCTCCATCCGCGCTGGATCGCCGCGCTGAGCTGGACCAACTCGTCGCGGCCGCAGATCGGCGCCAAGAGCGCCAGCGGCAAGCTGTTCCGGCCGGAGGCGGGCACCCAGACCGAGGGCAGCCTGCAATACACGTCGGCGGACGAGGCGCTGAAAGCGACCACCTCGGTGTTTTCGATCACCCGCAAGAATGTGCTGACGCAGGATCTGGCCAGCCCGAGCTTCCAGATCGACTCCGGCCGCCGCCATAGCCGCGGCATCGAGGAAGACCTGAGCTACAGCTTTACGCCGGCACTGCGGCTCGACGCGTCCGCCGCCTACACCGACGCCTATGTCAGCCAGGACACCGTGCTGCCGGTCGGCGCCTTGCTGGCCGGTGTGCCGAAATGGTTCACCAGCCTGTATCTGGGCTATGACGTCACGCCGGCCTGGAGCCTGGGCGCCGGCTATGTGTTCGAAGCGCGCCGCACCGCCACCTTACCGGACAACGGCGTGGCGCTGCCGGCGATGTCCAGCGTCGACCTGACCGTCACCTATAAAACCAAGAAGTGGAGCATCGACGCCACGCTGGTCAACAGCGGCAACCAGCGCGGCTTCACGTCGGACGGCTATGTGGTCACGCCGATCAACCCGCGCGAGTTCCAGCTCACCGGCCGTTACAAGTTCTGAGCTAAAAAGCAACTGCCGGCGCAGATAGGTGGACAGCGGAGGGCCTGGCCCTCCGCTGCTCATATATAATCTCCGTTTTGCATTTGCCAGTTACCACTAGCTCACGACATGAAATCATCTGAAATTCGCGAAAAGTTCCTCAAATTCTTTGAGTCCAAGGGTCACACGATTGTTCGTTCCAGCTCCCTGGTGCCTGGCAATGACCCGACCTTGCTGCTGACCAACAGCGGCATGGTGCAGTTTAAAGACGTGTTCACCGGCACCGACAGCCGTCCGTACACCCGCGCCACCTCGGTGCAGCGCTGCGTGCGCGCCGGCGGCAAGCACAACGATCTGGAAAACGTCGGCTACACCGCGCGTCACCACACCTTCTTCGAAATGCTGGGCAACTTCAGCTTCGGCGACTACTTCAAGCGCGACGCCATCCACTTCGCCTGGGAACTGCTGACCAAGGTCTACCTGCTGCCGGCCGACAAGCTGACCGTCACCGTCTACCAGGAGGACGACGAAGCCTACGACATCTGGGCCAACGAAGTGGGCGTGCCGACAGAGCGCATCATCCGCATCGGCGACAACAAGGGCGCGCGCTACGCCTCGGACAACTTCTGGCAGATGGCCGACACCGGCCCTTGCGGTCCGTGCACCGAGATCTTCTACGACCACGGCGCCGATATTTGGGGCGGCCCGCCGGGCTCGCCGGAAGAAGACGGCGACCGCTTCATCGAAATCTGGAACCTGGTGTTCATGCAGTTCAACCGCGACGAGGCCGGCGTGCTGCACAAGCTGCCGAAGCAGTCGGTCGACACCGGCATGGGCATGGAGCGCCTGGCCGCCGTGCTGCAGCACGTGCACTCGAACTACGAGATCGACCTGTTCCAGGCGCTGATCAAGGCCGCCGCGCGCGAAACCGGCGCCACCGACCTGGAAAACAAATCGCTGCGCGTCATCGCCGACCACATCCGTTCGGCCGCGTTCATGATCGTGGACGGCGTGATTCCCGGCAGCGAAGGCCGCGCCTATGTGCTGCGCCGGATCATCCGCCGCGCGCTGCGTCACGGCCACAAGCTGGGCCAGACCAAGCCCTTCTTCTACAAACTGGTGGCCGACCTGGCGATCGAGATGGGCGCCGCCTATCCGGAGCTGGAAGAGGCCAAGGACAACGTCGCCAAGATGCTGAAGGCGGAAGAGGAGCGCTTCGGCGAAACGCTGGAAACCGGCATGAAAGTGCTGGAAGCGCAACTGGCCAAGGACGCCACCGGCATCGATGGCGCCACCGCCTTCACGCTGTACGAAACCTACGGCTTCCCGCCGGACCTGACCGCCGATATCTGCCGCGAACGCAACATCAAGTTCGACCAGGAAGGCTATGACGCCGCGCTCAAGGAAAGCCAGGAGCTGTCGCGCAAGGGCGGCAAGTCGGTCAAGGACGCCAAGGTCGAGTACTCGGGCGAGAAAAACAAATTCGTCGGCTATGAGCAACTGAGCCACAGCAGCAAGGTCATCGCGCTGTACTCGGCCGGCTCGCCGGTGCGGCAACTGAGCGCCGGCCAGTCGGGCATCGTGGTGCTGGACACCACGCCGTTCTACGCCGAATCGGGCGGCCAGGTCGGCGACCAGGGCGTGATCGCCGGCGCCGGCGCGCAGTTCAACGTCAGCGACACGCTGAAGATCCAGGCCGACGTCTTCGGTCATCACGGCGTGCTGGCCTCCGGCACGCTGAACGTGGGCGACGCGGTCAACGCCGAAGTCGACCAGGCCAAGCGCGCGCGCACCATCCGCAACCACTCGGCCACCCACCTGATGCACAAAGCCCTGCGCGAAGTGCTGGGTTCGCACGTGGCGCAGAAGGGCTCGCTGGTCGATCCGGACAAAACCCGTTTCGACTTCAGCCACAACGCGCCGTTGACCGCCGAGCAGATCGCCGAAGTGGAAACCAAGGTCAACAAAGAGATCCTGGAAAACCACGCCACCAAGGCGCAGCACATGTCGTTTGACGACGCCGTCAAGCACGGCGCGATGGCGTTGTTCGGCGAGAAGTACGGCGACGAAGTGCGCGTGCTCGACATCGGCACCTCGAAAGAGCTGTGCGGCGGTGTGCACGTGCAGCGCACCGGCGACATCGGCCTGTTCAAGATCATCTCGGAAGGCGGCGTCGCCGCCGGCATCCGCCGCGTGGAGGCGGTGACCGGCGAAGGCGCGCTGGCGCTGGTGCAGGGCATGGCCCGCAAGCTGAACGAGGCGGCCGCCGCGCTCAAATCCAACCCGGACGAGCTGACCGTGAAAATCGGCGCCGTGCAGGACCAGGTGAAATCGCTGGAGAAAGAACTGGCGGCGCTGAAGTCCAAGCTGGCCGCCGGCCAGGGCGACGAGC
Organism: Duganella lactea; assembly: GCF_009857505.1. Lineage (GTDB taxonomy): Bacteria > Pseudomonadota > Gammaproteobacteria > Burkholderiales > Burkholderiaceae_D > Rugamonas > Rugamonas lactea. The sequence goes on from NZ_WWCP01000040.1 coordinate 26,717, forward strand.
TGGCCGCGCAGGCGGTCGACGTCAAGGGCATCAAGGTGCTGGCGGCCACGCTGGACGGCGCCGATGTGACCGCGCTGCGCGAGACCATGGACAAGCTGAAGGACAAGCTGAAGACCGCCGCCATCGTGCTGGCAGCGGTCAATGACGGCAAGGTCAGCCTGATCGCCGGCGTCACCGCCGACGCCACGGCCAAGGTCAAAGCCGGCGAGCTGGTGAACTTCGTTGCACAACAAGTGGGCGGCAAAGGCGGCGGACGCCCTGATATGGCGCAAGCCGGCGGCACCGATCCGAGCGGCCTGCCGGGCGCGCTGGCCGGCGTTGTTGAGTGGGTCGGTTCGCGCGTCTGAAGCTGATAACTCCGCTGTAACGCCGTGTAGATGCGGCCCGGACGTGACCGCAGGTCGCGCCCGGGCCGTTGTCGTCTGGGGCGTCCTGTTGTATACTTGCCAGCTTCCGTTGTGAACTTGCAACGTACAACGAACTATTTTGGTGCAGCGCGTCATCCATCCGGAAAAGGAGTAGTATGACGACACCTCCGAACAAACGAGCGGGTTTCTTGATGAGTGACACGATACTAGAAAACGAAGTCATCGAATTCCATAAGGAATTGGATGCACGCGGTCTGAATTGCCCGCTGCCTATCCTGAAGGCCAAGAAAGCACTTGCTGAATTGCAAAGTGGTGAAGTGCTGCGCATCATGGCGACCGATCCCGGTTCGGTGCGCGACTTCCAGGCATTCTGCAAACAAACCGGCAACGCCCTGTTGTCCCATGTCCAGACCGGCCATGAGTTTGTCTTTTTGATGCAGCGCAAATAATCACCCGCTGCCTTTTCCCCTTAGAATTCGTCTGCGCCCTGTATTTTTTAGACGATTTCTACTAGCGAAAAATAGCACGATCGTGCTTTGATTTCTTGTGCGCGCTGAATTTCTCCTATAATCTAGCCCACATTATTTGTCCCGAATTTCATTTTTTCCAAAGGCACAGCTATGAAAGTCTTGGTACCTGTCAAACGCGTGGTGGACTACAACGTCAAGGTGCGTGTGAAGTCCGATAACACCGGCGTCGATATCGCCAACGTCAAAATGTCGATGAACCCGTTCGACGAGATCGCGGTGGAGGAAGCCACCCGTCTGAAAGAAGCTGGCAAAGTCAGCGAAGTGGTGGCGATCTCCGCCGGCGTGACCCAGTGCCAGGAAACCCTGCGCACCGCCATGGCGATCGGCGCCGACCGCGGCATCCTGGTGGAAACCGCCGTCGAGCTGGAGCCGCTGGCGGTCGCCAAGCTGCTGAAGGCCATCGCCGACAAGGAGCAGCCGCAACTGATCATCCTGGGCAAGCAGGCGATCGACGACGATTCCAACCAGACCGGCCAGATGCTGGCCGCGCTGCTGGGCTGGCCGCAAGCGACCTTCGCCTCGAAGGTGGTGCTGGAAGACGGTAAAGTCACCGTCACCCGCGAAGTGGACGGCGGCCTGGAAACCCTGGCGCTGACGCTGCCGGCCATCGTCACCACCGACCTGCGGCTGAACGAGCCGCGCTATGTGACGCTGCCGAACATCATGAAAGCGAAGAAGAAAACGCTGGATGTGACCAAGCCGGAAGAGCTGGGTGTCGATGTGACCCCGCGCCTGAAAACCGTGAAAGTCACCGAGCCGGCCAAGCGCTCGGCCGGCATCATCGTGCCGGACGCCGCTACCCTGGTCGCCAAGCTGCGCACCGAAGCTAAAGTCATCTAAAGGAAACCGAAAATGGTCGCATTAGTTATCGCTGAACACGACAACGCCAGCCTGAAGGCTAGCACCCTGCACACCGTGACCGCGGCGGCGCAAGCCGGCGGCGACGTGCACGTTCTGGTCGCCGGTGCCAACGCTGGCGCCGCCGCCAGCGCCGCCGCCGCGATCGCCGGCGTGTCGAAAGTCCTGCACGCCGACGCCGCCTATTTTGCCGACGGCCTGGCCGAGAACGTCGCCGAGCAAGTGCTGGCGCTCGCCGCGTCGTACAGCCACATCCTGGCCCCGGCCACCGCCTACGGCAAAAACATCCTGCCGCGCGTGGCCGCCAAGCTGGACGTCGCGCAGATTTCGGAAATCACCAAAGTCGATGGCCCGGACACCTTCGAGCGTCCGATCTACGCCGGTAACGCGATCGCCACCGTGCAGTCGAGCGACAGCGTGAAAGTCATCACCGTGCGCGCCACCGGCTTCGACGCCGCCGCCGCCAGCGGTGGTGCGGCCGCGGTGGAAACCGTGGCGGCCGTGGCCGACTCGGGCAAATCGGCCTTTGTCGGCCGCGAAGTAGCCAAGTCGGACCGTCCAGAGCTGACCGCCGCCAAGATTATCGTCTCCGGTGGCCGCGGCATGGGTTCGGGTGAAGCGTTCAAGATCCTGGAGCCGCTGGCGGACAAGCTCAACGCCGCCATGGGCGCCTCGCGCGCCGCGGTCGACGCCGGCTTCGTGCCGAACGACTGGCAGGTGGGGCAGACCGGCAAGATCGTCGCGCCTAACCTGTACATCGCGGTCGGCATCTCGGGCGCCATCCAGCACTTGGCCGGCATGAAGGACTCGAAAACTATCGTCGCCATCAACAAGGATCCGGAAGCGCCGATCTTCTCCGTTGCCGACTACGGCATCGTTGGCGACCTGTTCGACGTCGTGCCACAGCTGGTTGCCGAACTGGGCTAAAAACGCGTAAAGCACACCACAGGCCACGCTGATCCGCACGCCGGATTGCCGTGGCCTTTTTCTTGGAGAGACGAGATGGCATACCAACCACCAATCAAAGACATGCTGTTCGTGATGAACGAACTGGCCAACCTGCAAGCGGTCAGCGAACTGCCCGGCTGCGAAGACGCGACCCCGGAAACCGCCGAGGCGGTGCTGGAAGAGAGCGCGAAATTCGTCGCCGCCGAAATCGCCCCGCTGAACCACGCGGCCGACAAGGCGCCAAGCTACTGGACCAAGGACGGCGTGATCACCTCCAAAGGCTTCAAGGAGGCCTTCCGCCAGTTCGCCGACGCTGGCTGGCAAGGCCTGCAGCACCCGACCGACTTCGGCGGCCAGGGCTTGCCGAAACTGGTCGGCACGCCCTGCGTCGAAATGCTACATGGCGCCAACATCTCCTTCGCGCTGTGCCCGTTGCTGTCGGACGGCGCCATCGAAGCGCTGCTGACCGCCGGCAGCGACGAGCAGAAAGCCGTGTATCTGGAAAACCTGGTCACCGGCAAATGGACCGGCACCATGAATTTGACCGAGCCGCAAGCGGGCTCCGATCTGGCGGCGGTGCGCACGCGCGCCGAACCGCAGGGCGACGGCACGTATAAAATCTTCGGCACCAAGATCTTCATCACGTATGGCGATCACGACATGACCGACAATATCGTCCACCTGGTGCTGGCGCGCACGCCGGACGCGCCGGCGGGCGTCAAAGGCATCTCGCTGTTCATCGTGCCGAAATTCCTGGTCAACGCCGACGGCTCGCTGGGCGCGCGTAACGACGCGCACTGCGTCTCGATCGAGCACAAGCTGGGCATCAAGGCCAGCCCGACCGCCGTGCTGCAATTCGGCGATCACGGCGGCGCCATCGGCACGCTGGTGGGCGAGGAAAATCGCGGCCTCGAATACATGTTCATCATGATGAACGCCGCGCGGTTCGGTGTTGGTCTGCAAGGCATCGGCCTGTCGGAGCACGCCTATCAGCACGCGCTGGCCTACGCCAAGGACCGTGTGCAATCGCGCGACCTGAACGGCTCGCCGGCCGGCGTGGCCATCATCCACCATCCGGACGTGCGCCGCCTGCTGATGAATATGCGCTCGCAGACCGAGGCCGCGCGGGCGCTGGCCTACGTCGGCGCGTCGCTGTACGACAAGGCGCACCACGGCGCCGGCGCCGACGAGCGCGCGCACAACCAGGCCGTGTACGAATATTTGGTGCCGATCATCAAAGGCTGGTCGACCGAGCTGTCGCAGGACGTGGCGCGGGACGGTGTGCAAATCCACGGCGGCATGGGCTTCATCGAAGAAACCGGCGCGGCGCAGCACTACCGCGACGCCAAGATCCTGACCATCTACGAGGGCACGACCGCCATCCAGGCGAACGACCTGATCGGCCGCAAAACCGTGCGCGACGGCGGTAAAATCGCCAAGGGGCTGATCGCCCAGGTACGCGCCACGGAAGCCGAGCTGGCCAAGCTGGATGGCGCCGACTTCACCGCCATCCGCAAGCAGCTGGCGCAAGGCGCGAGCGAGCTGGAGGCGGTGGTCGACTACGTGGTTGGCAACATCAAGGCCGACATCAAAGGCGTGTTCGCGGGCAGCGTGCCGTACCTGAAGCTGGCCGGCGTCGTGCTGGGTGGCTGGCAGATGGCGCGCGCCGCCGTGATCTCGCAGCGCAAACTGGACGCCGGCGAAGGCGACGCCAGCTTCTACCAAGCCAAGATCGCGACGGCCCGCTTCTTTGCCGACCACATCCTGTCGCAAGCGGCCGGCATCCGTACCTCGATCACCGACGGCAGTGCCGGCGTGCTGGCCCTCGACATCGCGCAGTTCTAACCCCTAAACCCCGGTGTCAGGTCTGACATTCGCACACGGGCTCAACTGCTCCGCAGTTGAGCCCGTGTGCGAATGTCAGACCTGACACCGGTTTTTTTTTGCTGCCGCTAGCCGTAGGCGCCGCCGGTGTACAGCAGGTCGAACAGGCGGGAGAGGGTGGCGATCAGGCCGCCCGCGCCGATCATCATGCTGGCCACCAGCACCACGGCCACCGGCCAGCGCGTGTCCGATTGCCGGCCACTGCCGGCGTTGTAACGCGCGTCCCATTTTTCATCCGGCGTCAGCCCCAGGATCAGCGCTTGCAGCATGCCGGCCAGGATCGACAGTGTTACCGGCAGCAGCTTGTAGAAGCCGTCCGCCTGCGGCGCCAACTGTGCCACCAGCCACGCCGCCGGCAGGCTGGTCAGGTGTAGCCACAGCCATGGATCGCGCCAGCCGCGCAGATACAGCCGTTGCATGCCCACACCGCCCAGCAGAAAGGCGAGCAGGGCGGCGATTGTCTTGTTTTTGTGACGATTGGAGGGCAAAACAGTCATGGTCGCTCAGCAAAATTGTCAATGAACCAGCAGTATCAGGCATAATACCGCCCCCGGCACGCCTTTTTTGCGGGGGAGCCTATTGCCCCGAACGCCGGAACAAGGGATAATCTTTGATTACCCCAACATGCCCAATTATTTCATTAACGCTTGCTGCTCCGTGGCAAAGCGCGCTATAATTTGCGGCTTTTTCCGTCCTAGCACAAATTTTTTGGAAATATTATGGTCGTTATTCGTTTAGCTCGTGGTGGTGCCAAGAAGCGCCCTTTCTTCAACATCGTTGCAACCGATTCGCGTAATCGTCGCGATGGCCGTTTCATCGAGCGCATTGGTTTCTACAACCCAATGGCTTCGGGTCAGGAAGTTGCTCTGCGCATCACTGAAGACCGTCTGGCTCACTGGCAAGCTGTTGGCGCGCAACTGTCGCCGACCGTTGCTCGTCTGGTTGCTCAAAACAAAAAAGCAGCCTAAGCAAGTCTGGTTACCGGTTTGACCGATCAGCATGCATCCGGGGTGAAAGTCCCCGACGATCTGGCACAAGTAGGCTTTGTCTTCGGTGCCTACGGCGTTGCTGGCTGGGTGAGGATACGTCCTTTCTCGGAAGATGCGGATGCACTACTGAAGGTCAAAACCTGGTGGTTGGATAAGCCGGCGTTGCACGATGTGGACGTTCAGCAGGTCAAACTGCATGGCGGCGATGTCGTGGCGCGTCTGGTTGGCGTGACTGACCGGAACGTGGCTGAAGCGCTCAAGGGCGCCGCAGTCTTCATTCCGCAAAGCCGCTTCCCGGCCTTGTCCGACGATGAGTTTTACTGGACTGATCTGATCGGTCTGGAAGTAGAGAATCAGCAAGGTGAGCACCTCGGTAAGGTGACTGACATGATGAGCAACGGTCCGCAGTCGATCTTGCGCATCACACCCGGCGAAGTTGAGGCGCAAGAGCGCCTGATCCCGTTTGTGGACGCGTTCATCATCAAGGTGGACAAGGAAGCAAAAAAGATCATCGTCGACTGGGGCCTTGATTACTAAGCGCAACATTGAGGGCGGTTCGCCATGCAATTCGATGTCGTAACCCTGTTCCCGGAAATGTTTGCCGCGATTACGCAGTCGGGTGTCACCCGGCGCGCGTTTGAACAGAATAAATGTGGGCTGTCGTTGTGGAATCCGCGTGATTTCACCACCGACAATCACCGTACCGTGGATGATCGCCCGTATGGCGGCGGCCCTGGCATGGTGATGCTGGCTAAGCCCTTGGAAGCGACGCTCAGCGCGGCGAAGCAGCGTCAGGTCGATGCCGGCCTGCCCGCGCCCCGCGTGGTGTTCATGTCGCCCCAAGGCAAGCAGTTGACGCATGAACGCGTGATGCAGCTGAAGCAGGAGCCCGGTCTGGTGATCCTGTGCGGCCGTTACGAAGCCGTGGACCAGCGCTTGCTCGACCGCGTGGTCGACGAGGAAATCAGCTTGGGCGATTTCGTGCTGTCCGGCGGCGAGCTGCCGGCGATGGCCTTGATGGACGCGGTGATCCGCCTGATTCCCGGCGTGTTGAACACCGACGCATCGGCCATTGAAGACAGCTTCTTCAACGGCCTGCTGGATTCGCCGCATTACACGCGGCCTGAAACGTATGAAGGTGTGGGCGTGCCGCCGGTGCTGATGGGCGGCAACCACGCCGAGATTGAAAAATGGCGTCGCCAGCGTATGCTGGAGGCGACCGCGCGCAAGCGACCGGATTTGCTTATCAAGGCGCGTGAGGCTGGACTGCTCACCAAGCGTGACGAGCAATTTTTGGCGGGCCTGTAGGCCTGTCTGTTATAACCCCATCCTCTACTGGGCAACGAGTTTTACGCAAGCACAGCGCGCCAGCACGATGGTTTATGGAGTCTCAAAATGAACGTGATTCAACAACTCGAGCAAGAAGAAATCGCTCGTCTGGGCAAAAACATTCCTGATTTTGCACCTGGCGATACCGTGGTCGTTAACGTGAACGTAGTCGAAGGCACCCGCAAGCGCGCCCAGGCTTACGAAGGCGTTGTGATCTCCCGTCGTAACCGTGGCCTGAACTCGAACTTCATCGTTCGTAAAATCTCGTCCGGCGAAGGCGTTGAGCGTACCTTCCAGCTGTACTCCCCGCTGATCGCTTCGATCGAAGTGAAACGCCGCGGTGACGTCCGTCGCGCCAAGCTGTACTACCTGCGTGATCGTTCCGGTAAATCGGCACGTATCAAGGAAAAACTGCCAAACCGTCGCCCAGCGGCGAAAGCAGCCGTTTAATTACGGTTGTGTTTGGAACGGGCGCCGCGCAGGCGCCCAAGAAAGGCGCCACTGGCGCCTTTTTGTTTAAGGAGCCCCCGCCATGGCCAAGCCACTGTTCGATCCTCAGCAACTGCCGATAGAAGCGATTGCCGGCGAAGCCGCGCTGGCGCCGGAGCGTCTGACGCCCGCCTGGCTGCGCAGCCGCTTCGCCGCGCCGCCCGCGTGGACGCCGGAGGGCGGCGAACGCGCCTTCCCCGGCCGTGCCGACCGCGCGCCGACGCCGGCCTCGGTGCTGATCCCGCTGATCCAGCGCGAGCAGGGGCTGACCATTCTGCTGACCCAGCGCAACGCCGACCTGACCGACCATCCGGGACAGGTCAGCTTCCCCGGCGGCCGCGCCGAAGCCTACGATCAGGACGCGGTCGACACCGCGTTGCGCGAATCCGAGGAAGAGATCGGCCTCGACCGCCGCCATGTGGACATCATCGGCACGCTGCCGCGGTACCTGACCGGCACCGGTTATTGCGTCACGCCAGTAGTGGGGCTGGTGCAGCCGCCGTTTGACGTCACCGCCGACCCGTCCGAAGTGGCCGCCATTTTCGAAGTGCCGCTGGCCTTCCTGATGGATGGCATGAACCACCAGCGGCTGTCGGTGGACCTGATGGGCGCCCGCCGCACCTTTTATGCGATGCCGTACGAGGGTTATTACATCTGGGGCGCGACCGCCGGCATGCTGCGCAATCTGTTCCATTTCTTGCGTGCGGGGTAAGAACTAGGCTATCGTACTGCCATTAAGGCTATGCCAACGCAAAGGACGTTTAATGACTTTTCTTTCCATCTTGTGCGCGCTGCTGATCGAGCAGATGAAACCGCTGCGCGCAGACAATCCGATCTACGCCGAGATCAAGAGTCTGGCGTTGCGGATGGAGACCTGGTTTAACGCCGGCCACTCGACCCACGGCCGTCTCGGCTGGTTCCTGATGATGGCCATCCTGGTCGTCCCGACCGGCCTGATCTACTGGGTGCTCAAGTACTACAACTGGACGCTGGCGGCCTTCGCCTGGAACGTGCTGATCATCTATCTGACGCTGGGCTTCCGCCACTACAGCCATTATTTCACCTCGATCCAGCTGGCGCTCAACGCCGGCGACGAGGCCGGCGCGCGCGCGCTGCTGGCCGAGTGGACCAAGCTCGACACCATCGGTATGGAGGCGTCGGAAATCACCCGCATCGCGGTCGAGAAATCGCTGATCACCACACACCGCAATGTGTTCGGCGTGTTCTTCTGGTTCCTGATGCCGCTCGGCCCGGCCGGCGCGGTGATGTACCGCGTGTCCGAATACCTGGCGCGTGCCTGGACCGAGCCGGAGCATATGCGCAACGAGGCCTTCGGCCAGTTCGCCGCCCGCGCGTTTTACTGGATCGACTGGATACCGGTGCGCCTGACCGCCGTCGCCTTCGCCGTGGTCGGCAACTTCGAGGACGCCATCTACGCCTGGCGCAACTTCGCCCACCGCTGGACCAATGAGCCGCTGGGCATCATCCTGTCGGCCGGTGGCGGCGCCATGGGCGTGCGCCTCGGCTCGCCGGCGGAAACCGCCGTCAAGGCACAGGTGATCGACGCCACCACCGTCGATATCGAGCTGGAGGATGATGTCATGCCGGGCGAGGAACCGAATATCCGCTCGCTGCAAAGCACGGTCGGCCTGGTGTGGCGCGCGTTGTTGTTGTGGATGCTGTTGTTGTTGCTGATCTCCAGCGCATGGTGGCTCGGCGCATCGCCTTAACGGGTACAATAGCGGTATTGCCCTGGTGCAGGAAGTGGTCTTTCCTGCACCAAAGTGGGAATCGGCGGGAAAAATATATTACGGATCAATGGCTTACTGATTCAACTCTTCTATAAGATATAATACGTAAGATCCTATCCTCCACGCACTCTTGTTACCAACAAGTTTCAACGCAGAAGCAGCCGCGCCTATGTCAGTTCAAAAACCGGCAGAACAGCAAGATTCGTTCTTCATTCTTGGCCAAACCAGCAATGGCAGACAGTTCCGTCCCAGCGACTGGGCTGAGCGCCTGTGCGGCGTCATGGCCTGCTTTAAGCCGGAGGGCACGGGTGGCGGTCGCGACTCGCACCTGCAATTCTCGCCTTACGTGACGCCGACCGTGGTCAATGGCGTCAAGTCGGTGGTGGTCAACGGCAAGTTGCGCCAACTGGAACCGATGGCCTACCACTTCGTGCTGTCCTTTGCCAAGGACAACGATCTGCAGGTGGTCGACGCTTGCCTGATTCCGGAAAAGAATTAATTTTTCCTTAAGTATCTATTCACCGTAGCGTGCTGAGCGTATGCTGCGAGTTCTATCTTTTTTGCGAGAGACTATGAACCGCAGCCGTCTGAAACAAGCCGCCGCCGCCAGCATTCTGTTGTGCGGCCTGTCCTTCGTTGCCACCGGATCTGCCTGGGCCGCCGCCGCACCGGCGCTGCCGGCCGGCGTGGTCAAGGGGCCGTCCGTCGAAGGCATCACCGAGTACCGGTTGCCGAACGGGCTGAAAGTGCTGCTGTTCCCGGACGCCTCCAAGCCGACCGTCACCGTCAACGTCACCTATCTGGTCGGCTCGCGCCACGAGAACTATGGCGAGACCGGCATGGCGCACCTGCTGGAACACCTGATGTTCAAAGGCTCGCCGAAGAACAAGAGCATCCCGCAGGAATTCGCCAATCGCGGCATGGACTTCAACGGCACCACCGCCAACGACCGCACCAACTACTTCGAAGTGTTCCAGGCCAGTCCGGAGAACCTGAAGTGGGCGCTGGACATGGAGGCGGACCGCATGACCCGGTCCTTCATCTCGCGCAAGGACCTGGACTCGGAAATGACCGTGGTGCGCAACGAGTACGAGAGCGGCGAGAACAGCCCGTTCGGCGTGCTGCTGAAGCGCATGCAGAGCGTGGCCTACGACTGGCACGCCTACGGCCGTTCGACCATCGGCAACCGCAGCGACATCGAGAACGTCAAGATCGAGAACCTGCAGGTCTTCTACAAAACCTACTACCAGCCGGACAACGCGGTGCTGCTGGTGGCCGGCAAATTCAATCCGGCGCAGACGCTGTCGTGGATCACCAAGTCCTTCGGCGCGATTCCCAAGCCGAAGCGCACGTTGCCGCCTTTCTGGACCGTCGAGCCGACGCAGGACGGCGAACGCAGTTTCACCGTGCGCCGCAAGGGCGACGTGCAGATCGTCGCGCTGGGCTACAAGATTCCAAGCGCGCTGCAGGCGGACAGCGACGCGCTGAGCTTCATGTCGGAGATTCTCGGCGACGAGGCGAGCGGCCGCCTGCACAAGCAGCTGGTGGAAAGCGGCAAGGCGGCGCAGGTGTACAGCTTCGGCATCACCGGCTATGCGCCGGGGCTGCAGATCATCGCGGCCACGGTGAAGGCCGGGCCGCCGCTGGAGCCGGTGCGCGCGGCCTTGATCGAGGCGGTGGAGAGCTTCGCCAAGACGCCGCCGACCGAGGAGGAAATGGAGCGCGCGCGCCGCAACTTCGCCAACAGCATCGAGAAGCAGCTCAACGATCCGCAGCAGGTCGGCGTGGCGCTGTCGGAGGATATCGCGCTGGGCGACTGGCGGCTGCTGTTCCGCGACCGCGACGCGCTGGCTAGCGTCACCTCGCGGCAGGTCGCCGACGCGGCGGCGCGCTACCTGAAGCGCGACAACCGCGTGGTCGGTGAATTCATCCCCGACGATCACCCGCAGCGCGCAGAGATTCCTGCCGCGCCGAGCGTGGCCGAGGTGATGAAGGACTTCAAGGGCAAGGAAAGCGTGCTGACTTCCGAGGTGTTCGATCCAAGTCAGGACAACATCAACGCCCGCACCGAAATCAAAACCATCGGCGGCCTGAAAGTGGCGCTGCTGCCGAAGAAAAATCGCGGTGAAGCCGTCTCGGTGGACTTGGCGCTGCACTGGGGTGACGAGAAAAATCTGCGCAACACGCAGGTGATCTCGGAGTTCGCCAACGAGATGCTGATGCGCGGCACCAGCAAATACACGCGCGAGCAGCTGGCGGACGCCTTCTCCAAACTGAAGATCAGCGGCAGTCCCTATCACTTCCAGACCACCGGCCCGAATCTGGATGCGGCGCTGCGCCTGGTGGCGCACGTGCTGAAGGAGGCGAGCTTCCCGCAGTCCGAATTCGAACAGTTGCGCCAGCAGATGATAGTCAGCCTTGAATTCTCGCGCAGCGAGCCGCAGACGCTGGCGACCGACGCGCTGGATCGGCACTTCAACCACTATCCGCAAGGCGACGTGCGCAACGCGCTGACCGTGGACGAGCGCCTGGCGGCGGTCAAGGCGCTGAAGCTGGAAGACGTGATGGCCTTCCACCGCGAATTCTACGGCGCCAGCCGCGGCGAGCTGGCCATCGTCGGCGATTTCGACAAGGCGGCGATCAGCAAAACCATCGACGAAAGCTTCAGCGGTTGGAACAGCAAGGCTGCGTATCAGCGCCTGACCGACGCCAACGCTGACACGCAGCCGCTGCATGTGGTGCTGAACGCGCCCGACAAGGAGAACGGTTTCTACACGGCGCGCATGAATCTGGACCTGAATCAGAACGATCCGGACTACCCGCTGCTGGACCTGGCCAACACCATCTTCGGCGGTGGCGCGATGAAGTCGCGCATGATGGATCGCATCCGGCAGAAGGATGGCCTGTCCTACGGTGGTGGCAGCGGCATCTCTGCAGGCGAGGATGATCGTGCGGGGCAGTTCGGCATGAGCGCCATCGCCGCGCCGCAGAATCTGAAGAAGCTGGAAAGCGCCGTCCGCGAAGAGCTGGAACGCGCGCTGAAAGACGGCTTCACGCAGGCGGAACTGGACGGCGCCAAATCCGGCCTGCTGCAACAGCGTTCGCAGAGCCGGGCGCAGGACAACGTACTGGCCGCAGGCTGGACGCGCAATCTGTACAACAACCGCACCTACGCCTGGAGCAAGGACTACGAGGCCAAGCTGAAAGCCGCGACGCTGGCGCAGGTCAACGCCGCCTTCCGCAAAGCCATCGACCCGAGCAAGCTGTCGATCGCCATCGCCGGCGACCAGGCCAAAGGTGCCCCCAAGCCCTGAATATCAGGGTAACTTGGGCAGACGATCCAGCGTGATGACGCGTGGATCGTTGTAGACCTTGCGCTTGTGCGCGTTGGTGTTGTAGTGCTCACCAGTCCAGAAGTTATCCGGGCTGGTGACGCCTGCCGGGCCGGCGCTGTCGTTCCAGACCACGAACCATAGCCACCATTCACCGCTGGCGGCGCTGTGTTCTGGATCGGGGATATGGCTGGTTTCGGTCAGCGCGACTGGCTTGCCGTGCTGCCGGGTTTTGCGATAGGCCTCGCTGTAGTTGTTTTCGTAGACATCGTAGCCGGTGATGTCCACCACATCATCGCCCGGATACCAGGCCGGGTCCTGGCCATTCCATACCCAGATCAGATTGCGCAGTCCATGCTTGTGCGTCAGCCGTTCGTGCATGTGCCGCCATAGCGCGATGTAGCCTTCGCGTGATGTGCCCCACCAGAACCAGCCGCCGGATGCCTCGTGTAGCGGGCGCCATAGCACTGGAACGTTGGCGTCTTGCAGGCGTCTGAGTTCCAGCGCGATGCGGTCGATCGCTGGATCGATGTCGCGGTAGTCGCTGACTGGCAGTTTGAAGGGCGTCTTCTGGCGGTAGAACTCTCCGTTCCGCATCCGCCAGTGCCAGTGAAAACTCACCAGTCCTCCTTTGCGCGACCACGCGATAGCTTCTTCAGTCTGGTGACGGCCATCGGCTTCGGTGGCACCGTAATAGTTCATGAAGTCATAGCCCATCAGCGCCGGATATTTGCCGGTGTCGTCGTGCACGCGTTCGGCCATGTCGATGGCGTCGTTCCAAGTCAGGTCGGCCTGGCCGGCGATGATGTGCTTGCCCCAGATGCCGAGCAGGTAGTCGTAGACCGCCTGTGTGCTGGCGTTGCGTGGCGCGGCGTTGGCGCAGCTGAAGACGAGTGCGAGGAGGAGGGCGAGGTATCTCATGACTGCAATGTATCGCCGCGCGGCACCGCCATCAATCCCTGGAGAGCAGTTTAGCGTGTTGCGTGCACGTTTTGCGATTATGTACTATCATTAGTTACATGAGACGAGACAGCAAACTTTCCTCCATCCTGCACGTGCTGCTGCACATGGCGCACGGCGACAGGCCATTCACCTCCGAAGAGCTGGCTGGCTTCCTCTGCACCAATCCTGTACTGGTGCGGCGCGTGCTGGCCGGCTTGCGCGAGCGTGGCTATGTCGGTTCCGGCAAAGGCCATGGCGGCGGCTGGAGCATCACTTGCGATCTGCGCAAGGTGACGCTGCACGATATCTACGAAGCGGTCGGCTCGCCCACCGTGTTCGCGATGGGGAACCGCGTCGAACAGCCGCAATGTCTGGTGGAGCGGGCCGTCAACGAGGCGCTGGGCAGTGCCTTCGACGAGGCGGAGGCCTTGCTGCTCTCCCGTTTTAAAGACGTGACGCTGGCGGAACTGTCGGCCAGCTTCAACACACATCACAAAGGAGTCCATCATGAGCAACGCTGAATTTGACGTGATTGTTGTCGGCGGCAGCTATGCCGGCTTGTCGGCCGCTACACAACTGGGGCGCGCCCGCCGCCGCGTGCTGGCGATCGACGCCGGCCAGCGCCGCAACCGCTACGCCCAGCATTCACATGGTTTCCTGGGGCAGGACGGACGCGAAGGTGCGTCGATCGCCGCCGAAGGCCGCGCGCAGTTGATGAAGTACCCGACCGTGCGTTGGCGCGAAGGCGCGGCCACGCAGGCGGTGCCGCACGATGGCGGCTTCCGCGTCACGCTTGCCGACGGCAGCGCGCACCATGCGCAACGCCTGGTGCTGGCGACCGGCATGGCCGATGAACTGCCATCGATTCCCGGTCTGGCCGAGCGTTGGGGCGGCAGTGTGTTCCACTGTCCTTACTGTCACGGCTACGAACTGGATCAAGGCCGCATCGGCGTATTGGCGACCAGCGCGCTCTCTTTCCATCACGCGATGATGCTGCCGGATTGGGGTACGGTGACGTTCTTCCTTAACGGCGTGTTCGAGCCGGATGCGGAGCAACTGGCCAAGCTGGAGGCGCGCGGCGTCACCATCGAACGGTCGGCGGTACGCGCCGTCAGCGGCAAGGCTGCGGTGTTGCTGGAGGATGAACGGGTGATCGAGCTTGATGGCCTGTTTGTGTTAAGCCGGTTGCACAGCGCCAGTGCGCTGGCCGAAGTGCTGGGCTGCGAGATGGAGGATGGGCCGATGGGCCGTTACGTGCGGACGGATATGATGAAGGCGACCAGTATTCCCGGCGTCTACGCGGCTGGCGATGCCGCGCGCATGGCGGGCAGCGTGGCGTTTGCGGTGGCCGATGGCGCCATGGCTGGCGCGGCGTCGCATCAATCGCTGATCTTTGGCTTGCCGGCATGACGCCTGGCGAAGCAGGGCTGGAGTGCGAGGTATGAATCGTCGCTCCACCGGCGGGTGGAGCGACGGGATCAGACGGATTACTTCTGCTCGGACGGCGCGATCTTCGGCGCGGTCTGGTAGTTGATCCAGTAGCGGGCCAGGTCGGCGCGCGGATCGGCGCCGGCTGCCAGTGGCGTCAGCACGGCGAGCGACTCGTCCTTCTTGCCGGCCATGGCCAGGGCGTAGCCCAGGCGCAGCTTGGCGTCGTCAGGATTCTTCGATACGCCTTTGGCGATACCTTGCTTCATCAGGTCGATGCCCTTGTCGAACTGACCCAGGGTGACGTAGTTGTAGCCCAGGTTGACCAGGCCCACGCCGTCTTTCGACTTCTGCGCCGCTGGAATGCCGGCGTCGATGTTTTTCGCATCGTCGGCGGCACCCTTGTTGGCGGTGGCGCGGATTTTCTCGATCTGTGCTTTGTATTGACCGGCAGGGATGGCGCCCGGGTAGGCTTTGTCCAGCGCGATCTTCGCTTCGGTGAAGAAGCCGCCCAGCGATGCCAGTTCGGCCTGTTCCACGTAGTCGTCAGGCTCCATGCGGCCCGGCACGGTGACCGCTTTCAGACGCACCAGGTCCAGGTCCAGACGGTTGTTGTAGGTCTTCTTGCCACGGGTGCGGCTCAGCAGGTCGTTCCAGTAGTCTTCGGTCGGGTAGTAGCGGGTCAGCTCTTCCACGGCTTTCAGGTAGGTGTCCGGTTCCTTGTTCTTGACGCCGACGTTGGCCAGCACCAGGATCGTGTCTTTAGGCGGCGCGGTGTTGGCCGCCTTGGCCGCTTCGATATCCTTGGTCGCTTCGGCCTTGGCGGTGGCGAAGTCGTTTTTCAGGAAGTAGGCGCGCAGGGCATAGGGACGGAACTTGGCTTTGTCGCCGGTTTCGGCGCCATAGCGGTCGAACCATTCGATCGCCTTGTCGAAGTTTTTCAGGTTGCTGTAGTAGATGTTGGCGGTCGCTTCGATGAAGCGCGCCTTCTCTTCCGGCTTCAGGAAGCTGGACGAGATGATCTGTTCCAGCGCCTTGACGCTCGCTTCGTTGTTGTCCTGCGCCTGGGCCAGTTGCAGGCGCATGCGGTTCAGGATGAAGGTCTCGTAAGGCGTGACGTTCGGGAGGGCCGATGCCTGGTCGATGCGGCTCTGGAATTCGGTGTAGTTCTTGGCGTCGATCAGCGGCTTGGTCTGCGCTGGGTCGATCAGTTTGTACATCTCCGGGCGAACGGTGTTCTGTGGCTGCTCAGGCGCCTTCTTTTCTTCGGCGGCATGAACCGGTGCCAGGCCCATGATGGCCGGTGCGGCGTTCAGGCCAATGGCGGCGAGGAGCAGGCTAATACGAGCAAGACGTTTGTGGGACATGGTTATCCTTCAATCAGACAAGTAGGGATGTAAACCCGCGTATTGTTACACAAAACCACTGAGAATTCCGAATTCAACCGTGTCGCCGGGTGATGGCCGCCGCGAAGAAGGGCAAGCCCTAACGGCAAAACCCCGGCACCGGGGCGTTGCCGGTCGCTTGCAGTTCGCCCGAGAGCCAGGCGTTGATGGCGTCCAGCGCAGGGCCGGCGAAGCCGTAGGTCAGCAGCGCCGGCGCCTGGATGTCGAGCGCCTGATATGGATTCCACAGCGCCAGGTGCAGGTCCGGACGCCAGCCGCTGCGCGCATTTTCGCCGTAGCGCAGGCGCGAGGTGGAGGCCAGCATGGTGTAGCGGCCGTCCTGCGGCAGCGTGCTCCAGTCGAAGGTGTTGGCGTCGGCGAAGGTGAGCAGCTCGACGTCGTACAGCTTGCGCAGCGACGCGGCCACCACGGCGGCCGGCACGCCGGCTTCGGAGACGCCGTCGCTGACCACGTCCTGGCGCGCCACCAGGCGCACCTTGGCGCCGGCGGCCGGGCGTTGCGGCGCTTGGCCGGCGACGCTGTAGGCGGTGAGGGCGCGGCGCCAGCCTTCGGCCATGATGGCGCGGTCGGCCGCATCTTCCTTGTAGGAGCGCGGTTTGCACGGGTAGGCCAGGGCCAGCGCGGACAGGCGCGCCAGACGGGTGTCGATGTCGGCCTGCGACAGCTCGCCGCAGGCGATGGCGGCGGCGATGGCGTCCAGCGTTTCGTTCTGCGTTTCGGTGGTGCCGAGCGCCATCACCATGTCGGCGCCGGCGGTCAGCGCGCGCACGGCGGCGTTGCCGACGCCGTAGCGGCCGGCGATGGCGTGCATGTCCATGCCGTCGGTGATGATGATGCCTTGGTAGTGCCATTCATCGCGCAGCAGGCCGGTGAGAATGCGGCGCGACATGGTGGCCGGATTTTCCTGGTCCAGCGTTGGATAGACGATGTGCGCGGTCATGATCGCCGGCGCGGACAGCGGACCGGCGGCGCAGGCGATGCGGAACGGCGCCAGCTCCAGGCGATGGAGTTCGTCCACCGGCTTGTTCACGGTCGGCAGGTCGCGGTGCGAGTCGACGCTGGTGTCGCCATGGCCGGGGAAGTGCTTGACGCAGCAGGCCACGCCTTCCGCATGGCTGCCGGCCATCCACGCCATCGCCAGCGCGGCGGCGCGTTGCGGCTCGGCGCCGAAGGAGCGTTCGGCGATCACCGGATTATGCGGATTGTTGTTAAGGTCCAGCACCGGCGCGAAATTCCAGTTGAAACCGAGCGACTTGACCGCGCGCGCCACGGCGGCGCCGGTGCGGTAGGCCAGGTCGGTGTCGTCGGCCGCGCCCAGGCCCATCGCCGCCGGCGGCGCCGGCACCCAGGTCGAGCGCACCACGGCGCCGCCTTCCTGGTCGATGGCGATCAGCGCCTCCGGGCCCATGACGGCGCGCAGGTCGGCGGTCAGCCTGGCCAGTTGCGCGGCGTCGGTCATGTTCCCGCGGAACAGGCAGACGGCGCGGATGCTGTTTGTCTTCAGGAAGTCGGCGGTGGCCGCGTCCAGCACGGTGCCGGGGAAGCGGATCATAATCAGTTGGCCGGCGGTTTTTCTCAGATCGTTGTGCATATCAGTTGGTCTTGGTGACTTTGCTCAGGTGGCGCGGCTGGTCCGGGTCCATGCCGCGCGCGGCGGACAGCTCGGCGGCCATTTTGTAGAAGGTCTGGATGGCGATGATCGGATCGAGATCCGGCGTGGCGGCGACCGGCAGCGTGAGGTCGCGTTCCGCCACATCGGCCGGCGCGGCCAGCAGCACCCGCGCGCCGCGGCCGCGCATCTCGCCGGCCAGCGCCAGCAGGCTCGCTTGCGTCGCACCGCGCGTGGCGAAGATCACCAGCGGATAGCCTTCCTCGATCAGCGCCATAGGGCCGTGCTGGATCTCCGCGCCGCTGAAGGCTTCCGCCTGCAGCGCCGACGTCTCCTTGAATTTCAGCGCCGCTTCCAGCGCCACCGGGAAGCTGATGCCGCGTCCGACCACCATGATGTTGCGGGCCGGCGTCAGCACCTCTAACGCCTTCGACCAGTCCTCGGTGGCGGCGGCGCGCAGCGATTCGGGCAGCGCCGCCAGGCCGTCCAGCAGTTCCGGATCGTTCTGCCATGCGGCCACCAGGCGCGCGCTGGCCACCAGGCTGGTGATGAAGCTCTTGGTGGCGGCCACGCTTTGCTCTTTGCCGGCGCGCAGCGGCAGCGCGTATTCGGCGGCATGGGCCAGCGGCGAGTCGATGTCGTTGACCAGCGCGATGGTGGTGGCGCCGCCGCCGCGGAAGTACTTGATCGGCTCGACCACGTCCGGGCTTTGGCCTGATTGCGAGATCGAGATGGCCAGCGTGTCGCGCGTGATCAGCGGCGATTTGTTCAGCGTCAGCAGCGACATCGGCAGCGACGCCACCACGCGGCCCAGGCGCGCCATGATCAGGTAGGCGGCGTAGGCGCAGGCGTGGTCGGAGCTGCCGCGGGCGATGGTCAGCGTGGTGGCGAAGGCGGTGCCGCGCAATGTGCGGCCCAGTTCCGCGTACTGCTCACCGTCGTTGGCCAGTTGCAGGGCGACGCAGTCGGCGGCGGACAAGGCTTCTTTCAACATCATGGAGGTCACAGCGGTTCTCCTTCGATATAGACGGCTTTGAGGTGCAGGTCACGGTCGAGTACCACGCAGTCGGCGAACGCGCCGGGGGCCAGGCGGCCCCGCTCGGAGAGGCCGAGGTAATCGGCCGCATAAGTGGAGACCCGTGCCGACGCATCCGCCAGATCGAGGCCGAGTCCGACCAGGTTGCGCAGCGCCTGGTCCATGGTGAGGGTGCTGCCGGCCAGCGTGCCGTCGGGCAGGCGCACGCCGCCCAGGCACTTCATGACTTTCTGCCGGCCCAGCATGTACTCGCCGTCCGGCATGCCGGTGGCGGAAGTCGAATCGGTGACGCAGTAGAGATTGGGGATGCAGCGCAGCGCGGTGCGGATGGCGCCCGGGTGCACGTGCAGCAGGTCGGGGATCAGTTCCGCGTAGGTGGCGTGCGCCAGCGCGGCGCCGACCATGCCAGGGTCGCGGTGATGCAGGCCGGGCATGGCGTTGAACAGGTGGGTGAAGCTGCGCGCGCCTTGCTGGAGCGCGGCCACGCCGTCGTCATAGCTGCCCAGCGTGTGGCCAACCTGCACCCGCATGCCGGCCTCGGACAATTGCTTGACCAGCTGCTGGTGGCCGGCGATTTCCGGCGCCACCGTGATCACCCGCAGCGGCGCCAGTGCCGCCAGCTGGTTGACATCGGCCAGCGTGGCGGCGCGCGCGTAGGGCGGCTGCGCGCCTAGCTTGCCGCCGTTGATGAACGGGCCTTCGAGGTGCGCGCCCAGCACGCGCGCCTCGCCCTTGCCGCGCGCGGCGGCGGCCTGGCCGATGCCTTGCAGCGCGCGTTCGATATCCTCTGGCGGCGCGGTCATGGTGGTGGCCAGCATGCTGGTGGTGCCGTGTTTGGCGTGGACGGCGGCGATGGTGTGCACGGCGTCGCCGCCTTCCATCACATCCTTGCCGCCGCCGCCGTGCACGTGCAAATCGATAAAGCCCGGCAGGATATAGTCTGCCTGGTTGAGCGCGGGATCGACGCCGCCGCCGCTGATGGCCGCGATGCGCTGGTTGAAAGTGAGTTCACCGTGGACCCAGCCGGAGGGGGTCAGGATATTGCCTTGGATTGCATTGTTCATCGGCGCGGCTCCGCTAGGAGTTCAGGTGTTGTTGGATCAGGCGCAGGGCGCCGGCGGCCGAGTCGCCGTGCGGCGCGACGATGCGCGTCAACACCGACTCTGGCAGGTAAGGGCGCAGCGGCGCGGCCAGACCGCCGCACAGCGCGATCGGCAGCGTGCCGCTGGCGTCGAGCGCGTCGGCCATCAACCGCACCTGGCGGCCGGCTTCGACCAGGATGGCGCGCGCGTTGGCGTCGCTGTCGCCGTGCCGCAGCACGAGGCGCGCCAGTTGCGCGTAATGGGTCTGCGACGCTTGCGCCAGCCAGTTCTGAATCGCGTCGCGCGCGCCGCCGCAGGCGTGGGCGACGTCGGCGGCGAAGGCGTTGCCCGGCATGCGGCCATCGAGCACCTGCTGCACATGGTTGATGGCGCGCAGGCCCATCCAGGCGCCGCTGGCCTCGTCGCCGGCGGGGAAGCCCCAGCCGCCGACTTCGACGTGACGGCCATCGGCCAGTTTGATTTCGCCGACGCTGCCGGTGCCCAGCGCGATGATGGCGCCGGGCCGACCCTGATGCGCGCCGAGCACGGTGGTATGGCCATCGCTTTCTAGCGCGATGCGCGCGTAGCCGGGATTGGCGGCGACAAACTCGGCCGCCCACTGCTTATTGTGAACGCCCGCCAGGCCGAGGCCGATGGCGATGGACGAGGGGCCGGGGAAGTCCAGGCCGGCGGCGCGGAAGGCCGCCACCGCCGCGTCCCCGACGGACGCCCACGCGCTGGCGATGCCATGCATCAAGCCCGACGGGCCGCTGGCGCCCTCCGCGATTTGGACGCCATCGGCGCGCGCCAGGCGCACCCGGGTGCCGCTGCCGCCGCCATCAACGCCGATGAGAAATTCGATCATGTTTAGCCGAGAAAGCCCGAGCCAGGATGGCCCGCGATGAAGCGCACTATATGATCGACCAATAAACCTGTCAACAGGTATTTAACTGGTATTGAAAATTATTGAAGTGGACTGGTGTAAATGCCGGTGCCAGACGGTATCTGACACCGGGTTTTTAGCGCTGGTAGGTGACCAGGTGGGTGCGGGTTGCGTCGGCTTTGTCGGCGACGGCGACGACGGCGCTGCCGGGACCGTTGACGGTGATGTCGGTCTGGCGTGTGGTCAGGCCGCGTGCGTCGAGGTCGCCCGAGCCGCTTACTTGCGCGCTCAGCACGGCGGTGGCGCCGGACAGCGTCATGTTGCCGGGGCCGCTCAGGCGGGCGCGCACGCTCTGCGCTTCCAGCCCACGCACCGTCAGGTCGCCCGAGCCGTGGACCTCGGCGTCGAGTCGTTTGATGTGGCCGGCCAGGCAGGCTTCGCCGGGCCCGCGCAGCACGGCGCTGGCCGCCTCGGTGCTCAGCGAACAGGCGTCGAGGTCGCCCGAGCCGCTGACTTCGGCGCGCACTTCTTTGGCGCTGCCGCGCAGCGCCACCGAGCCGGGACCGTGCAGCGAGGCGCTGACGCGGCCGGCGCGCAGGTCGCCGATGTCGAGGTCGCCCGAGCCGTTGACCACCAGGTTCAGGTCTCGCGCGACGCTGCCGGCCTCGACGTCGCCGGGGCCGTTCATTTGCAGGTTCAGGTCGCCCGTCCGCAGCGCCTTCAGGTCGACGTCGCCGCTGCCGTTGGCGGTGATGCTCAGCGCGTCCACCTTGCCGCTGGCGCGCACGTCGCCGGGGCCGTCCGCGATCAGCGTCAGTTGCTGGCCCTGGTAGTCGCGCAGGTCGACGTCGCCGCTGCCGGCGCTGCGCAGCCGTTGCAGGTTGGCGGCGTGGATGCGCACCGTCAGTTGCTGCGCGCTGCTGCTCCAGCCGAAGACGAAGCGCCAGCCTTGTTTTTGCTTGCTGCGCTGGCGCACCGTCAGCGTGCCGTCGCTGACGCTGGTTTCGATGTCGGCCAGCCGCTGGCGCGGACCGGACAGTTCGATGGTGTTGCCGGCCTCCGGCGTGACAATCACGTTGAACGGGCCGGTCAGGTTGATGCCGCTGAAGGCGGCGACGCTGCGCGTCTCGGTGTCTGGCGCGTCGGCCGGATCGGCGGCGTGGACGCCGGCGGTGGCCAGCAGCAGGGTGCTGGCCAGGGCGGCGCGGTGGATCGTCTGCTTCATGCGGGTCTCGCTATAAAAGGGGTGAGGCTTGCACGATAGAGCATGGCGGCGCCGTCGTCGCGGCCCATGGGACGGACGCGCGAAAGCGCGGGATCAGCTGCGGAAAAGCGGGGCTGAGCCGGGCGCGGTTGCGCCGTGGCGTCGCCGTTGCGGGTTTGTGTGGCCGCGTCGGGGGCGGGATGTCATAATGGTTGCATCCATGTGCCGGCGGCAAGGCACTTGCGGGTCGACGGGAGCGCACATGATCAAATATCTGGGGTCCAAGAGTACCAACGACGGTGGTGTGCTGTATGTTTTTCTGATTAATGGCTTGCAGAAGGAAATCAAGGAGCATGCATTGAAGCAATATCCCGGTTGTTATGAAGCCTTGCCGCCGACGGCCAAGGCGCGCATCAGCGCCAACCGCGCGTGGTTGTCGAAGACGTGAGGCGGCTGGCGCGCGTGGCCGGCGGCGCTGCGCTGGCGCTGGCCTGTGGCTGGGCCGGCGCGCAGTCGGTGCCGACCCATTTCGGCACGGTGGTCGGCAATGGCCTGCTGTGCCGCGACCACACCGATCATATTTTTTTCTACAATTATTTCGTCAAGCATTTCGGCAACTGGTACAAGCATGAGGGCGGGGCCTACTGGTTCCGCACCGCCGGGGCGTCGCTGTGGGGCACCGAGATCTCCGAGGTGATGGTCAGCGACGACACCAGCAGCTTTGTGTTTGTCGGCGCGGTGGCCGAGGCGACGCCGGAGGACCTGGAGCGGGCCATCATCCGCCAGGTCGGCGCGCACTACACGGTCATCGATACGTCGGCCTATCCGGTGCGCGAGGCCAAGCCGGCCAGCCGCATCGTGTATTTCGATACCAAGTCCAAGATCTATTGCGCCAAGTACAAGCCGCTGCCGCCCACGCAGCCGCCGCCGGTCGGACAACAACGGCTAAAATAGGGCACCGCGCTTTCCCTGGGCTTTCATGTACACGCAATTTTTCAATCTGAAGCAATCGCCGTTTTCCATCGCGCCCGATCCGCGCTATCTGTTCATGAGCGAGCGCCATCGCGAGGCGCTGGCGCATTTGTTGTACGGCATCGGTTCCGGCGGCGGCTTTGTGCTGCTGACCGGTGAGATCGGCGCCGGCAAGACCACGGTGTGCCGCTGCTTCATGGAGCAGATCCCGGCCAATTGCAAGCTCGGCTATATCTTCAATCCCAAGCTGTCGGTCGAGGAGTTGCTGCTGTCCATTTGCGACGAGTTCGGCATTGCCTTGCCGCCGGCCGACGCCGGGGCGCGCAGCGTGAAGGCGTATGTGGACGCGATCAACGCCTATCTGCTGGCCAGCCATGCGCAGGGACGCAACAATGTGCTGATTATCGATGAGGCGCAGAATCTGTCGGCCGAGGTGCTGGAGCAGTTGCGCTTGCTGACCAATCTGGAGACCAGCGAGCGCAAGCTGTTGCAGATTATTCTGATCGGCCAGCCGGAGTTGCGCGCGATGCTGGCGCGGCCGGAGCTGGAGCAATTGGCGCAGCGGGTCATCGCGCGCTATCACCTGGGCTCGCTGTCGGAGGCGGAGACCGGCACGTATATCGAGCATCGGCTGGCGGTGGCCGGGGCGGGGGCGATGATGCCGTTTCCGCGCAAGCTGATGGGGCTGGTGCACAGCCTGACCAAGGGCGTGCCGAGGCGCATCAATCTGCTGTGCGACCGGGCTTTGCTGGGGGCGTATGTGGAGAACCAGCCGCAGGTGACGCGAACGATTTTGAAGCGCGCGGCCAGTGAGGTGTTTGCCGGCCAGGACGCGGGCGCGCCAGGGCGCGGCACCGTTGTCGCGGCGCGCTGGCCGCTGGTGGCGGCGGGCGTGCTGGGTGGCGTGGCGGTCAGCGTGCTGGCGTGGCAGCTAGCGGCGCACCGGGTGCGGCCGGTGGCC
>NZ_WWCP01000041.1 GCF_009857505.1 Duganella lactea
AAGCGGTGATCAGTGCTGTCGTTCACAAACTGACGCATCTGATTTACGGTGTCATCCGTACTGGCAAGCCTTTCGACCCCAAATACTTATCGAAAAAGCTTGCCATTCAAGACGGTATCTGACACCGTTTTTAGCGCATGCAGAGCTGCAGTGCTTCCTTCCAGTGGGGCAGGTGGCAGAAGCGCGTCATCAGGCGTTCCGATGACATCACCGAGTAGGTCGGACGTTTGGCCGGCGTCGGGTACTCGGCGCTGGTGATCGGCAGCACGTTGCAGCTCAGGCCGGCCTCTTCGACGATGGCCTGGGTGAACTCATGCCAGGTGGTCTGGCCCTGCGCGCTCAGGTGGTAGATGCCGCTGTTCTGCACCCACCACTCGCGCCCGCCGGCGTGCGCCTGCGACAGCACTTGCGCCGTGACGTCGGCGATGGTGCGGCTCCACGTCGGCGCGCCGTGCTGGTCGGCCACCACCTTCAGCTCGTCACGCTCTTTGGCCAGCCGCAGCATGGTCAGCAGGAAGTTCTTGCCGCGCGTGCCGTACACCCAGCTGGTGCGGAAGATCAGGTGCGGAATGCCGGCCGCGGCGATCGCCTGTTCGCCAGCCAGCTTGCTGGCGCCGTAGACGTTGACCGGGCCGAGCGGGTCGTCCTCCACGCGCGCCGATGGCTGCGTGCCGTCGAATACATAGTCGGTGGAGTAGTGCACCAGCGCCGCCCCCAGCGCCCGCGCTTCCTCGGCCATGACGCCCGGCGCCTCGGCGTTGATGCGGTGCGCCAGCGCCGGCTCGCTCTCGGCCTTGTCGACCGCCGTGTAGGCGGCCGGATTGACGATCAGCCGCGGCTTGACGCGGCGGATGACGTCGCGCACCTGGTCCAGGTCGGACAGGTCCATGACCTGGCGGTCGACCGCCACCACCTCGCCCACGCCCTGCAGGCTGCGCGCCAGCTCGTAGCCAACCTGGCCGGTGCTACCGGTCAGCAGCACCTTCATGCGAAGACCTCGGCGTCGGCCAGCAGCTGCGCGGTTTGATCTTTGCCCGACAGCAGCGGCGCCGCGTCCAGCGCCGGCCAGGTGATGCCGATGGCCGGGTCGTTCCACAGGATCGCGCGCTCGTGTTCCGGCGCCCAGTAGTCGGTGGTCTTGTACAGGAACTCGGCGGACTCGGAGGTGACCACGAAGCCGTGCGCGAAGCCGGGCGGTATCCACATCTGGCGCTTGTTCTCGGCCGACAGTTCAATGCCGTACCACTGGCCGAAGGTCGGCGAACTCTTGCGGATGTCGACGGCGACGTCGAACACGCTGCCGGCGGTGGCGCGCACCAGCTTGCCTTGCGCTTGCTGAATCTGATAGTGCAGGCCGCGCAGCACGCCTTTCAGCGAGCGCGAGTGGTTGTCTTGTACGAACTCGGCGTTCACGCCGGTCAGTTCGGCAAAGCGGCGGGCGTTGAAACTTTCGAAGAAAAAACCGCGGTCGTCGCCGAACACGCGCGGCTCCAGAACCATCAAGCCTTGCAGCGGGGTGTGAATCACGTTCATCGTTGGACTACCTTATCTTCCAGAATTTGCAGCAAATATTGCCCATAATTGTTTTTCTTCAGCGGCTCGGCCAGCGTGCGCAGCTGCGCGGCGTCGATGTAGCCCTTGCGGTAGGCGATCTCTTCCGGGCACGCCACTTTCAGACCCTGGCGCTTCTCGATGGTGGCGATGAACTGGCCCGCTTCCAGCAGCGACTCGTGGGTACCGGTGTCCAGCCAGGCCATGCCGCGGCCCATCACTTCCACGTTCAGCTCGCCCTTGTCCAGATAGACCTTGTTGACGTCGGTGATTTCCAGCTCGCCGCGCGCCGATGGCTTGATGTTGGCGGCGATGTCGCATACCTGGTTGTCGTAGAAGTACAGGCCGGTGACGGCATAGTTGGACTTCGGCTGTTTCGGCTTTTCTTCGATCGACACGGCGGTGCGCTGGTCGTTGAACTCGACCACGCCGTAGCGTTCCGGGTCCTGCACGTGGTAAGCGAACACGGTGGCGCCGTCGGTGCGCTCGGTGGCGCTGCGCAGCAGCGCGTCGAGGTCGTTGCCGTAGTAGATGTTGTCGCCCAGGATCAGCGCCGACGGCGCGTCACCGACGAATTCGCGGCCGATGATGAACGCCTGCGCCAGGCCGTCCGGCGACGGCTGCACCGCGTAGCTGATGCTGATGCCCCACTGGCTGCCGTCACCCAGCAGATCCTTGAAGCGCGGCGTGTCCTGCGGCGTGGAGATGATCAGCACTTCGCGGATGCCGGCCAGCATCAGCACGGTCAGCGGGTGGTAGATCATCGGTTTGTCGTAGATCGGCAGCAGTTGCTTGGAGACGCTCATTGTCACCGGATACAGCCGGGTGCCGGAGCCGCCGGCCAGGATAATGCCTTTGCGTTGGATGGTGCTGCTCATTGCTGGCCTTCACGGTTAAAGTAATTGGTTTCCACCCATTTAGCATAGCTCCCCGACTGCACATCGGCCACCCATTCCTGATGGTCCAGATACCACTGCACGGTCTTGGCGATGCCTGACTGGAAGGTCTCGGCCGGTTTCCAGCCCAGCTCACGTTCCAGCTTGCGCGCGTCGATGGCATAGCGGCGGTCGTGGCCCGGACGGTCTTTGACGAAGGTGATCTGGTCGCGGTAGCTGCCCTCGGCCTTGGGTTTCAGTTTGTCCAGCATGTCGCACAGCGTATGCACGACATCCAGATTGGCCATCTCGTTCCAGCCGCCGACGTTGTAGGTCTCGCCCAGGCGGCCCGCTTCCAGCACGCGGCGGATGGCGGCCGCGTGGTCGGTGACGTACAGCCAGTCGCGCACCTGCTGGCCGTCGCCGTAGATCGGCAGCGGCTTGCCGGCCTGCGCGTTGGCGATGATCAGCGGGATCAGCTTCTCGGGGAAGTGGTACGGACCGTAGTTGTTCGAGCAGTTGGTGGTCAGCACCGGCAGGCCGTAGGTGTGGAAATACGAGCGCACCAGGTGGTCCGAGGCGGCTTTCGATGCCGAATACGGGCTGTTCGGCGCGAACGCGGTGGTTTCGCTGAACGGTGGATCGTTCGGTCCGAGCGTGCCGTACACCTCGTCGGTCGAGACGTGCAGGAAGCGGAACGCGGCCTTTTCGTCTTCCGGCAGCGCCGACCAGTAGGCGCGCGCCGCTTCCAACAGGCTGAAAGTGCCGTTGATGTTGGTGTTGATGAATTCGCCCGGCCCGAGGATCGAACGGTCGACGTGGCTTTCGGCCGCGAAGTGCACCACGGCGCGTGGTTTGTGTTGCTGGAACAACGCCAGCACTTGCGCCTGATCACAAATATCGCCGCGCACAAAAGTGTGGCGCGCGTCCTGTTTCAGCGACGCCAGGTTGTTCAGATTGCCGGCATAGGTCAGCTTGTCATAGTTCAGCACAGGCTCGTCCGACTGCGCCAGCCAGTCCAGAACAAAATTAGAGCCTATGAAGCCCGCACCACCGGTCACAAAAATCATTTGTCATTCCCGCATCAAAGTTGAATTAGTTGTAAGTGTGATTTTACGTCAAAACAATCTTGTGCTGCGCAAAAAAAATCAGCCGTGTATCAGCGCCGGCGGCGCTGCGGATTTGCAACAGCCTGCCCGCGACAGGCGAAAAAAAACCTCGCGGCGCGAGGTTTTTTACATCGGACAGCCTGGCGATTAAGCCGACTGGATGTTGGAAGCTTGCTTGCCTTTAGGGCCTTGCGTGACTTCGAACTGAACTTTTTGACCTTCTTTCAGGGTCTTAAAACCGTTCATGTTGATTGCGGAGAAGTGAGCGAACAAATCTTCGCCGCCGTCATCTGGAGTGATGAAGCCAAAACCTTTGGAATCATTGAACCACTTAACAGTACCAGTTGCCATAAAAAGAACTTTCTAAATTAAAACAGATCACACGAGCCATAAAAGCAAGAAGCTTCTTGCCCCTCTCCTCACGCCCACTTCTTATCAACATGTACATCGCTGCACGAAGCCGATAAACGCATTGTTAGCGGACCAAATTTGAAAGTCAAGCAGATTTGTATGCATTTTGCTACTTTTGCGCCAATTGGTGAAAATGCAACTCTTGATTTTGCGGAATGGGGCGCCATCTGTGACAAGTTCAGAAAACGCGTAAGATGGAAAACAATTGGATATGTGCAGCGAAATGCACATTGCATCAACCCCGAAAGCATTAGAATATAAGCGTATGGCAACCAAGCATGACACCGAAACCCTCTTGGAGCGGCAAACGCTGAAGCCGCCACCGTTATACCAGGTGGCGTTGCTTAATGACGACTACACGCCGATGGAATTTGTGGTCGCGATTATTCAGGAGTATTTCAATAAAGACCGTGAAACCGCCACGCAGATAATGCTCAGTGTTCACCGCTACGGCAAAGGAGTGTGTGGAGTGTTTTCGAAAGATATCGCCTGTACCAAAGTGGAGTTTGTTTTAACGCATGCGCGCAAGGCGGGCCATCCCCTGCAGTGCGTGATGGAGGAAGTATGATTGCGCAGGAATTGGAAGTAAGTTTGCACATGGCGTTTGTCGAAGCCCGACAGGCGCGCCACGAGTTCATCACGGTGGAGCACTTGCTGCTGGCCTTGCTGGACAACCCTTCGGCCGCCGAAGTGTTGCGCGCATGCGCCGTCAACATTGAAGATCTGCGCAAAACGCTCACCAATTTTATTGGTGACAACACCCCGACCGTGCCCGGCACGGGCGAGGTCGATACCCAGCCGACGCTCGGTTTCCAGCGCGTGATCCAGCGTGCCATCATGCACGTGCAGTCGGCCTCCAACGGCAAGAAGGAAGTCACCGGCGCCAACGTGCTGGTGGCCATCTTTGGTGAAAAAGACTCGCACGCGGTGTACTACCTGCACCAGCAGGGCGTGACCCGCCTCGACGTGGTCAACTTCATCTCGCACGGCGTGCGCAAGGACCAGCAGTCCGACACCGCGAAAGCGTCGGAAGGCGTGGAGGAGGGCGCGCCGGCCGGCGAGGGCCAGAGCAAGGAAAGCCCGCTCGACCAGTTCACCCAGAACCTCAACAAGTCGGCCGCCGACGGCAAGATCGATCCGCTGATCGGCCGCGAAGAGGAAGTGGATCGCGTGATCCAGATCCTGTGCCGCCGTCGCAAGAACAATCCGCTGCTGGTGGGCGAGGCCGGGGTCGGCAAGACCGCCATCGCCGAAGGCCTGGCCTACCGCATCACCCAGGGCGACGTGCCGGAAATCCTGCAGAACGCCGTCGTGTATTCGCTCGACATGGGCGCGCTGCTGGCCGGCACCAAGTACCGCGGCGACTTCGAGCAACGTCTGAAATCGGTGCTCAAGCAGCTCAAGGACAACCCGAACGGCATCCTGTTCATCGACGAGATTCACACCATCATCGGCGCCGGCTCGGCCTCGGGCGGCACGCTGGACGCGTCCAACCTGCTGAAACCGGCCCTGGCCAACGGCCAGCTGAAGTGCGTCGGCGCGACCACCTACACCGAATTCCGTGGCGTGTTCGAGAAGGACCACGCGCTGAGCCGCCGCTTCCAGAAAGTGGACGTCAACGAGCCGACCGTCGAGCAGACGGTGCAGATTCTGCGCGGCCTGAAGTCGCGCTTCGAAGAGCACCACGGCGTCAAGTACTCGTCGTCGGCGCTGTCGACCGCGGCCGAACTGGCGGCGCGCTTCATCAACGACCGTCATTTGCCGGACAAGGCGATCGACGTCATCGACGAGGCGGGCGCGGCGCAACGCATCCTGCCGAAATCGAAGCAGAAGAAAACCATCGGCAAGACCGAGATCGAGGACATCATCTCGAAGATCGCGCGCATCCCGCCGCAGACCGTCAACCAGGACGACCGCAGCAAGCTGCAGACCATCGACCGCGACCTGCGCAACGTGGTGTTCGGCCAGGACCCGGCGATCGAAGCGCTGGCCTCGGCGATCAAGATGGCCCGTGCCGGCCTGGGCAAGACCGACAAGCCGATCGGCTCCTTCCTGTTCTCCGGTCCGACCGGGGTCGGCAAGACCGAGGTGGCGAAACAGCTGGCCTTCATCCTCGGCATCGAGCTGGTGCGCTTCGACATGTCGGAGTACATGGAGCGTCACGCCGTGTCGCGCCTGATCGGCGCGCCGCCGGGTTACGTCGGTTTCGACCAGGGCGGTTTGCTGACCGAGGCCATCACCAAGAAGCCGCACACGGTGCTGCTGCTCGATGAGATCGAAAAAGCCCATCCGGACATCTTCAACATCCTGTTGCAGGTGATGGACCACGGCACGCTGACCGACAACAACGGACGCAAGGCCGACTTCCGCAACGTGATCATCATCATGACCACCAACGCGGGCGCCGAGTCGCTGCAGAAGTCGTCGATCGGCTTCACCAACACCAAGCAGGCCGGCGACGAGATGGGCGACATCAAGCGCATGTTCACGCCGGAGTTCCGCAACCGTCTGGACGCGATCATCAGCTTCCGTCCGCTGGATGAGGAAATTATTCTGCGCGTGGTCGACAAGTTCCTGATGCAGCTGGAAGAGCAGCTGCACGAGAAGAAAGTCGAAGCGATCTTCACCGACAAGCTGCGCCAGTTCCTCGGCAAGAAAGGCTTCGACCCGTTGATGGGCGCGCGGCCGATGTCGCGCCTGATCCAGGACATGATCCGCAAGGCGCTGGCCGACGAGCTGCTGTTTGGCCGCCTGGTCAGCGGCGGCAAGGTCACCGTGGACATGGACGAGGCGGACGCCGTCAAGCTGGAGTTCCCGGAACCGCCGGACGCGGCGCCGGCGCCACCGCCGGAAACCGTCGAAGTCGACTAAGCCGCATCGTTCCGAAAAGCCCGCGCCAGCGGGCTTTTTTTCGCCCGCGTTGCCGGCCCGCCCGTCACTCGCCCTCTGATCTACATCAACACCGCCGCATCGCGCGCGGCGCAAGATGGCTGGCATTGGAGCGCCATCAATACCGGCGGCGGAGGATGCGATGATCGATTATTTCGGCCACATGGCCGTGCTGGACGCGCTGCACGCGCAGCTCAAGATGACCAGCTACAGCAATCCGGACGAGCAGAAAGCGCAGGCGCGCACGCTGGACGCGCTGGCGCAGGACGGCGATCTGGCCTGCCTCGGCGCGCTCACCGACCACCTGCTGGCTCACGCCACCAGCGACACCACCGAACTGGACATGCTGGAAACCGCCGCCGATCTGTGGCGCCAGGGCCGCGAGGTGTATGGCGACGTCAGCACCGCGCGCGCCGCGCTGGAGTCAGCGCTGACCAATCCCGGCGCGTCGGACGCGGTGACCAAATTCAACCAGGTCAATGTCCTGCTGGCCGGGTTGGAGCACCGCGCCACGCAGATCATCACCGCCGCCATGGCCTTGCCGGCGCAGATGTCGCCGCCACGCTACCTGAGCCGCCACCCGCGCCAGGAAGACCGTAAAACCCCCGACTGGAACTGGGGCGACCTGTTCATCGCGCGCCGCACCGACGCCTTCGCGCGCTGCATCGCCGCCGCCGGCAAGGACAGCGGCCAGCGCGCCTTCGCCTTCGGCGCGCTGGCCGGTTACGCCGGCAATGTCGCCGGCAGCGCCTGGCAGTCGCGCACGGTCGGCGGGCCGCGCCGCGCCCATCCGTACCGCGATCGCTTGGCCAAATATGCCGGCGGTGCCTGGCTGCGCGAAGATCGTGCGGGGCTGCCGCCGCTCAAGCAGTTGGCGCAGCAACTGCGCTGGGGCGCGCCCGGCCTGCCGCCGCAACTGCCGCTTGACATCGCAGAGTTGCTCAGCAACAGCCTCTCGGGCACTTATGATCCGGGCGTCACGCCGCCATTGCCGGACCTGCAGGCCGGCTACGGCAAGCTACTGCGCCATCTGGAACTGCTGGGCGCCTTCGACCTGCCGGACGTGCCAGCGCCGCTGAGCTTGGTGCTGGAAACCCGCAAGGCCGCCCATCCGGACGCTTTCCCGCCGCTCGATACGGGCGTCAAACCGTCTGGCGCCGCGCCGCCGGGCGGCGGCGCCTCGTCTGCAGCCGACAGCGAGGAAACCAAGAGCAAAACCTGCTGGCAAGGCTTGCTGATCGCGCTGATCGCCATCGGCATCGTACTGCTGTGCATTTTCACGCTGGGGGCTGTGTGCGGCAAGAGCGACCCGCCCAAGGACCCCAGCTTCCCCGAATCGCAACCCGGCACCAGCGGCCAGGCGCTGACGGCGTTCGCCGCCACCGACGAAGCGGTCCACATCTGCGACGTGCTGGAGCAATTGCAAAGCTATATGTGGCAAAGCTTCTCGGACGCGGCCGACTATCTGGCCGTGTTCGGCATCATTTACCCGAGCGCCTTGCAGCTGGCGCAGCCGGTGCACGCGCAATTCACCATCATGCCGCCGGCGTCGTCCTTCCCGCACCGCGCGCCGGCCCAGCCTGACGCCGGTTATGCAGTGCCGCCCGCCACGCTGATCGAGCAGAGCGCCGGCGGGCCGCCGCCGCACCCGGCCAAGAGCACGCCGGAGGCCTACGTCAGCGGCGCCGCGCGCCTCGCGCTCAATCTGTGGGGGCAGATCGCGCGCGGCGATGTCGACAGCGCCAATCTCGACATGGACGCCGACCGCGACGAAGGCGATCGCTGCTGGGACCTCGCCGCCGGCTCGATCAACGACGACCCGGTGCCCGAGGTGGCGCTGGCGTATCCGCAAACCGCCTTGTAAGGAGGCCGCATGGACCCCGACCATTCGAATGGCGACGAGCTCGACACCAGTCACCCGTGGCTGGTGATTCCATACTTCCACGGCGACGAAGGGCGCGCCGCGCAGCGGCCGCTGACCAAGCTGACGCCGCCCGTCACCAGCTGGTTGTGCCCGTCGATTCGCGTGCAGGGCGTCAACTACACCACGCCGGCCGGCACCTACCTGCCGGATGAGCCGCTGGCCATCACGGTCGAGGTCGACAATCGCGGCGTGCCCAATGTGCGGGCCAAAGTGCAGGTGTACTGGTCCGACCCGGCCACCGGCTTCGCCAGTCGCCAGATGATCTTCACGGCCAGCAAGCCGGTGCCGGGGCGTGCCGCCGCGCCGACGCGCTTGCCGCCGATGATCTGGACCCCCGAGCAGGCCAGCATCCCGGAGCATTTCTGCCTGCTGGTGCATGTCAGCTGCACGCCGCCGGAGCCCGATCCCGGTCCGCTGACGCCGGCGCCGCTGACCGATCGCCACTGGGCGCAGTACAACCTGACCTCGGCGATGCTGACGGCGGCCGGCAGCGGCAATTTCGTGTTCTGGGCCGGCAATCCGGCGCCGGAACAGGCGGCCTACCTGGTGGAGGTGCGCCCGCTCGGCGAGGATGCTTTGCGCAAGCTCGCGCGCGTGGTGCGCGCCGAACCGGTGCCGACCCGGCCGCGTCAGCTCAGCCTGTATCGCGCGGTCGACGCCGCGCGGCGCGAATCGCATGAGGCCAGCGTGGTGGTGGCACTGGAGCGTGGCCAGCGGCAGGCCCTGGTGCTCAGCGCGCACGACCTGCAACTGGCGCCGCAACAGTTCACCGCGGTCGAGGTGATGCAGACCCGTGTCGGCCAGGAGCGCGCTGGCGACGCCACCGGCAGCCTGGGCGTGGTGCTGTTTGGACACACGGCTGAAACCAGACGAAGACGCGGCCGATAATTTCTCCCGCCAGGCGCAAGCTGTGCCAGAATTGTCGATCCATTCGACAACTTTTCTGGCCCTGTCTCATGAACCTGTCTCGTCCGCTTGCCCTGATGCTGCTGTCCGCCGGCCTGCTGTCCTCCGCAGCCGCCGCCGATGCTTATTATCGCTACCCAGCCATCCGTGGCGACGCCGTCGTCTTCACCGCCGAGGGCGACTTGTGGAGGACCGCCGCCCACGGCGGCCAGGCCCAGCGCCTGACCACCCACCCGGCGGCCGAAACCAACGCCGCCATCTCGCGCGATGGCCAGTGGGTGGCCTTCTCCGCCTCCTACGAGGGCGCGCAGGAAGCCTATGTGATGCCACTGGCGGGCGGCCTGCCAAGGCGCGTCACGTTTGAGAACGGCGCCGTCTCGGTGCTGGGCTGGAGCGCGCAGGGCGAAGTGTTGATGAGCATGGCCGGTGGTACCGGACCGGGCCGCAGCTTTGTCATCGCCGCCGTCCAGCCGGACAGCCTGCAGCGCCGCATCTTCCCGCTGGCCGACGCCAATGACGCCGTGTTGGACGACGCCGGCAAGACGCTGTACTTCACCCGCAACGGCCTGGCGCTGACCAACGACAACGTCAAGCTGTATCGCGGCGGCGCCTACGCGCAGCTATGGCGCTATGACCTCGACGGCCAGGCCGAGGCGGTGCAACTGCTGGCCGCCGACACCGGCAACAACAAGCGCCCGATGTGGTGGCAGGGGCGGGTCTACTTCGTCAGCGATCGCGGTGGCTCGGACAATCTGTGGAGCATGGCGCCGGATGGCAGTGATCCGCGCCAGCTGACCAGTCACACCGCCTGGGACGTGCGCAACGCCAGCATGGGTGACGGCCGCATCGCCTACCAGCTGGGCGCCGACCTGCGCGTGCTGGACCTGGCCACCAGCAAGGACGACAAGCTGGCCATCAACCTGGTGTCCGACTTCGACCAGCAGCGCTCGCGCCAGATCCGCTCGCCGCTGGAGAGCCTGACCAGTGTGCAGATCGCCGGCAAAACCGAGCGCATCGTGCTGACCGCGCGTGGCCGCGTCAGCGTGGCCGGCACCGGCGCCCAGCGCCGTGTCGAGATCGCGATACCGGAAGGCGCGCGCGCCCGCGACGCCGTGTTCAGCCACGACGACAAAACCATCTACGCCATCGTCGACACCACCGGCGAAAACGAAATCTGGGCCTTCGCCGCCGACGGCTCCGGCAAGGGCGAGCAGTTGACCCGGGACGGCAGCAGCCACCGCTGGAAGCTGTACCCATCGCCGGACGGCCGCTGGCTCGGCCACACCGACAAGAAAGGCCGCTTCTGGCTGCTGGACCTGGCCAGCAAGACCAACCTCATCATCGACGACGCCGGCAAATCGGGGCTGGGCGAGTACGAGGAAATCCTGTGGTCGCCGGACGGCAAGAACCTGGCGCTGGTGCGCGCCGGCAGCACCGCGCAGCGCGACCAGATCGGCCTGTACAACATCGACAGCAAGCA
The DNA here is from genome assembly GCF_009857505.1 of Duganella lactea. GTDB lineage: Bacteria > Pseudomonadota > Gammaproteobacteria > Burkholderiales > Burkholderiaceae_D > Rugamonas > Rugamonas lactea. The sequence goes on from NZ_WWCP01000041.1 coordinate 11,146, forward strand.
GCTGAGTTTCGTCACCAGCGACCGCTACACGTCGCGCGCGCCGGTGTTCTCGCCGGACGGTAAATGGCTGTACTTCCTGTCCGCGCGCAACTTCAACCTGGCCAACGGCTCGCCGTGGGGCGACCGCAACATGGGCCCGGTGTTCGACAAGCGCACCGGCATCTACGCGCTGGCGCTGCAACCGTACAACCGCTTCCCGTTCAAGCCGGACGATGAACTGAGCAAGCCCGGCGACAAGCCGGCCGAAGGCGCGACCGAGCAGGCGGCCGAGAAGGCCGCCGAAAAAGCCGTCGCCAAGGCCGCCCCTAAATCCAAGGACAAAACGCTGCCGGCGATTATCTATCCGGGCCTGGCCGACCGCCTGTACGAAGTGCCGCTGGCGCCGGGCAATTACCGCGGTCTGCAGATCGACGACAAGCGCCTGTACTTCATCGACGCCGATGGTGCCGATGGCAAGGCCGCGCTGAAAACGCTGGCCATCGCCAGCAACGAGCCGAAGCCGGAGGTGTTCGCGGCCGGCGTGCGCGAGTTCGATCTGTCGGCCGACAAGAAGCGCGTCTACTACCGCACCCTGAGTGGCCCGGTGGGGGAGATGCTGGTGGTGGAAGCCGGCGCCAAGGCGCCGTCGGATGTCGGTAAGTCCAGGGTCAAGGTGGACGACTGGGCCTTCACCTCCAATCCGCGCCTGGAGTGGAAGCAGATGTTCAACGACGCCTGGCGCATGCACCGCGACTTCCTTTACGACGTGAAGATGCGCGGCGCCGACTGGCCGGCGGTGCGCGCCAAATACGCGCCGCTGGTGGACCGCGTGACCGACCGCGTGGAGCTGGACGACGTGCTGGGCATGATGATCAGCGAAGTCGGCGCGCTGCACTCGCAGATTCGTCCGGGCGACATCCGCCGCTCGGCGCCGGAAGGCACGCCGGCCGGCCTGGGTGCGCTGCTGTCGCGCACCGCCGAGGGCTATCGCGTCGATCATATCTATGCCAGCGAACCGGAACTGCCAGCGCAACGCGGCCCGCTGGCGCAAGCCGGTGTGGATGTCAAAGAGGGCGACATCATCACCGCCGTCAACGGCAAGCCGGTGCTGGAAGCGCGCGACATCGCCGACCTGCTGCTGAATCAAGCCGACAAACAGGTACTGCTACAGGTGAAGCGCAAGAACGACACGCGCTCGGTGATTGTGCTGCCGGTGAACATGGTCAGACAGTACGCGCTGCGCTACAGCGACTGGGAACAATCGCGCGCGCGCCAGGTGGAAGCGGTGTCCAAGGGGCGCATCGGCTACCTGCACCTGCGCGCCATGGGCGCCAGCGACATCGCCTCCTTCGCGCGCGACTTCTACGCCAACGTCAACCGCGAGGGCCTGATCATCGACGTCCGCCGCAACAACGGCGGCAATATCGACAGCTGGATCATCGAGAAGCTGCTGCGCAAGGCGTGGGCCTTCTGGGCGCCGCCGGGCGTGGCGCCGTCGCCGAACATGCAGAACACCTTCCGCGGCCATCTGGTGGTGCTGGTCGATGAATACACCTACTCCGATGGCGAAACCTTCGCCGCCGGCGTCAAGTCGCTGGGCCTTGGCCCGCTGGTCGGCAAGCGCACCGCCGGCGCCGGCGTCTGGCTGAGCGACAGCAACCGCCTGATCGACAACGGCATGGCGCGCGTGGCCGAGATGGGTCAGTTCAACACCGAGGACGGCCAGTGGCTGATCGAAGGCGTGGGCGTGACGCCGGACGTGGTGGTGGACAATCCGCCGCACGCCACCTATCAGGGCCAGGACCGTCAGCTGGAGGTGGCGCTGCAACTGCTCGATAAAAAGCTGAAGGCGCAGCCGGTCAAACCTTACAACCCGCAGGTGATCCCCGGCCTGAATGTCCGGAATTGAACAGTGCGATTGCTGCGCCAGCGTTCATTTCCGTACACCGCGCCCGCCGCCTATGCGTAAATCCGTGTGGCATGGAGTTTGCAGATTGAGATCATCATCTCAACCAGGACTGTAAACATATGGACTTACGCATCGGCTGGCGCACCCTGATCCAGCAACCGGCGTACACGCTGACGGTCGTCCTGATCCTCAGCATCGGCATGGCGGCAAGCTTGCTGCTGCTGGGCTTTGTGCGGTTTTCGACCAGCTATAACGCCCAGATCCCGAATGTGGACGAGCTGTACGTCGTCAACCAGTACTATAACGTTGCCGATACGCGCCCGAAGTACGAGGCCGCGCCACTGTTCCTGCGCGCAGTGGCGATCGACACGCCCGGCGTCAAGGACGCCACCAGCTACCTGCCGATGCGTCCCGTGGAGCGTCCGCTAACGGTGCGCGCGCAGCGCGGCCTGCAAACAGTAAGCGCTCTGGTGGTGTTGCCCGGCTTCGACAGCACGCTGGGCCTGCAGTCACGGCAAGGTGATCTGCGCCTGGCGCTGGCGCAACCTGACAGCTTTGTGTTGTCCGAGGCTGCCGCCGTGCGCTTGTTTGGCACCGCTGAAGCGCTGGGGCGCACACTGCAAGCTGAAGGGAAAATGGTCCGTGTTGGCGCCGTGGTGCGTGTGCCCGCGAATACGACGATTCCGTTCGAGGCATTGTTCGGCGTGAACTCGGTGCTGACCGATCCGTCGATCCGCAGCGAGATGTTGACCGGCGAGCAGGCGTGGATGGGCAAGCTGCTGATCCGTGTGCAACCCGGAGCCTCTCTGAGTGCCATTCGCGATGCCTTGCAGCGCGTGGTGGACCGCACGCCCAGTTTGCAAAATTATCCCCCCGAGACCAAAGCGCGCCTGGCTGGACGCAGCGCGTTTGATCTGGAACTGGCGCCGCTGCGCGACGCCTATCTGGATCATCGCGTGGAGGCCAGCCGCCTGGCGCCTGGTCAGCGAGCCAATCCTGCCGTGCTGGCGGGGCTGGTGCTGATCGCTGTGGCGATACTGGCGTTGGCCGGCATCAACTACGTCAATCTGGCAACTGTACGCGTACTGCGGCGGCAACGTGAGGTGGCGTTGCGCAAGGTGCTCGGCGCATCCGCTGGTCGCGTCGCCGGCTTGTTCATCGCCGAATCGATATTGGCGGCACTGGTGGCGACGGCGTTTGGTCTGCTGTTGGTGTGGCTGGCGCTGCCGGCCTTTTCACAGATGGTCAATCGCGAGCTGGAAGGAATGATCACGTTGTCCAATATCGCCGCCGCGCTGGCGTTAGGCTGTACCTTGGGCGTACTGACGTCGCTCTATCCGACCTGGATTGCGCTGCATGTGCTGCCGACGCAGATGCTGGCCGGACGTCCCGATACCGAGTCGCTCGGCAGCACGCGCTTCCGGCGCGTGCTCACGGTGCTGCAAACGGCAACCGCCATGTGCCTTACTGGCGTCACTATCGCGATCGCCTGGCAGACGGACTACATGATGCGCGCCGAGCCGGGTTTCGATCCAACGCCGCTGGTGGTGGTCGGGTTACCGGAGCCGGTGCGCCACAGTGACAAGGCGCGCGGCTTTATGGCGGCGTTGGCGGCGCAGCCGGGCGTGGAGGGCATCGCGGTATCCGAAGATCCGATCGGCAAGCTCGATATGGCATGGTCGCGCGAGTTGACGCGGCCTGGCGGCACTGCGGCGTTGATGGAGATGAAAGGGGTGAGCGCGAACTTCTTCCAACAATATCGCATCGAGCCATTGCTGGGGCGCCTGTTCGACGCCCGCCGCGATAAGGAAGACGATCTGGTTCCTGTTGTTCTCAATGCGATTGCGGCCCGTGAATTGGGATTCGCGTCGCCGCAGGCCGCGCTGGGCGAGACGGTCCTGTTTACCGGCTTTGACGGCAAGGTGGTGCGCAAGCGCGTCATCGGCATTGCGCCGGAGTTGCGCTTCCACTCGCTGCGCAGCGCACCGCGCGCGACCGCCTTCGAACTTTGGACCGCCGGCGTAACTCTCAGCGTGCGCGCTTCGGGTGACAAAGCGGTGGTGGAAGATGCGATACGACGCCTGTGGCCACGCTACTTCCCCGAGCAGGTATTGAATATGCAGCGGGCCGGCGTCATCCTTGCCGCTAACTATGAAGAGGACGCGCGCATGGTTCGGCTGCTGGTGGCCGCCAGCGTGGTGGCCCTGCTGATTGCCGCTTTCGGCACTTACACGCTGTCCGCCAACACAGTGCAGCGTCGTGCGCGCGAAATCCTCCTGCGCAAACTGCACGGCGCACGCCGTGCCGACATCGGGTTGGTGATCATTCGCGAAACCGGCACGTTGACCGTGTTTGCCACCGCACTGGCGCTACCGATCGCGCTGTTGCTGATCCGGCGCTACCTCAGCAACTTCATTGAACACGCACCAATCGGCTACTGGACGCTAAGCTTCGCACTGCTGATAACCTTGGCCGTCACTGCTTTCGCCACTATCCGGCATACTTGGTTGGCCATGCATATGTCGCCGGCCGACGCGCTGCGTGCTTAGGCTGCCGATTCAACACCACCCTCTCGCCAGCGCGTCACAGATTGGTGAGTGCTTTGAATTGAGATGCGCGGCGGCGTGAGACTTCGACTTGGAGGCTGTCGCGCAGCGTCAGGTCGAGACCACCGGATTCGTTGGCGCGCGCTTGTTCGATGAAGCTGAGGTTGACGATGTGACGGCGGCTGGCGCGGAAGAAGTGCTGGGGATCGAGTTTTTCTTCTAGCTGATTTAAGGATCGCAGCATCAGGGGCTGGTACTGGCCGAAGTGGACGCGTGCGTAATTGCCTTCGGACTCGAACAGGCGTATGTCCTGCAATGCGACGAACCAGCAGCGTTCCCCATCTTTGATGAACAGTTTTTTCGGCGCCACCAATGCTGCGGCATGCTGGCGCATGGCGCAACGCTGTAGCGCCGCCGCCATGCGCGCCGCCTGGATCGGCTTTTGCAGGTAGTCCAGCGCATTCACCTCGAACGCCTGCAAGGCATACTGGTCGAAGGCGGTGGTGAAGATCACCTCCGGTGCTTCGTCCAGCGCCGCCAGCATGTCGAAGCCCGAACCGCCCGGCATTTGCACATCGAGGAAAATCAAGTCTGGCTTGAGCGCGAGGATTTGTTGCACGCCGTCGGCCGCGTTGACCGCTTCGCCGATGATTTCCACCTCCGGATGCGCGGCCAGCAGACGACGCAACTCGGCGCGCGCGAGGCGCTCGTCATCGATCAATAATGCGCGCATTATGCTGCCTCCGGCAAGGTAAGCGTGGCGCGTACCCAGCCACTGTTTTCCGATAAATCCAATCGCGCATTCGCGCCCAGCGCCAACGCCAAGCGCTTGCGGGTGTTGACCAGACCGACCCTGGTGGAATTCGCAAACGGCACAATCGCACCGAGGTTGGCGATTTCAATATACACCGAGCCGTCGTCCAGGCGCTGCGCGCGGATGCGGATCTCGCTGCCGGTAGGACTGGTCTCGACGCCGTACTTGACCGCGTTCTCCACCAGCGTTTGCAGCGACATCGGCGGAATGCGCACCTGATCCAACCCCGGCCCGATCTCCACACAGACCTGCATGCGTTCTTCGAAGCGTATCTTCTCGATGGCGAGGTAGGCCCGCACCGCCTCGATCTCCGCCGACAGCGGCACCGTGTCGTGATGGCCCGATTGCAGCGCGTAGCGCATCACGCTGGCCAGTTGGTCGATCATCTGCGCGGCTGCATTCGGTTCCTCGTAAATCAGCGCACGCACGCTGTTCATGCTGTTGAAGAAGAAGTGCGGATTGACCTGTGCCTGCAAGGCGCGCAGCTCCGCGTCCTTGGCGGCGACTTCCAACCGTAGCGATTCCGCCTCCGCGTGATTGGCGCGGCGCAGCGACTGAACCGCCATGTAGATGATATTCCACACGAGGTAAATCGACCACCATGACATCAGCGCCGAAGGTATCCAGCTGTAACCTTGCACCATCTGCGATGGGGTGAAGATCAGGAAGCCGAGGAACTGCAAGCCGGTGTGGATCGCACCCAGTACCAGCACTCCGCACAGGATCATCTTCCAGCGAACGCGCCGGCCGTTATTCCTGTGGCGCTTGAGCAGCCGTCGCCACAGACTGGAAATGACGATGCCGCTGCCTGCGCCCCAGCACATCACCCAGAGCAGGCCGGGCATTCGCGTCACGCCCATGGCTACGGCGAACAGGGGGAGGAAACCCCAACCGGCCAGTTGGAAAATCCAGTACCAATTCAAGCGGGCGAGCAGCGGGCGGTCGTGAGTCATGGCTTAGTTCAGGAAGTGATCGATACGATCATACATCCAGGCCGGATCGTCGTACATGATGAAGTGGCGCGCGTTGTCGGCGATCTCGATCTTGACGCCTTTCAGTTGCGCATACTGGGAGGTGAACGTGGCGGTGATGGCGGACTTCGGCGCGTAGTCCTTGTAGGCGATCCAGGTGCCGAGGACCAGTGTTGGTGCCTTGATGCGGCTGATCTCCTGGCGCAGGTCGGTGGCGGTCATGTCGGCCATGGCGTCGATGACGGTGGCGCGGTCCGAGTGGCCGCCACGTACCAGTGCCTTATCGATGTCTTCCTGCCGCGTGATCATGGTGCGCATCATTTTCATTTGGGCGGACTTGAAGGTGGCCGGATCTTGCGCCTGCATGTTGCTGCGCATGCCGGCCGCCATGTCCTTCAACTGCGCCGGCGTCACGTTCGGCACTTGCGCCGCGCCGAGCGCCGGCAGCGTATCGACGATGACCAGTTTTCCAACTTGCTCGGGATGGTTAATCGCCAGTTTCATGCCGAGGAAGCCACCGAGGCTATGGCCGATGACGACCGGGCGAGCGAATTGATTGGCGACGATGTAGTCGCTCAGTTGCTGCTCGACGGCGGGCAGCAGCGGTTCAGCAATCGCAGGCTGGCCGGCGAAACCGGCCAGGGTCAGCACGTGGCATTGGTACTTGCCGTCGGTGCAGTAGTGGGCGACCGTACCATCCCAGACATCGCCGGCCGAGCCGAGGCCTGGAATCAGGATGATGGGTGCGCCCGTGCCGGTGACATCAACCTTGAAGGCCGGATGTCCGGCAGCGGCGGCGTGGCCCAGTGCGAGAGTAGTGGCGAGGGTGGCGATGATCTTGTTCAGCATGGCGTTCTCCTTGGTGAGTAAGTAAAGCCATGCTATCGGCGCGCCGCGCGGGCGGCGATGGTTTTGGGATGAGCGGTTTTGCCGCCGTGATGAACGGTAGTTAGCCCTCGGCCTTGAGTTTGCGCCACAGCGTGGTGCGGCTGATGCCAAGGTAGTCGGCGGCGGCGTCGCGGCGGCCGCCAAAGCGGGCCAGCACATCGCTGACACGCTCGGGGGCGGTGACGGGCTTCGGTTCGCTGCCGCCGGTCGCCAGTTCTGGCGCGACGCTGAGAACAAAAGCCGGCGTCAACGCTTGCAGCGGCTCGGCGGCGAGGAACAGCGCCAGGCGCTCGGTCAGGTTGCGCAGCTCGCGCACATTACCCGGCCAACCGTAGCGCTGCAACAGAGGCGCGCAGGCGGCCATTTCCGCGTGCAGATTGGGATGTGATCGCGCGCCCAGCGACGCCAGCGCGTTTTTCAGCGACCACTCGGCCAGTGACAGCACGTCCTCCGGCCGCGCGCGTAATGGCGGCAATGTCAGACGCAGCACCGCCAGGCGATAGAACAGATCGGCGCGGAAGCGGCCTTCGCGCACGCGCTGCTCCAGATCGCAATGGGTGGCGCTGATGATGCGGACATGGACCGGTATCGGCCGCGTACCGCCCACGCGTACTACCTCGCGTTCCTCCAGCACCCGCAGCAGGCGTGTTTGCAGCGTCAACGGCATCTCGCCGATTTCGTCGAGGAACAGCGTGCCGCGATTGGCCGCTTCAAACAGGCCGGCATGGCCGCCGCGCCGCGCGCCGGTGAACGCGCCTTCCTCGTGGCCGAACAGCTCCGATTCCAGCAGCGATTCCGCAATTGCACCGCAATTCACCGCGACGAACGGGCGGTTCTGTCCCAGCGTGCGTGGCGCCTCGCGGTGAATCGCTTGCGCCACCAGCTCCTTGCCGCAGCCGGTTTCACCTTGTATCAGCACGGTGGCGGCAGATTTCGCATACAGCACCACCGCTTGCCGCACCGCCTCCATTGCCGCCGAATCGCCGCGCAGGTCGTTGATGCCATGCTTGGCGAGCAGTGTATCGGTCACCACGGCGTTGCGTGCGCGATGGCGGTTCGATTCCAGTTGCGTGAGGCGCGCCATTTCCAGCGCATCGTCAAAGGCGTGGCGGATCGAGGTGGCGGAGTAGACGAAGACGCCGGTCAGTCCCGCTTCCTCGGCCAGGTCGGTAATCAGGCCGGCGCCCACAATCGCCTTGATGCCGGCCGCTTTCAAATCATTGATCTGCGCGCGCGCGTCTTCTTCGGTAACGTAGGTGCGTTGTTCGACATGGAAGCCGAAGGTGGCCGAGAACTCGGCCAGCTCCGCCAACGGCGCCTGATAGGTGACGATGCCGATGCGGTCCGACACGCGCCGCGCGCGCGCCAGCGCCTGCATCACATCCAGTCCGCTGAATTTGGCGATCACCACCGGCACCGACAGCCGGCCTTTCAGGTACGCGGCGTTGGAGCCGGCGGAGATGACCGCGTCGCAGCGCTCCGTCGCCAGCCGCTCGCGGATATGTTTCGCCGCCTCGTCGAAGCCGAGGTTAATCGGCTCGATGGTCGCCAGATCGTCGTATTCCAGCGTGATGTCGCGGAACAGGTCGGACAGGCGCGACACGGAAACCGTCCAGATAACCGGCTTGTCGGTGGCGTCGAAGGGCAGGGGCGTAGAGTGTCGCATGTTTCAATTATAGTTCAAATGCGTTTCCATGTTTCATTATGAAACATCGGCTTAATCGTAACTTGTTGATTTATATAGTTTGCTTGGGTGGCACGCCCTTTGCACTATAGGGCGCAACGTCAACGCAACATCGAAAGGTCATAACATGAGTCAATACTCCGCAGGCGCCGCGTTCCGCAAAGCCGTTCAGGAAGAATCCCCGTTGCAGGTGGTCGGCGCGATCAACGCGAACCACGCGCTGCTGGCCAAGCGCGCCGGCTTCAAGGCGATTTATCTGTCGGGCGGTGGCGTGGCCGCCGGTTCGCTCGGCCTGCCGGACCTGGGCATCTCCAGTCTGGATGATGTGCTGACCGACGTGCGCCGCATCACCGACGTGTGCGACCTGCCGCTGCTGGTCGATATCGACACCGGCTTCGGCGCCTCGGCCTTCAATGTCGCGCGCACGGTGAAGTCGATGATCAAGTTCGGCGCCGCCGCCGTGCACATTGAGGATCAGGTGGGCGCGAAGCGCTGCGGCCATCGTCCCGGCAAGGAGGTGGTCAGCCAGCAGGAAATGGCGGACCGCGTCCGCGCCGCGGTCGATGCGCGCACCGATGACCAGTTTGTCATCATGGCGCGTACCGACGCGCTGGCGGTGGAAGGGCTGGACCGCGCGATCGAGCGCGCGGTCGCTTGCGTGGAAGCGGGGGCGGACATGATTTTCGCCGAGGCGCTGACCGAGATCGACATGTACAAGCGCTTCGTCAACGCCGTCAAGGTGCCGGTGCTGGCGAATATCACCGAATTTGGTTCGACGCCGCTGTTCACCAAGGACGAGCTGCGCGACGCTGGCGTGGATATCGTGCTGTATCCGCTGTCCGCCTTCCGCGCCATGAACAAGGCGGCCGAGAATGTCTACGGCGCCATTCGCCGCGACGGTACGCAGAAGAACGTGCTCGATTTGATGCAGACCCGCGAAGAGCTCTATCAGAGCATCAACTATCACGATTTTGAACAGAAGCTGGACGCGCTGTTCGCCGCACAGAAGAAATAACGCAACACTGGAGATAACGAAATGACCGAAGCCACCACCTTCAAACCTAAAAAATCCGTCGCCCTGTCGGGTGTCGCCGCCGGTAACACCGCGCTATGCTCCGTCGGCAAAACCGGCAATGACCTGCACTACCGCGGCTACGACATCCTGGACGTAGCCACCACCTGCGAGTTCGAAGAAATCGCCTACCTGCTGGTGCACGGCAAACTGCCGGCCGAAGCGGAACTGCGCGGCTACAAAGCCAAACTGAAATCGCTGCGCGGCCTGCCGCAAGCGGTGAAGGCGGCACTGGAAGCGCTGCCTGCGTCGGCCCACCCGATGGATGTGATGCGCACTGGCGTCTCCGTGCTGGGTTGCGTGCTGCCGGAGAAAGACGATCACAACACGCCCGGCGCGCGCGACATCGCCGACCGCCTGATGGCATCCTTCGGCTCGATGCTGCTGTATTGGTATCACTACAGCCATAACGGCAAGCGTATCGAAGTTGAAACCGACGACGACTCGATCGGCGGCCACTTCCTGCACCTGCTGCACGGCGAGAAGCCGCGTGATTCCTGGGTACGCGCGATGCACACTTCGCTGATCCTGTACGCCGAGCACGAATTCAACGCCTCCACCTTCACCAGCCGCGTGATCTCCGGCACCGGTTCCGACATCCACTCCGCCATCACCGGCGCGATCGGCGCGCTGCGCGGCCCGAAACATGGCGGCGCCAACGAAGTCGCGTTCGAAATCCAGAAACGCTACGAGAACCCGGACGAAGCGGAAGCCGATATCCGCAACCGCGTCGCCAACAAGGAAGTGGTGATCGGCTTCGGTCACCCGGTGTACACCGTCTCCGATCCGCGCAACGTGGTCATTAAAGAAGTGGCGCGTCAACTGTCCGAGGAAGCCGGTTCGACCAAGATGTTCGACATCGCCGAGCGCCTGGAATCGGTGATGTGGGAGATTAAAAAAATGTTCCCCAACCTCGACTGGTTCTCGGCTGTGTCATACCACATGATGGGCGTGCCGACCGCGATGTTCACGCCGCTGTTCGTCATCTCGCGCACCTCCGGCTGGTCCGCGCACATCATCGAGCAGCGTATCGACAACAAGATCATTCGTCCAAGCGCCAATTACGTCGGCCCTGAGGACCTCAAATTCGTTCCGCTCAAGGACCGCAAATAATCATGAACACCGCATTCCGCAAAAACTTGCCTGGTACCCAGCTAGACTACTTCGACGCGCGTGAAGCGGTCGACGCGATCCAGCCAGGCGCCTGGGCCAAACTGCCTTACACTTCGCGCGTGCTGGCGGAGAACCTTGTGCGCCGCTGCGATCCGGCCACGCTCAATGCCTCGCTGTCGCAGCTGATCGAGCGTAAAAGCGATCTGGATTTCCCGTGGTTCCCTGCGCGCGTGGTGTGCCACGACATCCTCGGCCAGACCGCGCTGGTGGACCTGGCCGGCCTGCGCGACGCCATCGCGGAGCAGGGCGGCGATCCGTCGCTGGTCAACCCGGTGGTGCCGACGCAGCTGGTGGTGGACCACTCGCTGGCGGTGGAATGCGGCGGCTTCGATCCGGATGCCTTCGACAAGAACCGCGCCATTGAAGACCGCCGCAACGAAGACCGCTTCCACTTCATCGACTGGACCAAGAGGGCCTTCCTCAATGTGGACGTGATCCCGCCCGGTAACGGCATCCTGCACCAGATCAATCTGGAACGCATGTCGCCGGTGATCCAGGTGACGGACGGCGTGGCCTATCCGGACACACTGGTCGGCACCGATTCGCACACGCCGATGGTCGATGCGCTGGGCGTCATCGCCGTCGGCGTTGGCGGTCTGGAAGCGGAGACGGTGATGCTGGGCCGTGCCTCGTGGATGCGTCTTCCCGACATCGTCGGCGTGGCGCTGAGCGGCAAACCGCAGCCCGGCATCACCGCCACCGACATCGTGCTGGCGCTGACTGAATTCCTGCGCAAGGAAAAAGTGGTGTCGGCCTATCTGGAATTCTACGGCGAAGGCGCCACCGCGCTGACGCTGGGCGACCGCGCCACCATCTCCAACATGGCGCCGGAATTCGGCGCCACCGCCGCGATGTTCTCCATCGACGAGCAGACCATCAAGTACCTCAAGCTCACCGGCCGCGATGACGCGCTGGTGGCGCTGGTCGAACAATACGCCAGACATACCGGCCTGTGGGCCGACAGTCTGAAGACGGCGGAGTATGAGCGTGTGTTGGCGTTCGACCTGTCGACCGTGGTGCGCAATATCGCTGGCCCGTCCAACCCGCACAACCGCGTGCCGACCTCCGAACTGGCGGCGCGTGGCATTTCCGGCGTAGTGGAGAACGAGCCAGGCAAGATGCCGGATGGCGCCGTTATCATCGCCGCCATCACCAGCTGCACCAACACCAATAACCCGCGCAACATGATCGCCGCCGGTCTGCTGGCGCGCAATGCCAATAAGGCCGGCCTGCTGCGCAAGCCGTGGGTCAAGTCCTCGCTGGCGCCGGGATCGAAGGCGGTGACGTTGTACCTCGAAGAGGCCGGGCTGCTGTCGGAACTTGAGAAGCTGGGCTTCGGCGTGGTGGCCTACGCCTGCACCTCCTGCAACGGCATGTCCGGCGCGCTGGACCCGGTGATTCAGAAGGAAGTAGTGGAGCGCGATCTGTACGCGACCGCCGTCCTGTCGGGCAACCGTAACTTCGACGGCCGCATTCACCCATACGCCAAGCAGGCTTTCCTGGCGTCGCCGCCGCTGGTGGTGGCGTATGCCATCGCCGGCACCATCCGCTTCGATATCGAAAAAGATGTGCTGGGCCACGATGCCGACGGCAAGCCGGTGACGCTGAAAGACCTGTGGCCTGGCGACGAGGAAATTGACGCGATCATCGCGGCCAGCGTCAAGCCGGATCACTTCCGCAAAGTCTACATCCCGATGTTCGCGCGCAGCGAGGAGGTGGGCGAGCGCGCCGCGCCGCTGTACGACTGGCGTCCGCAATCGACTTATATTCGCCGGCCACCTTACTGGGAGGGCGCGCTGGCCGGTGAGCGCACGTTGAAGGGCATGCGCCCGCTGGCGGTCCTGGGCGATAACATCACCACCGACCACCTTTCGCCATCCAACGCCATCATGATGGATTCCGCCGCCGGCGAGTATCTGCACAAAATGGGACTGCCGGAACAGGACTTCAATTCCTACGCCACGCACCGGGGCGACCACCTGACCGCGCAACGCGCCACCTTCGCCAATCCGACGCTGAAAAACGAGATGGTGCGCGATGCGGAAGGCAAGGTCAAAGCCGGCTCGCTGGCGCGCGTTGAACCCGAGGGCAAGGTGATGCGCATGTGGGAGGCGATTGAAACCTATATGGATCGCAAGCAGCCATTGATCATCGTGGCCGGCGCCGATTACGGCCAAGGCTCATCGCGCGACTGGGCTGCCAAGGGTGTGCGACTGGCCGGTGTGGAGGTGATTGTGGCCGAGGGCTTCGAGCGTATTCACCGCACCAATCTGGTCGGCATGGGTGTGCTGCCGCTGGAGTTCCAGCCGGGCGTGAATCGTCTGACCCTGGGCCTGGATGGCAGCGAGACCTATGACGTGACCGGCGAGCGCAAACCGCGCGCCGTGCTGACGCTGGTGATCCATCGCCGCAATGGCGAGCGCATGGGGGTGCCGGTGATCTGCCGTCTCGACACGGCGGAAGAATTGTCGATCTACGAAGCCGGCGGCGTGCTGCAGCGCTTCGCCCAGGACTTCCTGGAATCCGCAAAGGCGGCATGATGAAGTATCAACCGCAAATCAAAATCCCTGCCACCTATATGCGTGGCGGCACCAGCAAGGGCGTATTCTTTCGCCTGCAGGATCTGCCGGAAGCGGCGCAGCAACCGGGCGCCGCCCGCGACCAGCTGCTGCTGCGCGTGATCGGCAGCCCCGACCCCTACAGCAAGCAGATCGACGGCATGGGCGGCGCCACCTCCAGCACCAGCAAGACGGTGATTCTGTCCAGAAGCGCGCGACCCGGCCACGATGTCGACTACCTGTTCGGCCAGGTCTCCATCGACCAGGCCTTCGTCGACTGGAGCGGCAACTGCGGCAACCTGTCGGCGGCGGTGGGCGCGTTCGCCATCAGCGGCGGACTGGTTGACCCGGCCCGCGTGCCGCGCGATGGCGTGGCGGTGGTGCGTGTATGGCAGGCCAACATCGGCAAGACCATCATCGCCCACATCCCGATGACCAACGGCGAAGTGCGGGAAACCGGCGACTTCGAGCTCGATGGCGTGACCTTTCCGGCCGCCGAAGTGCAGTTGGAATTCATGGACCCTGCGGCAGAAGAGGAGGGCGCGGGCGGCGCCATGTTCCCGACCGGCCAAGTGGTGGACGAATTGGAAGTCCCCGGCATCGGCACATTGAAGGCGACCATGATCAACGCTGGCATCCCGACCATCTTCATTAACGCCAATGCCGTTGGCTACAGCGGCACCGAACTGCAAGACGCCATCAACGGCGACGCCAGGGCATTGGCGATGTTCGAGACCATCCGCGCCCATGGCGCGCTGCGTATGGGCCTTATCAAATACCTGAGCGAGGCCGCCACGCGCCAGCACACGCCGAAAGTGGCCTTTGTTGCGCCGCCAGCCGGCTATGTCGCATCGAGCGGCAAGCAGGTGGCGGCGGGCGATATCGATCTGCTGGTGCGCGCGCTCTCGATGGGCAAGCTGCATCACGCCATGATGGGCACCGCCGCCGTGGCGATCGGCACCGCCGCCGCGATTCCCGGCACGCTGGTCAACCTGGCGGCGGGCGGAGGCGAACGCAATGCGGTGCGCTTCGGCCACCCATCCGGCACCCTGCGCGTCGGCGCCGAAGCGGTACAGCAAAACGGAGAATGGAGCGTGAAAAAAGCGGTAATGAGCCGCAGCGCGCGTGTGCTGATGGAAGGCTGGGTCCGAATCCCCGCTTGATGACCCGAATGGAGGAGACAATGAAGTATGCTGATTTTTATCAGCGCTCCGTCGTCACGCCCGAAGATTTTTGGCGTGACGAAGCTGCGCTCATCGATTGGAACACGCCGTTCTCGCAGGTGCTGGATTATTCGCGCCCGCCGTTCGCCCGCTGGTTCGTGGGCGGCAAGACCAACTTGTGCCACAACGCGGTGGACCGCTGGTGCGCCACGCAGGGCGACAAGCCCGCGCTGATCGCCATCTCAACCGAAACCAACACCGAGCGCAGTTACTCCTTCAGTGAGCTGCATGTGGAAGTGCAGCGCTGGGCGGCGATGATGCAAGCACTCGGCGTGCGCAAGGGCGATCGTGTGTTGATCTACATGCCGATGATCGCCGAGGCGGCGTTCGCGATGCTGGCCTGCGCGCGCATCGGCGCGGTACATTCGGTAGTGTTTGGCGGCTTTGCCGCCAACAGCCTGGCCAGCCGCATCGACGACGCCAAGCCGGCGCTGATTGTCTCCGCCGATGCCGGTTCGCGCAACGGCAAGCCGATTCCCTACAAACCGCTGCTGGACGAGGCCATCAGCCTGGCGTCCAGCAAACCGGCGCGGGTGCTGCTGGTGGACCGTGGCCTGGCGCCGATGCGGCGTGTGGAGGGCCGCGATGTCGACTACGCCGCGTTGAACGCCGCGCATCTGGCCGCGCAGGTTCCGGTGACGTGGCTGGAATCGAACGAGCCATCCTACATCCTCTACACTTCCGGCACCACCGGCAAGCCGAAAGGCGTGCAGCGCGATGTCGGCGGCTATGCGGTGGCGCTGGCGGCGTCGATGAAGCACAACTTCTGCGGCAAGGCCGGCGAGACATTCTTCGCCACCTCCGATATCGGCTGGGTGGTGGGCCACTCGTATATCGTCTACGGCCCGCTGATCGCCGGCATGGCGACCATCATGTACGAAGGGCTGCCGATTTGCCCCGACCCAGGCATCTGGTGGAGCATCGTCGAGAAGTACCGGGTCACGCGCATGTTTTCGGCGCCGACCGCGATCCGCGTGCTGCGCAAGCAGCAGCCGGAGTACATGCGCAAGCATGACAAGTCGTCGCTGAAGGCGCTGTATCTCGCCGGCGAGCCGCTGGACGAAACCACGTCGAGCTGGATCGCCTCCGAACTCGGTGTGCCGATCATCGACAACTACTGGCAGACCGAGACCGGCTGGCCTATCCTGTCTATCGCCAAAGGGATAGAGGATGCGCCGACAAAGCTGGGCAGCCCCGGCGTCGCCATGTACGGCTACAAGGTCAAGCTGATCAACGAGACCACCGGCGACGCATGCGCGGCCAACGAAAAAGGCGTGGTGATGATCGAAGGGCCGCTGCCGCCAGGCTGCATGCAGACCGTGTATGGCGACGACGCGCGCTTCGTCGATACCTACTGGACGCGTAACGGCGACAGCGTGCTGTACTCCACCTTTGATTGGGGCGTGCGTGACGCGGACGGTTACTACTTCATCCTTGGCCGCACCGACGATGTCATCAACGTCGCCGGGCATCGCCTCGGCACGCGCGAGATCGAGGAGTCGATCACCAGCCATCCAAATGTATCGGAGGTGGCGGTGGTGGGGGTGGAAGACAAGCTCAAAGGCCAGGTGGCGGTGGCCTTCGCGATTTTGAAGGACGCCAATGCCGGCACGCTGGAGCAGGACGTGATGGCGGTGGTGGATCGCCAGCTTGGCGCGGTGGCGCGGCCGGCGCGCGTGTACTTCGTGACGCAGCTTCCTAAAACGCGTTCGGGCAAACTGCTGCGCCGCTCGATTCAGGCGATCTGCGAAGGACGCAGCCCTGGCGATGTCACCACCATCGAAGATCCCGCTTCACTGCAGCAAATTCAGCGTGCGCTTTTGTAAGGCTTCGGTAAGGCTGCTCTTCTATTCTGTGTACAAGCTCGAATAGAAGAGCACTAATAACGGAGACACACAATGCATGACGATCTTGTTCAACAACTCAAGCGCGACCCCAATTATCATCGACTGGTCAAGTCCCGCTCCCGCTTTGGCTGGCTGCTTACCGCGGCAATGCTGGTCGTCTACTACGGCTACATCCTGCTGATCGCTTTCGACAAGGAATTCCTTGCTACCAAAACCGGTGATGGCGTCATGACCTGGGGCATGCCGATTGGCCTGTTCGTCATTGTGTTCACGGTGTTGATCACCGGCGTTTACGTCCGCCGCGCCAACAGCCAGTATGATGAACTGACCCAAGCCATCCACGACAAGGTGAAGCCATGAGCATCTTGAAGAAACTGATGGCACCAGCGCTGCTGGCCGTATGCGGCGTTGCGCTGGCCGCCGGTGGAGACCTGGGCCAGGCCGCCAAGCAGCCCACCAACTGGACCGCGATCACCATGTTCGGCGTGTTCGTGTTGTTCACGCTGTACATCACCAAATGGGCGGCCGCGAAAACGCGTTCCGCTGCCGATTTCTACACCGCCGGCGGCGGCATCACCGGCTTCCAGAACGGCCTGGCGATCGCCGGCGACTTCATGTCGGCGGCGTCGTTCCTCGGCATCTCCGCGTCGGTTTTCCTGAACGGCTATGATGGCCTGATCTACGCCATCGGCTTCCTGGTCGGCTGGCCGATCATCACCTTCCTGATGGCGGAGCGCCTGCGTAACCTGGGTCGCTTCACCTTCGCCGACGTCGCCGCATACCGCTTCAAGCAGGCGCCGATCCGCATCTTCTCCGCTTCCGGCACGCTGGTGGTGGTGGCTTTCTATTTGATCGCGCAGATGGTCGGCGCTGGGCAGTTAATCAAGCTGCTGTTTGGCCTTGAATACTGGATCGCCGTGGTGCTGGTCGGTACGCTGATGATGATCTACGTGCTGTTCGGCGGCATGACCGCCACCACCTGGGTGCAGATCATCAAAGCCGTGATGCTGCTGGGCGGCGCAAGCTTCATGGCGATCGCCGTGCTGGCGCAGTTCCATTTCAGCCCGGAAGCGCTGTTCGCCAAATCGGTCGAACTGCACGCCAACAAAGACGCCATCATGGGCCCCGGCACCTTCATCAAGGACCCGGTCTCCGCGATCTCCTTCGGCATGGCGCTGATGTTCGGCACCGCCGGCCTGCCGCACATCCTGATGCGCTTCTTCACCGTGCCAAGCGCGAAAGAGGCGCGCAAGTCGGTGTTCTGGGCCACCACCTGGATCGCCTACTTCTACGTGCTGACCTTCATCATCGGCTTCGGCGCCATCGTTTTGGTGGGCACCAATCCCGAGTTCAAGGACGCGGCGGGCAAGCTCCTGGGCGGTAACAACATGGCGGCGGTGCACCTGGCCAAAGCGGTTGGCGGCAATGTCTTCCTGGGCTTCATCTCGGCCGTGGCTTTCGCCACTATCCTGGCCGTGGTCGCTGGCCTGACGCTGTCCGGCGCATCGGCGGTATCGCACGATCTGTACGCCACCGTGATCGCCAAGGGCCAGGCCAGCAGCAAGAGCGAGCTGAAAGTGTCGAAGATCACCACCATCGCGCTGGGCATCATCGCCGTGGTGCTGGGTATCGCGTTCGAGAAGCAGAACATCGCCTTCATGGTGTCGCTGGCGTTTGCGATTGCCGCATCGGCCAACTTCCCGGTGCTGTTTATGTCCGTGCTGTGGAAGGACTGCACCACCCGCGGCGCCACCATCGGCGGCTTTATCGGCCTGACCATGGCGCTGGTGATGACGGTGCTGTCGAAGTCCGTATGGGTGGATGTGCTGGGCCACGCCGAAGCGCTGTTCCCTTACGCGTCGCCCGCGATCTTCTCGATGCCGGCCGGCTTCCTCGGCATCTGGATCTTCTCGCTGCTCGACCGCAGTCCACGTGCGCGCATCGACCGCGCCGGCTATGAGGCGCAGCAGATGCGTTCGGAAACCGGTATCGGCGCGGCTGGCGCATCGGCGCACTGATATCACGCCACTGGTTGTAGAGACGATGCCCGGTTCGCCGGGCATCGTCGTTTGGTATCAGGCGAAAGTGGCCACCACCGGCGTGTGATCGGACGGCTGTTCCCATTTGCGCGGCACGCGGTCGATGATGCAGCCGGTGCAGCGCTGTTTGAGCGCGTCCGACAGCAGCAAGTGGTCGATGCGCAGGCCCTTGTTCAGGCGGAAGCCAAGGCCGCGATAGTCCCACCAGCTGAACGATTTATCCGCCTGCTCGAACATGCGGAAGGCGTCGGTCAGGCCGAGGTCCAGCAGGCGTTTGAGCTGCGCGCGCTCCTCCGGCGACACATGCACCATGCCTTCCCATGCCGCCGGGTCGTGCACGTCGCGGTCTTCCGGCGCGATGTTGTAGTCGCCCACCACCGCCAATTGGGGATATTTCGCCACCTCTTCCTGAATCCAGTCGTGGAAGGCGTTCAGCCACGCCATCTTGTACAGGAATTTCTCCGCGCCGACCGCCTGGCCGTTCGGCACATAGGCGCACACCACGCGCACGCCGTCGATGGTGCCGGCGATGATGCGTTGCTGCGGGTCTTCAAATTTTGGGTTGTTCTTGACGACGTCGTGGATCGGCAGCCTGGAAATGATCGCCACGCCGTTATAGGTCTTCTGGCCCGTGTAGGTGACGTGATAGCCGGCCGCTTCCAGCTCGGCCAGCGGGAATTTGTCGTCTGTTAATTTTGTTTCCTGTATGGCTAGCACATCCGTAGGGTTTTCTTCCAACCACTTCATAACGTGCGGCAGTCTTACGTTCAAAGAGTTAACATTCCAAGTGGCTATTTTCATATCGGCGTTTCCTGCATGGGGTTCGAGTGGCTTGCATCTTACAACATTTGGATTTAACACATTATTTGCTATTTTATAAAGCCGGCTGAAAAAACATGAAAAACTCTTCCTTCGGAAGGGGCGTAGCGCCTAAAATGTTGCCGAATGTGTGAAATAAAAAAATAATTGCCAATTCTGTCTCCTTGTTGTCAAAATAGAACTGAGAGTCGAGACAAAGTAAGTAAATTGGAAATATACTGGTAATAAAATGAGTAGAAAACTTGTGTTTTCGTTTCGCAACATAAACAGTAAAATTCGCGTGTCTATTTGCGTTGTGGTGGCGCAATAAATGATACTATATGGAAATAATCTGTGGTTTTTATAGTGAATTGCGCGTAGCGCATTTACAAAGGAATAGAAAATGCGATCTGCATTTGAAGCATGGGCACAGCGCGACGGTCATATCGTCCGCCGCCGTGAAGACAAGCCAGACGAGTATCTGGTCTTTGAAACGCAACGCCGCTGGGTAATCTGGCAAGCGGCGCTGGAGCATGGCAAACCGCCGGGCGGCCGCAAGACCGCCGCGCAAAAGGAGGCCGCCGCCGCTGAGAAGCGCGCGGCGGAAGCCGTGCAACGTCCACCGGCGATCAACGCCGACGAGGCGGCCGTGCGCAATCAGGTGCTGAACGAAGTGCTGGATGCTTTCTCGTCGCTGGGCGGTGAGCGCGGCATGGACGACATCCTGAAAGTGGTGCAGGGCCTGAAACGCAAGCAGGACCAGGCTATCGAGCCGGTGGCGGCGAAAGCGCCGGCCCGTCAGAACGCCTGAGGTACAAGGCGTAAAGTGCAAGGCTTTACGCCGCTTGATTAAGCATATAAAACCGGCAGCGGGCTGGTACACTCGTCTGTATCTTTATTCCAGAGACAGACCATGTATCTCCGCCCCGCTGCAGCGGTTGCGCTGCTTGCCTCGCTGGCAGGCTGCGCGTCCCTGACTGAATCCACCGATCAAAACGTGTTGGTGCAGACCGTGCTCGATCACCGCGAGATCGCGGGTGTGGGCTGCGTGCTGTATAACGACATGGGCAAATGGTTTGTCACCACGCCGGCACGCATCACGCTGCGCAAAAGCGCGGGCCCGCTGCGCATCGATTGCGAGAAGTCCGGCAAGGCCTGGGCTTACGAAAAGGTGGAGTCCAGGGCGGACGCCAATATTTGGGGAAATCTGGTGTTGACCGCCGGTGTCGGCGTCTATGTGGACCGCAATACCGGCGCCGGCTATGACTATCCGGACGTGCTGACGGTGGTCATGCGTCCGGCCCAGCCAAAGGAAGATGGGCCACCGCCGGCTGCCGGGGTGACCCTGTTCTGATTAGTTGGCGCGGTTAATCAGGAAGTTCGACAGCAGCGGCACCGGACGGCCGGTGGCGCCTTTGGCACCGCCCGATTTCCACGCGGTGCCGGCGATGTCCAGATGCGCCCAGGTGTACTTGCGGGTGAAGTTTTCCAGGAACGCGGCGGCGGTGCACGAGGCGCCGCCCGGGGTGCCGATATTGG
The DNA here is from genome assembly GCF_009857505.1 of Duganella lactea. Lineage (GTDB taxonomy): Bacteria > Pseudomonadota > Gammaproteobacteria > Burkholderiales > Burkholderiaceae_D > Rugamonas > Rugamonas lactea. The sequence goes on from NZ_WWCP01000041.1 coordinate 32,186, forward strand.
CCAGGTCGGCGAAGTTGGACTTCAGTTGCTCGTTGTACTCCTCGCCGATCGGCAGGCGCCATGCGGTGTCGCTGGCGGCTTTGCCGGCGGCCATGATCTCGTCGGCCAGTTTGTTGTGGGCGTCGTCGTCGCGGGTGAACAGGCCGCTCTTGTGGTGGCCCAGGGCGACGATGCAGGCGCCGGTCAGCGTGGCGATGTCGATCACTGCGGCCGGGTTGAAACGCTCGGCGTAGGTCAGCGCGTCGCACAGCACCAGGCGGCCTTCGGCGTCGGTGTTGAGGATTTCGATGGTCAGGCCGTTCATCGAGGTGACGATGTCGCCCGGCTTGGTGGCGCGGCCGGAAGGCATGTTCTCGCACGAGGCGATCACGCCGATCACGTTCAGCTTCAGATTCATTTCACCGATGGCGCGGAAGGTGCCCAGCACCGAGGCGGCGCCGCCCATGTCGTACTTCATCTCATCCATGCCAGGACCTGGCTTCAGCGAAATGCCGCCGGTGTCGAAGGTGATGCCTTTACCGACCAGCACCACCGGCGCGTCTTTGGCTTTGCCGCCTATGTGCTTGATGATGATGAATTTCGGCGGCTGCTCGCTGCCGTTGGTGACCGACAGGAAGCTGTTCATCTTCAGCGCTTCCAGTTGTTTGCGGTCCAGCACTTCGACGTCGAACTTGTAGTCCTTGCCCAGTTTTTTGGCCACGTTGGCCAGGTGGGTCGGGGTGCAGACGTTGGCCGAGGTGTTGCCCAGTTCCTTGGTCAGGTCCATGCCGTTGGCGATGGCCACGGCTTGCGCCAGCGCCAGTTTGGTGGCGGCGGTATTTGGCACCGCCAGCGCGACTTTCTTGACACCGGCGGGTGCCGGATCTTTCTTGCTCTTTTGGCCATCGGTGCGGAATGCCGACTCGTGGGCGCTCTGCACCACGCAGCGGATCGCCCAATTGACGTCACGCTCTTTCACTTCGGTCATCGGCAATGCGATAATAGCGTCGCTCGCGCCCAGGGTGGAGAACACTTTCAGCGCCGCAGCCACGCCGCCGGCAAAGCTTTTCTCGCTGACGGCATCGTCGCTGCCCAGGCCAACCAGCAGCACGCGCTCGGCGCCGGCGCCTTTGACGCCGCGCAGCAGCAGCGTGGTGCCGGCCTTGCCGGTGATGTCGCCGGACTTGAGCGCGGCCGTGATTTCACCGGCGCCGTCCAGCGCCTTGGCAGCCTGCGACAGCTTTTTGTTTTCGAAGACCGCGACGGCGACGACGCCGGCTTTGGCCGTTGCGATGGTGTTTTTTGTGTCGAATGCTTTTATGCTAAAGTCCATTTGATTCTCCGTGTCGTGTACGTACTTAAAACTTGTGGTCCCGTATAGTGTCTATATGAGCCAAACTAGCGAATTATAATCTTCAATGATCTTTCAACGCGCCCTACGACGTGAAATGGCCAATACGGCCGGCGCCTCTTTCACGGTGCTGTTCAGTATCTGCGTGACCTGGACCCTGATCGCGGTCCTCGGCAAAGCCGCCGGCGGCAAGGTGGCGTCCAGCGACGTTATCGCGCTCATCATCTTCGCGACGCTGAATTATCTGCCAACTATCCTGATCCTCACCAGCTTTATTTCTGTGCTGATGGTGGTCACCCGGACCTATCGCGATTCCGAGATGGTGGTGTGGTTCGCCTCCGGCCTGTCGCTGACCAGATGGATCGTGCCGGTGCTGACTTTCGGCCTGCCGTTGGTGCTCATCACCGGTTTGCTGAGTTTCGTCGCCACGCCATGGGCCAAGCAGAAAAGCGCCGAATATGTCGAACGCTTCGAAAAACGCGAGGACTTGCAGAAGGTCTCGCCGGGCCAGTTCAAGGAATCGGCATCGGCCAACCGCATCTTCTTTGTCGAGGGCGTGGCCGGCAAGACGGCGGTGGTGCAGAATGTGTTCGTCAATACCGTCGATGAACGCGGCACCGCCCTCATCGTCGCGCGCGAAGGCGTGATCAACAACGGGCCAAAGGGCGAGCGTTATCTGGTGCTGAAGAACGGTCGTCGCTACCAGGGCACGCCGGGCCAGGCGGATTTTCAGACCATGGAGTTCGAAAGCTACAGCATGCGCGTCACCAGTCAGACGCAGGATCTGGAGGGCGACAAGGACACCGATTCCATCCCCACCATGCAGCTGTTCAAGGACAGCAGCTATGGCGCCCGCGCGGAGCTGTTGTGGCGCCTGTCATCGCCGCTCACCTGCCTGGTGCTGCTGTTGCTGGCGATTCCGCTGGGCTTCGTCAATCCGCGCGCCGGCAGTTCGGCCAACTTGATCATCGCGCTGCTGATCTTCTTCAGCTATAACAACTTCGTCAAGTTGCTGGAGACCAGTGTGCGGCAAGGGGGCATGGCGTTCGGCGTGGCCTGGTGGCCGCTGCATCTGGCCGCCGCGCTGATCGTGTTTGCGCTGTTTGCCTGGCGCCTGTACCTGAACCACCCGTACCATCCGCTGGCGCTGCTGGCCGCGTATAAACGTTCGCGCCATGGCGCGGGCAAGAAAGTTGTCTCGTCATGAAAATACTGCAACGCTATTTCGCGGTCTCGATACTGCAAGCTGTCGCCTTTGTGCTGGTGGCGTTCCTGGCGCTGCAAGCCTTCATGGACCTGACCGGCGAACTGCCGAAGGTGAGCCAGAGTGGCGCCGGCGTGCAGTTCGCGTTCCTGTACGTGCTGCTGCAGTTGCCCGGCCACGTGTATGAGGTGATGCCGCTGGCGGCGCTGATCGGCACCATTTACACCATGGCGCAGTTTGCGGCGACATCGGAGTTCACCATCATGCGCGCGTCGAGCATGTCGACCGGGATGGTGGCGGGCATGCTGGCCAGGATCGGTGTGGTGCTGGTGATTATCACCTTCCTGGTCGGCGAACTGGTGGTGCCGCGCACCGCGCCGCTGGCGGAAAAATTCAAGCTGACGTCGCGCGGCACGACCATCTCCACCGAATTTCGCTCCGGCCTGTGGACCAAGGATATCGTCAAGTCCGAGGGCATGACCGGCACCGTGATCGGCTCGCGCTTCTTCAACGTGAAGGAGGTCCTGCCGGACAGCACGCTGAAGGATGTGAAGCTGTACGAATTCGATAACAGCTTCCGCCTGCGGTCCATCACGCAGGCCAAGAGCGCGACCTTCCAGGGGCAGAACAAATGGCTGCTGCGGGATGTGACGGAAAATATCTTCAGCAATCCGGAGCTGCTCAAGCCGGGTAGTCAGGCTAACCTGGCCAACAACTACGCGCTGGAGTCCAGCATGATCGAAACCCGCATCAGCGCCACCAAGGATCTGCTGTCGGAGATTACGCCGCGCATTCTGTCGGTATCGCGTTCCGACCCGGAGCGCATGTCGGCGGTGGAGTTGGCGGTGTACACGCGCCACCTGATCGAGAACAAGCAGGAGACGGAGCGCTTCAAGATCGCGTTCTGGAAAAAGCTGTTCGATCCGCTGGCGATCTTCGTGCTGATGGCGCTGGCGCTGCCGTTCGGCTATCTGCACACGCGCAGCGGTGGTGTCAGCCTGAAGATCTTCCTCGGCATTATGCTGGGTGTCAGTTTCCTGTTGGTGAATACGCTGTTCTCGCATCTGGGGCTGCTGAGCACCTGGCCGGCGATGTTGACAGCGATCGCGCCGAGTCTTTTATTTATGGTGCTGGCAATAGGCGCCTTGTGGTGGGTGGAGCGACATTAGAGATGAGTAATAGAGATGAGTAATAGAGATGACTAAGCGAGCACTGATTTTATTTGCGCACGGCGCACGATCCGCATCCTGGGCGGCGCCATTTGAGCGCTTGCGCGACCTGACGCAGGCGCGCCAGCCGGAGGTGCGCGTGCAGCTGGCCTTCCTGGAACTGATGACGCCACGCCTGCCGGAGGTGGTGTCGGCGCTGGTGGCCGACAGCATTGTCGACATCACCGTGGTGCCGGTCTTCCTGGGGCAGGGCGGTCATGTGCTGCGCGACCTGCCGCTGATGGTGGACGAACTGCGCGTCGCTTACCCGCAGGCCGCCATCAAGGTGGTGGAGGCGGCCGGCGAGAACGAGGCGGTGCTGAAGGCGCTGTCCGACTATTGCGTGGCCGCGCTGGCGTAAGCTATTTTCGCGGAACGATTTTGACTTCGTAGATTTTCGGCCAGAGTTTGCCTGTGACGAACAGGCGCTTTTTCTCGGCGTCGTAGGCGATGCCGTTCATGACGTTTTCGCCGTTCGGGCCCTTGCCGGCGTCCGGATAGAGCTTGCCGAAGTCGATCCAGCCGGTGATCTTGCCGGTGCGCTGGTCGATGCGGGCGATGGTGTTGGTGTGCCAGATATTGGCGAAGATTTCGCCTTCCACCACTTCCAGTTCATTGAGCTGGTCGACGGCGATGCCGTCGGCCGTCACCTTCACGCGGCGCACCTCAAGGAAGGTGGCTGGATCAAGGAAGCGCAGCGTGGCGCTGCCGTCGCTGAGAACCAGCTCCTTGCCGTTGCTGGCCAGGCCCCAGCCTTCGCCGGGATAGGCGAACTGGCTTTTCATTTCAAAGGTCTTCAGGTCGAACACGAAGCCGGTCTGGCTTTGCCAGGTGATGCTGACCAGCGTATCGCCTGATGCCGTCATGCCTTCGCCGAAATACTGCGGCGGGATGTTCTGGCTTTGCAGCACCTTGCCGGTGGCCAGATCCACTTTGCGGATCGATGACTTGCCGTTCAGGCCCGTGCTCTCATACAGGAACCCATCGCGATACAGCAGGCCTTGCGTGAAGGCCTGCGGATCGTGTGGATAGCTGTGCACCACCTTGAAGTCGTAGGTCGGCACGGTGGCCGATGCGACCACCGGCAGCAAGGTGGCGAGGAGCAGGGCTTGAGCGTAAATCTTGTTCACTATGCAGTTACCGAATTTTGTAGTTCAACCATGGCGTCCAGCGTGGTGCCGGGCGTATCCAGCTCCGCTTGCACACAAGCGCGGGCCTCGGGCGCTTGCACCAGGTCGATGGCCTGCTGGCGCGCACGCTCCGCCGCAGCAGTATCGCCGCAGCCGTTCAGCAAGTCCAGTACCAATGCGACTTCGGTGGTGTAGTTGAATACATCGGCCAGCAGTTCCGCCATGCCTTCGGTGGTGAGCACATTGATATGGCTCTTCAGTTCATTCAGCTGTGCCGCGGCCTGCGCCAGATGCTGTTCGGGATGCGGCAGGAAGCGCCGCGCCAGCGCGTAGTCGCCGCAGGCCATCACCGACGGCAGCGCCTCGCGCGCATGCTGGCGCGCCTGCGCGTCCGGCAGGCGCTCGAACAAATGATAAGTGTTTTGCAAGTCGCCCAGCTTGTCGTTGATGATGCGGACATCGTGGAACGCGTCGGGCGCGGAGGGTAGTTGCGCGGCCAGGCGGTCGCGCTCTTCGACCAGCGCGCGGCGCGCCGGCACATATTCTTCCGCCAGCCTGGCCCACGCGGCCAGCACGTAGGACAGCCGCAGCGAAGCGGTTTCCGGATCTTTGCCGGTGGCGTCGAACAGCGCGATATATTCCTGCAGCGCGGGCTCAAACTCGCCGGCGGAGTGGGCGTTCCAGGCGCTTTCCAGTCGTTGAACAGTGTCCATTACATCCTCTTGTGATAGGAATGGACATTCTAATACCGAAAACCGGAAGTCAGGCGCGGAGTTGGGCGGCGATTGTGTTGCTAATCGCGGTATCGACATGCTGCTGGGGGCGCGGGCGCATCGCTTCACCGATCATTACCAGCACCGGGCCTTGCGGCGTGCCGAGGCCTTGCGTCAGGTCGGCGATGGTCATGCGGTGGATCCGCTGGTCGGCGCGGCTGACGTTTTCGATGACCACCACCGGCTTGTCCGGCGCGTGGCCGTGGGCCAGCAGGCGCTCGGCGGTGGCGATGGCTTCGCGGCCGCCCATGTACTGGACCAGCGTGTCGGTTTCCGGAATGGCGTCGTGGTCCGAGTGTTCGGGCGCGGTGGAGGAGGTGAAGAAGGCCACGCTGCGGGCGATGCCGCGCTTGGTCAGCGGTTGCCTGGTGGCCGCCGCCGCCGCCAGCGCGGTGGTGATGCCGGGGACGATTTCGACGTCGATGCCGGCCGCTTCGAGCGCGCGCAGCTCTTCGTCGGCGCGGCCGAACATCATCGGGTCGCCGCCCTTCAGGCGCACCACCAGTTGCGCCTTGTGCGCGTAGTCCACCAGCATTTCGTTGATGATTTGCTGGGCCAGCGAGCGCTGGCCGCTGCGTTTCCCGGCCAGGACTTTTTCCGCCTGCGGGCATAGTTGCAGCATCTCCGGCGTGACCAGCGCGTCGTAGAGTACGACGTCGGCTTGCGCCAACAGGCGCGCGCCGCGCAGGGTGATGAGGTCCTGCGCGCCGGGGCCGGCGCCGATCAAATACACTTTTCCGGGAGATGCCATGAGATGTTAGCTTTGATGCCGTCATTCCGGCCTGCGCCGGAATGACGTTGGATGGGTTACAGGCGAATCATCCCGGCCGCGACGGTCTGGTGGGTGACTTCATCGATCAGGATGAAGGCGCCGGTGGCGCGGATGTCGCTGTAGGCGTCGGCGGCCAGCGGCTGCTGCACGGCCAGTTCGATGGTGGCGATGTCGTTCAGCTTCAGTCCTTCGGCACTGTGGCGCTGCTGGGTGTTGATGTCCAGCAGAGACTCGATCGCCTTCACCTTGGCCGAGGTCTGCCTGGTGCCGTGCTTGATCCAGTACTTGCGGCGCACGTCCAGCGGCTCGTCCGACATCCAGCAGACATCCGCCTTCAGCTGCTTCAGCTGCGTGGCTGGCTGCGCGGCGCTGGCCAGCAGATCACCGCGCGAGATGTCCAGATACTCGTCCAGCAGCAGCGTGATCGACTGCCCCACCACCGCCGACTGGTGCGAACCTTCCAGCGTAACGATGTCCTTGACCGTGGCCGCCTGGCCGGATGGCTGCACCACCAGCTTGTCGCCGACCGACACCTTGCCGGCCTCAATGCGGCCCATGTAGCCGCGGAAGTCGTTGGCTTCGTGGCCGTTGTGGCGCGCCACCAGCTGCACCGGGAAGCGGAACGGCGCGTTGTGCGATTCCTCGTACACCGACAGCGATTCCAGCAGCTCGATCAGCGTCGGGCCCTGATACCAGCCCAGTTTCTCGCTCTTTTCCACCACGTTGTCGCCGGTCAGGGCGGACAGCGGGATTGGCGTGATGTCCTTCAGGCCCAGCGTCTCGGCGAACTCGCCGTAGGCCTTGACGATGCGGTTATAGATATCCTGGTTGTAGTCCACCAGGTCCATCTTGTTGACCGCCACGATCACATGCTCGATCTGCAGCAGGTGGGCGATGGTCGAGTGGCGCTTGGTCTGGATCAGCAGATCGACGCCGCCATCCTCGCGCAGCTTCACTTTCGACACATCCACCAGAATGATGACCGCATCGGCGGTGGAGGCGCCGGTGACCATGTTGCGGGTGTACTGCTCGTGGCCCGGCGTGTCGGCGATGATGAACTTGCGCTTCGGCGTGGCGAAGTAGCGGTAAGCCACGTCGATGGTGATGCCTTGTTCACGTTCCGCTTCCAGGCCGTCGGTCAGCAGCGACAGGTCGACCGTGTCGCCCACGGTGCGTTTGTGCTTGGAGCGGGACATGGCGTCCAGCTGGTCGGCGAAGATGCCTTTGCTGTCGAACAGCAGACGGCCGATCAGGGTGGATTTGCCGTCGTCGACGGAGCCGGCGGTGATGAAGCGCAGCAGGCTTTGTTCGTTGGTGTTCTTGGTCATTAGAAGTATCCTGCTTTTTTACGTTTTTCCATCGACGCTTCGGACGTCTGGTCGTCCATGCGGGTGGCGCCGCGTTCCGTCACTTGCGTGACCGCCGTTTCGGCGATGATCTGCTCCACGGTGGCCGCGTCCGACGACACCGGGCAGGTGCAGGAGATATCGCCGACGGTACGGAAGCGCACCACTTGCTTTTGCACGGTCTCGCCTTCGCGCGGCGGCGTCAGATCGGTCAGCGGCACCAGCAGGCCATTGCGCGGAATGACTTCGCGCTCGTGGGCGAAGTAGATCGGCGGCAGTTCCAGTTTTTCGCGGGCGATGTACTGCCACACATCCAGCTCGGTCCAATTCGAGATCGGGAACACACGCATGTTCTCGCCCGGATGGACGCGGGTGTTATACAGGTCCCACAGTTCCGGGCGCTGCGATTTCGGGTCCCATTGGCCGAATTCGTCGCGGAAGGAGAAGATGCGCTCCTTGGCGCGGGCTTTCTCTTCGTCGCGGCGGGCGCCGCCGATGCAGGCGTCGAAGCCATGTTCGGCGATGGTTTCGAGCAGCGTCACCGCCTGCGCGGCGTTGCGCGAATCGGTCTGCGGATTGCGCAGACGCACGGTGCCCTTTTTGATCGAGTCTTCGACCGAGCCGATGATCAGGCGCTCGCCCAGTTCGGCCACGCGCTTGTCGCGGAAGGTGATCACTTCCGGGAAGTTGTGGCCGGTGTCGACGTGCACCAGCGGGAACGGGAATTTGCCAGGGCGGAAAGCCTTCTCGGCGATACGCAGCAGCACCACCGAGTCTTTACCGCCGGAGAACAGCAGGGCGGGGTTGCTGCATTCGGCGGCCACTTCGCGCATGATGTGGATCGCTTCGGACTCCAAAGCGTCGAGGTGGCGCGAATTCACGTGCACGTTGTTTTCTACTAGAGCGTTCATTTGTATTCTTTCAAGCTGCTACAGATTTAATGCGTATCAGTTTGCCGTCGACGACGTGGAGGCCGCACTCTTTCGATTCCGGATTCTCCCACCACCAGCGGCCGGCGCGGACATCCTCACCTGGCTCGATGGCACGGGTGCACGGTTCGCAGCCGATCGATGGATAGCCCTGGTCATGCAATGCATTGTAAGGTACGCCGTTGTCGCGGAGGTAGTTCCAGACGTCTTCCTCGGACCAATCGGCCAGCGGATTAAACTTGGTCATCAAGTGCGCCGCATCGTCTTCCTCCACCATCAGCGAACCGCGGGTGGCCGCTTGCGCGCGGCGCTGGCCGGTGACCCAGGCCTTCTTGCCCAGCAGCGCGCGTCCCAGCGGCTCCACCTTGCGGATGCGGCAGCACTCCTTGCGCATCTCGACACTGTCGTAGAAAGCATTCAAGCCATGCTGCGCGACGTAGGCGTCCACCGCCGCTTGCTGCGGCTTGAAGACGGCGATGTCGTAGCCGTAGTGGGCTTTTACCTTGTCCAGCATGGCCAGCGTCTGCTGGTGCAGACGGCCGGTTTCCAGCGAGAAGATGCCGATATCGTAACCGCCCTTCAGAATCAGGTCGGTCAGCACCATGTCTTCCGCCGCCAGCGAGGAGGCGAAGACGGCCGGGGTAAAGTCGCTGGCGATGCGGGACAGCGTGGCGCGCGTGTCCGCAATCAGCTTACTTGCGTCACTCATCAGGTCACTCATGTGCCGCTCCAATCAAATGCCGGCGCCGTCGTTGTTGACCGCGGCGGGCGCGGGGCGCGCGTGACGGCGGAACAGCGGCACCTTCTGGTCTACCGACGCCTGATAGGTTTCGGAGAAATCGGACAGGCCTTTCAGCGCGTCGTGCACATCGCGGTCGGCGCGCACCGCGTAGGCGTCAAAGCCCACGCGCCGCATCGAGAACAGCTGGTCGCGCAGCACGTCGCCGATGGCGCGCAGTTCGCCGGTCCAGCCCAGGCGCGTGCGCAGGTTGTAGGCGATCGAGTAACCGCGGCCGTCGGTGAATTTCGGGAAGTCGACGGCGATCAGCGGGAACTGCTCCAGCAGGCCTTTCAGCGCTTCCGGACGTTCGTCGGGGGCGATCCACACGGCGATTTCGCCGGCGGCGGTGCGTGCCGCCAGCACGTCGCGCTGCGCCAGCCACAGATTCAGCGGTACGATGAATTTGCCTTCGGGGACGGCCACGGTGGCGGGATCGTGCGCGGGCGCGCCTTCGACCGGTTCGGCCAGACGCAGCACCTGCCAATCGTCTTCCACCACTTCATGGCCCTTGATAATCAAATGCTTAGACATATTCATCCTCTCCAACCAGGCGGCCGCCTTTTTCAGCGATCGGCGTGGCGTACACAAATTCCTTGAACGGGGCGACACCGATGCGCGCGACGCATTCGGCAAACGATTCGCCCTCAAAACGATCGCGCAGATAGACTTGCAGCAGGCGGTCGACCACTTCCGGCATTTGCAGCGCGGAGAACGACGGGCCGATGATCTTGCCGATGGCGGCCTTGTTGCCTTGCGCGCCACCGATCGACACTTGATACCATTCGCTGCCGTCTTTATCCACCCCGAGCACGCCGATGTTGCCGACGTGGTGGTGGCCGCAGGCGTTAATGCAGCCGGAGATATTCAGTTCGATCTCGCCGATGTCGTGCTGGTAGTCCAGGTTGTCGAAGCGTTCGGTGATCGCGGCGGCGATCGGGATCGACTTGGCATTCGCCAGCGAGCAGAAGTCGCCGCCGGGGCAGCAGATGATGTCGGTCAGCAGGCCGATGTTCGGCGTCGCCAGGCCGTGCGCCTTGGCTTCCTGCCACAGCGCGAACAACTGCGACTGTTCAACGTCGGCCAGGATGATGTTCTGTTCATGCGTGACGCGCAGTTCGCCGAAGCTGTAGCGGTCCGCCAGATCGGCCATGAAGTCCATCTGTTCGGCGGTGGCGTCGCCCGGCGGCACGCCGGTCTTCTTCAGCGACAGCACCACGGCCGCGTAGCCCGGCACCTTGTGCGGCTTGACGTTGCGGTTGATCCAGTTGGCGAAGGCCTTGTTGCCCGCGGTTTGAGCCGATGCCGCTGCCACCACGTCCGAGTCTTCCAGCTGTTTGTAGGCCGGCGGCTGGAAGTAGTCGATGATGCGCTGCATCTCTTCGGTGGTCAGCGTTTCAGGACCGTCTTTCAGGTCGACCCATTCCGCTTCCACCTGGCGGGTGAATTCTTCCACGCCCAGGGCTTTCAGCAGAATCTTGATGCGTGCCTTGTACTTGTTGTCGCGGCGGCCGTGCTGGTTATACACGCGCATCACGGCTTCGGTGTAGGTCAGCAGGTGCTGCCAGGGCAGGAATTCGCGGATCACGCTGCCGATGATCGGCGTGCGGCCCATGCCGCCGCCGGCCATGAACTTGAAGCCGATTTCGCCGGCGTCGTTGCGCACCACGGTCAGGCCGATGTCATGGATGGCGATCGCCGCGCGGTCTTCGACGGCGCCGTTGATGGCCACCTTGAATTTGCGCGGCAGGGCGATGAATTCCGGGTGGAAGGTCGACCACTGGCGCAGCACCTCGGCGTAGGGACGCGGATCGATGATCTCGTCGGCGGCCACGCCGGCGAACGGATCGGAGGTGGTGTTGCGGATGCAGTTGCCCGACGTCTGGATGGCGTGCATTTCCACCGAGGCCAGGTCGGTCAGGATATCCGGGGTCTGTTCCAGCTCAACCCAGTTAAACTGGATGTTTTGACGGGTGGTGAAGTGGCCATAGCCGCGGTCATACTTGCGGGCGATGTGCGCGAACATGCGCATTTGCTTGCTTGCCAACAGGCCGTAGGGCACGGCGATGCGCAGCATGTAGGCGTGCCGTTGCATGTACAGGCCGTTTTGCAGGCGCAACGGCAGGAATTCGGCTTCGGTCAGCTCATCGGCGAGGCGGCGGCGTACCTGGTCGCGGTACTGGGCGATGCGCTCACGGACGATGAGGTGGTCATACTGGTCGTATTGATACATGAATATTCTTCCTGGATAGTCGCTGATTCCCCAAACTAGCGCTAATAGTAATAAACTTCGTCTTTATTCCAAACTACTTAGTCTTTATTTGCTTATATAAGGATTGGGCATAAGCATGGACGCAAATAATTTTAAGATGGGCCAGGACTTGCAATGAACCTTCATCAATTGCGCTTTGTGCGCGAGGCGGTACGCCAGAATTATAATTTGACCGATGCCGCCAAGGCGCTGTTCACCTCGCAGCCGGGCGTGTCGAAAGCGATTATCGAACTGGAAGAAGAGCTGGGGGTCGACATCTTCACCCGTCACGGCAAGCGTATCCGCGGCCTGACCGAGCCGGGGCGGCTGGTGCTGCAATCGGTTGAGCTGATTATGCAGGAGATCGACAGCCTGAAGCGCATCGGCAAGGAATACGCGGCGCAGGACAGCGGCAGCTTTACCATCGCCACCACGCATACGCAGGCGCGCTACACCTTGCCCAAGGTGGTGCAGGCCTTCATGGTGAAGTTCCCAAAAGTAAGATTATCTTTGCTGCAAGGCAATCCGCAGCAGATCGCCGAGATGGTGCAGCGCGACCAGGCCGACCTGTGCATCGCCACCGAGTCGATCGCCGGCGTGACCGGGCTTGTCACTTTGCCATGCTATCAATGGGAACACGTGGTGGTGGTGCCGCCCGATCATCCGTTGCTGCGCAGCAAGCAGCCGACGCTGGAAGAGATCGCGGCTTTCCCGATCATCACGTATGATGGCGCCTTTGCCGGCCGCAGCAAGATCGACCACGCCTTCTCGCTGCGCGGCCTGAAGCTGGACGTGCTGCTGGAGGCCATCGACGCCGACGTCATCAAGACGTATGTGGAGTTGGGCATGGGGATTGGTATCATAGCGGGCATGGCCTTCGACGCCGAGCGCGACAAGAACCTGCGCGCCATCCCGGTGGGCCACCTGTTCGGCATGAACGTGTCGCGGGTGGCGGTCAAGCAGGGCGCCTATCTGCGCAGCTATATTTACACCTTTATTGAACTGCTGGCGCCCACGCTCAACCGCAAGTTGATCGAACAGGCCATGAGCGGTGAAAAAGACAACTACGAACTATAAAAGAAAGCATCAACATGATTACCAACCAGTTGACACAATATTACGCCGTCAACGCGGACAACTATGACCAGGTCTACGCTCAGGAAGAGCGCTTTGACGATCTGGACGATTTGCAAGAAATGATCGCCGAGCTGTTCCAGGACCACCAGGTGCTGGAACTGGCCTGCGGCACCGCCTACTGGACCGATCTGATCGCGGAAGTGGCGGCGTCGGTGCACGCCACCGATATTTCGCAGGAAATGCTGGACCTGGCGCAAACCCGTGGCCTGGACGAGGACGTCGTCACCTTTGAACAGATGGACGCCTTCAACCTGCCGGACGGCCTGGAAGGGCGGTACACCGCCGTGTTCGCCGCCGGCTTGTGGGCGCACCTGCCGCGCGAGCAGTACGAAAAGTTCCTGAAGATGCTGCGCGCCAAGCTGGGTAAGGATGTGCTGCTGGTGCTGCTGGACGAATCGTATGTCGATGGCAATTCGACCGTCATCGCCCGCACCGATGCGGAAGGCAACACTTACCAGATCCTGACCGCCGACGACGGCCAGCGCTATGAAATCCTGAAGAACTACCTGACCGACAGCACGCTGCGCAAACGCTTCACCAACCACGCGAAGCAGTTCCGCATCGAGCGGCTGGAGTACTACTACTTGCTCAGTTGCAAGCTGAAGTAAGACCACAAAGCCGCCTTGAGCGGCTTTTTTTATCTTGATGCGAAATTACAACAGGTTAGCGTTGTCACATTGTTGAAGTAATTGATAGGCATGATTCCCGCCGTGGATTCAACGCACCTTTCTTCAACCTAAAGTAGAGAACATCAAGTGAAAAAACTTACTCTGGCAGCACTGCTCATCGGCGGCTTCGCAGCACAAGCCCAAGCGCAATCGAACGTCACCATCTACGGCCTGGTCGATGCCGGTCTGGTGAGCGAGCGCGGCGGCGTTAATGGCTCCGTGACCAAAGTCACCAGCGGTATCGGCGGCCAGTCGCGTCTGGGCTTCCGCGGCACGGAAGATCTGGGCAACGGCCTGTCGGCCATCTTCCAGATGGAAACCGGCTTCAAAGCCGACGACGGCTCGCTGGACAGCGCCAACACGATCTTCAACCGCCAGGCGTTTGTTGGCCTGAAATCCAAGGACGCCGGCCAGCTGACCATCGGCCGCCAGTACACCATGCTGTACAACGCGCAAAGCCAGGTCGCCGACCCGTTCGGCGCCGGCTACGCTGGTTCGATCAAGAATCTGTTCCCGTCGGCTGGCGCCAACACCCGCGTCAGCAACGCCATCGTGTACACCACCCCAACCGCGGGCGGCTTCAGCGCTGAAGCCCTGTACGCGCTGGGCGAGCAAGCCGGCAGCGCCACCGCCGGCCGTCAGTTCGGCTTCGGCCTGAACTACGCCGAAGGCCCGCTGAACGCGCGCCTGGTGTACAACAACAAGAACAACGACACCGCCGCCGTCGGCACCACCCCGGCTAAAATCCAGGACACCGGCCGCAACACCATGTTCGCTGTCAACTATGACTTCAAAGTCATCAAGGCTTACTTCGCGTACAGCGCCGACAAGGGCGTGAACAGCGCCCAGATCCCGGTGGCCAACGCCTACGGCTTCGCGGTGGCGCCTAAAGCCAGCACCGACAGCAACGATATCCTGATCGGCGCGCAAATCCCGGCGGGCAACGGCTACTTCATGACCTCGTACATCCGCAAGGAGGACAAGACCGTCAACAACCAGGACGCCAACCAGTTCGCGCTGGGCTACCTGTACTCGCTGTCGAAGCGCACCGGCGCCTACGTCAGCTACGCCAAGATCAAGAACAAGAACGGCGCCGGCTACACCGTGGGTAACAACAACGAAGCTGGTAGCGGCGACAAGGCCTTCAACGTCGGCATCCGTCACGCCTTCTAAGTATCCGGCGGCGGCAGCGGCAGGCGGATCATGATCCGCGTGCCGCCGTCGCTGACGATGGCGATATCGCCATGCAATGCCCAGACGCGTTCGCGCATCCCGATCAGGCCGAAGGACGATGCCTTGTCCATGTCCTGTTCGGCGATGCCGCGACCGTCGTCGTGAATCGTGACGTGCAGCGTAGCGTCCTTGCGGTACAGCGATAGCGCCACTTTGCCGGCTTCGGCGTGGCGGGCGATGTTGGTCAGCGCTTCCTGCACGATGCGGAAGATGGCTGTGCTGTAGGCATCGTCGAGTATCAAATCCTCTTCATTGGCGTCCAGCGTGCAACCGATGTTGTTGCGCTGAACGAACTCCTGGCGCAGGCTCTCCAGCGCGAAATACAAGCCGCCCTCATCCAGCGCGCGCGGCCGCAGATTGCCGGCGATGCGCCGCAGCGACGTGATCGCCGACATCAGTAGTTCATCCATGCCGGCTTGCAGCTTGCGCGCGGCGGCGCTGTTGCCGCCTTGTCGTTGCAGCAAGGCCAGGTCGCCGCGCAGCGTGGCCAGCAGTTGACCGAGATCGTCATGCAGTTCGCGGGCGATGTGCTTGCGCTCTTCCTCGCGGATGGTCTGTAGCGCGGCCGACAGTTCGCGCAGCTGCGAATAGGACTGTTCCAGCTGCTCCTGTACCTGCTTGCGCTCGGTGATGTCGCGCAGGATGATGGTGTAGATCCGGCTGTCGCCTTCGCTCAGCGAGGAAATCGTCCCTTCCAGTGGGAAATGCAGGCCGCTGGCCTTCAGGCCGGTCACCGCGTAGTCGCTGGTGCGCCGGCCCTTCATGCGCATGCGGATGCCGGTGTTGCCGAAATATTGGGTGGCGCCGTTGCCGGGGTGCCGGCGCTGGTCGCGCGGGATATAGCGGTGCAGCGGCGCGCCGCGCATCGCCTGCACCGTGGTGGCGAACATGGCGGCGGCGGATGGATTGACCTGCAGAATGCGCTGGTGCTCGTCGGTGGAAATGATGGCGTCGGTGGCGTGCTGAATGATGCCGCGGCTGTGTTTGGCGGCGTCGGCGCTGCGCGCGCATGACCAGCCCAGGCGCCAGGACAGGCGGCTGGTCAGTGCCAGCGCCGACAGAACCAGCAGGGAGGTGCTGAGGCGGCCCATATGTGACTCCATGCGGCCGAAGGGCCGTGAGGAGTCACGCTAAACCGGAAACCGATGAGATGCGTTGATTTACATCTGCTTGAACAGATGCAGGAAGCTGCGGCTGACCTCCAGCTTGTCGGAACGGCCCTTGATCATCACCAGGTGGCGGCCGCGGATGTCGCGCGTCACGCCTTCGATGGCGTTGACGTTGACCAGCGTGGCGCGGTGGATCTGCCAGAACAGTGCCGGGTCCAGTTCCTCGGCCAGGTCGCGCACCGGCTTGCGGATCAGCGCCTCGTATTTCTCGGTCTGCACGCAGGTGTACTTTTCGTCGGAACGGAAGAACAGAATTTCCTCCACCGGAATCATGCGCAGGTCCTGGCCAATGCTGGCCTGTATCCACTGCAGGTGGGCCGGCTTGGGCGTGGCGATCTTCTCGGTCAACTGGGCCAGCATGGCGGTCACGGTCGAGCTGATGTCCGGGGCGGCGCTGGCCGGCTTGTCCAGCCGGCCTTTGAGACGGTCGACGGTGATCTGCAGACGCTCCAGCTCCGGCGGTTTCAGCACATAGTCGACGGCGCCGCGCTCGAAGGCTTCGACCGCGTAGGCATCGTAGGCGGTGACGAACACGATATTGCTCTTGTTGCCGATCACGCTGGCCGCCTCCATGCCGGTCTTGCCCGGCATGCGGATATCCAGGAAGGTAAAGTCCGGCTTGAGCTGGTCGACCAGTTCGATGGCCTCGTCGCCGTTCTTGGCTTCGCCGATAATCTCCAGCTCGGGCCAGACCTGGCCCAGGCGCATGCGCAATTGGTCGCGCATTAAACGTTCGTCATCTGCAATGATTGCTGTAGGCATGGTGCGGTGTGTAAGGTTGTTTAAATTATTATTCAACGAATTGCCTGAATAAGCAATCAGTAAGCAATCGATAAGCAATCAACTGGTTTTTTTTGCCAGCTGGTAGGGGACCTCGATGGTGCAGATCACGCCGCTCGGGCTGTTGGCGGTGATCAGCAATTGCCCCTGTTCGCCATGCAGCAGTTTCAACCGCTCGCGGATGTTGGACAGGCCCAGGCCGGTGCCGTTGCTCGGCTTGGCGCCAAAGCCGAGGCCGGTGTCGGAGACGATCACGCGCAGTTTGTTGTGGGCGACGTCGGCGCGCACTTTCAGCGTGCCGCCCTCGGGCTTGGCTTCGAGGCCGTGCTTGATGGCGTTTTCCACCATCGATTGCAGCATCATTGGGGGGAAGGCGGCGGTGCGCAGCCCTTCCGGCACATCAAACTCGATGTTCAGGCGCTCTTCCATGCGCATTTTCAGCAGGTTGAGATAGGCTTCGACCATATCGGCCTCGCGGCCGAGGTTGGTGAACAGCGAACTGTCGCGCATCTGCGGCAAGACCGCGCGCAGGTATTTGATCAGGCTGTGCTGCATGGCCGAGGCGCGCGGCGGGTCGGTTTCGATCAGGTGCTCGACCGAGGCGAGCGTGTTGAACAGGAAGTGCGGCTCGACTTGCGCCTGCATCATCTGCATCTTTGCTTCGCTGAGCTGGCGCTGCATGGATTCGCGTTCGGCGGCGGCGTTGGCGGACTGGGTCTCGGCTTCGGCGCGTTTTTTACTGCCCATCAGGAACTTGGTGCCGAACAGTGCCAGCACCAGCAGCATGACGAAGCTCTTGAACCAGGTCGAGGCCTGGCCGTGGTAGCGGGCCACTTTCTGTTCAGCGGCGTCGTCGACGGCTTCCTCAATGGCGTTGGACAATTCCTCGCCGATCTGCGGCGGCAGTTCGATGTGGACTTCTTCGCCCGGCAATGAGGGCAGGGCTGGCACGGAGGCGGCGCTGGATTTTCCCGGCTTGGCGGGCGCGGCAGGAGTTGCCGGCGCGGCCGGCGCCTCAGGTGCTTCCGGCGCTTCCGGTTCGGTCGCTGGCGCTGCCTGGCCGTTCTCCTCGGTATTCTTATTGCGGATCTTGCCGCGCTGGCTGAAGTGAATGCCGCTGTCGTCGATGCGGATATTGGTATCGTTGCCTTTGCGCTTGTTCGTGCGGTCGTGCTCGACCTGCTCCTGGATCGGATTACCAGAGAAAAGTTCATCTTGCAGAATCGAGCCGGCGGCCAGCATCAGGAGGGCAAACACCAGGAACTTCCACCACGACAGCTGGGTAACCCAGGTGACGATGGCATCAAAGCCGTTGTGCAGCAGGCTGCCGACGGTCTTCAGGGTGTCTTGCACTTTAGGCGTAGGAAACATGAACGGCTTTCACTCTTAACATGATGCAAGTGTAACCAGCGCCGCCCAGGTACGCCATGCGATTGCGACAGTCTGCAAAATTTGGCGACCAGACTGCGATGTAAAAGGAATCGCTTGCCAAAGCCGGTTTGGCTTGCTATAGTTCGGTCCCTCGCAAGACACAGCATGTAAATGCAGAGTGAAGCGAGAAAAAAAGAAGGTTGACGAAATGCTGCAAACGCTTCATACTCTTCCTTCTTCGCTGACGAACAAAACGCTTCGCAGCAAGCAGTAACAGATCTTTAAAAATTTACAGTCGATAAATGTGGGCGTTTGGTGCTGCAACAAAAAGCATTAAATGCTCAACAAAGAAATATTCAGTAGAAATACTGTCAGTATTTTTGAGAAGAGCGAACCAGTGACCAGCAGTGGTCACAAACAGAGATTAAACTAAAGAGTTTGAT
>NZ_WWCP01000042.1 GCF_009857505.1 Duganella lactea
CGCTGCTGGCTGGCGTGCTGTTTAAAGATGGACTTCCGGCGCAGGACAATCCGCCGGAACAACAGAAACTCGCCGCCTGATGGCCCTACGCTTCAGGATTGGCATACACCAGATTTGACATTAGCTCTGCGTCTTGCGCGGTGTTCTTTGTCGCATGCGCAGCATCTGGTAGCAGCCAAGATTGGTTGCATGCGGATCCGCATGCGGGGGCAGAGACTTCTCCATATCGAAGCATGCCGGTAGTGGCCTATTGCGACGACTCCAGATATCGGCCCGCAAGATGATCCCCGGACCATTTTGGCGCCGCATGCTCGCCTTCTTTTGCATCATCGCGGGTGGCCTTTTCTTGCTCGCGGTCGCAGACTGGCTTGCGCCTGATCCATCGCAAGCCAACTTAGCGCAAGCGATCGCGGTCGGCCTGTTCCTGTTTCTTTTCTACGCCTGTGCGCCGTCGTATGCGCGGTTCATCGGCGCGAACGTTATCGTAGATCAGGAAATGCTGACGCGGTTGAACTCAGCCCGATGCGACCGCATCCGCGCGAACTTGCTGCTGTACGACGATGATGTCAAAAACGCGAATGCGGTCGGCCTTGTTCCTGGCTACGCTACAATCTACATTACGCGCAGTTTTCTTCAACACTTGAGCGATGTTGGATTGCGAGGCATTCTGGCGCATGAAAGCACCCATGTGCGCGAGTTTCATCTATTGGTCATTGCGATCTACGCCAGTGTGTTTGCGTCGCTCGCCCAGTTGACTGGCGACGTCTATTTCTTTGTTAGTGGCGTGCTGGGTTTCCTGGCTTTGCGGCGCCAGCTAGAGTTCCGGGCGGATGCCGGTGGCGCGCGCATGGCGGGTAAGACAGCCATGATCGAGGCGTTAGTGGAATTGGCGGTGATCTGCCCCTCGTATCGCTTTGAGCGTTGGGTGGTCTTCCTGACGCCGTACCCGACTTTGTCGATGCGCCTACAGGCGCTGCGCACGGGAAAAAAGCCGTTCGTCTGAACGTTGCTGAACCATCGCTCCGATTCGGGGGCGATTCCGGGTACTCTTGCGGGCAAAAGGCATTCCCCCAATTCGGCAGACACTTCACTTAGGCGCATTTAAATGTTTGGGCTTCGAATTGTATCGGGCTGGCGTAGCCCAGTGTTGAGTGTCCGCGTTTCGGGTTATAGAATTTTTGAATGTAACCGAATACGTCGGCGAGCAAGGCGTCGCGAGTCCGGTTGTGCTTCCTGACTTCAATGTCGAGAAAAAGCTCTCCATCGCGGCGTTGTCCCAACAATTTCCTCTGCTGTTCATGCTGCACAACATGTCGTGGCCTCAAGCAGCTTCTGGAAATGCTCGCTGATGTACTGATAAAACTTGATCGGAGAGATGCGGCATTTCCTTGCGCCGTTCCCGTTGAAATACCTCCACCAACAAGCGCGCCGTTGACCAACTGCAATATCATGACTGACTGCATCAACTAGCCGATCGCCTGGCAATCCCCCTTCAGTTGGCGTGTTCTCGAACTAGCCTTTGGATTTCTTCCCGTTCCTGTTCTGAGGTGCCCGACCGAACGAGTGTCATTAACATCGCGGATGCTGAGCCAGAAAAGGCACTTTGAATAAGCTGACGCATAAGAGAAGTCTGTACGATTTCCTGCGCCTGTGCTGGTGAATAAAGATGGAAGCGGTGGGTCTCATCGCGGACCAGCAAGTCCTTCGTGTGCATGATCTGCATGAGACGAAGTATGGCACCGTGAGACAGGTCGGGCCTTTCTTTTGACATCAATTGGTGTACCTGTTGGACGGTAGCTGGGCTGATAGGCCACAACACTTGAAGTAAGTCCAACTCGCGGGGAGTGGGGGGCGAAGGGAGGGGGGATTTCATGGAAGATTCGGTTGCCTGATTAGCTAGAGCATACTACAGCTGCAAGCCGCCTTCAGCACATGTCTTTTGGGGAAAGACTGTGGCTGGGCTGTCCATAAAGAATACTTAAGGGCACCTCGAAAAACCTCCCCAGTTCTGGCATGATGTTGGCGAACCGTTTCTTACTGATTCCCATGATCAAACACAGCCTGTTTGCCGACCAAGAACGCGAAGCGAAGCTTAACGAGCTTGGCGACACGTTGCGGCTGCTGGAACAGCATGTTGACTTCGCGGCGTTGGCCGCATCGGTCGATCATGCTGCGCCACGCCCCAGCCGCGAGCGTGGCGGTCGCCCGCCGTTCCCCACCGAACTGATGGTCAGGGTGCTGCTGATTCAGCAGCTGTTTAACCTGAGCGATGAGCAGATGGAATTCCAGCTGCTCGACCGTTTGAGCTTCCAGCGCTTTGTCGGGCTACGACACAGCAGCCAGATTCCGGACCGCACCACGATCTGGACGTTCAAAGAACGTCTGATTGAAGCCGGTGCCAGCGAGACCGTATTTCAAGCGGTCAATCGCCAATTGTCCCGGCACGGCTACATGGCCCGCGGCGGTCAGATGATCGATGCCAGTATCGTGCAAACGCCAAAGCAGTCGATCAAGAAAGAAGAAAAAGACATCGTCGCCGCGAAAGCCATGCCGGCCGACTGGTCGCCGACGAAGCGTCGCCAGAAGGATATAGAGGCACGCTGGACCAAGAAGCACAACAAGTCCTATTTCGGTTACAAACTGTCGGCCTGTGCCGACAAGCGTTACAAGCTCATTCGCAAGATCAAGATCAGCACCGCCAGCGAGCACGACACATTGCACTTTGAAGCGGTGATCGACACATCCAATACTAGCCGCGACATCTACGCCGACAAGGGCTACGTCAACAGCGAGCGGGAGGCGCGCCTGAAAAGCCAGGGCTGGCGCATGCATGTTCAGCGCAAAGGCAACAAGGACAAACCACTGTCCGAAGCACAGGAGCGGCGCAACCGCCGCATCGCCTCGCCACGCGCCCGCGTCGAGCATGTGTTCGCAGGACTAGCACAACTGGGCGGCAAAACCTTGCGCTCAATCGGCCTTGCGCGCGCCACGCTACATCTGAACTGGAAAGCAGCGACCTACAACTTGCGCCGCTTTGCCTACTTGAAGGAGGCTGGGATCGTGGCGTTCTGACGCCCGAGGTCCGTCTGGACTGCCCAAAACGGCAGATTCGGATGGTAAAAGAAACATCAAAACGACAAGGTTGGCGGCTTCAGCGCTGCCTGGCGCGCTATATTTTTTGTGGCGGCCGGAATCATCGGTTATTCGAGGTGCCCTTAAGTTCGTACAAGTGCTATGTGCGGACAGGATATTGCACGGATGAATTATTTTTCTTGCAAAGATACTTAAATTGAAATAGGATGCAAATTCTTATTTTTTTCTTATTGATTAAATGCGTCCTGCTTACGTTACTTCGGCCTTGCTCGTATCATGTGCTGCATATGCGCAGCAACCTACTTCCGATAGCCCAGTCCCCCCTTCAGTAGAGATTAAGGCGGACACTAATCTCCAGCGAAAGAATGAGACTGCAAGTAAGATCGTCATCGGGCGAGACGATATTTTAAAGTTCGGAGACCAATCCGTCGTCGACGTGATGAAGCGAGTCCCCGGCGTGACAGTTATTGATGCCACGGTTCGTTTGCGTGGGCTGGGTAATGGGTATACGCAGATTTTAGTTAATGGCGATAAGCCTCCGGCTGGCTTCTCGCTTGATTCCTTGTCGCCCGATTCGGTAGAGAAAATTGAAGTGATGCCCGCAACTAGCGCTGAGTATAGCGCGCAGGCTATAGCGGGAACCATTAATATTGAACTGAAGAAGAGCGCAATTAAACGTTCGCAGGAGCTTAAGCTAAACGCCGGAGGCGTACCTGGTACTAGAGAACAAGGAGTGACCTTTTCACGCTCGGATAAGCTGGACAGATTTTCATATACTGTTGGCGGCACCTTGAACCATAGCGATGCTGAGTTACCCTCTAGCGGTATCGATACTGTCCGCGATAATAATGGTGTACTAAACCAGCTGCGAGAGTCTAATCAAAATAAGCACAACGAATTTACCGGTTTAAATTTGAATAGCCGCCTCAATTGGGCATTGGAGGGGGGGGACACCTTCGCGTGGCAAACCTTCCTTAATAGTAATCGTTCGCACGGCAATAGTGTAGAGGATACTGCTACGTTACTCGGTCCGGTTTACCCTTTTCCCATTTTGAATCTGTGGTTTGTAGGAAATTATTTCAGCTTGCGCAGCGACGCGACTTGGAACGTAAAGTTTGAGAGCGGAAATAAGCTGAATCTCAAGGTGGCAGGGTATGTGTCGCGTTTCGATCGCGGAATGCATCGCCTGGGAAGTGAGGAAAATTCTAAACTGGTGCTGGATCGTCAATTCAATAGTAATGTTTCGGATAAGGGAGGAAGTTCAAAAGGGAAATATTCCATTCCGTACCTGAAGGATCATGCTCTTTCGTTCGGATGGGATGCGGGCTATAGCAGATATTCCCAGCACGATATCCAGAATGACGTGACTTTTGATGGCAGCCTGCCGTTGAGTTTCAATAATCTGTTTGATGCATCTATCACTCGGCTGGCCGGTTATGGGCAGGACGAATGGGATATCAGCTCGCGCTGGTCTTTATATCTCGGCCTGCGCTGGGAGGGAATTCGAACCCGCACCAGTGGCCAAGGTTATGAGCCAACCAGTTCAAGCTACAGTGTGGTCAGCCCGGTAGCTCAGTCCTTGTGGAAGGTGCCCGACACTAAAGGCGACCAAGTACGTGTCGCATTGACTCGAACGTATAAGGCGCCTGAATTATCGCGCTTGGTGCAGGGGCATTTTTATACGGCGTATAATACCTCTACGTCGCCAGACTTTATCGGCAACCCGCACTTGCGTCCTGAACTGGCTACCGGAATTGATGTTGCTTATGAGCGCTACTGGGCCGAAGGTGCGCTGTTATCGCTGAGTGCCAACTCACGTGAGATTCACGACCTGACACAAAACAACATCGTTTTCGATGGTAGCCGATGGGTTTCCTCCCCAATTAATAACGGCGCCGCGCATGTACGCGGAATCGGAGTTGAATCCAAATTTCCACTTAGAACCATATGGCTCGAAGGGCCAGCCGTGAACGTACGTGCCGAAGTTTATCGCAATTGGTCGCGCGTCGATAGCGTTCCCGGGCCGAACAATCGGCTGGATCGACAGCCACAAGTGTCCGCCGTACTTGGGGTCGATTATCAAGAGGGCGCGTATAGCGGTGGCGCAAGTTTCTCGTTTGCATCCCGAGGCTGGGCGAGGACTTCGCCAACTGAGTCCCAGTACAATACAGTGCAGCGTGATCTGGAAGCCTATTTTGTCTACAAGATGAATGCTAAAGACCAATTACGCTTCACGATACGGAATGCGTTGAAAACGGGGAGTACCTCGGTGTCGCGCTACCAAGATATGGCATCTAATCTGGACAGTGCATCGAGCACGACCAGTCCTGGCTATTTGGGCTGGCGTCTTCAGTACGAGCACAAGTTCTGAGGAACTCAATCTTGCTCACTTGCGCTGCTTCAGGCAGCGCAAGTTTTGGGGAGGTTATTGCGTGTGAAGATTCCCCATCATGACCAATACTGCACGCTCTCCAATAAATGGCTGTCTTCCGTGGGCCACTTGCATATTGTCCACCATTAATATGTCGCCGCGTTGCCATTCAAAGACAGACTGAGCTTGAACATACGTAGAACGTATGTGCGTCAATTCCTCTTCGTTCAGTTCCGACCCATCTCCGAAATAAGCATTCCGCGGCAGTTCATTGGGTGGAAATATCTTTAGCATGGCGGCGCGGGTTGCTGCTTCAAGCGCGGATACATGGAATAAATGGGCTTGATTGAACCATAATAATTCCTGGCTAAATGGGTGTCGGGCCATCGCTGGACGCCGCTGGCGGGTTTGCAAATTTTCACCTTTCCAAGCATATTCAATCTGATTTTCTCTGCAGTAGGCCTCAACTTCAGCCTTGATCTGACTTTGAAAAACGGTCTGCCAATTCAAGTCGATACCTGACCCATAATTACGTACATATAATACTTCTTTCTTTTCAAAAGTTTCTTTGATGCTCGTATCCAGCGTGCGAGTAACCTGCGCAATGTCGGCAATTGGTGTTGCGCCGCCTTCGGCTGCAGGTTGCTTGCAATAAAAAAATAACTGCATGGGCCAGTCGGCCTGGTAGGAATTTTCGCAATGGAGGGGGATCGAGTACTGTCGAGGAAACTCTGTGGCGGTATATAATTTTTCGCCAATACTAGTTCTTGGGGTTGAGCGATAGACATATTCAAGCGGCCTAGCGATCGCTTGTACAAACTGCGCGAATGTTTCGTGGTCTTGCGATTTGAAGTTTCGGAACAGAATGGCTTTATTTTTTCTTAATGCGGCGCTGATCGCAGGCTGATTGCTGCGAGCCCACTCCACGAGATCAATTTCGCGATGAGGTTTAAGAACAGCATAAAAGTCCGAGGTTGGGCAAAGCGGTGTCAAGGTAGCATCTTCAAACATGAATTCTCCTAAAAACTGGTGTTGCAGAAGATAATACAGTGAAATGAAGAGCAGCATTGATAAAAATATAAAATGTTTTTTTTGGCATTTTCCGACAAAAATTTTGATTTTTGTCACTTCCGTAGTTGGAAATTACGATATGAATAATTTTGTTACTTCAAATGATTAATTTTTAAGCAATTTGCATGGAAATCGCGATATCGGAACATTCGTCGCTGTTGACTTCAAATTAATGGCCGTGTAACCTGCGGTTTCTTTATATTACTTGCTACTGATTTTATTAATTTTAAGTTGTTTTATTATTAACTATCGATGACTTTATTCTACGAAAGATAGAATATGAGGCGGCTTGGCGATATTTTGTTGTCGGAGAACATGCGTGCACTTGTTTGATTTGACGTACAGCCAGAGTGATATTTACTTCGATCAGATCGCTCGGCCTGAAAGCCCCTTATATAATGTCGGTGGATATATTCAAATTGGTAGTGTCGATCGGCAGCGCATTGCTGCGGCGCATGCCCGCTTAGTGGCGGAGCATGATGCTTTCGGTATTCGCGTGCGAGAGATTGGCGGCGAGGTTCGGCAATATCTGAGCAGTGAAAACTATAGTGGGTTGCCACTGATTGACTTTTCCAGCGAAACAGAACCAGCGCGGAGTGCGGATAGTTGGCTTGCCTCGCTGTTTGAGACGCCACTTCCGGTGCTCGAGAGCGAGTTGTTCCGCGCTTATCTCTTGGTGCTGGGGCCTAACGAGCACCGCTATGTTGGCCTGGCCCATCATCTCGCAATGGATGGTTGGGGGTTTGCCAACTGGGCTCAGAAATTGTCTGAGTATTACCAAGGGCTGCCATCGACATTTGAGGCGCGGCATGGCGCGGAGTGGGAGGCGGTCGTTCGTCAGGATACGGAGTATGTCGCCAGCACGCGGGCAGGTGCGGATAGTGCCTATTGGCAGCAAGCCTTGGCACAATTGCCAGAGCCGCTATTGCTTCAGCTTCCTCTTGGGGAGCGGGACGGCGGTGTCCCGGAACGCAGCCAGCGTTTGAGCTTTGTGCCTTCTCCCCAGCAATTGTCTAATCTGGATCAAGTTGCCGCTCGGATTGGCATCGGCCGGGCCAGCGTATTGCAAGCACTGTGGTGCCAATACCTTTACGGCGCCACTGGCCGTGACCGCTTTGTGATCGGTCTGCCGCTGCATAACCGTACGACGCAAACAAAGAAGCGCATGCTGGGTGTTTTTGCAGCCATCAGCCCTTTGTTGGTCGAGCTTGACGCTGCGATGCCTTTTGCAGAGTTTGCGCTGTCGCTCGCCGAGCAACAGCGCAAGAGCTTGCGTCATCAGCGCTACCCAATCGGGCGTGTGCTGCGCGAACTGAGGGTTCAGGATGGTCGCAAGGGTTTGTATCAAGTAGTCTTCAATTACTTGCGTGTCGAAAATCGATTGGATTTCGATGGCGCTCCAGCTCAGTTGGTCTATCTGAGTCACCATCATGAACCAACGCCGTTGACATTGACTATTTGGGAGCAAGGCGTGGCGGCGGAGTTGGAGGTACAGCTCGACTTCAATCTCGCCTACTTTACCGCGGCACAAGTCGCTGGCATCCAACGTCGCCTGAGCCAGATGCTGAGCGACTTGCCCGACTATCCAACTCGCCGCATGGGCGATATCTGTGTCTTGTCATCTGCGGAGCTGGCGGATCTTTCCTACTCGCCAGACCCCTATGCCCACCAAGTGGAAGAGCGTGGCGCCATGCATGTACTGTTCGAGAGCATGGCTGCGCAGCAACCGGATGCCGTGGCGGCCGAATGCGCGGGTCGGCAGCTAAGCTATGGAGAATTGAATCAACGTGCGGATAAGTTGGCAATGTGCTTACTTGCGCGCGGACTTCAGCCTGAAAGTGCGGTTGGTATCTGTGTCGAGCGAAGCTTTGACATGCTCGTTGGAGTGTTGGCGATTTGGAAGGCGGGGTGCGCCTATGTTCCTCTCGATCCCAATTACCCCGCGGCTCGCTTGAACTTTATGCTCGAGGACAGCGGTGCGCAGCTGGTACTGATCCAGCGGCATGCTCGGCCTCCGTTGCCTGCGGAGAAATTGCTGTGCCTGGACGATGAGTCAATGCCGGAGCTCTCCGTGGCCGCGATGCGGCCCGAACCGTCCGCTGGCCGGTTGGCATATGTAATCTATACATCAGGATCCACAGGGACGCCGAAGGGCGTCTGCATTACGCATGCCAATACCTTGGCCTTGCTGCGGTGGGCAGAGCAGACCTATACACCTGCTGAGCTGCGCGCGGTGTTGGCTAGTACCTCACTTAATTTCGACCTCTCGGTCTTCGAGCTGTTTGTGCCGCTCTGCCTCGGTTATAAGTGCGTCTTGGTACCCGACGCCTTATGGCTGTTAGAACATCCGTTGGATATCAGCCTTATTAATACTGTGCCCTCAGCAATGAAGCATTTGCTGGGGCGCGGAGCGGTGCCGGCTTCCGTTCAAGTGATCAATCTGGCGGGGGAGCCGCTGAGCCGAGAGCTACTCAACGGCCTGTTGCGTCAGCGAGTCTGCCGGCGGGTGTTTAACCTGTACGGCCCCACAGAGGATACGACTTATTCGACTGCTGCTGAATTCCGGAGCGAAATCGGCGAACTGCCTCATATCGGCCAGGCGTTGCCAGGGTCTCGCCTTTATGTGCTCTCACCTGCTGGCCGCCTTCTGCCCCCCGGATCGATAGGTGAGCTTTATATCGGCGGCGCCGGCGTAGCGCGAGGATACCTGAACCGCCCTGAACTGACGCAGGCACGCTTTGTGCCAGATCCGTTCAGCCCGGAGTCTGGCCGTTGCATGTACCGTACCGGTGATCTGGTGCGCTGGCGGACAGACGGTAATCTCGCCTTTGAGGGGCGAATTGACGACCAGGTCAAGATACGCGGCTTCCGCGTCGAACTGGGCGAGGTGGCGGCGCAACTGGCCTGTCAGCCGGAGGTGCAGGATGCGGTGCTGGTGGCGCGCGGAGAAGCGGATAACAAACAACTAGTAGCCTATATCGTACCGCAGCTTGCTAACAATCAGGATTTGGATGAGCGTGCACTGATCGCGCATTTGCGTGCGCGCCTGCAAACCGTGCTGGCGGATTACATGCTGCCGAGCGCTATCGTGCTCATGGAGGCGTTCCCATTGACGTTAAGTGGGAAGATTGACAAGCGCGCGTTGCCGGCCCCTGTCTCTGCAAAAACGGCGCAGGCGGTTGAGCCCCGTAACCTGACGGAGCGGCAATTGCTGTTGCTCTGGCAAGAGTTGCTAGGTGCAGGAACGCTCGGTGTAGATGACGACTTTTTTGAATCGGGCGGCAACTCCTTATTGCTGACACAAATGATTCATCGCGCCTATGCGGCACATCGCCTGGCCATCAGCGTCAAGGACGTCTATCAGGCACGCTCAGTAAGTGCACTGGTGCGCTTACTGGAACAGCAGGCTGGCTACAATCGTCGCTTAGTGACCCGTCAGGGGACTATGGATAGTCCTCTGTCGTCCGGGCAGCGCAGAATTTTGCTGGCTGAAGCCCTGCAGCCGGAAGTGAATCACAATATCGTGGGTGCCCTGCGGTTTGCGGAGGTCTTGCGTCCAGAGCTGTTGCGAGCGGCTCTGCAACTGCTGGTACAACGTCACGACGGCCTCAGGACCAGTTTTTCGGGGATTGGGCAAGCAGATCTGCAAACTGTGAGCACCCAGTTGACGATTAGCCTGGAATACCACGACTTGCGGGCGACCGCAGAGGCCAGCAGCGTCGCCGCATTGCTGCACCAGCATGCAGCAATGCGGTTTGATGTCAGCAGGCCCGGTTTGTTTTCGGTGGCGCTGGTGGTTGAGTCGGAAGAGGCTTCATGGTTGCAGGTGAATTTGCACCATGCCATTGCTGATGGCTGGTCTGCTGTAATTTTCTACGATGAACTCTTGCAGGCGTACCGCGCGTTGGCGCAGGCCCGTCAGCCGGCATGGCCGACCTTGCCCTACAATTTCCGCGACTACGCTGTCTGGCAGCGCGACTTTTCGGACTCGCCGGAGGCGCGCCGGCAGGAAGCCTTCTGGGGCGCCTATCTGCGCGGAGCGCCCGGACAACTGCGTTTGCCGTTCCAGGGGCGCGTTGCTGGCAAGATACAGCAACGGCAGGCATTCGCCGTCCCTATTGATCTGGAATTGCGCGACCGCCTGCGGGCAATTGCGCAGCAACAGCGGGGTAGTCTGGCCAATATCATGCAGGCCGCACTCGCGCTGCTTCTCGCTCGCGTCAGTGGAGAAAGCGAGATCGTGTTAGGTATGCCGGTTGCTGGTCGTAATATTGCGGGATGCGAGGGCGTTCTAGGCATGTTCCTGAACAATCTACCGCTAAGAACCACACTTGATCCAGCCATGCCATTTACCGGTTTCCTCGCCGCTCAAATTGCCAATCTTGCGGACGTACTGTCGCATCAGGATTTGCCCTTTGAACGCATTGTGGCTGTCTCCGGAGTCCAGCGTGAACCGGGGGTGTCGCCACTGTTTCAAGTTTGCCTGAATATTTTGAGCTTGCCGGTTACTCAGCACGGCGCCAATTTGTTCCAGCAAGCCCAGGGCTATCTGGCCGAGATGGGCGGGAAATTCAATCTCTGCCTGTATCTTAGCGATTCGGCGGAGCGCTGTGAATTACACGCATCCTATGATAATGGGCTGTATCAGCATGCGGACATAGAGGTGCTGCTGGCGCAATATCTAGCGTTACTGGAGCAGATCGCCGTAGCACCAGAAATAGCTTGCGGACGTTTCAGCTTGCGCGGACAAGCTTGCCACCAATCAAAAAACGCCTTCGCGCACGAGGTGCTCCAGCCGCTGGTTCTGCCTGACGGAAGTCAATCTCTGTCGCAGTCATGGATCGGTTCGGTCGGGCAGATCTTGAGACAGATCGCCTGCGCCGACCCTGGCCGTCTCGCTCTGGAGAGCCGCAGTCGTTGCTGGTCCTATGCTGAACTGGATCAAGATAGTTCGGCCTGGGCCGCCCACCTGCAATCGGTAGGCGTCAGGAAAGGTGACGTGGTGGCAGTTCTTGCGACGCGCTCCCCTGCGCTGGTGCTGGCCATGCTGGCGATTCTCAAGGCTGGAGGGGCGTTTATGCTGCTCTCGCCAGAGGCGCCGGAGCAGCGGCTCGTGCAACAAGTGATGGCAGTGCCGCCGCGTTGCCTAGTGTTGCTGAACGGGCTGCAACAGATTAGCGCAAGCTTGCGGGCACGTTTGGAGCATGCGGGTTGCATTCAGTTGGTGTTTGACGAGCAGTTCAAGCCATCAACCAGCGCTGCTGTGTTCAGCGCTGTTGATAGCGCGGCAGACGATTTGGCGTATATTGCGTTCACTTCGGGGACAGAAGGGCGGGCTAAGGCGATTCGTGGCCATCATGGTTCCTTGACGATGTTTGCACCTGCGTTTGCCGAACGTCACGGTTTGACCGCTGGAGACCGCTTTGGTCTGTTATCGGGCCTGGTGCACGACCCTTTGCTGCGCGATGTCTTCCTGCCACTGGCCTTGGGTGCAACCTTGTGTGTGCCCTCCGAGCTCGAAATGGGCGCTGTGGAAGTGGCTCCCTGGCTGGCGCGCAGCCGCCTGACAGTACTCAACCTGACCCCCAGCATGGTGTCTTGGCTAGCCCTGATATGCCGGGAGCGACTGACGACTCTGCGGCGACTTTTTGTCGCGGGCGAGATACTGACCGCCGCGCATCAGGATCAGGCACTGGTGCTAGCACCCGGCGCCGCCTTGATCAACCTCTATGGCGCGACTGAAACCGGGCGTGCGCTAGCCAGCCTGGACTGCAGCGCGTTGCCGGATGCCCCGCGGGAGGCGGTCTTGCCGCTGGGGTTCGGTCTCGCCGGGGTAGAGCTTCTGGTGTTGAATCCAGTGCAGCAGCTATGCGGCGTGGGGGAGGTCGGCCAGATCGGCATACGCAGTAATTGCTTGACCCTTGGTTATCTGAATGATCCGGCACTGGATGCGGCCAAATTCATCAGTAATCCGTTCCGCCCGGCGGAGGATGGTCAAGACAAAATTTTTCTCACCGGCGATCTCGGGCGTTATCGCCGTGACGGCCTGGTGGACTGCCTTGGGCGACGCGACGGTCAAGTCAAGGTGCGCGGTTTTCGCATCGAATTGAGCGACATCGAAGTCAATCTGTGTGCCTGTCCCGGGGTGCAACGTGCCGCCGCAGTGATCCGGCAGGCTGAGCATGGCACGGTGATTGAAGCGGTGGTGCAGCCCGATCCCGCCGTGGACTTGAATGTCAGCGCGGTCATGGCACACCTCGCGCAACGTTTGCCCCACTACATGATGCCGCACAGCGTGCTGCAGGTGGACTCCTTACCGCTCAATGAAAACGGCAAGCTGGATCGGGCTCGGCTGCCGCAGATGTCGACTGCCCCGGTCGCGACGGCACCCGCCAATGCTATCGAAGAGGAACTGCTGGTACTTTGGCGCCGGCTTTTCCAGTGTGACGCCATTAGTGTGACGGAGCCCTTTTTCCGCCTTGGTGGCAATTCGCTACTCGCGACTCAGTTACTGGTCTGGCTACGCGAGCAGATCGCGCTCGAGTTGAGCTATCAGGAATTTTTTGCCGGCAGTTCCATCCGCGAGGTGGCACAGCGGGTCGCAGCTCAGCGTGTGGCATTGCGCGGATCACGACGCAGCCGGTCAGCACGCCAGATGACACTGTAAAGCGAGAGATACTCATGAGTGTTCTACCTCGCGCCGATGCCGGCGCTTACCTGTCCGAGCGCCATCAGGAACTGATGGTACTGCTCGAACAGCGTCCAGACTTACGCGGTATCACGCTAGATACCCAAGACAAAGCCGTCGCGGCATGTGTGCGCGGCTACCAATATCGGGTATCGGCCTGGCCCATTATTGTGTCGCCCGCGCGCATCGCCGCGTTCGAGGCTTTTTTGCGCCGCTATCCCGCCCTGTGCTACAAGGCCATGCAATTATGGCTGACGCACGATGTCGATGCGTTTTGTAACTATCTCAATGTTTCGCCTTTGGTGCATGGCATCGTTCGTGATGCCCGTCCAGATTGGGGGCAAATGCTCAACCGGCACGATGTTGTACTGACCTGCGGCGTGCTGCGCCTAATCGAGGTGAACGCAGGCTGCACCATCGGCGGCTGGCAATTGGGGTGGATGGCGCCGCAATTCCGCGCCATTCTGCAGCAGGCGCCTGAGACCGCGCAGTGGGCACTGTCTGGCCGCAATGTCATGGATCAGATGTTCTTGTCGGTCTGCCAGTCGATCGTTCGGGTACGTCCCGGTCGGCCCGGCAACTTGCTGTTCTATCTGTCCGAGGCTGATGCGGTGTCGGAGCGCATGCTGGCGCAGCATTACCGTCAAACCTATGAAAAAGTCCGTCCCGCAGTGATCGACAGCGGAGACATCTTCTTCTTTTCCGATTTTTCGGCAATCGACTTCGGCCTCGATGGGAGCGTTCACTATGCCGGGAATGAAATCGATGCGGTTTTGCTGGGCATACCGGAAGAGCACACCGAGACAACTAATGCCAGTGTGCTGCTGCGTTTGGTGGCAGCACATCTGGCGGGCCAGATCGTTATGCCGGATAGCCCGCTGTACACCATTGTCGGCAACAAGACGCTGATGGCGATGCTGCACGAACCGGAAGTGCAGGAAATGCTCTGCGATGAGGAGAGAAAGCTGATCGAGCTCCACGTCCCTTATACGGTCAGGCTTGCGCCTCGTCGTTTACGTTGGCGGGGGCAGAATTGGGAATTGGCAGCGTTGCTGCAGCAGCGACAAAAGGAGTTTGTACTGAAGAAGTCGCATTCCCGCCAAGGGCGCGATGTCTTTGTTGGACGCTACACAGATGAGGCGCGTTGGTCGGGCTTGGTCGAGGAGCTGATGAACGAACCCGATTGGCTGGCGCAGGAATTCTGCGAGGCAGACGTCGGGCTTGGCGTCGACGACGCCGGTCAACTGGTGAATTGTGCCTTTATCTGGGGGCTCTTCGATACAGGCCATGCCTACGGTGGCGCCTTCGTCCGGGGCATGCCGATTCAGCAAACGGATGGTGTCATTAATTCAGCCAAAGGTGCGATCGAGTTCCAAGTATTGGAAACCGCCGCGCGAAAAAACAAACTGCAATTCTAGTTGGAGAAACAATGAATCTGGAGCAAGTGATAGAGCAGTGTGCACGCTTGGGCATCGAGTTGGCGGTTCAGGATGGCCAGCTCGAGGTATATTTCGATGAGGATCCTCCGCCTGAATTGCTGGCTGCGTTGAAGGCGCAAAAGTCTGCGCTGCTGGCGTGGCTGAGTTCCTCCCGCGATGCGGTCAAGACTGATCCGCAGCTGATCCACTTGGACGACGATGGTGGCCGGAGTGTGTGCTCTTCTGGGCAGCAGCGCATGTGGTTGATGGAGCAGCTACAGTCAGGCTGGCAAAACAATTTGTTCAGCGTCCTTGAGTTCAGCGGCGAATTCGACCTGGATGCGGCCCGTATCGCTTTCGAGTTATTACTGACACGCCATGAGCCTTTGCGTACGGTATATCAGGCGCATGACGGCGAGGTCTTCCAGCAGGTGCTGAACGCGTACCGTTTCGAGTTGCCGCTGCATGATTTGCGCGATCAATCTGCGGCTCAGCAGGAGGAGCGTCTGCGGGAACTCATGCTGCAAGAGTCGCAGAGCCGTTTTGATCTTGCCGCAGATCTTATGTTGCGCGTGTGTTGCGTGCGGACCGGCAATCAGCAGGGCGTCTTGCTGATCAATGTGCATCATATCGCAGCCGACGGCTGGTCGCTGAAGGTGCTGATCGATGAATTCGGTCAGGCTTATAGCGCAGTGCGCAGAGCACAGATGCCACAGCTGATGCCCATGCCAGTGACTTATCGGGATTTCGCACGCTGGCAACGCCAACGTCTGGCCAGCGAATCGCTGGCCCCATCGCTGGCCTACTGGCGGCGCCAGTTGCAAGGATTGCCTCAGACGCATAGTTTGCCGCTTGACCATCCGCGCTCGAATCAGCCTTCGTTTGCTGGTGCTCGGTGCAGCCATTCGCTGGACGGCGCGGTGGTGGCTGCGCTGCGGCAGTTGGCCGCCGAGAACGGCGTCACCCTGTTCATGGTGCTGCACGCAATCTTTGCGGTGGTGCTGGCACGCTATGCGCGAGAGAGCGATATCGTCCTCGGCGTACCCGTGGCCAACCGCAACCATGTCGGTCTGGCGCCAATGATCGGCTATCTGGCCAACACTATGGTGTTGCGTACGCCGGTGTCGATGGCGCAGCCATTCTCGGCCTTGCTGCAACAGATCAAGTCCTGTCACGCGGATGCTCAGACGCACCAGGATCTGCCATTCGAGCAACTGGTCGAGGCGCTCAATCCCCCACGGAGCAATGCTCACACGCCGCTGTTCCAGGTGATGCTGACCATGAATACGGCGCATCGGGGTAGCTTTGTTCTTGACGAACTCATCCTGCGTCCCTTGGCCGCTCCTTCTGTTGCCAGCAAGTTTGACCTTACCCTTAACATCGTTGATAGCGATAGCGGCATCGAGCTGCAGTTTGACTACGCTTGCGACTTGTTTGAGCCCACCACTATTGCATGGTATGCGCGCCATTTTGCCGTGCTTGCCGGCGAGGTATGCATTATGCCGGACAAGCCAGTAGGAGAGCTGCGGCTGGCCGATGCTGAGGAATCCGCCTGGCTGCAATCACTGTTGCAGGGCCCGTCGCTAGCCGTGCCAACGGCAACGCTGGATGCGCTGCTGAGCCAGCGGGCGGCGGCGCAGCCCGATAAAATCGCGGTGTGCGACTGCCATGGCATTCTTACCTACGGCGAATTGGAGCGGCGAGCTGAACTACTGGCGGAGCAATTGCGTCAACGTGGCATCGGCCCTGAGGTGGTGGTCGGCGTTTGTATGGAGCGTTCTCAGGCATTGCCCGTCGCTCTCTTGGCCACACTGAAAGCCGGAGGCGCTTATTTGCCGATTGATCCAGCGCTGCCCGCTGCGCGACAAACCTTCATGCTGGCTGACAGCCGCGCGGCACTGGTGCTGGTTGACGATGTGTGCCAGCATCTGCTGAAGGAATCGCCCATCCCTTTGCTTAATCCGTCCCAGCCATCGGCCGATTTAGTGGCGGTGCCGGAGTCGCGGCAGCGTGGCGCCGATGACTTGGCCTACGTGATGTATACCTCCGGATCGACAGGAACGCCAAAGGCCGTCATGGTCACGCAGCGCAACCTGGTGCATTTCCTGACTGCCGTGGCGGATCTGAGCGGCGGTACCGATGCCGTCTGGCTGGCGTCCACGCCGCTGTCCTTCGACATTTCAGCACTGGAGTTGTTTGGTCCTCTGCTGGCTGGCGGTAAATTGGTGTTGGCACCAGAATCGGGAGCCCGCGCCCAAGCGTTTATGCACCGTCTTGGGACGGTGGCGGCAAAGCATGCCAGCGAGCAGGACAGTGGTGCCTGTTTCTCAGGGCTGGTGGAGCGTCATGCTGTCACGCACTTCCAATGCACTCCAGCGCTGCTTCGCTTGCTGCTTGATGAGCCGGCGGCTCGCAGCGCCTTGGCGACGCTGCGCTGCCTGTTGGTCGGCGGCGAAGCCTGTCCGCCTGCGCTTGCGCGGGAGCTGCGCGGCACCAGCGCAGCGACGCTGTACAACATGTACGGGCCGACTGAAGCAACGGTGTGGAGTACCAGCCAGTTGCTGACGGGCGAAGAGGCTATCGTGCCGATTGGTTTGCCGCTGCCGCATTACGGCTGCCATGTCGTTGATGAAGCCCTGCGTCCAGTCCCGTTTGGCGTACCGGGCGAGTTGCTGATTAGCGGCCCCGGAGTGGCACGCGGATACGCCGGAAGGGCCGATCTTACCTCCGAACGCTTCATCGATTTTGACGCCGGTGGCAGCACGCCGGTGCGCGCCTACCGCACCGGCGATCTGGTGCGTCACCTGCCAGACCGCACATTGGAATTTCTCGGTCGTATCGACCTGCAGCTCAAGGTACGGGGCTTCCGTATCGAGCCCGGAGAGATCGAAGCACGGCTGCTGGAGTGTGCCGGGATACGCGAAGCTGTGGTCTTACTGTCGGCAAACGAGCCGCGCCGTCTCTTGGCTTTCCATACCGTGGAGCAGGCAGGCCAGCCTGATGCGGAGGTGCTGCGTCAGGCACTAGCCTCGACGCTGCCTGAATACATGATCCCGGCTGTCTTCGTTGAGCTGGAGCGTATCCCGCTGACGGCAAACGGCAAGATCGACCGACACGCACTGCTCGCGCAGGAAGTGCCGTTGCCTACGCGTGCCAGTGCTCCTCCGGCCGGGGTAGTGGAAGTGGCGTTGGCGGAAATCTGGTGCGAATTACTCAAGTTGGACAAGGTCAGTCGCGAGGACCATTTCTTCGAGCTCGGCGGTCACTCCTTGCTGACTGTGCAACTGATGACACGCATACGCGATGTTTTTCAGATTGAGCTCAGCTTGCGTGCGCTGTTCGACACACCGCGTTTGGCACAGTTGGCGGCAGCTATTGAGGGTTTGCAGCGGGTTCAGGCGGAGCAGCGCCACCGTGAGCGCCATGCCCAGCTGCGTGCACAGGTGGCCAGCATGTCGCCAGCCGAGCTGGAGGCTGCCATTGCGGCGCGTCGTCAGACCGCGCAGCCTAGCGTATAGCAGTTCTTTTCACCTATGTTACTGGGATAAATTTATGGAAGATACCAATACTGTCATCAAGCCTACGGCCCCCACCTCGGAGGATGCAAACTTGCGCTTCAAGAAAATTGACCACATCGCTATTGCCGTCAGTAACCTTGATCAGGCGATCACCTTTTACAGCAGTCAACTTGGCTTTACCTTGCAGCGTCGGCTCAATGTCGCAGGAAAGAAAACGGGCATGATTTCTGCGGAGATGGAGCGGGATGGGCTGAAATTTGTGCTTTGCCAGGGTACTGAGCCTGAGTCGCAGGTATCTCGTCTGGTGGCCGAGTTCGGGCCAGGTGTGGCGCATATTGCGCTTGAAGTCGATGAGGTGGAAGTCGCGGCTAAGGCGCTGGCCCAGCGTGGCCTGCAATTTGATACATCGGTGATCAACGGCGGCAGCCTCAAGCAAATTTTTTCTAGCAGAGATCCCAATTCTGGCATGAGCTTTGAATTCATCGAACGTCATGGAGAGCAAGGATTCTTGGAAGAGAACGTGCACGAACTGTTCGCGCAGCTGGAAAAGTCCGGCGCCTATTAATCAACTGATCAGCGGGCGGTATGCGCCCCGCTCCAACATGGAGTTGACCATGCTAAGAAAAATCGCCCTTGCCTGTGCCTTCGCACTGGGCGTTCTGAATGCGGAAGCCGGCGACTTGCCGTCCTATCCGTTCATCCACACAGGGGGCAGCGCCAGCCTGAATGTCCAGCCCGATATCGGTGAAATCGACTTGGAACTCCTCTCCAGCGAACAGGATCTAAACGCCGCCTGGACCACGGTGACAACCCGTCTGGCCGACATCCGGGCTTTGTTGAATCAACAGGGCATGGCTGAAACCGAACTGGTATCGCAATCGATCAGCCGGACCGCCCGCAAGGCCGATGCAAGCGGGGTGGTGCAGCTCGACACCCGCTGCGCACTGCACGTGGTGGTGCGCGACCTGTCTAAGTGGCCGGCTCTGGTCAACGGGCTGCTTCAGCTACCGAATGTCAGCGATTTCGCAGTTTCTTTCAGTCGCAGCGACCGTGAGCAGATCGAGACGCAATTGGTGGCTGAGGCGGTTGCCGATGCGCGCCATAAGGCGGCGACAATCGGTAAAGGCATGGGACAACAGGTCGGGGCGGTGCGCGGTATCGCGCTATCGCCATTGAAAAATCTGTCGAACGCGTTTGGTCTGGCAACCGCCGACGGATATCGTGGCAATACTGGACGTTCTGGCGCGGGTGACAATCCTACGCTGATCGCTTCGATAAAAATGGTACAGAGCGTCGATGTTTTGTTTGCAATCAAATAAGGTGCATAGGGTGACTGGTCGATTCCCTTTATTGTGGCGTTTTATCCTTTTGCTACTGCTGCCGGCCACCTTTGGCGCTGTACTGCTGGCGCGAACCTATCTTGCCACGGCACCTGCAAGCGTCGCCACGCTGGTGGTGGCGGCGCCGGCCGGCCCGGCTATAGTGCGCTTTGATGCATTGGGGGTGGCGTCGGTGTCGGCGCGCTGCGAGTCCGATGTGTATTTTGTTACCGGCTACCTTCATGCGCGCGACCGCTTGTGGCAGATGGAAGTGCAGCGCCGCCTGGTCAACGGCACCTTGAGCGAGGCATTCGGCGTTGGCGCTCTAGAGCGCGATACCTGGATGCGTACGCTATCGCTTCGCAGGGCGGCGCAGTCGGCTTGGGACGTTCTAAGCAGCGATGCCCGGCAGTCGTTGCAGGCGTATGCCGCCGGAGTCAACGCCTGGATTGCGGAGGGGAAGCCGTTGCCGCCCGAATTCGCTGCGCTGGGTTTGCGTCCAGAGCGCTGGACGCCGTTGGACTCGCTGGCGTGGATGAAAATGTTTTCGCTCACCTTGTCCGGTAATATGAACCGCGAGCTGGCTCGGCTGCTGGCTGGACAAAGTCTGTCGGAAGCGCAGATGGCGACTTTTTTTGCACCGTCTCTGGGGGCTTCGCCCCGTCCGGCCCCCGCAGTGGCGGAGCCGCTGCAGGCTGCGCTGGCAAACGTGCTGCAATCGGAAAGCCGTTATGTGGGCAGCAATGCTTGGGTAGTGGGCGGCACCCTGACCGGCGGTCAGGGTGCGTTGCTGGCGAATGACCCCCACCTGCAACTGCAGATGCCCTCTCTTTGGTATCCGATCAGCCAGGCAGGTGGCACCCTTCGCACCAGCGGTATGTCGCTGGTGGGACTGCCGCTCGTGGTGTTTGGCCGGAACGAGGCCATCGCCTGGGGAGGAACCAGCATGGTCGCCGATACTCAGGATCTGTATTTTGAACGTACGGATCCGCAGCATCCACGCCAATATTGGAGCAACGGACAGTGGCGACCATTTACCTCCCGAGTGGAATCGGTGCAGGTAAGGGCAGATTTCCCTGCCACACTGCGCCCGGCCTTGAAACCGGTCGAAGTTGAAGTGCGCCAGACCAATCACGGCCCTGTGGTGAGCGACAGGTTGGGTCTTGGTCAGCAGCCGGTTGCCTTACGCTGGGTTGCCTTGGAGCCGGGTGACACAACCTATGAGGCAGCGCTGCGCCTGACACATGCCAGCGACTGGACATCATTCAAGGCGGCGTTGGCTCTATTTGCGACCCCGGCGCTCAACATGCTATATGCCGACCGCAAAGGTAATATTGGCTACCTTGGCGTTGGGCGGATTCCGCTGCGTTCGCATGGCGACGGATCTTTACCCCAGCAGGTGGGCGCCGATGCGGCAGAATGGACAGGTTATATTCCTGCGAGCGAAATGCCGCAACGCTACAACCCGCCCTCAGGCTACATTGTGTCGGCGAATAACAAGATGATGGACGACAGCTACCCCTATTTCTTGTCGCTGGACTGGGCTCCGCCGGGGCGGGCACAGCGTATTACTCAGTTACTGGAACAGGTCAGCCAGCGGCATCGACAAGTGGCGGTCACGGATTTTAAACAAATCCAGGCGGACGTCACGAGTTTGCCGGCACAGCGGATGGTGGGATTGTTACGGCAATTAAAGCCGCAATCCGCGCCGCAGCGCGAGGCTCTGCGCCTGCTGGCGGACTGGAATGGGAGTATGAGCAGCGATAGCGCAGCTGCCGCCGTTTTCAATGTGTGGACGCTACATCTTGGAAAAGCATTGTTTGATACAGCGTTGCATCAGCGCGCCGTAACTGGTGCGGAACACAAGTATCTGGAGGGCTTATTCCATAACGCCAGCGTGGATCAGCTGTACCGTGCGGTGACTGATCCACGCCAGCCTTGGTGCACCAATAAGGCACCGTTCGCTGACAGTGCTTGCGGCCAATTGATGTTGAGCGCCCTTGATGGCGCCTTGCACGATTTACGTAAGTCAGCCGGTTCCGACATCGCCGGTTGGCGCTGGGGACGGTTGCATTACAGCCAGTACGCGCACCAGCCGTTTAGCAGGGTAAATTTCTTACGAGATGTGTTTGACTACACCGGCCCGGGCGCGGGAACCGCCGATACCGTTAATGTCGCCAATTTCGAGGACGATGGAGCTGGCCACTATCGCCAAACCTTCGGTTCGAGTTTTCGGCAAGTGATGCAACTGAGTGCGCAAGGCAGTCAGCACTGGTACATGAATTCGACGGGGCAGGTCGGCAATGTGTTTAGCCGTCACTACACCGATATGGCGACGCTATTTGGCAGCGGTAGTTATGCGGTTATGCCGCCCATAGACGCTGGCGGGAGGGCCGCGCCATGAAGATGCTGATGGAATTTGGCCGGCACGCGCCGAACCGGGTGTTCGCCGCGATTCTGCTGGGCGCCTGTACCGGCATTGCTTATGCACTACTGATTCCCCTCATTGTCGGCGCGGTGGCGGTCAACCCCTCAGCCCCGCAGGCTGCGGTAGACGACATCCTAGTATGGGGCACGCTAGAAATTGCCAAGCCAGGATTTGCTGCGGCCTTTTTTGCCCTGTGCATGGTGGTGGTGTTCGGTCGCGCGCTGTCGCGCATCTTGCTGGCCCAGGCTGCCGGGGCGATGACCGTCACGCTGCGCAGTCAGCTGTCGCATAAGATCACCCAGGCTCCGGTTGCGCTCATCGAGAGGTTGGGGCCGGCGCACCTGACCGCAGTGCTGACGGAAGATGTGCGGCGCGTGGTGATTGGCGGCCAGTTGCTGCCGGATATGCTGACCAACGGGCTTACCCTGATGAGTACGTTAGGCTTCTTATACTATCTGAATGCCGCCGTATTTTTCTTTGTGCTCAAGGCCATTGTGTTTGGCATCGCTACTTATCAGGTGCCGCTCTATCTGGGGCGCCGCCTGTTCCAGCGCTCCAGACAAAATTATGACGAATTACACGAGGCAATCCGAGCCTTGCTGTTTGGGCTCAAGGAATTGAAGCTGGATGCTATCAAGCGTCGCAATTTCTTCGAGCGCGTACTGGCACCGCGGGAGCTGGCCTTGGTCAGGGCCGACAACCGCGCGCACGCGGTGATTGCCGCCAGTCTCAGCTATGGCGATATGATCAGCTTTCTGGTGGTCGGGACGACGGCTTTCATTTTTGTTAATTATCATGCGCTGCAGCCCGGGGAGTTGATCAGCATTATCATGGTGCTGCTGTATTTGGCCGGCCCGGTAGCGGTGCTGCTCAATACACTCTCGCCGATCCTGATGGCCGCCAGTTCACTAGCCAATATCGAGCGCATTACCAGCGGCGTGGTCGAGGAAGTGGCATGCCACCGTTCGGCGGCTGCTCCTGACTGGCAACGCCTGCAGTTACGCCAGATTGCTTATCGTCACGCTGGCGACGGCTTTGCTGTCGGCCCGGTCGATATGGAAATTGCCAAAGGGGAGATTACCTTCATTGTCGGCGGCAACGGTTCCGGGAAATCAACTCTGGCCAAAATTATCTCTCTGCATTATTTGCCGACCTCGGGTGGTCTGTATTTTGACACAGCGGCCGTCAATGACCATACCCGGGAGCAATTTCGCCAGCAAATCAGCACTATCTATACCGACTATTTCTTATTCGACCGTTTATTACGCGACGCAGACCCAGTAGTCTTGGCGCGTGCTGCCGACTTGCTACAGGAGCTGGGATTGGATGGCAAGGTCACGTTATATGACGGAAGGTTTTCCACCACCGCCTTGTCGGATGGACAAAGAAAGAGGCTGGCATTGCTGGTGGCGCTACTCGACGATAAGCAGCTATATATTTTTGATGAGTGGGCTGCCGATCAAGATCCGGTATTCAAAGACGTGTTTTACCGGCGGATTCTACCTGCAATGCGATTGCAGGGAAAAGCTGTTGTGTTAATCAGCCACGATGATCGTTATTTTGACTTAGCTGATGTGCTATATGTTTTACGGGACGGCATTGTGGCCGAAACGGTGCGTACGGCAACTCCGGCCTATCGAACTGCGTGATATCGCCTTACAAGAGGAAAATTTTGAAGATTGACCATTTCGCGATCGAAGAAAAGTATTTGAAATTGCTCGATGCATTGCAAGTTCAGCATTTTCCCCACTTACATGGGAGTGCACTAGACCATTTAATCGGGGTCTATGAGCTGTTGCGTAGCTGGGGAAACCGTGAAGAGGTTTGTCTGGCTGGCCTGTTTCACAATATCTATGGCACTGAAGTTTTTAAACCCAAGGCGGTAGCGCTGGAGCAGCGGCAATCAATTGCTGCAGTGATAGGCGACGAGGCAGAGCATTTAGCCTATCTGTTTTGCGTTTGCCGACGCATTGGTTTCTTTGACCAGCATGGAAATCCCGAGAAGCCGGCCTTGTGGAACGAGGTTGAGCAGCG
This sequence comes from Duganella lactea, assembly GCF_009857505.1. Taxonomy (GTDB): domain Bacteria; phylum Pseudomonadota; class Gammaproteobacteria; order Burkholderiales; family Burkholderiaceae_D; genus Rugamonas; species Rugamonas lactea. Next base: position 23,941 of record NZ_WWCP01000042.1, read on the forward strand.
CCAGTTGATTGCTACGGCGGCGCAGATTAAAGCGTTGATGGAAGTAGAAATAGCTAATGGGATTGAACAATATTCACCGGGATTGGAGCTGCCAATACGTCAAGCCCAGGAGTTGAAGGGAATGGCGGAATGGATGCGTGCGCGTGCCAAAAATACCGTGTCGATAGGTGCGCTTCAGGCTTTAGACGATGTCATTAGTTCTATTATTAAAAATAGTTGACAAGCGTAATTTTTTTTATGACAATCGCCCGCGTAAAACTTTTTTTCTTTTGTCAATGTTTCCCCCTGTTTAATTGATCAATTATTAAAAATTTATTAATATAATTTATGTCGCGTGCGCAATCGGCAGTCGTAGAAAAAAACACTTCCCACAAACTGGAGGTGATGAATTATCTTAATGAAATCGCGGGGCGCTACCCGAACGCCGTGTCTCTGGCTTCCGGGCGGCCGGCTGGAAAGTTTTTCCAAACCAGCCGGTGGGTGCAGCAAATGGAGCACTATGTCGAGTATTTTGCCGGACGTCGTGGACTGCAGACCGAGGCGGCCTTGGTGCTGTTGGCGCAGTACGGCGCTACTAACGGCATTATCAACGAATTGATTGCACGACAGCTCGACTGCGATGAACAGATCAGTTGCACCCCTAACCAGTTGATGGTGACTGCTGGTTGCCAAGAGGCGATTGACTTGTGCGTAGGTCAGCTATGTACGGATGCACGGGACGTGATTATTGTCCAGAGCCCGGTCTATATCGGCATCACTGGCGCGGCCAACCGCCACGGCGTGGACTTGGTGGCGCTGGCTGGAAGCGAGGAGCAACCGCTGCTGTCCCGGTTGCAGGAGACGCTGCGCCAACTGGCTGCTCAGGGGCGGCGCGCGCGCGCGTTCTATCTGGTGCCCAATTTTGACAACCCGACGGGTGCAACGTTAACGCAAACCGTCAGGGAAGCGTTAATCGACTGCTGTGCGGCGCAGCAGATATTAATTCTCGAAGATAACCCGTATGGCATGTTCCGTTACGAGGGCGGGGCAGTGCCTGCCATGTACACATTGGATCGTTCGGGCTGCGTGCTTTATTTGGGGACATATTCCAAGACCATTTGTCCGGCACTGCGTGTGGGGTTCCTGTTGCTGCCGCCCGCTCTGTTCGGCAGTATAGCGGCCGCTGAGGCGCTGATGACGCAGCTGTCGCAAGCGAAGAGTTTTGTCACAGTCAATACCAGCCAACTAACTCAGGCCATTGTCGGCGGGGTATTGCTGTCGCAGCAAGGCAGCCTGGCGTCGCTGCTGCGACCGGTCATCGATTTTTATCGCCACAACCGCGATGCGATGGTAGCCACGCTTGCCGATCACTTTACGTCACAAGATGGCGTGCAGTGGAATGTGCCAGAAGGGGGCTTTTTCCTGGTCGTCGATTTGCCATTCCCGTTTGGCCAACGGGAGGCCGAGATTTGCGCCGGGGAATATCACGTCCTGGTGATGCCGCTGTCCTTCTTTGCGCTCGACGAAAGTCAGTCGCGGCGGGTTCGTCTGGCATTCAGTAACGGCGATATTGCACAGATTGAGGAAGGCGTTCGGCGCTTTAGCCGGTTTGTCCGCGACCGTTTGGGGCGCAACTGAGCACGTTTTCGCTCGTGCCCTTTGGGGCCGTGCTTTTCCTTTCTTAAGCTGAGCATATGCAGATAAATATTTCTCCGCTGTTCGAGGCGGATCACCACCCCATTGTCATCACGCCGACGGCTAGCGCAAACCTCGCCGACCTTTACCGTTATATCGACGGCCAAGGCAGCCATTTGCAGCAGCGCTTACAGCAGCACGGCGGCATCCTGTTCCGCGGTTTTGGCTTGCGCGGGACTGCCGACCTGGCAGCAATGGCCACGCGTCTGGGCGCGCGTCCAGGTAGCTACTCTGGCGGCAATTCGCCACGCACCAAGCTGGCGCCGGATGTTTTTACTTCAACAGAATATCCTGCCAGCGAAATGATTTCGCTGCATCACGAAATGTCGTATCTGCCGCGTTGGCCAAAGCGGCTGTTTTTTATGGCAGAAGTAGCTGCGGCCACCGGCGGACAAACTTCGCTGGCTAGCAGTATAGACATCACTGCGGCCCTGACTGGCGAGATTGCCGACGCTTTTCGTCAGAAAGGCCTGGTTTATATCCGCAATTTCCATCCGGGCGTGGCGATCGGGAAAAGCTGGCAAGCGACCTATGGTGTTGGGGATCCAGTCCAGCTGGAGGACATCGTACGCGGGCAGGGCGGAACTTGCCACTGGGCTGCGGGCGGCGCCTTGCAGGTTCGCACAGAGCTGAGCGCGTTCCGGTATGACGAAGCCAGTGGCAGGGATCTGTGGTTTAACCAGGCGGAGCAATGGCATCCTTCCGCCCTGCATCCCGAAGTGCGCGCGATGTTTGAACGTTCCTTTGGAGTAGGTCAACTGGCACATCACTGCGAGCACGCGGATGGCAGCCCACTGGACGAGGGGATGCTGGCGCGGGTGCGTGCGATCCTGCTCGAACATACCTTGTTGTTCGACTGGCAGCAGGGCGATCTGCTCATGATCGACAACGTCCAGATGCTACACGGCCGGCAAGCCTACCGCGGCCCGCGCAAGACACTGGTTTATCTTTCTGAATCCTGACAGAGCGCCTGCAGCTATTCACTTTTATCGTTTGCGGCAGTGTTGCCGTTCTTCCTGAAATGGGGACTTGTATGTATGTATTGGGACTTTCCGGTGGCCCAGCCACCATTGCGCAGCAATCCATTAATATGGCCGCCGACGACCTGTCGCATGATGGAGCTGCCGTTCTGATTCAGGATGGTGCGGTGGTGGCCGCCATTGAAGAGGAGCGCCTGAACCGCATCAAGCACTCCAACCTGTTTCCTCTGGAGGCGATACGGTTTTGCCTTAAGCGCGCCGGCATTACCTTAGATCAGGTGGATGAGGTTGCATTTTATCTGAACGAGAGCTATCTCGACTATTTGTTGGCCGGTCACATGGAACGGATGGGGGCACCACGACCCTATCTCAAGGCGCGTCAGCTATTGGGAATGCGGCTGCAACAGGAATTTGGCGTGGATGTGACGGCGCGCCTGCGCTTCGTCGACCATCACATCGCGCATGCCTACAGTGCTTTTCCCTATATCCCTGCTGCGGAGGCTCTGGTGCTCGTCATGGATGGTGCCGGCGAGTACGCGAGTGGCCTGATAGGGCGCAGCTACCAAGGGCGCTTTGAAAAGCTCGGACAGTTGGCCTTCACGCAGTCGCTGGGCTGGCTATATGTGTCGACCATCAAGTTCATGGGCTTGAAGATGTTCGACGAATATAAGGCAATGGGCCTCGCGCCTTACGGCGATCCGGCAGTCTACCGTCAGGTTTTCCAAGAACTTTATTGGCTTAAGTCCGACGGGAATTTCGAACTGGCCAGCAAGGAAAAGCTGCAGGCTACGCTAGCGCGCCATGTGCCGTCCGTGACTAGCAGCGCCGACATCGCGCAGTGCCATCGTGACTTGGCGGCTTCGCTGCAGGAAGCGCTTGAAACAATCGTATTCCATATCTTGCAGCATTGGCAGAGGGTCACTGGACTGCGCCATCTGGCGTTGGCGGGCGGGGTCGCGCACAACTGCACCATGAACGGCAAGATCTTGAATTCGGAATTGTTCGATTCGGTATTCGTACAGCCTGCGGCACATGACGCCGGCTGCGCTCTAGGAGCCGCCAATTTTGTCGCGCTTGAGCGCGCGCCGGGATTGCAGATAGCACCGTTTGAAGATGTTTATTGGGGAAGTGCATTGCCTGAGGCCGAGTCACTGGGAGCTTTGCTCAGTGCTTGGCAGCCGTGGGTGGAAAGTCGCTTGTCCGCGGACGTGGTAGCGGAAACGGCACAAATGATCGCCGATGGCGAGGTGCTGGGTTGGGTACAGGGGAATAGCGAATTCGGTCCGCGCGCGTTGGGAAACCGCAGCATTATCGCCGATCCGCGGCCGGAGCAAAACCGCTCCCGCATCAACTTCATGGTGAAAAAGCGGGAAGGCTTTCGGCCATTTGCTCCTTCGGTCACCGAACAAGCGGCCAACGAGTATTTTGAGATGAAGAGTCCGCGACTGCCCTATATGAGCTATGTCATTAAGGTGCATGAAGCTTGGCGCAGCCGGCTGGGAGCGATTAGCCACGTGGATGGTACGGCCCGAGTACAGACTGTATCAGCTACGTCGAATCCGCGCTATTGGTCCTTGCTCAATGCTGTGGGCAAGTTGACCGGCGTCCCCATGTTGCTGAATACCTCCTTCAATAACAATGTCGAGCCCATCGTGGATAGCGCGGCGGACGCGTTGGCTTGCTTCCTGACCACAGACCTTGACCGACTTGTGATAGGTGACTACATCATCAGCAAGCGAAGCGGCGATCGGGTGATGAAGCTGCGCCAGTCAAGGTTGACGCTGGTGGCCCATGCCAGCTTACGCTTGGGGGCAAACGGTACACCGGTGGCTATGACCTCGGCTTTGAGCGCGCAGTCCCTGGCGCTGGAACCCAACACGGCGCAATTGCTGCTGGCTGCCGAACGGCAGCCCCATATCGCATTGGGACAGTTGGTGCACTGGGACGATGCTGTCTGGCAGCAAGTGGGCGCCCAGCTTTATACCTTGTGGGAAAAGCGGTTGATTCAAATTCAACCTGCAGTATCAGCATAACCGGGACTCGGATAGGATTTGTATGCACAACGTAAATGGATTGAGCGACCAGCAAGATCAGCACGCAGCACTGCAGGAAGAACTGCTTTCCCTGCTTATGAGCGAAACCGCAGATAGCGCTTACACTGGAAGCGCCGCCCCGATCGGCCGTGCTGAGCGCACGGAGGCATTGCCCTTGTCATGGGCACAGCAGCGACTCTGGTTCCTCGACCAATTCGACCCGGCAGGAGCATTGGCTTACCACATGCCTGCGGCATTCCGCTTGCGTGGACGGCTGAACCTGCCGGCCTTGCAGGCAGCGCTGGATAGGGTCGTGATGCGACATGAGAGCTTGCGCACCTGCTTTGCGCTGCATAAGGGCGAGCCGGTGCAGGTAATTGGCGCGGCTGACTATGGCTTCGCGCTGGAGGTGAACGATCTGAGCCAAGTACCAGCTGCTGAACAGGCGTCGGCCATCAAGCACTGCAGTCGCGAATCGGCCCGCCGGCCATTTGATCTGGCCCGCGGCCCGCTGATCCGGGGCGAATTGCTGATGCTTTCCGATCAGGAGTGGGTACTGCTGATCAATCAGCACCATATCATTTCAGACGGCTGGTCTACTGGCATTCTCGCGCGTGAGATTGGCGCGATATATACGGCGATGGCGCAGGGCCTGCCTGATCCTCTGCCACTGCCGCCATTACAATACGCGGACTACGCCGTATGGCAACGCCACAGTCTGCAGGGGCCGGTGATGGAAGGGCACATTCAATATTGGAAGCAGCAGTTGGCCGGTTTGCCGCCGTTGCTGACCTTGCCGACTGACCGTCCGCGCCCTGCGATCCAGACCAGCAATGGCGCGGCTCGCGCCTTCACCATCAATGAAACCGCTACCGCTGGGTTACAGGCATTAGCGCGCGGTAACCAAGCCACGTTGTTCATGGTGCTGTACGCGGCACTCAACGTGCTGCTGGCCCGCCATGCGGGGCAGACCGATTTATGCATCGGTACGCCCGTGGCTAATCGCAGCCGGGTCGAATTGGAAGGCGTGATGGGTTTCTTTGTCAATGTCTTGCCGCTGCGTGCACGCATCGACTGGGACAGCACCTTTGTTCAACTGATTGAGCAAGCGCGCCACACCGCGCTCGCGGCGTATGAACATCAAGATCTGCCCATTGATCAGCTTGTCGACGCGCTCAAGCCTCAGCGCGAGACTAGCTATCCACCACTGTTCCAGGTCTTGTTGCTGCTCCAGAATATGCCAGCAACAGAAATCACTGCTGCCGATCTGCGCTTTGAGTCGCTGAATGTGGACAGCATTGGTGCTAAGCTGGACTTGACTATGTATGCCACCGAACAGGGCGGCCGTCTGAAATGCCTGTTCGAATACAACACCGATCTGTTTGATGCCGCTACGATTGCGCGTATGGTGGAGCACTTTGTCCGCTTGATCGATGAGGTCGTGGCTAATCCATCACGTCCGTTGTGCCGGCTGCCGCTGATGGGGGAAGAGGAGCGCGAGCAGTTGTTGTTCGCGTTCAATCAGACGCAGCAGGCATATCCGGTGGAGAAAATGCTGCATCAGCTGTTCGAGGAACAGGTGGTGCGCCAGCCTGACGCGGTGGCGCTGGTGGCGGGCGATGTGGTGCTGAGCTACGGTGAACTGAACGCGCGCGCCAATCAGGTAGCGCATCGATTGCTGGCACTGGGCGTGCAGGCCGATGCGCGGGTGGCGATCTGCGCCGAACGCAGCGTGGAGATGGTGGTGGGGTTGCTGGGCATCCTGAAGGCCGGCGGTGCGTATGTGCCGCTTGATCCGGCCTATCCGGCCGAACGCCTGGCCTATATGCTGGAAGACAGCGCGCCGGTGGCGCTGCTGCAGCACGGCTGGCAGGCGCCGGCCGGGCTGGCCATGCCGGTACTGGCGCTGGGCGATGCGGCGATCTGGTCGGGCTATGGCGAGGATAATCCGGCATTGCCGGGCCAGAGTGCTTCGCAACTGGCTTATGTGATCTATACCTCTGGTTCGACCGGTCAGCCCAAAGGGGTGATGAACCAGCATGACGGCGTCGTCAATCGACTGCTGTGGGCGCAGGACGAGTACCGTTTGACAGCGGCAGACCGTGTGCTGCAGAAGACCCCGTTCAGCTTTGACGTCTCGGTGTGGGAATTCTTCCTGCCCCTGTGTGCCGGCGCCCAACTGCATATGGCGGCGCCGGGTATTCACAAGGAGCCAGCGCGTTTGTCGTCAGCTATTCAGCAGGCTGGCATTACGATCATTCACTTCGTACCCTCGATGCTCCAAAGTTTCCTGGAGCATGAGGCTGCCGCTGCATGTGTCACGCTGCGCGATGTGTTCTGTAGTGGAGAAGCGTTGTCCGTCGCGTTGCAACAGCGCTGCATGTCGCTGCTGCCGCAAGCTGGATTGCACAATCTTTACGGCCCTACGGAAGCGGCCATTGACGTCAGCTATTGGCGCTGCCAGCAGGATACATCAGGCAGTCTGGTGCCGATTGGCGCACCGGTGGCCAATACCCAGCTGTATATCCTGGATGCGCATCAGCAGCCGGTACCGGTAGGTGTTACGGGTGAGCTGTATATCGGCGGCATCCAGGTAGCGCGAGGCTACTTGAACCGTCCTGAGCTGACGGCGCAGCGCTTCATTGCCGACCCGTTCGGTGCCGCTGGCGGTCGCCTGTATCGCACTGGCGACCTGGCGCGCTGGCGGCCGGAGGGCGTGATCGAGTATCTGGGGCGCAACGACTTCCAGGTCAAGGTGCGCGGCTTCCGGATCGAGCTGGGCGAGATCGAGGCGCGCCTGGCGGCATGCGATGGGGTGCGCGAGGCTGTGGTGATCGCGCGCGAGGACGTGGCAGGCGACAAGCGGCTGGTGGCCTATCTGCTGGCGCAGCCCGGTGCGGTGCTGGCGGCGGCGGCATTGCGTGAACAGTTGTCGCAGCACTTGGCGGAGTACATGGTGCCGTCGGCGTTCGTGGTGCTGGAAGCCTATCCGCTGACGCCAAACGGCAAGCTGGATCGCAAGGCGCTGCCGGCGCCGGATCAGGCGGCCGTGGCGACGCGGGCCTATGCAGCGCCGCAGGGCGAGATTGAGACGGCGGTAGCGCGGATCTGGCAGGAGCTGCTGGGGCTGGAGCAGGTGGGCCGCCACGACCATTTCTTCGAACTGGGCGGCCACTCGTTATTGGCGGTGCAGATGATGTCGCGTCTGCGCCAGATGCTGCGGGTGGAGGTGCCGCTGCGTCAGCTGTTCAGCCAGCCGGTACTGGCGGCCTTCAGCCAAGCGCTGGCGTCGGCAGCAGTGGCCGCCGACACGGTGATTGTCCCGGCCGACCGTACTGCGCCACTGCCGCTGTCGTGGGCGCAGCAGCGCCTGTGGTTCCTGGATCAGCTTGACCACGCAGCCGGTGCGGCGTACCACATTCCAGCCGCGCTGCGTCTGCGTGGGCGGCTGGACAAGGCGGCGCTGCAGGCGACGCTGGATCGCATCGTGGCGCGCCACGAGAGCCTGCGTACCTGCTTTGTGGCACAGGATGGCGAACCGGTGCAGGTGATCGCGCCGGCCGATTGCGGTTTTGTGCTGACCGGGCATGACCTGAGCGACCTGCGCGGGCATGAACAGGAGGCGGCGGTGGCGCGCTGGAGCCAGGACGAGGCGGTACGGCCGTTCGATCTGGCGCAGGGGCCGCTGATCCGCGGCCAGCTGCTGACGCTGTCGGAACAGGAATGGGTGCTGCTGGTGACCCAGCACCACATCATTTCGGACGGCTGGTCGATCGGCAACCTGGTGCGCGAAGTGCGTGCGCTATACACGGCATATGTGCAGGGCGAGGCCGATCCGCTGGCGCCTTTGGCGATCCAGTATGCGGACTATGCGGCCTGGCAGCGCGGCTGGCTGCAGGGCGAAGTGCTGGAGCGCCAGCTCGGCTACTGGAAGCAGCACCTGGGAGGGGCGCCTGCGCTGCTGGAGTTGCCGACCGACCGGCCGCGTCCGGCACAGCAAAGCTATGCGGGCGATCGGGTGCATTTCACGCTGCCGGCGGCGCTGACGTCGGGGCTGCGCGAGCTGAGCCGCGCGCATGGGGCGACGCTGTTCATGACCCTGCAGGCGGCGTGGGCGGTGTTGCTGAGCCGCCTGAGCGGGCAGGACGATATTGTGGTGGGCACGCCGGTGGCGAACCGGCAGCGGGCGGAGGTGGAGGGTCTGATCGGTTTCTTCGTCAACACGCTGGCGCTGCGGGTGAAGCTGGATGACGATCCTGACGTGAACGCGCTGCTGGCGCGGGTGAAGGCCGATATGCTGGAGGCGTATGCGCACCAGGACTTGCCGTTTGAGCAGGTGGTGGAGGCACTGCAGCCGGTGCGCAGCATGAGCCACAATGCCCTGGTTCAAGTGATGCTCACATATGAGACCGAAGTCATCGGCGGTGCCTTGGATTTGCCGGATATGGTGTTAAGCCCAATTGCGAAGGCCCAAAACACAGCGCAATTTGATCTGGAAATGTATATCACCGATGCTGGCCACGCTCTCGATGGCAGCGTTGTTTACGCGACTGATCTATTCGATAAGGACACCATCGTGCGGATGGTGTCTCAACTGCAAAATGTGCTGGCGGCGATGGTGGCCGATCCGATGCAGCAGGTGAGCCGCCTGCCGCTGATGGGTGAGCAGGAGCGGCAGCAGTTGCTGTTGGCGTTCAATGCGACGCAGCGTGCCTATCCGTCGCAGCGCCTGATTCACCAGCTGTTTGAGGAGCAGGCGGCGCGCCAGCCGGATGCGGTGGCGCTGGTGGCGGGCGATGTGGTGCTGAGCTACGGTGAACTGAACGCGCGCGCTAACCAGGTAGCGCATCGATTGCTGGCACTGGGCGTGCAGGCCGATGCGCGGGTGGCGATCTGCGCCGAACGCAGCGTGGAGATGGTGGTGGGGTTGCTGGGCATCCTGAAGGCCGGCGGTGCGTATGTGCCGCTTGATCCGGCCTATCCGGCCGAACGCCTGGCCTATATGCTGGAAGACAGCGCGCCGGTGGCGCTGCTGCAGCACGGCTGGCAGGCGCCGGCCGGGCTGGCCATGCCGGTACTGGCGCTGGGCGATGCGGCGATCTGGTCGGGCTTTGGCGAGGACAATCCGGTATTGCCGGGCCAGAGTGCTGCGCAACTGGCTTATGTGATCTATACGTCCGGCTCGACCGGCCAGCCCAAGGGCGTGATGGTCGAGCACCGAAACGTGCTGCGGCTGGTGATCAACAATCCCTATGTCGAGATTGCTACGGACGACCGCGTGGTGCATTGCGCGAATCCGAGTTTTGACGCCGCAACCTGGGAAATCTGGGCCAGCCTGCTTAATGGCGCGCGCCTGCTGATTATCGACCAGCCTACGCTGCTTGACGTTGCAGCCTTCGAGAAGGTGCTGGAGCAACAAGGTGCGAACGTACTGCATTTGACGGTGGGATTGTTCAACCAATACGTGGATGCGCTGGCCAAGGTGTTCCCGAGATTGAAATACCTGATGTTCGGTGGCGACCAGTCAGACATCCGCAATGTGGCCAGGGTGCTGCACAACAGCGCGCCGCAAAAGCTGGTGCATTGTTATGGGCCGACAGAAACCACTACTTTTGCCTCCACTTACCTGGTGGAGCAAGTCCAGAAGGGGGCGAGCCAGCTGCCGATCGGACGTCCAATCGGCAATACCCAGGTGTATATCCTCGACCGGCATTTGCAACCTGTGCCGATAGGCGTGGTGGGCGAGATGTATATCGGCGGGGCCGGGGTGGCGCGCGGTTATCTGAACCGCGCGGAGCTGACGGCGGAGCGCTTCATTGCCGATCCATTCGGCGCCGCCGGTGGTCGCCTGTACCGCACGGGTGATCTTGGGCGTTGGCTGCCTGACGGCGTGATCGAATATCTGGGCCGCAACGACTTCCAGGTCAAAATCCGTGGTTTCCGGGTCGAGCTTGGCGAGATCGAGGCGCGCCTGGCGGCATGCGATGGGGTGCGCGAGGCTGTGGTGATCGCGCGCGAGGATGAGCCGGGCGACAAACGGTTGGTGGCTTATTTGTTGACTGATAACGGCGCCGGCGCTGTCGGAAAAAGCGCTACCGGGATTGAGCTCTGGCCATCGATTGGCGAGTATTTTGTGTACGATGAATTGATTTACTACGGCTTGACCAACGATACGCTGCGTAACCAGAAATACCGCAAAGCCCTCAGCAAAATCATTCAGGATCGCGTGGTGGTCGATATTGGCACCGGCCGCGATGCTGTGCTATCGCGCATGTGCGTGGAACTGGGGGCACGCCACGTCTATGCAATTGAGATCTTTGAGGCTACCTACCTAGCGGCGAGCAAGCTGGTGAAAGAGCTTGGCCTTGAACACCGAATCACGGTCATACATGGGGATGCCAAAAGCGTGACTCTGCCGGAGCCAGCAGATATTTGCGTGTCCGAAATTGTAGAGGCCATTGGTGGCGCGGAAGGGGCTGCACCCATCATCAACGGTGCCTGGAGCCTGATGAAGCCGCAGGGAGTCATGGTGCCGCAACGTAGCCGAACCATGATTGCCGCGGTATCGCTGCCAGCGGAAATTGCTGAACGGCCTGCGTTCACGCCTGTGTCCGAGCACTATGTGAAGAAGATCTTCGAACAAGTGGGTAATTCTTTTGACGTTCGGCTATGTGTGAAAAATTTCCCCCGTGATCATATCGTATCGAGTACAAGTGTCTATGAAGACTTGAATTTCGCCGGCGTGGTGGAGGAGGAATTCAACCACGAATTGTCGCTTACGGTAGAAAAGGACGGGCGTTTCGACGGCTTCCTCTTGTGGATGGTATTACATCTGGATCAGGACGAGGTGATTGATATTTTGGATCATACCTACGCATGGTTTCCCACCTATCTGCCGGTGTTCGATCCCGGTGTTGCTGTTCAGGCAGGGGATCAGCTGCAGCTGCGCTGCTGGTCGCGCATCTCGGACAACGGCGTCAATCCGGACTATTTCGTCAAAGGAACCTTGGTGCGTGATGGTTTGGTGCTGCAACAGTTTGAGCATGCCTCCTTACACCACACCAAGGAGACCCGTCACGGCCCCTTCTACCGACGCTTGTTCGGCGAAGAGAACAAGACTGTGGTGGATCAGAGCGGACAGTGGCGCGCGCAGCTCTCAGCCAGCCTGCCGGAGTATATGTTGCCGACTGCATTCGTGACGCTAGACTCCTTCCCGCTGACGCCGAATGGCAAGCTGGATCGCAAGGCTTTGCCGATCCCGCAGCGCTCCGTGCAGCCCACTGCAGACTACGAGGCGCCTTTAGGCGAGGCTGAACAGGCGATCGCAGCACTGTGGCAAGAGATGCTGAAGGATGACAGGCTACCTGGCCGTCGCGAGGACTTCTTTACGCTGGGTGGAAATTCTCTGCTGGCGGTACAGCTGGTAGGTCGCCTGAAACGGCAATTCTCTGTGGAGGTCACTATCAGGGACTTGTTTGAGCATTCAAGGCTGGCGGATCTGTCGGATCTCATCATTTCGCGACAACTAGCACTGTACACGAATGATGCCGGCCACGACCTGGACACTGCACTTGATGGGCTGTCTGAGGCCCAATTGTTGGAGATTTTAGCCAAAGGATCTGTAAGTGAATAATACCAATCAAGACTTGGAGCGTTTGAAACGTGCAATCAAACTGCAGCGCCTGCAGCAGCGCAATGCGCAACCTGATAGCGCAGTGGATAAGGCTGCTATCCAGCCGGTTTCGCGCGAGGGACAGCTACCGCTGACCTGGGCCCAGCGTAGCTTGTGGTTTCTGGATCAGCTAGATCAGGCTGCCGGCGCCGCCTATCATATGCCGGTCGCATTGCGCCTGCGGGGGCAATTGAATTATGCGGCCTTGCGGGCTACGCTGGATCGTCTCATCAGCCGTCATGAAAGCCTGCGTACGCGCTTTGCGTTAGTCGACGGTGAGCCGGTGCAAGAGATCGTACCGGCCGATGCCGGGTTTGTTCTGGAGGAGCATGACCTGAGCGCTATGCATGAAGCGCAACAGAGCGCCGCAGTGGTGCGCTTGAGCCAGGATGAGGCAAGTCGGCCATTCGACTTGGCACAAGGCCCCTTGATTCGTGGACAACTGCTGACTTTGTCTAGTCAGGAGTGGGTGCTGCTGATCACGCAGCATCATATTATTTCAGACGCTTGGTCCAGCGGCATTTTTGTGCGCGAAGTACGCGAGTTGTACACGGCTTTTGCGCAAGGTAAAGACGATCCGTTACCACCATTGGCGATTCAGTACGCGGATTATGCGGCTTGGCAGCGTAGCTGGCTTCAAGGTGAGGTACTGGAGCGCCAGATCGCGTTTTGGAAAAAACATCTGGGTGGCGCGCCGGCATTGCTGGAGCTGCCGACCGACCGTCCACGTCCGCCTCAGCAAAGTTATGCCGGCAGTCGTATCCATTTCACTTTGCCTGCTGAGTTATCGTCGGGGATTCGGGAGCTTGGCCGCGTTCATGGGGCAACATTATTCATGACGCTGCAAGCAGCGTTTGCTGTGCTCATGAGCCGCCTGAGTGGCCAGGACGATGTGGTTCTGGGCACGTCGATGTCGAACCGAAACATGGAGGAAATCGAATCACTGATCGGTTTCTTCGTCAATATGCGGGCTTTACGCGTTAAGCTCGACGATGATCCAAGTATCGACGCCTTGCTGGAGCGGGTCAAGGGGGTAACGCTGGAAGCCTATGCGCACCAAGACCTGCCATTTGAACAGGTGGTGGAGGCACTGCAGCCGACGCGCAGCATGAGCTACAGCCCGGTGTTCCAAGTGATGCTCACCATGCAGAATACGCCCGGCGGCGGTGAGCTGGCGTTGCCGGGTTTATCCCTGTCGGTGCTGGAACAAGAGGCTAGCACCACTCACTTTGACTTATCGCTGACGTTGCGTGACTTACCGTCCGGCATAGAAGGTACTTTTGAATACGCGACTGACCTGTTCGATCGAACTACGATAGAGCGTATTGCACAGCACTGGCAAACGCTCATGGCTGCAATGGTGGCCGATCCAGGAAAATCGGTTAGTCGCTTGCCCATGCTGACCCCGGCTGATTACCGCTTGCTGACCAAGGATCTGAATGCGACACAGCGCGCTTACCCGTCGGAAAGCCTTTTACATCAGCTGTTTGAGGCTCAGGCGGCGCTGCAGCCAAATGTCGCTGCAGTTGTCGCTCGCGGACGTCAACTGAGTTACAGCGAGCTTAATGCGCGCGCTAACGTACTTGCACACCGGCTGCGCACGCTTGGCGTGCAGCCGGATGACCGCGTGGCGATATGTGCGGGACGTTCGCTGGAAATGATAGTTGGCATACTGGGTATTCTCAAGGCCGGTGGCGCCTACGTGCCGCTGGATCCAGATAGCCCGGCCGAGCGCCTTGCGCATATGATGGCCGATTGCAGACCGCGCGCCCTGCTGATCGAAGGAAGCAATGCGGCGGCCCTTGTTGCCGACACTATACCGGTAATCAATCTGCAGGATGTCGATTTGTCCAGCTGTGTAGATGAACAGATGCAGAACCTTGCTGTCGCCGATCTGACAGCGCAGCATCTGGCATATGTGATCTATACCTCCGGCTCGACTGGGCTACCCAAGGGGGTGATGGTCGAGCACGGTTCAGCAATCAACTTTTGGGATGTACTCAGTCAGGGCATTTATTTGCATTGCCAGGCACCGCTCCGGGTTGCGATGAATGCATCCTATTTCTTTGATATGTCGCTGAAAGCGCTGCTGCAGCTGCTATCTGGGCACACCGTGGTATTAGTGCCGGCAGAGGCACGTGCCAGCGGTGCCGAGATGCTGCAGTTTATTCAACATGAAAATATCCAGGCCTTGGACTGTACGCCGTCCCAGTTGGAACTGTTGTTGCAGGCCGGTTTGATGAATGGTGCCGGTAAGCTGCAGCGTGTGCTGATCGGTGGTGAGGCGCTCAGCGCCGCAACGTGGGATCTGCTGAGTAGCACGAAATCGGCTATCCAGTTTTACAACATGTATGGCCCTACCGAGTGCACCGTGGACGCTACGATAGGCCTGATCAATGGCGCTGGAACGAGCAGAAACATCGGTCAGCCGGTGGCCAATACTCAGATCTATATTTTGGATGCGCATCTGCAGCCGGTGCCGTTGGGGGTGACGGGGGAGCTCTACATCGGTGGCGTTCAGGTAGCGCGCGGCTACCTGAACCGCCCCGAGTTAACGGCGCAGCGCTTCGTTGCCGACCCGTTCGGTGCCGCTGGCGGTCGCCTGTATCGCACCGGCGACCTGGCGCGCTGGCGGCCGGAGGGCGTGATCGAGTATCTGGGGCGCAACGACTTCCAGGTCAAGGTGCGCGGCTTCCGGATCGAGCTGGGCGAGATCGAGGCGCGCCTGGCGGCATGCGATGGGGTGCGCGAGGCTGTGGTGATCGCGCGCGAGGACGTGGCAGGCGACAAGCGGCTGGTGGCCTATCTGCTGGCGCAACCCGGTGCGGTGCTGGCGGCGGCGGCATTGCGTGAACAGTTGTCGCAGCACTTGGCGGAGTACATGGTGCCGTCGGCGTTCGTGGTGCTGGAAGCCTATCCGCTGACGCCAAACGGCAAGCTGGATCGCAAGGCGCTGCCGGCGCCGGATCAGGCGGCCGTGGCGACGCGGGCCTATGCAGCGCCGCAGGGCGAGATTGAGACGGCGGTAGCGCAGATCTGGCAGGAACTGCTGGGGCTGGAGCAGGTGGGCCGCCACGACCACTTCTTCGAATTGGGCGGCCATTCACTGATGACGGTGCAGCTTGTTTCTCGCTTGCGCGCACTTTTCAGGGTTGATTTGGAATTGCGGGAAGTATTTGAGCATCCTACCTTGATTGCGCTAAGTCGTGTGCTTTCAAGTGCTGAGCACTCGACGATGACTGCATTGATGGCAGTGGACAGGGGCGATCCGCTGCCGTTGTCGTGGGCGCAGCGCAGTCTGTGGTTCCTTGACCAGTTTGATAAGGCAGCCGGCGCTGCCTACCGCATGCCGGTCTCGTTGCGGTTGAAGGGACGGCTGGATCTTGCAGCACTGCAGGCAACACTGGATCGTATCATGGCGCGTCACGAGAGCCTGCGCACCTGCTTTGTAGTCCAAGATGGCGAGCCGGTGCAGGTAATCGCACCAGCCAATTGCGGCTTTGCGCTGACACAGCACGACATGAGTGGTTTGCATGATTCTGAGCAGGAAGTCGCGATGGCGCGCTGGAATGATGAGGAGGCAGCACGACCGTTTGACTTGGCGTGCGGCCCACTCATCCGAGGTAGCTTGCTTAAGATAGCCGAAGATGAATTTATACTGTCTATCAACTATCACCACATCATTTCGGATGGTTGGTCTACAGGCATCCTGGTGCGCGAAGTACGAACACTTTATAGCGCTTTTGTTCAGGGCCTACCTGATCCGCTGGCGCCTTTGGCGATCCAGTATGCGGACTATGCGGCCTGGCAGCGCGGCTGGCTGCAGGGCGAAGTGCTGGAACGCCAGCTCGGCTACTGGAAGCAGCATCTGGGAGGGGCGCCAGCGCTGCTGGAGTTGCCGACCGACCGGCCGCGTCCGGCACAGCAAAGCTATGCGGGCGATCGGGTGCATTTCACGCTGCCGGCGGTGCTGACGTCGGGGCTGCGCGAGCTGAGCCGCGCGCATGGGGCGACGCTGTTCATGACCCTGCAGGCAGCATTTGTTGTGCTGATGGGGCGCTTAAGCGGACAGAGCGACATTGTTCTGGGAACCTCGATGGCAAACCGTCGCCGTGCGGAAGTGGAGAACCTGATCGGTTTCTTCGTCAATATGCGCGCGCTGCGGGTGAAGCTGGATGACGATCCTGACGTGAACGCGCTGCTGGCGCGGGTGAAGGCCGATACGCTGGAGGCGTATGCGCACCAGGACTTGCCGTTTGAGCAGGTGGTGGAGGCACTGCAGCCGGTGCGCAGCATGAGCTACAGCCCGCTGTTCCAGGTGATGTTGACGATGCAAAATACACCAGACGGCGGGCCGCTGGTTCTGCCGCAGCTAACACTGTCGCCGGTAGAGCAAAAGGGTAGCAGTACGCACTTTGATTTGTCGCTGACCTTGTTTGATCATCCGGATCAGATCGAAGGAGTGTTTGACTATGCGACCGTCCTGTTTGACGCATCGACGATTGAACGGATGGCGGCGCAATGGCGCCTGCTGTTGACGGCGATGGTAGCCGATCCGGCGCAGCGGGTAAGCCGTTTGCCGGTCATCGACGAGCAGGGGTTGCAGCAGTTGCTGCTGGAGTTCAACGCGACAGAGCGGGCGTATCCGGTTGAACAGAAGGTGCACCAGCTGTTCGAAGAACATGCCGCACGTCAGCCCGGCGCGGTAGCGCTTGTCGTTGGCGATGTGAAGCTAAGCTATGGCGAGCTCAATGCGCGTGCCAACCAGGTAGCGCACCGCCTGCTGGCGCTCGGTGTGGGGACGGATGCGCGGGTGGCAATCTGCGCCGAACGCAGCGTGGAGATGGTGGTGGGGTTGCTGGGCATCCTGAAGGCCGGCGGTGCGTATGTGCCGCTCGATCCGGCCTATCCAGTCGAGCGCCTGGCCTATATGCTGGAAGACAGCGCGCCGGTGGCGCTGCTGCAGTACGGCTGGCAGGCGCCGGCCGGGCTGGCCATGCCGGTACTGGCGCTGGGTGATGCCTCAACTTGGTCTGGCTACAGTGCGGATAATCCGGCCGTGCCGGTATTGTCGTCGCAACTGGCCTATGTGATCTATACCTCCGGTTCCACTGGCAAGCCGAAGGGTGTCATGATCGAACACGCGGGCTTGAGCAATTACCTGCAATGGGCGCTGGCAGACTACTGTCAGCTGCAGGGACACTCGTCTATCGTGTCGTCGCCGATCGCCTTTGATGCGACGATCACCAGCCTGTATCTGCCGCTGGTGAGTGGCAACGCGGTGACGCTGCTGCGCGACGGCGACGAGGTATCGGGACTGGAAGCGCTGTTGCGCACGCAGCAGCACTGGGGACTGGTGAAAATTACCCCTGCGCATCTGGCGATGCTGGGTCAAAGCTTGCGTGACCATGGTGCGCCCTGTGATGTAGGCTTGTTTGTGGTGGGCGGGGAAGCTTTGCCGATGTCGACCGTGGCGCTCTGGCGTGAGATCTGCCCGCAAGCGCGTATCGTCAATGAATATGGACCGACCGAAACGGTGGTCGGTTGCATCACTCATGATGCGCCGCCGGTGGCTAATGACGAGCGGGATGTTCCGATCGGCCGCCCGATTGGCAATACACAAATCTATATTCTCGATGCACACATGCAGCCGGTGCCGGTCGGCGTAACGGGGGAAATCTACATTGGTGGCGCCGGGGTGGCGCGCGGCTACCTGAACCGTCCTGAGCTGACGGCGCAGCGCTTCATTGCCGACCCGTTCGGTGCCGCTGGCGGTCGCCTGTATCGCACCGGCGACCTGGCGCGCTGGCGGCCGGAGGGCGTGATCGAGTATCTGGGGCGCAACGACTTCCAGGTCAAGGTGCGCGGCTTCCGGATCGAGCTGGGCGAGATCGAGGCGCGCCTGGCGGCATGCGATGGGGTGCGCGAGGCCGTGGTGATCGCGCGCGAGGACGTGGCAGGCGACAAGCGGCTGGTGGCCTATTTGCTGGCGCAGCCCGGTGCGGTGCTGGCGGCGGCAGCATTGCGTGAACAGTTGTTGCAGCACTTGGCGGAGTACATGGTGCCGTCGGCGTTCGTGGTGCTGGAAGCCTATCCGCTGACGCCAAACGGCAAGCTGGATCGCAAGGCGCTGCCGGTGCCGGATCAGGCGGCCGTGGCGACGCGGGCCTATGCAGCGCCGCAGGGCGAGATTGAGACGGCGGTAGCGCGGATCTGGCAGGAGCTGCTGGGGCTGGAGCAGGTGGGCCGCCACGACCATTTCTTCGAACTGGGCGGCCACTCGTTATTGGCGGTGCAGATGATGTCGCGCCTGCGCCAGATGCTGCGGATAAATGCGGCTTTGCGTGAATTGTTTATCCACCCTGTTTTAGTTGACTTCGTCAAAGCGATCAGCGTGCGTGGGGACGATCATCAAGGGAATGTCGCCGCGATCAGAACGACTGGAAGCCAGGCACCGCTGTTCTTTGTTCACCCGGCGGGAGGGCAGGTTGATGCCGCCAGGAGACTCGCCGCCGTGCTTGATGCGGAGATCCCGGTCTACGGCTTGGTGGCCACGGGCCTGGAAGCAGGGGAGCTGCCATTAAGCTCTGTGGAAGATATGGCAGCGCGATATCTCGGGGAAATCCGCAAGGTTCAACCGCAAGGCCCTTATCGACTAGCAGGATGGTCGGCGGGTGGCATGATCGCCTACGAGATCGCGAACCAACTTGTCAGCCTCGATGAAACAGTGGAGTATCTGGGGCTGATTGATACACCAAATAACGGTGGCTCTGGCTTGGTGCAGCCAAAGGCTGAGCCGGGAGTGGATGATACCGTGGTTCTTTTGCTGTGGTTGCTCAGAGAGTGGCCCGAGCTTGAAGTGTTGCGCCCGTTGGCCGCAGTTGGAAACGCAAGCCAGTTCCTGCGGGAATGCCAGATAAAAGAACTGTTTGTGGCGGACATTGATACGGCAACTTTCCTGCGCCATTTACGGGTATGGCAATCAACCTCGCAAGCGGTTCAGCAATATGTACCTGCACCGCTGTCCGCGCCCTTGACGCTGTTCATTGCCAAGGAAGTAGTACGTACAGATGAGACGCTCGGTTGGGGCGAATTGATGGGGGCACGCTTGCGTCGCATCCCGGCCAATGGCAATCACCTCTCCATAATGGATTCGCCTCACATTGCCGAATTGGGGCGTGCAATGAGCGAACAGCTAAACGCCGGGGGAGACCCGACCCCTCCGCCGGAACGCGCCTACAGCCCACGTGTCATCATACAGAAAGGCACAGTGGGGAAATCCCCCGTGTTCTGTATCCCTGGGGCGGGGGCTAGCGTTACATCGTTCTGTGCGCTGGCTGAGGCGCTAGGGAACGCAATACCCGTGATTGGACTTCAACCGCGTGGGCTATGCGGGATTCTGGCACCCTACGGCGATGTGGAAACGGCTGCGGACGCCAATCTCAGGGCAATGTGGGAGCAGCAACCCGAAGGACCTTATCACCTCGTCGGTCATTCCTTCGGCGGTTGGGTGGCGCTGGAGATGGCACGGCGGCTTCTCGCTGAAGGCGCAGAGGTGTCGACGTTAATGCTAATCGACTCGACGCCTCCCCCCGATAACGGCCTGAGTGACAGACGCTTCACCAGAGTACAGGGGCTGCTACGATTAACTGAGTTGTTTGAGTTAAGTGTGGGTAAGCCTTTAGGAGTGGCCGAGGGCGATTTTACGGGGCTATCTGGCGATGCCCAGATCGCGCTACTGTTGTCCAAAACGATTGCCTCAGGCTTAGTGCCGCCCAAGACTACGTTACAAACTTTGAAGGGAGTCTTCCGGGCATTCATGGCGGCATTGAATACGCGATATGAGCCGGCGTCTGCGTATTCCGGCGCGCTGCAGTTAGTGCTGGCAGAAAGTCCACGTCACAGCTGTTTGCCGGAGGGCGCCATCTCGGCGTTTGCGCGATGGCGGCGTTACGCCCCCCGTGCCGCGATGCTTGAATCCGCCGGAAATCATGTCACGGTATTGCATTCTCGCAATGTTGCCGAGCTGGCCGATTGGATACATGCCACTCTCCTGGAGCCGTCAAAGTGATTGCAATCGAAAAATTCAGGGGGGATGAAGCATGAGTGCACTTTCGCATATCAGCTGTGTGGAAGACTTGCGTCGGATGGCGCGGGGAAGGGTTCCTCGCATGTTCTACGATTATGTAGATGCGGGATCATGGTCAGAGTCGACGTATCGGGATAATGAGTTAGCCTTAGCACGCTTAAAATTTCAGGCGCGTGTCGCCGTGGACGTGCAGCAGCGTTCAACGCGTTCATCTATGCTTGGCCAGGAGGTAACAATGCCGGTGGCTCTGGCGCCAGTGGGTTTGGCGGGCATGATATGGGCAGATGGGGAGATGCTCGCTGCGCGCGCTGCCAAGCGATTTGGCGTGCCGTTTTCGCTCTCTACGATGAGCATCTGCTCCCTTGAAGATGTCGCGGCGCATATTCGTCATCCTTTCTGGTTTCAGTTGTATATGATGCGCGACAGGGAGTTTGTTGCTAGGTTGATTGAGCGGGCACGCGCAGCAGAATGTTCCGCCCTGATACTCACTTTGGATCTAGCGGTGCCAGCGCGCCGCCACAAGGACATTCGCAATGGACTAACTGTCCCGCTAAGCCCTACTGTGAGGAATCTGGTGCATCTTGCCTCTCGGCCGCGCTGGTGCATGGACATGCTGCGGACGCCGCGAAGAACCTTCGGGAACATTATTGGACACGCGAATGACGTGAACGATCTGAAGTCCTTTTGGAAGTGGTCTGCCGGACAATTCGATCAGACCGTCTCCTGGGCCGATGTCGAATGGGTCAAGCGGCTATGGGGAGGCAAGCTGATTGTGAAAGGAATTATGAACGCGGAAGATGCGGTTCTTGCGGTACGCAGCGGTGCTGACGCAGTTGTGGTTTCGAATCACGGGGGGCGCCAACTTGACGGGGCTGCGGCGAGCATCGAGGTGCTGCCGGAGGTAGTTCAAGCAGTGGGACAAAGCGTGGAAGTACATTTGGACAGCGGTGTACGCAGCGGACAGGATGTGTTGCGCGCATGTGCACTGGGCGCGAAGGGTGTCTATGTTGGCCGCCCTATCTTGTATGGCCTGGGCGCCTCGGGTGAGCAGGGCGTGTCACGCACACTGGAGCTGTTGCAAGATGAACTAGACCTGACGATGGCATTGTGCGGTTTGCGTGGGGTAGAAGAAGCCGGGATGCATATTTTGCGTGGGCGCTGAGCGTATTATTGAGGACGTTATGAACCAGATAGATAAATTCAAGAATAACCGTTTTTATTCAGCGCAGTTTGCGCAGCTGATGCAACAGTTGGAGGAGCGCCCAGCAACATTCGGAAACGCTGGCAGCAACGGGTATGAGGATCTATATCAGGTCGCCTCATGGCCCTTTATCATTAGCCGAGAAAGAGTCGCGCATTTTGATCGCTTCATTGGACGCTTGCATGATATCTACTGGAAAGCGATTCAGATTTTCTTCGCAGGCGATGCCGAAAAATTCTCCCAATACCTGAATGTTCCTGCTTTGGCATATACGATCCTGCAAGAGTATGGCTGTGACCGCAGCCAAATATTGGGGCGGCACGATATTTTGTTTTGCAACGGACAGTTGAAACTCATCGAGGTGAACTCCGGTTCGTCGATTGGCGGTTGGCAGACGGGAGTGTTCGAAGCAGAATTGCGATCTTTGTTGGCTTCGGTTGATCTAGCTGCAACCGGTGAAATTCGGCACCGTAACGCAATGGAGTCGATGTTTTCTAGCTTGCTTGACGCGATTTCGCAGCAGCAAGCGGCGCAAGCAGAAGCGAATATTTTATTGTTTGGGATCGAGGACGATGTATGGCAGGCTGAAATATCCAGTCGGTTTGCTTTAGTGGCCCAAGACAGGAGCCGTCGGGGAGTAAGGCCAGGCAAACTATTGTTTGCATCCGACTGGTCGCAAATTCGCTTCTCGCACAGTGGAAAAGTTTGTGTCGGAAGCGAGGCTGTTGACGCGATTCTTCTGGTTCATGCCGAAAATAATGTGATTCCGCCCGTCATACAGATGAAGCTGACGTCCGCGCATTTGGCAAATAAACTTGTCATGCCGGATAGCGGCCGTAGCACGCTGTGGGGAAATAAATTACTGATGGCGCTGGTACACGAACCGGAAGTCCTTTCCCAGCTGGACGCTGAGGAGAGGGCATGGGTTCGGGAATATATCCCCTTCACTGTTCCACTTTGCGAGCGGGCATTAGCTTGGCGCGGAACATGGTGGGAGCTGAGTGAGATGCTGAAGAGGCGAAAGGATGACTTTGTTATCAAGAAGGCGCATTCGCTGCAGGGGCGTGATGTTTTTATCGGCAAATTTCTTGACAGTGAAACTTGGACAGCCATCATTGATGACCATCTTGGCGTGAGCGATTGGCTGGCTCAGGAATATTGCGTGCCGGATATGGTCTGGGGGCCGGGCACGGCAGGCAATCTTATCGAGTACTCTTTGATCTGGGGCGTGTTTGATACTGGCGGGCGCTACGGCGGTTCTTACGTCAGGGGAGTTCCAGCTGGACATGGGAATGGCGTCATCAACGCGGCAACTGGAGCCGCGCGCTTTACCGTGTTTGAAGACGCTGTCCGTAAGAGCAGGATTAGCTTATGAATGCTGTCCTCGCGCCAGTGGTACCTGGGCTACGAGGCCACGAAGTGTTGACATGGCACATAGGCGGTTTAAGTCCGACTTTGCAACTGATTAAATTCGACACTCAGCAGTTTTGTTTGGACGCGTTTGCTGAGCAGAACGTCGCGTTGCCGACAGATGTTCTGCGCAGTGTGCATAAACGGCAGGCGGAGTACTTCTTTGGCAGGTATGCTGCGCGTCTAGCACTTCGGAAAGGTGGTCTTTCGGAGTTGGAGGCAGGAATCGGTGCGCGGGGCTCTCCGGCTTGGCCGGCCGGAGTCGTGGGAAGCATTACTCACAATAGCGATTGTGCTGTGGCTACGGTGCTGCCCTCATCGGAGTGCAACGGTATTGGAATTGATATAGAGCATTTACCCAGCCTTGAAGTGCAGGAGGCGTTAGCTCAGTCAGTTCTGGATGCACATGAGTTCTCTCTTTTGCTTGCGCACGAAATGTTGTTGCCTCGCGCTGTGTTATTCGGGATTATCTTTTCTGCCAAAGAGAGTTTCTACAAAGCAGTTTCCGCACGAGTGGGACGTTTTTTTGGCTTTGAGGCAATTCGCCTGATTGAAATCGGGGATGTCTTTGTCCGTTTCGTAGTGGTTGAGCCGTTGTGCGCTCATTGGCGACCGGGCGTTACTGGCACCGTGTATTTTCGTCGTCTTGGACAGGATGTTCTAACAGCATTTGCTTGGTAGTTTAGAGTGGGTTGCCGGGTACGTCGCGCGTGACCGGGACGGGCAGTTGTTGGCCGGCGTTCCAGCAGAGTTTCAAGAAGATTTATTCCTTGCCAGATGTGGCATGAGATATCCAATCCGATTGATATCCCCAGTCCATTACAAGCAGCGCCTTTCAGGCGCCACCAGCAGCGGCCAGATGCGAGCGAGACGTGTCAGCGAGCTGTACACCATTGCAGTTTGTGCAGGGATGTGCCGAACGATTGTAAGAGGGCCGCATGCCGAGTAGCGTAGGGATCTGTACGAGCGGATGGCATTTGGGATGTTTGATTTGCTCCCGAGGCTTGATTTTGTAGTTCATGCGCACAACGGCAAAGGGAGAGAGGAGACGCGTTCAATCGTGCAACCTAGCGGCATTTAGTGGACGCAATTACCACCTGCGCGGTGCTGCTCATGGCCCAGTATGGCGACCAAGCTGCAGCGTGGTCACGCTAAGAGTCGTGTGATTTCTTTCGTTCCAGTAGTATCGCTCAATGGTCTTGGAATCCAGTGCTTCCGTTGCTCGCATCGCCCGCGAACACGGCGTCAACGTCAACCAAGTATTCAGTTGGCGCAGACTGTATCAGCAAGACCCCCTCGGCGCGCCAGCGTTGATGCGTGACGATGGTCTGTTGCCGGTGGAGCTGGCTCAGACCGCGACTGCAACAGACAACGCCGGTGCGGACGCCGAAGGCACCATTGTGATTGAGGGGGGGGCAGATTCGCGTCCGTATTGAAGACCAGCCCAACGCAGCAACGCGAGCGCAAGTGCTGGAGCAGGTATTTGCGATGATCGGCCTTGCCACAGGAACGAGGGTGTGGCTCGCTGGCGGCGCCACAGAGATGCGCTCTGGCTTTAATGACTTGCTGCAAAGGTGCAGACGGCGCTGGAGGAAGATCCGTTCAGCGGCCAGGTGTTTGTGTTCCGTGGTCGCGTGAAGACCCACGCTAAATTACCCTGGTGGACTGGCGATGGCCGTAGCGATTCAGATCAAGCGGGTTGCAGTTACAAAGTGTGATTATTTGAGCGTCTAGCTCAATTTCACTTAATTGGTTCTTGGAAATTATTTTATTTGCCGCCATCGGCAACCGCTTAGAAAGGAAATCACTTGCAGCGTCCACATTTTTGTGGAGAAGACTGTTGAGTATGCTTTTGTGCTAGAGGCCGTACATAAACGTACTCTTGCCTTTGTAGCCCCATTGGCCGGCTTAGAGGAACACGCTGCTGGCGACGCAATTTTTGGTGAGGACGATCTTCTGTTTTTGGTTGAGTTCAAAGTAGATCGCTCATCTCTAAAATCCGAAGAGGAGTTGTTCTACGACTATGAGGGGGCGCGGGAGAAAATGCAGAACCGCGATGACCATCATTTCTTTGTGTACGCTGGTCATACCCCGCAGTGTGGGCAACCGATGCCAGCACTTGTTGCGCAAACTTATTTCTCAGGTCAGCCTTTACCTTCCGCGATGGGCTGTTTTGATGGAGGCCTACATCCAGAAATTTTTAAGGAATACATACAAGACCTTTTTGATCTGAAACACCCGGATGGCAGAAGAGCTATAGTCGAATCTGGTGTACGGGCTGAAATCTGCAGGCGGGGATGAGGCGGTGGAGATTTTGTTGGAAAATTTGATTGTCGAGATCAAAACCAACCAACAGAGGAAACTCCACCATGACGAA
>NZ_WWCP01000043.1 GCF_009857505.1 Duganella lactea
CACCGGCGCCGGTTGGCGCGCTGCCGGGGTGGTGACGATGTGCAGGTCGCGGCGTGCGCCGGCGCGGCCGGACGGCTGCGCCGCCAGACGGAACACCGACACCAGCTCGCTCAGCGCGGCCGCCTGGTCCTGCATGCTCTGCGAGGCGGCGGTGGCTTCCTCCACCAGCGCGGCGTTCTGTTGGGTCACGGCGTCCATGCCGGCGATGGCGGTGTTGACCTGCTCGATGCCGGCGCGCTGCTCCTCGCCGGCGGCGCTGATCTCGCTCATGATGTCGGTCACGCGGCGCACGCTGTCCACCACGTTTTCCATGGTGGCGCCGGCCTGCTCAACCAGCTGGCTGCCGTTTTCCACCTGCTGCACCGAATCGCTGATCAGCTCCTTGATTTCCTTGGCGGCGGCGGCCGAGCGCTGCGCCAGGTTGCGCACCTCGGTGGCCACGACCGCGAAACCGCGGCCCTGTTCGCCGGCGCGCGCCGCTTCCACGGCCGCGTTCAGCGCCAGGATGTTGGTCTGGAAGGCGATGCCGTCGATGACGCCGATGATGTCGACGATCTTGCGTGACGACTGGTTGATCGAGCCCATGGTCTGCACCACCTGCGACACCACGGCGCCGCCTTGCTGCGCCACCGCCGACGCGCTCAGCGCCAACTGGTTGGCCTCGCTGGCGCTGGCCGAATTCTGCTTGACGGTGCTGGTCAGCTCCTCCATCGACGCGGCGGTTTCCTCCAGCGACGCGGCCTGCTGCTCGGTGCGGGCCGACAGGTCGACGTTGCCGGCGGCGATCTGCTGCGATGCGCTGGCGATGGTGTCGGTGCCGGCGCGCACGCGCTCGACCAGGCCGGCCAGGCTGTCGCGCATCGACTTCATCGCGAACAGCAGGCTGTCGCGGTCGCCGTCGCGGGTGTCGATGGCCACGCTCAGGTCGCCGTCGGCGATCTGGCCGGCGATCGCGACCGCGTAGTCCGGCTCGCCGCCGAGGCGCTGCACCAGCCAGCGCGTGATCAGCGTGGCGCACAGCGCGCCCAGCACAATGGAGCCGATCAGCAGGGTGATGATCCACAAGCGCGCCGACGCATACAGGGCGTCGCCCCGGTCGGAGGCGGCATCGCCGCCTTCCTCGTACAGCTTGACCAGCTTGTCGATCTGGCCGCGCAGCGACACGATCAGCTTGTTCGATTCGCCGCGGATCAGCTGCTTGGCGGCGGCATCGTCGCCCTGGCGCACGGCGGCGCGGATCTTCGCGTCCTCGGCCATGTAGCGGTCCCACATCGACAGGAAGTCGTTGTACAGCGCCTGTTCCCCGGGGGTGGCGATCAGCTTGACGTAGGTGTCCTGCATCTGGCGCAGGTCCACCAGGTCGTTGGCGATGACCTTGTCGTACTGGTCCATCTGTTTTGGATCGGTGGAGATGATGTACTGGAACTCGCGGGTGCGCACGCGGGCGATCTGCGCCTTCAGGTCCTGCACTACGCGCATCGCCGGCATCCAGCGCTCGGACAACTCGGTCGACGCGCTGTTGACCTGGGCCAGCTTGATGATGGCAAACATATCCACTGCGGCGGCCAGGGTCAGGACCAGCGCAAACGCCAGCCCCAGCTTGGTCGCCAGCTTGAGATCACGTAACAAAGTCATAGGACAATTCCTTCAGGAGCAAGTGGACGGCGCAATGTTTGGGCGCCGCCCTGATTTGTTATTTGGGGAGCCGTGAGAATGTGTGATATTTCCCACGGGAAACGCATGGTAGCACAAGACAATTAGTTGCGCTTACTCCCCGCAGTGCAGCAAGTTCTACGTAGTTTCCGCATGTTGCGTCGCAGCATGAGATGTCGTGGTATTTGCGGAAATATTTCCTTGCGGCATTTTTTTTGGGAGGTCCTGATGGGCGCAGCACTCAAGCAGTCACCACATATTTTCGTCACCGTGCGCGATTTCGACTGGGGTCAAGATCAGTCGGCCATCGTGGCGATCGTCAGTCGCTACTTCAGCGACTACAACGGCAACGGCTTCTATCCGCACCCGGACGAGGTGGCGCTGCAGCGCGAGCTGCTGGCGGTGCCCGCATTGCAGCAATTGCGCCGCCATCTGCGTCATGCCGGCGTCCGTGGCTTGGCCATCACCGGCCTCGGCCTGGCCGGTCTGGCGGAGGCGGAGCGCAACGCCGTGCTGTACGCCATCGCGCTGAGCCTGGGCTTCCCGACCTCGACCGATCAGCGCACCCAGCGCGTCGCCTGGGACATCCGCGCGCGTCCGGGCAGCGCCGAGCAGAACCGGTTTGTCACGTTCTCCGAGCGCGTCGGCAATGCCGACATGCATACCGATTCTTCGTTCTATCCGATGCCCGAGGAGCAGTTCCTGCTGTACGTGGTACGCGCCGCGCAGTGCGGCGGCGGCGCGTCGCTGCTGATCGATGTGGACGCTATCCACGCCGAACTGCAGCGCACCGAGGCCGGCCGCGCCAGCTTCGAACTGCTGAGCGAGGCGCGGCTGCCTTTCCGCGTGCCGTCGGTGTACGCGGCCAATGACGAGCAGGTGGAAATCGAACTGGCGCCGGTGTTCGAACGGCTGGGCGACAGCCTGGCGATGCGCTGGCGCTACGATTCCATCCTCAAGGGCCTGGCGGCGCGGCCGGCGCTGGACACGCCGCCGCTGCGCGCCGCGCTGACGCTGCTCAACGAGGTGATCGAACAGCGCGCGCCGCGCTTCTGCGAGCACCTGCCGGACGACACGCTGCTGTGGGCCGACAACCGCCGCACGCTGCACGGCCGCGCCACCTACACCGATGCGGCGCGCCACCTGATCCGTATCCGCATCGGCGACACGCCCAATGCCGAGCGCATCGGCCCGTCCGGCGTGGCGATGGATTGAGCATGCTGAACGCGATACTGCCGGTCTTGCTGATCATCCTGCTGGGGGGCGCGATCCGTCGCTACGGCTGGCTGCCCGAGGCGTTTTTCCCGTCAATCGAGAAGTTCTCGTACAACATCTGCTTTCCGGCCCTGCTGTTCAGCGGCACGGCCAAGCTGAGCTTCGGCTCGGCCGAGGTCGGCGACCTGGCGCTGGCGACGCTGCTGCCGACCGCGCTGGTGACGCTGGCGGCGCTGCTGTTGCTGCTGCCGGCGCGCGCCTTGCCGGACGCGGCGCGGTCGTCGGTGGTGCAGGGCGCGGTGCGGCCCAACACCTACTTCGGCATCGCTGTGTCGGCGCTGCTGTTTCCGCCGCAGACGACCGCGCTGGTGATGCTGTCGCTGGCGCTGTGCCTGCCGGTGGTGAACGTGATCTCGGTGATCGCGCTGTCGTGGTGGAGCGGCGTGCCCGCCGACGCCGGCCGCATCGGCCGCAACCTGGTTCGCAATCCCATCATCCTGTCGACGCTGGCCGGCGTGGTGTGGAGCGTGGCCGGCCTGCCGCAGCCGGCGCCGCTGTTCAATACCCTGGACATCCTCGGCAAGGCGGCACTGTGCCTGGGCCTGATCTGCGTCGGCAGCGGCCTGGAGTTCTCGCGGCAGGGCTTGCGGCCGATGGCGCTGAGCCTGACGTCGGCGTTGAAGCTGCTGTTGCTGCCGCTGCTGGCCGCCAAGGTCAGCCTGCTGTTCGCGGTGCCGGCGCCGGTGGCGCTGGCGGCCTGCTTTTACTGCGCCTTGCCGACCGCACCCAACGCCTACATCATGGCCCGGCAGATGGGCGGCGACACCCGGCTGATGGCGTCGCTGATCACGGTGCAGACGCTGCTGGCCGCGCTGACGCTACCTTTGAGCAGCCAGTTCCTGCGCTGGATGGCCTGATGCCGGCCACGCCGGCGTCCGGCCCAGGCCGAACAGTGGGCGCAGCACGGCGATGCGGCGCACCACTTCAAACACGCCGAAGCTGATGCCGAAGGTGAGCACCACCAGGAACACACCCTCGATGGTCGGCGCCAGCTTCACTGGCTTGAGCCAGTGGGCCATGGTGACGATCAGCGTCTGGTGCAGGATGTAGACCGGGAACACGGCCTCGGTCAGATAGCGGCGTTTGGCGCTGTCGAAGTTCAGGTGGCGGCGGCCGAAGCCGCACACCGTCAGTATCGCGGTCCATTGGCAGACGCAGTACACGGCGCGCATGATCGGCTTCCATTGCAGAACCTCGGTCGTGCTGGCCAGCGCGTCGGGGATCGACCAGTAGATGACGATCAGCGCCCAGCTGCACAGCCACAGTCCCAGGCTGGTCCAGCGCAGCGACTCCACGCGTGCCCAGAAATCGGTCTGCATCGCCAGCAGCGCACCCAGGGCGAACACGAAGAAGTATTGCGCATGGTTGTACCAGTCACCGAACAGCGCGTGGGTGCTGGGGAAGTGGTCGACCAGCGCATAGCGCGCCGCCGCCAGCACCGCCACCGGCAGCGCGATCAGACGCCAGCCGCTGAGCAGCCGGCCCAGCGCGGCGCCGATGGCGTCCAGCCGCGCGCCCAGCAGCCAGGCGATCAAGCCGCCGATCATGGTGTAGACCCACAGGTAGGCGACGAACCACAGGTGGTTCCAGGTCGGCAGCGCAAGGCAATCGCCGTTGCGGCAAAAGCCGTGGTAGGCGGCGATGTAGCGCTGCATGAATTCAGCGTAGCTGCCCTGGTAAGCGATCTTTTCGACGATTTCAAAATACGATTGCGGCGGCACGATGACGAACATGCCGAATATCAGCGGCACCAGCAGCCGCCAGCTGCGCTGACGCAGCAGCGCGCCGACGCGCATCTTCTTCAGCATGAAAGCGGTGGCGACGCCGGAAATCATGAACAGCAACGCGAGGCGCCAGGGCGACGACAAAATCATCAGCGGCTCGATGGCGGGACCGGCGTCGGGGCTTTTGACGTGCCAGTCCCACGTCACGTAGTACATGCCGGTGTGATAGAGGATCAGCAGGCAAAACGCAAAGATGCGTATCCAGTCGAAGTAATACAGGCGTTGTTGATTCATTTCAGGCTCCATGTTTTTATGAAGCCAGATTAAAGGACGTGGCGCGCCGTCGTCCATCGCCATGGGGCGAATTGGGCGCGGCGAGGGGCGAGTTGGACCTTACTGGCCGGGCGGCGGCTGCCAGAGCTCGACCTTGTTCCCCTCGGGATCAATGACCCAGCCGAATTTGCCGTAATCGCCATCCTCGGTCTTTTCCAGCACATGGCAACCCTCGTCGCGCAGGGCCTGCAGCAATCCGCTCAGGTCGTGCACGCGGTAGTTGATCATGAAGGACGAGGTGCTGGGCGCAAAGTGGTCGCCGTCAGCCTGGCTGATGGACCAGGCGGTGGTGCCGGACTCGGTAAACGCCGCGCCGCCCCAAGGCTGGACGTCGACACCCAAGTGCTGCTGATACCAGCCGCGTAAGGCCGCTGGATCTTTTGCATGAAAAAATATGCCGCCGATACCGGTTACACGTTTCATGATCGCCTCCCCAAAGTGGAGCCTTAGCTTACCATGCAGGCAAACGCTTATTGAAAATGGGCGACGACGTCGGCGCGATACTGGCGGCTCAGCGGCACGCGGGCGCCGCCGCGCAGCAGCAGTTCGCCGTCGCCTTTGTCGTGGTTGATGATGCTGGCGATCCAGTCGATTTGCACGGCGGCGCGGCGGTGGCAACGGATGAAGCGTGGGCCGAGTTTTTCCAGCAGGCCGGCCAGCGTCTGGCGCATCAGCGGTTCGCCGTCGGCGGTGTGCAGGATGACGTAGTTGTCGGCGGTTTCTATCCACTGGATTTGCTCGACCTTGACGATGCGCGTGCCGCCGCGCTCGGGGATCAGCAACTGGCCGACCGCCGGCAGCGGCGTGCTGGCCGGCCGCTGCGTGGCCAGACGTTCGCGTGCGCGTTGCAAGGCGCGTTGCAGGCGTGGCTGGTCGTAGGGCTTGAGCAGGTAGTCGATGGCGTTGGCGTCGAAGGCGCGGATGGCGTATTCATCGTAGGCGGTGACGAAGACCACCAGCGGCGCCGGCGCCGGCAGCGAGGCGGCGACATCGAGGCCGGAAATTTCGGGCATCTGGATATCGAGCAGCAGCAGGTCGGGCGCGAAGGCCGGCAGCGTCTCCAGCGCTTCAACACCGTCGCGGGCTTCCTCGATGGCGCTGATGTCCGGCTCGGCCGACAGCATGCGCCGCAACTTGTCGCGTGCCGGGCGTTCGTCGTCGACGATCAGGATGCGCATGGCAGCCTCACTTCGGCGCGCACACCCGCCGGCGACAGCGCGGTGAGCGCGAATGCCGCGCGGTCGCCGTACAAGGCGTCCAGTCGCTCGCGCAGGTTGCGCAGGCCAATGCCGGGCGTTCCCATGCCGGCGTTGGCCGCGACGTTGCCGGCATCGTCTTCCAGCCGTAGCAGCAGATCGCCGCCGGCGCGCTGGGCGGAAATGGTGATGACGCACGGCTGGCGGCGTTTTTCCACGGTGTGTTTGAAGATGTTTTCCAACAGCGGTTGCATGCTCATGACCGGCACGTCGCAGGACAGCAGCGAGTCGTCGATGTCCCAGTGGATGCTGACGCGGTCAGAAAAGCGCTCGGCCATCAGGCCGGCATAGCCGCGCAGGATGCGCAGTTCCGTTTCCAGCGGCACCAGGTGGCGCTCGCCGATGTCCAGCGTGGCGCGCAGCACGTCGCTCAGCTGGACCAGCATCGCGTCCGCCCGTTGCATGTCGCTGTACATCAGCGAGGAGATGGTGTTGAGGGCGTTGAACAGGAAGTGCGGCTGCATTTGCTGGCTCAGGCGCAGCAACTGCGCTTCACGCAGCGAGGCGTTGGCGCGTTCGACGCGCAGCTTTTCTCCCAGCATCGCGTGGAAGGACAGCACGCCAAAGGTGATCGTGGCGAAGATGCAGAAGAACACTGTCATCTTGATGTCTTCGTACAAATACACCGAGGCCCAGTCGCCGTGCGTGTAGCGCTCGCCGGCCAGTGCGTACACCGCGTGGCGCATGCCGAAGGCCATCGGCACGAACGCCACCCAGTACACCGGCAGCCACACAAACTGCCGCGCGAACCAGCGCAAGGGCGAGTGCAGCAGGTGGTCGTATCGACGCGTGAAGTGGCGCTGCGCCAGCAGCAGCAAGGTGCCGGTCAGCGCCGATGACGATTCCCACAGTATCGGCTTCCACACGCCGTGATCATGATCGCGCAAATACTCCTGCACCGAGGTGGTGATCATCAGCAGCCAGAATAATACCCAGGCGATCGCGATAACGGTGCGGGTTCTTTGCATGGTGTCAGCGGTAGCGCGCTTCCATCAAATCGATCTCGCGCACCAGCTTGCGCGAGATGGCGTCGGAGATGTGATCGTGCCGCGCCAGGTCGAACACCGTGCGGCGTTCGGCCGCCAGCGCGGCCAGGCGCAGTTCCTTTTCGGCGGAGTCGGTCTTGCGCCAGGCTTGCTCGCTCTCCGGGTCGACCTCCTTCAGCTTGTGCTCATAGAAGGCGATCACGCGCGCCGCCGCCTGCGGATACACTTCCGGATCGATGCAGGCGTCCGATTCCATCAGCTGCACCTGGGTTTTCTCGATGGCCTCGATGGCGGCGTTGGCGGCGGCGCGGCGCGCCAGGTCTTCCTCCCGCTGCTCTTCCGGCTCGGCCGGGAAGGTCATGCCGGCCAGCAGGCGTGGCAGGGCGACGCTGGCCACCAGCAGCGACAGCAGAATCACCGCGCAGGCGAGGAAGATGGTCAGCGCGCGCGCCGGGAACGGATCGCCGTTCGGCAGCATCAGCGGCAGCGTCAGCACGCCGGCCAGCGTGATGGTGCCGCGCGCGCCGGCCAGCGTGGTGGCCAGCAGCAGGCGCGGATTGATCTTGTGGCGCGGCTGGTGGCGGAATTTCTGCTTGAAGATGGTCAGCCGCAGCGAGGTCCACACCCACGCCATGCGCAGCACCAGCAGGCCGGCGGTGATCGCCAGCGCATACACCACCAGCCACCAGCGGCTCAGGTGGCCGCTTTCCTCCAGCGAGGTGCCGGCCAGGCGGAAGATCTCCGGCAGTTGTTCGCCCAGCAGCACGAACATCACGCCGTTCAGCGTGAACTGCACCGTGTCCCACACGGCCGAACGCTGGATGCGGGTGGCCGCCATCGCGTGGCCGCTCAGTTCCACATAGCTCATCGTGACGCCGGCCGCCACCGCCGCCAGGATGCCGGAGGCGTGCAGGCGCTCGGCCACCAGGTAGGCGCCGAATGGGATCAGCAGGTTGACCAGGATCGGCGAGCCGGGCGGCTCGCCGAAGTGGCGGGTCAGCCAGCGCTGCATCCAGGTGATGGCCATGGTGACGGCGACGCCGGCGGCGATGCCGGCGATCACCAGCCAGACGAAGGTGAGGGCGGCGGTCTGCAGCGAGAAGGTGCCGGTCATGGCGGCGGCCACGGCGAAGCGGAAGCACACCAGGCCGGAGGCGTCGTTGAGCAGCGATTCACCTTCCAGAATGTGCATCAG
Source organism: Duganella lactea (assembly GCF_009857505.1). Lineage (GTDB taxonomy): Bacteria > Pseudomonadota > Gammaproteobacteria > Burkholderiales > Burkholderiaceae_D > Rugamonas > Rugamonas lactea. Next base: position 8,423 of record NZ_WWCP01000043.1, read on the forward strand.
GCGCTTGGGGATCGGCGTGGTGGCGGTGATCGAGCTGACCGCGATCGGGTCGGTCGGCGAGACGATGGCCGCCAGCGCGAACGCCACCGGCAGCGGCATGGCCGGGATCATCCAGTGGATCAGGAAGCCGGCGCCGACCACGGTGAACACCACCAGGCCGAAGGCCAGTTCAAGGATGGTGCCCTTGTCGCGCAGCAGGCCGCTTTTGGGGATGCGCCAGCCGTCGAGGAATAGCAGCGGCGGCAGAAACACCAGGAAGAATAAATCCGGCTCCAGGTCGACGCCATGCGCCGACTGGGCCGCGATCAGCGCGCCCAGGCCGATTTGCACCAGCGGCAGCGGGATCGACCCGGGCAGCACCTTGCGCAGGTAAGCGCTGGCCACCACCGCCAGCAACATGATCAGTACGACTTCGATTGAATCCATTCCCTTCCTTTACTACGCGAATAGCTGCGTGAATACCAAAACTGTCTAAGCTTACACTATTGGAAGTTCGGTAAGAAGTTGGCGCGCGACACCATCGGTACACTAGCGGAATGGAAATCTTTCTGGCATAATCTGTGCCTTCTGCGGGAGTAGCTCAGTTGGTAGAGCGCAACCTTGCCAAGGTTGAGGTCGAGAGTTCGAGACTCTTCTCCCGCTCCAGAATTCAGTAGCACATCGAAAGGCAGCCTGCGGGCTGCCTTTTTTGTTGTTTATCGTTCTCTAATACAACATCTTGGTCGTTGCTAACGTTATACTGGATGCGGACCACCGAAGGAGACGAATCCATGAAATCAGTGCAACAGGAAGTTGATGAGCGTAGCAACCTGACCAACTCCAATAAATTCGAACTCCTCCTGTTCCGTCTCGGCGGCGACGCCAACGGCGAACACTCGGAGTTGTTCGGTATTAACGTCTTCAAAATCCGCGAAATCGTCGCAATGCCTGAAGTAACTGCTGTGGCCGGGTCCCCGCCACACATGTTGGGTGTTGTGAACCTCCGCGGGCAAATCATCACGGTGCTGGATTTGCCAGGCATCGTCGGTGTGACCCCAAAAACTGGTCTGAATATTATGCTGGTCACCGAATTCGCCCGCACCACGCAAGCGTTCGCGGTCGAGTCGGTGGATGAAATCGTGCGCCTGGACTGGAGCCAGGTGCTGACGGCCGAAGGCACGGCCGGTGGCAAGGTCACCAGTATCGCCCGTGTCGATGGCGACGTGCAGAACACCCGCCTGGCGCAGGTGCTCGACGTCGAAACCATTTTGCGTGAACTGGTGCCGGCCGAAGGCAAGGATGTCGATCCCGAAACCATAGGACCGAAAGTGCTGCTCAAGCCGGGCGCCGTGATCCTGGCCGCCGATGATTCGGTGGTGGCGCGCAACCTGATTGAAAAAGGCCTGGAAGCGATGGGCGTTCACTTCATCATGACCAAGTCGGGCAAGGAGGCATGGGACCGCCTTCAAGTCATCGCCGACGGCGCCAAAGCCGAAGGTGTGCAGATCAGCGATCGTGTCGCCATGATCCTGACCGACCTGGAAATGCCGGAAATGGATGGCTTCACGCTGACCCGTCTGGTCAAGCAGGACGCGCGCTTTGGCAAGATCCCGGTGGTGATTCACTCTTCGTTGTCGGGCAAGACCAACGAAGACCACGTCAAGGGTGTCGGCGCCGACGCGTATGTGGCCAAGTTCTCCGCCGAGGACCTGGCCGGCACCATTCGCACGGTGCTGTCCAAGGCGGCTGCCGCGTAAGTAAAGAAACAAGGTAGTATAAAGGGCCACGACGGTGACGTCGTGGCCCTTTGTTTTTGTCCGATGCACTTTCAGGAAAGGAGCTACCGTGGCAGCCAAGAAAATTCTGTTTTTGACGGGTGACTTTGCGGAGGATTACGAGACCATGGTGCCGTTCCAGGCGCTGCAGGCGGTCGGTCACACCGTGCACGCCGTGTGTCCGGACAAGCGCGCCGGCGACACCATCAAGACCGCGATCCACGACTTCGAGGGCGACCAGACCTACACCGAAAAGCCCGGTCACCGCTTCACACTGAACGCCGATTTCGCGCAAGCCGAGGTCGGCGACTATGACGCGCTGGCGATCGCCGGCGGCCGCGCGCCGGAGTATCTGCGCCTGAATCCGCGCGTGATCGAGTTGGTGCAACAGTTCGCCGCCGCCAACAAGCCGATCGCGGCGATCTGCCACGGCGCGCAGTTGCTGGCCGCGGCCGAGGTGATCCGCGGTAAAACCATCTCCGCGTATCCGGCCTGCGCGCCGGAGGTCAGACTGGCCGGCGCCAGCTATGCCGACCTTCCGGTCGACCAGGCGGTGACCGACGGCATCTTCGTCACCGCACCGGCGTGGCCGGCGCATCCGGCGTGGATCGCCCAGTTCCTGTTGAAGCTGGGCACGGAGATCAGACTGTAGCCAGGTTGCTGGCGTGGAAGCGCAGATGGTCTTCCACAAACGTCTGGATGAAGTAGTAGCCGTGGTCGTAGCCTGCATGCCGGCGCAGCGTCAGCGGCTGCGCCGCCGTGGCGCAGGCCGCCTCGAAGGCTTCCGGATACAGCTGCTCGGCGAGGAACTTATCGCCCAGTCCCTGATCGATCAGGATGCCGGCCGGGAAGGGTGTCGTCGCTTGCGTCATCAGGGAAGTGGCGTCATACTGCGCCCACGCGCCCTGGTCTTCGCCCAGATAACCGGTGAAGGCCTTCTTGCCCCAAGGGCATTGCGATGGCGCGGCAATCGGCGCGAACGCGGACACCGAGCGGAACACGTCCGGGCGCTTCAGCGCCATCGTCAACGCGCCATGGCCGCCCATCGAGTGGCCGAATACGCCGATGCGCCGCGCATCGACCGGCAGTTCCTGCCCCACCAGTTCACGCAGCTCATGAATATAGCTGTACATGCGATAGTGCCCGGCCCACTTCGCCTGCGTGGCATCGACATAAAAACCGGCGCCCACGCCGAAGTCCCAGCTGTCGCTCTCGCCATCCACATTGGCGCCGCGCGGACTGGTGTCGGGCGCGATCAGCATCAGGCCGAGTTCCGCCGCCACGCGCTGCGCCCCGGCTTTGATCATGAAGGTCTCTTCGGTGCAGGTCAGGCCGGCGAGATAGAACAGGGCCGGCACGGGGCCCTGTTGCGCCTGCGGTGGAATGAAGACGGAGAAGCGCATCGGCAAGCCGATCTCGCGCGATTCGTGGCGGTAAAAACGCTGGACGCCGCCGAAGCATGCATGTTCGCTAAGAAGTTCGAGCATTAAATGTTTCCTTAAGTTCCCTAGCGCACAGTGAGCGCGCTAGCAATACTGCAGAATTGTACAAGTATTGATAAAAAGGAGAAGTACATGCCGGATCTTCAGGTCATTTTGGCCGATATGGGTTGGCCCTTGGCCATTGCCGTCGCCTGGCTCTCAGGAGAATTGCTGCACCGCTGGACGCGCCTGCCGCGCATCAGTGTCTACGGCCTGGTGGGTTTTCTGCTCGCACAGGCCTTTCCGGAAGCGCTCAGCAGCGGTGCCGCGAGCAACGTCACTATCATGGCCAACCTGGCCTTCGGTTTGATCCTGTTTGAATTTGGTTATCGCATCAATCTGCACTGGCTGCGGATTAATCCGTGGATCGCCCTCACCGGCGTGGTGGAATCGGCCGCCACGTTCGCGGTGGTGTACGCGATTTCTCATCTGACCGGCATGCCGCCGCTGACCTCTTTGCTGCTGGCCTCGCTGGCGATGTCGACCTCGCCGGCCGGCGTGCTGCGCGTGATTAACGAAGAAGACTCGTCCGGCCAGGTGACCGAACGGGTGTTGCACCTGGTGGCGATCAACAGCGTCATCGCGCTGTTCGTGTTCAAGGTGGTGGTCGGCTTCTGGGTGTTTGAAACCTCCGGCAGCCTGACGCAGGCGATGTCGCACAGCGGCATTGAGCTGCTGGGCTCGGCCGTGATGGGCGCGCTGATGGGCTTTCTGGTGCCGGCCGTGCTGCGCCGCCTTGGTGCGCTGGCGCGCGACGGCACCATCGCTTTCGCGCTGGGCGTGATTCTGCTGGTGGCGGCGGCGCGCGCGTTCGACGTGTCGCCGGTACTGGCGACGCTGACATTCGGCCTGGTGGCGCGCCACAATCGGGTGGCGTTCAGCCGCACCGAGCGTAACTTCGGCGGCATCGGCGAACTGCTGACCGTGTTGCTGTTCGTGTTCGCCGTGTCGACGCTGGAATGGGAGCGCGTGGTCGATGGCGCCGGCCTGGCCGCCGTGCTGCTGCTGGCGCGCTTCCTGGTCAAGACGGCCAGCGTGGCGGCGTTCGCGCACGTTGGCGGCATCTCGTGGCGCAAGGGCGTGCTGACCGGTATCGCGCTGTCGCCGATGTCGGTGTTCGTCACGCTGTTGCTGGAGCAAACCAAATACATGGGCATCGTGCTGGTCGATGAACTGGCCGCGCTGGCGGCGATGACGCTGCTGCTGGAAGTGGTCGGCCCGATCATTACGCAGCGCGCGCTGATCTGGGCGAAAGAAACCCATCAGGAGGAAAAATAATGGCATTGGAAGAATTCAAGGCATCGAAGCCGCTCACCATGGGCGTTGAGCTGGAGATGCAACTGGTGAGCTTGTCGGACTTCGATCTGACCGCCTCCAGCCCGGACCTGTTGCACCTGTTGAGCCGCAAGCCGTTTCCCGGCAACGTGACGCCGGAAATCACCGAGAGCATGATCGAGATTAACAGCGACGTGCACACCAACCATACGGAACTGGTGGCGCAGCTGCAATTGATCCGCGACACGCTGGTGCAGGCCGGCGAGCAACTGAACATCGGTATTTGCGGGGGCGGCACGCACCCGTTCCAGAAATGGTCGGAGCGGCGCATTTTCTCCAAGCCGCGCTTCAAGGAAGTGTCGGAGCTGTATGGCTACCTGGCCAAGCAGTTCACCATCTTCGGCCAGCACGTGCACATCGGCTGCGCCTCGGGTGACGACGCGCTGTTCCTGCTGCATTCGCTGAGCCGCTACGTGCCGCACTTCATCGCGCTGTCGTCATCGTCGCCGTATGTGCAGGGCAATGACACGCTGTTCAACTCGGCGCGCCTGAATTCGGTGTTCGCCTTCCCGATGAGTGGCCGGGCGCCGTTCACGCAAAGCTGGCATACCTTCGAGCACGAGTATTTCGCCAAGATGGAACACACCGGCGTGATCAAGAGTATGAAGGACTTTTACTGGGACATCCGTCCCAAGCCGGAGTTCGGCACCATTGAGCTGCGCGTGTGCGACACGCCGCTGACGGTGGAACGGGCGGCGGCGCTGGCGGTGTATCTGCAATCGCTGTGCGCATATCTGCTGGAGCGCCGCGAGGAGGCGCCGGCCGAGGACGATTACCTGGTGTACAACTACAACCGTTTCCAGGCTTGCCGCTTCGGCCTGGACGGCACCATCGTCCATCCGAAAACCTACGAGAGCCTGTCGCTGCGCGAGGATATCCTGACCACGCTGCGCAAGATGGAGCCGTATGGCCTGCAACTGGGCGCCACCGCCGGTCTGCAGCATCTGATGCAGGTGACGCACGAGGGCAGCGACGCCCACTATCTGCGCCAGCAGTTCGACGCCAGCGGCAGCGTGGAGGGCGTGGTGGACGCGGCGATTCAGCGTTTCCGCGGCAGGTGACGCCGGTCAAGCCGGCGGTGCCGGCTTAGAAGCGGGTTTCGCGCGCCACGCGCAGGAAGTTGTCGAGGATGCCGGTGCAGTCCAGCAGCTCGACACCGCCGGCCTGGTGGAATTCCGGATGCCATTGCAGGCCCATCACAAACGGCGCCTTGCGGTAGCGGATCGCCTCGATCACATTATCCGGCACCGACAGCGCTTCGATCGACATGTCGCGCCCCAGCGTTTTCACCGCCTGGTGGTGGATGGAGTTGACCAGCCCGGCGGTCTTGCCCTGGAACATGCGCGTCAGCGACGAACCGGTGGGGAAGGCGATTTCGTGGCGATTGCGGTCGTAGGCGTCGTTGACGTGGGCCAGCGAATCCGGCACGTCGGTGGCGATGTCCTGGTACAGCGTGCCGCCAAAGGCGACGTTGATCAATTGGCAGCCACGGCAGATGCCGAGCACCGGCTTGCCGGCTTCGACAAACTCGTGCAGCAGCTCCAGCTCGTACATGTCGCGCGCGCGGTCGCCGCCCCATTCCGGCCGGGTCGGCACCTCGGAGTAGCTTTGCGGCGAGACGTCGGCGCCGCCTTGCAGCACCAGGCCGTCCAGATGCTTGGCGTAGTCGCGCAGGCGGATGTTGGATGGGTGCAGCAGGCCGTCGGTATTCACCGTCGGGATCATGAACACCAGCACGTCGCGCGACATCACCCACTGCGCGATCGATTCTTCCAGATATTGCAGGTTCTTGCTGCGCAGGCCGGTCGCGCCGGGCTCGGGGTGGAAAATGCGGGCGGACACGCCGATGTGCAGCGGCCGCTGGATGATGTGGCGCGTGGCCGCCGCCGCGATGCGCCGGTAGCGCGCCATGATGACCCGGCCCCACAGGCTGAACACGGTGTCGCCGGGGTCGAGGTAGCGCGGCGTGCCGATGTCCGGCGTGCTTTTCGGTTCGGTCCGGCGGCGCTCGCCGTGGTCGGAGGCGCGGCGTTGTGGTGCAGGGGATGGTGAGGTTGGGTCTTGATCGTCGGGTCCGGCGCTCATGCTGATTCCTGTCTGTCTCGAATGGCATTAGTTTGCCATACCTCAAGGTCAACAGTCGTCCGCTTCGATTGTGGAAGGTGAGGGCGGTAACGCAGCGCTGTCACCGTCTGGCTCAACAATTGGTAACTTTCACTCTTGGCAAGCAAGGAATGTCCTACGCGAGCACAAGCTGTGAACTCTCAGGCCTGGCGTGGTGATCGCTTTACGATGGTGGTCCTGACGCGTCAGCGACAGGATAACTACTCAAGGAGATATATCATGGCAAACGCGAACCAGGGCAATCAAGGCGGTAATCAGGGTGGCAAAAATCAGCAGAGCGATACCAGCAATCGCGGCTTCGCCTCGATGGACCCGGAACGTCAGCGTGAGATCGCAGCGGAGGGCGGCCGTGCCGCCCACGCATCGGGCAATGCGCATGAGTTCTCGTCCGAAGAGGCGCGCCGCGCCGGCGCAATGAGCCACAAGAACGACGCTAACCAGCAGAGTGAAGGTGGTGCTGGCGGTGCCGGCGGTGCACGTAGCAGCGGTGGTGGCAACCAGCAAAGCGGCGGCACCCGTGGTGGCACGCCGGAGCAGCATGCGGAAGCCGGCCGTCAAAGCCCCAAGAAGGATCGCTGACCACGCCATCCATGGTCGGTCAGCGCACATCGTCACCGGCGATGTGCGCTGTGCGTGCGGCAAGCATCACGGTGCTGGAGAAGACAGCAGGCCGACCAGGGCGTCGGCAAAGGCTGTCACCAGCGGATCGGCTTCGCGGCGGGTGGCGAGACCTATTTTCGTCAGCAGAGTGCCATGCGCCAGCGGCACGAAGTGCACACCGGCCGGGGCGGTCAGCCGCATACATTCCGGCACGATGGCGATGCCGAGACCGGCCTCGATCAAATTCAGTTGCGAGGACTTGCGCGACAGCGCGCGCGCCGGCTTGGGGAAGAAGCCTTGTGCCAGGCACAGATTGGCCACCAGATAGCTGAGGCCACCACGGTCCTTGTGCGGGATCGAGATGAAGGGCGCCTCGCTCAGCTCCGCCAGCTCCACATTGTCGCGCGCCGCCAGCGGCGAGCTGCGCGCCACCGCCACCATCAAGCGCTCGCTGCCGATCTCGCGCACTTGAATGTGGGGATGACGGCGCAGCGTCGGCAGACGCAGCAGGCCGATGTCGACCCGGCCTTCCTCGATTTCCAGCGTCTGGTTTTCCGATGGCAGCATCGACACATCCAGCGTGACGCCCGGATGCTGGTGCAGCGCATCGGCCAGGGCGTTGCTGATGCGAGGCGTCAAGATGACCGAGCTGGAATGCTGCAAGCGGAGCATGCCCTGCGCGCCTTTGCCCACCTGCCGCGCCTGCACCAGCGTATCGTCGATCTCTTCCAGAATGCGCTTGCCGCGTTCGTAGAATAACTGGCCGGCCGGCGTCAGCTCGAACTGGCGCGCGTCGCGCGTCAGCAGTGGCGTTTGCAGTTCGTCCTCCAGTTCCTTGATCTGCCGGCTCAGCGCCGACTGCGCGATGTACAACTTCTCGGCCGCGCGCGAGTAACCGCCGGCGTCCACGATCTCTATAAAATATTTAAACTGTTTAAGCGAAATCACCGTTATGCCGTTTCGAGATGGATGGCCGCCGTTTTTGATATTGGATCAATTCCCGGCTGGCCGTTAAAGTGAAGCGTCTCTTCTTCATACACGGAACCTGCCATGTTGGGATTAATTGGCGTTGTCGGCCTGCTGGTGAGTATTGCAGTAAAACTGATCTGCGTCCAGATTGGGTGCGCCAGCGGAGTCGACGCGCGGGAGGATTAGGCCGCATAATCGTGGCATGATCAAACGCATTTTATTTATCGGCCTCGGCACACTCATCTTCATTCCGTTGGCCGCGTGGGGCACGGGCGCGCTGTGGTTTCAGCTGCCGTTCGGCGATGTCGCGCGCTGGCTGGCGCTGGTGGCCTGGCCGCTGTTCAGCCTCATCACGCTGGTCGCCTTCTGGCGCCGTCGCTACCGGCTGCCGGCGGTGTGGCTGGCGCTGTTGCTGGCGCTGATGGCGTGGTGGAGCACCATTCAGCCATCGCACCAGCGCCGGTGGGCCGACGACGTCGCGCGCATGGTCACCGGCAACGTCGATGGCAGCGTCGTTACGCTTGATCAGGTGCGCAACTTCGACTGGCGTAGCGATACCGACTATACCGTCCGCTGGGAACCGCGCCAGTATGATCTGACGCGGCTGCGTTCGGTCGATGTGGCGCTGTCTTACTGGATGGGGCCGGCCATCGCGCACACGCTGGTGTCGTTCGGCTTTGACGATGGCCGCTACCTGACGTTCTCGATTGAAATCCGCAAGGAGCGGGGCGAGAGCTTCGACGCTGTGGCTGGTTTCTTCAAGCGCTACGAAACCGTGCTGATCGCCGCCGATGAACGCGACATCCTGCGCGTGCGCACCAATGTCCGCGATGAGGACATGTGGTTGTACCGCCTGAAGATGCCGCCGGAGACGATGCGCTCGCTGTTCCTGGCGTATCTGGACGAAGGCGAGCAGCTCAAGGCCGCACCGCGCTTTTACAACACGCTGACCGGCAACTGCACCACCATCATCTATCAGATGGCGCGTCGCATCACGCCCGGCTTGCCGCTGGATTGGCGTCTGCTGGCTTCGGGCTACTTGGACCGCTACCTGTACCACCTTGGCGCGCTGCAAGGGCAGGGCGATTTTGACACCTTGCGGCGGCAGGCGCACATCACGGCCCGCGCCCGCGCGGCGGATCAGGCGGCGGATTTTTCGCGGCGTATCCGCGCTAACTGACGCCGATGGACTCGGCCGCCATCTGTTGCAACTGGTGCTTGAGGATTTTGCCGCTGGGCGCGGCGGGCAAACGCGCCAGCGCGATGATCGCGGACGGGCGCTTGTACGGCGCCAGCCGTTCGGCCAGATAGTGCCGCAGGGCGTCGATGTCGAGCGTGTGGTGGGTGTCGAGTTCGACAAACGCCACCACTTCCTCGCCACCATCGGCCGCCGGGCGGCCCACCACGGCCGATTGCGTGACGGCCGGATGCGCGTTCAGCATGGTTTCCACTTCCAGTGGATAGACGTTGAAGCCGGAACGGATGATCAGCTCTTTGGTGCGACCGACGATGAACAGCGCGCCGTCCGCATCCTGGCGCACCAGGTCGCCGGTGTTGAGCCAGCCGTCGGCATCGATGACGGCGGCGGTCAGGTCCGGCTGCCGGTAGTAGCCGCGCATGACGTTCGGGCCGCGTATCCACAGTTCGCCGATCTCGCCTGATGCGGTTCCGCCGCCGTCCGGCTGCAGAACGCGCGCCTCCACGCCGGGAATCAGATGGCCGACCGAGGTGTCGTCGCGCGGCTTGTCCAGCCGGGTCTGGCTGATGGTCGGCGCGCTTTCGGTCAGGCCGTAGCCGTTGTGCAGCGGCAGGCCGAGCAAGCGCTCCACCCGCGCCTTCAGCGAGGGCGGCAGCGGCGAGCCGCCGGCGTAGGCGAAGCGCAGATGCGTATGCAAGGGCGTGGCCGCGTCGCCCAGCTTTTCCAGCAGGCGCGCGTACATCGCCGGCACGCCTTGCACGATGGTCAGACGATGGTCCCGCAATGCCCCCAGCAACTGGTCCGGCGTGAAGCGCGGGCACAAATAGAGGCAAGCGCCAGCGTACAGCGTGCCCAGCATCACGGAGGTGAGCCCGTAGACGTGGGTGATCGGCAGCACGCCGTAGGCGCGGTCGTCCGGCGTCAGGCCGCGCAGCGTGCTTGAGACGGCGGCGATGAACAACAGATTCCGATGTGTCAGCATCACACCTTTCGGCGCGCCGGTGGTGCCGGTTGTGTAGAGCAGCGCGGCAACCTGCTGGTGCGAGGCGGCGTGCACCGGCTCGGGCGCGCAATCCTGGTTGAGGTCGCCGACCGTCCAGGCCGCCGGCGATCCGGGCGTGGCCAGGTAAATTGCGCGCCGCGCACCGCTGTGCGCCAGCACCACCTCCACCTCGCGCGGCGACAGCCGGCCGTTGATGTGGACGATCCACGCATCCAGCTCGGCGGCGGCAAAGCTCAGCACCACCTGGTCGACGCAGTTTTCGCCCACCACGGCCAGCCGGTCGCCGGGCCGCAGTTGCAATGCACGCAAGCGGGCCGTCGCCTGATCGATGGCGGCGGCCAGTTCGGCGTAAGTCCAATGGCGCGCGCCGTCGTGCAGCGCCGGCGCGTGTGGCGTGCGTTCGGCCCAGCGGCGTGGAATGGCGGAAATGCGGGCGGGGAGTGAGGCGAGTAGCTGTGCGGTATTCATCACCGCGCATTGTGGCCGATATGGCCGGCGGCGATCAAGCCTTGATGTCGATCAGCGTGCCGAGATTCTGGTCGGCAGCCTGGATCACCTTGGCCGACAAATCGAATTGTGCCTTGTACACCAGCGAATTGGTGGTTTCGGTCGCCAGATTGGTGGCGCTGGGGCCGTCCACCTGCAACAGTTGTTGCCCGCGCAGGGAAATCGATACGCCGGTGCCAGCCGGAGCGTTTTCCGCGAACTGGGCCTGCGACGGCTGGAAACCCTGCGTGCCGATATTGGCAATCGCGTGCGCGCTATTGCCCAACGCGCGTTCTGCGGCGTTGAGTCCGGTAACTCCTGAGCTTAAGGCGGCGATGGCCATGATGATAGTTTCCCTTCGGCAATCTCAACAGTCTACACCGATGCGCCGCAGAATGCACGAACTGATGAAAAAACAGGCGCGGCGTTGTTCCAGTTTGCGCAGTTGACTTGCATTATCACGCTTATGGTATCCTTTCGCCCGATATTGTTCATAAGAAACACTCATTGGGGAAAAAGTGAATGGCTTTGTTTGATTTTCTGGAAAAAGAGCACACCGTCGCCGGTGCCGGTTTTAATCGTTGGCTGGTGCCGCCGGCGGCGCTGGCGATCCATCTGTGCATTGGCATGGCCTATGGCTTCTCGGTGTTCTGGCTGCCGCTGTCGAAGGCGCTGGGCGTCAAGGAAGTGCTGGCTTGCCCGGCCGATATCGGCGTACTGGAGCGTATTCTGTCGTCCAGTTGCGACTGGCAGATCTCCATGCTGGGCTGGATGTACACGATGTTCTTCGTGTTCCTCGGCCTGTCCGCCTGGCTGTTCGGCGGCTGGCTGGAACATGCCGGCCCGCGCAAGGCCGGCGTGGTGTCGGCCCTGTGCTGGTGCGGCGGTCTGGTGATTTCCGCGCTGGGCGTGTATCACCACCAGATCTGGCTGATGTGGCTCGGTTCTGGCGTGATCGGCGGCATTGGCCTCGGTCTGGGCTATATCTCGCCCGTGTCGACGCTGATCAAATGGTTCCCGGACCGGCGCGGCATGGCCACCGGCATGGCCATCATGGGCTTTGGCGGCGGCGCCATGATCGGCGCGCCGCTGGCCGACAAGCTGATGAAACACTTCGCCACCCCTGCCTCGGTGGGCGTGTGGGAAACCTTCCTGGTCATGGCGGCGATTTACTTCGTCTTCATGATGGCCGGCGCGCTGTCCTACCGCGTGCCGGCGACCGGCTGGAAACCGGCCGGCTGGACGCCGCCCGCGACCAACGCCAATGCGATGATCACCACCCGCCACGTCCACGCCAGCAAAGTGTGGGGCATTCCGCAGTTCTGGCTGGTGTGGTGGGTGCTGTGCCTGAACGTGACCGCCGGCATCGGCATCCTGGGCATGGCGTCGCCGCTGTTGCAGGAAATTTTCGGCGGCCAGTTGCTGGGCGTCGCCGCCACCTTCAACGAGCTGGACGGCGCGCAGAAAGCGCAGATCGCCGCGATCGCCGCCGGCTTCACCGGCCTGCTGTCGCTGTTCAACATCGGCGGCCGTTTCGTCTGGGCCTCGTGCTCGGACTTCCTGGGCCGCAAGGTCACCTACGGCATCTTCTTCGTGCTCGGCTTTGCCTTGTACGCGTCGATTCCGGGCATGGCGCACAGCGGCCATCTGGCCTTGTTCGTCGGCTTCTTCTGCGTCATCCTGTCGATGTACGGCGGCGGCTTCGCCACCGTGCCGGCCTACCTGGCCGACCTGTTCGGCACGCAGATGGTGGGCGCGATCCACGGCCGCCTGCTGACCGCGTGGGCGGCGGCCGGCGTGTTCGGTCCGATCCTGGTCAACTACGTGCGCGAGTATCAGATCGCCAACGGCGTGCCGAAGGCGCAGGCCTACGACATCACCATGTACGTGCTGTCCGGCCTGCTGGTGGTGGGCCTGATCTGCAATCTGCTGGTGCGCCCGGTGGCCGACAAGCACTTCATGACCGACGCCGAACTGGCGACCGAGAAGAAGCTGGCGCACGAGCGCGACGCGGCCGCCGCGACCGGCACGGCGGTGGTCTCGCACGGCACCACCAGCCCGCTGGCGGTGGCCTTCGGCTGGCTGGCGGTCGGCATTCCGCTGGCGATCGGCGTTGCCATTACCGTGGAAAAAGCCTCGGTGCTGTTTAAATAACACGGTAGAATCAATCTCCAGCTTACGGGGCCGCTGACGGCCCCGTTTTTATTTCAGGAGTGCCATGCTCGAACTACGCAATGTTGTGAAGGTTTATGGGAAAAATGTCCGTGCCGTGGACGACGTCAGCCTTGAGTTGCCGTCCGGCGTGACGGCGCTGATCGGCCATAACGGCGCCGGCAAGACCACGCTGATGCAGATGATCGCCACCATCGCCAGGCCCACCAGCGGGCAGATCCTGCTGGAGGGCGTCGACATCGTCCAACAGCCCGATGCCATGCGGACGCGGCTTGGCTTTCTGCCGCAGGATTTCGGCGTGTATCCAAACCTGACCGCGCTGGAGTTCATGCAGTATTTCGCCGCGCTCAAGGGCGTGCGCGATCCGGCGCGGATTCGCCGCTTGCTGGAGCTGGTCAACCTGCACGACCATGCCGATCGTCATGCCGCCGGTTTCTCCGGCGGCATGAAGCGCCGGCTGGGGATCGCGCAAGCGCTGCTCAACGATCCCGATGTGCTGATCGTCGACGAGCCGACCGCCGGCCTTGATCCGGAGGAACGGCTGCGCTTCCGCCATCTGCTGTCCGAGATCGGTCTGCGCAAGCTGGTGCTGCTATCGACCCACATCGTCTCCGATATCGAAAACATGGCGGGCTGGCTGGCCGTCATGAATCAAGGCCGGCTGGTGGCCTGCGACACGCCGGACAGCTTTGTGCAGCGCGCGCGCAGCCAGGTGTGGTCGGTCACCGTGCCGACCCAGGATTACGAGCGGCTGAGCGCAGGACTGCAGGTGTTGCAGGCGCAGCGCCATGCGGACGGCGTGACGCTGCGCATCGCCCATCCATCGATGCCGTTGGCCGGCGCCTTGCCCGCCGAGCCGACGCTGGAGGAAGCCCTGATGATGCAGCGTTACGCCGTGCGCGAACGCCTGGACGTGGCGGCATGACGGCGGCCTTCACGCCGCACGGCGGCGCCGCGCTCAAGGTATTGTTGCTGACCGAGGTGCGCCTGCGCATGCGCCGCCCGGGCACGCTGGTGGCGGTGCTGGCGCTGATTGGGCTGACCTGGCTGATGGTCGGCGATCCCGCCAGGGGCGACGCGATGATCGTCAGCGATGGCGCGCGCGTGGCGTACACCAGCACCAGCCTGGCGATGGGCAGCGCGGCGCTGACCGGCCTGTTCTTCGGCCTGGCCGGTTTCTATCTGGCGCGCGGCCGCATGGGCGAAGATGTGCGCAGCGGTATCGGCGCGGTGCTGGCCGCCACGCCGCTCACGTCCGCCTGGTTCCTGCTGGGACGCTGGCTGGGCAATGTGGCGTATTTGTGCGGTCTGTTGCTGATTTTCCTGGCGACCATGCTGGTGCTGCATGTGCTGCGCGGCGACGGCCCGGTGCAGCCGACGATGTATCTGCAGACCTATGCGCTGGTGCTGTTGCCGCTGGTGTTCTTCACCGCCAGCATGGTGCTGCTGTTCGACGCCTGGCCGCCGCTGATGGGCAAGGGCGGCGATGTGTTGTACTTCTTTGTGTGGGTGGCACAACTTTCCGTGGGCGCCGTGTCCGCCGGCGAACGTGGCGTCTGGCATCCCTTGCTGCTGGTGGATTTCTCGGGCCTTGGCGCGATCATCGGCGCGATCCAGCAGGTGCTGCCATCGCAAGGGCTGGTGATCGGCGGCGGCACGTTCGATCCGGCGCTCGCGACGCGTGTGTTGCCGGACGCCCTGTGGTCACCGGCCATGGTGTGGACTCGGCTCGGTAGTGCCATGCTGGCCTTGCTGCCTTTGCTGCCGGCGCTGCTGCTGTTCCACCGTTTTTCGCCGGACCGGGTGAAGGCGCGGGCGGCGCGCGGCGGCTGGTCGCCGCTGGCGCTGCTGAATCGCTGGTTGCGACCGTTTGCGCGTCTGGTGCGGCCATTGTTCGGCCTGGCCGCGCGGTTGCCAGGTGTCGCGGGTCAGGCGCTGACGCAACTGGCTTTAACGCTGGTCGTCAATCCGGTGGCGGTACTGGCGGTGCTGGCGCTGTTCGTGGCCGGCTGCGTGGTCGGCAGCGCGCAACTGGGGACGGTCGTCTGCGTGGCGGTTCTGTTGTGGGGCGTGCTGATCAGCGACATCAGCGTGCGCGATACGCAGTACGACGTCGAGGCCTTGAACGCCGCCGCGCCCGGTGGCCGCGTGCGTGCCTATGTGGCGCAATGGCTGGCCGCCGTCGCGCTGGCGCTGCTCTTCACGGCGCCGGCATTGCTGCGCTGGCTGGCACAGGCACCGCTGCGGGCACTGGCGTTGCTGGCGGGCGTGCTGGCCTTGTCGGCGGCCGCCGCGCTGCTGGGTAACTGGAGCCGCAGCGCGCGGCTGTTCCTGGGTTTGTTCTTGTTCGGCATGTACGTGGCGACACAGGCGGTGAGCGTGCCGTGGTGCGATGTGGCCGGCTTCAACGGCGCGGCGACACCGGTATCCGTGGCAGCTTATGCCTTGGCGGCGGTGTTGCTGTTTGCGTGCGGAATCGCGACGCTGCAACAGCGGCTGGCGAGGAAGTAAGGAGACGTTTGACGCAGATCAAACGAGACACATCGAGCTAACGTAGCCTTGACGTTCGCGCTGCATTTCGCGGCGTGGACCACTTCTCCAGGCACTTAACTTTCGAGGCATTTATGTATCCATTCTCCCAAACTGTCACTCCCGCTGCAAAGAATCACATGGAAGCGCAATTGTCGTTCTTCAACGACATGTCCAAGTCCCTATTCCGTACCGTTCAGCAGTACAGCGATCTGAACATCCAATTGGCGCAAACCCTGCTGGAGGAAAGCACGCAGGCCAGCCAGCGCGTCATCACCGCCAACCGCCCGACCGAGGCGTTGGCCGCCGCCGCCGCACACGCTCAGCCAGCCGCTGAGAAACTGCGCGCGTATCAGCAACATATTTCCCGCATCGCCGCCGATACCCATGTCGACCTGTCCAAAGTGGCCGAAGAGCACGTACAGGAAACCAGCCGCACCGCCAAGGCGCTGGCCGACGAAGTGGCCCGCGTGACGTCGGAAGAAACGGAAAAAACCATGCGCAACCATCAGGACGCGGTGGATAAATTTACCGATCCGTTCCGCACCGATGGCGCCCGCCAGGCGCGCGGAAACGAAGGTCGCGGCAGCCAGACCCTGCAGAGCGGTCAGAACGGCGCTGAAGGTCGTGACGCCGGCAATCTCCAGGGGCAGGCCACCCAGGCCCAAACCGCCGCCCAAGCCGCCGCGCAGGGCAGCAAACAGACTGGCGCTCGTAAAGAGCCCTGATCTGACCCGATAGCAGGGTAGCCCTGATTGTGCCGTCCATGCGATTTTGCTTGGGCGGTTTTTTTACGGCTGTCCGGCCGGCGCCGTCAGGCGTCTTCGGCGGCGCGGTCCAGCCATTTGACGATGCCGTCCAGCGTGCGGAAGTCCGCCACGGAACGGGTGTGGATGTGCGGATGGCGGTTTTGCAGCATCTTCGACAGCGCGCCGCCGGGGCCGAGTTCAAGGGCGATGGTGATGCCCGCTTCGGCGGCGGCGTCCATGCAGGCGAGCCAGCGGATTTTTTCCGCCAGCTGGCGCGACAGCGTGTCGACGGCGCGGTCCTGATCGTATACCGTGGCGGCATCGATGCCGGCCAGCACCGGCGCCTGCAACGGCTGGAACGGCGTGGCGCGCAATGCCTGCGCGAACGGCGCGACGGCGTCCCGCATGTAGGGCGTGTGCGACGCCACTGCCACCGGCAGCCTGCGGCTGCGCGCGCCGGCCGCTTCGATGGCTTGCTGTAGCTGGTCAGCCTGCCCGGTGGGGCCGCCGGCGATGCAGCTGTCTTCTCCGGTTTCTATGCTGAGGTGATAGTTGTGCTGTTCGGCGATTTTGTTGGCGCTGGCCAGCGTCAGACCGGTGATGGTCAACAGTGCCTGTCCCGGCGCGGCCCTCGCGCAGTCATCCATCCATTGCGCGCGCTGTGCCGCCAGTGCCACCGCCTGCTCAGGCGCGATGGCGCCGGCCACGCCGTACGCCGCCAGTTCGCCGATGCTGTAGCCGGCCACCAGCGCCGGCGGCGGTGTGTGCGCGCGCAGCGCTTCCCACATCGACAGTGTGGCCGCCACGATCAGTGGTTGGGCGATACGGTTGGCGTAAATGTCGTCGCCCGCGTGCCCGCTCAGCAGGCGGTCCGCCAGCGTGTTGGCGGCGGGATGGGTACGCGCCAGTTTGAACATGTCCGGATGCTGGTCGCCCTGGCCGGGGCAGAGCAGCAGCAGGCGCGCGCGGCTCATGCCTTCTCCAGTGCGGCCAGGGATTGCACCAGACAGCAAGCCGCCAGCAAGTCGGCCGCGCCGCCGGGGGACAAGCGGTGCCGCACGAAGACTTGATGGCTGTGCAGCGCGTCCGCGTGCCAGTTGGCGTGGGCGGTGCCGCCTTGCGCAAGGAAGCGTTCCGCATGCTCGCGGACGATCTGCGCGCCTTGTGGCCCGGCGCGGTGATAGACGTTGCTGTCGCTGATGTGCTCCATCAGCGTGTAGAGGGCATCAATGCGCTCCTCGGTGACCGTGGCGCCGCGCTTGCGTGCCGCCAGCAAGGCCGGGAGGCCAACGTCGAACACGGATGGCAGCCCGAGCGCGCCTTCCTCTCGCGCGCCGCTCACCGCGTAGCGCGCTGCGACACGCAGGCCGTTGCTCGGTGTCGAGCCATCTTCTCCCGCGTGGCGGGCGAGTTCTTCGCCCCAGCGAATCAGCATGACGGCGCGCAGGGCGGCCGGCGTAAGCGCCGTGCCTTGCGCGCGCGCGCGGCCGGCGGCGGCGCACAGCATGCCGAGACTGAAGATCGCACCGCGATGCGTGTTGACGCCGTGCGTCGCCTTCAGCATGCCCGCTTCCGCCGCGATGCCGAGTTTCTTCAACTGGCTAAAGGACGCGTCACGCCATCCCGCCAGACAGATTTTCTTGAAATAGTGGCGCAGTGCGAACATGCTGCGCATGAAGGTGCCGGCATCCATGTCGGTATGACTGCCGCTGTCCACCGGCGACACGAGGCCCGGCTTGGGATACAAGCACAGCTCCGCATGCAGGGCGCGTACCGCCAGTCGCGCGACTTCGCATGAGAAGTTCCGCTGCGTGGCGCGGCTAAAGCGTCGTGCTGTTTGCGCGCCGTCGCCGATGTCACCGATCTTGCGCAGGGCGGTGGCAGAGATCATGCCGCCTCCAGCATCGCCAGTAGCGATTCGGTGTCGGCCAGTCGCACTGACCGCAATTCTTTCACCATCACCTTGGCCGGATGCGTGATCGCCATTCGCCATTCTTTCCACGATACCGCCGCGCCGCCTGGGAAAACGACTTCGCCGTCCAGCGGCAAGCTATCGGCATGCCGCGCCAGCAGCGCCATAATCTCCGCCAACTGCTGACGGCTGGTTGGATGAAACAACAGGTCCACGTCCGACGTCGGCGACACATACGGCAAACCAGTCAACGTCTGCATCGCCAGTGAACCAAACACGTGCAAGTCCGGCGCCGCATCACAGAGTGTGGTCAGTCCGTCGCGCCAGGCGCCCGCGGTCGCCAACGCGGAGCGCAGCTCAAGTGGTGTCGAGGTGCGGGCAATGTGCGAGGAAGCCACGCGCAGTGGAATGCGGACCTTGATGCCCGCGGCATCCGGCGGCAGCGGCACGCCGAGGCAAACAGCGTAGGCCATCGCCGCCGCGTCGCTGTCATGCCGGCGCACCACGGCCGGCCAATCATGCTGCCGCCATTGCGTCAGCGCCGATGCATGCTCCGGCCGTGCTGCGGCAATCGCCGCATCCCAGCCGGCGACCGTCAGCCACACCAGTGCATGACGTTCAAGCTCGCTGGACATGGCCGCCGGAGACTACCGCGTCAATCACCGGCTGCGCCAGACGACGTCCGCCACGCTGCAAGCCCAGGGTGCTGCGTTGGTCGCCCGCCACCGGTTGCGCCAGCGCCGCGCGCAAATGCGCCGCCAGATCGCCGTTCCAGATCGCCTCCACACCGCCCATGCGCAGATAGTTTTCCGGGCCCGGCGCAAACACCGGATTGCTCTGTGCCAGTTCGGTCAATCGCTCCTCAGGCACCTTGGTAATGCGTGCCATCGCTGGCAGGCCCATCACGCGTATCGTCGCATCCGGCAGCGCGTAGCAGGCGTCCGCCATCAGGCCGCTGGTGATGAAGCCACCCGACAGCGCTTGGTCGTACACCAGGCCGATAATCTTATGCCCCTTGCGTCGCGCCAGATCCACGCATTTGCCCAGGTGCGCCATGTAGCTGTTGATGCCCAACATCTCATCGCGATGCCGCAAACGCTGGCCCTGCGTGTCGATCAACATCAGGATCGGCATGCCGGGGAATTCGCGCACCGTGCGCAAGATCGCCCGCGCCTGCGCCAGCGCGATCTCCACGCCAATCGGCGTATGCCCGGTGGTGCCGATTACCGCCACCGCCTGGCCGTCCACCTGGGCGCCGCCGCATAAAAACTCATCCTGCTCGACGATCGTATGCCCCTCGGGGAACAACGAATCCGCCAGTTTTTTCCAATCCATGTCAGGCTCCTTTGCGCTGCGACGCGGCGGCGATAAAGCGATCCACGTCCAGCATCGGCACGTTGGCCGCATCCGGTACTTGCATCGCGGTCCAGATATCCACCGGATCGGACAGCTCGCCGTAGTTGTCGAGTCGTGTCGCCAGCATGTGCTGTTCTGCCTCCAGCGCTTCCAGCGTCAGGCCGGTCGGTGCAGCGGATAACGCCGCAACCGCTTCCTGTGCCGCCGCGCGGAAGGCGGCAACGTCGTCGGCGACGATACGCTGGCAGTCGCCCAGCAGATAGCGATGTTTGCCACCGCAGGTGCGCCATACCAGCGCGCGATCACGCGAATCGTATTCCTCGACGCCGTTGGCGGTTTCGATCACCTCCGGGCCGGACATCGCCAGCCGTCCTTCTTCGGACATGATGACCACGTTCGCGCAACGCGTGACGATGCCCATGCCGCCGAATGCGCCGTTGGCGCCGCCCACCAGCGCGATGACCGCCACGCCGGCGTCGCGCGCGTCGAGCAGGGCGCGCATCACTTCCGACACCGCGATCAGGCCCGCGTTGGCTTCGTGCAGCCGCACGCCGCCCGATTCCACCAGCAGCACCACGGCCGTCACCTTGTCCGCGACCGCCTTGCGCAGCAGGCCAACCAGCTTCGCGCCGTGCACCTCGCCGACCGCGCCGCCCATGAAGGCGCCTTCCTGCGCCGCCACGTACACCGGCGCGCCGCCGAGCAGCGCGCGACCGATGGCAACGCCGTCGTCGAACGAGACCGGCGCGTTCAGCTGCGGCAGGTGAGGGCTGGTGATGCGCTCAGACGGCGGCAGGAATTCCTCAAAGCTGCCAGGATTGAACAGATGCTGCAAGCGCTCGCGCGCCGTGGCTTCCTGATAACTGATGGCGCGGCTCATTTGGCGTCTCCCAGCATGGTTTCCACCGCCTGATCCAGCCGCAGACTGACCACGGCCGGCGTGGCGCCCATGTCGTTGATCGAGATGCGGGTGTCGGCCAGCTGCCAGCGGGCGTGGAAGTCGCGCATCACGGCTTGCCAGATCGCGCCGAAACCGACGGCGGCGGTGTGGACCTCGATGGTGCAGGCGCCTTGCAGGTCGGCCGGCTCGATCAGCACTTCCAGATTGCCCGAGCCGACCACGCCCACCACTTCGGGGGCTGCGCTCAGCCGGCGGGCGCCTTGTTCAAAACGATAGTTCAATGTTTCCATCGGTGTGCTCCTTACCAGTTGCGGAAACGCTTCGGCGGATTATACAAACCGCCCGATGCGCGCACCAGGTCCTTCATATTACGTGCGGCCAGCAGGTCGCGCGTGGCCAGGCGTTTGTCGATGCCCAGATCCTCGGCCCGGGTGATGATGCCACGGTCGCGCAGATTCTCCACCGCGCGCTTGTCGCGGCCCAGGCCCACCGGCGTATAGCCGGCCACGCCGCGAATCGCCTGTTCGCGTTCCTCGTCAGTGCGGCACAGCAGCAGGTTGGCGATGCCTTCCTCGGTCAGAATGTGCGTGACGTCGTCGCCGTAGATCATCACCGGCGGAATCGCCATCTTGGCCTGCTCCATCAGCTCCCACGCATCCAGCTTCTCGACAAAGGCCGGCTGCATATGCTCGCGGAAGGTCTCGACCATCTGCACCACCAGCTTCTGGCCGCGCGGGATGGTGTTGCGGCCCGCGCGCGCCTGCTGGCCGGCCTTCAGCCACGCCGGGCTGGCGTGACGCCGCCCGCGCGCGTCGGCGCCCATGTTGGAGGCGCCGCCAAAGCCGGAGATGCGGCCCGTCGTCGCGGTGGACGAGTTGCCCTGCAAATCAATCTGCAGCGTCGAACCGATGAACATGTCGCAGGCATAGTGGCCGGCGGCCTGGCACATGGCGCGGTTGCTGCGCATGCTGCCGTCCGGGCCGATCGCAAACACGTCCGGCCGCGCGTGGATGTACTCCTCCATGCCCAGCTCCGAACCAAACGAGTGGATCGAGGTGACGAAGCCGGCCTCGATCGCCGGAATCAGCGCCGGGTGCGGATTCAGCGCCCAGTGCTTGCCGATCTTGCCGCGCAGGCCGAGCGATTCGGCATACGTCGGCAGCAGCAGTTCGATGGCGGCGGTGTCGAAACCGATGCCGTGGTTCAGCCGCTGCACCTCGTATTCGGCGTAGATGCCTTTGATGGCCATCATCGCCATCAGCACCTGGATTTCCGAAATCTGCGCCGGATCGCGCGTGAACAGCGGTTCGATGTAGTAAGGGCGCGGCGACTGCACCACAAAGTCCACCCAATCGCCCGGCACATCGACGCGCGGCACTTTGTCCACCAGCTGGTTCACCTGGACGATGACGATGCCCTGCTTGAACGCCGTCGCCTCGACGATGGCCGGCGTATCCTCGGTGTTCGGACCGGTGTACAGATTACCGTGGCGGTCCGCCGCCTCCGCCGCGATCAGGCAAACGCGCGGCGGCAGGTCGATGAAGTAGCGGCTGAACAGCTCCAGGTAGGTGTGGATGGCGCCGATATTCAGCTTGCCGGCGGAAGCCAGCCGCGCCACCCGCGCCGCCTGCGGGCCGGAGAAAGAGAAATCCAGCCGCGAGGCGACGCCGCGCTCGAAGACATCCAGATGCTCCGGCAGCGCCAGTACCGACTGCAGCATGTGCAGATCGTTGACGCGCGCCGGGTCCAGATTGGCCAGCGCATGGCCGAGGAAATCGGCCTGCTTCTGGTTATTGCCTTCGAGGCAGACGCGGTCGCCGCATTCGAGGACCGCATGCAGCAGGTCCGCGATGCGCGCGGCCGGCAGGCTTTTGCCGTCCAGCGCATTGCCCAGTGTCGCCCGGGCGCGCAGCAATCGCGCATCGCGGTTTTGCTGCAAGGTGTTCCAGGACATTTTATTTTGCTCCCATAATCATGTCAGGCAGGCCGGTTGCAATCGATGGGAAGAAGCATAGCAGCAGCACCGCCACCACCATCAGCAACAGGAAGGGGAACACGCCCCAGATCACATCCTTCAACGGAATGTCCGGCGCGATGTTCTTGATGACGAATATATTCAGCCCCACCGGCGGGTGGATCAGGCCCATCTCCATCACCACCGTCATGACGATGCCGAACCAGATCAGGTCAAAGCCGGCTTCGCGCAGCGGTGGCAGGATGATCGGCGCCGTCATCAGGATGATCGAGACCGGCGGCAGGAAGAAGCCGAACACCACCACCATCAATAGTATCACCGCCAGCAGCACCCATTTGGACAGGTGCAGGCTGACCACCCACGCGGCGGCGGACTGGCTGATGTGCAGGTAGCTCATCACGTAGGAATACAGCAGCGACATGCCGATGATCAGCAACAGCATGGTCGATTCCTTGATCGACGAGCCGAGGATCGGCGACAGGTCCTTCGGCTTCCACACGCCGTAGATGCAGGCCAGCAGCCCGAGTGCCAGCAGCGCGCCCAGGCCCGCCGTTTCCGACGGCGTGGCGAAGCCGCCGTACAGCGCCACCATCACGCCGATCAGCAGCACGATGAACGGCAGCACGCGCGGCAGCATCTCCACTTTCTCCTTCAGCGTGAAGTGCTCATCCTCCAGATAGGCCGACTTCTCGCCGCCTTTCTGGTAGATGTCCAGCGCCATGCGGTATTCCTTGCGGGCGCGGTACACGGCGTAACCGGCGAACAGCACCACCAGCAAGATGCCCGGTCCGATCCCGGCCAGGAACAGGCGGCCCAGCGACTGCTCGGCGGCCACCGCGTACAGGATCATGGTGATCGACGGCGGCAGCAGGATGCCGAGCGTGCCGCCGGCGGCGATGATGCCGGCCGCGAAACCGGGCGAGTAGCCGCGCTTGCGCATCTCAGGAATGCCGGCCGAACCGATCGCCGAGCAGGTGGCGGGCGAGGAGCCGGCCATCGCCGCGAACAGCGCGCAGGCGAACACGTTGGCGATCCCCAGACCGCCGGGAATCTTGTGCATCCACGTGTGGATCGCGGAGTACAGGTCGCGGCCCGCCGGCGATTTGCCGATCGCCGCACCCTTGAGGATGAACAACGGAATCGACAGCAGCGTGATCGATGCCATTTCCTCGTAGACGTTCTGCGTGATCGTGTCCAGCGAAGAAGGCGGCATGAA
Organism: Duganella lactea; assembly: GCF_009857505.1. Classification (GTDB taxonomy): domain Bacteria; phylum Pseudomonadota; class Gammaproteobacteria; order Burkholderiales; family Burkholderiaceae_D; genus Rugamonas; species Rugamonas lactea. The sequence continues at coordinate 32,183 of NZ_WWCP01000043.1, forward strand.
GAAGTACATAAAGCCGGTGGCGACGATGCCCAGCGCGAAGGCGATCGGCATCCCGGAGAACATCACCACCAGCGTCACGGCGCCGTACAGCGCGCCCAAAGTCAGTTCACTCATGTGGAAGGCTCCGATTTGTTGGTGAGACGGGCGAGCGTTTGCAGCAGCAGTTGCAGCGTGAGCAGCGTCATGCCGGCGGCCATCATGGAGTAGGGTATCCACAGCGGTGGCGCGAAGGTGGAGGAGGTGGTCTGGCCGTCAACCCAGGCTTCGTGGAACAGCAGCCACGATTTCCAGGTGAAGAAGGCGCAGAACAGCGTCGAGGCCAGGTCCACCAGCAGCAGGCGGAAGGCGTTCACGCGTGGCGGCAGCAGGCCGGCAAGCGCCTCAATTCCGATATGCCCGCGATGATACTGGACGTAGGCGGTGCAGAAGAACGTGACGCCGACCAGCATGAACACTGACGCCTCGTCCTGCCAGTCGGTGGGCGCGTGGAAGAAGTAGCGCGACACCACCGAGTAGGTCAGCACCAGGGACGTCAGCACCAGCGCGATCATGGACAGCATCATCAGGCCGCGATTGAGCTTGTCCAGCGCCGCCGTCAGCGCCGCGATCACGGCGTTGTCCGGCGGCGCGGGGCCGCGCGAGGGCTGGAGTTCCACGCCGTGGCTCACAGCGTTTTCTCCGCCAGTTTAAGCAGGTTGGCGCAGCTGGCGTTCTTGTCGCTGTAGTCTTTCCACGCGGTGCCGCGGGCGATGGCCTGCCATTTTTTCAGCGAGGCGGCGTTCATGTCGGCCACCTTTGCGCCGGCTTTCTGGTACACCACCGCCACTTGCTGGTCGTCTTCCTTCGACGACTTGAGCGCGAAGGCTTCCAGTTCGGCGCCGACGGCCAGGATCAACTGCTGCTGGTCTTTCGGCAGCTTGTCGAAGATCGTGCGCGACATCATCAGCGGTTCCAGCATGAACCAATAGGAGCCGGTGCGGCCGGTGGTCAGCGCCTTCGATACTTCTTCGAGGCGGAACGAGATCAGCGACGTGGAAGAGGTCAGCGCCGCTTCCATGGCGCCGGTCTGCATCGCGGCGTAGATTTCGTTCGATGGCAGCGTGACCACGGCGGCGCCGGCGGCCTTCAGCATCATGTCCATCTCGCGCGAGCCGCCGCGAATCTTCATGCCCTTGGCGTCGTCCGGATCGATGACCGGCTTGGTGCGCGAGGCCATGCCACCTGCCTGCCAGATCCAGCTGACCATGACGATGCCCTTGTCGTACAGGATGCGCGCCAGTTCCTTGCCCACTTCGGCGTTCTTCCAGCCGTAGGCTTGTTCGTAGGAGGTAACCAGGCCGGGCATCAGGCCGATGTTCACTTCCGGGACCTCGCCGCCGGCATACGACAGCGGCACCAGCGACAGATCCAACGCGCCCTTGCGCATGGCGGAGAACTGGGCGTTGGTCTTCATCAGCGAGGAGCCGGGATAGATCGCGAACTTCAGCGCGCCCTTCGAGCGCTTTTCCACTTCGGCGGCAAACATGCGCGTCAGTCGGTCGCGGAAGTCGCCCTCGGAGATGGTGCCGCCTGGGAATTGATGGGAAATCTTGAGCGAAGCCTGGGCCCAGGCTTTTTGCTGCAACAACAAGGGGCTAGCGGCGAGGGCTGCTAGTACGGACCGGCGGGTGATGACACTCATACGTCCTCCAAGGGTTGATGTACAGAAACGTTATCATTATTCGCATTTGGCATGCAATAAGCTTTTTTGTGTATACAAGAATACCTGTTGCGAATACATTGTCAAGCGATATAATGACTAGCATGACGACACACTCCGCCACACTCCGCGAACAAATCGAAGAAATGATCGCAGTCGGCCAGCTCAAACCGGGACAGCATCTGGACGAGACCGAGCTGGCGACGCGCTTCGGCGTGTCGCGCACGCCGATCCGCGAAACGCTGATTCAACTGTCATCCATGGGACTGGTGGTGATACGACCGCGGCGTGGCGCCATCGTGGCCGAACTGGGGCCGCAGCAGTTGGTGGAGATGTTTGAGGTGATGTCGGAACTGGAGGCGACCTGCGGCCGCCTGGCGGCGCGGCGCATGACGCCTGAGGAGCAACAGGCCTTGCTGGCCGCGCACCAGGCCTGCCAGGAAGCGCTGGATGCACAGGAGCCGGACGCCTACTACTACAAGAACGAGATTTTCCACGAGGCGATCTACGCCGGCAGCCACAATCAGTTTTTGATCGAGCAGACGCGCGCGCTTTACCGCCGCCTGCGTCCCTACCGGCGTTTGCAACTGCGCGTGCGCGACCGCCTGACCAATTCCTACCACGAGCATGACGGCGTGGTGAGCGCCATTATCGACGGTGACGGCGAGCGGGCGGCCCAACTGCTGCGCGAGCATGTGATGATCCAGGGGCGGCGCTTCTCCGACCTGATGGCCTCACTGCCGCAACTGCGACTGGATGCCGCTTAAGCCTTGGTGGACTTGGCCGCGTTGCGCATGATGCGTACCGGCTTGGTTTGATTGTGCGCCGGATCGGCTGGCAGCATGTCGGCCAGCGTTTGTTGATCCAGCACCGTCAGGAAGGCGCGGGTGGCGTCGTTCAGCGTGTGTTTCAGCTTGCAGTTGCTGGTCAGCGGGCACGTGTCGGCGGCGCGGTCGAAGCACTCCGCCATGAAAAAATCCGTCTCGGTCGAGCGCACCAGCGCGCCGATATTGATGTCCTGGGGCTCCTTGCCCAGCCGCAGGCCGCCGTTACGGCCGCGCACCGTCTCCACCAGGCCCGAAAGGCCGAGCTGATACACCACCTTCATCAAATGGTTTTTTGATATCACGTGCAGGTCGGCGATGTCCTGGATGGTGACCAGCCGATCGCGGTTGGCCGCCAGATAAAGCAGGGTACGCAGCGAGTAATCGGTAAAAGAAGTCAGGCGCATGCGCGTATTTTACGTTAACTTGCGTACTGACGCTGATCGCCGTCGCCGCCAAACTGCCGGGTAAGCAAAGGAGGGACTATGGATAACGATGATGCACGCCGCCAGTTCATCAGCCAATTGTGGCAGCGTTTTGAGCAACTTCAGGCCTGGGCCGAGGAAAATTGGCCGGACAAGGACAACCCGCTGTCGAGCGCGGACTTTGTCGAAGCGCGCAAGGAGATACTCGGCTTGCGCAATCCATCGCAGACGCCGGGCCACGCGCGGCTGGAGAACGAGCCGGACCCGGAGCAGGGCGGGGCGCAGTATGTCGATCTGAACCCCGCGCCCTGGCCGTGATTTAGTCGTGGACCACCGGCTTGCCGAGCAGCGCGAGCATCCAGGCGATCAGGCTGACGATCAGTGTTACCAGCACGCCCCACGCCAGTTTCAGCGCGCTGTCGAACAGCAGCGGCGCCACCAGACCGGACACCAGCGCGAACAGCAGCATCTGGATGAAGGACTGCATCGACGACGCCAGGCCGCTGTTGTTCGGGAAGTAGTCCAGCGCGATCAGCGACAGCGGCGTCATGGCCAGCGCCAGACCGAACGAGTAGATAAACAGCGGCATCACCGCCCACGGCACGGCGGCCGCGAAGGAGGCGTTGTAGGCGACGTTGATCACGCCGGCCGAAATCATCACCGCGAAGCCGGCCCACACCTGCGCCTTGCGCGAATAGCGGTGCGCGAATTTTCCGGACAGCGCCGAGCCGACCACCATGCCGCTGATCAGCGGCACGAACATCCAAGCGAACGCGGTTTCCGGCAGATGCAGGATGTTCATCACGAAGTAGGCGGCGGAGCCGATGTACAGCGCCACGCCGGCGAAGCTCATGCCGACGGCCACCGCCAGCAGCAGGAAGTGGTGGTGGCACAGCACTTTCCAGTAATTTTTGGCGATCACGCCAGGATGGAAGGGATGGCGGTCCTTGACCGGCAGGCTTTCCGGCAGCGCGCGATACACCGACACCAGCATCAGCAGACCAAAGGCGGCGAGGAACCAGAAAATCGAGCGCCAGCCGAAGGCCACTTGCAGCCAGCCGCCCAGCACCGGGGCGATGGCGGGCGCCAGGCCGAACACCATCATGATATGCGACAGGATCTTCTGCGCGGCGGCGCCATCGAAACGGTCCAGCACAATCGCGCGGCCCACCACCGAGCCCGCGCCGGCGGCCAGGCCTTGCACGATGCGGCAGGCCAGCAGCACGCCGATGGACTGCGCCATCGCCGCCACCACCGAGGCCACGATATAGGCCACCAGCGAAATCAGGATCACCGGACGGCGGCCGAAGGAGTCCGACAGCGTGCCATAGAACAGCATCATGAACGCGAAGCAGAACAGGAACATCGACAGCGTTTGCTGCACCACCAGCGGGCTGGCGTCGAACGCTTGGGTGATGGCGGGGAAGGAGGGCAGATAGGTATCGATGGCCAGCGGACCGACCATGGAAAGGCCTGCCAGCAGCAGCGTCAGCAAAATATTCATGAATAGCGCAATGTTCGTAGGACCCGGCATTTTACGCGATCCGGGCGTGCCGCATAAGAATGCGCAATGGCTAAGTCTTGGCTTTCTTCGCCTTGGCGGTCTGTTCGCCCTTGGCGGCGCTCTGCAGATTCTTCAGCGCGGCGAAGATGGCGCCGGCGTCACCGGTGGGGATGACGGCGGCGAGGCCGATCATCGCCGTCACCACCGTGATGGTGCGGGTGACGTTATCGATCGTCTTGATCACATCCCTGGCGTGGTCGGTCGCCGCGACCAGATCGGCCACGCTTTGCTCGGCGTCCTGGATGATCACGCCGACGGCGCGCGTCACCAGATCGCTGGCCACGTTCAGCAGCGTGACCTCCAGCGATTGCAGCGTGGCGCGGTCCTTTTCCGGAATCTTTGGCCAGTTCTCCGGCGCGTACAGATAATCGCCCAGCGCGGTGGAGGCGTTGCGAAATTGCGCCGACAGCTTCAACGCATCGTCGGCGGACAGAGTGATATTGCTCATATGCGCTCCTTAGCGTGCGCGCACCGCGCTGTAGGCGGAGCGGATTTGTTTGGTGTAGCGCTTCAGGCCAGCCAGCAGTTGCTGGTTATCGATATGGTCGCGTCCATCGTACAAAGCTTGGTGCGCGATGGCGATGCGCTTCAGCGACTCGATGTAGAGCGGCATGGCCCGCTCACGCTCATCGAACAGCGCATTCGCCGCATTCAGGCTGGCCCACGCCTGCTCGGCTGCGACCGGCTCGCGGTTGTTCTCGCGGGCGCGCGCGTGCAGCGTGCGGTAATAGCGGTTGGCGTTGGCGCGCTCGATTTTGAGCGACGCGTCGAAGGCTTGCATGGCCTGAATCAGACTGGCCAGCACCGCCTGGATCGGCTGATTGCCATCGGCGATCACCATCTTCAGTTCCCGGTGGCGATAGCCATTGAGGGCGGCGTCGGTCAGCAGCTTGCCGATCGCCTTGGCCGGCGCCACGCTGGCGGCGTCCAGATAATTGGCCTTGACGGCGGCATCGACCAGACCATCGACTTCCTCCGCGCCGGTGGGCACCTCATCGCCGGCCAGTTCCGCCAGCGTCGCCATGTACGACGACACCACCTTGTGATAGACCTGCAACCGCGCCGCTTGCGGCAAGCGTTGCTGGTACTCGGCGTCGAGCACGTCGCGCTGCTGCGATTCCGCTTCCAGCGTGTAAGTTTTGTTGATCAGCGGACTGCGCGCGTAATCATCGCTCAACCGCGTGTAGCCCGCGCTGAGCGAAGAAATCCGGCCGAACTCCTGCACCGCCTGCAGATTGGCGCAACCACAGAGTAGGGCGGCGACGGCACACAAAGTAATAAAGCGCATGACAACCCTTCCTGCAAGAAAAAATTATCACAAAGAATACTATAAATAATAATTATCCTGAGCACGCTATGCCATTTTGTATAATTTGCGCATCGTCACTTTTTGAAGCAAAAAAATGCACACCGCGACTATGTTGAGCTTGGCTGGTTCCGTCACCTGCGTCGGCGTCTTCATCGGCCGCAAGAACTGGATACTGGCGCTGGCCTTCCTCTGCTCGATCGCCTACACGGTGCTGGCGCAGGTCGTCAGCATCGCCGCGATCCCCGGCATGGTCGTGCAGGCGCTGCCGTTCATCTTCCTCGCGCTGGTGGTCTACGAAATCCTGCAAAAGCTGGTCATGAAGTAAACCCGGTGTCAGATACCGTCTTGAATGGCAAGCTTTTTCGATAAGTATTTGGGGTCGAAAGGCTTGCCAGTACGGATGACACCGTAAATCAGATGCGTCAGTTTGTGAACGACAGCACTGATC
>NZ_WWCP01000044.1 GCF_009857505.1 Duganella lactea
CGGTGTCAGGTCTGACATTCGCACACGGGCTCAACTGCTCCGCAGTTGAGCCCGTGTGCGAATGTCAGACCTGACACCGTATTTAAACTTTTTAGTTTACTTATTACAGAGCTGCGGCTACAGTGGAGGGCATGAAAACTTCTCTGCTCATCTTTTCCGCTTGCCTGCTGGCCTTACTTTCCACCGTCGGCGCGGCACTGCCTTATCCGATTCTGCCGCCGCTGTTCGCCGATGGTTCGGCCAACGGCTTGAATACCTTCCTCGGTCTGCCGCCGAAGCTGCTGTTCGGCCTGGCGCTGACGATCAATCCGATCGGCCTGCTGATCGGCTCCGCCCTGCTCGGGCCGATGTCCGACCGCTACGGCCGCCGCCCGGTGCTGCTGCTTACCTCGGTCGGCGCCGCCATCGGCCATGCCATCACCGCCGCCGCGCTGCTGCTCGAATCCTATCCGCTGTTCATCGTCGCCCGCTTCGCCACCGGCTTGTTGGAAGGCAGCGGCTCGGTGGCGCGCGCGCTGCTGGCCGATCGTCTCGATGGCGAGCTGCGCCGCAAGGCGCTGTCGTGGCTCAACGGCGCCTTCTACATGGGCTGGCTGGCCGGTCCGCTGTTGGCCGGCGCCACGCTGCAATTCGGCATCACCACGCCGTTCTGGGTGGCGGTCGCCGCCCTGCTGCTGGTCGCCGCGCTGGTGGCCGCCACGCTGCCGCCCGAAGCGCCTACCGGCGCCACCACCTCCTGGTGGCAGGTGGCGCGCGACCGCCATGCGCTCAATCTGCTGCGCGAGCCGGATCTGCGCGGCCTGTTCATCATCACCCTGGCCTACACCTGCGGCGTCACCGGCTTCTACGAGTTCTACCCGCTGTGGCTGGTGGAGGTGCCGGGCTACGGCGCCCAGGGCATCGCCTGGATCACCGCCGCCATGTGCGCGGTAATGACCGCCACCACCATCGTCGCCGGCCGGCCGTTCAACGGCGAGCCGCTGGCGCGCGCGCGCCGCTACGCGTTCGCCGTGGCCGCCATCATTGGGGCACTGGCCGTCAGCAACGCCAGCATCGGCATCCTGTGCATCATCGTGTACGGCATACCGCACGCGTTCTACAACGCCATCGTTCCCAACTACTGCGCCGAGCGCTTCGGCGGCGCCCACGGCCAGGGCGCGGTCATGGGACTGATTTCCACCACCTTCTGCCTGGCCAACATCCTCATGGCGCTGGCCGGCGCGGTGCTGACGCTGATCGACACCCGCCTGATCCTGCTGCTGGGCGCCGGCCTGACCGCCTGGTCGGCCTGGCGCATGCGGGGCTGGCAGCGCAGCATGCAGGTGCCGGTGGCGGGAGCACTGCCATGAACACCGCCGAACAGACGCTGTTTCTGATCAAGACGCGCGGGCCGCAAACCGCGCAGCAACTGGCCGCCCTGCTCAACATCACGTCGATGGGCGCGCGCAAGCAGCTCGAAGCGTGGCAGGAAAAAGGCTTGCTCACCTATGAGGACGTGGCCGACAAGCCCGGCCGCCCGGCGCGCCGCTGGCTGCTGACCGAGGCCGGCCACGCCCGCTTCCCCGACCGCCATGCCGAGCTGACCGTGCAATTGATCGACCAGGTGCGCGGCCTGTTCGGCGACGCCGGCCTCGACAAGCTGATCGCCGCGCGTGAACAGGCCAGCGAGCGCGAGTACCGCCAGCACCTGGCCGCCAGCCGCAATCTGCCCGAGCGCGTGCAAGCGCTGGTCCAGGCGCGCAGCGCCGAAGGCTATATGGCCGAAGTCGAGCAACGGGAGGACGGCAGCCTGCTGCTGGTGGAAAACCACTGTCCGATCTGCGCCGCCGCCAAACAATGTCAGAAATTCTGCCGTTCGGAGCTGGAATTGTTCCAGCGCGTGCTGGGTCCCGACTGTTCCGTCGGACGCATAGAGCACATGCTGGCGGGTGCGCGCCGTTGCGTGTATGTTATTAAGCAATTATAATAAGAATCATTATCATTTGCATTCTTATTCAATAACAACGAAACGGAACCCCGCATGCCCGCTCATCTGCCCAATCATCCCCCCCTGCCTCTGCGTCCCCTGCTGCTGGCGCTGTCGTTGATGTCTTCCAGCCACGCTGTTGCCGGTGACGCCGACACCGCCGCCCCGGAAGCCCAACTGCAAACCGTCACCGTGACCGGCACGGCGGACCAGGACGCCTACACCGCCCGCGCCACCAGGTCGGCCGGCAAGCTGGAACTGTCGTTGCGCGAAACCCCGCAGTCGGTCTCGGTGATCACCCGCGCGCGGATGGACGATTTCAAGCTGGACAATATCAACCAGGTGCTGGCCAGCACCACCGGCGTCACCGTCGAGCAGGTGGAAACCAGCCGTACCTACTACACCGCGCGCGGCTTCGACATCGTCAACTTCCAGTATGACGGGGTCGGCATGCCGCAGGTGTTCGGCAACGTCCAGGGTGACCTCGACACCGCGCTGTACGAGCGTATCGACGTGGTGCGCGGCGCCAACGGTCTGATGACCTCAACCGGCAATCCATCGGCCACCATCAACTTCATCCGCAAGCGCCCGGCCGCCAGCCTCCAGGCCAGCGCCAGCCTGACGCTCGGCGCGTGGAACAAGCGTCGCGTCGAGGGCGATGTCAGCACCCCGCTGAACGACAGCGGCAGCGTGGCCGGCCGCGTGGTGCTGGTGCATGACCAAAGCGATTCCTATATCGACCGCTACGCGCCGAAAAAAAATGTGGCTTACGCCGTGGTCGACGCCCACCTGAGCCGCGATACGCTGCTGACCATCGGCCACACCTACGAAGCCAACCGCATCGATAGCCCGATGTGGGGCGCGCTGCCGCTGTACTACAGCGATGGCACGCCGACCAACTACCCGGTCGGCACCAGCACCTCGGCCGACTGGTCGCGCTGGGACAGCACCACCAACAGCACGTTTGCGGAACTCACCCACCACCTGGGTCAGGGCTGGAACGTGCAGGGCACGCTGACCTATGTCGATTACAAGTCGGACTCCGACCTGCAATACGTCTACGGCACGCCGGTCAAGGGCGTTGGCGGCGGCCTGTACGCCTATCCGTCGCAGTACATCGCGGCGCAACAGCAGAAACTGGCCGATCTCGCGGTCGACGGCAAGTTCACGCTGGGCGGCCGCACGCACGAACTCAGCTTCGGCTACAGCTACGCCAACTCCAGGCTGACCGACCGCTCCAACTACGGCCAGGGCATCGGCACCGAACTGCCGGGCCAGAGCGCGTTTGACGGCCGCTATCCAAAGCCCAGCTTCGACGCCAGCGTCGACGGCAGCCGCTATGACGACACGCGCAACACCCTGTTCCTGGCGACGCGCCTGAACCTGGCCGACGACTGGAAACTGCTGGGCGGCCTGAACCACACCCGCGCCAGCAGCAGCGGCAATTCCTATGGCACCAGCAAATACAAGTCGGCCACCAAGACCACGCCCTACGTCGGCGTGGTGTACGACATCAACCGGGAGTGGTCGGCCTACGCCAGCCACACCCGGATTTTCAATCCGCAAAGCGAGATCGACGCCAGCGGCGCGCCGCTGGCCGCGGTCGAAGGCAAGACCACCGAGGCCGGCGTCAAGGCCGCCTTCTTCGACAACCGGCTGAACGCCTCGGGCGCCGTCTTCAAAACCAGCCAGGACAACACCGCCGAAGCCGCCGGCAAGATCGGCGCCAAAACCTACTACCGCGGCGTGAATGCGCAATCGGCAGGCATTGAGTTCGATCTGTCGGGCCAATTGTCCAAGGGCTGGCAGGCCAGCGCCGGCATCACTCGCCTGAGCTCGCTAAAAGGCGACCAGGGCCAGGCGGTGCGCACCTACGTTCCACGCACCACCGCCCGCCTTAATACCACCTACCAGGTGCCGGCCCTGCCGGCGCTGAAAGTGGGCGCCACGCTGGCATGGCAGAGCGAAACCTCGATCGACCAGATCGCGGGCGTGCGCACCGTGCAATCGTCGTATGCCACACTGGGCCTGATGGCGCGCTACCAGATCGATCAACACCTGGCGCTGTCGGTCAACCTCAACAACGTCAACGACAAGCAGCATCTGACCAGCCTGTACTGGACCCAGGCCTACTACGCCGCGCCGCGCAACGGCAGCGCGACGCTGAGCTGGAGCTACTAAGCGGCACAATCGTTTGTCCACCATGATAACCGGGGCAAACGCCGCAGGCTGCGGCGGCCTGGGCCAACAAGCTCACGCCACCGCCGTCAGCAAACGAGGCCTTGCGCCAGAGCTGAGCAGGCTTGCCAGTTGCTCCGGCGGCAGCGGACGGCTGAACAGATAGCCCTGCATCTCGTCGCAGCCGTTCTCGCACAGGAAGGCGCGTTGCTGTTCGGTCTCCACCCCTTCCGCAATCACCCGCAGCTTGAGGCGGTGGGCCAGACTGATGATGGAACTGGCGATCGCCTCGTCGCCGCTGCCGTTGCCCAGATCGCGCACAAAGGACTTGTCGATCTTCAGCGTCGAAATCGGGAAGGACTTCAGCGCCGACAGACTGGAATAGCCGGTACCGAAATCGTCGATCGACAGCGACGCGCCCATCGCCTTCACCATCGCCATCTTGGCCACTGCCTGCTGCAGGTCGCGCATGATCACGCCCTCAGTCACTTCCAGCTCCAGCCATTCGGCCGCCAGGCCGGCGTCGGCCAGCGCACGCTGCACGCGCTGCACCAGCTGCGGCTCTTCGAACTGGCGCGGCGACACGTTGACCGAGACGCGCAGCGGCGGCAGGCCGGCGTCCTGCCAGGCGCGGTTCTGCGCGCAGGCGGTGCGCAACACCCAGTCGCCCAGCGCGATAATCAGGCCACTCTCCTCGGCCAACGGAATAAACCGGTCCGGCCCGACCATGCCATGCTCCGGATGCTGCCAGCGCACCAGCGCCTCGACGCCGAACACCTGGCCGGTGTGCAGATCGACCTTGGGCTGATACAGCAGGTGGAACTGGTCCTCCTCCAGCGCGCGGCGCAGGCCCTCCAGCAGCAGCAGCTTTTCCTCGATGCTGGCGTTCATTTCGCGCGTGTAGAACTGGATGTTGTTCTTGCCCAGCTCCTTGGCACGGTACATCGCGGCGTCGGCGTTCTTCAACAGCAGTCCGGCATCGTCGCCATCGTCCGGATACACGGCCACGCCGATGCTGCAGCTGACCTGCACATCCTGCCCGCTAACGCTGACCGAGCGCAGCACCGCCTCGCGCACCCGCTCCAGCACCAGCGCCGCGTCGTCCGCCGCCTCGGTCTCGTTCAGCAACAGCACGAATTCGTCGCCGCCGAAGCGGCCCACGGTATCGCTGGCGCCCAGGCAACCGGACATGCGGCTGGCCACCACCTTCAGCAGCTCGTCGCCGGCGTTGTGTCCCAGGCCATCGTTGACCAGCTTGAAGCCGTCCAGATCGATGAAGGCCACCATGACCGAGCCGCCATGGCGGCGCACCTGGGCGATGGTCTGGTCGAGCCGGTCGCCAATCAGACTGCGGTTTGGCAGGCCGGTGAGCATGTCGTGATGCGCCAGATGCAGCATGCGCTCCTCGGCCAGCTTGCGCTCCGAAATATCGCGCACGATGGCCACCACCCCGCCCTGTACCGCCACCGCCTGCTGATGCAGCCAGCGCGCGCGCAGCTGCGGCGCGCTGTTCTGCCACTCCTGTTCATGCATGCCGCCCATCCGCATCACCTGCGTCAGATGGCGCAGCATGCCGTTCTCGCGCGCCTGCGGAATCAGCGTGCACAGGGTGGAGCTGCACAGCTGGGCCTTGCTGCTGCCGGTCATCTGCATCGCGCGCTGGTTGGCGTCGACGATGCGGAAGTCGACGATCACACCGTCGCTGTCGCGCACCTCGCGCATGACGAAGAAGGCGTCCAGGCTGGCCGCCGATGCCGCCGCATACGTCTCCTGCGCGCGCCGCATGCGTTCGCGCGTGCGGGCGCCCTGCCACGACCAGAGCCACAGCGAACCGGTGATGAACAGCAGCGCGCCGCTGAGGATCGTCGCCTCCCACAGTTTTTCACGGCGACGGCCCTCAAAGCCGGCCATCAGCTCGCGCTCGTCCAGTCCCACCAGCACATTCAGCGCGATGCCATGCAGTTCGCGCATGCCGCTATAGCGGCCGCCGATGGCGTTGGCCGCGGTGCCGAGGCGCTGGCCGAAGGACAAGGTGTCGCCGGTGCGCAGCGCGCGCACCACGCCGTCGGTGCCGACCAGGCCGAGCATGCCGCGCTCGCCCAGGCGGCTGCGCTCATAGCCGCTGGTAAAATAGGCCGGATCGGTTTCCACCACCACGATGCCGGCGAATTGGCCGTCGGCGTCTTCCAGCCGGCGCGTAAAATGCAGATGCCATTCGCTGTTGGCGGCGTCGCGCAGCACCGGGCTGACGAAGACGGCGCCGCTGTCGCGCTGCTGGTGAACCTTGAAGTAGCCCTGATCCGCCACCGAGATCGACAGCGCGCGCGGATTGCTGGCCACCGTCATGCCGTTGCGGTCGACGATGCTGACCACGAACACCACGCCCGGCGGCAGCAAGCCTTCGCGCCCCAGTTCCGGCAAGGCGCCCAGCGCGCCCTTGCGCTCGACCGCGTACTTCAGCATGCGCAAGGTCTGGTCGATGCCGTCGATGCTGCGCGCCACCTGCGCCTCATAAGTGCCCAGCATTTCATGCAGCGAGTCGACCGCCGCCTGGCGCGCATGTTCGCGCTCGGCGTCAATCTCGTGGAACGTCACCGCCCACAGCGCGGCCAGCAGCAGCAAGGCAAACAGCGGCAGCGACACATGGGTGTCCAGGCCGCGCCGCAGCCAGCGCGCGCGCCGGGTTTCCCGGATCGTGTTCATGGCGTCACCTGGATGGCCTTGACGCTGGCATCCAGCGCCGACCTGTCGATGTAGGCGATCATGGCCGGATTGTCGGCCACCATGCGCCGCACGGCGGCGCTGTCGGGCAGCTCGCGCGGCGGCCGGCCACGGCCGGTGAACACCATCTTGGTCCAGTAGGATTTCATCAGCACCGGCGAACGCGCCGCCACCGTGCGGTAAAAGTCATCGCGCAGCGGGCTGCCGAGCGGCAGATCGAGCGCCTGGGCCTCCTCGCCGCCGGGAAAGCGGCCGGTCTGCGCCAGGAAGATCGCCGCCACCTGGTCGGCGCGCATGGCGGTGAGCGGATTTTTGGCCGAGACGATGACAACGAAGTCGGCGCCTAGCGCCACGCCGCCACACGACAGCAGCAGCGCCAGACAGCAGCGGATCAATAATTTCCCCATGGCGCCGGCCTCAGAACACCATGTCGAGGGCGACACTCAGCACCGCGACCGGCTGGCCGGAGCGAAAGCCCGGCTGCACGTTGATGAAAGTGCCGTTCGAGCCCTGGTGCGGCATGATGCGATCATACTGCAGCTTGAGCGCATAGTCCGGTCGCAGATCCCAACGCACGCCGGCGCTGACCGTGTGCTGGCGCGGGATCGCCGCCAGCAACTGGTTCAGGCCCGCATTCAGACTGGCGCCGGCGGCGACCTGCTGCGCCGGCAGGCGGTCCAGCTCCAGGCCGGCTACGCGCGTCGCCACATTGGCGCGCGAGCTGGAATACACCAGATAGGGCGTCAGGTCGCGATAGCGATAGCCGGCGCTCAGGTAGCCAACGGTTTTGTCGCCGAGGAAGGACGCCGTGTTCAGGCGCCCGATCTCGCCGATCGCGAACCACCGTCCCGGATCGTAGCTGAAGCCCGCCGCCGCCACCAAGGCGTGCTTGTGCTCCAGTTCATAGCGGTCCGCCAGTGCGCCGCCCTGCGCGCCGAAACCGCGCAAGCCGTCAAACAGCTCGCGCCCGATGTCCACGCTCAGATGCGCGCGCAGCAGGCTGGCGCGCAGCGTCAGCGCGCCGCTGGTGGCGGTATTGGACAAGCCGGTCAACGCGTGCGCCCGCGCCCGCGCGGTGCGCGATGCGGGAATAGTGGTGCAGCCGAAAAACACCTGCGTCACATGGTGCATGCCGCCGCCCTGCCAGCGATAGCTGGCGTCGGCGCCGTCGCTGCTCGACAGCGGCACGGCGCCATACATCTCGACCGGCGGCCGCACCCACGGCAGGGCATAGCCGGCCTTTCGGTAGTCGCCGCTGATGAACAGCGGCAGCGTGATGCGGCCCACGCGCAGGCTCAGGTCCGGCGTCGCCTGGTATTGAAGGTTGGCCCATTCGAGAACCGGCGAATAGCCGTCGCGCGGCCCGCGCTCGGCCACCATTTGCAGCACCGCCGACCAGCGGCTGTCGAAGCGCAGGTCCAGCTGCGCGCCGAGGCGGCTGTCGACCTGCGCGCTCCACGCGCGGCTGTAGCCGGCATCGCCGGGACTAAGGGCGTTGGCGGTGAAATCCGCCTGGTGGTTATTGCTGTGCGCCGCCGCCAGCGTGGCGAAGCCGCTCAGGTTCCAGCCAGGCGCGCCATCCTCCGCGGCATCGCCTGCCAGGGCGGTGGAACAGCTCAGCATTATCACGCTCGCCGCAAGGGCGCGCTCTGGCCAAAAGTTGAAGGTCATCTGGATTCCTGTTAGTGCCCCTCCGGCGCCATCGCGCATGCGAACGCACAGCGGCCGCGCGATGGCAGCATGCTGTTTGGGCTGGGTGGGGGAAGTGTCGGGGCACAAGGCTTGGGTGCCCCTGAACTTTATACGGACCAGAGGAGATTGTCGATACTTTAAAACAATAGCGGCGCGATTCTCGCCAAAAAACTCCGTTTTTGGATAGTCTTAAAACAACATATGTATCGAAATACCATTATTCCTGTTGCAGCGCGTGCGTCAGTTGGTCGATGCTGTAGGGTTTCAGCAGCAGTTGCGCGCGCTCCAGCGGCGCGTCCGGATGCCGGCCGCTGGCATAAATAACGCGCAGCGCCGGCTGGGCGGCGCGGGCCTGGGCCGCCAGCGCCTCGCCCGACAGGTCGGGCAGCGAGAGGTCGGTCAGCAGGATATCGACAGCGTGCTCGTTCAACAGCGCCAGCGCGGCGGCCGCGTCGCCGGCCTGCAGCACCGTGTAGCCCAGCAATTGCAGCAGTTCGGCGGTGGTGTCGCGCAGTTCCGGTTCGTCCTCCACCAGCAGGATGCGGGTCTGGCCATCGTCCCGCAGCTGCGCGGGCGGCGCTGCCGCTTGCAATTGCAGCCCATGCTGGCGATTGGCCAGCACATGGCGCACCTTGCGCGCCAGCGCTTCCCGCGTGTACGGCTTGCCCAACAAATCGACGCCGGCATCCAGCCGGCCGCCGTGCACGATGGCGTTCTCGGTATAGCCGGAGGTGAACAGCACCGCCATGCCGGGCTGACGCTCGCGCGCCTTGCGCGCCAGGTCCGGGCTGCGCAGGGGGCCGGGCATCACCACGTCGGTGAACAGCAGATCGATATGGAGGCCGCTGTCGATGATGTTCAGCGCACTGGCCGCGTCGCCGGCCTTCAGCACCCGGTAACCCAGCTCGCTCAGCATCTCCACCACGGTGGCGCGCACGCCTTCGTCGTCTTCCGCCACCAGAATGGTCTCCACGCCGCCGACCACGGCGCGCGTCTCCTGCGGCTGCGGCGCGTCCTCCGCCTCCATCGAGCGTGGCAGGTACAGCTTGACGACGGTGCCGCACCCCACCTCGCTGTAGATCTTCACATGGCCGCCGGACTGGCGCGCGAAACCATACACCATCGACAGTCCCAGTCCGCTCCCCTTGCCTTCCGGCTTGGTCGAGAAGAACGGATCGAACGCCTGCTCCAGTACTTCGGGCGTCATGCCGCTGCCGGTGTCGCTGACGGCGATCAGCACATACTGGCCCGCACGCACCTCGGGGTGGCCGGCGGCGTAGTCGTCGTCCAGATGCGCGTTGCCGACTTCGATGGTCAGCTTGCCGGCGCCGTCCATCGCGTCGCGCGCGTTGATGCACAGGTTGAGCACCGCGTTCTCCACCTGCACGGTATCGACCAGCGTATGCCACAAGCCGCCGGAGATGACCATCTCCACTTCGACTTCTTCGCCCAGGCTGCGCCGCAGCATGTCCTCCATGCCGGCGATGAAGCGGCCGATCTTGACCACCCGCGGATCGAGCGCCTGACGGCGGCCGAACGCCAGCAGGTAGCTGGCCAGCCTGGCGCCTTTGCCCACGCCGGCCAGCGCGCTGTCGAGACGACGCTCGGCGCGCGCGTTGCCCGCCACATCGCCGGCCAGCAATTGCAGGTTGCCGGAGATGACTTGCAGCAGATTGTTGAAGTCATGCGCGACACCGCCGGTCAGCTTGCCGATCGCTTCCATCTTCTGCGCCTGCTGCAGCGCCAGCGCGGTGCGGCGCACCTCTTCCGCCGCCTCCCGCTCCGCCGTGATGTCGCGGCCCACCGCATGGACATAACGCTCGTCCGGCGCGGCGGTCCACGACAGGATGGCATAGCCGCCGCCCTTGCGCCGCGTGCGGTTCTCGAAGCGGAAGGTGGTGGCGCCGCCGGCCAGCGACGCCATCTCCGCCGCCGACGCCTCCAGGTCGTCCGGATGGATCAGCGTGTAGATCGAGGTGCCCACCACCTCGGCCGGTTCCCAGCCCAGCAGCCGGGTGAAGGCCGGATTGATGGCGGTGATCCAGCCCTCCAGCTCCGCCACCAGCATCACGTCGGTGGAGTACTGCCACATGCGGTCGCGCTCCGCCGTGCGTTCCGCCACCTGCCGCTGCAGCATGGCGGCGGTGGATTTCTGGTCCTGGATGTCGGTGTTGGTGCCGACCCAGCGCTGCACCGCGCCCTGTTCACCCTCAATCGGCAAGGCGCGCACCAGGTGCCAGCGCCAGGCGCCGTCGGCGCGGCGGATGCGGAATTCGGCCTCAAAGATCTTGCCGGCGGCGATGGCGGCGCGCCACTCCGCGGAGGCGCCGTCGCGGTCCTCGGCGTGCACCAGTTGCAGCCAGCGCTCGCGGTCCAGCGGCGATTCGCTGCCGGTGTAACGATAGACCTGGTCGTTGAACCAGTCGACCACCCCTTCCGCGCTGGAGGTCCACACCTGGGTGGGCATCGACTGCGCCAGCGTGCGGAAGGTGTTCTCGCTGGCGCGGGCCTGCTCGCTCTCTTCGCGCAGGCGCCGCTCGGCCGCCACCTTGGCGGTGGTTTCGACCACGATCACCATCACCCCCACCGGCGTGCCGTCTTCATCGACGATGGGCGAGTAATCGAGGTTCATCCACACCTGCTCGGCCTTGCCGGAGCGGTACAGCGTCAGCTCCTGGTCCTGATAGGCCAGCGTGCCGCCAGCCAGGCCGACGCTGATCACATGGTCGTTGAACGCCGCCACCTCCGGCCACGCTTCGCGCACATTGGCGCCCAGCGACGCCGGATGACGGTTGGCGGCAAACACCGAATAGCCGTCGTTATAGATCATCACCCCCTCCGTCCCCCACAGCGTGACCATCGGCACCGGCGAGCGCAGAATCAGCGCGATGGTGGACTTCAGCGATTGCGGCCAGCCGTCGATCGGCCCCAATGGCGTCTTGCTCCAGTCATGGGCAGCGATGATGTGGGCGAGTTGGCCGCCGCCTTGCAGGAATGGATAGCTCACAGGGAAAAATGAAGGGTCAGGGTAGCCGGATTATAACTTTGTCCTGAACATGCATTCACACACAACAGCAATCGTGCATTGCCATGGAAACAAAACTGGATTACCATGGTGAGAATAGGAATCATTATCATTATGGAGACACACCAGGCACATGGATATCCCTCAAGAACTGCGCAAACTCGGCTTGAAAGCCACCCTGCCACGATTACGCATCCTGCAGTTATTCCAGGAATCGAAGAGCAAGCATCTGAGCGCGGACGACGTGTATCGCCTGCTGCACGACGAAAACATCGACATGGGCCTGGCCACCGTCTACCGCGTGCTGATGCAGTTTGCCGACGCCGGCATTCTGATCCGCCGGCATTTCGAGTCGGTGGCGTCGGTGTTTGAGCTGAACGAAGGCAGCCACCACGATCACCTGATCTGCACCAACTGCGGCAAGATGGAAGAATTCCTCGATACCGACATCGAGCAGCGCCAGGAAGCCGTGGCGGCCGAACGCGGCTTCGTGCTGCATGAGCATTCGCTGTCGCTGTACGGCTTTTGCGGCGACTGCGCCGCCAGCATCAAGCCGCTGACCGGCAAGAAGCTGCGCCGCGCCTGACTTCGCGCCGATCCGGTTGACATTTGCGCGGCTTGCCCCAAAATATGGCGCATGACCGACGCCCAGCACCCATTCCATCCCGCCGTGTCGGCGTGGTTTGGCGCCGCCTTTCCCGGCCCCACCGAGGCGCAGCGTCAGGCCTGGCCGCTGATCCAGTCCGGCCGCGCCACGCTGATCGCCGCCCCCACCGGCTCCGGCAAAACGCTGACCGCCTTCCTCGCCGCCATCGACACGCTGGTGCGCGAGAGCCGCGAGGCGCCGCTGGCGGATGAAACCCGGGTGCTGTACGTGTCGCCGCTGAAGGCGCTGTCCAACGATATCCGCGTCAATCTGCTGGGGCCTCTGGAGGGGATCGGCCGCGAACTGGCGGCGGCAGGTCAGGCGCCGCACGGCATCCGCACCGCCGTGCGCACCGGCGACACCACGCAGGCCGAGCGCAACGCCATGCGCCGCCGCGCGCCGCACATCCTCGTCTCCACGCCGGAATCGCTGTACGTGATGCTGGGATCGGACAGCGGACGCGCCATGCTGTCCGACGTCCGCACGGTGATCGTCGACGAGATCCACGCGGTGGCAGGCAGCAAACGTGGCAGCCATCTGGCGCTGAGCCTGGAGCGGCTCGACGCGCTGTGCGCGGAACCGCCGGTGCGCGTCGGCCTGTCGGCGACACAAAAACCGATTTCGCTGGTGGCGCAATTCCTGGCCGGCAGCGGGCGCGCATGCGCGGTGGTGGATGTCGGCCATGTCCGCGCGCGCGACCTGAATCTTGAACTGCCGCCGGTGCCGCTGGACGCGGTGATGGCCAATGACGTATGGGAGCGCGTCTACGACCGGCTGGCCGAGTTGACGGTCCTGCATCGCACCACACTGATTTTCGTGAACACGCGCCGCATGGCCGAGCGCATGGCGCGCCATCTGGCCGACCGGCTGGGCGCGGAGCAGGTGGCCGCGCACCACGGCAGCCTGGCCAAGGAATCACGGCTGGAGGCCGAGCAACGCCTGAAGCGCGGCGAATTGCAGGTGATGATCGCGACCGCCTCGCTGGAACTGGGCATCGATATCGGCGATGTGGACCTGGTGTGCCAGATCGGCTCTCCGCGCGGCATTGCCTCGTTCCTGCAACGCGTGGGGCGTTCCGGCCACCACGTCGGCGGCATTCCCAAAGGACGGCTGTTCCCCACTTCGCGCGATGACCTGATCGAATGCGCGGCGCTGCTGGACTGCGTGCGCCGCAATGAGCTGGATGCCCTGCGTATCCCGCCAGCGCCGCTGGACGTGCTGGCGCAGCAGATCGTGGCCGAGGTGGCGTGCCGCGAGTGGCGCGAGGATGATCTGTTTGAACTGGCGCGGCGCGCCATGCCGTATGCGCAACTGGAGCGCGCGCGTTACGACGCCGTGCTGCGCATGCTGACCGACGGCTACACCAGCCGCCAGGGCGTGCGCGGCGCCTACCTGCATCGGGACACGGTGAGCGGCACGCTGCGCGGCCGGCGCGGCGGCAAGATGACGGCGGTGATGTCCGGCGGGACCATACCGGATAACGCGGATTACACGGTGCTGCTGGAGCCGCAGGGACAGAACATCGGCACGGTGCACGAGGACTTCGCGGTCGAAAGCCTGGCTGGCGACGTTTTCCAGCTGGGGAATGCCTCGTACCGCATCCTGCGTATCGATGCCGGCAAGGTGCGGGTGGAGGACGCACGCGGCGCGCCGCCGAACATTCCGTTCTGGATCGGCGAGGCGCCGGGACGTACCGATGAATTATCGATCGGCGTGGCGCGCCTGCGCGGCGAGATCGATGGCTTGCTGGCAGGCGAGGATGGCGCTGCGGCGATTGAACGCGTGGTCGAATGGCTGGCGGAGCATCTGGGCTTGCGCGATGATGCGGCGCGCCAGATTGCTGAATACCTGGCGCGTTCGCGCGCCGCGCTCGGTGCGCTGCCGACACGCGACACGCTGGTGATGGAGCGCTTCTTTGACGAATCGGGCGGCATGCAGCTGGTGCTGCATACGCCATATGGAAGCCGCGTCAACCGCGCCTGGGGACTGGCTTTGCGCAAGCGGTTCTGCCGGACCTTTAACTTTGAGTTGCAGGCTGCGGCCACCGAGGACGCGATTGTCCTGTCGCTATCCGAGAGCCATAGTTTCCCGCTGGATGAGGTGTGGCGTTATCTGCGCTCCACGACGGCGGAGCCTATTCTGGTTCAGGCCTTGCTGGACGCGCCGCTGTTCAATGTGCGTTGGCGTTGGAATGCCACCACCGCACTGGCCTTGCCGCGCTTTACCGGTGGCCGCAAGGTGGCACCGCAACTGCAGCGCATGAAGAGTGACGACCTGCTGGCGGCGGTGTTCCCCGATCAGGCGGCATGCCTGGAAAATATCGTCGGCGAGCGCGAGTTGCCCAGCCATCCGCTGGTGGATCAAACTCTGGAAGATTGTCTGCATGACGCGATGGACAGCGACAACTGGCTGGCGCTGTTGCGGCGCATGGAGGCCGGCGAGGTGCGCTTGCTGTCGCGCGATCTGCCGGCGCCGTCGCCGCTGGCGATGGAGATCCTCAATGCGCGGCCATATGCATTCCTCGACGATGCGCCGCTGGAGGAACGGCGCACGCAGGCGGTGCTGAACCGGCGCTGGACCGATCCTGCTTCCACTGACGACCTGGGAGCGCTCGACGCCGGCGCGATTGCCGCCGTCGCCGCAGAGGCCTGGCCGTCGGTACGTAGCGGCGACGAAATGCATGAGGCCTTTATGTCGCTGGCCTGCGTGACGCCTGAAGAAGCGGCGCAGGAAGAAGGCTGGCCGGCATGGCTGGAAGGTCTTGCCGCCGGTGGCCGCGCCACGCGCCTGCGCGACGCCGCCACTGGCGCAGACCTGTGGGTGGCGCGCGAACGGCTTCCATGCCTGCGCGCCGCCTACCCGGCTGCCGCGGAATCACCTGCACTCGCAGCGCTGGCCGACGCCGGCGATGACTGGACACGCGATGCCGCGCTGGTGGAAATTATGCGGGCGCGCTTGAGTGGCGTGGGGCCACGGACGGTGGCGGCGATCGCAGCCCCTCTGGCGCTGCCCTCCTCCACCGTCACCATCGCGCTGACGCAACTGGAAAGCAAAGGCTATGTGATGCGCGGCCGCTTCACACCGGGCGCCGCCGAGGAAGAATGGTGCGAGCGGCATCTGCTGGCGCGCATTCACCGCTACACGCTCCGCAGTTTGCGGCGCGAGATCAAGCCGGTCGAGCTGCAAGACTTCATGCGTTTCCTGTTCGAGTGGCAGCATCTGACGCCAGACGCGCAGCTACAAGGCCAGAACGCGCTGCCCGAGGCGCTGGCGCAGCTGGAAGGCTACGAAGCCGCCGCCGGCGCATGGGAAAGCGACCTGCTGGCCCTGCGCGTCAAAGACTATTCCACCCTGTGGCTGGACGACTTGTGCCGTGCCGGCAAAATCGTCTGGACGCGGGTGGGCGCGCCGGCCAGCGCCAGCGGTGGACCGGTGCGCGGCACGCCGCTAGTGCTGCTGCCGCGCCGTCAACTACCGCTGTGGCACGCGCTGCCGGCGGTGGCCAGCCAGGTCGAACTGTCGCCGCGCGCCGCCCGCGTGCTCGACACCCTGCGGCGCGACGGCGCCATGTTCTTCGATGAACTGTCTCACGAGGCGCGTCTGCTGCCGGTGGAACTGGAGAATACACTGGGCGAGCTGGTGGCGACGGGGCTGGTCAACGCCGACAGCTACGCCGGCCTGCGCGCGATGCTGGTGCCGGCCAACAAGCGCGCCAGCAACGACAAACGGCGCCGCCGGGGCGCCGGCCCGACGATGGAGGAAGCCGGCCGCTGG
Source organism: Duganella lactea (assembly GCF_009857505.1). Taxonomy (GTDB): domain Bacteria; phylum Pseudomonadota; class Gammaproteobacteria; order Burkholderiales; family Burkholderiaceae_D; genus Rugamonas; species Rugamonas lactea. The sequence goes on from NZ_WWCP01000044.1 coordinate 16,003, forward strand.
GCGCTGGTGCGGCGCGGCGACGGCCCGGCCATCCATGTCGGTCCGGTCGAGGCAGCGCCGCCATCCCGCAAGCCGCGCACCGATCCGGAAACGCTGGAGCACATCGCCATGACGCTGCTGCGCCGCTACGGCGTCATGATGTGGCGCCTGCTGGAGCGCGAGGCGGGCTGGATGCCCAGCTGGCGCGAACTGCTGCCCATCTACCACCGCCTCGAAGCGCGCGGCGAGATCCGTGGCGGCCGATTCGTCGCCGGCCTGTCGGGCGAACAATTCGCCCTGCCTGAAGCCGTTCCCCTGCTGCGCGACATGCGCCGCCGGCCGCACGACGGCGGCTACGTCTGCATCTCCGCCGTCGACCCGCTGAACCTGTGCGGCACCCTGCTGCCCGGTGACAAAGTCCCGGCGCTGGGCGGCAACCGCATTCTGTTCCGGGACGGCCTGCCCGTCGCCACGCAGGTCAGCGGCAAATTCCACTACGAGGCCGGAGCCGAAAACCGCGAACTGCTGCACGCTTACCTGGTCGGAAAACACGCCAGCATTTAGCCTATTGTGGCGTAGCGCACATATGCCGCGCCGCCCAAGGCGTAGCATCGTAACCATGAAAAACCCGCGTCCACTCAAAATTATCGCCGGGGTGTTTGCCGCGCTGTTACTGGTGCTGCTCGCCGTCGTCATCTTCTTGATGACCTTCGACTGGAACCGCGCCCGCCCCTGGATCAACCAGCGGGTATCCGACACCATCGGCCGTGAATTCGCCATCAACGGCGACCTGCGCGTGCACTGGGAACAAGGCGACGCCGCCGAACCGGGCTGGCGCCGCTACGTGCCGCGCCCGCGCATCAGCGCCAATGACGTCTACATCACCAACCCGACATGGACCTCGGCCGGCCCGAAACTCGCCAGCGCCGGCACCATCACCGTCGCGCTGCACCCGCTGCCGCTGCTGCACAAACAAGTGGCCATCACCGACCTGGCGGTCGAGGGCATCACGCTGGCGGCCCAGCGCCGCGCCGACGGCAGCAACACCTGGACCTTCAAGCACAACGGCCCTTCGGCCTGGGATGTCGACATCCAGCGCCTGACGCTGGGCGAAGGCGACCTGCGTTACATCGACGATGGCATCAAGCTGGATCTGCGCGCCAAAGCCACCGGCATCAACGAAGGCCCGGACGCGCAAAAATACGGCATCAAGTTTGACCTCAGCGGCAGCTACCGCAACGCCCCGGTCACCGGTGGCGGCAAGCTTGGCAAGGTGCTTGCGCTCACCGACGAGCACACCCGCTTCCCGGTGCAGGCCAACGCCAACCTGGCCCGCAACAAAATCGCCGTCGAGGGCATCCTCACCGACCCGCGCTCGCCGGCGGGCCTGGACCTGAAGCTGTCGCTGGGCGGCGCCAGCATGGCCGATCTGTATCCGCTGACCGGCGTGCTGCTGCCCGAAACGCCGCCCTACGCCACCACCGGCCGCTTGATCGGCAAGAAGTCCGGCACCGACTGGAACTGGACCTACAAGAACTTCAACGGCACCGTCGGCGGCAGCGATCTGGAAGGCACGCTGGCCTACAGCCCGCGCCAACCGCGCCCGCTGCTGAGCGGTGCAATCACCTCGCGCCAGTTGCGACTTGAAGACCTAGGCCCGACTATCGGCGCCGAGAGCAATACCGCCAAGGCCAAACGCAACAAGCCGCAAAATCAGCCGGAAGACAAGGCCCTGCCGGTGGAACAGTTCAATACCGCCAAATGGGATGCGCTGGACGCCGATGTCAAATTCACCGGCAAAAAACTGGTGCGCACCCACGATATTCCGCTGAGCGACATCCAGGCCCACATCAAGATGAACAACAAGGTGCTGACGCTTACGCCGCTGAACTTCGGCATGGCCGGCGGCGACATCAGCGCCAACATCAAGCTCGATGGCCGCCAGAAGCAGATCGACGCGCAAGTGCGCATGGCCGCGCGCCACCTGAAGATCAACCAGTTGTTCCCGAAACTGCAATCGATGCAGGCCAGCGTGGGTGAAATCAGCGCCGACGCGGCGCTGGCGGGCAAAGGCAACTCCGTCTCCGCCATGCTGGCCACCTCCAGCGGCGAAATGGGCAGCACCGTCAGCGAAGGCTCGGTCAGCAAATTCGTGCTGGAGGCGGCGGGCCTGAACATCGCCAATCTGGTGTTCGTCAAAATGTTCGGCGACAAGCAGATTCAGTTGAACTGCATGGCCGGCGACTTTGTGGTGGAGCACGGCAAGGCGACCACGCGCCGCTTTGTGGTCGACACCCAGGAAGCCGTCATCAACGTCAACGGCTATGTCGACCTGTCGACGGAAACGCTGGATCTGGACGTGCGTCCGCAAACCAAGGGTGTGCGCATCGTCTCGCTGCGCACCCCGCTGTACGCCAGGGGCACCTTCACCGATCCAAAGGTCGGTCCGCAGGCCGGCCCGCTCGCGCTGAAGGCCGGCGCCGCCGTCGCGCTGGCCACCGTCGCCCCGCTGGCCGCCGTGATCCCCCTGATCAATACCGGCAAGGTCGATCCCGTGGACTGCAAGGCGCTGCTGGCGGAGGCCAACAAAACCCGCTACGAAGCCAGAACCCAGCCGGTGAAAAAACCTTAAAGCTTGTAACCTTCGGTCGCCAGTCCGTACTTCTGCATCTTGTAATACAGCGTTTGCTTTGGCACGGCCAGCGCGATGCTGACGGCGGTGACACTGCCGCCGGCCTTGCGCAGCTCCTGCTCGATGACGGCGCGTTCAAACGCCCCCACCTGCTCGGCCAGCGGCACCGGCGCCAGGCTGCGTTGGGACAGCAGCCCGTCCGCGCCACTGGACAAGCCAAGCACATAGCGTTCGGCGATGTTGCGTAGCTCGCGCACATTACCCGGCCAGCTGTGCGCCATCAGCGACTGCATCAACGGTCCCGGCACCGGCGGCGCTTCGCGCTTGTAGCGCGCGGCGGCGCCCAACAGGAAATGCTCGAACAGCAGCGGAATATCCTCGCGCCGTTCGCGCAGCGGCGGCAGATTGAGGACGATCAGATTCAAACGGTAATACAGGTCGCTGCGGAACTTCTGCTGTTCCGACCATTCATTCAGATCGACCTTGGAGGCGGCGATCACCCGCACATCCACCGGGATCTGGCTGTTGGAGCCGAGCCGCTCGATATACCGCTCCTGCAGCACGCGCAACAGCTTGACCTGCAAGGCCATCGGCAGGCTTTCGATTTCATCGAGGAACAGCGAGCCGCCGTCCGCATGTTCGATCTTGCCGATCTGCCGTTTGCCTGCGCCGGTGAACGATCCCGACTCATGACCAAACACTTCGCTCTCGAAGATCGTCTCCGGGATGGCGCCGCAATTGAGCGCGACCAGATGCCGCTGCTTGCGGCGGCTGAACTGGTGCAGGCAGCGCGCCACCATCTCCTTGCCGGTGCCGGTTTCGCCGTAGATCAGCACATCGGCCGGCTCGTCGGCCAGGTCGAGAATCAGTTTGCGCAGTTCGCGCATCGGCGCGGAGTCACCCAGCAGCGTCGCCTCGATGCCTTCGCCATGCTCGATACGGTGACGTAGCGCCGCCACTTCCAGCATCAGCCGCCGCGTCTCCAGCGCGCGTTGCACCACGTCGGCCAATTGTTCGGACGAATAAGGCTTGGCGATAAAGTCGTAGGCACCGTTGCGCATCGCGCCCACCGCCATGGTGATGTCGCCATGGCCGGTGACCAGCACCACCGGCAACTGCGGATCGATGGCCTTGGCCGCCGCCATGAATTCCAGCCCGCTGATGCCCGGCAGGCGCACATCGCTCACCACAATGCCGGCAAAGCCGGGCGTGATGCGCGCCAGCGCCGGTTCGGCGGCGTGGAAGGCCTCTACCTCAAAACCCGCCAGATCCAGCGCCTGCACACTGCCCGCGCGCACGGTGGCGTCGTCTTCGATCAATAAAACCTTCATGCTGTCTCCTGCTCCGCCAGTGGCAGGACAATGACGAAACGGGCGCCCCCCGCAGCCACCGCTTCGGCGCGCAACTCGCCACCGAATTCACGGATGATCTGCTCGGAAATCGCCAGTCCCAATCCCAGTCCCTTGCCCTGCGGCTTGGTGGTAAAAAATGGTTCAAACAAATGGGCGCGGATCTGTTCCGGTATGCCCGGGCCGCTGTCGGTCACCGCGATCAGCGCGCGTCCGTTGGCGCGTTCGATATTGACGGTCAGTTGGCGGTTGTCGCAATCGGCCATCGCGTCCAGTGCGTTGTTGAACAGGTTGACCAGCACCTGCTCCAGCCGGTTGCTGTCACACAGCGCCTGCACATCCTGATCACGCACCAGCATGCGGAAGTTGACCCGCTCCTGCTCCACGCGCCGCTCGACCAGGAACAGCGCCGACGTCACCGCCGCCACCACCGCCACCGCAGCCAGGCTGGCGTCGGACTTGCGGGCGAACTGGCGCAGTTGGCCGGTCAGCGCGCCCATGCGCGCCACCAGTTGCGAGATGGTGGCCAGGTTGCCCTTGGCGTCATCCAGCCGTCCGCGCTCGATCAGTACCTGCGCGTTGTCGGACATGGTGCGCAGGGCCGTCAGCGGCTGGTTGAGTTCATGCGTCATACCGGCCGCCATCTGGCCCAGCACCGCCATTTTCCCCGCCTGTACCAGCTCGCTCTGCGCGCGCCGCAGCTTTTCTTCGGCCGCGCGGCGCACGCTGTTTTCTTCGCTGAGATGATGCGTCATCTCTCGCAGGCTGGCGGTGCGCTCCGCCACCAGCACCTCCAGATGATCGCGGGTCTGCTTGCGCTGGCGCGCGTACAGCACCAGCAGCACCAGCAAGGCCTGCACCAGCAACGCAAACAGGAACACGCTGCGCGCGCTGGCGCTGGCACTACTCAAATCGGACAGATAGACAAAACTCCAATGGCGCGGCGCCAGTGAGCGCGTCAAACTCAGTAACGGCGTGCGTTGATCGCCGGGCAACGTGACCAGTGCCGCGCCGCCGTCCAACTGCCGCAGCTCGCGCTGGCCCAACGGCGCCAGCGGATGGGAAAAATACTGGCGCGACTCTTCCAGCTCGCGCTGCACCGCCAGCGGCAATGGCTTGAGCGTGCGGTACTTCCATTCCGGGACGGAGCTGAGGAACACCACGCCGTTGGCATCGGCCAGCAGCACCTTGCCGGCGTCCTGCTCCCAGCCCTGCTCCAGCCGTTCGATGTTGACCTTGACGGTGGCCACGCCCAGCATGCGGCCCTGATAATAAATCCCGTGCGCGAAAAAGTATCCCGGCTCGCCGCTGGTGGTGCCCACGCCGTAAAAGCCGCCGGGCATGCCGCGCAGGGCATCGCGCACGTAAGGACGAAAGGCGACATAGTCGCCGACAAAGCTCTGCCGCGAACGCCAGTTGCTGGCAGCCTGCGTCACGCCTTTCAGGTTGACGATATAGATGGTGGTGGAGCCGGAGCGGCGGTTCAGTTGCTCCAGATAGGCGTTGACCTCCGCACGCAGCGCCTCGTCGCCGGGGCGCTGCAGCAGCGCGATGACATCCTTGTTCAGCTCCAGTGTGCCGGGCAAGAAGTCATATTTGGACAGCAGGTTCTCCAGGCTGACCGCATAGCCGTCGAGCCGCTGCGCGCTGGCCACGCGCAGCTTGTCGATGGCCGCATCATTGGCCCAGCGTCCCGCCAGCCATGCCACCACCAGGGCGACGGCCAGCACCACCACCCACCGCATCAGCCGGCGCCATAGCCTGCGTGCCGGCCGCGCTGGCGCGGCGGTGTGCGATGTTGCCATAGTCTCCCCTGCGTATTGTCATGTATTGTCATTTGCAATGCGCATTAAAACACATGACGTACACCCAGGTTAACCCCAGTCGTGCCGGAACCGTTGTCGGCGGCGGTGCCAACGCGGAAAACCGCGCCGTTGCTGTTATTGATATGACCATAAGCCGCGTACACATCGGTGCGGCGCGACAGGTTGTGGCTAAAGCCGATGGCCGCCTGGCGCGCATGCTGCCGCGCCGACGTCTCGTCCCGATGGTCGATGAAGGAGGCAAACAGGTGGTTGGCGCCGCTCAGTTCCGCAGTGAAGCCGACCAGCGTGTCGTGGCTTTGCGCGCCCAGCAGATCGCGGTTGCGCGCATGCGCCACATGGCCGGTGATGGCGCCGAAACGATAGCGGCCCGTCAGCAAGGTATTGCGACTGTGGGCAGTGCCGGTGGGGTTGTCGTACTGCTGGTGCGCCAACACCACCGTCAGCGAACCCTGTTCGTAAGTGCCGCTGGCGCCAAGGTAGCGGTTCTTGCTGGTGTCGCCGGCCACTTCACCAAAGCCGTACTGCACATCGGCCGAAAAGCCGGCCACACGCGGCGTGATGTACTCCACCGTGTTGCTGACGCGGGTGGTGCCATCAAAGATGTTCTGCGCATTGCCCGCCATGCCGGTGGAGAATGGATCGGCCACGTTGTTCAGCGTCTTGTAGAACGGCGTGTACTGATGGCCGATGCTCAGCGAGCCGGCGTCGCCGGACACGCAGATCAGCGCCTGGCGGCCGAACAGCGAACCGTTTTGCTTGGCGGCGCCGGTGTCGATCGAATAGCCATTTTCCAGCACGTAGGTCAGCACCGTGCCGCCGCCCAGGTCTTCCTTGCCCTTGAAACCGATGCGCGAGCTGGACGCCACGCCGCTGCCAATTTTTTGGACGGCGCCGGCGTCACCGCCGCGCTCCATCACCAGGCCGGCGTCGGCCACGCCGTACACGGTCAACGACGATTGCGCCTGCGCGCCCAGGGATACCAGCGCCAGCGCGCCTATGACTAATTTCTGCATGTGTGTCTCCAGTTGTTTGTATTTTTTTTATGCCGCGATTTTTTCGTCGGCTGCTTGCGGTACGACTTCCTCATCCAGCGCGCCTTCCCATTTGGCGACAACCGCCGTGGCGACGGCGTTACCGACCGCGTTGGTGGCCGAGCGGCCCATGTCGAGGAACTGGTCGATGCCCATCAACAGCAACAGGCCGGCTTCCGGAATGTGGAACTGGTTCAGCGTGGCGGCGATGACCACCAGCGACGCGCGCGGCACGCCGGCAATCCCTTTCGAGGTGACCATCAACAGCAGCAGCATGGTGATCTGCGTGCCGAGCGACAGTTCGATGCCGTAAGCCTGCGTGATGAACAGCACGGCGAAGGTGCAGTACATCATCGAGCCGTCCAGATTGAACGAGTACCCCATCGGCATGACAAAGCTGGAGATTTTGCGCTTGACGCCGAATTGGTCCAGCGCCACCAGCAGCTTGGGATACGCCGCCTCCGAGCTGGCGGTGGAAAACGCCAGCAGGAACGGTTCGCGGATCAGCGCGATCAGGCGGAACACGCGCTTGCCGATGAACAAAAAGCCGCCCAGGATCAGCAGCGCCCACAAGCACACCAGCCCCAGATAGAAGCCGCCCATGAATTTGGCGAAGGTGCCGAGGATGGCCAGGCCGTTGGTGGTGATCACCGAGGCCATCGCCGCGAACACCGCGATCGGCGCCAGGTTCATGATCACGCCGGTGATGCGCAGCATGACCTGCGCCAGCTGATCGACCACATTGGTCAGCTGGCGCGCGGACTCGCCCAGCGCGCCCAGCGCGCCGCCGAAGAAGATGGCGAATACCAGCACCTGCAGGATTTCGTTATTGGCCATCGCCTCGATCGGCGACTTCGGCACCATGTGGGCCACGAAGTCCTTGAGCGTGAAGGCGGCGGTTTTCAGGCCGGTGGCAGCATCCGCCGGTGGCAGCGGCAGGCCAAGGTGGGAACCCAGTTGCATCAGGTTCGACAACACCATGCCCAGCGTCAGCGACACCAGCGAGGCGATGACGAACCACGCCATCGCCTTCATACCCACGCGGCCGGCGGCCCTGCCGTCGCCCATGTGGGCGATGCCCACCGCCAGCGTCGAAAACACCAGCAGCGAAATGATCATTTTAATCAGCCGCAGGAAGACGTCGGTGACGATGGAAATGTGCGCGGCGATATCGGCGCTGAGCTTTTTATCGGCGATGGTTTCGTGGCACGCGTAGCCGACGGCGACGCCGAGCACCATCGCGATCAGGATATAAAGCGTTAACGGGCGGGTCTTTTTCACTGGCTCCTCCAATTTTCTTGTCGTTGTATGCCCCGGCAAGCACCGGGATTGGGGCTTGGATAGCAATGGCTGTGCCAGCGCAAAAACGGCGCCCTTGAGCGCCGTAAGCCTTTGACTAGAAAGGAGATTCCTTGGAGAAATTACAGCACATCAATACAGTGCCGCATGATTTTTCAGATGCGGGAGGAGGGGTTTGTATGGAAAGTTGGACGAGTTGGAGCGTCAGGTCGCGACTGCGGTGAACAGGCGCACGCCGAATACCGGTCCCGCCGTGTGACCCGGCTCCGGATCGAAGCGTACCACCACGCTGCTCTTGCCGCTGGTGAGGCGCTCCGGCACCGGATAATCGCGGTCGATAAACACGCCCGGACTGCTGCCATCGAGCTTGACGCGGACAATGCGCTCGCCATCGATGCTGATGTAGAAATCGCGGTTGCGCTCCTCGCCCCAATAGCTGGCCTGCAGCACCAGCGGCCCATTTGCGCACTTCATGCGGAAGCTGAAGAAGCCACCAGTGCGCGCGTCGCGGCCGTTGCGGCCACGGTAGGACACCGGATTCGAAATGTCCGATTGCAGGTCGTGATCGCGCTCCGGCTGCATTTCGCCAAGGTGCATCACATCCACCGAGCGGTCGGCCAGGTCCTTCAGCCGCGCCTCCTCCTTGCGGAAGGCGACCTCCGAAGCCGCCCATTCAAGCTCGGTATAGGCGTTGAAGTACACCGCCGAACGCCGCTCATACTGCGAGAAGAATGGCTGGAACTTCATGTCGCCCGGCCGGCCGCTGCCCACGCTGCGATAGACAGACTGGCTCCTGTCCGATTCCTTGAACGAGCCAAGGATATTGGCGCCCACCAGTGCCGGCGCCACGCCGCTGTATGGTTTGTCGGACGCGCCCAGGTCTGCCGCCAGCACCATCGGACCGCGCAGCAGCGCCACCACCTTGTCGTTGCCTGCCGCCGATTCCAGCCGCAACGCCAACGGCAGCGACAGGCGCACCGTATCGCCGGCCTTCCAACGGCGGCGGATCAACGCATAGCCCTTCTCGTGCCGCGCGGCGTAAGGCTTGCCGTTGACCAGCAAGGCATGCTGGCCGGCCCATGCAGGAATGCGCAGTGCGACCGTGAACTGCCGCTCTCCCGCAAGGCCGCGCACCTTCAGATCAACGTCGCCCTCAAACGGATAACGTGTGGTCAGTTCAAGCTTTGCGCCGGTGCTGTCCCAGGTTACCGTCGATGGAATGTACAGATTGACGAACAGCGTGTCGCCATTCTCCCAGTAGATCGAATCGCCATGCTTGGCGTGGCTCTCCATGCCGGACAAGACGCAGCACCAGAAGTCGTTCTCTTCGCTGGAGTATTCGCGCGCCACGCCGGACATCAGCGGCGTCATATAAGTGAACATGCCGGTGCGCGGATTCTGGTGCGCGAGAATGTGATTCAGATGCGTGCGCTCGTAGTAATCGAAATACGCGGCGTCCGGCGCCCAGCTGTACAGGTGGCGCGTCATCTTCAGCATGTTGTAGCTGCAGCAGGCTTCGCAGGTCTGCTCGGTGATGTGCGCGGCGATGGTGTCCGGCGCCGAGAAGTATTCGCGGTCGCCGTTGCCGCCGATGACGTAGCTGTGGTGCCGCGTCACGCGCTGCCAGAAGAAGTCCACGGCGGTGGCGTCGCTCTGGCGGCCGGTCAGCTCGTGCAGGCGCGCGAGGCCGATCAGTTTGGGGATCTGCGTGTTGGAATGCAGATTGGCCAGTTCGTCGCGGCCCTGCGTCAGCGGCAGCAGCACCTTGGTATGGTACAGGCGCTGAGCCAATGCCAGCCAGCGCTTGTCCTGCGTGCGCGCATACAGCTCGGCGAAGCTTTCGTTGATGCCGCCATGCTCGCAGTTCAGCACCTGCTGCACCTGTTCGTCGCTGAGCGCGGCGAAGACTTTATCGATATAACCGGCCAGACCGATGGCCACTTGCAGCGCCTGCTCGTTGCCGGCGTAAGTCTGCGCGTCGAACAGGCCGGCGAACACCTTGTGCCAGTTATACAGCGGCACCCAGCAGCCGTTCAGGTCAAAGCCGGCCGAGCGGATTTCGCCGCGCATGATCTCGGGGAAGATCTCCTTGCCATCGACCACCTTGCCGTCCTTGCGCTTGCGCATAAAGCCGGCGATATAGCCGTCGCCCTGCGCCTGCTGCACGCGCGCCAGTTCGGCGACGATGTAATCGATGCGCGGCTTCAGCGCCGACGCGCCGGTTTGCGCGTGCATCAGCGCCAGCGCGGACAGGTAATGGCCCAGGCCCTCGCCGGCGATGGTGTCCGACTCCCAGCCGCCATAAATGGCGCCCTTGGTCGGCAAGCCGGCAAAGCGGTGATAGTTATGCAGGAAGCGATCGGCGCTCAAACGCAGCAGGTAGGCCTGGTTGGCCTGCACCGCATCGGCATACACGGACGGCAGCAGGCGCACCGACGATAGCGGCAATGCCCTGGCGGTCGCAGGCACCGCGCCGCCCGGCGTGGCGGCGTTGGCGCTCAGGCCCGACGCCAGTCCAAGGCCGGCGGAGCCCTGCAAAATCAGTCGGCGCTGCTGAAAGGATGAAGACGGTCGCATGGCTATCCTTAATAATCAGTATTCTGATAATGTACGCCGTACCGTCTTCCCCGTCTTGTTTTCGGGCTTCACAAACAATGACGAATTCTGCACAAGGTCAGTTAAACGCCCCCATGCCGGCCAGCGGGCTGCCGGGTCGCACATGGAAGCTGCGCAGCACCGGCAGGCTGCCGTCGGGCTGGCGCGGCGCGTCCCAGCCGCTGGTGGTGACGTCTTCAAAGTCCGCATCCGTCACGGCGCTCGGCAAAGTCCATGAGTTATGCGCCATCTCCAGGCCTTCGGTGTGTATGGTCAGGCGCCCCTTGTAGGCGATATTGTTGCGCAGGTTGCCGAGGTTGAGCGGCGAGCCGTCCGGCGCGATGCCGAGCATATTATAGTTGGCGCCATTGGCGAAAGCGGTGTTGTTGATGAAGTCCAGCGCCAGCGTATGATGATTGGCGTAGAAACCGGCCGCCTTGTTATCGAAGGCAACCGAGTTGCGGACGATGTGCTTGACGCCATTCGGCACATACTTGCCGCCGTAACCGCCGGCCTTGATGCCGTTGCCATTGCCGTCCTTCAGCGGCGTGTGCGTTCCCGGCAGATAGCCCTGCTGCCACGCCCACGAGTGTTCAATGACGACCGGCGAGTAGGCGTTGATCAGGTCAAAGCCGTCATCGGAATTGGCCCAGGCGCGGCAACCGCGAAACACATTACCCGGCTGATTGGCCTTGACGTGCGCGCCGAAACCGTCGGCGCTTTGGCCGGCGCCGTTGGAGGTGTAGGGATCGTAATTGTGGTGCGAATCGGTGTTCAACACCAGGTTGTAGGCGCCGCCCTTGATGAAGAGGCCGGGCCCCATGTTGTGGTGCAGATTGAGCTGCTCGAAGATGTTATGACTGCCGCTGTTCCACACGCCCCATGATTCGTGATTGAGGCGGTTCTGCGGCTGCTGCGGCGCGCCGGTCACTTCCAGCCCTTTAAAATGCAGCCAGCTGCCGGTCACGCTGAAGCCTTTGACGCGGCAATTGTCCTTCATGGCGGCGAAGTCGAATACCGGCATCTCGCCGGGATAGGCCCAGTAGCGAATCGGCTGCCCTTCGCTGCCGCTTTTGTTCAGGGAGACGCCATTCACCGTATCCGTGCGGCTGGCGCACTGATTCACGCCTTCGGTGTACACATAGCGCCCGCCGCGAAAATAAACGGTGTCGCCGGCCTGTGCGCCTTGCTGCGCGCGCATGATCGACCGCCATGGCGCGGCTTGCGTGCCGGCGGCGTTGTCGTCACCGTTCGGGGCGACATAATAGTCGGTGGCATGCGCGTTGACGACGGCCAGCGCGGACAACAGGAATATCAGCAGTGCTTTCATGTCACCACCCCATCTTCTGGCGAATGAAGGTCGTCAGTTGCGCCGCATTGGCCTGATGCTGCTTCACGCGCGGATGGCCACCGAAACCGGTCCATGGGAAGATAATGGTGTCGATGCGCTGGTCGCCCAGTTGCCGCATCTGGTCCACCGCCGTGCGCACATAGCCCGGCCACTTGGAACCTTCCCGCACCGCGTCCATGCTGCCCAGCGCGCAGACAATGTAAGCGTTCGGATACAGTGCGCGTATCTTCTGCACGAAGCCGCGGTAGGCCTGAATGCGCTGCGCGTCGTCCGGCACTGGCGACAGGCGCTTTTCGCGGTCGATCAGCCAGCTGTCATTTTGCAGCAGGTTGATGATCACAACATCCGGCGTCCAGGACTTGAAGTCCCAGCGGCTATCGTTGTCGCCGACCGCGCTAAGCTGGTCGTAGAAGTCCGGCATGGTGAACGGGAACCAGCTGATCATCACGCCGATGCCGCTCTGCGACGTGATGTGCGCTTCCGCGTCCAGCGCGCGCGCGGTGATCGACGAGTAGGACATGAAGTTGTTCTTGTCGCGCAGACGGTCGTCCGGCCCATCGTCCGGCGACTCGTTGCCCATGCCGGTGGTGATCGAGTCGCCGAAAAATTCGATATGACGCTTTTTCCGCGGCGGTGGCGCCAGCAACGCGCCGCCGTCGGCCAGTTCCAGTCCCTGGAACCAGGTGCCGCCCTCCTCGCCCTCGGTGCGCTTGGTGATCAGAAAGCTGTGCGCACCCGGCGTCAAGCCTGCGGCGACCGGGTAGGTGACGCTGCCGCGCCGCGCTTCGATAATCAGCGGCTTGCTGTAGTCGCCGTCGATAAACACGTTGAAAAAGTTCTTGCCCAGCTGGTCGTCCAGCTTCACGGCCAGACTCGGGCCGGTGAACTTGCCTTCGATGCTGCTGCCCGGCCAGGACAGCATGGGCCGCGCGCGGTCGGCGAAGTCGATGCGGCCGGTGTATTGCAACTGCTGATTATCCGGAGCGATGAAAACATCCGCCAGCGCCTGCCCCGCCAATAACAACGCCACCAATCCAAGCTTGAACTTCATTGATACCTCTCTTCTATGGTTACAAAGCGCGGAACCGCGCCGCATGGCCGCTGGCGCGGAACTGTTCGACCACGTAATCGACAAACACCCGCACCTTGGCCGGCACCAGCTTGCGGCTGGAGTAGTAGATCGACAAAGGCCGCGTTTCAGCATACCAGCCGGGCAGCACCCGCACCAGCGCGCCGCTGTCCAGCAGCGGCAACACGTGCGCCAGCGGCAGCATAGCGATGCCCATGCCGCTGGCGGCGGCGCACGCCAGCGCCTCGGGATCGTCCATCACCGCCACCGGCCGCACGCTGGCCAGCACTTCCTGGCCGCCGCTGTGCTTCAAGGTCCATGGCACCAGGCGGCCGGTGCTCAATGAGCGCCGCAGCAGGCCGCGATGGCGCGCCAGTTCCTGCGGTTGCGACGGCGCCGCATGCGCGGTCAAATAGGCCGGCGACGCCACCAGCACAATTTGCATGCTCGCCAGCTCGCGCGCGATCAGCGCGTCGGTCAGCTCAATGCCGCCGCCGATGGCGACGTCGAAACCGTCCGCCACCAGATCGACCTGCCGGTTATCGAAATACAGGTCGGGCACCACGTCGGGATAGCGGCGTGTGAACTCGTCCAGCAGCGGCACAAAGTACGTGCGCCCCACCGTGTGCGCCAGCCCCACCTTCAGCGTGCCGGCCGGCTTGCCGGCGCCCTGGCTCAGATCCGTCAGCGCGTCGCCGATCTCGCTCCACGGCAGCCGCACCTGCCCGTACAGGCGCTCGCCATCGGTGGTCAGCGCCAGGCTGCGGGTGCTGCGCTGGAACAGCCGCACGCCCAGCCGCAGTTCCAGCCGGTTGACACTTTTGCTGACGGCGGCCGGCGTCAGCCCCAGGCGGCGCGCGGCGGCGGAGAAGCTGCCCTCGTCGGCAGCGGCGATGAAGGCGTCCAGATAGCTGCTTAATTCGGTGAACATGGCGCCATCTTATACCATCGGTTGAAACTGTACACAAAAATTAATGACTACAAAGATAAGCTGACGGCGACCATACTGTGTTCATCAACCAACCCGAAAGGAATCTATCATGAACACGAAATTCAACGGCAAAGTCGCTTTCATCAACGGTGGTTCGCGTGGCATCGGCGCGGCATCGGCTCGCCGCCTGGCCAGTGAAGGTGCGCGTGTCGCCATCGGCTACGCCGCTTCGGCCATCGCCGCCGAGGCGCTGGTGGAAGAAATCAAGGCCGCCGGCGGCGAGGCCGTCGCCATCAAGGCCGACGCCGCCGACGCCGTCTCGCTGACCCGCGCCATCGACAGCGTGGCCGAACGCTTCGGCCGCCTCGACATCCTGGTCAACAGCGCCGGCGTGCTGCATCTCGGCCCGGTGGAGCAGTTCGCGCTGGAAGACTTTGATCGCACGCTGGCAGTGAACGTGCGCGGCGTGTTTGTCGCCTCGCAGGCGGCGCTCAAACACATGAAGGACGGCGGCCGCATCATCAACATCGGCAGCACCAACGCGCAGCGCATGCCGTTCGAGGGCGGCGCGGCCTACGCGATGAGCAAATCGGCGCTGATCGGCCTGGTGAAAGGCATGGCGCGCGATCTGGGCGCGCGCAATATCACGGTCAACAACATCTCGCCAGGCCCGGTGGACACCGACATGAATCCGGCCGACAGCGACTTCGCCGCCGGCATGCACGGGCTGATGGCGCTGAAACGCCACGGCACCGCCGCTGAAGTGGCGGCCATGGTGTCCTACCTGGCGGGGCCGGAAGCCGGCTTCGTCACCGGCGCCGACCTGCTGATCGACGGCGGCTTCGCGGCCTGACCGCACCTACCTGCCGGCTGCTTCGACGTAGATGTCGTCGGCGCAGTTGGCGGTGCGGCTGGCGGCTGGCTTGGCGTTGGCCACCATCTGAGGCAGATCGCGGTCGGTGGCGAAGTCCAGCGCCAGCGATACGCGAATCTCCTGCAGGTATTTGCGCTGCGTGCACACCAGCGTGATGGTGTTGGCGACCTGCTCGCCGTAGCGCGCTTTCACGCGATCGAAGAAGTCGGTGACGCGGAAGCTCTTGCCGGTGCTGCCCAGCACGATCTTGCCGACTTCCGAATCATTCACCACGCGCACCGCGGAGACGGCCTTGAGGAAGTACTCGTCCGGCGGCAGCGACTGGCATTTGCCATGCTTGTTCCACTCATAGGCGCCGAAGGTGCGCTCGTAGCGGAAGTTGGGCATCCACGGCGCGACCTGCTCGATGGTGTCCTGGCTCAGCGAAAAAGCCGGGCCGTTGCAGCTGCCGTAGTTGGTGCCGCACTCCTTCTTGTTCGGCCACAAGCCGTGCAGGCTCAGCGTTTTCGCTTCCAGCGCGCCGCTGTTCATGGCGTCGCATTCCGGCTTCTTGCCTTTGTAATTGACATGTTCGCAGAAGCCTGGCTGCCAGGTGATCGCCAGCACGTAGCTATCCTGCTGGTTCGGCAGCGAGCACACTTCGCCACCGCCTCGCACCGCCGTGCGCTCCGCGCGCTCTTCCAGCTCCGGCTTGCCGCACTCGCGCTGCACCCAGCGCAGCCTGGGCTCCGCGCCGGGAACCTCGATGCGCACCCAGTCGTAATCGGTCTTGTTGATTTCGCGGACGGTGTAGGCCGTGCCGGCGCTGATCTTGATATCGCCCGGATTGCTGCGCTTGGCAAAGGAGGAATACGCCTCGCAACTTTTGGTGGCGGTAAAACTGCCGCTGGCGGATTCACTGGCGCCCGCACCCAAAGCGGTACAGGCCAGCAGCACGGCGGCGATATAGAGACGCATGGTTACTCCCAGGAAGTTGAACAGAGGCCAAAATTGTACCGAAGGCTATCACACGGGCAGTAGTCCTACAAAGCGAATGCAAGCACGCCGATACGGCGCGACCTCAGGAATGACTAAGATAACAGTTCGATTCATCCAACTAAAGGAGTCCAAAATGAAACAATTTCATCTGACCGGCAAGTTTGCCTGCGCCCTGATCGCCACGGCTGCCATTCTCAGCGGCTGCCAGAAGAAAGAGATGGATCAGCCTGCGGTGCCGGAAGCCACGCCAGCGCCGGCCGCCACGCCGGCGCCGGTCACGCCACCACCGGCCAATAACATGCCGGCAGACCCGAACGCCCCGGCCACCACCACGCCACCGGCGACCACCACCGAGCCGCCAACCACCACCAAGTAATGCCCAAGTAATGCGTTAGTACCTTCGGCCTCGGGCGCCCTCCTTCAAGGCGCCGAGGCCCCTCACCCCGCCGGCACTGGCGCGTCGGCAAACGGTCGGCAATCGACCGGAATATCGATGATGAAGGTAGTGCCGCTTGCTGCGGAACTGTCCACCGCCACACTGCCGCCGTGCGCCTCGGCCACGCTGCGCACATAGGGCAGGCCGATGCCCCAGCCCTCCGTCACGCTGTTGCCATCATCGCGCCGCAGGTACTGAAAAATCTGCTCGCGCCGGTCCTCGGCAATCGGATTGCCGGTGTTGTGGACGCTGAGCATCAGCCGCCCCTGTGCGCCACCGACCTTGATGCGCACGCTGCCGCCATCGCCATACTTGATGGCGTTGATCAGCAGATTTTCCAGCGCGCGATACAGCGAACTGCGGCACCAGTAGCCGCGCACCGACACCGTGTCCACCACCACCGGCAGATCGCCGCCAACGTTGAACTGCTGCGCCGCCGCCGCCACCACATCGCGGATATCGAATTCCGCCATCACCAGCGGCAGCCGGGCGGCGCGCTCCAGCGTCAGCACATCCACCAGCTGCGCCAGCATCAGTTGCAGACGCTGGGCGCCCGCCCCGATCTTCAGCGCCATGCGACGCGCCACCTCAATGTCCGGACTGTGGGTGATCAATTGGGCAGCCGCCAGTATCAGCGACAGCGGATTGCGCATATCGTGCGACAGCGTGGCGGCCAGCCGCTCGCGCATGCGCTCGTGAATCAGCGAAAACTCGCGCACGGCGTCGCGCACCGCCGCATCGATCGACACTTCCACCACCCGCCATTCCTCGGCGGAAAAGTGCACGCCATGGCGGTGCGCGGCGACAGTGATCGCGTCGCGGAACAGCTGATACTCCAGAATGATCTGATCCGCGCGAAAGGTGGTCATGCGCGCCCGCTCGCCGCCATGGGAGGACATCGCCGTGGTGTTGCTGGCGCCGTGTTCGCGCGGATAGGACGGCGTCAACGCCTCGGCGATATTGTCGTAGAAGGCCGGCAGGGTATTGACCAGAATCGGACCGGACACCGCTTGCGCCTCGTCGATGTGGCCGCGCACGGCGGTCTCCCACAGGTCGAACACCTGCTGACGCATCGCCAGCATGGCCTGCGAGGTTGGCGACAGGCCTTCCTCGTCGTCTTTCTTATCGGTTGCAAAGGTCATGCCGGCGCTCCCAAGCAAATGCAACGGCCAGCTTACTGAAAAAGCAAGGGGCGTGACATGATTAAGCGCATAAAACATGGGCGCCACACGCCAGCTTATCACCAGCTATACCCAAATGTTATTGATAATGATTTTTTTGGCATTGGAGAACATACGAGCAGTGCTATAGCATACAAGGTTAAGAAAACTACCAGAGACAGCCATGCCCGCTCCGATTTCCACCGCCACCAGTTCCGTGCCGTCGCAGGCCAACGGCAGCAGCAACCGCGCCGTCCTGTCGCTGCTGACCAGCCTGTTCTTCACCTGGGGCTTCATCACCGTCATCAACAACACCCTGCTGCCACACCTGCGCAGCGTGTTCGACTTGAACTACACCCAGACCACGCTGATCGAATCGGTCTGGTTCATCGCCTACTTCTTCGCCTCGATTCCATCGGCGCGCCTGATCGAGCGCATCGGCTACCAGAAATCGATGGTGTTCGGCCTGGTCATGATGGCCGCCGGCGCCCTGCTGATGATCCCGGCCGCGCGCATGCCGTCCTACGGCGTCACGCTGGTGGCGCTGTTCATCATCGCCTGCGGCATCACGCTGCTGCAAGTGTCGGCCAACCCCTACGTGGCCGTGCTGGGTTCGCCGGAGACCGCGTCCTCGCGCCTGAACCTGGTGCAAGCGTTCAACTCGCTGGGCGCCACGCTGGCGCCGCTGTTCGGCGCCTACCTGATCCTGGGCCGCTCCAACTCCGGCACCGCCGAAGCGGGCCGCGTGCTGACCCAGGCCGAAAAGCTGGCCGACGCGCAAGCCGTGCAACTGCCCTACCTGATCGTCGCCTGCGTGCTGGTGATCCTGGCACTGGTGATCGCCCGCTTCAAGATGCCGTCGATGCACCACGGCGCCACCAGCCGCGTCTCCGACGCCGAGCGTGAAAAGCTGTCGCTGTGGAAGCACCGCAACCTGGTGTTCGGCATCCCCGCCATCTTCATCTACCTGATCGCCGAGATCGGCGTGGCCAACCTGTTCATCAACTTCACCGCCCAGCCCGAGATTGGTGGCCTGAGCCACGAGCAAGGCGCGCACTACCTGTTCCTGCTGTGGGGCGGCATGCTGGTCGGCCGTTTCGTCGGCGCCTGGGCCATGAACAAGACCACCGCCGAGCGCGTACTGGCGTTCTGCGCGATCGGCGCGTTCATCGTGATGATGATCGCCGCGCTGGGCACCGGCAGCGTCGCCATGTGGGCGCTGATTTCGGTCGGCCTGTTCCACTCGGTGATGTTCCCGACCATCTTCACGCTGGGCATCAAAGGCCTGGGCCCACTGACCGAAGAAGGCGCCGGCCTGCTGATCATGGCCATCGCCGGCGGCGCGCTGGTGGTGGTGCAAGGCTGGCTGGCCGACACCGTCGGCCTGCAACTGTCTTTCCTGCTGACCGCAGTGTGCGAACTGTACGTGCTGTTCTACGCCATCTGGGGCTCGAAAGCCACCAACGCCTTCCCGGCGGAGAAAGCCGCGTAAGCGACACATTGGCTGATCCTCGAAATGCCTGCCGCGAGCAGGCATTTTTTATGCGCGCTCGAACCGTTGCCGTGTTGTGACAAACCGTGAACATTTACACACAGGCAAGATGCTATCCTCACGATTGGCGGCCCAGACCGGTCCGACAGCAGAGACCATCATAAAGTGAAAAAATTTCTAACGACTACCGGGGACTTCGAATTACTGCTGATTTGAACTGATGTGCTGAGAAAACGCCGGCTGTGGACGTATTCGCACGGCGGCTTCAGACCTTTTGGCACTTGTCTTGCTGTCCAGAACCACCTTTTTCGTGGTCCAGACGGACTGCGGGCGTCAAAACGCCGAAAACTTCGCCTCCTTCAGGTAGCAAAGGCGGC
>NZ_WWCP01000045.1 GCF_009857505.1 Duganella lactea
CGCCCAGCTTCGTCAGCTTGGCTTCGCGCTCCTGCGCAGCAAAAAGGTTGGGTTTCATCATGGCAGAGTCGTCAAGGTTGATGCGCTGACATCATGCCACGGCCGGGCCGGTTTTTCGAGGCCCCCAACAGAAAAGGATCATCTATGAGGAAAAATGCCGTCAGGTAAGCGACCCGCGAACCTGACGGCACAACCCAAACGCTAAATAACAATGGCCGACTTGGCTTTATTAAAAGCCTCGAGGTAGCCGGGATCAGCTCTGTCCAATCCGACTATTTCTTGATTAATCTTAACGAAGGGGCGCATTCTAGATTCGTAGGAGCGGAAGGCTTCACCGAAGTCCCGTTCTTTTGCGCGCAGCTCGCTTGCAAGTATGTGAGCCCCTATCAGGGCCAGACTGGTGCCCTGGCCAGAGAACGGTGATGCGCAGTAACACGCGTCTCCAAGCAAGACGACGCGCCCATTCGAGTAATTGTCCATGTGGACCTGCGCAATCGGAGAAAAATAGAAATCGTCGGCCTGCAACATTTCCTGCATCAGTCTCGGGACGTGCCCGCCGATGCCTGCCATGCGATTTGCTGTTAGGTGCTTCTGGTCTTCAGCAGAAAAGCCATCACGAGATATCTCGTCGCTATTGAACCAGATGCCTGCTCGCAATGCGGAATTGTCCCGCACCGGGAACGCGAGATAATTACTGTCCTCGCTCCTGTACCAGTTTTGCCAGTGATCGAGGCCCATAAAATTTGGACAGGTGAACACGGCCAGGTACTGTCCCATATGCCTAACGTATCGTCGGTTGTCGCCGAAGGCGGCCAGGCGGACCTTGGAATGGAGTCCATCGGCACCTATTACCAAGTCAAATCTACGTGAAGACGATTTTTCGAAACTAACCTCGACACCATTTGTGTCTTGTTCCAAGCCTGTAACTGAGTCGCCAAATATTTCCTCAGAATTGTAACCGTCCCCGCCTCTGAGAAGAAGCATAATGTCGTCTCGCAATACCTCGATATCTGGGGACTCCAACGCGCCCGTACCCAACGTCCAGTCAGTGTTTCTTTCCAGTTCAACGCCATTGCTGTCTACGACGGACATACCGCGAACTCTGGTGCGAACAGCTCTCAACCCACCTAGGATACCCATCTGGTCGGCGACATCAAGAGCGGGTCCCCTCACGTCCACTGGCTGCCCTCCCATTCGGGGGGACGCGGCCCTTTCGACAACCGTAGTTTGCCATCCGTCCTTTCTCAACAGCCTAGCGATGGCAAGTCCAGCTACGCCCATACCCGCGATAAGTACGCTTGGTGAAGAAGTGTCCATTTTAAGTTCTTTCCATTTTGGTGATAACGAATAATTGGCCCCAATTAGGCCATGCCTGCAATTAATTCCGAATAGCTGCGAGCGGCGTTTATGGAACTAAACATGCGCTCAAATCGCGCTCGGGCCAGTTTCCTTCCAAATGCGCCAGCGTTGGAGTTGTCGCCAGCGTTGTGAAGCATATCTACCAGCGATGCGGAGAACTCCTGATAGTTCCATGTACGCTTTAGGCATACGTTGGAGTAGTTCTGCAATGCCTCGCCGCTGCCATGCTTAATCTGATCGGTCAATGCTGACGCAAGGGTATCAGCATCAAACAACGCCAGATTCATTCCTTTACCACCAACAGGGGAGATTATGTGGGCGGCATCGCCCACCAAATACAGACGACCGTAGCTCATTGGCTCGAACACGGTACTTCGCAGCGGAAAGACTAGGCGATCGTGTATGTTCCCTGCGGCCAATGCAGGCTCACCCATGCGCTCACGAAGAGCGGTCCAGATTCGTTCATCTGGCCAGTCAGCCTCGGTATCGTTGACCGAGCATTGCAAATAAAAGCGGCTGTGAGGGCCTCGCGGGAATTGTGCTGCGAAGCCGCTATCAGACATCGCCATCACTATTCTTGGCGGCACGTCGGCAAGCACGTTAAGCCACGCGACGCCATAGTCCCGACTCGTGGCGGTCAGCATCGATTCCGGAATACTCCTGCGGCTCACTCCGTGGAAGCCATCGCAACCAGCGACAAAGTCGCAAGTCAACTCGCGCGCGGCGCCTGATTTGTCAATGTACCGCACTACAGGCTTATCGGTGTCTAACCCGCTTAGCTGTACATTGCTCGATTCAAACCTGAGATCACCGCAAGCTTCCTTAAAAGCTCCAACCAGCGTCCTTACGAGCACTTGCTGGGGGCATAACCGCATTGCAGGAAGGTCATTCTCGTTGAACCTATTCTCGTCAAAGATATACGGAATCCCGTCAAGCCTAAACTCGGACCTGCCGTCGTACGGAGCGCCGACGTCCACTACTTTTCCCATGCCCCAGCGCTCAAACATCTTCACCGCCCGAGCTTCAACAGTGCCAGCACGCTGACGCTGCTCAAGATAGTCCAAGCTTCGCTGCTCTAGCACGATGCAACTAATTTTCTGCCTGACGAGAATGTTCGCTAGGGTCAAGCCAGATACTCCGGCTCCGATAATTACTACTGTGGTTGACTCTTTGTTTAGTGAAGACATTTTGTAGATCCGTTCCCGATTTTCGATGATTAACATCGTAGATCGGCATTAAGCCAAAATGTGCTCCTTACAGGCTAATCAGTCGTCCAATCCGGCCATTTGAATTTTCCAAATTTATTCGCCCCGACGATCTGCTCGACGTGCTTCAAGCCGAGTTGAACAGACGGCGTGTGCCGCCTGCGCGTCGCAGGAGCACAGGATGAGCATCATCGGCATGGCCATCGTCGCGTTCACCATCGCGATGTACCTCGCCGCGGTCTTTAAATCGCTGCAGCGGCCTAATTATTAATGCAATTTTATTGCGTTAAAGATCATGTCCATTTATGATGCAAGTTAGTTGCATTTAATAAATGTGCTCGATTTCCCAATCCTACCTACTCAATCGATGAAAACCACAATATGGCCTATGGCCCTGGCGATTTCGTTCGCGCTCGCTCCCGCCGCCTACGCTCAAACAGATGACTTAGCCGACGAACCAGCATTGCAGACTGTGAACGTCAACAGCATACGCCGCACGCTCGATCCGAACCTGCCAACCACCGTCGCCAGCAAAACCCGGGAGGAATTGCGCGAGCAGCAGAACATCTTCAATCCCGAGGATGCGTTGCGCAACATGCCCAGCATGACGATACGCAAGCGCTACAGTGGCGACCGCAACGCGCTGGTGGGCGGACGCAGCTTCTCCACCGTACAGGCGCCGCGCGCGCTGGTGTACATGGACGGCTATATGCTGTCGAACTTCCTGGGCCGCTTCGATGCGCCGCGCTGGAACATGATCGCGCCGGAGGAAATGAGCCGCGTGGACGTGCTGTATGGCCCGTTCTCCGCGCTCTATCCCGGCAATTCGATCGGCACCACCATCGCTGTCACCACCAGCCGTCCGAGCGCGTTTTCCGGCTCGGTCAGGATCGTCGGCCAGGACCAGGCCTCCGATCAATACGGCGTCAAGGACCACTACCGTAACTACCAGGCCTCGGCGCTGCTGGGCGAAAAGCTGGCGTCGGGCCTGTGGTACAAGCTGATGCTCAATCACCAGGACGCCACCAGCCAGCCGATGTCCTACTACGGGGCGAACGCCAACGCTGCCGGCGTGTTCACGGTGGCCGCCGGCGCGGCCGCCACGCCGGTCAGTGGCATCGTCTACGACACAGGCCCATACGGCATGCGGCGCGCCATCTTCGGCGCTAACACCGGTGCCATCGACCACACCATCCAGAACACGGCCAAGGCCACGCTGGGCTACGATATCAGTCCCATGCTGAGCGTCGAAGGCTTCGTGGCCTGGTGGGGCAACGACAGCGTCACGCGCAACCAGACCTTCCTGCGCGACGCCGCCGGCAATGTGGTCTGGTCGGGCCGCGTCACCGATGGCATTAATGTGTTCATGATTCCCGCATCAACCTTCGCGCCCTACACGCGCGATGAGCACCACGCCCAGGTCGGCCTGACCCTGAAGACGCGTAACAAAGCCGGCTGGAACACCAGCGTCTCTGTCGGCAGCTACCGCATCCTCGATGACGTGCAGCGCAATGCCAGCACTGCCGATCCGGTGGCCGCCGGCGGCGGCGCCGGCACGGCGGTGCTACGCGATGGCAGCGGCTTCAATTCCCTCGATGCGGTCGCCACCTACACGCCGGTCGCCGGCGACTGGGGCGGCGGCCTGCACGCCGTCACCTTCGGCCTGCATGGCGACGATTACAAGCTCCAGCAGGCGACCCTCAACACCGCCGACTGGCGCAACGCCAGCGGCAGCGAGGCCCAGTTCGTGGGCGGCCAGACCCGAACGCTGGCCCTGTTCGGGCAAGACGCCTGGCGCTTCGCGCCGCAATGGCAGGCGGTATTCGGCCTGCGCGCCGAAGCGTGGCAAGCCAGCGATGGCGTGCAGCGCGTGACCGGCGGCAGCACCGTTAACTATGCGCGCCGCAGCGAGCGAGCATGGTCGCCGAAACTGTCGCTGAGCTGGGACGTGGACGCCGCCACCACCTTGCGCGCCTCGGCCGGCCGCGGCACCCGCTTCGCCACCGTGACCGAACTATTCCAGGGCACCGCGGCGGGCAGCAGCATTACCGTCAACGATCCCAATCTGAAGTCGGAGCGCTCCACCGCGCTGGAGCTGTCGGCCGAGCGGCGCTACAGCCTTGGCAGCCTGCGCGCGTCGCTGTTCCAGGATGACATCCGCAACACCATCTGGAGCCAACTGAATCTGAATGTGTATCCCAACGTGACAAACGTCCAGAACGTCGGCCGGGTGCGCACGCGCGGGCTGGAACTGTTCGGGCAAATCAACCGCCTGTTCGTGGACGGCCTGAGCGCCGAGGCGAATATCGCCTACACCCGCTCAAAGATACTGGAAAACGACAATTATCAGCCCTCGGTGGGCAAGGATTGGTCGCGCGTGCCGCGCGTGCGTTCGGCCAGCACGTTGGTGTATGCGCCGTCCGATAACTGGAGCGTGTCGTCCACCTACCGCTATTCAAGCGCGCAGTACAACGAGATCAACAACACCGACTACAACAGCGATGTCTACGGCGCGGTCTCGCGCGTCAGCCAGGTCGACGTGCGGCTGTTGCTCAAGCCGCGCAAGGATACCGAGCTGGCCATCGGTGTTGACAACCTCAATAACAACCAGTCCTACCAGCTGCATCCCTATCCGGGCCGCACGCTGTTTGCCGAAATGCGCTATGCCTTTTAGGGAGCCCGCATGATACGCATCGAAAAACTGCACAAGCGCTACGGCGGCAGGACCGTAATCGACAACCTGGACCTGCACGTGCACGGCGGCGAGATATACGCCCTGCTAGGACCGAACGGCGCCGGAAAATCGACCACCATCGGCTGTGTGCTCGGCTTCGTCGAGGCCGACGCCGGATCGATACGCCTAGCCGGTTCATCGCTGCCGCCGGCGCGCGCCGCCGTGGAACACGCAGCCTACATCGCCGAGAACGTCGCTTTGTATGAACGCCTCACCGGCGTGGAAAACGTCGAGTTCTTCATGCGGCTGGCCGGCGTCAAAACCAGCCGCCGTCACATCGCAAGCCTGCTGGCGGTTGCGGGCCTGCCGGAGCACGCATGGCACCGGCTGGCCCAAAGCTATTCGAAGGGCATGCGCCAGAAGGTCGGCATCGTGATGGCGCTGGCCAAGGGCGCCAAGGTGCTGGTGCTGGACGAACCGACATCCGGCCTCGATCCGGAGGCCAGCGTGGCGTTCGGCGATCTGGTGCGCGAACTGGCCGATGGCGGGGCGGCGGTGCTGATGGCCACCCATGATTTGTTCAGGGCGCAGGAGCTGGCGGACCGTTGCGGCATGCTGGTGGGAGGCCAACTGGCCGGGGAATGGAAATTGGGAGAATTGAATGCAGGCGAACTTGAACGCAACTACCTTGACATCCTCGCCCGCAGCGCCTGAACGGCGCCACGGCGCACGGCGCTGGCTGCTGGCTTTTTCCAGCGCCTGGCTGGCCGACTGGCGCGAGCGCCGGCGCGACTGGCGCGTGTGGCTGGTGCTGGGCGTGGGCGTGGCGCTGGCGGGTTGCGCCGCTCTATTGTCATCGCTGGAACTGCGCGCAACGCTGGCGGCACGCGAGGACGCCCAACAGGCCGAGCAGCAGCGCTGGTCGCAACAGGGAAAAAAATATCCGCACGCAGCGGCCCATTACGGCGTGTACGTGTTCAAGCCCTTGTCGGCGCTGGCCGCGCTCGATCCGGGCATCGAACACTATGTGGGCACCAGCGTGTGGCTGGAGGCGCACAAGCAGAACGAGCTGGTCTACCGTCCGGCCAACGACGAGCCGGGCGTCAATCGCCAGTTCCGGCTCAATCCCGCGCTGGTGTTGCAGGTGGTCGCGCCGATGGCGATGATCTTTCTCGGCTTCGGTATGTTCGCCGGAGAGCGCGAGCGCGGCACGCTGGCAGCATTGCGCATCAATGGCGCGCCGCTCGGCGCACTAGCGCTGGCCAGAGGCGCGGTGCTGCTATGCCTGGCGATGGTGCTGGCCGCGCCGGCGTGCATCGTGGTGGCCGTCCTGGAATGGAGCATGGATGGCCGCAGCCCTTTCAGCGACGGCGCCTTGCGGGCCGGCCTGTTCGCGATCGGCTATCTGCTGTATCTGGCGATCTGGGCGGCGCTGATCGCGGCGCTGTCCGCCTTTTGTGCCAATTTGCGCACCAGCTTGGCCATGTTGATCGGCTTGTGGGCGCTGACCACGCTGGTGATTCCGCGCGCGGCGGTTGAACTGTCGCAACTGGCGGCGCCGCTGCCGACCATGCAAAAGTTCCGCGCCGATCTCGATAACGCGCTAAGCATGCCAGATGATCCGGCACAGGCTAGGCTCGACCAGCAGCAATTGCTGCGCGAGTATGGCGTCGCCGACGTCAAGGATCTGCCGGTCAACTGGGCCGGGATCAGCCTGCAGCGTGGCGAGAACCATGGCGACCAGGTGTTCGACGATTATTACGGACGGTTGTTCAACGCCATGCGGCGGCAGACCGCGGCGGCGGCGGCGGCCGGCTGGCTGTCGCCCTCGATGGCGGTCGCGGGCCTGTCTAGCGCGGCGGCGGGCAGCGACACCGATCATCACATCCAGTTCATCCAGGGCGCCGAACAGCAGCGCCGCGCGATACAGCTGGTGCTCAACAAGGCCATCACCGCCCATCGCGAACACGATGGCGTTCGCTACGACGGCGACCAGTCGCTGTGGAACCAGGTGGCGCCATTCCGCTTCGTGTTCGACGCGATCGACCTAGGCGGCCTGTTCCAACGCAGCTTGCTGCCGCTGCTGGCCCTCTTCACTGCAAGCCTGCTCTTGTGCGCGGCCGGCTTGCGTCATCTACGTAATGGAAATTTACGATGAAGCAGATTTTTCCCCTGATAATCTACGACCTGCGCAGCCAGCTGCGCGAGCGCGGCACGCTGGCGCTGATGCTGCTCAGTTTGCTGTTAGCCGCCTTCGGACTGTATGAGGGTGCGCGTTTCGCCGGCCAGAGCCGTGAGGCAGTGGCGGCGGCGGCGGGGCAGGAGGTGATGGCGCGCATCGATGCCAACACGCTAGCGCTGCGCTATTTCGCCAACCCGGCGGCGCCGGAATTCGCCGGTCTTCAATGGTATCGCACGCCGGTCGACGTGCGCGGCTATGCCTTCCGCGAGCATGTCGGCTTTGCGACCAAGCCGGCGCTGCCGGGCGCCGCGCTGGCCATCGGCCAAGCCGACCTGCTGCCGCCGTATGTGCGGGTGCGGGCCGAATCGATGGAGTCGGTGCGCACCGCGCTGGAGATCGAACATCCCGCAGTGCTGGCGGCCGGCCGCTTCGACCTGATGTTCTTCGTGGTCTATTTGTGGCCCTTGAGCCTGCTCGCCCTGAGCACCTCGGTGCTCACCCAGGACCGGGAAAGCCTACGCCTGCGCGCGCTGCAACTGCAGGGTGTGAAGCCGGGCCGCATGCTAGTCGCGCAAGTCGCCGCACGGGTGCTGGCCGCTACTGCCGTGCTGATCGCTTGCGGCATCGCTGGCGCGCTTGCGTGCGGCGCGGTGCCATGGAGCGCAGGCGGGATCGGCGCGCTGGCCGCCTGGAGCGGCGTGGTGTTGCTGTATTCGCTGTTCTGGGCGGCGGTCGCCATCGTGCTGTGCGCGGTCTGCGGCAACCGCGTGACCGCCGCGTTCGCTGGCTTCGGAGGCTGGTTGGGCCTGGCGATATTGCTGCCCGGCCTGCTGACCGCGTTGCTGCAATGGGCCGCGCCGGTGCCGCAACGCGAACGCTATGTGCAAGCCATGCGCGACGCGGCCGACCAAGTGGCCGCCGACAAGCTGAGCAGCCTGGCGCGCTTCTACGACAGTCATCCGGACTGGAAGCCGGCCGGGGCATTGGACAAGGTGTCGTCCAGCGTATCGCGGCTACAGCGCGCTCAGGAACTCGAACGAGTGATGGCCGGCGTCGATCGCCAATTCGAACAGACCAGGCAACGCCAGCAGCGGCTGTTTCAGGATTTGCTGTTATTGAGTCCGGTCACGCTGGCACATCAGACCCTGGCCACCATCGCGGGCAACGACGAGACGCGTCATCAGCGTTTTCTGGCGGAAGTGCAGCGCCATCAGCAGCGCCTGCGCGACTACTTCCAGCGCGTGATACAGCTGTCCGCGCTGGGCGACGAACGGGTGCCTTGCCCGATCACCTGCCTGGGCGGCTACGGCTTCCGCGATTTTGACCAAGTGCCGACATTCAGCGCCACGCCGGCGCTGGCCGAAACCACTGAATGGCGCAACCCGCTGCTGACATTCCCGTTGTGGATCGCCGCGCTGCTGGGGATGGCAGCGTTGTTGATGCGGCGCAGCCTGAACCCAACTGCCGGCTAGCCCAGCGTCACAGGCTCACCAGCAGCTTGCCGCTGAAATTGCGGTATTTGAGTTCGATCAGGGGGCGGTCAGTCCGACAAATGAATGCGTCACGCTGTGTTCGAATTGCAGACGGCCTTTCGCCAGTGCCTGCATTATTTGTCGGCCGTCGGCGCTAAGGCAGCTACAGTTGTCGTAAGTGTGTAAAGCCACGAGCTCCACGTCGTGCAACGGCAGCGCGCGCCCGAACGGCACGCATGGCCAATATTCCAGCGGTCCTTGGATGCAGACCATGTGTTCATTGGCCGCCAGGCGGTCAACTGGCCGGCACGCGGCGCGTCTACGCAGCCTATCACGGCGTAGACGCGTGCGTCTTCAGGCAGCGCGCGGTCCTGCGCCAGCGGTCCGGCCAGGAACCGCTGGCGCTCAGTCCACGCAGACGCTGCTTATTTCGCTCATACTGGGGTCGTTGGCAGAGAAGATCATGGCCTCCGAACTGATGCGTCATCTTCCGACGTCGTTTTGCGCCATGGTGCCCCCGGATGGAAGTCTACATGTCCGCCCAGAGCATTCGATACATGGGTTCTCAGAGCGGAGCCATCGTTGAGCCAAGCGGAGAACCAGCCAAAAGTTCCGCAGACCAGAATCACGACAAAATCAACGGTCTCCGAAACTGATTGCGGCATGTCACTGGAACGATGCCGAAGCCGGACATAATCGGCCAGCATCATGCAGCAGGCCGATACCAGCAGCGTCAAAAGTGCATACCACGCGAATTGAGTCCTGTCGATGGTCGACATCATGGTTTCCCAGTGCGGCCTAACGGAACAAGCCCGTTCCCGGCGCCCGGGAACGGGCAGCGGCACGCGGCATTGCCGGGTCTATGTCACGCACTTATCATAAATTAGCGCTGAATGTCTGCCTTGTTCTGCAACTTTGATCCTAGAAGCCTTTATTTTGAAGGAAGAAATTGAGTTTTTCAGGGGCATTTTGCATGCATGCATTTATGGACCCGACACCTTTTGCAAGCCCCTTTTTGTAAATCGAAATGGCTTGCATGCATGTATCCGGCTTCCTGACCATTTCGTTGCCCAGACGTGCCAGTTTCGGCGGTCCGGGCGGAGCTCGGGCGTCAGAACGCCACGATCTTGGCCTCCTTCAAGTAAGAAAAGCGCTGCAAGTTGTAGGCGGTGGCCTTCCAGTTCAGATGCAGCGTGGCGCGCGCCAAGCCTGTCGAGCGCAGCACCTTCCCGCCCAGTTGCGCCAGACCGGCAAAGACATGCTTCACTCGGGCACGCGGCTTAGCGATGCGCTTGTTGCACCGCTCCTGCGGCGCTCCTGCGCCTCGGACAGCGGCTTGTCCTTGCTGCCTTTACGCTGGATATGCATGCGCCAGCCTTGCCCTTTGAGCCGTGCTTCCCGTTCGCCATCGACATAGCCCTTATCGGCATAGATATCGCGGCTGGTGTTGCCCGGATCAATCACCGTCTCGAAGTGCAATGTGTCGTGCTCGCTGGCGGTGCTGATCTTGATCCTGCGAATGAGTTTGTAGCGCTTGTCGGCATTGGCCGAGAGCTTGTAGCCGAAATAGGACTTGCCGTGCTTCTTAGTCCAGCGTGCATCGATGTCTTTTTGTCGCCGCTTCGCGGGCTTCCAGTCGGCCGGCATCGCGTTCTCGCTTACGATGGCCTTTTCTTCCTTGTTGATCGACTGCTTTGGCGTTGGCACGCTGCTCGCATCGATCATCTGGCCACCGCGTGCCATAGCCCGACAAAACGCTGGAAGCTGAGGCGGTCGAGCAGTTGGAATTCCATCTGCTCATCGCTCAGGTTAAATAGCTGTTGAACCAGCAGCACACGCACCATCAGTTCGGTGGGAAATGGCGGGCGACCACCGCGCTCGCGGCTGGGGCGCGGCGCGGCATGATAGACCGACGCGGCCAACGCCGCAAAGTCAACATGCTGCTCCAGCAGCCGCAACGTGTCGCCAAGCTCGTTGAGCTTCGCTTCAAGTTCTTGGGAGGCCTCGAATAACCTGTTTTCCGAAAATCGCTCTTTTACGAATCAATGGCTCAGAAGGTGCGCAAGGATGAAAAAGAAGGTTTCTCGAGGTGCCCTATACACCACACGAACTGATGCAGACACGTCGCTTTAGCGCCGTTTCAACAGCAAGCTGCTCTTTGATGTTGTTCTTTTATAATGATTAAAGATCGTTAAAGTTCCCGATATCTTGTCCGACTCAATCTTGCCAGAGAATCTTTCAGTTTCCAATACAGCCGGAGAGTCATTGGGGGCTGAAAAAGAAATCGTTTGATTGATCGATGAGTAAAAAACACCATATATTGGCGTACCTAGCTTATCGCAGGGGCCATCTGCGTGAGTAAATATACCGATAACTTGGTCTTCCCTTGCTGTATTACTGAGTTTCCATAAGCGCAGAGCGTAACCATCGCAATCTCCGCTTTCGTTACCTCGAGCGATATTCGAAAATTCTCCCATAAACGACCATTTTGTATCACCAGCGAGAGCGCTAGTCGCTACAAAAAATAATAATGATAGTGCAATTATTTTTTTCATATTTTAGATCTCGTATAATCTGGATTTCATAAAAATATATTTTAGCCTAGATAATGCTAGTCAATGAGATGACTAGCACGATCAGAATTTTGAAAGTCCAGAAAAGCTATAGGTATCAGCGCTTGGGAAACACTTCGAAGTGTACATGAGTATTCTGCGACGGCCCTAGGTCGCCTGAGGGCCTCCATTCACCACCCGGTGTAGTTCGCACGAAGTTGCCCATAGGGCCTTCGACAAAGCGGATGTTGTCATTTGCCTTAGCAGCATTCTCAAGCACCGTAGCTAAAGCAAGACCTTCGCCGGTTGTACCGATATGCACGCCATTTGCGTAATTGATATCAACTGCGTTGCCAACGCCATGGTTAGATTTTGCATCGTGACCATTGGTCGTCGCCGAAATATTGATACTCGTGATGTTATTTACCGAATCAATAATGCTATTAAATCCAGTTAACAACGATTGAGTAACGAGACGATCTGCGTTTGGGTCAAATCTTACGCTAGCATGAGCAGTCGAGGTAATGTGGACCGTTCTAGCTTCCGTGGTAGGGAAGAAAACGCCCGGGCCGCCAATATCGTCCGGTTCGGTATTATAATGCCTTGGACCTTCGTCATGCTCGTGACGTTCATGGTTTCCAGAGGGGGCTGCACCTGGGTCGTAATTGTTGTTATAGATAGGGTCCGAAGGATCCGGGTGACCAACAATAATGATTTGTTCCATAAGATTATTTTAAATATAAAATAGGCTAGATTTCGATTGATTTGGCGATTGGATTTACCACACTCTCCAAAGTCAATATTTCCACAATAGCATAAATTTTAACAAAGAAAATTCATCTACTTGAATCACCACCTCACCCCTCCTTATCGCCAGATTCAGGGGCACCTCGAAAAACCACCCCAGCTCTGGCATGATATCGGTACCCCGGTACTGACCTGATTCCAATGATCAAACACAGCCTGTTTGCCGACCAGGAGCGCGAAGCGAACCGATGTTCGATGTGTTCAATATCGATGAAATGCGCCGCGCTTGGGAACGCTGGCTCACGCCTGGTTAGCAAGCGGAGCTGCCGCGCAACCCCTATGAGAGCATCAAGATCGCCACACTGGAGGTGGCTTTTCCGTTTTCTGCAAACGATATTTCTTCGCTGCGCGTGCCATGTCTGGCAGCATTCGCAAAGGCGCCGATGAGATGGGAGCTGCAAGGAGAGGTAGACCGGTTTGAGGCCCGCCTGTCACTGGAACCCTATTTGATGTACGTCGACCTACCGAGCAGAAAAGCACCCGCTGTGCTTGATGGCAGGATCGGCGTCGGACTTCCGAGAAATTGCCCAGCCCCGCCAGAGGATGGCCGTCACTCGCGGTGAATTATTATGCCAACGATTTTATGGCCTCGATCAAAGCAGTCGCCCACCTCCACAAATTATCGAAGAAGGCAAGTTCAGGCGCGAAGGCAATACATTCACTCAACTATTTGCCACAGCTAACTGCAACGCAGTTTGACCAGCTGATTGCAAATCGGTCAGCCGACGCGCTGGGTATTTATGATGTGGGGCAGGGTAGCGCTGTGGCGCTTTGTAAGGCCCACTCGACTGGACAACCTTGCCGTATGCACCAGCCGGATGAACGCGCGTACGAAAGGGCGGTGATTTTGGGGATCGGTCGGATGGTCGAGCGCCAGCTGGGCGACGCCGCCGGCAATCGCGCGGGCCTGGTCATCCGTGAGGGAAAAGGGTGGGCGTGGCATGCGGTGTCCTGAAATCGGTATTAGTACATTAACAGGTATATTTATACCTGTCAAAACATACCATTTACCTTAAATGGATTAAGGTAAATGATTTAGACAAACGGCCGGTTGGTTTCACGCTCGGATTTTTTACCGATTTTCAATGCTTCGGCATGCGTACTTGCCGTTTCGAGTAAAAATTCTTGCAATATATCACCCACAAGATATAGTGTCTTCAGTATTAAATTTCACTACATATAGTAACCCAGCTTATTTATGGAGGTTTTATGACAAGAAAATCTACAGGCGGGAAGGTCGCGTCGACAGCTGGACGCACGTTGTCGAATCCAAATGCGTCTGCCATCCAGCGCAGCTTGGCCGGCAGCGCCCTGGCGCAGGCAGGAACCAACAAGGCCACGGGCAAGGCGATGGAAGCGAAAGCGTCGGGTGCCCTGCATAACCCGAATTCCAGCGCGACCACAAAGCATCTGGCCGGCTCGGTCACCTCGCAATCGATCAAAAAACGCTGACGGCCGTCGCTACTCCGCCAAACTGAGTACACAGGACGGGACTCGGTTCCTCATGCTGATCGAGAACATCGACGCCTGGATATGCCCACTTGTGAGAAAGGGAGAGAATGTTTGGCTGTAGAATGCGATACCGTATTACTTTGGCCACATAAATTTCCTATTTGCAAAACCGGGCTGCCAGCACGACGATAAAACAGCTAGTCGGCTACGTGACGTCGCAAGACATCAAGAAGCGCTAACGATATGGCGCTTGATGAGCGAGCATGAGCTTTACGAAGCTCGTACTTACTTAAAGATCGAGATGCTGAAAGCTTACCTAAGTGGGAATATTGGCGAATATAGGTACACCAAGCGAAGTGATCGCACACCGACAGTGATCGCACACAACAACCGTTTACAGGATGAAGAATCAGACATTCCCGAGCAAGCTGCGGGATAGGGCAAGAAATACCGTACGCTTCGGGGAAGACGCGAAGCCATTGTCCGCGCTGGGAGTAGTCAAAGTCTTTGACCATCCCCGTTGAGCCCAACGTAGTGCGGTGGCCAGCGTCGCTCGACGTCGCGGCCTTAGTCAGGCGAGCTTTTAGCGAATTTGGAAACTATAGGCCGAATATTCACCTAACTCTTAGGCCGACGTAGATTCAAAATAACGTAATTATGCGGCCGACATCGTTGAAACACTAAGATTGCTTAATTGTCTAGTTCCGTGCGATCATATCCCTCGTCGCAGCTGGCCTTTGTTTCGCGCTAAGGCCATACTGGAGGAACTGATCGCTGAGCTGCCATCACGATCAGTAAGTCATCGTAAGGCCGCATAAAAGTTTAGACGGGAACCTCGAAAAACCGCTCCAGCTCTGGCATGATGTCGATGCCCCGATTCTGACGTGATTCCAATGATCAAACACAGCCTGTTTGCCGACCAGGAGCGCGAAGCGAAACTCAACGAGCTTGGCGATACGCTGCGAGTGCTGGAGCAGCATGTCGATTTCGCGGCGCTGGCCGCAGCGGTTGACGCTGCTGCGCCGCGCCCCAGCCGTGAGCGCGGTGGCCGGCCACCATTTCCCACTGAGCTGATGGTGCGCGTGCTGCTGATTCAGCAGCTCTTCAATTTGAGCGATGAACAGATGGAGTTCCAACTGCTCGACCGCCTCAGTTTCCAGCGTTTTGTCGGACTGCGCCACAGCAGCCAGATTCCCGACCGGACTACGATCTGGACCTTCAAAGAACGCCTGATTCAGGCTGGCGCCAGCGAGAGTATTTTTGACGCGGTCAATCGCCAGTTGTCGATCCACGGCTATATGGCGCGCGGTGGCCAGATGATCGACGCGAGCATCGTGCAAACGCCCAGGCAGTCGATCAACAAGGAAGAAAAGGCTATCGTGAGCGAAAACGCGATGCCGGCCGAATGGAAGCCCGCGAAGCGGCGCCAGAAGGACATCGACGCCCGCTGGACCAAGAAGCACGGCAAGTCCTACTTCGGCTACAAGCTCTCGGCCAATGCCGACAAGCGCTACAAGCTCATTCGCCGTATCAAGATCAGCACTGCTAGCGAGCACGACACCTTGCACTTCGAGACGGTGATTGATCCGGGCAACACCAGCCGCGATATCTATGCCGATAAGGGCTATGTCGATGGCGAACGGGAAGCACGGCTCAAAGGACAAGGCTGGCGCATGCATATCCAGCGTAAAGGCAGCAAGGACAAGCCGCTGTCCGAGGCGCAGGAGCGGCGCAACAAGCGCATCGCTAAGCCGCGTGCCCGAGTGGAGCATGTCTTTGCCGGTCTGGCGCAACTAGGTGGCAAGGTGTTGCGCTCGATTGGCTTGGCGCGCGCCACGCTGCATCTGAACTGGAAGGCCGCCACCTACAATTTGCAGCGCTTTTCCTATCTGAAGGAGGCCGGGATCGTGGCGTTCTGACGCCCGAGGTCCGTCCGGACCGCCGAAAATGGCCAGCGCGGACCACCGAATGGCCATAAAACTGGCACGACCAAGGCCTGAATCGCCGCTTACGCAGGGGCTTTTTTAGCACTCGCTCCCGAATCTCAGGTTATTCGAGGTGCCCTAAAGTTTGGGTCACATTAGCCGCCAAACAAGTTCGTTGACAAAACCATTTGGATCATGCACCAGCGGGACAACAATCATGTCAAACTGACTAGCTAAACCTTGAGCACCCAGTTCTGAATATTGTAACGGGGCGTCACCTGTGTAACGGAAGTGGAGTGGATTTCTTCATTGTAGTCGGCTTTAAATAAACGCTAATTCACCCTAGTGTGCCTCCAGTCGGTCGAAAATTCCAGCCATCCTTTCTGAGAAAAATTATTAGGCTATTTGGCAATTTTCTTAATTGCTTTGAGCGATACAAGGCGACAGAATTAGATTTGTAATGCATATTTACATGATAAAGAAACATAAAGGAGACAAAGTACATCGTTGCCAAGACTGGCGCACACCTTTGGCCGCCTGTTTATCTACATATAGGCGAATTCATTAGGAATAGTTACGCCTATTTTCGAGCGCTTGGCTATGCAACGTAACAGCCATATCAATCTGAATAGGGCGCTGCGGGACACAAGCTGTTTGTCAGGTTCGGAATCGGGTGACTAGTGGCATAGACGCGCTCACTCATCGGACTGCCCCCGAGTTGGCAGATGACGTTGCGATCTTGTCGAAATAGCTTCGCAGCTGCTCTCCAACTTGCTCCTGTGCTTGCAACTTGGCATTGGCATGCGCGAGCGAAATTTCGAGTTCGCGTACCTGCATATTGGTATCTTTTAGCTGCTCGGATAGGAGTTCGGTTTCGGCGATTTTACTGGCAAGTTGGCGCTCGGTGTCAGCGGTGTGCAGCTGCTGTAATTGCAGCGTTTCTACTTTTTGCTCCAGCTTACGTCCCAGCGTTAGTTGCTCGTAGAGCGACTGTTTAGTGTGAGCCAGTTCGGACACCAGTTTCGCGCCTTCCTGGTTCAGGCGAGTGGTTTCGTCTTGTTTTACGGCGATCGTCTGCTGAGTCAAGCGCAGTTCGGCCTGGACTTGCTGGATCTGGTGCTCGTGGCGCCGGATATCGGCGTCACGCTGCTCTTTTACCGATTGACGATAGTGCTCCAGCGCCTGGCGCGCGTGTAGGTGCTTCTCTTCCAGGGACTGACGATGCGTTTCATTTTCTGCAAGGCGCTGCTGAAGGTCTGATACGTGCTGTTGGGCGATCTGGCGTTCCGTCGATTCCCTTTGTTTTTCGGCGAGGCTGGCCACCAACTTGTCTGCCTGCTCTTGTAGAGCATCTTCCAGCTCCAGCATCCGTGCCCGCAACTGCGCACTGTCGTTTAATGCAGCCTGCAGCGACGCCGCTTGTTCGGCCGCCTTTGTGTCTGATACTGCCAGTGCTGCCGCTATGCGCTGGTGTGCTTCGTCCTCTAGCCTGGCAGCCAGACGCTCGACCAGGTCCTGTAGAGCTTCGCTGATCGAGGTGCGCTTGCCGCCGGCGCCGCCGTCTTCGGCTGCGAGCTCCTTGAGATATTTGTGGATGGTGGTTTTAGAGCCGGTGTTCCCCAAGGCGACGCGCACCGCGTCGACCGACGGGTTGTTGCCTTGTGAAATCAGGGCGTCACGCGCCTTTTTGACGTCGGATTTATACAGTCCGATGCGAGCCATGGGTTCTCCCGAGAGCGAAATAGGATAATATATTACGTACCACGTTATTGCATACTATTATATATCTTTTTTCAAGCCAATTTGCGTTTGAATTTTACATCGGATAACATCGACTTATCCGGTGTGACGCTCAAAATCCACCGTTTTTTGACGCCTTGCCTGTAATTTTGCCGCTGGCCAGCTGCATTGATGCTTTGTTGTGGAGGTAGCGATAGTGACGCTCGACGAATACACCAGTGATTCAAAAAAACGCGGTGCGCTGATCCTCGCGCTCCGGGCTGCGATCATCAGCGAGTTCACGGGGGAAGACTGGCGTGAGTTCGGGCATTTGTCCGGGCATTCCGACTACATCCAGCGTCACGACCGGCTACTGCGCAGCTTGCATTGGCGAGACCCTGATTACGGCGACTGCGTCCTGCAAGCGCTTGAGCGTTTTGCCCGCGAGGGCTGGGACGTTGTGGACCAGCTCATCAATCATCCAAAGCTGACCAGCCACCTGTTGACGGCGATCCCGAACCTTTCGATCTTTGTGCGCAAGGATCTTCAAAGTGTCCAGACAGAGGCGCCCCCCAGCCTGTCGAGCGGCGGCGTGGTCATGCTTGCACTCAATGATGCCGAGCATCTGATGCGTGTCAGCGGCCCGGTCAGCGCGGTCGACCGCCTTCACACGGCGCTGCACGGCTATTTTCGAAGCCTGTGCGTTGAGGGAGGGATCACGGTGGCCGATGATGCCTCGTTGACTGCACTGTTCAAGGCCTTGCGCACGGCACACCCGATACTCAAGGACCTGGGCTCGTATGACAATGACCTGGTGCGCATCCTGCAGGGTTTTGCGAACGCGATCGACGCCATCAACTCCCTGCGCAACAACGGCAGCATCGCGCACCCGTTCGATGACCTACTGGGTGAACCTGAGGCCCACCTGGCCGCCAACGCGACCCGAACAATATTCAACTATATCCAGGCCAAGGTAGGCCACTGATCCATGTCAAAACTCGATCAATACATCGAAGCGGCGACGCGAGACAACACCCGTCAGAGCTACCGAGCCGCCATCGAGCACTTCGAAGTGCAATGGAAAGGCTTGCTGCCCGCCACGGCCGACGGCGTGGCCCGCTATCTGGCGGAATATGCCGATACGCTGGCCGTCAGCACCCTGCGGCAGCGTCTGGCGGCGCTCGCCCAGTGGCACAACGCACAGGGGTTTCCTGACCCAACCAAGGCACCCATCGTCCGCCAAGCCATGCGCGGCATCCGCGCGCTGCATCCAGCACAGGAGAAGCAGGCGAAGCCCTTGCAGCTCGATGAACTGGAGCGCGTCGTTGGTGCGCTCGATCGCGCGCTCGACGCCGCCCGGTGCGGGAACGACCGCGCCGCCGAGCTGCGCAGTCTGCGCGACAAATCACTGATCCTGCTAGGATTCTGGCGCGGATTTCGCAGCGACGAACTGAGTCGACTGCGCGTTGAACATATTGAGGCCAGCGCCGGCGAAGGCATCAGCTGTTTCCTGGGGCGGACCAAGGTCGATCGACAAAATCTCGGCAGCACCTTCCGCGCGCCCGCGTTGTCGCGCCTGTGTCCGGTCGAAGCCTATTTGGAATGGATCGGCGCCGCGCAGCTGACCGCCGGCCCGGTCTATCGAGCAATCGACCGCTGGGGCCATGTCGGGGAAAATGGCCTGCATATCGACAGCATCGCGCCGCTGTTGCGGGCAATGCTGAAAAATGGAGGCCTGGCTGCGGCTGGCGCATACAGCGGCCATTCGCTGCGCCGGGGCTTCGCGAATTGGGCGGCGTCCGATGGCTGGGACGTCAAGAGCCTCATGGAATATGTAGGATGGCGGGACATCAAGTCGGCGTTACGCTATCTCGATGCCTCAGTCTCGTTTGCGAAGGACAGGATGGAGCAAGGCATGATCCGTCGTGTGCACGAGCTAAATAAACCGTAGCCTGTAAATTAGAAAAGGATCGAGATGAGTGATGTGGAATCCTTGCGTCTGTCTGACGCCGACGTTCGCAAACTCAAACACGCTGCGACATTGTTGAACGCGCTGGCCGGAGACTCGGAGAAGCTCGATGTACTACTGGAACTCCAGCAGTATCTGGCACAACGGATTCGCTCGCGCGAGCGCGTCATTCTCAGGGCGCGTAAGATCGAGACAAAGCTGCGAACCTCGTTGCGCAGGGATCGCCTGGAGCGAGCGGAATCGAAACGGGTCAAGCAGGTGCTGGAAGACTGCTTCGTCCTTATCGATGACTCTCGGCGTTGGATCTTTCTGTGGAAGTGTTTCGGAGATGGCGCGGCATGCGTTTATCAAAGCCCTTATAATTTGAAATTGCTCCTTTACGATCAGCACTACAAGGTCAAACAGGAGGCCGGCTTCATCACCGGCAAAGAGGGATTTGACCTCGAATGGGAGATTCTGGAAGCCTGTATCCAGAACAGTCACCCTGTTGTCCTGTCTGACCTCACGAACATGATCCGTATAGGAGATGTGTGCTTGTTGGCCGGCCCAGATCCTTTGCCAATCGAGGTAAAAAGCAGCAAGACATCAGGAGCGCGCGCGGCCAGACAGCAACAGCTTTTGAAGGAGATAACGGCGTTTTATCAAAACGACGGCGCCGAAAAGTTCAAGGGGTTGCACAACGTCGAGCGTCTTGCGATGCCTGATGGTCCGGATTATCGAAATCTAATGAACGATTGCATTCGCCAGGCCCGCGCCAACGGATATTCCATCATATCGCCAGAGCCAGGGCTGCATTATGCAGCCGTGACAGCGATAGACGGGATGGAGAAGCTTGATCAGTTGGTGCGCCCATGGGTCTTGCCCCGTATGCTCACCGCCGATCCAGGCTGGGTACCGTGCTTACCATTTACGCTAACGCTTGAGCAGGACAATCTGATTCCTTTCATCGCGGGGAAGGTGGCGGTCTTCGTGATGATGGATATGGAACATTTGAAGTCGCTATTTCTCCAACACGGGAGCCACGCCACGATGATCATGGACGGCCAGAGCGCAATCCAATTATGCATCGATCCGAGCGACTTGATGCGAGGTGTGGTTCGTGTTAGCGAAATGCACTTCGGGCGAGTGGCACTGGAATTTCAGTCCTTGGCATGGTTCGCGAAAGAGAACGCGATCAGCAAACATGAGAGGGAACAGTCAATGACCCTTGAGGAATTGGAGGCGTTACCGAAGGATAGCTATTGCTTCGAGATCCCGGAGGCTTGGGGGCAAGTGCGAGATTTCTATGCTGACGCACTGCGCGGCATTGCACCAAATGGCGATGATCAAGGAGAAGAAGGAATACGGGATTCAACTTTTAAATCATCACCTTAACGCCGTTTTGGCGAAAAAAACAAGGCTCTCGGTCGGCGCATTTTTTGCGGCTGCGAGTAGCGCATCAGGGGGCCGGACTTATTGGTTCGTCGGACGCATCTCCGTCGGCCCGAGAGTCGGCGCGTCCCGGATCTGGTGCTTCAAGCATGGCGGTCAGTACGCCTTTTAACGTATGGCTTGCCTGGTCAAAGGTCAGGTG
Source organism: Duganella lactea (assembly GCF_009857505.1). Lineage (GTDB taxonomy): Bacteria > Pseudomonadota > Gammaproteobacteria > Burkholderiales > Burkholderiaceae_D > Rugamonas > Rugamonas lactea. The sequence continues at coordinate 20,890 of NZ_WWCP01000045.1, forward strand.
GAAATTGAGCGCATCGACCGCGTCGAATTGCTGTTTCAACTGGGTGTATCGCTCGTCGAGCTGCTGGAATACCGCTGTCGCGTGCCGGGTCATAAACTTACGCTCCTCCATCAGCACCTCGGGTTCGCGCTCCGCGATCAGGGCAAAATCGAAGATGTCGCGCCCCGTGATGCGATCGCCACGGTGCCACATCTTTTTTGCGATGATTTCAACCGAGGTTTCGACCCGAACTTGATGCCCCAGGATCGTCTCGATTTGAAATCCCGGCGCGGTCAGATTTGGCGCGGCCACGAAGTCGATCTCACCCTCAGGCAGGTACAGCTTGACATAACCTGCCGCCTCCACGTAGTCGGTGGTGATGGATTCGGCGACATCGCTTAGCCTCGGCGTGACGAAGCCGAGCGACTGCGGATCCGGAACAAAGATGTCGATGTCCTTGCTGAAGCGGTGGCCATAGCGCAGCATGAGCACGGTACCGCCGCCGAAGGTCCAGAAGGGATCATCGCGGCCGTGCCTGGCGATCTCGCTGATCACCTTCAGCGCTTGGGAGAACAGCGTCTCCCAGGTATGGGGAATACCCGGCGTGCCCACCATCACCAGACCGTTCTGCATACTTTCCACTGTTTCGCCCACAGGCTGAGGTTTTTCATGATTTTCTTCGCGGGCACGTCGGGTGTGGCCGCCTCGGCGACCGCTTTCACCACAACCGGCAATGGCGTCTCATCGAGTAAGGCCATCAAGTGGGGCTGGAACTGTTCCGGCGCCTGGCCGGAACGCAGCACCATCGAAAGCATGTCCGGCGTCATCACGTCCCGGTAGCTGGTGCTGATGCTACGCGCGGCGACCGTCAGCGCGCTTTTCAGGCCCGAGGGTTGCACGGTCTCCATGTCCAGGCCGAGAATGTCCATCACCGCCTTCAGCTTGGTGTAGCCAAGGTCCTTCAGTGTGCCGTTCTCCAGCTGGTTGATCGTCACGCGAGACAAGCCGGCGAATTTGGCGACATGCTCCTGCAGCAAGCCAGCTTGAATACGCTTGCTGTGGATTTCGCCGCCGATTTGGGCCAGGTTCATGGCGCAACTCACTTTATGTTAAGTATATTTAACATTATAGCGCAAATACCCCATTTTCCAAGAAGGTTTTATGGCTGGGGCCGCCGTAGATGCCGCCTGATGAATTCCTGGTGCCCGCCATGGGCCGCATAGACGTACTTCATGGCTTGGGAAACGGTCTGAAAATTGAGCTGCCTGGCCAGCGTTGAAACGGGCATACCCGTGAGATTATCGCCCGTGGCCTGCGCGTTAAACGCGAAAAACACCTTCCGGGGGCTCAAGGGGAGCGCCAGCAAAAAATTGCTTTTCATCGTACCGATGTAGATCAGCGGCTTGTCGCCAATGCACAGGTCCACCGTGGAATGGGTGAAATCCTGGGTCATCCAGATTGCGTCGCGGATCGCGTTGGTCAGGTTGGGGGCCGCAACAAGTTGCGGCAACACTCTCGGACCGATGTCGTCAAAGATTTCCGGCCGGTTGTTCTCCACGAATTCGAGTAGCGTGCCCGCCGGGTCAGCACCGCGCACCGCCAATTATTCATCGGGACGTTCCGCCAGAGAAGCCCGCAGCACCTCGCCGCCGCGCGCGCGGGTCAGGTCGACCATGTCCGGCCCGCGCACCATGAGCGAAACCAGGAACCGCGTCCAGGCGTCGACCTGGGCACCGGTCAACCGGTCGATGCCAAGCTTCATGATCGCCTGATACGCGTCCGCGCCCGGCGTATCGACCTGCGGCGTAAAAAAATCACGTTCGATCCAGTTGGCATCCGCTGACGTCTTCAGGCTGTAGAGCTGGAAAAGCTTGGCGACGGCATTTGCGGAATACCTGCCGTGTTTGAGCCTGTGGAAAGCCCAATAGTACGACGACAGGCGATTGTCGGACAGCGAACACCATGCAGCAAGCAGGAAACGAGGAACGTAGTGATGGAAGTCATATGCGGCTATACCAAAGTATATCTGACCGATCGCTACAGCGAACGCAATGAACCGGCGATGAAGGCCCGCGTCTCTGTCGCCCATCACTGGCCTTTGGTAAAGCGCATTGGCTCCAACGTCATCATCATTTTTTGACCTGCCGAGGGTCACGCGTGACCTTCGACGGGTCAACTGTGACCCGTATTGGGGTCATCTCTTCTTGCGTTCGCATCGACTGACGTAGCTGCTGAATGGCTTGGTTGAAGTCGCTATCAACGTGTTCGTTTTCTGGCATACCCGCATCGACGGCAGCAGCCATCTTCGCAAGGGACGTCTTGAGAGCCGCAGAAAATTCCTTCGGGTCGGTCCGCAAGCCAAGCATCGCTCCATATTCCTCCACCTGTGCCTGGTACACGTCCCACTCAACGAGCTGCGTTCTGTAGTCGCTGAACTGGTCACTGTTTGCGACGTACAAGAGGGTCGGCCGGGATTCGTGTAAAAAAACTCAAATCCCTTCGTAACCATCTGATTTATTGAAGAATTATAGTCTTATAATTCATTGGCGGCACCTTCCTTTCCAGATCCAGCGTATAGTCACCGTACCTGTTGATGTGCTCCGTCCGATACGGCGCCAAACTGGCTAAAATTTCCTCATCGATCGGGAACCCTTCCCTCTGCATCTCCTTCAGTGCACCCGTCATGGCCTCGACGTTGTGAAGGATCGCCAGATTGGCCACTAGCTGGTTATATTTCACCACCTTTCGTTGCTCGTGGCGCACATTCTCAGCGATGATGCCCTGATTCCCGAAGAACAACCATTTGATGAACTGGTTGAACTCCTCGCTCTTGTTGGTGGCCGCCTGAATCGTTTTCCGCAGTTCGACGTCGCCAATATACTGGAGCAGAAACTCGGTGCGCACAACCCGCCCCAGCTCGCGGAATGCAAAATACAGCTTGTTCTTGCGGCTTGCAGTGCCCAGCCGTCGTAGGATTGTGGACGGTGTAATTTTGCCGGCCTTGATCGACAGCGCGATGCGCAGCATGTCCGGCAAATGCGTTTCGATGAGTTCCCAGTTCACGGACTCACTGAAAAGGCCATTGATGTTTTCGTAGCGTGTTCCCCTGTCAGCCTTATAAAACACCAGACTCTTCAGGTTCCGGATGCGCGGCATCAGGTTGATCCCCAAAAGATAGGCCAGCCCGAATACAGGAGCGCTTTGCGCGTGCGTGTCGCCGTGCAGCGTGTCAGGCTGAATCTCCGACTCGTTCTTGATCAGGCCATCAAGGATGTAGATGGCCTCGTAAACGCCGCATGGAATGAAATGGCTGAATAGCGCGATATACATGTCGGACACGTGGTAATAGCCGATGCCGCCGTAACCACCATACCGGATGTGATATTCGGATAGCAGGTTCTGCTCGTACATGTTCCACTTAGTTCCGTCGGCCGAGGCGCTCTTGCCCGTTCCCCAGTATTTCGGCAGCAAGAATTTATTGTACGCGTTTATGACCTGTACGATGGCCTTTTCCAATCGCTCTTCGGTGATGTGGTGCAGATTCAACCAGGCCACCTGCTTACGGCTCAAGTCCTTGACCGAACGAGCGGTTTGCGTGGCGCCTAAGTTGCAGCCATAGCAGAACAGCGTTGTGATGAAGCGCCGCCGCGGATCATCCACTTTGGAGTCGAAGCCAGACAAAGGTCCGAACAACTTGTGCAGATCTAGCCAGCCTTCGGACTCCACCAGAATATCGAGGATATTCTTTTCGGGCAGGCGCTCCGTGAGAATCTTGTCGATTTTTTCCAGTGCCTCCGGTTTGGCATCTTTGGCGTGCTTGCGTAGGATCAGTTCGTTGCCGATGATATCAACGTGCTCGTTTTCCGGCATGTCGGCGTCGACGGCCGCAGCTACCTTTGTAAGGGATGTCCTGAGCGCTGCTGTGAATTCCTTCGGCTCGGTCTGCAAGCCAAGCATCGCACCGTATTCCTCCACTTGTGCCTGGTAGACGTCCCACTCAACGAGCTGAGTTCTGTAGTCGCTGAACTGGTCACTGTTGGCGACGTACAAATCGCCAGACTGCAGTTCCTGCATTGTTTCGGTAAGCACGCAGAGCTCAAAATATTTCCGGCTCACCTCCGATACCTGGTCGACTGAGCGCTGGCCAGTAATCAGCTTGCGCCATTTTTCTGGTATCCACTTTAGGTTGATATTCGTCCCGGCGATGGGCAACGACTCTCGGTGACTTTGGCGATGGGCCAGTACAAAACGAATCGCGTCGATCAAGGATTGGTCGGCTGATGTCGATTCCAGATTGAGCAAACTGAGACAGTTAAGCAGTAAGGGACGCTGCACTTGGTACGGCGCCAGCATAAACGGCAGGTAGTTGTTTCCCGCATAGGCTATGTGCTCGTCGCATTCGTTCAGCAGGCTGCCTGGTTCGTCATGAAATGCAGCGGTGATGCGTGCGCCCCTTTCCTCATCGTTTTCACCTTCAAAGAAGGCTTCGAGCACATCCCGCAGCTGGATGATCAACTTCTCCGCCCGCTTCTGGTGCTCCAGATAGTATCGGCGTAGCTGCTCTTCGGCTCCTGAATGGATTTTTCGCAGCTTGCGAATAAACATCTCCACCGCGTCGTCCAGCGACTTGCTCAGTTGGGCATGAAACAGCAGCACCATTAGCGCGTAGCGCTTATTGTGCTTGAGTGCTTTCATATCGGCCACATCAAGCGCACGCGCCTCATGGACGAATTGGCTGCGTTTCACAACCGGGATATGAGAGATGGCCGGCAGCTGCGTCGCCCAGCTCTTGAGCCATTGGAGGTGCTCTAGATACTGCCGCACTTCCATGTTGGTCGGCTTCTTGGGATCTTGCTTGAGCTGCTGCCAGCCGGTTACGCTTGGCGGCGCAGCCGGCGCCAGCATTGAGTCAAACCGAGCGATGACAGGCGACGTAAGGGGTTCGACGAGGCTTAGGAAAAAGCGATCGTTGACTTCGCTACGTGCGTTCGATGCCCTTCGATGGAGCGTGCTAAATGCGGGCAGCTCGAAGCGCTGACGTACCAATTCTTCAATGACCACATTGATGATATCAGCCAGTTCGTGCTTGGTTTGGGCCGCCTCGGTGGCCGCGTTCTGAATGGCGGAATAAGTGTCCTCGCTGATAGGCCTGATTTTCAGGTATGCCCTGATAACCTCCATCGAGCGCTGGCGCGAATTGGGTCGCTTCTCTTCTGCTTGAAGATCCCTTGCGGCGACCGAACGCGCGCCGATCGCCTTTCCGAGAAACGACAAAATTGGAGCCGGAATTTCGTCCAACAAGGGAAAGTAACCCAACTTCGGCAATGTTTTCAATAACAATACCAGATACAATCGGGCCGGTTCCGTGCGGGCATTGCGACGAACGAATTTGTGCTCCTCGTCACTGAGGCTGTATACGTCTTCAAGTTCGCGCTGCGTCAGCTCCGGTTTGAAACGCGGATACGCAGTTTCATGAATGCTGCTCAAGGCTCAGGCTCCTATATGGTTGAGCCGCGTACTTCTTACGTGCCCGGCAGCGTGCGGGCGATAGTCGTTGCGCGGCTGTACAAACATCGCAAACCAAACTTAAGATTTCGATAATTTTATATGCAGAACACATCAGTTTGGCGGCGTGCAAAAAATTATTTATGCTCTTTCGCTCTAGTCGACACGAATGCCATAACATTTGACCCGCATACAGGTCAAATCTGACCCAGCGTGGCTCACGCGTGACTCTTTCTAGGTCAAGAAATATGGACATCGATCTGATGCCCTACCGTTGAACGGTGATCTTAAAGTGGGGAATAGGACAAATTGCCCTACAGCTTGGCGTGACGGTAATCGGGTACAACTTTCCACTATAATGTCACGATGATTAGAACGGCAAAGCGACGAACATTGCATATCTGGATCGCCATTCTGGCAATTCTGTTCAGCGCGATCGCCCCGACCATTTCGCACTCGCTGGCCGGTGAAAGCGCGTCCGTCCTCACCTTGGAAATCTGTACCGTCAATGGCTACAAAGTTGTCAATGCTACTGACTCCGACAGCGGCACAGCGCCGGCTAAGGCCAAACATGGAATGGAGCACTGTGCCTTTTGCACGACGCATGGCAGTACATTTGCATTAACTAGTTCTTCATCAATTGTCTTTGCCATCGACTCCGGTCGCGACCTCTATCCCCCGCTGTTTTTCGCCGCGCCACACTCCCTGCATGCGTGGTCTGCTGCCAACCCGCGCGCACCTCCCATCCTCGCCTGACCAAGCCTTCAGCAGCACTCCCGTGCGCTGATTTGATCACATATCAAGTTCCAGTTTGAGGCCGGCTTGCCGGTGCACACTGCCGTCATCTATGTGACGACGATCTGAACCTGTTTAACGAGGATTGCCATGAACCACTCGCATAGCTCCACACAGAACTCGCTCGCCTTCGTCCTGCGGACGATGCGTTGCTTCAACGCCGCCGCTTTTGTCGCATTGGCGTTTTTCTACTTCGCCTCTTACAGCCTACCGCCGCTGCCATCACACTCAATGAAGCTCATACCCATGGCTCAGATAAGCCATTAACTAGATAAGCATATGCGTACGGAAAACGTACACAACAACTCAGCCAGATGTTCTGGCTTGTATCGCCGATGCGGCGCTGGCATTTCTTTGCTGGCGTCCTGTGTGTGAGATTTATTTTTCCGCTCGCCGTCACAGGTACCGTGTACTTTTTTCATAGTCAGTTGTTAATCTGGCTGGGCGCCGCTCGTTTGACACCTGGCAGTATTTCGGAAATCCGCTCGTGATGCCAGTGCAGCCACGGTCTGCCTTCATCACCGTAAAAACCAAGTTCTGAAAGACGACAATGCTCACGAAACATTCCATAAGAAGAATCATCCTAGGTATGGCCACGATACTGGTTTCGGCGGCAGTGACGGCGCAGACATGGACAGGCAATGGGTTAATTATTCCGCTCTACCCAGAAGGTGCAATTGCCTCGATTGGCGTTCCGGAAATCCGGGAGATCCCGGACAAGACGGGCGACATCATGATCCGTAATGTCAGTCAGCCCACTCTTGAACTGTTCAGTCCTGCGCCAGGCCATGCGAATGGCACAGCCATGATTATCGCGCCCGGAGGAGGTTTCGTTGGCCTGGGTTACGATGCCGGCGGCACAGCGGTTGCGCGTCGATTGGTGAAGCTTGGCGTCACCGCCTTTGTGCTCAAATACCGCACGATCCGAAGCGCTCCCGATCTTATGCAAATACCCGAAGTCCATATGAAGGAGATGCACACAGTCATGGCGCGGGCTAAGAGCGGCACTCCCGTAGAGTTACCGCGCTTTGCTGGCGAGCAGCATGCGGAGGAGGATGGTGCGCGCGCCATGAGGATCGTGCGACAGCGAGCCAGTGAATGGGGAATCTCCCCCAAGCGGGTCGGCTTTGCAGGTTTTTCCGCAGGAGCATTCCTTGCCGTAGATCTTGCCATCGGCGATAAAACGTCGAGACCTGACTTCGTTGTCTTGCTATACGGAGGACTACGAACACCTGTCCCAACTGATGCGCCCCCCGCTTTCATTGCTGCTGCAGCGGATGACGAATATCAGCCGAACGATGCATTACAGCTCTACGCTGCGTGGCGGCAGGCGGGCGTTGCCGCCGAACTCCACATCTACGAGCGCGGAGGTCACGGGTTCGACCTCAGGGCGAAAGGCACAACGAGTGATCACTGGTTCGATCAGTTGGCTTGGTGGATGCAGTCTCGCGGTCTTATTGATGGCACGGACCACTGATCCATGCGAATGGGCCACAAATTTTATCGACGAGTCGTATGGCTTGCGCTATGCGGGTTAATATTTGCGGCCCTTTCCCCAGCAATCTCCAAATTGCTGGCTACCTCGCAGGGCATCGAATGGACTGAAATCTGTAGTGCGGAGGGTAGCAAGCGCATTGCTCTCGATACGACGACGAAAAATGTCCCCAATGCCCCGATGGCCGCAGACAGTTACTGCGGCTATTGTGTCCTGCAGCACTATTCACCAGCTATCGGGACGTCTTCTTTGTCGCTGACAATAGCAGCGGCGTCAACTGTTGGCGCACTTGTCGGCAATGAAGGGCGCGCCCTCTTCAAGCGTTTCGTCCGAGACGCGCATCGTACGCGAGCACCGCCTGTGGTCCACTGACGTCCGTCCACGGCTTACTGCGCTTGCCCTGTCCAGCTGGCGTTAGTCGTGCTCCGTTCATCATTGCTTGACATCGCATCGGCTCAGCTCCGATGCGGTTCAGCGAGTTCAATTCGAACTAAAATTTTATGATTACGTAATTATGGAAAACCTTGACCCATTCTTGTTGGCGCGCATACAGTTCGCCGCCAACATCACCTTCCACATCTTATTTCCCACTATCAGCATCTCGCTCGCTTGGGTGCTACTTTTTTTCAAGCTGCGATTCGTTAAGACCCGCGAGCAGTATTGGATGGATGCCTACCAGTTCTGGGTGAAAATCTTCGCGCTGACTTTCGCTCTGGGCGTCGTCAGCGGTATCACGATGAGTTTTCAATTCGGCACCAATTGGCCAGGCTATATGGAAACAGTCGGCAACATCGCTGGGCCGTTGTTGGCCTATGAAGTGTTGACAGCATTCTTTCTTGAGGCAACCATGCTCGGGGTAATGCTGTTCGCCCGCGAGCGCGTCAGTGAAAACACCCATACCCTGGCCACCTTGCTGGTCGCCGGCGGCACCACCTTGTCGGCATTCTGGATACTGGCACTGAATTCCTGGATGCAAACACCAGCCGGCTTCGAGATGATCGATGGTCAGGCCCATGTCACCAACTGGCTGGAGGTAATTTTTAATCCGTCATTTCCCTATCGTTTCGTGCACATGATGCTGGCGTCGGGTCTCACGGTCGCTTTTCTGGTGGCCGGCATCTCGTCGTATCGTTGGCTGCGCAACGAGCGCTCGCACGAAGTGGCCGTCAGTTTGAAGACTGGTGTCTATCTTGCCAGCATCCTGATTCCACTGCAGATCATTGCCGGCGACCTGCATGGACTGAACACCCTGCAGCATCAGCCGGCAAAGCTGGCCGCGATGGAAGGTATTTGGACCACGCAAAAGCGCGTGCCTGCCGTACTGTTCGGATTGCCGGATGAGCAGGCAAAAGAAAATCGATTTGAAATCGCGATCCCTCAACTCGCCTCGCTGTATCTGACCCACACCCTGGAGGGCGAGGTCAAGGGACTGGATCAGTTCGAAGGAAAACACCCACCGGTGGCACCGGTCTTCTGGGCTTTTCGGATCATGGTCATGGTTGGCATGCTGATGTTATTTGCCAGTTGGATCAGTACCTGGCAGTTGGCGCCCTGGAAAAAGGGTAGCGACCGTACGCTAAGCCGATGGCAGGCAAAAATGCTGTTGACGATGACCTTCGCCGGTTGGATCGCTCTGGTGGCGGGCTGGTACACCACCGAAATTGGTCGACAACCATGGTTGGTCACTGGCGTTCTGACCGCCGCTGACGCCGCCTCCAAAGTGCCTGCGCCAAGCATCGCACTCACACTGACGATGTATTTGGCACTGTATCTGGCCTTGCTCATTGCCTACATCTCAGTCGTATTTCACCTCGCGCGCAACAAAAAAACGCCTGGGCAGCCGGCCGGCGCCAAGTCTGAGGCGACGCCGCGCGACCTGGGCAATACCGACATCCTTATCGAAGACACGTTGAACGTTGTCAATTACCCTCAAAAAGAAGGAAAGCTCCGTGGTTAATCTCATCCCCGATTTATCAACGGCTACAGGCTGGATGCCGATTGCCTTTTTGGCCGTCATGGGCCTGGCCATGCTCGCCTACGTTATCCTGGACGGCTATGATCTCGGGGTCGGCATGCTGATGCAGCGTGGCAGCGATCAACATAAGGACACGATGATTGCAACCATCGGCCCATTCTGGGATGCCAACGAGACCTGGTTGGTGTTGGGTGTCGGCATTCTATTAACGGTGTTTCCAATGGCACATGGATTCATCCTCGGCCAGCTCTATCTGCCGGTTGCCGTCATGCTGGTCGGCTTGGTGCTGCGCGGCGTCGCCTTTGACTTTCGGGTGAAAGCTCACGCCGGCCACAAGCCACTGTGGAATCGGCTGTTCTTTATCGGTTCGCTGATGGCTGGCTGGTCACAAGGCTATATGCTCGGCGCACTGATCAGCGGCTTTGCCGAAGGCTGGGGGGCCACGCTGTTCAATACCTTGGTCGGCTACACGCTGGTCACGGCGTACTGTTTGCTGGGTGCCGGTTGGCTGATCATCAAGACGGAAGGCGAACTACAACTCAGGGCAGTTGCCTGGGCCCGACGCAGTCTGTTGCTGGCGGCCCTGGGTATCGTCGCCATATCGATCATGACACCCTTCGTCAGCCATACCATTTTCGCCAAGTGGTTTGCGTTGCCCAATGTGGTGTTGCTGATGCCAATTCCGATCGCAACGGCGGTGTTAGTCTGGATCATCTGGCGCAGCCTGGCACGACTGCCGGTGAGACTATCCCAAGGCAACGAGTATGGCGCCTGGGTGCCGTTTGGATCGACGGCAGGCATTTTCTTCCTGGCGTTCTACGGCCTCGCTTACAGCCTGTTTCCCTGGCTGGTGATCGAAAAAATCACAATATGGGAGGCTGCCACTTCACCGGAGGCAATGGGCGTGATCTTGGTCGGCGCCGTGACGGTATTGCCTATGATTATTTGCTACACAATTTTTTCCTACCGTGTTTTCTGGGGTAAGAGCACCGCGTTGAAGTACTAAATTAGCGGCGAAGTCGTTGCCAGCGCTTGCGGTTGCGCAGCCGCTGGCAACTAAGGTCAAACAGCTTACTTCTTTGGTGGCGGCGCAGAGCGGGGCGTTGATGGCTCCCAATTGGTTGGGTAAGCTGGCGAAACCATGCACGAGATTGGATGCGTCTCAGGCGATGGCGAGGCCGGACGGTGCGGTAACGCATCGCCCCATTTGCTCATAGCTTCGAGCACCTCGCGCAGCGCTTCCCCCAGCGGGGTCAGCGTGTATACCACGCGCGGGGGTATTTCGGCGTATGCGGTGCGGATGACTAGGCCATTGCGTTCGAATCCGCGCAGGCGGTGCGTCAAGGTGTGAGCGCTGATGCCTGGCAGCGCTTGCCGCAGTTGCGTGAAGCGCGCCGGGCCACGTAGTAGCTCACGCACAATCAGCGTCGCCCAAGGGCCGTCCAGCAACGTTAAAAACCGTGCCACGCCGCAGCATGCTGGCTTGTCTTCTACCATGTCCATTTCTCCAACAAAATATCTTCTACATCTGCATTAGTGCATTTGACGTAACCGGTGTTGTATCCGGAAGATGGCTGTTCCGTAGTTCAACCAAAAGGAATCTCATGACATTCATCATTCACGGCGCCACGGGCGCACAGGGTGGACCACTGATCAAGCGCCTGCTCGCCACCGGCAAGCCGGCCCTGGCGGCGGTACGCAATGCCGCGTCCGCCAATGGCATGCCCGCCGTGGCTGTCGACAACGCATCGGTGGACTCGCTGGTGGCCGCCTACAGGCACGCCGAAGGGGTTTTCTTCCATCTGCCGCTGGCGGCCGAGACGGAGCGCGTGCAATACGCACGTAATTTCGCCCAAGCCATCGCACTGGCGAGGCCGGCGCGCATAATCATCTCGACCAGTGGCAACGTGGTTGACGAGCCGGGTTCGCCGATCCAGGTGCCTGACGACAGCGCCGTCGCCGTGCTGCTGCGCGAAGTAGCACGCACTGGCGTCAGCTGCGCAGTGGTGGCGCCGCGCCTGTATCTGGAAAACCTGTTGCTGCCGATCCAATTCGACGCTATCAAGGCCGAAGGCGTGCTGCGTTATCCGCTGCGGTCCGACTACCAGGTCTCGTGGAGCTCTCATCTCGATGTGGCGGAGGTTGTAGAAAGTTTGCTGGCAGATCCCACCATCACAGGTATCGTCGGACTCGGCCACGAGCCCGGCCTAGCCGGCAGCGACTTGGCGGCAGGATTCGCGCAGCATCTCGGCATGCCGGTACGCTACGAAGCCATCAGCCCAGAAGCGTTCGGCGTCATGCTGACCCCGTTGTTCGGCGCCGGGCCGGCGGCGGGCGTCGTCGCCGGCTATCAGGCCAAGGCGCAAACCAAGGCATGCGTAATCGCCAACGCGACAAGCGCCCAGAGCTTGCTGGGACTGCAGCCGCGTTCGGTGCAGCATTGGCTGGCCGACGTACTGGGCTAAGCTATCATCGGCGCGACTGAAAGTTGCGCCGATAGTCGTGCGGACTGGTACCAACCAGTTTGGTGAAGCAGGCGCGGAATGTCGCGCTGGAACCAAAGCCGCTGGCGTCGCCCACTTGCTGAATCGACAGCATGCTGGTTTCCAGCAGCGCCTGAGCGTGCCGCACGCGCGCCCCCAGCAGCCATTGCAGCGGTGAGGTGCCAGTCTGCTGCATAAAGCGTCGGCTCAGCGTGCGCTTGCTGAGCGCCGCTTGGGCGGCAATCTGCTCCAGGGTCAAAGCACGATGCAACTGCGACGCCATCCACTTGAGCACCGGTTGCAGCGCCAGCGACGAGGTCGGCTCGGCATGGATGATGAATTGCGCCTGGCCGCCGCTGCGCTCAAGCGGCATCACCGCCTCGCGTGCGGCATCGGCCGCAACGGCGGCGCCGTAATCGCATCGCACCAAGTGCAAGCACAGGTCCAAACCCGCCGCCGCGCCGGCTGAGGTCAACAGTTTGCCATTGTCAATGAACAGCACGTTGGGGTCGACGCTGATGTCTGGAAAGCGCTGTGATAATTTTTCTGCCTGCTTCCAGTGGGTGGTTGCACGCCTTCCTGCGAGCACGCCGCTGGCGGCCAGCAGAAAGGCGCCGCTGCAAATCGAAGCGATGCGTGCGCCGTCTTCGGCTGCCGTCCTGATGGCGGCAAGCACTGCCTCAGACACTGGCGCGTCAACGTCGTCAATGCCAGGAATAATCACGGTGTCGGCGCCGCGCGCATGGCTCAACCGCCAGCGTGTGTGTAAATCGAAATGCCTTGCAGCCACCGAAGGCGCCTCGCCACACACCTTGACCTCATAGGGCACGGCTAAGCCAGGTACACGCACCCTGCTCAACACATCGCAAGCGGTGGACAGATCGAAAGGAATGACGCCGTGTGGGGCCAGAATCGCAATTTTGTGCATGGCCTAATTATAGCGACAGTATGAATTATCGCCAGTTACTAGCATGCGATGGCACAAAGCTGGCGAAGAATGACAATATATTCGATTTTCTTGTGGCATCTTTGATCAATCGCAGAGATCGATTTTCTAAAAAAAATTGAAAGGCATGCGCGGCTGGACCTGACACATAGCTGGGTGTATCGCGCCGGCGATGCTGGCGCCGTTGAGGTTCAACTTGCTTTACGTAATGCGTTGGCCCAGCGCTACTTCGTGTCCAGCAATCTCCACGTTTCGCGCTGGATCATGCCTGCTCAGGGGGCGCAACGCCAGTCTGACGGCGACTTACCTCTTTTAATTTCGGCTAGATCAATGCGCTTTGCCACCGTGGCCTGAATGTGCTTCCCCGACAGGGGAAGCATTCAGCGGCCGCGCGGGCGCATCCACCTTGACCGTCTGCCGCTTGCCGTCCGCCGCTTCAAACTCCAGCGTCAAGGGGACGATATCGCCGACCTTCACTTGCTGCGTCAACTTCAGCAGCATGATGTGATAGCCACCTGGCTTCAGCTCGACCGTCTTGCCGGCGCCGATCTCAATCGCCGGTATCTGACGCATCGTCATCACATCGTTTTGCATCGCCATCTCGTGGACTTCAACCGTCGGCGTCAATGGCGAGCTAGCAGCAACCAACCGTACCGGGCTGGGGGAATGCACTTGCATAAAAGCGCCGGTGGCGTTTTGTTGCACCACAGTCGCGCGCACCCAAGCCTGCTTGACCGTGACCTGGGCTTGGGCTGTGGCAGCCAGTAAACAGGCCGCAACTATAACGAAATGCTTGATAGAACTCATACTGATCTCCTTTGAGGTTAGTGGTGGATTATCATTTCAAACGATGCTGTCCAGCACCGGAAAGGTCGAATCTGTGTTTTCAGCCTCGATCATGACGATGCTGGACATTAAACAAACTATGTCCCTCAATCTTAGAAATGCATATTCAACGCCACATAAGCTGAACGGGGTTGTACCGGCATTACCACCGGGAAGGCAAAATACTGATAGGTGTCGAATACCTTGCGTCCAGCCAGGTTGACGGCCGACAGCGACAGCGTGTAGCGGCCAATGTCGTAGGATGCCTGGGCATCCACCATTGCGTAACCCGGTACCGACACAGAATTGGGCAGCGTCAGTTCGCGGGCGCTGAACGCACTGACCCCTGCGCCAGAGCTATAGTCGAATCTGGTGTACGGGCTGAAATCTGCAGGCGGGGATGAGGCGGTGGAGATTTTGTTGGAAAATTTGATTGTCGAGATCAAAACCAACCAACAGAGGAAACTCCACCATGACGAA
>NZ_WWCP01000046.1 GCF_009857505.1 Duganella lactea
GTCTGGCGCGGGCTGTGCACCGCGCCGCGCCACAGCCGCCAGCCGGCCGCCAGTACGATGGCGACGATGGCCGGACCGACGCCGCGCAGCAGCGGCGCCACCGCGGCGTGCTGGCCGTAACGCAGGTACAGCGTGCCCAGCACGATCATGCACAAGAAAGCCGGCAGCACCGCGCCCAGCAGGGCGACGATGGCGCCGGCGGCGCCACGCAGCCGGTAGCCGGCGTAGGCGGCGACGTTGACCGCCACCGGTCCCGGCAGCACCGAGGCCAGCGCCAGGCCGTCCAGCAGCGCGCTGGCCGGCAGCAGCCGGCGCCGTTCGCACAGCACCTGCTGGGTGACGCCGACCATGGCCATGAAGCCGCCGACGCTGGTGCAGCCGATGCGCAGGAACAGCAGCGCCAACCGGGCCAGGCTGACCGTGGCGGCCGCCGGCGGCTCACAGGCCAGCGCGTCGGGCGCCAGCGCGTCAGGCGGCCTGTTCATGGCCGGGCGTGCCGCTGAAATAGGTGTCGAAACAGGCGATGAAACGCGCCAGCTCGGCCGCCGGCAGACGGTTGACGCCGGCCGCCGCCGCGCGCCCGCCGCCGCCGTCGAACTGCCGGCACAGCGCGCTGGCGCTGTGCGTGGCCGGTTGCGCCGAGCGCACGCTGATGACGTAATCGCCGTCGCGCCGCGTCAGCACCACCGCGCAGCTGGCGCCGGGTGTACTGGCCGCCAGCCGGTTGGCCAGCACGCCGCTGGCGCGCCGCGCCCAGGCTTCGGCCGGCAGCAGGTAGACGCTGTTGCCGTGGCGCTGCCAGTGCGGCGCCAGCCCCTGCAGGCGGGCGCAGTCGTCGCGGTAGCCGGCTTCCAAGCGTTGATACAGCGCGCCATGCACAAAATCGGCTGGCCGCGGGCACACATGCAGGGCCTGGTACAGCGCGGCCGGGGCGATGTGCAGGTCGGCCTCGGTCTCGCCGTAGGCGTTGTAGTTCAGGATGTGGCCCAACTGGGCCAGCGTGGCGCACTCGGCGCTGCCGATGCCGTGCGCTGCCGCCAGCGCGCGCGCCGTCGGCGCCAGATTGTCGCCGAACGCCGCCACCACCGCCCATGGCCGGTGGCGGCCGCCTTGCTGGCGGTCCACCAGCACGCTGGTGCACACGTCCGGCGCGCCGTCATGCACCAGGTGCAGGCCGGGGTGGCTCGGCGCCAGGTCGGCCGAGTGATGGTCGTACCACTGCACGCGGGCGCCGTCGTCGAGCAGGCGGCGCAGCGCGGCGTGGTTGGTGTCCAGCGAGATGTCGAGCACCAGCAGGTCGAGTCCGGGCGCCGGCGGCACCCGTTCGAGCAGCGCGACGTCGCGCTTGACGCCGGTGATCAGCGTGCGCTGCGCCGGCGTGGCCAGGCGCAGCATGTGCAGCGCGCACAGGCCGTCGGCGTCGCCGTTGACGATGTCGTAGCCCATCGGCTCAGCGCAGTCGCGGCGCCATGTGTTGCAGCAGCCGGGTGCAGGCCTCGTCGATGCTCAGCTGGGCGGTGTCGAGCGCCAGCGCCGGCGCCGCCGGCACCTCGTAGGGCGCGCTGACGCCGGTGAACTCGGGGATCAGGCCGGCGCGCGCGCGGCGGTACAGTCCCTTGGGGTCGCGCTCCTCGCACACATTGGGCGCGGTGCTGACGTAGGTTTCGATGAAGCGCTGCTCGCCGATGATGTCGCGCGCCAGCGCGCGGTCGGCCTGCAGCGGCGAGATGAAGGCGCCGATGACGATCAGGCCGGCGTCGTTGAACAGCCGCGCCACCTCGGCGCTGCGGCGGATGTTCTCGCGCCGTTCGGCGGCGCTGAAGCCAAGGTCGCTGTTCAGGTGGTGGCGCAGATTGTCGCCGTCCAGCACGTAGGCCAGGCGGCCGGCGGCGCACAGGCGCCGCTCCAGCGCATAAGCCAGGGTCGACTTGCCCGCACCGCTCAGGCCGGTAAGCCAGATGGTGGCCGGTTGCTGGCCCAGTTGCAGCTGGCGTTCGCCGGCGCTGACGGCGCCGGCATGCCAGAACACTTGCGGCGCGGCGGCCGGCAGGGACTCCAGATTGCCCATGGTGCGCTCCCGTTCAGAATTGTTCCCAGGCCTCGGATTCGGTGGTCTGCGGCGCCGGGCGGTGGGCCAGGCGCGGCGCGGTCTTCGCCGCGGCGGCCTTGGCGGTGACCTTCGGCGCCGCCGCTTTCGGCGCACTCAGTTTGATGGCCGCCGCCGCCGCGATGGCGGGACCGGCCACGCCGCTCAGCTGGAAGGCGCCGACCACCTGGGTCAGGCTGTTGACCTGTTCCTGCATGGCCTGCGCCGCCGCCGCCGCCTCCTCGACCAGCGCGGCGTTCTGCTGGGTGACATCGTCCATCTGGGTCACGGCGTCGTTGATCTGTTCGATGCCGGCGGTCTGTTCCTGGCTGGCCAGCATGATCTCCGACATGATGTCGGTGACGCGCTTGACGCTGACCACCACCTCGCTCATGGTGGCGCCGGCCTGTTCGACCAGCCGGTTGCCGGTCTGCACCTTGTCGACCGAGTCGCCGATCAGCTCCTTGATTTCGCGGGCGGCGGCGGCGCTGCGCTGGGCCAGCGTGCGCACCTCGCTGGCGACCACCGCGAAGCCGCGGCCCTGTTCGCCGGCGCGGGCCGCCTCGACCGCCGCGTTCAGCGCCAGGATGTTGGTCTGGAAGGCGATGCCGTCGATCACCGCGATGATGTCGACGATCTTGTGCGCCGAATGGTCGATGGCGGCCATGGTGTCGACCACCTGCGCCACCACGGCGCCGCCCTTGAGGGCCACGTCCGAGGCCGAGACGGCCAGGCCGTTGGCCTGGCGCGCGCGGTCGGTGTTCAGGCGCACGGTGCTGGTCAGCTCTTCCATCGTGGAGGCGGTTTCCTCCAGCGTGCTGGCCTGCTGCTCGGTGCGCGACGACAGGTCCAGGTTGCCGCTGGCGATCTGGCCGGCGGCGCTGGCGATGGTGTCGCTGCTGGTGTAGACCTGGCCGACGATGTGGGTCAGGCCGTCACGCATGGTCTGCATCGCGTGCAGCAGACTGTGGGCGTCGCCCTGGCGCGGCTGGATCGCCACGGTCAGGTTGCCGGCGGCGATCTCGTGGGCGATCTGCGCCGCCTGCTCCGGTTCGCAGCCCAGCTGGCGGGTCAGGTTGCGGGTGATCAGCCAGGCCGCCACCACGCTGCACAGCAGCGCCAGCGTGCCGGCGATCAGCATCTGCGTGCGCGCCCGGTCGTAGGCTGCCTCGGCCGCCTCTACCTGCTCGGTGTTCTGTTTTTCCTCCAGCGCGATCAGTTCGCGGATCTGCTCCCACCATTTCTTCTGAATCGGCCGGAATTCGTAGCGCAGCAGCTGATAGGCCTGGTCCTGCTGGCCGCCCAGCGCCAGTTGCTGGGTGCGCTCATAGAACGGCGCCGCCAGCTCGCCCTGGGCGCGAATGGCGGCCAGCAGGTTTTTTTCCTCGGCGGCGGTGAGCGCCACGTCGCGGAACATCTTGTCCAGCTTGGCGACGGCGTCGGTGTATTTTTTCTGCTGGTCGGCGATGCGCTTGACTTCGGTCTGGATTTCCTTTTCCTCCTTCAGCAGGATCAGGTTGCGCAGCGCCAGCGCGCGCTCGGTGACGGTCAGGTCGATGGCCTGCGCCAGGCGCATCTCGACATCGTTGATCGAGGTGATCTCGACCATGCGGTCCTGGATCTGCCGCATGCTGTGCAGTCCCAGCAGAATGACGACCAGCAGCAACAGCGAGACGAGGCCAAAACCGATGCCAAGCCGCCTGGCGACGGTCATATTACGCGTAGTCATATTTTTCCCCAATGGTGTGGAATGCGTCCGCCGCATAAGCTTATGCGGCCACGGCATAACCATGTTATGAGGTTTTTGGCGCTGAATTGTCACCATTACTCACTTTCGGCATGCGCGCAACACCTGAAAACAGTGCTTGATGTTGCTGCTTGGAAAGTATATGCTACGCGCGGATGGCCGCGTGGACGCGCGTGGACTGCGGCCCCGACTACTTCAGCAGGCCGGCCAGTTCGACCGCGGTTTTAACCTGCATCTTGTCGAAGATGTGGGCGCGGTGGACTTCGACCGTGCGCATGCTGATGCCCAGCTGGTCGGCCACCACCTTGTTCATTTTGCCGGCCAGGATCAGGTCCAGCACTTCGCGCTCGCGCGTCGACAGCGTCGCCAGGCGGGCGTGGACGGCGGCGGTGGCGCCGGCGCCGCGCGAGCTGGCCAGCGCTTCCTGCACCCGGTCCATCAGCTGGTTGTCGTTGAACGGCTTTTCACAGAAATCGAAGGCGCCGCGTTTGAGCGTGTCGACCGCCATCGGCACGTCGCCGTGGCCGGTCAGGAAAATCACCGGCAGGCGTTGGGCGATGCCGCGCGCCAGCAACTGGTCGAACACCGCCACGCCGTTCATGTCCGGCATGCGCACGTCCAGCAGCACGCAGTCGCCGCCGGCGTCGAACTCGCCCTTGCCGATCTGTTGCAGAAATACGGTGCCCGAGGCGTAGGCGCGCGCCGGGATCGCCCGCGATGTGGCCAGCCAGGTCAGCGCGTCGCGCACGACCGCCTCGTCGTCGACGATATGCAGCATTTATATGGTCTCCTGTTCCGTGGCCGCCGGCAGCACGAAGGTAAATATGGTCCCGCCCTCGGGGTTGGCGCGGAAAGTCAGCGCGCCACCGTGGAATTCTATCGCAGTCCGGCAGATGTTGAGGCCCATTCCCATGCCTTCGGCCTTGGTCGAGAAGAACGGCGAGAACAAACGCTGCGCCACCTCGTCCGGAATGCCGTGCCCCTGGTCGATCACCGCCACGCTGACCTGCTGGGTGTCGGCGTGATGGGCCGCGACCACCTTCAGCAGGCGTCGCTGCGGCTGCACATGCTGCATCGCCTCGATGCCGTTGCGGGTCAGGTTCAGCAGCACCTGCTCGATCATCACCCGGTCGGCGCGCACCGGCGGCAGGTCGGGCGGAATCTCGGTACGGTAGGAAACGTAGCTCTGGCGCGCCTGCAGCTCGATCAGCGCGCGGATGCCGTCCAGCAGCGAGGCGATGGCCACCGCCTGCCGCAGCGGTTCGCGCTTCTTGACGAATTCGTGCACGCTGCGGATGATCTGGCCGGCCCGCTGCGCCTGCGCGCTGGCCTGTTCCAGCGCCGGCTTGAGCAGCGATCGCTCGACCGGGCCGTCGCGCTCCAGCACATTCAGCGCGCCGGTGGTGTAGCTGGAAATGGCGGCCAGCGGCTGGTTCAGCTCATGCGCCAGCATCGAGGCGATCTCGCCCATGGTGGCCAGGCGCGCCGACGCCTGCAGCTTTTCCTGCTGCTGGCGGTTGACTTCCTCGATGCGCTTGCGGTCGGAGATGTCGAGGATGGAGCCCATCCAGCCGGTCTGCCGGCCGTGGTTGTCCACCAGCGGCGCCTCGAACACCAGCACCGGCACCCGTTCGCCGTTGGGGCGCTGGAAGAAGGTCTCGAACTGCGGCGTCACCTTGCCCGCCAACACCGAGGCGAAGCGCGCCTCGTATTCCGACATGGCCTCGGCCGCCCAGTAGGGCATCGGCGGCAGCTTGCCGACGATGTCCTCGGCCGGATAGCCGACGATCTGGCAGAACGCCGGATTGACGTAAGTGATACGGCCCTCCAGGTCGCGCGCGCGCAGACCCGTCACCAGCGAGTTCTCCATCGCCGTGCGGAACGACATCTGCTGGCGCAGCGCGCCCTCGGCCGCCAGCCGTTTGGAGATGTGGCCCCACAGCGCCAGCAGGCTCCAGAGCAGGCCGAGCGACAGCACGATCACCGAGCCGACCAGCAGGTTGGGCAGCAGCTTGGGCGCGCTCTTGACGCTGTCCGTCACCAGCGTGACCGACGCGCCCGGCAGGTCGAGCGCGCGCTTGTGGGTGTAGACGCCGTGGCCCGGCCCGGCCGCCGCGCGGCGCGCCAGCACCTTGTCGTCGCGGTCCACCAGCGAGACCTGATTGTCCTGCGCGAACCACCACGGCACCATTTCGTCGAGCAGGGCGCTGGTCTGGAAGGTGGCCATCAGGTCGCCCAGGTATTCATTGCCGCGGAACAGCGGCACGTGATAGTCCATCAGCACCGCCGCCGGCGCCGCGTTGGCCACCTGGGTTTGCGCCGCGGGCTGGGTGTACATCGGCCGCCGCGTTTTGCGCGTGATCTCGGCGGTCTCGCGCGACAGCGGCGACAGCTCGACCGGATTGGGCAGCGGGTCGCTGCTGGCGGCCAGCGCACCGTCCGGCTTGAGCCACACCACGCGCACCAGCTCCTTGCCGTTCCTTAGCAGGCGCGCCATGCGCTCGTGCAGCTGCTTCGGCGTCAGGTCGCCGGTGGCGATTTCCACCCCCAGCGCGCGCAGACTCTCTTCGTCGCGCGCCATCTGGAAGCGGATGGTTTGCTCGACCCACAGGGTGTCGGCGATCAGTTGTTCCAGCCGCTCGTTGCTCTCCATCTGGCGCGCCTGCCACGGCAGCCAGATCAGGATGGCGAGAAAAAACAACACCAGCATGATGGGCAGCAGCCAGCGCAGCGAGGTGCTGGAAAGAGGCCGACGCGGCGGCGCGTTAGAATAAGATGACGTCATGATGCGATTGGTTCAGAATACGTCAGTGTAACTTTAAACCCTACAGGAGACCTCATGAAACTGAAATACGCCCTGCTCGTCCTGAGCGCCGCCTTGAGCTTCAACGCATCGGCCCAGGCGCCGATCGTCATCAAATTCAGCCATGTGGTCGCCACCGACACGCCGAAAGGCCAGGCAGCGGAGCGTTTCAAACAGCTCGCCGAGAAGGCCACCAATGGCCGCGTCAAGGTCGAGGTGTATCCGAACAGCCAGCTGTACAAGGACAAGGAAGAACTGGAGGCGCTGCAGCTGGGCGCGGTGCAGATGCTGGCGCCATCGCTGGCCAAATTCGGCCCGCTGGGCGTGAAGGAGTTCGAGGTGTTCGACCTGCCGTACATCTTCCCGTCCAAGGCCGCGCTGTATAACGTGACCGAGGGCGAGATCGGCAAGTCGCTGCTGAAGAAGCTGGAGCCGAAGGGCATCACCGGCCTGGCCTACTGGGACAACGGCTTCAAGGTGATGTCGGCCAACAAGCCGCTGCGCACCCCGGCCGACTTCCGCGGCCTGAAGATGCGCATCCAGTCGTCCAAGGTGCTGGACGCGCAGATGCGCGCGCTGGGCGCCAACCCGCAGGTGCTGGCGTTCTCCGAGGTGTATCAGGCGTTGCAGACCGGGGTGGTGGACGGCACCGAGAATCCGCCGTCGAATATGTACACGCAGAAGATGCACGAGGTGCAGAAGTACGTCACCGTCTCCAACCACGGCTATCTGGGCTACGCGGTGATCGTCAACAAGAAATTCTGGGACGGTCTGCCGGCCGACATCCGCACGGCGCTGGACCAGGCGATGAAGGACGCCACCACGTTCGAGAAAGCCATCGCCCAGCGCGACAACGACCTGGCGCTCGAAGCGATCAAGAAAACCGGCAAGACCGAGGTCTACATGCTCAACGCCCAGCAACAGGCGGAGTGGCGCAAGGCCCTGCTGCCGGTGCAGACGCAGATGGAAAGCCGCATCGGCGCCGGCCTGATCTCGGCGATCAATAAACAAGCGGGTAAATAAACTTGCCGGCGGGGCGGCGCAAGACCGTCCCGCGATCCACAATCTGGAGACCAACCATGAAATTCCTCGATCATCTCGAAGAATGGCTTATCGCGTCCCTGATGGCCGCCGCGACCCTGCTGATTTTTGTCGCGGTGATTCACCGCTACCTGTCTGGATTACCCATCCCCGGCCTGCAGGACCACCTGCTGCAAATGAACCTGAGCTGGACGCAGGAGGCCTGCATCTACATGTTTGTGTGGATGGCCAAGTTCGGCGCGGCGTACGGTGTGCGCACCGGCATCCACGTCGGCGTCGATGTGCTGATCAACCGCCTGCGCACGCCGGCGCGCAACAAGTTTATCGTCTTCGGCCTGCTGGCCGGCGCACTGTTCACCGGCATCGTCGGCACGCTGGGCGCCAGCTTCGTGTGGGAGATCGGTCACACCGAACAGACCTCGGCCGATCTGGAGCTGCCGATGTGGATCGTCTACCTGGCGGTGCCGGCGGGATCGTACCTGATGTGCTTCCGCTTCCTGCAGGTGATGCTGACCTTCCTGCGCACCGGCGAGCTGCCCAAGCATGACCATGCCCACGTCGAGGGGCTGGACGAGGAACTGGAACAAGGAGCCAAGGCATGAACGCGCTGATCATTTTCGTGCTGCTGCTGACGCTGATGCTGACCGGGATGCCGATCTCGATCTCGCTCGGCCTGACGGTGCTGACCTTCCTGTTCACCATGACCACGGTGCCGATCGAATCGGTGGCGCTGAAGCTGTTCACCGGCATCGAGAAGTTCGAGATCATGGCGATACCGTTCTTTATCCTGGCCGGCAATTTCCTCACGCATGGCGGCGTGGCGCGGCGCATGATCAACTTCGCCAGTTCGATGGTCGGCCACTGGCACGGCGGTCTGGCGCTGGCCGGCGTGATGGCCTGCGCGCTGTTCGCCGCCGTGTCCGGCTCGTCACCGGCGACGGTGGTGGCGATCGGCTCGATCATCCTGCCGGCCATGGTGCGCCAGGGCTATCCGAAACGCTTCGGCGCCGGCGTCATCACCACCTCGGGCGCGCTCGGCATCCTGATTCCGCCGTCGATCGTGATGGTGATGTATTCGGTGACCACCAACACCTCGGTCGGCAAGCTGTTCATGGCCGGCGTGGTGCCCGGCCTGATGTTGGCCTTTCTGCTGGGGCTGACCACCTGGTATCTGGCGCGCAAGCACGGCTATCCGCGCATGGCCAAGGCCAGCTGGGGCGAGCGCTGGGCCACGTTCCGCAAGAGCGCCTGGGGGCTGCTGCTGATCGTCATCGTCATGGGCGGCATCTACACCGGCATGTTCACGCCGACCGAGGCGGCGGCGGTGTCGGCGGTGTACGCCTTCGTCATCGCCGTGTTCGTGTACAAGGACCTGAAACTGCGGCAGGTGGGCAAGGTGCTGCTGGACTCGGCGGCGATGTCGGCCATGCTGCTCTACATCATCACCAACGCCGTGCTGTTCTCGTTCCTGATGACCAGCGAGAACATCCCGCAGATGATGGCCGAATGGATCACCGGCCAGGGCCTGGGCGTGATCACCTTCCTGCTGGTGGTGAACATCCTGCTGCTGTTGGCCGGCAATGTGATGGAGCCGTCGTCGATCGTGCTGATCATGGCGCCCATCCTGTTCCCGGTGGCGATGAAGCTGGGCATCGACCCGATCCACTTCGGCATCCTGATCGTGGTGAACATGGAGGTCGGCATGTGCCATCCGCCGGTCGGCCTGAACCTGTATGTGGCGTCCGGCATCACCAAAATGGGGATCACCGAACTGACCATCGCGGTGTGGCCGTGGCTGCTCACGATGCTGGCGTTTTTGGTGGCGATCACCTACATACCACAAATTTCGCTGTGGTTGCCAAATTTGATTTACTCTTAAAGTAGTTGCCGGCGACGGTAGAAAAAAGTTGAGAAAAAGCTTAACGAATACGTTATGATGGCGTCGCTCTCAGGGAAACATGCATAACGATATGCGTCCCGCAAGGAAGCCAGAATTGTAGGTGGGGAGTGTGTAGAGAAACGGTAACGAATACCGGCGATAGAACGAGGAGACACACGTTTTACAGAATGTCGCTGTCATAGGGTCTGCAGGCCGCCACAAGCGTGCCACGGAACCAGACAAGTGACCGGGAACGTGCAGCAGGATTTGAAAACGCACCTGAGGGTGCGTTTTTTTTCGCCCAGAGCATTTACAATGCCTCCGGCGTGGCTGCTTTTGCTGTAGTAACGATGCAACATTGTGGTGCAAACAAACAACAGTAACGCCGGTCAACGACCTTTTTTGGTGCAAGTAACTGTGATGAAAATACAACATGGCAAGTCGCTGTTTGCCGCCGTCGCGGCTTTCCCGTTTGGCAATCTGGGCGTGCGGACGGCCGGCGGTCTGATTACCGAGCTGTGCTATCTGCCACCTCAATTTGAGCTCCAGGCGGCGCAGGACGCCGCCGCCGAACTGGCCGTGTACCAGGTCGGCCAATACTGCGCGGATGCGGATTTTTCGTTCACGCTGCCGCTGAAGCGCGCCGGCACCGCCTTCCAGCAGCAAGTGTGGGACGCGCTGGCGTCGATTCCGCGCGGCAGCACGCGCACCTATGGCGAGCTGGCCAAGCACCTGGGCTCGGCGCCGCGCGCGGTCGGGCAGGCGTGCGGCGCCAACGGGTTCCCGGTGGTGGTGCCGTGCCACCGTGTCACCGCCGCCAGCGGCCTGGGCGGCTTCTCCAACAGCGACGACCCCAACGGCTACCTGCTGGGCATCAAGCGCTGGCTGTTGGCGCATGAAGGATCAAAAGAATACGCATGGCAGCAGACAACCTTGCTCTGATCGACGAGTTCTGCGACAGCTTGTGGCTGGAGGACGGGCTGTCGAAGAACACACTGGAAGCCTACCGGCGCGACATGCGGCTGTTCGCCGCGTGGCTGGAGAAGACGCGGCCGCAGGTCGGCGGCCTGCTGGCCGTGGCGGCGCACGACATCCAGGGTTACATCGCCGCGCGCCATCAGGACAGCGGCAAGGCCACCTCGTCCAACCGGCGGCTGTCGGTGATCAAGCGGTTTTACCAGATGCTGCTGCGGCAGCGGCGCATCACCGCCGACCCGAGCCTGAAGCTGGTGTCGGCCAGGCAGCCGCAGCGCTTTGTGCACACGCTGAGCGAAGCGCAGGTGGAGGCCTTGCTGGCCGCGCCCGATGTCAACACACCGCTCGGGCTGCGCGACCGCACCATGCTGGAGCTGATGTACGCCAGCGGCCTGCGGGTGTCGGAACTGGTCGAGCTGAAGATGCTGGAACTGAGCCTGAACGACGGCGTGCTGCGCGTGACCGGCAAGGGCGCGAAAACGCGGCTGGTACCGTTCGGCCAGCAGGCGCGGGTGTGGATCGAGCGCTACGTCAAAGACGCGCGCGGCGTCATCCTCAACGGCCAGCAGGACGACGCGCTGTTCGTCACCGGGCGCGGGGCCGGCATGACGCGGCAAATGTTCTGGGTCCTGATCAAAAAGCACGCGCTGAAGGCCGACATCACGGTGCCGCTGTCGCCGCACACCTTGCGCCACGCGTTTGCCACGCATTTGCTGAACCACGGCGCCGACCTGCGTGTTGTTCAATTACTACTGGGGCACTCGGATATTTCAACCACACAAATCTACACGCACGTGGCGCGCGAGCGTTTAAAGCATTTGCATGCGCAACATCATCCTCGCGGTTGAGCAACTTGGTACATAATGTGGCCTGTGCAGTGCAACGCTTTAAAGGAGCAACAAATGGCAAAAACAAACTTTGCATATGAAAAGCGGCAGCGCGAGTTGGAAAAGAAGAAAAAGCAGGAAGAGAAAAACCGGCGCAAGGCCGAGTTGAAGAACAATCCCGGCCTGGCCGAGGAAAATGAGGCCGACATCGCCGAAGGCGAACCCTCCGGCCTCGCTCCCGACAACGAATAAAAACCCGGTGTCAGGTCTGACACCGGGTTTTTAGGCGACTTCGCGCAGCGTTGGTTCTTCGGCGTGCTGGCCTTTGAACCAGCGGGTGGCGCGTTTGCCCCAGTTGTCGAGGTAGGTGTAGGCGACCGGCACCACCACCAGCGTCAGCAGCGTGGAGGTGAGCACGCCGCCAATCACCGCGCGCCCCATCGGCGCTTGCGTCTCGCCGCCTTCGCCCATGCCTATCGCCATCGGCAACATGCCGAAGATCATCGCCAGCGTGGTCATCAGGATGGGCCGCAGCCGCACCTGGCCGGCGTTCATGATGGCTTCCAGCTGGCCCTGGCCGGCTTTTTGCGCGTGGTTGGTGAAGTCCACCAGCAGGATGGCGTTTTTGGTCACCAGCCCCATCAGCATGATGAAGCCGATCACCGAGAAGATGTTCAGCGTGCTGCCGGTCACCAGCAGCGCCACCAGTACGCCGATCAGCGACAGCGGCAGCGACATCATGATCGCCACCGGCTGCAGGAAGCTGCCGAATTGCGACGCCAGCACCAGGTAGATGAAGATCACCGCGATGCCCAGCGCGATCATCGCCGAGGTCATCGACTCTTGCATGTTCTGCGCGTTGCCGCCGACGTCGAAGCGCACGCCGGCCGGCAGCGCGATCTCTTTCATGGCTTGCTGGACTTCGCGGTCGACGTCGCCACCCGGACGGCCTTCGGTGCTGGCGTACACCGCCACGCGGCGTTGCAGCGCCTGGCGCTTCAGCACTTGCGGGCTGAACGCCGGCACGAAGTCCACCACCTGGCGCAACGGCACCATCAGCGGACGGCCATCCGGCCCCAGCTTGCTCGACGCCAGCGCCAGGTCGGCCAGGTCGGTCACTTTCTGGCGCCCGGATTTCGGCAGCTGCACGTTGACTTCGTAGTTCTGGCCGTCGGCGGCCAGGAAGTGCGAGGTGGTGTCGCCGGCGACGAACGGCCGCAGCGCGGTGCCGATCTGCTGCGTGGTCAGTCCCAGGTCGCTGGCCAGCTCGTTGTTGATCTTGATGTTGGTCGACGGGTTGGCGCCTTCCTGGCTGTATTCCAGATCGACCAGCCCTTTGATCTTGCGCATCTTGTCCATCAGCCGGTGCGCGACGTCATCCAGCTTGGCTTCGTCGGTGCCGAGAATGGCGATGAAGATCGGCTTCATGCCGGCCGTCAGCGTGATGCCGGCGATCTGGTTCAGACGCGCGCGGATCGCCGCCTCCATCTGCTGCTGCGTGCGCCGCGGGTGCAGCGTGCGGTCCTTGAGCTTGATGTCGATCTGCGCCGTGTTGCGGCCGTCCCAGGTGCCGACCACGGTGATGACGCTGTGGATTTCCGGGAACGCCTTCAGCGCCGCTTCGACCTGATGCACCTTGTTGTCGGTGTAGTCCAGGCTGGAGCCAACCGGAGTCTTGACCAGGAAGTTGACCCAGCCGTTGTCCTGCTCCGGCATCATCTCGCCGCCGATTTTCGGCACCAGCAGCAGGCTGCCGGCGAACAGCGCGAAGGCCAGCAGCAGCGTGCTCTTCTTCCAGCGCAGCGCCAGTCCCAGCACTTTGCCGTAGACCACGTGCAGCCAGTCGATGCCGCCTTCCAGCCAGTGCATCAAGCGGCCCAGCCACGGCACATACTTGAAGCGGTCCTGGACCGGGTCCGGCCACACCGACGACAGCATCGGGTCCAGCGTGAACGAGACGAACAGCGACACCAGCACCGCCACCGCCACCGTGATGCCGAATTGCAGGAAGAAGCGACCGATGATGCCGTCCATGAACGCCACCGGAATGAACACGGCGACGATGGCGAAGGTGGTGGCCATCACCGCCAGGCCGATTTCGTTGGTGCCGTCCGCCGCCGCCTGGTGGTGGTTCTTGCCCATGCCGAGGTGGCGCACGATGTTCTCGCGCACCACGATGGCGTCGTCGATCAGCAGGCCGATGCACAGCGACAGCGCCATCAAGGTCAGGAAGTTCAGCGTGAAGCCGAAGGCTTTCATGGCGATGAAGCTGGCCAGCACCGAGATCGGCAGCGTCAGCCCGGTGATGATGGTCGAGCGCCACGAGTGCAGGAACAGGAATACGATCACCATTGTCAGCAGCGCGCCTTCGATGATGGTTTTCTTGACGTTGTCGAGTTGCGCCTGCACCTTGGTCGACTCGTCGTTCAGCACCGCGACCTGGATGTCGGCCGGCAGCGTCTTCTTCAACTCGGCGGCGACTTGCTGGATGCGGCGACCGACTTCGACCACGTTGGCGTCCTGCACCTTGGTGATGTCGAGCGTGACGGCGCGCTGGCCGTCGATGCGCGATATCGACAGTTCTTCCTGCGCGCCGTCCTCCACCGTGGCCACCTGTTCCAGGTAGACCGGGCCGTTGGCGCGGCGCGCGACGATGATTTTGTTGAAGTCGCGCGGGTGCTTCATCTTGCCTTCGACGCGCACCAGCCGTTCGCTGGCGCCGTAGCTGATGAAGCCGGCCGGCAGGTTGGCGTTGGTGTTCTGGATCGCGGCCAGCACCTCGTCGACGCCGACCGCCTGCGCGGTCAGGTCGTTGGGGCGCAGCTGGATCAGGATCTGGCGCGCCGTCATGCCGTTGACGCGCACCTGGCCGACCCCGGCCACGCCCTGGAAGCGCTTGGCGATGACCTGGTCGGCCAGGGTGGACAGGTCGCGCAGCGAGTGCTCGCTGGCGGTCAGGCCGATCTGCGCGATGGGGCGCGCGTTCTCGCCCTCGAAGCGCACGATGAACGGGTCCTTGGCCTCGCGCGGGAAGCGCGGGCGCACCTGCGCCACCTTGTCGCGCAAGTCCTGCATGGCGCGGTCCATGTCGGTCGACAGTTCGAAGTCGATGTAGACGCCGCCGCGGCCTTCCCACGAGTTGGCGCGCAGCGTCTTGATGCCGCTGACGGTGTTGACCGCTTCCTCGATCGGGCGGGTGATGTCGTTCTCCACCGCCTCCGGCGAGGCGCCCGGATACTGCACCTCGATGGCGGCGCCGGGAATGTCGACGTTGGGCATGGCCTCCAGTCCCAGGCCGCGATAGGAGAACAGGCCCAGCACCATCAGCGCCACCATCACCATGGTGGCGAACACCGGATTCTGAATGCTGACTTTAGTAATCCACATGCTCAGCCCTTCGACGGTTCGGCGGCCTTGGCCTGCGCCGCTGGCGGCAGCTTGACGGCGGCGCCCGGTTTCAGGCTGTCCAGCCGCGAGACGATCACGTGCGCGCCCTGCGTCAGGCCGTCGTGTACTTCGGCGTAGCCTTCCTCCTCGTTGCGCAGGCCGATCCGGACCGGCTGCGCCAGCAGCTTGCCCTGTTCCACCTTGTAGACGATCTGCCGGCCTTGCTTGTCGGTGCGCAGCGCGGCCAGCGGCACCACCGGCGCCACCGGCGAACGGTCGGTGACGATGGCGCCCTTGGCGAACATGCCGGCGCGCAGCGCGCTGTCGTCGTTGCCGACGGTGATGTAGACCAGCATCGCCCGCGAGCCCGCCTCGGTCGACGGGTTGATGCGCGCCACCTGGCCGTGGAAGTCGCGCTGGGCGAAACCGTCGACGCGGAAGCGCACATCCTGCCCCACCTTCACGCGCGGAATTTCGGCGGCCGGCACCTGCGCTTCGAGGATCAGTTGCGACAGGTTGACGATGCTGTACACCGGCATGTCGGGCGACAGCTTTTCGCCGGCCTGCACGTGGCGTTTGCTGATGACGCCGTCGATCGGCGCCTTGATCACGCCGTCGTTGAGGGCGATGCGCGCCAGTTCCACCATGGCCGTGGCCGACTTGACGTTGGCGCGCGCCAGATCGACCGTGTTCTGCGTCGAGTCATAGGCGTTTTGCGAGATGTATTTCTGCGTCAGCAGGGCCTGGCTGTTGGTTTCGTTCTTGCTGGCCATGGCCAGCTTGGCCTGGGCTTCGTCCAGTTGCGCCTGCTGTTGTTGCAGGCGCGCGCGCAGGTCGGCCTGGTCGACCCGCGCCAGCACCTGGCCGGCGTGCACCGCCATGCCTTCCTGCACGGTGGTCGCTTCCACCACGCCGGAGACCTTGGACTTGATGGTGGCCGAACTCAGCGGCGCCAGCGAGCCGGACAGGGGCAGGCTGACCGCCAGCGAACGGGCGTCGACGGCGGCGATGTCGCCGGTGGAGAGTTCGTAGATGTCTTGCTTTTCGGCGGCGGCGGTGGCGGCGCCGGGCTTGGGGGCGGGCGTGGTGTCGCTGTTGCCGCGCAGGACGGTCCAGCCGCCGGCGATGGCGAGCACCACCAGCGCGACCGCCGGCAGGCGCCAGTTGCGCGCGCGCTGGGTCGGGTGTGATGTCGGGGGCAAGGTTTTTATTTTCATATCGTTTTTCTGGCCTGAAGGGAACTGCGCATGGTGATACTTTAGGGCGTTCCAAGTGTTGCGGCCACAGAAATGCGATAAGCGGTGAAAAACCTCGCCTGAAATGCGAAAAACTTAGTACAGGCGCAGGGTGACCAGCACCTGGCCATGGTCGGAGGCGGCGGGTGTGGTGTCAATCAGGTGTTGGTTCAGATAGCTCACATCGACCACCTCGCCGATGGCGTGGCGCGAGGCCGGGTGGAATTGCTCCGACACCAGCACATGGTCGATGGTGGCGTGGCGGCCGTCATGCGCGATGGTGTAGCCGCTGT
Source organism: Duganella lactea (assembly GCF_009857505.1). Classification (GTDB taxonomy): domain Bacteria; phylum Pseudomonadota; class Gammaproteobacteria; order Burkholderiales; family Burkholderiaceae_D; genus Rugamonas; species Rugamonas lactea. Next base: position 16,274 of record NZ_WWCP01000046.1, read on the forward strand.
CGCGGCGGCGCTCGCGGCCGGACTGGATCTGGCGGCAATCGAACAACTGCCCGTGCAACTCCTCGCCCGGCTCGCAGGCGGCGCCGGCGCCCATGACGATGTGGGTGGTGACCGCGTCCACCGTGTCGTTGAAATCGCCCAGCACGATGCGCGGGCGGCGGCTTGCCTTGTCCATCGCGCTGAGCAGCGCGCGCAGCGCCACCGCCTCGGTGCCGCGCCGGATCAGCGAGCGCAAATTGGCTTGCGCGTGCAGCATCGGGGCGTCGCCGACGTCGCCGTGGCGGTAGTCGGGGCGCTTGGATTTGAGATGGACCACGATCACATCGACAATGTGCGCGTCCGGCAGCACGATCTGCGCATGCAGCGGCGCGCGGGCGAAGCGGTCGGCGTCGCGGCCGCCGTCGGGCAGCGCCACGCCGTGCGGGAACATGATGTAGGCTTGCGCCGGCGCCGCCAGCGGCAGGCGCGAAATCAGCGCCACTTCCGGCGTCACGCGCGGCAGGCCGGTGGCCGGATCGGGCGGCGGCGTGAAGCCGGCCAGCGTGGCGTCGCGGTAGCGCTCGCTGCGGGCCAGCACGTCGCGCAGCGCGTCCAGCGAGAAAATTTCCTGCAGGCCGATGACGTCGGCGTCCAGCTGATCGAGCTGGCGCGCGGTCCAGGCGACTTTCGCTGCATACTCGGCCTCGGTCAGCGGGGCCAGATTGTCGTACAATTTCGCCCCGGGCTGGGAAAGATTGCAAACATTGAAAGTGGCAAAGCGAATTTCCTGCTGCATAATGGACAACTCCGATCTCACCATGGCTAAAAAAGAGCATATCTCCGAAACCCCCGCCACCCAGCTGCTGCGCAAGCACAAGGTGGCCTTCTCCGAGCACCCGTACACCTACGAGGAGCACGGCGGCACCGGCGTGTCCGCGCGCGAGCTGGGCGTCGACGAGCATCACGTGGTGAAAACCCTGGTGATGCAGGACGAGGCCGCCAAACCACTGATGGTGCTGATGCACGGCGATTGCAAGGTCTCGACCAAGAATCTGGCGCGTAACATCGGCTGTAAATCCGTCGAACCGTGCAAGCCGGAGGTGGCGACCCGTCACAGCGGCTACATGATCGGCGGCACCTCGCCCTTCGGCACCAAGAAGACCATGCCGGTGTATGTAGAGGATAGCATCCTTGCGCTGGAAACGATTTATATCAATGGCGGCCGGCGCGGATATTTGGTCGGCATCAAGCCCCAGGTGCTGACCGAGCTGCTCAACGCCAAGGCGGTGCATTGCGCGCTGGCCGAGTAAGGTTGTATATTGACCGGCTGCCTTGATGGGCTGATGACAAGAATTTGAGGAAAAGATGAATACAGTTTGGATGACCGTGGCCGCCTACCTGATCGGCTCGATCTCATTTGCGGTGGTCAGCAGCAAGTTGTTCGGCCTGGCCGACCCGCGTACCTACGGCTCGAAAAATCCGGGCGCCACCAACGTGTTGCGCAGTGGTAACAAGGCGGCCGCCATCGCCACGCTGATCGGCGACGCCGTCAAGGGCTGGCTGGCGGTGTGGCTGGCGATCCATTTCCAGCAGCGGCTGCAGATTGGTGACGCCACCATCGCGCTGGTGGCGATCGCGGTCTTCCTCGGCCACCTGTGGCCGGTGTTCTTCCGCTTTGTCGGCGGCAAGGGCGTGGCCACCGCCGCCGGCGTGCTGCTGGGCTTGAATGTTTGGCTGGGCGTCGCCACCTTGGTGACCTGGCTGGTGGTGGCGTTCGCCTTCCGCTACTCGTCGCTGGCGGCGCTGGTGGCGGCGGTGTTCGCGCCGTTCTATTATGGTTTATTGTTTGGCGTGGAGCCGCAGCTGGCGGCGGTATTCCTGATGTGCGTGCTGCTGGTCTACCGTCACAGCGGCAACATCGCCAAGCTGATCGCGGGCAAGGAAAGCCGCATCGGCAGCAAATCGAAAGGCAAAAATGGCAACTCCCCTCAAAATTGATTTCGTCTCCGACGTTTCGTGCCCGTGGTGCGCCATCGGCCTGAAGTCGCTGGACAAGGCGCTGGCCGCCATCGGCGATGAAGCGGCGGTGGACATCCACTTCCAGCCGTTCGAGCTGAACGCGGCCATGCCGCCGGAAGGCCAGGACATCGGCGAGCACCTGAGCGAGAAGTACGGCTCGACCGCCGAACAGCAGCAACAGGCGCGCGAGATGATCCGCGCGCGCGGCGCGGCGGTCGGCTTCGACTTCGCGATGGACAAGCGCGGGCGCATCTACAACACCTTCGACGCCCACCGCCTGCTGCATTGGGCCGGCCTGGAAGGCCAGCAGAAAGCGCTGAAGGAAGCGCTGTTCAAGGCCTACTTCACGCAAGGCCTGGACCCGAGCGCGCACGAGGTGCTGATCTATGTGGCCGGCGAAGTGGGGCTGGACAAGGAGCGCGCGCGCCAGGTGCTGCACAGCGGCGAGTACGCCGCCGAGGTGCGCCAGGCCGAGGAGTTCTTCCACCGGCACGGCATCAACTCGGTGCCGGCGGTGATCATCAACGAGCGCCACCTGGTGTCCGGCGGCCAGCCGGCCGAGGTGTTCGAGCAAGTGCTGCGCGAGATTATGGCCAAATCGGCATAAAAATCCCGGCCGGGCGGGGGCGAGGCGCCCGCCGATCTTGTTTTGCTATAAACTCTCGGAGGATAAAGTGGTCATTACTCCGGGAGATCCATGCTGGCCGAAGAACAAGTACACGCGCTGATTACCCCCCATTCGCCGGCCGATCACTTGCGGCTGGCCGCACTGCACCGGTATCACATCCTCGACACGCCGGCCTGCGAGGACTTTACTTTTCTCACCGAGCTGGCGGCGACCATCTGCGGGCTGTCCTACGCCTTTGTGTCGCTGGTCGACGCCGACCGCGTGTGGGTCAAATCTTGCGCCGGCATGCATCTGGCCGAACTGCCGCGCGCCGACAGCTACTGCGCGCTGGCCGTGCTGGGCGAGGCCGTCACCGAAATCCCCGACCTGACGCAAGACCCGCGCACCGCCGGCATGCCGCTGACGGTGGGCGCGCCGTTCATGCGCAGGTACAGCAGCGTGGCGCTGACCTCGTCGGACGGTTTCGCCATCGGCGCGCTGTGCGTGATGGACACCCGGCCCGGCCGCCTGAGCAACGAGCAGCGCGCCACGCTGGTCAAGCTGGCGCGCCAGGTGATGGCGCTGATCGAGCTGCGCGCCAACGAAAAAACGCTGGAGGCGACGGTGCGCGAGCTGGAACTGCTGGCCACCACCGACGACCTGACCGGCCTGCACAACCGCCGCTCGCTGCTGCACCGGCTGAAGTTCGAGGTGGCGCGCGCACGCCGCTTCCGGGCGCCGCTGTCGGCGGTGATGATCGACCTCGATCACTTCAAGCGCGTCAACGATGAACACGGCCACGCGGTCGGCGATCAGGTGCTGCACACGCTGGGCAAGCTGCTGCGCGAGACCGTGCGGGTGATCGACATTCCGGGCCGCTACGGCGGCGAGGAACTGTGCGTGATCCTGCCGAACACGCCGCTGGACGGCGCCTGCAAGTTCGCCGAATCGCTGCGCGCGCGGATCGCGGCGCAGATCCACTACGCCGGCGCGCGGCCGCTGCACGTGACGGCCAGCCTCGGTGTGGGCACCTTCGACCACATGGACATCGACGATAGCGAAAGCCTGCTGCGCCAGGCCGACGCCGCGCTGTACCGCGCCAAGCACGAAGGCCGTAACCGCGTGGCGTGCGCCAACTGAAGGGGAGCGCGCATGGGTTTGTTGCAAGCCAGACCTTATCTGCAAAGAATCACGACGCTGTTTGACGACGACATCGACTGGGACAGCCATCCGTATCGCGTGCCGGCGGTGCGCGAACTGTCGGCGCTGGACTTTCATCCGGACGTGACCTTCTTCATCGGCGAGAACGGCGCCGGCAAATCCACCGTGCTGGAGGCGATCGCGCTGGCGCTGGGCTTCAGCATTGACGGCGGCAGCCGCAATGTCAGCAACCTCAACACCGCGCAGGAGCGGGCGCCGCTGGCCCAGTCGCTGCGGCTGTCGAAAAGCTTCAAGACGCCGCGCGACCGCTACTTCTTCCGCGCCGAGAGCTTCCACAACGTCGCCACGCGGATGGATGATTATTTCGACCGCACCGCGTCGCGTTCCGACTCGCTGCACGCGCGCTCGCATGGCGAAGCGTTCATGTCGGTGCTGCTGGAGACCTTTCGCGGCCAGGGCCTGTACCTGCTGGACGAGCCGGAGGCGGCGCTGTCGCCCAACCGCCAGCTGGCGGCGCTGAGCGTCATCCATCAGCTGGTCCGGCAAGAATCGCAATTCATCATCGCCACCCACTCGCCGATCCTGCTGGCCTACCCGAACGCCAAGATTCTGCTGTTCGACGGCAGCGGCATCACCGAAGTGGCCTACGAGGACACCGAACACTACGCGGTCACGCGCGACTTTCTCAACCACTACCCACGGCGGCTGCAACAGCTGCTGGACCCGGATGGATAATATTACGCACAGCATCATCGGTTTTGGCGTGGGCGAACTGGTGCACCGCAGCCTGCCGGCCGAGGCGGACGCGCCGGCGCAGCGCGCGCGGCATCGTCTGCTGCTGGTGGCGTGCGCGCTGGCCAGCAACTTCCCCGATCTCGACCTGTTCCTGACCCAACTGCTGCCTTCGCCGCTGGGCTATCTGCTGCATCATCGCGGCCACACGCACACGGCGCTGTGGGCGATACCGCAGGCGCTGCTGCTGGCGGGCTTGCTGTGGCTGCTGTGGCCATCGGCCCGAGCGCTGTTGCGCGCCAGCCGGCCGGCCCGGCTGGGTCTGGCGCTGAGCATCGTCGCGGGCTTCGCGCTGCACCTGGCGATGGACTACACCAACTCGTATGGCCTGCATCCTTGGTATCCGTTCGACGGCCGCTGGTACTACGGCGACATGGTGTTCATTGTCGAGCCGCTGTTCTGGGTGGCGATCGGCGTGCCGATGGCGCTGATCATGCGCTGGCGGGTGCCACGCGCCGCCGGCCTCGCGGCGCTGTTCGCGGCGCTGGTCTTCTTCGCCGCGCGCGGCTATCTGGATTGGACCTCGTTGGTGGCGCTGCTGCTGATCGCGCTGATCTGCGGCGCAGCGCAGTGGCGTGCCGGGCCGCGCGGACGGGGCGGCCTGATGCTGGCGCTGGGCGTCAGCATCGCCTTCCTCGGCGTGCAGCAGATGACGTCGCCGGCGGCGCGGGCGCGGATCAGCGCCGAGCTGCAAAGCCAGCATCCCGAGGCGCGTGTGCTGGACGTGGCGATGACCGCCTTCCCGTCGCAACCGCTGTGCTGGAGCTATGTCAGCATCCAGGCCGACGGCGAGCACTATTGGTTGCAGCGCGGCGTGGCGCGCCTTGGCGGAGCGACTTGCCCGGCCGGCCTGACGGTGTCGCCGCAGACGCAGACCGGCAGCCTGCCGGAATTGCGCGCGCTGAAAGCCAGCGACTGCCACGTCGACGCCTGGCTGCGTTTCGGCCGCATGCCGCTGCTGCAGGACGGCGCGCTGTCCGACTACCGCTTCGCGACCACCCCGCGCGGCAACTTCACCACCTTGCGCATCGCCCCATCGCCCTGTCCGGCAGACATCCCCGCCTGGGGCTACCCCCGCGCCGACCTCTTCTAAACCCCGGTGTCAGGTCTGACATTCGCACACAGGCTCAACTGCTCCGCAGTTGAGCCTGTGTGCGAATGTCAGACCTGACACCGGGGTTTGACGTCGTATCGTGTGGCGACTTCACCACAAAAGCGCCTAGAATCAAGCGGTATAGGCTAATTACTGCCTATTTGGTTGGCACAGCAATTGCATTGCCCTCCAGAAAGGACGATGATCAATTGCATGGAGGACGTTATGGATACGATAACTGAGAAAGACAAAGCACGCTTGGCCCACGAGTCGCCAGCCGATGAACGTCGCCCGCGCAGCGAGCGCATCGCCGCCCGTGGCGTCAGCCTGGGGCAGGGCAAGGCCAAATTCTGGGTGCCGCTGGTCGGCCTTGCCGTGCTGGCCGGCATGGCGCTGGCGTCGAATTAAATCACTTTGAGCTCGTCGAGCGGCCAGCGCGGCCGCACGTTGAACGAGTAATCCTTCTTCGCCGCGTCCGGGTTGATCATTAGCCGCATCGCCCCGGCGAAGGCGATCATCGCGCCGTTATCGGTGCAAAATTCCAGTTCCGGGTAGTAGACCTTGAACCGCTTCGTGGCCGCCGCCGCGTTCAGTGACGCGCGCAGCTGCTGGTTGGCGCCGACGCCGCCGGCGATCACCAGCCGCTTCAGGCCGGTGTGCTTGATGGCCGACACGCACTTGGCGGTCAGCACGTCGACGATCGCATCGACGAAGCCGCGCGCGATGTTGGCTTTGTCCTGCTCGCAAATGTTGGCGATGACTTTTTCCTCGTGGTTCTTCACCACCGTCAGCACCGCCGTTTTCAGGCCGGAGAAGCTGAAATTGAAATCCTTGGTGTGCTTCATCGGCCGCGGCAACTGGTAGGCGGCCGGATCGCCGAATTCGGCCAGGCGCGAAATCGCCGGACCGCCCGGATAACCCAGCCCCAGCAGCTTGGCCGACTTGTCGAACGCCTCGCCGGCGGCGTCGTCCAGCGTTTCGCCCAGCAGCGTGTACTGGCCGACGCCGTCCACCCGCATCAGCTGCGTATGCCCGCCCGACACCAGCAGGGCGATGAACGGAAATGCCGGCGGCTGCGACGCCAGCAGCGGCGACAGCAGGTGGCCCTCCAGGTGGTGCACGCCCAGCACCGGCTTGTCCAGCGACAGGCCGAGGCTGCACGCCACCGACGCGCCGACCAGCAGCGCGCCGGCCAGGCCCGGCCCCTGGGTGTAGGCGATGGCGTCGATGTCGTCCGGCGTCTTGCCGGCCTGTTCCAGCGTCTGCGTCAGCAGCGGAATGGCGCGGCGGATGTGGTCGCGCGACGCCAGTTCCGGCACGACGCCGCCGTATTCCTCATGCATGGCGACCTGCGAGTGCAGGGCATGGGACAGCAGGCCGTGTTGCGTGTCGTACAACGCCAGGCCGGTTTCGTCGCAGGAGGATTCAACGCCAAGAACGATCATGGAAAGCAGCACAATTCAGAAGGGGAATCCGCCATTGTAATGTAAACCGGGTGCGTGCATGCACCGGCCTGGTCCCGGCCCGCACCGGCGGGGTGCGAATTTTGCCAAATGGCCAGATTTCGCATGGCATCGCTTTTGCTAGTTTCTGCTACTTAAACAGGCAACCGCGTGGGAGGGGACGATGTCGGCGAACTGGAAGGTGGTGTGCAAACTGAAGGATGTGCCGCTGGCGGAGGGCGCGCGGCTGGTGCCGCGCGGGCTGGTGTGGCAGGAGCTGCCGGGCGTGGCCTTGTTCCGCACCGGCGGCGACTGCGTGCATGCTGTGCTCGACTGCGGGGGCGTTGACCCGCGTGGCAGCGACGCGCGCCGTTATTCGGTCAAGGTGGAGCGGTGCAAGGTGTTGCTCGATCTGGATGAACTGAGCGCCCCGGCCAGCACGGCCGAGGCGGCGTTGGCGGGGCGCTCCGGGGTGGCCACCAGTCTGGTGGCCTACTGCTATTAAGCTCGATTAAGGACGGCCGAGCAGCTGCTGGTGCGCCTCGCGCAGCATCTTCTCGGTGGTGTCCCAGTCGATGCAGCCGTCGGTGACCGAGCAGCCGTACACCAGCTGGCTCAGGTCCGCCGGGATCTTCTGGTTGCCGCCGACGAGGTTCGATTCGATCATCACGCCCACCAGCGACTTGTTGCCCTGCACGATCTGATGGATGACGTCGGCCATCACCAGCGGTTGCAGTTCCGGCTTCTTGTAGCTGTTGGCGTGCGAGCAGTCGACCACCAGGTTGGCCGGCAGCTTGGCCTTGGTCAGCGCCTGTTCGGCGATGGCGATCGACACCGAGTCGTAGTTCGGCCGGCCATCGCCGCCGCGCAGCACCACGTGGCCGTAGGCGTTGCCGCGGGTGCGCACGATCGCCACATTGCCCTGGGCGTTGATGCCGAGGAAGGCGTGCGGGTGCGCCGACGACAGGATGGCGTTGATGGCGATGCTGATGTCGCCGTCGGTGCCGTTCTTGAAGCCGACCGGGGTCGACAGGCCGGACGACATCTCGCGGTGGGTCTGCGATTCGGTGGTGCGGGCGCCGATGGCGGTCCAGGCGATCAGGTCGCCCAGGTACTGCGGCGAGATCGGGTCCAGCGCCTCGGTCGCGGTCGGCAGACCCAGTTCGCACACGTCGAGCAGGAACTGGCGCGCCTTCTCCATGCCGACGTTGACGCGGAACGAATCGTCCATGTCCGGATCATTGATGTAACCCTTCCAGCCGGTGGTGGTGCGTGGCTTTTCGAAATACACGCGCATCACCAGCAGCATGGTGTCGGCCACCTCGGCCTGCAGCGCCTTGAGGCGGCGGGCATAGTCGAGGCCGGCTGCCGGGTCGTGGATCGAGCACGGGCCGACCACCACGAACAGGCGCTTGTCCTGCCGGTCGATGATGTTGCGCAGGGCCTCGCGGCCCTTCATCACCGTCCCGGAGGCCAGGTCGGTCAGCGGCAGCTTGCTGTGCAAGGCTTCCGGTGACGGCATCGGCGCGAACGAGGTGACGTTGATGTTTTCAATGTCTGGGGAAATCATGATTACAGTCGTGTTCATTTCAGGAGGTGGTTAGTGTAGCCGAAATGCGCCGGACTGGTTTAAGCTGCGTGCATGACTACAACATTTGACCCCTTTCCGGCCGCGCGTTTCATCAAAGAAATAGGACGCGGCAAGGACGGCGCCCGCAGCATGCACCGCGACGACGCCCACGATTTGTATCAAGCCATGCTGGACGGCCGTGTCTCCGACCTGGAGCTGGGCGGCATTTTGCTGGCCATGCGCATCAAGGGCGAGTCGGTCGAGGAGATCGGCGGCTTTCTCGACGCGGCCGAGGCCAGCTTCGTGCCGTTCAACGCGCCGCCCGGCCAGTGGGCGCCGGTGGCGATCCCGTCGTACAACGGCGCGCGCAAGATGGCCAACCTGACGCCGCTGCTGGCGCTGCTGCTGGCGCGCGAGGGCGTGCCGGTGCTGGTGCACGGCGTGCCCGACGATCCGGGCCGGGTGACCACGGCCGAGGTGTTCGCCGCGCTGGGCGTGACGGCGGCGCGCCACCGCTCGGAGGCGGAGGAGGCCATGTCGCAGGGCCGGCCGGCCTTCATCACCATCGAGACGATGGCGCCGAAGCTGGCGCATCTGCTGTCGCTGCGGCGCATTCTGGGCGTGCGCAACTCGACCCACACGCTGGTCAAGATCATGCAGCCGTTCGCCGGGCCGGCGCTGCGGCTGGTGTCGTACACGCACCCGGAGTATCTGGAGATGCTGGGCGCGTACTTCACCACCAGCGCGCTGCACGAGCGCGGCGACGCCTTCCTGATGCGCGGCACCGAGGGCGAGACGGTCGCCAACGCCAACAAGGCGCAGCAGATCGACTGGTTCCACGGCGGCCTGCGCACGACGCTGGTGCCGAAGCAGACGCTGGTCGGGGAGTTGCCACTGCTGCCGGAAAACAAGGACGCGGCCACCACGGCGGCGTGGATCCAGTCGGTGCTGGACGGCGAGGTGGCGGTGCCGCCGCCGATCGCCGAACAGGTGGCGCAATGCCTGCTGGTGGCGCGCACCGTGGCCTCGCGCCAGCATGTGAGCGAGCCGATCGAGTAAAATCTCGCTCCTTTACCGTCCCCGTCATTCCGGCCTGCGCCGGAATGACGGCGCGGGCGGTGATGATTTGAATCTGACGGGAATAACATGGCAAAGTTTGATGTAGCGGTAATCGGCGCCGGCGCGGCCGGAATGATGTGCGCGGCCACCGCCGCCCAGCGCGGCCTGCGCGTGGTGCTGATCGACCACGCCGCCAAGCTGGCCGAAAAAATCCGCATCTCCGGCGGTGGTCGCTGCAACTTCACCAACATCAACGCCGGCCCGGCCAACTTCCTGTCGGAGAATCCGCATTTCTGCAAGAGCGCGCTGTCGCGCTACACGCCGCAGGACTTTGTCGCGCTGGTCAAAAAACACCGCATCGGCCACCACGAGAAGCACAAAGGCCAGCTGTTCTGCGACGACTCCGCCGAACAAATCATCGACATGCTCAAGGACGAGTGCGCCGCCGGCGACGTCCACTGGCGCATGCCGTGCAAGGTCGACAGCCTGGAACACAGCGCCGAAGGCTTCGTGTTGCACACCGATAGCGGCACGATCGAAGCCCCGAGCGTGGTGATCGCCACCGGCGGCCTGTCGATCCCGAAAATCGGCGCCACCGACTTCGGCTACCGCGTCGCCCAGCAGTTCGGCCTGCGCCTGGTCGAGCCGCGCCCGGCGCTGGTGCCGCTGACCTTCGACGCCCAGCAGTGGGCGCCGTTCGTTGAAATGGCCGGCATCGCGCTGGAGGTCGATGTCGAAACCGGCACGCTGAAAGGCCGCAACCCGACCGGCGCGCGCTTCCGCGAAGACCTGCTGTTCACCCATCGCGGCCTGTCCGGTCCGGCCATCCTGCAGATTTCCTCGTACTGGCAGCCGGGCACGCCGATCGTCATCAACCTGCTGCCGGAGCTGGACCTGGCCGCCACGCTGATCGAAGGCAAGGGCAGCATCAAGAAGCAACTGGGCAATGTGCTGGCGCAATGGCTGCCAGCGCGGCTGGCCGAAGGCTTGCTGCACGCTCACGGCTTCGCGCTGGACGCGCGCCTGGCCGACCTGCCCGACGCCCAGCTGCGCAAACTGGGCGCCGCCATCAATCAGTGGACGTTGACGCCGAACGGCTCCGAAGGCTACAAAAAGGCCGAGGTAACGCGCGGCGGCATCGACACCCGTGAACTGTCGCAGCAAACCATGATGGCGACCAAAGCGCCCGGCCTGTACTTCATCGGCGAAACGGTGGACGTGACCGGCTGGCTGGGTGGCTATAACTTCCAGTGGGCATGGGCGTCCGGAGTGGCGGCGGGGCTGGCGGTCTGATATACTGACACTCCGCACGTTGTTGTTTTTCCCATCAAAGCCGCATGGCTGGCTGTTCCCCAACGGCCCAGGGCTTCCATTTTGCGGAAAAAGCTGCTATAGTCTCTGTCTCCCTATAACCTCCAACGGTTTGAATTTTTACATGACCACTATTCGCCTTAAAGAAAACGAGCCGTTCGAAGTCGCAATGCGTCGCTTCAAACGCACCATCGAAAAAACCGGTCTGCTGACCGAACTGCGCGCACGCGAGTTCTACGAAAAGCCAACGGCTGAGCGCAAGCGCAAGCTGGCTGCTGCTGTTAAGCGTCACTACAAACGCATCCGCAGCCAACAGCTGCCGAAAAAACTCTTCTAAGATTGCTTACGCAGACCAACCTGGCATATGCCGGTTGCGTTTAGCGGCATCTAAGAGAATACCCGCTCCGGCTTGGTCCGCAGCGGGTTTTCGCATTTTTACTCCACAATTCTCCGAAGGAAACGCTATGGCCTTGAAAGACCAAATCACCGAAGACATGAAAACCGCCATGCGCGCCAAGGAAGCCGGTCGCCTGGCGACCATCCGTCTGATCCTGGCCGACATCAAGCGCAAGGAAGTGGACGAGCAGATCACCGTGAGCGACGAGCAGACCATCGCCATCATCGAAAAAATGATCAAGCAGCGCAAGGATTCGATCACCCAGTTCGAGGCCGGTGGCCGCGCCGACCTGGCCGACATCGAAAAAGCCGAACTGGCGGTGCTGAGCACCTACATGCCGGCCGGTCTGTCGGACGCGGAAATCGCCGCCGAAGTGGCCGCCGCCGTGGCCGCCTCGGGCGCCGCCGGTCCGCAGGACATGGGCAAGGTCATGGGCATCGTCAAGCCGAAACTGGCCGGCCGCGCCGACATGACGGTGGTGTCCGCGCTGGTCAAAAAAGCGCTGACCCCCGCTTAAGTCGCCTCGCCGCCATGGTTTGATCCGCGTCAAAGCGGATCGGCGAAGGCGGTATAGTCTGATTAATAACAAGACCGTTCAGCCCAGTGATCCCACAAACTTTTATCGCCGATTTGCTCAACCGTGTCGATATCGTCGACGTGGTCGGCCGTTACGTGCAGCTGAAAAAAGGCGGCGCGAACTACATGGGGCTGTGCCCGTTTCACAATGAAAAGTCGCCCAGCTTCACGGTTAGTCCGGCCAAGCAGTTTTATCACTGCTTCGGCTGCGGCGCGCATGGCACCTCGATCGGTTTCATGATCGAATATTCCGGCATGGGCTTTGTCGATGCCGTCAAGGATCTGGCGCAGAGCGTCGGTATGGTGGTGCCCGAGCAGGACGACAAGATTCCGCCGGCGCAGCGGGCGCAGATGCAGGCGCAAAGCCTGGCGCTGACCGAGGCCATGACGCGCGCCAGCGACTTTTACAAGCTGCAACTGCGCAGCGCGCCGAACGCCATCGCCTACCTGAAGAATCGCGGCCTGACCGGCGAAATCGCCGCCCGTTTCGGCCTGGGCTACGCACCGCCCGGCTGGGACAACCTGCGCCCGGTGTTTCCGGATTACGAGGCGGTCGCGCTGGCCGAGTCCGGCCTGGTCATCGACAAGGTGGACGAGGACGGTGGCAACCGCAAGCGCTATGACCGCTTCCGCGAGCGTGTGATGTTCCCGATCCGCAATACCAAGGGGCAGGTGATCGCCTTCGGCGGCCGCGTGCTGGACCAGGGGGAGCCGAAGTACTTGAATTCCCCGGAAACGCCGTTATTTTCCAAGGGTTTCGAGCTGTATGGCTTGTTCGAGGCGCGCCAGGCGATCCGCGACGCCGGCTATGTGCTGGTGACGGAAGGCTATATGGACGTGGTGGCGCTGGCGCAGATGGGCTTCCCGCAAGCGGTGGCGACACTGGGGACCGCGTGCACCACCCACCATGTGCAGAAGCTGTTGCGTCAGACCGACACGGTGATCTTCAGTTTTGACGGTGACAAGGCCGGCCGCCGCGCCGCGCGGCGCGCGCTGGAAGCCTGTTTGCCGCACGTGACGGACAACAAGACCATCAAGTTCCTGTTCCTGCCGACCGAGCACGACCCGGACAGCTATGTGCGCGCCTACGGCAAGGAGGCGTTTGAGCAGGAGATCCACGAGGCGATGCCGCTGTCGCAATTCCTGATCAAGGAAGCGTGCGGCGAGCATGACCTGAATAGTCCGGAGGGCCGGGCGCGCGCCCAGTTCGACGCCAAGCCGATGCTGCAGGCGATGACGCCGACCGCGCTGCGGCTGCAGATCGTGCGCGGCCTGGCACAGCTGACGCAGACCTCGCCGTCGGAGATCGAAGTGCTGTTCGAGCTGGCCAAGCCGGTGGCGCTGTCGCGCATCGCGCCGCCGCGCGGCGGGCGGCCGCAGCCGAAAGGGCTGGAGTTGCAGATCATGCGTGTGCTGGTGGCGCATCCGTCGCTGGCGCACGAAATCGACGCTCAGGCGCAGGCGGCGTTCCAGTTCTTCGGCCAGGAACCGGCCGAACGGCTGGGGCAGCTGCTGACGACGGCGCAGAGCCTGGGGGAGGGGGCGACATTCGCCGCCTTCGCCCAGCATCTGAAGTCGCTGAGCGACGAGTACGACGGCATCATCGCCGAAATCGTCAAGGAGCCGGAGTCCGAGCGCGACACCGAGCGGGTGGTGCTGCGGGCGGCGATCCGCCAGGTCAAGCACGACGCCCTGAAGCACGAGCTGAGCCAGTTGTTCGCGGCCGGCCTGTCGTCCGACGAGATCGGCGTGCGCTACCGGGAACTGACCGCGCAGCAAGATCAGCTGTTGCGCGAGGCGCAGGCGGAATTGGCGCCGCGCCCGGGCGCGAACTAGTGGGGGAGGCATGGGTCTTCCCTCTGGAAATTGAAAAGTGACGTGCTATAATAAAACGCTAAGTGTTGTATGTTTTGGCATCGTTTTTCTGTTCAGAGTGTGTTTGTTTTCAGTGAGTTAGGCTCTTGATCGACGCGGAAGGACGGGTGTCGGCGGCCAGGGCCAGCCACGGTGGCGCAGCGAGTCTGTTGCTTGCCTCACCGAGTCGCGGTTTCTTGCCCCCACGCACGTGTCCGATGCAGTAGAATTCTCCGGAATTCTGTAGCGACTCGGTCGGCCTGACCCAGGTGTAAGTAAGTCGTAGTATTGTCGGACTTGTGTCGTCGGCAAGTTCGAAGACGTAGTGATCCCAGCAGGATCGAAACTTTATCCGTAATCGAAAGCGCCTGTGCCAATCAAGAAACCTGAATCCAAAGCGGCTGCAAAGCCGACTAAAGTGAGCGCAAAATCCGCTAAAACGGCGGACAAGCCGGAGGCTCGCGTCGCCAGCAACCCGCCCGCGGTCAGCCAGACCACGGACGCGGCGGCATTGGCGGCGATCGATACGTCCGGTTACGTGCTGCCTTCGGTCAAAGTGCCGGGCCGGCGCGGGCGCAAACCGAAAGAATTCCAACCCGAGAACGACGAAGTCGCCGCGCTCAACGCGGTCGAGCGCGCCGAGCTGAAGGCGGTCGACAAGGCCAAGGCCAAGGACCGCAAGGCCAAGGAAAAGGCGCTGCTCAAAGACGCGTTCTCGTCGGACACCGAGGCTACCGAGGAAGAACTCGAACGGCGCCGGCAAAAGCTCAAGACCCTGATCAAGTTCGGCAAGGAACGCGGCTTCCTCACGTATGCCGAGATCAACGACCATCTGCCCGACAACATCGTCGATCCGGAAGCGATCGAAGGCATTATCGGCACCTTCAACGACATGGGCATCGCCGTCTACGAGCACGCGCCGGACGCCGAGACGCTGCTGCTGTCGGACAATGTCGCCACCGTCACCAGCGACGACGAAGCCGAGGCCGCCGCCGAGGCGGCGCTGTCCACCGTCGACTCCGACTTCGGCCGCACCACCGACCCGGTGCGCATGTACATGCGCGAAATGGGCTCGGTCGAGCTGCTGACGCGCGAAGGCGAGATCGAAATCGCCAAGCGCATCGAGGACGGCCTGAAAGACATGATCCAGGCGATCTCCGCCTGCCCGGTGACAATCGCCGAAATCATCGCCGCCTCCGACCGTATCCGCGCCGATGAGATCAAGATCGACGAAATTGTCGATGGTTTGGTCGACGAAAGCGATGAGCAGGCCGCCCCGGCGCCGGCCGCCGCCGCGTCCGACGAGGAGGACGAGGACGAGGAGGAGCAAGAAGAGGAAGAGGCGGAAGAAGAAGAGGCTAGCCCATCGGGCGCGGCGGCCGGCTACTCGGCCGAACAGCTGGAGGCCCTGAAAGCGGCCGCGCTGGCGAAATTCGACACCATCTCGCTGCAATTCGACAAGATGCGCCGCGCCTTCGAGAAAGAAGGCTACAACTCGAAAGCCTACGTCAAGGCGCAGGAAGCGATTTCGCAAGAGCTGCTGGGCATCCGCTTCACCGCCAAAGTGGTCGAGAAACTGTGCGACACGTTGCGCGGCCAGGTGGACGAAGTGCGCCATATCGAAAAGCAGATCCTCGACGTGGCGGTCAACCGGTGCGGTATGCCGCGCGCCCACTTCATCAAAGTGTTCCCCGGCAATGAAACCAATCTGGACTGGGTAGACGGCGAAGTGGCCGCCGGCCACGCCTACAGCGCCATCCTGGGCCGCAACATCCCGACCATCAAGGAGCTGCAACAGCGCCTGATCGACCTGCAGGCGCGCGTGGTGTTGCCGCTGCCGGACCTGCGCAACATCAACCGCCAGATGGCGGCTGGTGAAATGAAGGCACGCAAGGCCAAGCGCGAAATGACCGAGGCCAACCTGCGCCTGGTGATCTCGATCGCCAAGAAATACACCAACCGCGGCCTGCAGTTCCTCGACCTGATCCAGGAAGGCAACATCGGCCTGATGAAGGCGGTGGACAAGTTCGAATACCGTCGCGGCTACAAGTTCTCGACCTACGCGACGTGGTGGATTCGTCAGGCCATCACCCGCTCGATCGCCGACCAGGCGCGCACCATACGGATTCCGGTGCACATGATCGAGACCATCAACAAGATGAACCGCATCTCGCGCCAGATTCTGCAAGAGACCGGCGCCGAGCCGGACCCGGCGACGCTGGCCATCAAGATGGAGATGCCCGAGGACAAGATCCGCAAGATCATGAAGATCGCCAAGGAACCGATCTCGATGGAAACGCCGATCGGCGACGACGACGACTCGCATCTGGGTGACTTCATCGAGGACAACAACACGCTGGCGCCGTCGGATGCCGCGCTGCACGCCTCGATGCGCGGCGTCGTCAAAGACGTGCTAGATTCGTTGACGCCGCGCGAAGCCAAGGTGCTGCGGATGCGCTTCGGCATCGAAATGTCGACCGACCACACGCTGGAAGAAGTGGGCAAGCAGTTTGACGTGACGCGCGAGCGCATCCGCCAGATCGAAGCCAAGGCCTTGCGCAAGCTGCGTCACCCGAGCCGTTCGGACAAGCTGAAGAGCTTCCTGGAAGGTAACTAAGACTTGACTGGGGTAGGGCTAGCCTTTATGCTCGCGTGTTCGTTTTCTTAATGGACGCGCGTCAGAGAGGCTAGGCAGGCTCCAGCGTTGTAACACCCCTCAGGGCCCTTAGCTCATGCTTGGTTAGAGCAGAGGACTCATAATCCTTTGGTGCGCGGTTCGACTCCGCGAGGGCCTACCAATTTTTAATAGCTGCTCTAGGGCAGCTATTATTTTTATAGCTTCCGTAGCAGATACGCCGGAATCTTCAATGATCTTGCCGGTGGTATGGAAGTCCGGCACACGTTCACCTCTCGCATACTTGCTCATTGTGGCTTGAGGAATATCCCACATTTCTGCCGCCCTGCGCACAGAGCGCCCTTTTAGGGCCTTGGCTATCAATTCTTCGTATTCCATAGTTATTTCCTTATTGCAATGCCTCCAAACGTAGGCAATAATCTATTCAACGCCTCCAAACGTAGGCAAAATTTTTTACCCGAAGTGCCTCTGTTTGGAGTCGTAAACATACCACATGCTGTTGGTTGGGTATACGCGATTCTCGTGACTTGTAACGCTAACTTGAGGAAAACGAACATGTCAGCTCTCTTCCATCTTGAATGCCGCCGTGCTGATGCCGTCGCTGATGGGGATTGGTTCGTCACCACCATCACGCCGCTGTCGCGAACCGAGGTTGATCGCGTGATTGGCTTCATGAATTCCGGCGTCGAGTTTGTCTATCGCGCCGTCCCCGTCGATGGTGGTGAGCCTGTCGTAAAGCTGTTGCTGGATCGTCCGGCTGTGCGTGTGGTCAAGGCCGCGCTCATGGTCGAAATTGCGACGTTGGAGTTCAAGGTCCGCGAGGATCATCCGCAATGCACAGTGCGTCGTCCGCGATGCTGATCCTCAGTCGGGCGAGGTCAAGCCGAAAATCGGCGTGCTGTCGCTTCCTGCCCGTTTTAAAGACGTGCCGAAAGGGGTCTATATGGTTGAGTTTGAAGCCGCTGTAGGCCAGAACAGCCGCATCGTGTCGGAGGTCGCTGACGTCAAGCAATGGGACGGCGTTACCTAACGTGGCGTGTACGAACCCTACTGTGAAAGTTCCCGGCTTTGCCGGGTCGTGGGAAGTGGACATCTGCCAATACGTCACGCTGTTGGGTGCGATGTTTGAGGCTTTCTGGTCTGCGTTGTTTGTGTTCGCTGTCATGGCTTTGGTCGCACGCGCTACTAACAAGCCTGTTGCATAACTTAAGGATTCATTGTGCCCTTACTTGCTCAATTTTTGTGGACGGTGTTCGGTGGCGCTGTTCAATGGCTGGCAAAATTCTTGACGCAAAAAGTAGCGATAGCTGTTGTCCTGATCGGTATTGCTACTGCGCTTTTCATTGCTTTGTACTTGGCTTTGCGGACACTTATTTCTGGCGCGTTGGTAAGCGTGTCGGGTACAAGGCCCTTAAACGTTGCGGTATCACGGATTTTCGCTGGCATGACCTGCGTCATACTTGGGCTAGTTGGCATGTTCAGGGTGGAACACCGTTGCATGAGCTATAGTCGAATCTGGTGTACGGGCTGAAATCTGCAGGCGGGGATGAGGCGGTGGAGATTTTGTTGGAAAATTTGATTGTCGAGATCAAAACCAACCAACAGAGGAAACTCCACCATGACGAAG
>NZ_WWCP01000047.1 GCF_009857505.1 Duganella lactea
GGTCGAGGCCGCAGCGCGCCAGCACGGCGGCGATTTGCGCCGGCGTCGCCACCAGTCGCGGACGCGGCAAGGCCGCGCGCGCGCCGGGTCCCTGCACCGTCACCGGCGGCCTGGCCAGCGCGGCGTAGAAGGCCACCATCGGCCTTGGCGGCGTCTCGTCGTGGTGCATCAGGTTGATCAGACCATGGCGGCTCTCGCCCTTGTAGCCGACGCGCTTTGGAATGCCGGCCAGCCACGGGATCAGCGCGTACTTGATGGTATTCGGCAGTACATAAGCGTCGGCGTAGCCGCGCCGGCGCAGCAGGCGGGCGAATTGCCAACGCTGCTTCAGTTGCAGCGCGCCGTGGCGGAACGGCGTCTCCAGCACCTCGTCGACCTCGGCCACCTGGCGCCACACCGGCGACACGGCCGGCGGCGCCAGCACGTCGATCGGCCGCTCCGGGTGGGCGGCGCGCAGCAGCCGCAGCAGCGGCTGCGCCATGACGGCGTCGCCGATCCAGTTGGGCGAAATGATCAGGGTGCGCAATGGCTTCACCGGGCTTCCTCCCTGGCGTTCAGGCACAGTCCGGCCAGCAGGAACAGCATCATCGCGTAAAACATATTGCTGCGCACCGACCAGAAGATCACCTCGGTCAGGCCGAAGCTGAAGTAACTCAGCACCAGCAGCATGCCGGCCAGCGCCGGCGCGTTGCGCCGGTGGTCGCCGCGCTGCAACTGGCGGCGGAAAAACAGGAACGGCATCACCAGCGTGCTGCTCCACACCAGCAGACCGATCACGCCGCCGTGCACCAGCACCTGCACGATATCATTATGGAAATGCTCAGCCTCCAGCACGAACGGATGGGCGTGGCCGTCGGTGACCAGTTGTTCCAGCTCGGCGCGCACCACCGGCGGGCTGGCGCCCAGCAGCGGGTGGCGTTCGATCAGTTGCAGCGCGCTGCGCCACAGTTCCAGCCGGATGCCGACGCTGGTGTAGCTGGGCCCGTGGTTAAAATACTGGCGCACATCGCTGATGCCCTCGTCGACCCGTTGGCGGGCGCCGGTCTGCGGAATGAAGTAGGTGCTCACCACCAGCGCCAGCGCCAGCAACGCCAGGACTTTGCGCCAGCGTCCGCGCAGCACGTGGCCATAGCGAATCAGCAACAGCGCCGCCAGCACGATGGCGCCCCAGCCGCCGCGGGTGCCGGTGGCCACCGAGCCGACCAGACCGGCCAGCGCGCCCAGCGCCGGCCACACCGCGCCGCGGCCGGCGAAGTCCAGCGTCGCCACCAGGCACATCAGACTGAGGCACAGCATCATGTCGCCGAAGGTGATCGAGTTGATCAAGCCGCCCGGGCGGTAGATGTCCAGCCCCCAGCGCTGGTAGGCGATGAAGGCGCCGCCGGCCACGGCGCCGGCGATCATGCCCCACCACAACGCCTTGCGGCTGGGGCGGCAGGCCAGCACGGTCAGCGTGACCGTCACCGCCGCCAGCATGCGCAGCGGCTTCTCCACATCGCGCATGCGGAAATCGCCACTGAGCAATCCTTGCAATATAGCAAATAACAATACCGCAGCGAACGCTACCAATACCCCGCGAATCTCAGTAAGATGTCGCACCAGCACCGGCCAGCCCTGGCGCCGATACATGAGCGCCGTCAGCACAAAGGCGAAACTGCACAGGCCGACACCAAAATTAGTGATCAGCAGCAGGAAGGGGAACAGGAAAATCAGGCTGTGGACGAAGACAGTGCTGGCTGTGGACGGGCGTAGGGTATTATTCATTCAACTTATCGATTATTGCAAAAAAGCAATCCGCCACAGCACCGCCATGTCACCTGCTCTTATTTCCGTAGTCATCACCACCTACAACCGGCCGGATGCGCTGACCGCCGTCGTCGAAGCGTGCTTCGCCCAGGACGACCGCCGCTTCGAAATCATTATCGCTGATGACGGCTCCGGCCACAACACACAGCAGACGGTGGCGGCGCTGCAGGCGCGCTCGCCGCTGCCGCTGCGCCATGTGTGGCAGGAAGACCTGGGCTTTCGCGCCGCGCGCGCGCGCAACCTCGGCACGCTCAACGCCAGCGGCGACTACATCATCTTCCTTGACGGCGATTGCGTACCGCAGCGTAATTTTATCAGCCAGCACCGCAAACTGGCGCAACCCGGCTATATGGTGCAGGGCAGCCGCATTTTACTCAACGAGCCGGCCACCGCGCGCGTGCTGGGCCAGCACCTCGACCTGAGCACGCTGGACACCGGCGCCAAGCTGGCGTGGCGCCGCAACGGCGCGCTGAACAAAGTGCTGCCGCTGCTGATGACCTTGCCGGACGTGGGGCGCACCCGGCGCCGCTTCACCTGGCGCCGCATCAAGAGCTGCAATATGGCCGTGTGGCGGGCCGATCTCGATCTGGTCAACGGCTTCGACGAAAGCTTCCTCGGCTGGGGGCACGAGGACGCCGACCTGGTGGTACGGCTGTACAACGCCGGCGTGCTGCGCAAGGACGGCGCCTACGCCACCGAAGTGTTCCACCTGTGGCACCGCGAAGCCAAGCGCGACCACGAAACCAGCAACCGCGCCACCGTGCTCCAGCGCCGCATCGACCGCACCATCGTCGCCACCAAAGGGCTGCGCGCCTAAAAACCCCGGTGTCAGGTCTGACATTCGCACACGGGCTCAACTGCTCCGCAGTTGAGCCCGTGTGCGAATGTCAGACCTGACACCGGGGTTTTACTGCTCCAGCATGCTGATGCGCACCAGGTCGGCGACGTTGTCGACCCCCAGCTTGCTCATCAGCCGCGCCTTGTGCACTTCCACCGTGCGCACGCTGATGCCCAAGGCCGGGCCGATGTCGCGGTTGTGCCGTCCCACCACCACCAGCGCCATCACTTCGCGCTCGCGCGGCGTCAGCTCGCTCAGCAGGCTGGCGCCGCGCGAACGGCGTTGCTGCTCGCTCTGGTTGGCGCGGGCGCGCGACAGGGCCTCGTCGATCGCCCCGATCAGCTTGGCGTCGTCGAACGGCTTTTCCAGGAAGTCGACGGCGTCGGCCTTGAAGGCGGCGCGCGCGGTGCTGACGTCGCCATGGCCGCTCATGATGATCACCGGGATCGCGCAACCGCGCCGCAACAGCTCCTGCTGCAGGCTCAGCCCGTCCATGCCGGACATGCGGATGTCGATCAGCAGACAACCACTCCAGTTCGGTTGCCAGCCCTGCAGAAAGGCTTCCGCGCTGGCGAACACGGCGGTGCGATAGCCGCGCACCCCCAGCAGCAAGCCCAGCGCGTCGCGCACGGCGGGATCGTCGTCGACGATGAATACGGTTAAATCATGCTGCAACATAGTGCTCCTGTCCCTCTTCCGCGCGCCGCGCCAGCGGCAACGCCATCCTGAATATGCCCTGCTCGCCCACCTCGGCCCACAGGGAGCCGCCGTGCGCTTCCATAATGGCCCGGCTCAGCACCAGGCCCAGTCCCAGGCCGGTGGCCTTGGACGATACAAACGGTTCGAACAAGCGCGCCTGCAATTCCGCCGACACGCCCTTGCCACTGTCTTCCACGCTCAGTTGCACGCAGCTGCCGGCACCCTCGCCGGCCAGCCGGCCTTTGCGGTCCAGCAGTTGCGCCGACAGCCTGATGCGCCGCTGCCCGGCCGGCCGCTCCTGCACCGCGTCCAGCGCGTTGGCCAGCAGGTTGCGCAGCACCAGCTCGACCTGCACCCGGTCGGCCAGCATCGCCAGCGGCGGCATCTCCTCGACCGTCAGCTGCACCCCGTGCTGGCGCAGCTGGGTAAAAAACTGCTGGCTCACCGACGACACCAGTTGCCCGACCTCGACCGGCTCCAGCCGCATCGCGCCGGTGCGGAAAAAGTCGCGCAGCCGGCGCACCACGTCCGCCGCCCGGCCCGACTCGGCGATCATGCGCTGCACCGCGTTCTTCAGCATCTCGCCGCCCGGCCCGACGTCGGTGCGCTCGATCAGGTGCTCGCACGCCTTGCCGTAGGCGCTGAGCGCCGTCAGCGGCTGGTTCAGCTCGTGCGCCAGCGCGGCCGCCATCTCGCCCGCCGCCGCCAGTCGCAGCGACTGCTTCAGGTCGTTCGACACGCGGCGCAGCTCGTCGACCACGATGCCCAGCGAGAAGCCCACCAGCGCCAGCATCGCGTCCAGCATCTGCAACTGCGCCACCTCGATGTTGACCGCGTTGTTCCACTTGACCAGCGCGCCGATGCCCAGCTGCAGCACAAACACCATCAGCGCCGTGCCGTAAAACCCCTGGCGCGACGCCGCCCAGATCACCGGCAGGAACAGGAAGTAGAAATGCTTGAACTCCGAGGTGGCGATGGTGCCGAACACAAAGGCCAGCACACAGATCGCCAGGGCCAGGTAGCCCAACGTTTCGCAGCGCCACACCGTTGACTTCAGGCGGCCGCGCCCCTCGGCGCTGGACAGCATCCACAACAGCGGCATCGACACCAGCACGCCCACCATGTCGCCGATGCCGAAGCGCAGCACCACCGCCGCCCATTCGCCCGACGGAATCAGCCCGGCCAGCGACAGCAGCGACATGTAGACCACGTCGTTGAACAGCGTGCCGCCGACCACGATCAGCACCCACTCGAACAGCTTGCGCCGGCTGTCGAACACGCCGCCGCCGCCGAACGCGCGCTTGAGCACCGCGCCCAGCATGCCGTAGCCGATCACCAGCCACAGCGATAAAAGCAAGGTCAGCGGCAGCCCGGCCGGCATGCCGCGCACCAGCCACTCGCCCAGCACCAGCGCCACATACCATGGCAGCGCCGCGCGCCAGCCATGCAGCAGCCAGAACACCAGCCCCAGCGCGGGATCGGGATTCCACGGCGTGATGTTCAGGCCGTACAGCGGATCGATGTAGGTGGCCCAGTCGAACAGCACGTACAGCGCGATAAACGCCGGAAAAGTCAGGGAACGGGGCAAGGATCGGGCGCTCATACGGGGCGGCTTGTATCGCAATGTATCATTATGCATTGCGTCTATTCATCTTACCTTGCATTTTACACAGTAAGGGCAGCCCTTAGGCAGGCACATCTCTTCGATACAACAACTCGGTTAACCGGGCGCCAATTATTAAGGGAAATGCGTAGATCTTTACACCAATTTACAATGCGTTACATGAGATCTACTATCGCGACTCGCCCACAAGGCCCATTTTGGAAGAGTTCCGATGCCGCAGTCCATCACCATCCGTTCCGGCGCCGCCGATTTTGCCGGTTTTAAATACCTGCGCGAGCGCCTCAAACTGGCCTTGCGCGCCCGCCTGCACCAGCGCGCCACGTTCGGCTGGCTGCGGCTACTGAACTCGCATCCGCTGTTCGCCGAACTGGTCAAGGCCAATCCGCGCCTGGTCTACAAGATTTACCGTCCCTACCTGAGCAACACCACCAACATCCACGGCCGCCTGGCGATGCTGAGCGCGCACTACCGCCACATCTTCAGCCACGGTATGGGTCCGCTGTCGGTGCAGGCGGCGCGCGGTCCGGTGCTGCTGGGCCGGGTTGAAGGCAAGAGCGGCCTGCCCTACCACGTGCAGCTGCGCGCCATCGATCCGATGGAACGCGAGGGCGAACTGGTGTTGCAACTGATGCAGGGCGACGCGCTGGTGACCAGCTGCGCCTTTGCCTTCATCGAGGGCGAGCGCGGCATGGCGCTGGGGGTCGGCTGCATGCAGGGGCCGAAGGGCGAACGCGGCCTGCAACTGATCAAGGACGCCACCCGCGAGCTGCACGGCCTGCGGCCGAAGAACCTGATGATCAAGCTGCTGAGCCAGATCGCCCACGATCACGATTGCAGCACGCTGCGCCTGGTCGGCAACGCCAACCGCGCGGTGTGCGGCGCCACCCGCCAGGGCAAGGTGCACGCCGACTACGACGCGCTGTGGCTGGAACTGGGCGCGACCCGCCGCGCCGATGGCGACTTCCAGCTGGCCAGCGAGCCGATCTGCGAGCCCGACCTGACGCTGATCGCCTCGAAGAAACGCTCGGAGGCGCGCAAGCGTCACGAAACCTTGTGCGAGCTGGCGCAGGCGGTCGGCGTCGGCCTGCACGCGCCACGCATCGAGGCGGTACCGGCGCCGGTCGAAGCGCCGGCGCTGTGGACCAGGGATGACGCCGATAAGTACGCCCTGGCGTAAAAAAATCCGTTACCATGGGCTTTTCGTCCGAGGAGAAATACCATGCGTGTGGATATTTATTGCCGAGATGAAGCACAAGGCAAGCATACTTATCTGGCGGTGCCCGAGGGCAAGCCGATTCCGGAAGAAGCGACCAACACCGATTGGCACGCCGAGGCGCAACGCGTCGAGGTGGACGACGAGCGCGATGAGCTCTCCGCTTACCATATAGAACGTCCGTTGGCGCAGATCGGCGCCAAGGGGTATGCGATCACCGGCGTCGGCGCGCAGTTCTGACGCGCCCCACCGACATCCCACCGACATCCCACCGTCACGCCGGCGCACGCCGGAGTCCATGGAACGCTGACTCAGCATGGATGCCGGCCGGCGCCGGGACGACCTCAATATTCGACGGCGACTTCTTTGGCGCCCAGCACTTGCTGCAGCGCCAGCTGCAACGCGTCCGACGGCGCCACGCGCCACGCCTCCCCCAGCTGCACCACGCAACTGACACCCTGCGGCTGAATGCGCGCGGAAATCGGCAAGCCATCCGCCTGACGGTGCGGCGCCAGCACCTCGGCCACCTTCTTCGCATCGACCGTGGTCGGCAGCGCCATCCCCAGCTGCTTGCCATGCTTGACGCGCGCGCTGACCAGATCGAACACCTTCTCCGCCGAAATCCGCAGCCCGCCCGAGAAACGGTCTTCCGACACTTTGCCGATCACCGCCAGGAATTCATCTTCCTTGAACATGTGCTTGTGCTCCTCGAACACCTCGGCGTACACGGTCACCTCCACCACCGCGCTCTTGTCGTCGAGCGTGACGATCAGCAGCTTGCCACGCTGCGTCATCTGCGGCCGGATGCCGGTGATCACGCCGCACAGCATGCGCGGATCGCGCGACGGCTCCAGGTCCGCCAGCTTGGTGCGGGCAAAGCGGCGCGCTTCCGGCGCGAACGAATCGAACATGTGGCCGGACAGGTAGAAGCCCAGCGCGATCTTTTCCTCCGCCAGTTTCTGACGATCGGTGAACGGCGCGGCCTTGACGTAATCCGGTGGCGGCTCCAGGTCGGAATCGTCGCCGCCGAACAGGCTGACCTGATTGGCCGACTTGGCCTGCTGGTCGGCATACTCCATCGCGAAGCCGACCGACGCCAGCAGCACGGCGCGGTCGACGCCGAAGCCATCGAAGGCGCCGGCGCGAATCAGCGATTCGATGGTGCGGCGGTTGATCTGCTTCTTGTCCACGCGCTTGCAGAAATCGAACAGGCTGGTGAACGGACCATCGGCATTGCGCGCCGCGATGATCGCCTCGATCGCGTTCTGGCCCGCGCCCTTGCACGCGCCCAGGCCGTAGCGGATCTGCGTCACCTTCTTGCCGGTGACCGACGGCGCGGGGCCGTCCGGCACGAAGCGGAAGTCGGACTTGTTGATGTCCGGAGGCAGAATCGTCAGGCCGCAGATATCGATCGCATCCTCGACCAGGATCTTGACCTTCTCGGTATCCTCCATCGCCAGCGACATATTGGCCGCCATGAACGCGGCCGGATGGTGCGCCTTCAGATACGCGGTGTGATACGACAGCAGCGCATACGCGGCCGCGTGCGATTTATTGAAGCCGTAGCCGGCGAACTTCTCCATCAAGTCGAAGATCTCGTCGGCCTTCTGCTCCGACAGGCCATCCTTGGCGGCGCCGGCGCGGAAGATGGCGCGGTGCTCGGCCATCTCCTCGGCTTTTTTCTTACCCATCGCGCGGCGCAGCATGTCGGCGCCGCCCAGCGAGTAGCCGCCGACGATCTGCGCCATCTGCATCACCTGCTCCTGATACACCATGATGCCGTAGGTTTCCGACAGAATCGACTCGGTGCGCGGATCGGGATAATCGAACTTCTCGCCATGCTTACGCTTGCAGAAGTCGGGAATCAGGTCCATCGGACCCGGACGATACAGCGCCACCAGCGCGATAATGTCCTCGAAACGGTCGGGACGCGCGTCTTTCAGCATGCCCTGCATGCCGCGCGACTCCAGCTGGAAGACCGCGACGGTTTTCGCCTTGGTCAGCAGCTCGTAGGACGGACGGTCGTTCAGCGGCAGCCTGGCCAGGTCGAACTCGGACTCGGCCGGATCGAGCGCCTTGATGTAGCGCACCGCGCGGTCCAGAATGGTCAGCGTGGTCAAGCCCAAAAAGTCGAACTTCACCAGGCCGACGGCTTCGACGTCGTCCTTGTCGTACTGCGACACCACGCCGCCATCGCCGCCCTGCGTGTACAGCGGGCAGAAGTCGGTCAGCTTGCCCGGCGCGATCAGCACGCCACCGGCGTGCATGCCGATGTTGCGGGTGATGCCCTCGACCTGCTGCGCCAGATCGAGCAGCTGCGCCACCTCCTCCTCGTTCTGCTGGCGCTCCTTGAGCATCGGCTCCTCCTCGATCGCCTCGGCGATCGACACCGGCTTGCCCGGCTTGAACGGAATCAGCTTGGAGACGCCGTCGCAGAAGTTGTAGCCGAAGTCCATCACGCGGCCGACGTCGCGGATCGCGCCCTTGGCCGCCATGGTACCGAAGGTGGCGATCTGCGACACCGCCTCGCGGCCGTACAGATCCTTCACGTGCTGGATCACCAGCTCGCGCTTTTCCTGGCAGAAGTCAATATCGAAGTCAGGCATCGATACCCGTTCCGGATTCAGGAAACGCTCGAACAGCAGGTTGTACTTCAGCGGATCGAGGTCGGTGATCTTCAGCGCATACGCCACCAGCGACCCGGCGCCCGAACCACGGCCCGGACCGATCGGCACGTCATTGTTCTTGCCCCACTGGATAAACTCCGCCACGATCAGGAAGTAGCCGGGGAACTTCATGTTGATGATGGTGTTGTTCTCGAACTCCAGCCGGTCCTCGTAACGCTGGCGGTTGGCCTCGCGCTTGTCCGGGTCCGGATACAGCTGGATCAGGCGTTCCTCCAGCCCCTTCTTGGTTTCCGCGCGCAGGAAATCATCGATGGTCATGCCCGGCGTCGGGAAGTTCGGCAGTTGCGGCTTGCCCAGGGTCAGCGTCAGATTGCAGCGCTTGGCGATTTCGACCGAGTTTTGCAGCGCCGCCGGCAGGTCGCGGAACAGCTGGCCCATTTCGGCCTGCGTCAGGAAACGCATCTGCTCGTTGAAGCGCTTGACCCGCTTGGCGTTGGCCAGCATCTCGCCCTCGGCGATACAGACGCGCGCCTCGTGCGCGATGTACTCGTCCCTGGAGATGAACTGCACCGGATGCGTCGCCACCACCGGCAGGCCCAGCTTGGACGCCAGCGCCACCGAATGGCGCACCTGCATCTCCTGGTTGGGCTGGCCGGCGCGCTGGATCTCGATATAGAAATGGCCGGGGAACAAGGCCGCCCACTTGCGCGCGTTGGCCTCGGCCAGCGCCGGGTTGCCGTTCTCGATGGCCATGCCGACGTCGCCGAAATGCGCGCCGGACAGCACGATCAGGCCGTTGGCCGGATTATCGTCCGGCAGCAGCGCATAGGTTTTGGTCGTCAGTTCCCGCAGCCACTCGGTGCGGATCTCGGCGCGGCCCTTGTACTGATTGGTCAGCCAGGCTTGCGACAGCAGCTCGCACAATTGCAGATAACCCATGCGGTTCTTGGCGAACAACATCAGGCGCGAAGGTTTCTCGCGGTTCTCATCGTTGGTGATCCAGACATCGACGCCGACCACCGGCTTGATGCCCTTGCCGCGCGCCGCCTTGTAGAACTTGACCATGCCGAACATATTGGCCAGATCGGTGACCGCCAGCGCGCCCTGCTGGTCCTTGACCGCCTGCTTGACCAGATCGTCGATGCGGACCAGGCCGTCGACGATGGAATACTCCGAGTGCACGCGCAGATGGACAAAAGACGGTCCCGCCGGCACCACAGCGGTGCTGGCCAATGTTTGTTCGTTTGCTACCATATTCATACGCGGCTCGATGCGGGTTCAATAACCCCCTATTTTACCGCGCGGCGGCGGCGGCCGGAGCGCAGGATCAGCGTATAATGTCGCCTTTCCCTTTTTTGATCCTCCACCATCATGCAAGCTAATACCGCTTTACAAGCTGAAGCGCATGCTGGCGCTGCCCAGCACGTCAACATCGCCGCCTACAAATTCGTCACCTTCGATGACACCGAGGCGATGCGCCCGCAGTATCAGGATATCTGCAACCGGCTGGGCCTGAAAGGCACCATCCTGCTGACGCCGGAAGGCATCAATATGTTCCTGTCCGGCCCGCGCGGCAACATCGACGAATTCCTCGCCTGGGTGCGCGGCGACGCCCGTTTCGCCGACCTCGAAGTGAAGGAAAGCCTGTCGAGCGAACAGTCGCACAAGCGCATGCTGGTCAAGATCAAAAAAGAAATCATCACCATGCGCATGCCGCTGATTAAGCCGGAAGAAGGCCGCGCGCCCAACGTCGCCGCCCACACGCTCAAGCGCTGGCTCGACGCCGGCGTCGACGACGAAGGCCGGCCGGTAGTCATGGTCGACACCCGCAACGATTTCGAGGTGGATGTCGGCACCTTCGACCACACGGTCGACTACCGCATCAAGAAGTTCACCGAATTCCCGGAAGTGATCGCCGCCCACAAGGACGACTTTGAGGGCAAGACCGTGGTCACCTTCTGCACCGGCGGCATCCGCTGCGAGAAAGCCGCGATCCACATGCAGAACATCGGCTACGACCATGTCTACCAGCTGGAAGGCGGCATTCTGAAATATTTCGAGGAAGTCGGCGGCGACCATTACACCGGCGACTGCTTCGTGTTCGACTACCGCACCGCGCTCAACCCCAAGCTTGAGCCGACCGAGACGGTGCAATGCTTCAACTGCCGCGCCGTGGTCACGCCGCGCCAGCAGCTGGCGCCGGAGTACGTGTTTGAAAAATCCTGCCCTGCCTGCTACAGCGAATAAGCCTGCAACTGCTTACTGCAGCTTGCGCGGCACCAACTGCTGCAACGCCTTCTCATAGGCGTTGCGAGCAGTCTGGAAGACTGCCAGCTTGGCTTTCAAGTCCCCTATCTGCGCATCGACATATTGCAAGCTTGTGACCTGCTCGCGCGCTTCATTGTTCAGCTCACTCAGCTTGTAAGTGTGGCCGTCGACCGTGACTTCTACTTCTTCTTCCAAAATGCTTCCTTTTTAATGCGTTGATGCCGGCACCGGCACCGTGCCGTAGCTGCTGCGCAGACGCAGGAACGGCTCCTCGATCGCATGATAACTCAAGGTCGCCACCGCCCACACGGCGCCATACACCAGCGCCAGCGCCAGCGCCGCATCGAGCGCCGGCATGCCGGTGAGCACCGGTGCGCCAAAGGTGCGCGCCAGCGGCTGCACCACCCCCATGTGCAACAGATAGAACGAGAAACTGATCTTGCCGCCATGCGTCATCACGCGCTCCAGCCAGACCGGCAGGCGCCCCTGCCAGCTAACCCACAGCACAATGAGCACCGCCCAGACGGCGCTTTCCAACATTGACCAGCCGATCCAGAACGGCGTGCGCGGCACGACGTTGAACGGCGCCAGATGGGCCTGCAACGCGCTGTCACCCACCGCCAGCGCCACCGCCGGCAACAGCAGCCAGCCAGCGAGGCGCGCCAGCCATGGCTGATGGCGCTGGAACAGCACCGCTGCCAACATGCCGATCAGGAATTGATCGAAACGGCCGACGAAGGTGCTGAAGTACATCAGCGTCGCCCGCTCATTCTCGCCATACACCATCACTTTGAAGAACAGCATCAGCGCCAGCAAGCGCCACAGATATGTCGCGCCCTGCTCCAAGACGAACTTGGCCAAGAAGGGGAACAACAGGTAAAACAGAAACTCCAGCGGAATGCACCAGGCTGCGCCGGTGACCACCGTCTGCGAAGTCGGCGCGTTGCCCAGGTTGGCGCTGAGCACGTATAGCACGTCCTGCGGCTGAAACTTGTCACGGCCAATCGACAGCGCCAGCAGGAACACCACCAGATACAGGGGCGCCACCCGCAGCAGGCGGTTACGGATGAATGGCCGATAGGCAATCTGCCGCTGGCGCTGCGCGATGCGCATGAACAGGAAGCCAGACAGCGTGAAGAACAGCGCGACGCCGGTGTGCCCTTCGGTGATCAAGCCGAGCCACGGGCTGCTCAAGCCAGCGCCGCCGGCCCCGCGCCATGCCAATGAATAGTGGTACAGAAACACCAGCGTAGCGGCAAACCAGCGCAACTGGTCGATACGGGGGCTGTAAGGCAAATTCAATGATTTCATCGGGACAGCGCCAGACGGCGCGGAGCAATTTTATTACTCTATAATATCGCGCTTGACTGAAATCAACCAATCCGCGCGCGAAGGCCAGCACGACATGACCAAATTTATATTCGCCAACCAGCTGCGCGGCATCGCCGCCCTGCTGGTGGTAATGACACATTACTTCGGCACCTTCTTCGCCGAGCAAGCCCTGCTGTCCGAACGCACCTTCTCGCCCAATCTGCACTTGGTGAAAGGCGGCTGGGTGCACTTTTTCGAGCTCGAATACCAAGGCCCGTTCGGCGTGGCCCTGTTCTTCCTGATCAGCGGTTTCGTCATTCCATTCAGCCTGAAAAAGAGCAGCGTCGGCGGCTTCCTGGTCAACCGTATCCTGCGCATTTTCCCAACCTACGCCACCTGTCTGGCGATCGGCACGCTGGCCATCGCCCTGAGCGCACACTACTGGGGCCAGGCCTTCAGCTACAACGGCGGCGTGCTGGCCGCCAACGCACTGCTGGTGCACAACTTGCTGAACCTGCCGTCCATGGACGCCGTCAACTGGACGCTGTCGATCGAGGTCAAATTCTACATACTGGCGGCACTGGGCGCAGCAGCGCTGTTCCGTCCGCATCCGGGCTGGCTGCTCGGCTTCCTGGCCGGCGCCGTCGGCATCACCACTTGGTGGTGGCACGGTGGCGCCTCAATGCCGCCAACCATCTTAACGATGGAACTGAACTACCTCATCTTCATGCTGGCCGGCTGCCTGTTCTACCAGCACGTGGCAGGCCTGATCCGCACCCGCGCCCTGCTGCTGCGCTCCGTGCTGGTGCTGGCCAGCTTCAGCCTGACCTGGTCGATCGGGCCGCAGCACGACCAGTTCCCGTCCGTGACGCGCTGGTACTACAGCGCCTGGGTGGTGTTCGCCGCCTGCTACGCGCTGCGTGCACATTTTCGTCCGCTCCCCGTGCTCGACTGGCTGGCGGCGATCAGCTACCCGCTGTACTGCGTGCACGCGCTGTTCGGCTACTGCGCGCTGAAGATCCTGATTGACCAGGGCTGCCGCTACGGCGTCGCCGTGCTCATCACCCTTCCCTGCACCTTCGCGCTGGCCTATCTGGTGCACATCACCGTGGAAAACGGCAGCAACCAGTTGGGACGGCGCTGGGGCGACGCGCTATCGCGGCGCCCGCCGGCAGCAACAACGGGCTAAAAAAATGGCAGCCCGGTGGGCTGCCATGTTTTCTGTGCCTGTCCGCTTAGCGGAAATAGGTGCTGACTTCCTGCACATCCTCCGGTCCCAGCACGCCGGCCGCCGCCTTCAGCTTCAGCTGCGCCAGCAAATAGTTGTAGCGGGCCTGGGCCAGATCCCGCTGGCTGGTGTAGAGCTGCTGGCGGGCGTTCAACAGATCGAGGTTGATACGCACGCCGCCTTTGATGCTCTGCTCGGTCGCGATGATCAACAGCTCACCGGACGCCACCGCCTTCTCCAGCGCGCGGATGCGCGTCACGCTGCTCAACACCGCCGCATACTGCTTGCGCAATTCGATCACAATTTTGTCCGTGCGGACCTGCAGCTCCGCCTTGGCTTTTTCCAGCCCCGCCACCGATTGCCGGCTCGATGCCACCACCGAGCCGCCGGAATAAAGCGGCACCGTCAGCTGGATACCGATGGCGCGGTTCACCGTGTTCTGATTGTAGGTATTGATCGTTTCCGCATCGGCCCGGCTATAACTGGCGACAAAGTCAAGGCGCGGCAAATGGCCGGCACGACTCTTATTGACCTCCTGGCGCGCCGCCTCGATGGCGAAAGTCTGCGCGCGCAGATCGGGGTTTTCTTCCAGCGCGCGCTTGCGCCACGCCTCGAAACCGCCTTCCGGCGGCGGCGCGATGCGGAAGTTTGGCGCCAGCTCGTCGAGCACCGTGACCTCCTCGCCGACGAGGGTCGACAGCGTGGCCAACTGGGTCTGGCGATTGTCCTCGGCTTCCAGCAACTGCGCCTCGGCCAGATCCAGTCGCGACTGGGTTTCCAGCACATCGGTCTTGGTGCCCTCGCCACCGGTAAACAGACGGTCGTTGACGGCCTTCTGTTCGGCATACATATCGCGCTGCGCCTTCATGATGCGCACCTGCTCGTTCGCAAACAAGGCATCCATATAGGCCGACGTCACGCGCACGATCATCTCCTGTGCGCGGCCCTCGAAATTCTCGTCGCTGTACTTGGTCTGGGCCATGCCCTGCTTGTAGCGCGCCCAGGCATCCATATTGAACAGCGTCTGGCGCAGCGTCACGCCGGACGAACGGCTGATGTACTGCGGGTAAGTGGTGCGCATCTGGCCGAGGACATTGGGCGCTTCCAGGTCTACCCGGTTGCGGCTGGACGAATAATTGGCCTGCATATTGGGCAACAGATTGGATTTGCCCAAGGTCGCGTATTCCTTGCCGCCGATCGAATCCTGCACCGCCTGCTGGTAGAGGGCATCGTTGGACAGCGCTGCCTGGAACGCCTGCATCATGGTCATGGCCGAGGCGTTGTTGGCGCACAGCAGCGCGCCAGCCAGCAGCGCGGCGCTCATCGCGCGCAACACCGGCAAGCGTTTGATGGCTTGAGTCTTCTTCACTTGATCAGTCCTCCGTCAATGCCGACTTGGCGCGGTCTTTGAGCGGCTTGAGCAGGTAACTCATCATGGTACGCTCGCCGGTCTTGACGAACAGCTCGGCCGGCATGCCGGAACGGATGTCGAGCTTCTTATCGGCGATAATCTTCGCGCCTTCCTTGGTCACACGGGCACGCACCTTGTAGTACGGCTGACCGGTGCGCTCATCGACGGTGCGGTCGGCCGATACCTGGATCAGTTCCCCCGGAATATGCGGCGTGCGGTTGCTGTTGAAGGCCGAGAAGATCAGCTCCACCGGCAAACCGGTGTGCACGCGATCGACCAGGTTGACCGGCAATTGGCCTTCGACCACCAGCGCGTCGTCGGTCGGCACCAAGTCCATCATGCGGAAGCCCGGCGCCACCACGCCACCATTGGTGAACACCGCCGAATTGACCACCGTGCCGTCGACCGGCGCCTTCACCTCGGTATTGGCCAGCTCATACTCCTGGCCGTCGAGACGGCTTTCCAGTGCTTCCGCTTCCCGCTGCGCGTCCGCCAGCTGGGTACGCACTTCCTTCTGATAGTCCTGGGTCCGTTGCAGACGGCGCAGCGTGATCTCGGCGATTTGGCGCTGCGTGCGGCCGATGTTGCCATTGTCTTCGGAGATGGCGCCGTTCAGCTGAACGAAGGTGCGTTCGACGTCGAGCATGCGGCTGCGGGCGATGTAACCATCCTTGGCCAGGTCGCGCAGATTGTCGAGCTGCTCCTTGATAATGACCAGCTGCTGCTGCTTGCTGGCGCGCGATTCCTGCACGCCCTGCAATTGCGCCTTGAGGCCGGCGATGTTCTCGTCGTAGGCGCTCAGTTCATTGCTCAGCGCGGTGCGGCGGGAAGTGAACAGCTGGTTTTGCACGTCAACAGCCCCCACCACGCGCGGGTCCTGCTTATCCTTCGCCAGGGCCGCCGGGAAGCTCATCTTGCTCAGGCCATCGCGTTCGGCGATCAGCCGCGCCTCGGATGCACGGGCCGTGATGTACTGGGCACGCGAGGTTTCCGCCTGCGACTTCGCCAGCGTGCTGTTCAAGCGTACCAGCACCTGGCCGGCCTTGACCACATCGCCGTCCTTGACCAGGATTTCCTGCACTGTGCCGCCACTCTGGTGCTGAATGGACTTGCGGCTGCTTTCCTTGGCCACCGTGCCGGACATCGGCACGCCCTTGTCCAGCGGCGCGAAGCAGGCCCACAGGACAAAGCCGCAAAAACCGAACAGCACGATCATCCAGCCGACGCGGGCGTAGCGCGACGCATCGGTATTGACCGACAGCGGCGTCACGTCATGGGTGATCACGTCCGCTGGTGGCGTATTCTTGGTAGATAAATTTCGCATGATTACTCCTGATTCGAAGTGGCGGCCTGGGCATTAGCAGCGGCGTCGGCCTGCATTTGCGCTTGCGCCTGCGCTTGCGCCTGGGCTTGCTGTTGCGCCTGGGCTTGCTGTTGCGCCTGCAGTTGTTTCTGGTTGGCTTCGTTCAAGGCATTGACCACATCCTTGGTAGGGCCAAACATGTTCACCATGCCGTCACGCAGCAACAGCAGCTTGGTGGTGGCGCCGATGGCCGAGGTACGGTGGGTGATCAGCACGATGGTCTTGCCGCGCTGGCGCAGGTCGTTGACCGCCTGGATCAACGCCGCCTCGCCCACATCGTCCAGGTTCGAGTTCGGCTCATCAAGCACCAACAAGGCGGGATCGCCGTACATCGCCCGGGCCAGGCCGAGACGCTGCTTCTGACCGCCGGACAGGCCGGCGCCGCCGTCGCCCAATGGCGTATCGTAACCCTTGGGCAGGTGCAAAATCATATCGTGCACGCCGGCGCGCTTGGCCGCCAGCACCACCTTCTCCGGGTCGACGTCGCCGAAACGGGCGATATTGTCGCTGACGCTGCCGCCAAACAGTTCGATGTCCTGCGGCAGGTAGCCGATGTGCGGACCGAGTTCGCCCTTGTTCCATTGGAAGATGTCAGCGCCATCGAGACGCACCTTACCACCGGCTGCTGGCCACACGCCCACCAACAGGCGTGCCAGCGTCGATTTACCGCAGCCGCTCGGGCCAATCACGCCCAGCACATCGCCCGGCGCGATGGCGAAGTTGACACCCTTCAGCACCGGCGAGGCCATGCCTGGCGCCGCCGCGGTGACGTTCTCGACCGAGACCGCGCCTTGCGGCTTCGGCAGTTCCATGCCGGCCGGACGCTCGGGATTACTCTCCAGCAGCGCGGTCAGGCGCTCGTAGGCGCTGCGGGTGCTGGAGAAGCTTTTCCACACACCGATCACTTGCTGCACCGGCGCCAGCGCGCGGCCCACCAGGATCGAGGCGGCGATCATCATACCGGCGGAAATTTTGTTTTCCAGCACCAGCAGCGCGCCAAAACCCAGCACCAGCGACTGCAGCGACACCTGGACAAACTTGGTGATCGCGGTGATCAGGCCGGCTTTCTCACTGGCCTCGGCCTGCAGTTGCAGGAAATGGTCGTGCAGCTTATGCCAGCGGCGCAGCAAGCTCGGCAGCATACCCATCGATTCGATAACCTCGGCATTGCGCAGGTTGTTGGTGGCCAGCGTGTTCGACACGATGGCGCTGGCGTTGGCGTCGGCCAGCGGCTTGTGCGTCACGCGCTCGTTGATAAAGGCCAGCACCACCAGCACGCAGGTACCGCCCAGCGCGAACAGGCCCAGCGACGGCTCAAACAGGAAAATCACGATCAGGTAGACCGGGAACCACGGTGCGTCGAAGAACGCGAACAGCGCGTTACCGGTGAGGAATTGGCGGACATTGGTCAGATCCATCAGCGCCTGGCCGGCATTGCCGCCGGCTTTCTTCAGATTCTGCTCGAACGCCGCGGTGTAGACGCGCTTGTTGAGCTGCACGTCGAAACGGGCGCCGACCCGGATCAGCACGTAGCTGCGGATCAGCTCCAGGCCGGACATCAACAGATAGGCGAGCAACATCATGATGGTCAGCATCAGCAGCGTCAGTTCGCTGCGGCTGGCCAGCACGCGGTCATACACCTGCAACATATAGATCGACGGCACCAGCATCAGCATATTGGTGATCGCGCTGAAGACGCCGATGGTGACGAAGGTCGATTTGAACGTCGTCAGGAGTTCGGCTATCTCGCCTTTGGTTTTTAAGAAGTTTTTCATGTATGCATCACTGTGCAGGTTGAACGCGGAACCGCTCGTTACGCTTGATTTCGTTCCCCGATTACTTGCAAAACGGAATTCCTTGGGGAATCAAAATTTACGCGAAGCAGCATTATCGCTGAAAACGCGCAGAAAATGTGATCTGCATCACATATTTTACACTTCGGTTACAACGGTCGGAGGGATGTTGTGCGCTTGAGTGCACACGCATCAATAGGCCTGATAGGATTTTTCTTCCACAATCGCGCTGCCCAGCAGTTCATTGATCTGACGCTTGATGGCCGCACGCTGATCATTGCCAAAGTAGACCTTGCGCGCCAGCTGAACGAAGCTGTCGTCAAAA
Source organism: Duganella lactea (assembly GCF_009857505.1). GTDB lineage: Bacteria > Pseudomonadota > Gammaproteobacteria > Burkholderiales > Burkholderiaceae_D > Rugamonas > Rugamonas lactea. The sequence goes on from NZ_WWCP01000047.1 coordinate 18,507, forward strand.
CACTGGCGACGTTCACTGTCGCGCTTGCCGTCTTCCACCACCCACAATTGGCTGTTGATGCCCTTCAACTGTAGCAGCAGTCCAGGCAAGCCGGCAGGGAAGCGGGCCAGATCGCCAACCACCTTGTCGATTTCTTGACGCTCCTTGTTCACATTGGCAAGCTTGTTAGCATCTTGTAACTTTTCCGCCTTAATCTGCAAAATGGTCAGCTTGTCAAACACCTCGCCCCATGCCACTGGCAGTTGCGGCATGGCGGTCCATGCCGGGAGCTTGGCCGCCGGTGGCACCACCGCTGTCGCTTCCATGATTATTACCGTCTCCTTGCCCATTTACGTCACATTAACTTGGAAAATCCATCAATACTCACGTTCTTCTCCTTGGGGCGGCCCACGACCAGCATGCTGCTCAGATCACTGCCGGGCAAGGCGGCTTCGGCCCAAAACTCATAGTCGGCCTCAATGCCGGCGGCACAGGCATTAGCCACTTCTTCACGGCTGACGGGCCCCATGAAAATAAAGGGACGACAACGCTTCAATGTCTTCATGGCCCCGGCAATGAATTGCGCGAAGGGCATGGGTGACTGCACAATCAGGCTACCACAGGATGGCAAGGCCAAATCATCCACGGTTTGATTCGGCACAGCGATCATCCGCCGGGTATTGCCCCATTCGCTGGAGCGGCTTTCGGTCCAAGGGTCCAGCGCCCTGATTTTCACGTCCTTGGCGCCGGCGATGGCCATCGCCTGCAACACCCGCGAGGCAAACAAGCCGGCGTTGAACAGACTACTTTCCACGCTACGCGCCAGCAAGGCGCGCGGCTCCAGAACGATCAGCTCGCCGTGCGGCGCCACACGCTTCGCCAAGATCAGCGCCAGGCTGGCGTCAGGCGCGCAGGCCAGTACGCACACGCTACCAGCGTTGAGAATGTGTTGTGTCAAATAAGTAAAGCGCTTGGTGGCGTGCGCGTGCTCGGCAATTAGCCTTTGCCGTACCAGGCGGCGCGTGGCGTCGTTGCTGTCCACGCAGCTTGCCGTGCTGATATCCGTCACCAGGGCGAGTCCCTTGGGCTCATGGGGCGCCGCTTGGCGCTGCACCATTTTTTCTTGTAGCTTGCTCAACACTTCGACCGGCGAAATGCTCTCCCAGGCGTTGTGATAAAGCGAGCTGATCTTCTCCCACACCGCCAGTTCCACCTTGACCTTGCCGAAGGCCGGCAATAGTTCATAGCCTTGCGGATTGATCGCCGCGGAAAACGGGTAATAAGGGTAGTGGCCCCCAGCAATTGTGGAGCACAGATGAACCGCCGGAGTAGAACACAGGTCTGCCACATGCGACGCAAAGCTGTTCACGGTAATCAGACCGTCAACCAAGCCGCACAGAGCCTTGAATTTTTCGGGTGTGTTGATCTGGCTGGAGAGGTCGATCAACCGTTTATGTTGCAAATCGATAGGCTGATCCACGATCAGTCTCATCTCGGGGTCCAGCTCCAACAGCCGCCTGGCAAATTTGCTGGCAATCCCGGGCGGCATCGTGCGCATCGGCACGGACGCCTTAGGATTAAACAACACCTTCTTACCCGGCTTGTCATGGAGCACGCTGCGCACTTCGTTCCAGGCATCCCAGCGGATATGTCCGCAGTTGCGTTTGTGCTCGGGGCGCACTGTCTGCGGATCGAGGCCACACCACCACAAATACCAGTCCACCGCAGGCAAGGTTTCATACTCTGGCTTGTCGGTAAGCCCGGAAAAATCAAAATAGCCGTCGTACTGGGCAAACTCGCATACCGTTGGCGCCTGGCACAGCACACGCTCGACGGATTTATCAAATGCAACGATATCTGCCGCGGCCGCGCTCACCCCGGCGCCGAACACGATATCGCAGCTCACGCCGGGCAGATAACGCGCCAGACAGGACTGCACCTGCCGAAAAGCAGTGATACCGATGGTGCAATCACCGAGGTTGGTGCCAAAGCCGTTGATCACGGCAATGCGAAAATGCTGCTTGTCAGGCTTGCTGGCGCGCAAAGCCTGCAACTGCGCCGGAAGCACCTCGGCCTCCTTGTGAAAATACAGCCCCTCGCCTACCAGCCGCGAAGACATCCGTCCCAGACGGGTCGGAAAGAAGAGCCAAGATAGCAGGGATTCCTCACCGCCCAGCTTCACGCCCAACTGATCCAACAACAGCATCTGTTTGGCAGCTTCATCGGTGTCTGGATGCGCGAGGACGTATTCGTCCTGCAACTTTTCGATGATCAGGCGCAGCTCGCAGCCAACGTCAAGGTAGAGCCGGTCCACCTGGGCAGCATCCAGATCGGTCACGGCCTGAAAGTGGCGGCGGAAAACCTTGGTGTCGAGCGTGACATCCCGGGTCAAAGAAAAAATAAGCATGCACAATCCTTAGAAAAAAACTCCACCCCGTGCGGAAGGTGGAGTTCCAGAGCCCGCACTGAGCACCAGCCTGTAAGCATGCCTGCTGTATCGCAGCATTCACGTAGGCGGTGAGTACGGAGGTATGCGCATCCAGCGCAACGGGGCAGCTTGGCAAACTATTTAACCGCAGTATCACGGGAAGTCACGATACCGCTACTGTTGGCATTATTCCACATCAGTTGCAGTACGTCAGCAGCCTGGAAGGCTGCGACGGCGGTGTAATATTGATTTTTTTATTGCCGGAAAGGCAATGTATGCGCGGGCTTGCTGCTGATTTCTACAGCCGAACGGCGTCTTAATCTGGGCACAAAAAAAACCCATCTCCGGAGAGATGGGTTTTTGAGGTCTGACTAGCCCTCCTCTATTTGAGCAAGAGGGCCATCTCAAAGGAGATTAAGCCAGGGCGACGGTGCCGGAAGTCGAGTTCCAGGTCAGGCTGTCACCGTTGACGCCGGTCAGCTTAATTACCAGGTCATGCTCGTTATGGAACGTGGTGGTGGTATTGCTGTCGCTGTCAACAACAACATAGGTATCGCCTTTGAAGTTGAAGTACACAGCACCACCTATGCCGGCCTGAACGACTGCTGCATCCAGGAAGTTGGAGAACGACGCGGTGGTGTCGTTCAGCACTGCCGTCAGCTTAGCGAAACCGGTAGCAGCAGCGGCAGCTTGAGTAGTAACGCTATCGAAGTACTGCAGTTTCAGCACATCGCCTGCGCTGAAGTCGGTAATGGTGCTGTAGGCATTGCCTTCTTTGGTACCACCAGTAGCCGATGCCGAGGACAGGATGAACGTGTCATTGCCTGCGCCACCGGTCAGCGTTGCACCGTTCGAACCAGCGTAGATGGTGTCGTTGCCAGCGCCGCCGTTGATGATGTCAGCTTTGGCGTTAGCACCAACCGATGCATGGATCGTGTCATTGCCAGCACCACCGTTGATGGTCAGAGCGTTGGCACCATTCACATTGTTCGCATCGACGGTCAGACCGCCGGTCAGCGCGCTAGCGTTGATGGTCACCAGTTTGTTGGTGGTGGTATCCAGGGTCAGGTTAACGTTCGACGAACCGTCGATGGTCACGATGGCAGCCTTGTCTGCTTTCAGAGTCACAGTCGAAGTCTGAACACCATTACCAGTGGTGGTCGAGGTATCGGTGTCGGTTGCAGTGAACTTGATGGTTTCAACGCCAGCAACGTCCACGGTACCGAAGTTCAGGTTACCCGTACCCACTTTGGTCACCAGATTGAAGCTGTCGGACGAGCCGGTAGCATCAGCCAGTTTAACGACTACGCCAGCGCCGCCGGCTACCAGCTCTACGGTGCCATTGTTAGCCAGCTTGTCGATGGTCAGGGCTGGGCTACCGTTACCCGCTGCGGCGCCAACGGTGGTCACAACTGGAGTACCCGGCACAACCGTCGTACCTTTAACGTTCGTGAACTGGAAGTTCCCGATCGTAGTATCAGCCACATTCACGAAAGTTTTATTGACGAAGGTTACAACACCACTGTTAGCCGTGGCGGTCCAATCCGCGTAGGTAGCAGCTGCAACCTTGTTTGCGATGGTAGCAGCGGTGTCACCGGTTGCCAAAGTGATGGTCTGACCATCAAACTGAATGGTATCGCCAGCTTCAATTGCACCCGAGCCAGTCAAATCCAGAGTGAACGTCTCAGCCTGAGCAGCACCGTTGCCGTCCTGTACCTTGGCTACGACGCCGGAAGCAGTGGTGGTATCGTTGACAACCACGAAGTCAGCGGCAGCAACCGGGGTTGGAATAACACCACCGGTTTTTGCGGTGAAGGTCACAACCGAACCACTAACATTGGTGACGTCCCAAGCAGTACCAGCACCAGCCAGCAGGAACTTCGCAGCGATGGTCGCTGGAGTATCGGTCGAAGTCAGGTTCACGGTACGGCCATCGAAGCTGACGGAATCGTTGCCGACGATCGCGCCGGAAGCGGCGAAGTCAACGGTGAACACTTGCTTCACCGCCTGCGGGCTCACGGTGCCCGAGTTGTTGCTCACAACGTAGGTGATGCCGTCCATGTTGGCCATGTTGACGGTGGTAGCGATGGTCACGGTGTCGGTGATTGCCAGTTTTTCGAAGCCGTCGATCTTGGCGGCGAAGTCGCCATTTGCCGACAGGGAAGCAGCGCTAGCGCCGTTCATGGCGATGGTGTCGGTGCCTGCGCCGCCGCTCAGGGTTGCGGTCGGTACAACCACGGTGCCTTGCAGGGTCAGAACGTCATCGCCAGCACCCAGATTGATCGCCTTGGTGATGGCGGTGCCTGCGTTCGACACGATCACGCTATCGGAACCTGCACCACCGGTGTAGGTGGTGAAGGTGCCGTCGGCGATAGTGAATTTAGCGGTGCCGGCGGTCATGCCGCTGGTGTTGATCGCGGTAGCGACGTTCAGGCCACCGTTTGCGGTAGTGCCCGCGACGTTGCCGGAACCCGAAACGTTGACGGTATCAGCGGAAGCCGATGCCAGCGTGGTCGTGGCGTCCGCACCGGTAACTACTGCGTTGATGGTTTTGGTTCCAGCGATAACGTTGACAGTGCCACCAACGTTGGTAGCGGTCAGGCTCAGGGTTGCAGCAGCGCTATCGATGTCGAAGCTACCACCGTTCGCCAATTTGACGGTATCCAGAGCGGCGGCAGTGCCGGTTACGCCGTTAGTGCCGATCGAATCTGCGTAGCCATCAACGGTGACGTTTTTCAGCGCAGCGCCACCAGCGATGGCGACGGTGCCGTTGTCGATACCCAGAGTGTTACGTGCGCTAACAGCGGTGACGCCTTGAGTGGTAGTGGTGACGGTGGCTTTTGCGGTAGCAACCAGATCAGTCATGAAGGTGTTGGCTTTGCCAGTGAATACCACGGTGCCGTCGGCCGAAGCAGTGCCCGACGACCAGTCTTGCAGCAGTTGACCGGTGAACGTGCCGTTGCCATTTACGCCGGAACCTTGGGTGTCCAGGTTGGTCAGATTGTTGAAGGCTTGCGCCACTTGTGCGGCGGTCAGGTCCTTGGATGCGGTGAAGGTCAGGCCACCAACGGTGACCAACTCGCCGCTCGCCAGTGCCGAGAATTTCACGCTAGCCACTTCGGTTACACCGACTACAGCGGCACGGCTGGCAGCATCAACTTGAGCGTCTTGCTTGACGGTCACGTCGGTGGTGATGCTCGAAGCGGTAACAGTAACATTGCCTTGAACGATTTTTTCCAAACCACCATCGGCTACCAGTGCGCTAGTGGAGCTGGTCGCGTGTTGGGTTACGCTGACGGTTTTGCCGCCACCGACGTTGATATTACCCAGCTGCGTGGCAACAATGTTCAAAGCGCCCGTAGTTGCATTGTTCACAGCGGCTTTGCCGGTTACATCGATGGTCACGTTACCCACTGGATCGGTGCCAGTCGCACCCACATCGATCGTGTTGTTGGCGCGATCGGTCAGCGCAACGTTTACGTCTTTGCCGCCGTTGATGGTCACGGCGCCGCCATTCTTAACCGAAACGTCAACGCTGGTGGTCGCAGCGGCAGTCGCGGTGACCACGCCGCTAGCCTTGGTTACGTTCAGGTTGGTGATATCGGAAATGGACGACGAATTAACGGCAACATCCGCAGCGCTGTCGATGGTAACGATTTCGACGCTAGTCAGATTCGGCAAGTTGATTGTGCCGCCGTTGGTACCGGTGCTCACGATCTTCAGAGTGTCGATACCTGCGCCGCCGTTGATGATGTCAAGGCTGCTCAGGGTGTTCAGTTCTACGTTAGGGCTAGCGTCGCTATCGACCGCAGCGACGATCACATCATTACCTGCGCCACCGTTGACGGTGTCCAGACCTTTGGTCAGGACGAAGGTTTGTGGCGAGTTCTGGGTGCCGTCATGTGCGTCGCTCGCGGCTTTTGCCACGGCGTTCAGTGCATCGGCCGAGGTCTTCGCGGCGAACGAAGCGTCGTCGGTGATGCCGGCCAGCCAGTCCTTGGCAACCTGGTTAGCGGCTTTGCCGTCGTAACCCAGGATTTCGGTTGCGGTATCCAGCGAGGTGGTGAAGGCATCAGCGGCGTTCACCTTGTTGGTGATGGCTACCAGGTCGTCGTTTTGGGCCGAGTTGGCGATGGTCAGAGCGATCTGGCCGAAGGTTTGCTCTTTGTTGATCAGTTTGTTAGCCCAGTAAATCAGACCTTCGGTTTCCGCAGGACGGCCGAACAGGTTCAGGTAGATCTGGTTAACCAGGGCCGCTGGCGATTTGCCGCCGTAGGTGTCGGTGTATTCGGTGGAGTTAGCGAACTCGGAAGCAACGGAATCCACGCCGCCATTGGCGTCGGCGCGGGCGATCCAGAAATCCAGACCCAGTTTATCGGCTGGACGGTTGAAATATGCGACGTACAGAGTTTGAATTTCGAGAGCGGTAGTAGACATTGAGTAAACTCCTAGAGATTGAAAAGATTCTGCATTGCTGCGGACAGCTAGCAGTACTACGGCAGCCATGATGGCAGAAGGCAATCCGAGAACATGTGATGGTCGTCACACGAAATCGCGAAAGCACTCATTTTTTAAGGTTTTTCCTATAAAAAACTAACCGAGCCGTGATTATGAGAGAAGCTTGTAGCGAAATCAATAGTGCCGCCCTTGCCTGCCAATTGCCTAAACAGCGCGGCCACACACGATAACGGTGATTAAAACTTCATTGGTATTTAATCCCGATTTATTTACGCATTTAAAAATGCATAAAACGGCTATCAATAAAAAATGCCGCATTACGCGGCATTTTTTTCGTGGCACCGATACAACAATTACTTGGTCCAGTAAGTGACGCCATTTGCGGTACGCTGCGCATCCAGGCGAGTCGAGAAGATGTAGGCGGCATTGTCCTGCGGTCCCAGGCTACCGGTGACGGACATATTATTCGGCGCTAAAAACTGATTGCCACCGCTTAATTCCCCGGCCTTGCCTATCCCGCCGGTGGCTCGTAATTTAAAAGTTTCCGAACCAGTGATCAAGTCAAGCCGCGTATCAAATGTTTGCTTGCCAAAATTAACTTGCAATTGACCGTTTTGCAAGGTGGCCGCACTCATCACTTTAGTGGTGTCATTGATTACAAACGCTTCGCTGTCACGCAACGCAAAACCGGCCTCTCCCTGCACCGGCATGACCCACTCATCGCCCTTGGTGCGAACAATCGTGTAATACGAGTTATATGCGACCCGCTTGCCGCCCGCGGCGATCAACTCGGAGGCGTTGATGTTCGGCGCCTGATCGAGCACTGTCGTCCAGCGGCCCCACACCAGCTTGCTCGGATTGGCCACCGGCACCTCCGGCTGCGGCGCGACCACCACCGGCGTTGGCGTGGGTGCGGGGTCCGGCAAGGTTGGCGTCGGGCTGGGCACGGGCGTCGGCGCGGGCGTCGGCGCCGGGGTTGGCGTCGGTGACGGGGCCGGTGTCGGTGTCGGCGCCGGGGATTCGCTGAGCTGCAGGCGCGCCTGATGTATCAGCGCCGCCGCCTTCTGCGCATCCAGCGCCGGCTCGTTGTTCACGGAACTGCCGCCAGCCTGAGCGCCACCACTTTTACCACTCGGTTCATCACTCCGCGGCGGCACAACGGCGTCCGGCGCCGCACCGCCACTACTGAGCAACTGTGGCGTCACCTGGCCGCGCTTGACTTGCAGCATCTGACCGGACTGTCCCGCGCTCAGTTCGCGGCTGGCCGTGTGTTCGCACGGACCGCCGCCGGTCGGCAGACAGCTGCCGCTGAAGCCGCTGACCACGATACCGCCCGACAAGACGGTCACGTTCGACGTTTCCTGGTCGGTAAACACGGTGAAGTCGGTGCCGCGCACGCCGATCGCCGCGACCGGGGTGTTGAAGCGGAAGTTCTGGCGCGCCTGCTTGACCGCGCTGCCCGACACGCTGCGCGCCACGCCGGACAGCAATTCCAGCTTGACATGGGTGTTGGACGGCACCTTGCGATCGATGTGGTAGCGGACGATCTTCGCTCGGCTCGACGGACGCAGGATCAGCAGGCCGTCGTCCGCCGTTTTGAGATAGACATAGCCATCCGCGCCGGTGCTCAGTTCCTCGCCCTCTTGCACGGCGTCGTTGAGCTGGGTCGGGCGGTCGTTGGTGTGCACCTGGCCGACGACGAACACGATGCGGCCGGCCTCGCCGGCCTGCGCCAGCGCGCCGCAAGCGAACACAATCGCCCCCAGGCCGACCTGGACGGCGCTCAAACGTGGCAGGGAAAGCAATTGTTGGGACCCCATGAGAAACTCCTTTTTTATTATTCTCCACTGATCGCGAGAAATTCTGTGTGATGCCCGTCACACCCCCGCAGCGATCAGCTTTGCGGCAACGGCCACCAGTTTTGTGTTTATACTCTAGCGGCTGGCGGTCAGGCGAGCTATGATTGTTACCGTTTTTCACGTTTTGTTACACAATTCCCTGGCCGCCAGCGGCGTGCCAGCAACGATTATTACTCTCCTTGGCGACATGCAGTTATACTTGCCGGCTAACAAAACTTAGCGGAGCCGCTCTGCGTGACATTTTCTCGTCCATGAAGTTCATTGTGTTTCCCCGCGTTCGCGCGGTGCCACTGGCGGCCATCCGCGTGCTGATCGCGGCGACGGCTGTGTTGCTGGCCGCCTGGACACAATGGCCGCTGGCAGGCCACGCGTGGACCAGTGGCGATGAATGGCTGCGCGACTGGATGGTGCGGCAGCAGGCGTCGACGCGCCCGGAGCAGCGGCTGGCGGTGATCGACATCGACGAGGGCAGCCTGGCGGCCGAAGGGCCGTGGCCATGGCCGCGCACGCGCATCGCCTCGCTGATCGAGCAACTGATCGGTCACTACGGCGCGCGCGGCGTGGCGCTGGACCTGGTGCTGCCCGAGGCGGCCGAGGCCGGCGGCGACACCCGCCTGGCCATGCTGGCCCAGCACGGACCGCTGGTGCTGCCGCACGCCTTCGATTACAACGGCAACCTGCCGCTACGCGTCGGCCAGTTGACTGGCGGGCGCGCCGCGCCGGCGGCCGGCACGGCGGTGCGGGCCAGCGGCTACATCGCCAACCACCCGGGTTTGCGCCAGGCGGCGCACATCGGCAATATCGGCTTCATTCCGGACCATGACGGGGTGATCCGCCGTTTGCCGATGCAAACCTGGTTCGACGGCCGCGCCTACCCGACCCTGTCGCTGGCCTTGCTCAACTGCTGCGCCGGCGCGCCGGCGCGCTCGCTGTCCGGCCCCACCGGCGGCATGCACCACGGCGACGGCCTGCGCCGCCTGCCCTATAGCCTGGCATGGGAAGCCTATACGGTGATTCCAGCCAGCATGATCCTGGACTTGAGCGCGCCGGCCCAGTTGTTGCGCGACAAGCTGGTGCTGATCGGCTCCTCCTCGCTCGGCCTGTCCGACCGCGTGGCCACGCCGCTGTCGGCGTCGACCAGCGGCCTGCTGGTGCACGCGGCCGCCCTCACCGCCCAGCTCGATATACGCGCCGGCAGCGCGCCGGCGCCCTGGCCCGGCCAGTGCATCGCCGTGCTGTTCGTGGCCGCCGTCGCCTGGCTCAGCACCTATACACTGCTGCGCCGCTCGGCGCTGGTCAACGTCGCCATCCTGGCCGGCGCCGCCCTGCTGTGGCTGGCGCTGGCCTACCTCATGGTCCCGCATGACGCCGTGTTCTCCAGCACCGGACCACTGCTGTGCACGCTGTTCCTGCTGGCGGTGGGCGTGCCGTTCGGCTGGCAGCTATCGCAAAAGCAATCACGCCGTCTGCTAAACACGCTACGCCAATACGTGGCCGACGCGGTGGTCGATGAATTGTTGCGCAGCAATCTGAACGACCCGCTGCAACCCAGCCACTGCGAGGTGACCACGCTGATCGCCGACATGGAAGGCTACACCACCCACGTCGCCTCGCTGCCGCTGGAGCAGGCGGCCGAGCTGACCCGCGCCTTCCTCGACTGTCTGACGCAGCCGGTGTTGGCCGCGCACGGCACCCTCGACAAATTTACCGGCGACGGCCTGGTGGCGTTCTGGGGGGCGCCGCTGCCGGTGGCCGACCACGCCGACCAGGCGCTGGACGCCGCCGGCGCCATCCTGACCGGCATGCGCGCCTTTAACCGCGACCGGCTGGCGCGCGGCGAGGCGCCGATCCGGGTCCGCATCGGCATCGAGAGCGGGCGCGCCATGGCCGGCGACTTCGGTTCCGTCTCGCGCAGCATCTACACCGCCGTCGGCGACAGCGTGAATGTCGCCTCGCGGCTGGAAACCGCCGCGCGCGATCTGCCCTACGACGTGGTGATCGGCCCCGGCACGGCGGCGCTCAGCCGCCGCCATGGGCTGCGGCATATCGGACAGACCACGCTGCGCGGCAAGCAATCCCGGACCGAGCTCTATACACTGGACACGCTGGCCGCCGGCGCGGCGCAGGGAGCAAGCGCATGAGCCCGCGCGCACTGCTGTGCTGCACGCTGTGGCTGCTGAGCGCCGCCGCCGCCGCCCAGGCGCCAGAGGACGACCTGTACCTGCAGGCCATGCAGTCGATCGCCGAGGGCCGCCAGGCCGACGCCTCGCTGGCGCTGGCGCGCATGATCGCCCAGGGGCCGCGCCACGCAGGTGAATGGCTGGACCTGGCGCTGGTGCAGTGCGCGCTCGGCCACGACACCGAGGCCGAACAGCTGTTTGCCAGCATCGAGCGCAATTTCGATCCGCCGCCGGGCATCCGCGACATCATCCATCAGCAGCGCAGCCAAGGCTGCCACCGCTGGCGCGCGCTGAGCCAGTGGAGCGTCAGCGCGGCGCGCGGCCACGACAGCAACGTCAACCAGGGCGCCAGCTCGCCCTATTTCACCGACAGCAGCGGCGTCCCGCTGGAGTTGCTACCCGAGTACAAACCGCACAGCGACGGCTACGCGGTGGTCTCCGGCGACTACCTGCGCGAGCTCAATCCGGACGGCGACCTGGCGTTCGCCCAGGCCCACCTGCGCAAGTTCGACCACCAGTCACACTACGATTCGGCCTCGCTGTTCGCCGGCGCCGAGCATCCGTGGCGCGCCGGCCGCTGGAAGATGCGCAGTTCGGCCATGCTGGGTGTAATGACGCTGGGCGGCCAGCTCTACCAGCAACAGGCGCAGACCCAGTTGCGGGCGGCGGCGCCGCTAACGCTGCCCAAGGGCCTCGATCTGAGTCTGCTGGGCGGCGCCACCTACACCCGCTACCCCACCCTGAGCAATTTCGACGCGACCACGCTGGAGCTGCGCGCCCTGCTCGGCTACCGCGACGACCTCACCCAGGCCCAGGCCGCCGCCGGCTACCAGTACGACCGCGGCGACGCGCACCGCCCCGGCGGCGACCGCGACGGCTGGTCGATGCGCCTGTATGGCCGGCGCCTGCTGTCCGACCAGCTGATCGGCGAACTGGAATGGACCGGCCAGCGCTGGACCGGCGCCACCCTGTATTCGCCGGGCATCATCGACCTGCGCCGCGCGCAGACCACGCAGACGCTGCGCGGCGCGCTGAGCTATGCGCTCAGCAAGGAACACAGTGTGCAACTGGAGTGGCGCGCGGTACGCAACCGCGAAAACATCTCGATCTTCCAGTACCGCAGCCGCCAGGTGCAGCTGTCGTGGCGCTGGACAGGTCTGTAAAGCGCCGCAGGCCGGGTAAAATACCGCCATGACCAAGCCGAACGACCATCAAACGCCTGCGGAAGAAGCCGCGCCGCCACAAGCCCCGCAAAACTTCCAGGTGCACCTGCGCAAGATCCCGCTGCTCGCCGAACTCAGCGACGAGGACATGCAGCGGGTCAAGACCGAGCTGCGCTTCCGCCAGTACAACAAGCGCGACATCGTGCTGCAAAAGGGCGCCGCCGGCGACGGCCTGCTATTCCTGCTGTCGGGCCAGATGCAGGTGATCGACGTCACCGAGGATGGGCGCGCGATCGGCCTGCGCATGCTGGCGCCCGGGGATTTCTTTGGGGAAATTGCAGTCATCAATGGTTCGCAGCGCACCGCCTCGGTTGTGGCGATGAGCTCGGTGCTGGTGGCCTTCCTGCCGGCCGCCGCCGCCCTGCACCTGTTTTCGCACGCGCCGTCGGTGGCCAATATGATGCTGCGCCACCTCGCCGCCAAGATCCAGCGCGACTCGGAGTTCCGCTCGCTGCTGAGCATCAACAACACCGCGCGCCGCATCTATACCTACCTGGTGCAGATGAAAAAGCCGGGCGAAGAGCCGGGCCAGCCGGAGGTGGTGGAGAACCTGCCGACCCACCAGGATATTGCCAACATGATCAACACCAGCCGCGAAACCGTGACCCGCGCGCTGACCGCGCTGGCGCAGCAGGGCATCATCCAGAAGGACACCCACCGACTGTTCATCATCAAGCCGGCGGCGCTGCAAAAGCTCACCGAGAGCCCGTGACGCCAGCGAAAACGCCCCGTGCCGTGGTGTATAATTGCGCGTTTTTTTTCGCGCCGCGACCACGCCCCAACTTTCCGTCCCAGACCATGACCACCACGTTCATTTCTCAGCATCTGCCGGAGGCGCGCCCATGATCATCATGGGGCGCCTGCGCAATCTGGCCGCCTACCGCGGCTTCATCCTCGGCAGCGTGCAGCGCGAGTTCCAGTCCAAGTACCGCAACTCGATTCTCGGCGCCGCCTGGACCATCCTCAATCCGCTGGCCATGATCGTGGTCTACACGGTCATCTTTTCCCAGGTGATGCACAACCGCCTGCCGGACAGCACCTCGACCTTTGGTTACAGCATCTATCTGTGCGCCGGCGTGCTGCACTGGAACCTGTTCGCGGAAATCACCAGCAAGGCGCAAACCGTCTTCATCGACCAGGCCGGCCTGATCAAGAAAATCAATTTCCCGCGCCTGTGCCTGCCGGTGATCGTGGTGGCCAACGCGCTGCTCAACTACGCCATCATCTTCGGCCTGTTCACGCTGTTCCTGGTGTTCTCCGGCAATTTCCCCGGCGCCGTGTTCGCCGCGCTGCTGCCGGTGCTGGCGCTGCAGGTGTTGCTGGCCGTCGGCCTCGGCATCGTGCTGGGCGTGCTCAATGTGTTCTTCCGCGACGTCGGTCAGTTCTTTTCCATCACGCTGCAATTCTGGTTCTGGTTCACGCCGGTGGTGTACCCGGTCAAGGTGTTGCCGGCCGAGGTGCGCGGCTGGCTGGCGTGGAATCCGATGGCGCCGCTGATCGACGGCTACCAGCGCATCCTGGTGGCGCAGCAGCAACCCGACTGGGCCAGCCTGGCTTACCCGGCCGCGCTGGCGGTCATCCTGTGCCTGCTGGGCATGCAACTGTTCCGCAAGCGCGCGGGTGAAATGGTGGACGAACTGTGAACGGCAGCATACGTGTAACAAGCCTGGGCAAAGCCTACCGGCGCTATCCGAACCACCGCGCGCGTCTGCTGGAGTGGCTGATGCCCTTTAGCAAACCGCGCCACGAGACCATCTGGGTGCTCAAGGACATCAGCTTTAGCGTCGCCCCCGGTCAGGCACTGGGCATCATCGGCATCAACGGCGCCGGCAAGAGCACGCTGCTGAAGCTGATCACCGGCACCACCGTGCCCAGCGTCGGCACGGTGCAGATGGGCGGGCGGGTGGCCGCCATGCTGGAGCTGGGCATGGGCTTCCACCCCGACTTCACCGGCCGCCAGAACGTCTTCATGGCCGGCCAGTTGCTCGGCATGAGCGTCGAGGAGCTGCAGCAGCTGATGCCGGAGATCGAGGCCTTCGCCGAGATCGGCGAATACCTCGACCAGCCGGTGCGCGTGTACTCCAGCGGCATGCAGATGCGGCTGGGCTTCAGCGTCGCCACCGCGCGCCGTCCCGACGTGCTGATCGTCGACGAGGCGCTGTCGGTCGGCGACGCCTACTTCCAGCACAAGAGCTTCGAGCGCATCCGCGGCTTCCGCGCCCAGGGCACCACGTTGCTGATCGTCTCGCACGACAAGGGCGCGATCCAATCGGTGTGCGATCGTGCCATCCTGCTCGACAAAGGCCGTGTGAGCAAGGAGGGCACGCCCGAGGAAATCATGGACCTGTACAACGCCATGCTGGCCGAACGCGAGGGCGAGTCGGTGACCCAGGCCACCCTGGACAACGGCAAGGTACAGACCATTTCCGGCACCGGCCAGGCGCGCGTCGAACATATCGCGCTGCTCAAGGAGGACGGCGAGGCGGCCGAGGTGCACGGTGTCGGCAGCCGCGTCACGCTGCAAATCGACGTCGCCGTGCACGACGCGCTCGACGAGCTGACGCTGGGCTACCGCATCAAGGATCGCCTCGGCCAGAACATCTTCGGCACCAACACCTTCCACAAGCTCAAGCCGCTGACCGGCATGCGCGCCGGCCAGCGGCTACGGGTGCGCTGCAGCTTCCCGCTCAATCTCGGACCGGGCAGCTACTCGGTGGCCACCGCGCTACACAGCAGCGACAACCACCTGAGCGCCAACTACGAGTGGCGCGACCTGGCGCTGGTGTTCGAGGTGATGAATCTCAAGCACAGCTATTTCGAGGGCTGTACCTGGCTGGACCCCGAGATCACCATTGAAGAAGGAGTGGCGCGATGAGCCTGACGTCATATGCGGTCAATTTCGAAGACGTGCTGCTGTGGCGCGCGCTGCGCGACGTGCGGCGCGGCTGCTACCTGGAGGTCGGCGCCGCCGGCCCGCGCATCGGCTCGGCCAGCCAGCTGTTCTATGAGCAGGGCTGGCGCGGCGTCAACCTGACCGCCTCGCTGGCGCAACTGCGCCAACTGCGCATCGCCCGCCCGGCCGACGTTTGCCTGCCGGCGCTGGCGGCCGCCAGCGCCGGCAGCGTGGTGCGCCTGGCCGTGCCGGACGCGCCCGG
>NZ_WWCP01000048.1 GCF_009857505.1 Duganella lactea
GCTGCACCGCTGGCGCTACCGAAGGTGTCGGAGCCGTCGGGGCCACAGCGGCAACTGGCGCCGCCGGGCGCAGCGGCGCGGCAGGCGCGTCATTGCGCGCCATCGCGGCGGCGCCGGCGATCACCGACGGCGGCACCACGCTGGCGTGGCTTGCCTGTACATTGGCGGCCGCGCGTGCCGGCGTGGCGCCGACGGCGGCACGGGCCGAAGCCATCGCCGCCTGACGCGACACCGCCGGCGCCGCCGCTGGTTGCCCCTCCGCCCCGCCTACGCCGGGGCGAAAGGCCAACATCCGTAACAGCGTCATCGAGAAGCCGGCATACTCATCCGGCGCCAGTCCCAATTCATTGCGGCCATGCACAGCGATCTGGTAATACAGTTGCACCTCTTCCGCGTCAAACGCGGCGGCCAGACGCACGATGTCGGCATACTCCGGCAAATCTTCCGGCAGCGCCGCCGGCACCGTCTGCGCCAGCGCGATCCGGTGCAGCAAGGTGCCCAGATCCTGCAAGGCACCGTTGTACGACAGGCTGCGCGTGGCCATCTCATCGGCCACGGCCAGCAGATCGGCGCCGTCCTGCGCCGCCAGCGCGTCGAGCAGACGAACCAGGTACGACTGGTCGAGCGCGCCCAGCATCCCCTGCACCGCGTCCAGCGTCACCGCGCCGGCGGCGTAGGCGATCGCCTGGTCGGTCAAGGACAGCGCGTCACGCATCGAACCATGCGCGCCGGTCGCCAGCAGGCGCAGCGCCGGCTGTTCAAAGCTGATGCCCTCCTGCCCCAGAATATTTTCCAGATGGCCGATGATGTGGCCCGGCGGCATTTGCTTCAGATTAAATTGCAGACAGCGCGACAGCACCGTCACCGGAATCTTCTGCGGATCGGTGGTCGCCAGAATGAATTTGACGTGCTCGGGCGGTTCCTCCAGCGTCTTCAACATGGCGTTGAAGGCGTGGTTGGTCAGCATGTGCACCTCATCGATCATATAGACTTTGAAGCGGGCATTGCTCGGCGCGTACACCGCCTGCTCCAGCAACTGCGCCATCTCGTCGACGCCGCGGTTGGAGGCGGCGTCCATTTCGATGTAATCGACAAAGCGGCCGCTGTCGATCGCGGTGCAGGCTTCGCACACGCCGCACGGCGTGGCGGTGATGCCGCCCTGGCCATCCGGTCCCACGCAGTTGAGCGACTTGGCCAGAATCCGCGACAAGGTGGTCTTGCCGACGCCGCGCGTGCCGGTAAACAGATACGCGTGATGCAGCCGGCCACTATGCAAGGCATGCGTCAGCGCGCGAACCACGTGCTCCTGACCGACGAGCGTTTCGAAGTTCTTCGGGCGGTATTTACGGGCGAGGACTTGATAGGACATGCTGGAATTTTACCGTATCGCGGGGTGCCAAAGCGGCCATTGTAACAAGTCGGGCTCGGATTGAGTAGAAATGAAAAAAGCCCCCCGAAGGGAGCTTTTTCATGAATCAGGAGGCGAGCCTGATCTGCGGCACTTATGGTAAACGGCTGTGGCTGCTTCGTTCCCGACCTGACCAGGTTGGCCATGCCACAATGCGCAGGGGCCCGCCAGACCGCATTATACCTTACAGCCCCAGTTCCTGCCAAATCTGATCGACACGCGTCTTCACCTCGGGCGACATGGCGATCACCGTGCCCCACTCGCGGCTGGTTTCGCCCGGCCATTTGTTGGTGGCGTCGATGCCCATCTTGCTGCCCAAACCGCTGACCGGCGAGGCGAAGTCGAGATAGTCGATCGGCGTGTTGTCGACCAGCGTGGTGTCGCGGATCGGATCGACGCGGGTGGTGATCGCCCAGATCACCTCGTTCCAGTCGCGGATATTGACGTCCTCGTCCACCACCACGATGAACTTGGTGTACATGAACTGGCGCAGGAAGCTCCACACGCCGAACATCACGCGCTTGGCGTGGCCGGCGTACTGCTTCTTGATCTGCACCACCGCCATGCGGTAGCTGCAGCCTTCGGCCGGCAAGTGGAAGTCGGTGATCTCGGTGAACTGCTTTTGCAGCAGCGGGATGAACACCTCGTTCAGCGCCAGGCCCAGCACGGCCGGCTCGTCCGGCGGCTTGCCGGTGTAGGTCGAGTGATAGATCGGATCGCGGCGCATGGTGATGCGGTCGATGGTGAACACCGGGAACCAGTCCTGCTCATTATAGTAGCCGGTGTGGTCGCCATACGGCCCCTCCAGCGCATGCTCGTAGCCGGACGGGTGGTTTTCGTCCGGATAGATATGCCCCTCCAGCACGATCTCGGCCGAGGCCGGCACACGCAGCTCGCTGCCGATCGCCTTGACCAGCTCGGTGCGACTGCCGCGCAGCAGGCCGGCGAACTGGTATTCCGACAGGCTGTCCGGCACCGGCGTCACCGCCCCTAATATAGTAGCGGGATCGGCGCCCAGCGCCACGCACACCGGATACGGCTTGCCCTTGCTCTGAATGGCGTGCTCGCGGAAGTCCAGCGCGCCGCCGCGATGCGCCAGCCAGCGCATGATGACCTTGTTCGGACCCAGCACCTGCTGGCGGTAGATGCCCAGATTCTGCCGCTTCTTATTAGGGCCCTTGGTGATGACCAGGCCCCAAGTGATCAGCGGCGCCACGTCGCCCGGCCAGCAGTGCTGGATCGGCAATTTCGACAAATCGACATCATGGCCTTCCCAAACGATTTCCTGGCATGGCGCGCCGCGCAACTCCTTCGGCGCCATGTCCCACACGGCCTTCACCAGCGAGCCCAGGCCCATCAGGTCCTTGAAGTTGCGCGGCGGTTCCGGCTCTTTCAAGCGCGACAGCACGTGGCCGATCTTGCGCAGTTCGCCGACCTCGCTGGCCCCCATGCCCAGCGCCACCCGGCGCGGCGTGCCGAACAGATTGGCCAGCACCGGCATGCTGTGGCCGGTAGGATGCTGGAACAGCAGCGCAGGTCCGCCGGCGCGCAACGTGCGGTCGCAAAACTCGGTCATCTCTAAATGCGGCGAAACAGGCGTCAAAATGGGTTTAAGTTCCCCCATTTCTTGCAGTTGGGAAATAAAATCTCGCAGATCGGAATATTTCATCGGTTTTTAATATTTTCTTACATTAAAGCGTACTGTTTAAAAATACAGGTCAAGTGGTTGATTTTATTGGTTTTCCATCGAACACAAGGGAAAATTCTAGATTTAAAAGTTATAAAGACGATTGTCGTTAGTATTGACTTGATATAAAACGCCTCATACAATCCACCCTACTTGAAGAGGACAGGTCTCTGGACGAGAAGTTTGTCGCTCATTCATTCACGGAGTCGGGGCTCCACATGACATTTTAAGGAGTGTTTTCAAAAGGCGTCTGCCTTCCTCCCCGAAAATAGTTGTATTGCATTCTGGTTGACTCCACTGGAGAGATCAGCAACAAGCAAGCAATGATGGCGTTCCATCGCACGCTCCCTACAGCGGCGACGAACGAATATTTCTGATGCACGGCATGAGCATGACCTGGGATAGCTGCGTCTGACGCTGGCAGGGACTCGCTTTTACGGACATTTCAGGGGAACTTTATGATTAATAGTAATACCGGTGCAACGTCGTTTGCCCGTTTGATGGCTTGCCAGCCAGCCGCGTGGTTATCCACGAAGCGCATTTCGGCAAAGGGCGTGTTGACCACCGCCCAGCACACCCTCACCATCGTTGGTGTGACCGCATTGGTTGTAATGGCAGTACTGTTTGTCCGTCCGGATTTGGCCAAAGCCCTCAGCGACAGCCTGAACCGCGCGCCGGAGACGGCCATGCCGGTCGTCACGGCGCCACCGCTGTCGGCCCTGATGGAAGCGCCAGCCACGCCGGCCGCGACCGCCAGCACCGACGCGTTGTCGGCTGAAGACAAGGCCCTGCTGGGTTCCGAGAAACAGCAGAAATGGGTGACCAGCTGGCTGTCGAAGCGTTACCGCGTCGCCGGCGACGCCACCAACATGCTGGTTTCGACCGCCTACCTGACCGCGCGCGAGATCAAACTCGATCCGCTGCTGATCCTGGCGGTGATGGCCATCGAGTCGGGCCTGAACCCGTTCGCTGAAAGCCCGATGGGCGCGCAAGGCCTGATGCAAGTCATGTCGAAAGTGCACCACGAGAAGTTCCAGGAAATGGGCGGCCTGCAAGCCGCGCTCAATCCGGTGGCCAACATCCGCGTCGGCTCGCTGATCCTGAAGGATTACGTGACCCGTGGCGGTTCGGTGGAAGCCGGCCTGAAGAGCTACGTCGGCGCAGCGGCCTTTGCCCATGATGACGGCTATGGCGCCCGTGTTCTGGCGGAGTACAACCGCCTGAAGCAGGTTTCGACCGGCAAGAAAGTACCGACCATCACCCCAGTGATGGCCGCCGCGCAAGCCAAGCCGGCAGCGCCAGTCGCCGCAGCCGATGCCGAGAAATCGGTCAACGGCACGCAGATCGCCGGCCTGTAATTCACGCCAGCATCGCAAGAAAGCCGCTTAGCCAAGCAACGTCGTCCTTGGCCAAGCGGCTTTTCTTATTTGAACACATCGTTCAGTGACGACGCTTACGGCACCAGCTCACTCCATTCAATCAATTGCGCCCGCTTGCTCCTGCGCCCCCTCTCTCCGTCCTTCCTCGCGTCCTTCCTGTCGTCCCACCTGACGTCCCTGCTCCAATCCTTTTTCAGCCCTGTAGGTAGTTATAGTCCAGCATGCGGCGCACCATGGCGGCGTCGCGTTGCGCCTGCACCTCGACGTGAATCAAAACCCACTGCACGCCGCCGTCGAGCAGGCGCACCTCGACCAGTTTGTCGGCGACCATGCTATCGGTGGCGGCGCCGAACCCAATACCCGCCAGTTCTTATCGTGTTGAGCTGGTTCAAACGGCCCGGCGGTTTTTCATGGGCAGGGACCGACGAGTAGTTTGCCCGTGTCGCGGAAGGGATCGCGTCCGCCGCTGAAGTTGTTGGACGCGGAGCGGTAGCAAACCGCACCCCCCCCAGGAGAAATAAATTTGGTGATGCGGCTGCCGTCCGCCGCCACCAACTCCACTTGGCGCGTGCCGCCACCTCGGTAGGCCTTGGCGATGGCCGTGCCGAGCTCGGTGTCGTCGTTGACCAGCTTGCGATCGCGTTGCGTAAAGGCGGCTTTCAGCGCCAGCTTGTCGGCGGCGGCCGCGCCCTTGATGACGCGCTGCTTCAGATCGTCCTGCGGCTTCACCGGCAAGGCAAACGGGTCGGAAGGCAGGGTGGGCGCCGACTCGGCCATCGCCGCCGGCTCCGACGACGCTGGCGCAGCGGCTGGCGCCAGCGGCATCGTGATCGCCCGCGGCGCGGTGGCGGCAACCGCCGCTGCCGGCGCGGGCGTGGGCGCGGCGCGCAATCGAGCCGGCGCTCGCCCGGCGGGATGCGCCGCCACAACGGCCGGCACCGGCCGTTGTGGCGGCGTCAGAATATAGGTGATCGGCGCGCGCGACGTCGCCGCGGCCACGACCGGCCGCTCCGGCGTTTGCCAGAACAGGAATCCCAGCACGTGTGCGCCGGCGATGAGCACCAGCCACCCGCGCCGCCGCCAATGTCGGCTATATAGTTCGATGATGCCGCTCCGGATGACTGAAAAGGCAATTCTGTCCGATACCCGGCAGCCGGGTCAAATCAACAATAAAAAAAGCCACCACACGCTACCGTGGGTGGCTCTGGACGATACCGGAAGCGATCAGCGCTTCTTGTCGGCGGCGACTTCCTCCGGACGAAACTGGGCGGCAACCTTGTCCAGCACGCCGTTGACGTATTTGTGGCCGTCGATGCCGCCAAACGATTTGGTCAGCTCCACCGCCTCGTTGATCACGACGCGGTAAGGGATTTCCAGATTGTTCTTCAGCTCGTAGGTACCGATCAGCAGCACCGCGTGCTCGATCGGCGACAGCTCGTTAATGCCGCGATCGACCAGCGGCGCGAAAATCTCGCGCAACTCGACCGACGAGCCGATGGCGCCGTTCAGCAGCACGGTGAAGTGCTCGGCGTCGGCCTTGTCGAAGCCGTGCGCGCCGCGAATGTGGTTGACCACCGTCGAGGCGGATTCATTGTTCAGCAACCACTGGTACAAGCCCTGCAGCGCGAACTCGCGCGCGCGGTGACGCGGCGTGCGGTTCTTGCTCGGGTTGGCGTGGGTAGTCTTATCAGTCATCTTGTTACCTTCGTGTGTTTACTCGTCGTCGCCCTGATCCTGGTTCAGCTCTTCCAGGGCGATGGTCAGATTGGCCATCTCGACAGCAACGCGGGCGGCGTCGGCGCCTTTGACGGCCATGCGCACTTCCGCCTGCTCGTCGTTCTCGGTGGTCAGGATGGCGTTGGCGATCGGGATGCCGTAGTCCAGGCCGATGCGGGTGATGCCCGCGCCGGACTCGTTCGACACCAGCTCGAAGTGGTAGGTCTCGCCGCGGATCACCGCGCCCAGCGCGATCAGCGCGTCGAACTGCTGCGACTCGGCCATCTTCTGCAGCACCAGCGGCACCTCCAGCGCGCCCGGTACGGTCACGTGCAGGATGTCCTCGTCGGCCACGCCCAGGTGCTTGAGCTCGGCCAGGCAAGCGGACAGCAGGCCGTGGCAGATGTCTTCGTTAAAACGGGCTTGTACCACGCCAATGCGCAGGTCTTCGCCGTTCAGATTGGTTTCGTAGCTTCCCACGGTCATGATGGCCTCTTGTATGTTGGTTAATTAATTAGGTTTGGCGACGTAGCCGGTCACTTCCAGATTGAAGCCGGTCATCGACGGCATCTTGCGCGGGCTGGCCAGCAGCTGCATCTTGCACACGCCAACCTCGCGCAGGATCTGCGCGCCGATGCCGTAGCTGCGCAGGTCCATGCTGGCCGCGCGGCCCTTCGGCTTGGCGTCGACCGGATGGCACAGCGCCTCGAACTGGGTGAAGAACTGCTCGGCGGTCTCTTCGCAGTTCAGCAGCACGATCACGCCGCTGTCGGCGGCCTTGATGGCGGCCATCGACGACGACAGGTTCCACGAGTGGGTGGTCGCCTCGGATTCCAGCACGTCGAGGATCGACACCGGCTGGTGCACCCGCACCAGGGTTTCCTTGCCTTGCTGGATGTCGCCGTGCACCAGCGCCAGGTGGGCCGAGCCACTCGGCTTGTCGCGGTAGGCGATCATGCGGAAGTCGCCATGGGCGGTCTTCAGCGTGCGCTCGCCGGCTTTTTCCACCAGCGACTCGTGGCGGCTGCGGTAGTGAATCAGGTCGGCGATGGTGCCGATCTTCAGATTGTGTTCCTTGGCGAATTCCAGCAGATCCGGCAGGCGCGCCATGCTGCCGTCGTCCTTCATGATCTCGCAGATCACCGAGGCCGGCGTCAGGCCGGCCATGGCGGTCAGGTCGCAGCCGGCTTCGGTATGGCCGGCGCGCATCAGCACGCCGCCCTTTTGCGCCTTCAGCGGGAAGATATGGCCGGGCTGGACGATATCGGACGGCTGCGCGTCCTTGGCGACGGCCACCTGGATGGTCTTGGCGCGGTCGGCGGCCGAGATGCCGGTGGTGACGCCTTCGGCCGCCTCGATCGAGACGGTGAAGTTGGTGCCGAAGGCGGTGCCGTTCTTGGTCGACATCATCGACAGTTCGAGCTGGTTGCAGCGTTCTTCGGTCAGCGTCAGGCACACCAGGCCGCGCGCGTACTTGACCATGAAGTTGATGGCTTCCGGCGTGACGAAGTCCGCCGCGAGCACCAGGTCACCTTCGTTTTCCCGGTCTTCCTCATCGACCAGGATCACCATGCGGCCAGCGCGCAATTCGGCGACGATTTCTTCGGTGCTGGAAATTGACATTTTTAATCCTTCAAGACGGAGCGAGACTATTTCAATAACCCGCTATTTTAAAGGATTTACGCCAGCCCTACTGTAAAACGGCGCTTTTATCACGCAAATGGCCGATTTCCACCGACGCCGCATGGCAATCCTGCAAACATTGTCGCGCGCTCAGGCCGCGCCGAGCGACACCATGCGCTCGACGTAGCGGGCGATCAGGTCGATTTCCAGGTTGACCTTGGCGCCGACGGCCAGATGCTTCAGCGTGGTGACGGCGATGGTGTGCGGAATCAGGTTGATCGAGAACTGGCACACCAGATCGGCGCCGGCGCCGAGATCGCTGATGCGATTGACCGTCAGCGACACGCCGTTGACCACGATCGAGCCCTTGTAGGCCAGGAACTTGGCCAGATCGTGCGGCGCTTCCACCACCAGCTCCCACGACTCGCCCACCGGCTCGAACTTGCGCACCACGCCCAGACCATCGACGTGGCCGGACACCAGGTGGCCGCCGAGACGCTCATTCAAGGTCAGCGCTTTTTCCAGATTCACTTCGGTCAGCGTGTCGAGGCCGACGGTCTTGTTCAGACTCTCGCGCGAGACATCGACGCGGAAGTTGGTGGCGTCCTTTTCGATAACGGTCATGCAGGCGCCGTTGATGGCGATCGAGTCGCCCAGGTTGACGTCGGCCAGTGGCAAGCCGCCGGCATGGATGTCCAGGCGCACGCCCGCGAACGAGCCGCCTTCGAGCGGCTTCACCGATTCAATTTTGCCGACAGCGGCGACGATACCAGTAAACATAGTTTTTCCTAATGAGTGAATCGGGCAAGGATGCGCAGATCTTCACCGATCTGCTTCACCTCGTGAAATTTCAACAACTTCCTGTCCGTCAGGTCGGTCAGCGCCGGCAAAGCGAACATGCCTTGCGCGTCACCGATCAGCGACGGGGCCAGATAAACCAGCAGCTCATCGACGCAGCCTTCACGAATCAGCGAGCCATTCAGATTGCCGCCGGCTTCGACGTGCAGTTCGTTGATCTGACGGCGCCCCAGCTCGCGCATCAACGCCGGCAGGTCCACCTTGCCGGCCGCGTTGGGCAGCAGCATGACGTCGTGGCCGGCGGCGGCCAGCGCCGCCTCCTTCTCCGGGTTGCCGACGGCGGCGGCGATCCACGTCCCGCCCCCCACCAATATCTTGGCGGACAGGTCAATATCAAGCTGGCTGTCGACCACGATGCGGCGCGGCTGACGCGGCGTCTCGATGGCGCGCACGTTCAATTGCGGATCATCTGCCTTGACGGTGCCGATGCCGGTCAGGATGGCGCAGGCCCGAGCGCGCCAATGATGGCCGTCGGCGCGCGCCTCCGGCCCGGTGATCCACTGGCTGACACCGTTATGCAGCGCCGTCATGCCATCCAGGCTGGCGGCGGTTTTCATGCGCACCCACGGCAGGCCGCGCGTCATGCGCGAGAAGAAGCCGATATTCAATTCATACGCCTGCTCGGCCAGCAGGCCGACGCTGGTCGCTATGCCATGCGCGGCCAGCTTGGCCATGCCCTGCCCCGCCACCAGCGGATTCGGATCCTCCATCGCCGCCACCACGCGGCCGAGGCCGGCGCGCACCAGCGCGTCCGAGCATGGCGGCGTGCGGCCGTGGTGGTTGCACGGCTCCAGCGTCACATAGGCGGTGGCGCCGCGCACATCGTGGCCGCGCGCCTGGGCTTCCTTCAGCGCCTGGATCTCGGCGTGGTCGCTGCCCGCCTGCTGCGTCACGCCGGCGCCGATGACCATGCCATCGCGCACGATCACGCAGCCGATGTGCGGATTCGGCGCCGTGGTGTACAGCCCCCTGGCCGCCCACGCTAGCGCCAGCGTCATGCCCTCCAGATCGTTCCTGATGTCCACGTTATTCCTGCTGAATTGGTTTCGCGACATTATAAAGGCTAGTTCAATCGCTTGCGCCGGCGCAGTCCGCCCCCTCCACGGCGGGATCGCAGACGCGGACGCGGCCAAGCATGTTGATGATGATGTTGCGGGCCTTGTCGCCCTGCTTGAGCGACAGCGTGCCCCAGCGGGCGGTCAGGCTGCTGGCGGCGCTGCAGGTGCGGCCGGCGGCGTTGTAGGCGACATAGGTTGGCGCATTGCCGGAGGTGAATCGGGAGGTGACGCGGATATCGTCGCGCAGCGGATCGTGACGGAACAGCAGCGGTTCGCCGGCGTCCGGACGGCGATTGCCGTTGCGGTCGATAAAAACGGCCCAGCCGCTGCGCCAGTCGGTGCCGGCGGTGTCAAGCGGCGCCATCAGCACTTTGCCGCCATGGGCGATGGCTTGGGAGCGGGTCAGGTCCAGCGCCGCCAGCAGGTCATTCACCGCCGCTTGCAAGCGCAGCCGCTGCAGCGACTGTTGAAAAGCCGGCGCGGCGACGCCAAGCAGTATCGCGGCCAGCACCAGCCCGATCAACAGTTCGATCAGCGTGAGGCCGGCGCGGCGGCGGCGGTTCATGGCCAGCACCCCATGGCGGGACCGGTGGCCAGGCGCACACCGGTGCTGGTCAGCTTGAGCGTGCGGCAGTCCGCATCGGCGAAGCGGCTATCCACCCGCCCGGTACCGGGCGTGGCGACGATCTGGATGCACTGCGCGATCGGCTCGTCATCGCAGGCCCGGCCTTCCAGCTCGTAGGCGCTGGTTTTTGGGTTGCCGCCGCTCCACCATTGGAAATGACGCGCTTCCGGCTCGGTGGCGCCGGCGGAGAAGGCGATGTATTGATTGTGCTGCGTGTGAAAGCGCTCCTGCTGCATCATCAACTTTAGCAGCGCCGATTGCGCCTCGTTGCGGCGCGTGCGGATCACATGCTGCTGATAAGCCGGCAACGCCTGCGACGCCAGCACGGCCACGATGACCAGCACCACCGCCAGCTCAATCAGGCTGAATCCCCGGCGTTTCATTTTGCGGCCTCGTGCAATTCACGCCAGTTGGCGATTTCACGCCAACTGAGACGCCCCACGCGGCGCGTCGCTTTCACGCTGCCGGCGGCGACAATCAACCCTCCGGCGCCGATCTGCGCCACAGCGTAATTCTTTTCCTGCCGAATCCGTCCCAACGCATCGCGCGTGCTGACCGCCATGGCCGGCGACAGCAGCAAGGGCGAAGGCGCATAGTCGGGCAACATGGCGCCAACCATCGCCTCGCCGCCCGGCAAACGCGCGATGAAGTTGCCATCGTCCGGCAAACCGGACAGCACGCTCAGCGCATAGCTGCGGCTGCGCGTCGGACTGCACAGATCCGCACCCGGCAGCACGGTGTTAAACAGCACGGCGCCGTCGGCCAGGATGCCGGCCTGGGTGCTGCGCTCTCTGGGCTCGGTGAAGTCGATAAACCAGCCTTTGCTGCCAGGCTCCATGGCCAGATCACCGCCATCCATGAATCGTCGCGTCAACTGGCTGCGACCGCTGATGACGTCGTGAAGATTGTCGATCAGAGCGTAGTAAGACTGCTGCGACGTGCTGGCGCGGTCCGCCGTTTCAATCAGTTGCCCGGTGCCGAACAGAATCATGTAGACGCCATCGCGACCATAGGCCAGCAGCGGCATTTCCGTGATCGGCTGATGCTTGCCGCTGGCGTCGCGCGCGGCAAACAGTTTATCGACCGCCCACGGTGCGCCGCCGCTGAAATCGAAGCGCCACAAATTACCATCCAGGTCGCCCGCGTAGCCATAGCGCAGCACACCGTCGCTGTCGTTGAGCAGCACCGGCGCGCTCAGCGCACCAGGATGCGTCTTGATGCGGTAGTAGTTGGCATTAAGCAGCCAACCTTCGCCCCTGGGTTTATCAAGCGCCAGCAGGAACAAGGCGCCATCGTGCGCATTGAGCCCATTGGCCACCACCGCGAAACGCCGATACACATCCTTGCTGACACGCACATTAGCGATGTGCGGCGGCGTGATGACATTGCCGATCAGCGGATCGTCGCGGCCGGTGAACTCCCACAGCACGCCCCGCCCCTCGGCAAAGCGCGCCGGATCGGCCACATCCAGTGCGAACACGCCTGTCGCGCCACCGCCCATGGCGGAGACAAGCGTGCCGCCACTGATGCTTGCGGGACCGTCCACGTAGGCGCGATGCACATAGGCCGGATTGCTCAACTGATGCAGATGTGCGATCAGCGCGTCCGGCACGTAGGCGAACAGTTCGATACCGGTTATGGCGTCAAAGGCATGCAACATGCCGTCATTGGCGCCAAGATAGACCGCCGCGCGTTTGCCAGGCTGGCTGTTGTAGACCGGCGTGCTATGAACCGCGTCGCCCAGGACACTGCTGCGTCGCCGAAATGGCGCGCCCTCCAGCGAGCGCTCGCCGCGCAGATACGCCACGCGCTGCTCGCCGACGCCGCCCCCGGCGTTCAACAACGCTTGCTGCGCGGATGATAGCGACGGCCATACAAACGGCACCATGTCCAGCGCCCCATCCGGCTGAATGACGGCCGTGTAGATTTGCCGCAGCGCCGGCGTCGGCATAGGCGGGCTGTCCGCCGAGCCGGTAAGGATGGCGCCAGCGTCCCACGCCAGCTTGCCACTCGCCCCACCTGTCGCTCCCGGAGCCAGCACATAACGCGAGAAATGGCCGCCCCAATCGCCGATATTGATCGCGGCCTGATACAAATCGCCACTATCCAGCAGCACAGGCCCGTTCGCTTTGCCTGTCTTACACGCAGCCACCACCGGCAAGCTGTCGATCTTCACCTGTGCCAGCGAGGCCGACGCCACGCAGCTGACCAGCGCCATCATCACGATCTTTTTCATGGCGTCCCCTCCGGCTTGCTGAACACGCTTTGCAAGACCACCTCCGTCTCGGGCCGCGCGCCGAAACCGATGACGCTGACCCGGTAGCAATACCGCAGCGCGGCGCCGGCCGACGCATCGTCACCGGGTTGATGGCACGCCATGCGCTCGATCAGATAACGCGGCTTCTTGAACGGCAAGAAGCCCTCCCCCGTCGGCATGGCGGACGCGGTGTACGCGCCATGCGCCACCGTGCACGCGCCGCCATCCTCCGCGCCGGACAAATCGACCACCTTCCACACCGGCGACGCCGTCCCGGCAGATTTCACGCGCAGGCCAGCGCCACCCGCGCCGCATTTTTCGGCAAAGCCCTCGCCCCCCTCGAACGCCGCGCGGCGCGCCGGATCGGTGCTGTCTTGAATATCGCGTTCCGCATCCATCAAGCCATCCTCCGCCGCCGCCAACGCAACGTCCCGGTCGCGCTCGCCGCGTGCCGCCTTCTCGCCCTGCAAGGCCAACCGCGCCGCCGAAGCGCCCAGCAGCATCACCATGATCAGCAGCATCAGGCTGACCAACAACGCAATCCCCCGCTGCCGACGCATGATTCACCCATCCCGATTCCGCAACGCCACCGTCATGCTGAACACGCGCCGCGCCCGCAGGCGCTCCGCCGGCGGCATCAATCCTTCATCCACGCGCACGCCCACATCTTCCGGATGCGCGTCCGCATAGGCGGGGCCAAACAGATCGAACCGCCCCGCCACCGTATCCGCGCGTGAGTTGACGGTGCCGCGCAGCAGCAAGGCCAGCTTCACGCTGGCGACACGCTGCCACGCGGCGGCCGCCGTTACCGCCGTCGCGTTCAGATAGGTATTGGGCACACCGTCCAGCGGCGTATCGAGGTCAACGCCATACAGCACCTGAAACGAATCGACACCACCAACCACGGCATCGGCACCCCAGCCAGCCGCGCCGCGATATTTACAGCGCAACTCCGCCTCGCCGCCGGCATCGGCGGCAACGTAAAAAATGCTCCAGCCGCGCACCCCGGCGGGCACCGCAAAGCCGCCGCAGTTGATGCTGGCGTCATCGTCGGCGCCGGCGAATCGCAAGGCCAGCACATCACTGCCATGCGCCACCGCCGGCCAGGGCGCGTCGATGCCTTCACCAGCGCGGCTGATGCTGGCGGCATCCAACCCGGCCACCGACGCCGACGCCAACTCGGGCGGCACCGCGTCACCATCCCAGTCCACGTAAGCGCCCTGACGAATCGACTGCGCCATGACCGACATCGCATAACGGCCGCCGTCGGCAAGCCAGACGTTATCGCTGTGGTTGCGGTAGTTGCCGCCGGACGCGACCAGCAAGCCACCGGCCAGCAACGTCACCAGCAGACCCAGCGCCATGGCGATCAGGAACTCCGCCATGCCCCAGCCATCGCTTTGCGCGGGTTTCATGGCGACCTCCCCACCACCATCGCGACGCCAGGTGGATGGGCGCCTTCGGCGTCGACCGATGCCGTGCCGTCCGGGCGCTTGCCGCGCCAGCCAACTTTGACCACCACGGGCGCGGCCGCGCCGCCGCTGCAGTCCCAGCGCAGCTTGCCGCCGCTCCACAGACCGGCATCGCGGCACACCAGCACGCGGCCGCCTGGCAGGTTCTGGCTGGTCTGCACCTTGGCGTCATACAAATCGGCAAACGCCAGCTGCGCCGCGTCGCAAGCATCGCCATGACACAAGGCCGATGGCGCGGCTGGCGACGGTTCGGCCAGCGCATCGTAATTCAGCGTGAGATAGGTGGAGAATTGCGCCGGATTGGCGCGCATGCGTTCGGCGAGCGACACCGCCAGTTGCGTCGCCTGCGACAGCAGCACTGCCTGATGCCGCGCGCGCAGCGCTCCCAGTTGCAAGCCCACGCCGCCGATGACGCCGAGGGCGAGCACCAGCACCGCGATCAGAATTTCCAGCAAGGTAGAGCCGCGTGCGCGCATGGCACACCTCCGCAAGTCGGGGAGACTGCGTCAGAAGTTAGCAGCGGCTAAAGCAGAGAATATGATGTGTATCAAACGTGTGCCAGCAGTGCGCTAGCTTTTCTTGCCGGCTTCGGCAATCGCATCCTGGAACTCGGCCAGGTCTTCAAAGTTTTTGTAGACCGAAGCAAAACGGATGTAAGCGACCGTGTCGAGGCGCTTCAGTTCCTGCATCACCAGCTCGCCGATGTAGCCGGTGTCGACTTCGCGCTTGCCGCTGGTCAGCAGCTTTTCTTCAATCGACGCAATGGCCGCGTCTACCGCCGGCGCGGCGACCGGGCGCTTGCGCAAGGCCAGCTCCAGGCTGCCACGCAGCTTGGAACTGGCGTATTCGGTACGGCTGCCGTTCTTCTTGACCACATACGGCATCATCAACTCGATACGCTCATATGTGGTAAATCGTTTATCACATTTACCGCAACGCCGACGCCGGCGAATAGCATCCCCTTCCTCGGATACGCGCGTATCGAGAACCTGGGTATCTTCATGCTGGCAGAACGGACATTTCATATCAACGCAAACCTTCGTTAGCGTCGTCCCGGCTTACACCGGAACGACGCGTGTTACTTACTTGGCGTAGACAGGGAACTTGTCAGCCAGCACCTTCACCGCCGCCTTCACGCGCTCGATGGTGGCCGCGTCATGCGGGTTGTCCAGCACGTCGGCGATCAGATTGCCGACTTGTTCCGCTTCCGCTTCGCCGAAACCACGGGTGGTCATCGCCGGCGAGCCCAGGCGAATACCGGAGGTCACGAAAGGCTTCTGCGGATCGTTCGGAATGCCGTTCTTGTTGGTGGTGATGTGCGCCGAACCGAGGATCGCTTCCGCTTCCTTGCCGGTCAGATTCTTCGGACGCAGGTCCACCAGCATCACGTGCGACTCGGTGCCGCCGGACACGATGCGCAGACCGCGCTTGATCAGGGTTTTGGCCAGCACGTCGGCGTTCTTCACCACTTGCTGCTGGTATTCCTTGAACGCGGGCTGCAGCGCTTCCTGGAAGGCCACGGCCTTGCCGGCGATCACGTGCATCAGCGGGCCGCCCTGGATGCCAGGGAAGATGGCCGAGTTGATGATTTTCTCGTGTTCAGCCTTCATCAGGATGATGCCGCCGCGTGGGCCGCGCAGCGATTTGTGCGTGGTCGAGGTCACGAAGTCGGCGTGCGGCACCGGATTCGGATACAGGCCGGCGGCGATCAGGCCGGCGTAGTGGGCCATGTCGACCATGAAGTACGCGCCCACCGCTTTGGCGACGGCGGCGAAACGCTCGAAGTCGATCTTTTTCGAGAACGCCGAGGCGCCGGCGATGATCAGCTTCGGCTTGTGTTCCTTGGCCAGCGCTTCCATGGCGACGTAGTCGATGTCCTCTTCGGCGGTCAGGCCGTAGGACACCACGTTGAACCATTTGCCGGACATGTTCAGCGGCATGCCGTGGGTCAGGTGGCCGCCTTCCGCCAGCGACATGCCCATGATGGTGTCGCCCGGCTTGAGCACGGCGAAGAACACGCCCTGGTTGGCCTGCGAGCCCGAGTTGGGCTGGACGTTGGCGGCTTCGGCGCCGAACAGTTTTTTAACGCGGTCGATCGCCAGTTGCTCGACGACGTCCACGTACTCGCAGCCACCGTAGTAGCGCTTGCCTGGATAGCCTTCGGCGTATTTATTGGTCAGTTGCGAACCTTGCGCTTCCATGACGGCCGGCGAAGTGTAGTTTTCCGACGCGATCAGCTCGATGTGATCGTGCTGGCGGGTGTTTTCGTTTTGAATGGCGCCGAACAGCTCTGGGTCTACGCTGGCGAGGGTGTGATCTTTTGCGAACATGAAAAAACTCCAATCGATTGAGTATTTTGTTACTGGCAGTTGGATCGAATGAGAGAAGCCATAGCGGACCGGCAGCCTCTTCGTGCTTTCCATCGAGGGCTGCCCAGGCGAACGGCTAGTGAAATCTCACGTTTCCCGGTGGATACCCACCTTTCGCTGACCAGACCTGAATGCACCACGATGGGGCGCTTTTCAGGCTTATTTCAGCTTTTCGCCAGTTACGTGAGACGTAATGGAAGCCAAATTGTATTTGATGCGCCAGATTTGAGCAAGAAATTGAGTTGCCGTTAAAGCAAGACCACCTCGACCGCCGTTTGCGGCTACAATTTTGTCCACCTTCCCATTCACACCAAGGACAGACCATGATCGTCTTCATCACCGGCGCCACCGCCGGCTTCGGCGCCGCGATGGCCCGCATCTTCGCTCAAAACGGCCACCGGGTCCTGATCAGCGGCCGCCGCGAAGACCGCTTGCAGACGCTGGCGGCCGAACTGGGCGACGCCGTCCACCCGATCGTGCTGGACGTGACCGACAAGGCCGCGATCCAAGCCGCGCTGGACAGCCTGCCGCCGGCATGGCGCGCCATCGACGTGCTGATTAATAACGCCGGCCTGGCGCTGGGTGTGACGCCGGCCCACACCTCGTCGCTGGACGACTGGGACACCATGATCGCCACCAACATCAGCGGCCTGGTGGCGATGACCCGCGCCATCCTGCCGGACATGGTGCAGCGCGGCGGTGGCACCATCATCAACATCGGCTCGATCGCCGGCTCCACGCCCTACCCCGGCGGCAACGTCTACGGCGCCACCAAGGCCTTCGTCAACCAGTTCACGCAGAATCTGCGCGCCGACCTGGCCGGCACCGGCGTGCGCTGCACCAACCTGGCGCCGGGCCTGTGCGGCGGCACCGAATTCTCCAACGTGCGCCTGAAGGACGACGCCGCGGCCGCCAAGGTCTACGAAGGCACCACGCCGCTGACGGCCGAGGACATCGCCAACACCGCCTACTGGATCGCCACGCTGCCGCCGCACGTCAACATCAACCGCATTGACATGATGCCAACCTGTCAAGGCTACGGCCCGCTCAACATCAAGCGCAGCACCTGACAACGCCGGCCATTCCCGCGCCAGCGGGAATCCCTGGAACGCCTGCTCAGCCACACTCTTAAGCCAGACTTAGTTTCCCCTAATGCACGAAATAATTTCGTAAGGCATTGTTACAATACTTGGCAAGCCGCCTGCAAAGCGTTTTACTGTGGTCAAGGCACCTTTGCGCGCCAGTTGATAAAATTCAACCAAAACAACAATATCGCGTAGAATGTTGCTCACTCACTTTAGCAGTCAAAACAACATGCCAGCAGATTTTATCTGGAACGTGCGGGTCTACTACGAAGACACCGACGCCGGCGGTATCGTCTATTACGCAAACTATCTCAAATTCTTCGAGCGCGCCCGCACCGAGTGGCTGCGCGCGCTCAATGTGAGCCAGCACACGCTGCTGGCACAGCACGATACCTTGTTCGTCGTCAAAAGCGTTAGCGCGGAGTATCATGCGCCCGCCAAGCTCGATGATGAACTAAAATTAACGGTTAGCATCGAAAAGCTCGGCCGCGCCTCCATCGTTTTCCATCAGGAAGCGTGGCGCGGCGAACAGTTGCTGAACACGGCCCGTGTCAAAGTGGGCTGTGTCGACGCCGCCCTGCGTCCGCGCGCCGTGCCGGCGGCCGTCGCCGACAAAATGCGCACCACCAGTACCACCACCCAAACCGACTGATAAACAATGAACGTCACCCAAGACCTGTCTTTCCTGTCCCTCATCACCAATGCGCACCTGATCGTGCAATTGATCATGGCGCTGCTGTTCATCATTTCGCTGACCAGCTGGACCTACATCTTCAGCAAACTGTTCGCGATCAACTCGGCGCGCCGCCTGACGGTGGAATTTGAAAAAACCTTCTGGGCCGGTGGCAACCTGCACGCGCTGTACCAGAACGCCGGCAAGGACCGCGCCAACAGCGGCCCGCTGGCGCGCATCTTCGAAGCCGGCATGGGCGAGTTCATCAAATCGAAGGCGGCCTACACCGCCAGCCGCGACACCATGGACACCGGCGCCATCCTCGACAGCGCCCGCCGCGCCATGCGCGCCGCGTTCCAGCGCGAGATGGACGCGCTCGAATCGCACCTGGCCTTCCTCGCCTCGGTCGGCTCGGTGTCGCCGTACATCGGCCTGCTGGGCACGGTGTGGGGCATCATGAACGCCTTCCGCGGCCTGGCCAACGTGCAGCAAGCGACGCTGGCGGCCGTGGCGCCGGGCATCGCCGAGGCGCTGATCGCCACCGCCATCGGCCTGTTCGCCGCGATTCCGGCCTTCGTCGCCTACAACCGCTTCTCCTACGACGTGGACCGCCTGGCGATCCGCTTCGAGAGCTTCGTTGAAGAGTTCTCCAACATCCTGCAACGTCAATCGCGTTAATCACCATGGCCTCCTCCTTCTCCAGCAGCATGCGCGGCGGTCGTGGCCGCAAGCTCAAGTCCGAGATCAACGTGGTGCCCTACATCGACGTGATGCTGGTACTGCTGATCATCTTCATGGTCATGCCGTCGGCCAACGATCCGAGCGTGGTCGACCTGCCGCGCGCGGAAAAATCCACCAAGCCGCCGAGCGACTACGTGCAGATCGTGCTCAAGCCGAACGGCGCGCTGTCGATCGGCGTCAAGGGCAAGGACGAGGACGCGCCGGAAACCGCGCCCAACCGCGACGCGCTGGTGCGCAAGCTGCGCACCATCCACGACCAGCATCCGGACTATCCTGTGCTGATCGCCGGCGACAAGGACAGCAAGTATGACGACGTCATCCAACTGATTTCGGAAGCGAAGAAACTGGGCATCACCCGCGTCGGACTGTCCACCAAGTAAATGCAGAATATGAAATCCGCAACCGCTGGCGGTCCGTACAAGGTTCCGCGACAACGCAATGGCGTGCGCGCCGGCTCTCTGGCCGTCGCCGTGCACGCCGTGTTGTTGCTGTTCCTGTGGGTGGGCGTGAGCTGGCAAAACAACGACCCGGTCGAAGTGCAGGCCGAAATCTGGGACATGAAGGTGCAGGATGCCGCGCCGCCGGCACCGCCGGCCGATCCCACGCCGGAACCGGAACCGGAGCCGGAAGTGGTCAAGCCGCCGCCACCAGCGCCCAAGGTCGAGGCGCCGCCTGAACCGAAGGAAGATCCGGAAATCGCCCTCCAGCGCATCAAGAAGAAAAAGCTGGAAGAGGAACGCCTGGAGAAACTGGAACAGGCACGCCTGAAGAAAGAGGCCGACGAGAAGGAAAAACTGCTGGCCAAGCAGAAGGCCGAGCAAAAAGCCAAAGCCGACAAGGAAAAGGCCGACCAGCAAGAGAAGGAAGAAAAGGCAAAAGCGCTGGCCGCTGAAAAAGAGAAGAAAAAAGCCGCCGCCGAAAAACTGGCCAAGGAAAAGGCCGACAAAGCCGCCAAGGACAAAGCCTTCGCCGCCGAGATGAGCCGCATCACCGGCGCCGCCGCCAAAGGCACGACCGGCACGGCCGCGCAATCGACCGGCGGCCGGACCGACGGCGGCTATGCGGCGGCGATCAAAGCCAAGATCAAGAGCAATCTGGTCTACGGCGCCGATGACGACAGCCTGAGTGCCTCGTATGTGATCACGCAGCTGCCGACCGGTGAGATCATCGGCATGCGCAAGACAAAAAGCAGCGGCTCGACCGCCTACGATAATGCGATTGAAAACGCGATTACCAAATCGTCACCACTGCCCAAGAAAAAAGATGGTACGGTAGAGCGCGAAATTACCCTCGACTTCAAGCTGAAGGAAATGCACTGATATGAAAAAACTGAATATGCTTTACACCGGCCTGGTCATCGCCGCCACCATGGGCAGCGCCCAGGCCCAGATGCGGATCGAAATTTCCGGCGTCGGCAGCAACCAGATCCCGGTCGCCATCGCCGGCTTCGCCAACGAAGGCGTGTCGCCGCAAAAGATTTCCGAGATCATCAAGGCCGACCTGGAGCGCAGCGGCGCCTTCAAGATCATCGACGCCGGCGTCATCAACGACGTCAACAACATCGACTACAGCGGCTGGAAAGCCAAGGGCGCCGACGCGCTGGTGGTCGGCACCGTCGACGCGCTGGCCGACGGCCGCTACGACGTGCGCTACAAGCTGCTCGACACCGTCAAGCAGGACAAGATCTCCAACCTGGACAAGGCCGTCACCGCCCAGTTCACCCGCCTGTCGGCGCACCTGATCGCCGACGACGTGTTCTTCAAGCTGACCGGCATCCGCGGCGCCTTCTCCACCCGCATCTCCTACGTCAAGCAGGAAGGCCGCACCTACCAGCTGATGGTGGCCGACGCCGACGGCGAGAACGAACAGCTGGCGCTGCGCTCGAACGAACCGATCATCTCGCCATCGTGGTCGCCGGACGGTACCAAGGTCGCCTACGTCTCGTTCGAGCAGAAAAAGCCGGTGGTCTACGTGCAGAACCTGATCACCCGCGCGCGCACCGTGGTGGCCAATGAAAAAGGCAGCAACTCGGCGCCGTCGTGGTCGCCGAACGGCAACAAGCTGGCGGTGGCGCTGTCGAAGGACGGCCACACCCAGGTCTACACCGTCAACGTCGATGGCAGCGGCCTGCGCCGCGTCTCCAACAGCGGCGGCATCGACACCGAGCCGCAATGGTCGGCCGATGGCCAGAGCCTGTACTTCACCAGCGACCGCAGCGGCGGCCCGCAGATCTACCGCATGAATCCGGACGGCGGCGACGCCAAGCGCGTCACCTTCAGCGGCACCTACAACACCAGCCCGCGCATCTCGTCCGACGGCAAGACGCTGGCCTATATCTCGCGCCGCGACGGCAACTACCAGCTGTACGTGCTGGACCTGGCCAGCAGTCAGGAGCAGCGCCTGTCGGACGCCACCGACGACGAATCGCCGAGCTTCGCCCCCAACGGCAAATACATCATGTACGCCACCCGCGCCGGCGGCCGCAAATCGCTGGCCGTGGTCTCGGTGGACGGACGTGTCAAGCAACGCCTGACCACGCAGGCAGGCAATATCAAGGAGCCCACCTGGGGTCCGTTCATGCAGTAATTGCGTTTCACAACTAGGAGAATGATTATGCGTAAACTCAGCAGCTTAGCCTTCATCGTCACCACCGCCGCCATCCTGTCCGCCTGCTCGTCGACCCCGATCGCCGAAAACAAACCGGCGCCGGTGGTTGAGCGTCCGGTCGACAAGTCCGTCCAGCCGCAAGCCGACATCCGTACCGTGGCGCCGGTGGAAACCAAATCGCTCGATCCGCTGGACGATCCAAAAGGCGTGCTGGCGAACCGCAGCGTCTACTTCGACTTCGACAGCTTCGTCGTGCGCGCCGACGGCAAGCCGGTGGTGGAAAACCACTCGGCCTACCTGGTGAAAAACAAAAACCGCCAGATCCTGATCCAAGGTAACACCGACGAACGCGGCGGCGCCGAGTACAACCTGGCGCTGGGCCAGAAGCGTGCCGAGGCCGTGCGCAAGGCGATGACCACGCTGGGCGTGCCTGAATCGCAGATCGAAGCCGTATCGCTGGGCAAGGAAAAACCGAAAGCCACCGGCTCGAACGAAGAAGCATGGGCAGAAAACCGCCGTGCCGACATCGTCTACAAATAATCAAAAGCACTACCTATTTGCCGGGTCACAGGCATAATACGGGGCGGCGCGCGGCGAACAGTCCGCGTCCCGCCCCGTTTTCCTATTCGATTTGTGTGAAAGTGTCCGACATGAAGAAACTCTCCAAATCCGGCCTGAGCGCCGCCCTGCTGGCCGCCACGATCTGGCTGCCGCTGCAAGCCCATGCCGGCCTGTTCGACGACGACGAAGCCCGCAAAGCCCTGCTCGACCTGCGTTCCAAGGTCGAAGCCATGCGCAGCGACCTGCAGGCGCGCATCGACAACAAATCCGACAAGTCCAGCACGCTGGACCTGATCAACCAGAACGACGCCACCTTGCAGCAGGTGAACCAGTTGCGCGGCCAGATCGAAGTGCTGTCCAACGAGCTGGCCAACGCACAAAAGCGCCAGAAAGACTTCTACGTCGACCTCGACACGCGCCTTCGCAAGCTGG
The DNA here is from genome assembly GCF_009857505.1 of Duganella lactea. GTDB lineage: Bacteria > Pseudomonadota > Gammaproteobacteria > Burkholderiales > Burkholderiaceae_D > Rugamonas > Rugamonas lactea. Next base: position 22,552 of record NZ_WWCP01000048.1, read on the forward strand.
AGCCGCGCGAAGTGACCATCGACGGCAAGACCGCCCAGGTCGATCCGAACGAGCAGCGCTCGTTTGAGGCGGCCAACAAGCTGTTTGTGGCCGGCGACTACAAGGCGGCCAGCGTGGCGCTACAGGAGTTCGTTCAGCGCTATCCAGGCTCGGGCTATGCGCCCAACGCCCAATACCGTCTGGGCAGCGCCTACTTCGCCCAGCGCGACTGCAAGGCCGCCATCACCGCCCAGCTGGTGGTGCTGAAGAATTACGCGGACAGCCCGCAAGCGCCGGACGCCATGCTGAACATCGCCAGCTGCCAGTCCGAGCTGAAGGACAAGGCGGCCAGGAAGACGCTGCAAGACCTGATCAAGCAATACCCGGACTCGCCGGCGGCGGAGACGGCCAAGCAGCGCCTCGGCGGCAAATAATTACCGCTGGGTATTTGACAGCCGGGCTGGTGATCCCCTATAATCTCGCTTCTTTCGGGGGTCGTTAGCTCAGCTGGTAGAGCAGCGGACTTTTAATCCGTTGGTCGCAGGTTCGAATCCCGCACGGCCTACCATACCGAAAGTTGCCAAGGTTTATACCTTTGGGTCGTTAGCTCAGCTGGTAGAGCAGCGGACTTTTAATCCGTTGGTCGCAGGTTCGAATCCCGCACGGCCTACCAAGAATAATCAAGGAAGCCCACGAATTTCGATTCGTGGGCTTTTTTGTTTCTGGTCCATTTCTGGTCCCGGTCCTTTTATCCCCTAGCCTCTGGCCGGTGCACATTGTCTCTAGGGGACGAAGGGAGCTGAATTGAAACCGGCAATTGAATTGCGGCAATCTTCTTCAGCCGGACAAGAACTCCAAAACCGCCGCAGTTACGACGTTCATCATCTTTCGCGACCGAACAGGGCCGATGTACATTGCTCGGCGGAACGTAGCCTCGGTAGATGTCAATGCTTCGCCAACCGTTTTGATACCTACGGAACTCAGCGCCCCCTGTTGGTGGGTAGTCAAGTCGAGCACGGATATTGGCTTCGATAGCAAACGCGCAAGCTCGGTCGAAAGGTCTGCATCAGCCATTGCACCGACCCGAGCAGCAATTTCAACGAACGCTGGCATATTCTGTCCATACTCGGTAAATCGCCCAACAGTTAGCCCCTTCCTTAGTTCAGTGATGAACGACACCGGGTTCGGTGAGGGTGCTGCGACACAGCCTATATTGATCGCATAACGAACACCGACCGCACTACGGGTGGCCACGACTCCGGCATCCAGCTTCGTGATAACGCCCGTGTAGGTAAGCAAGCGCAGAGCCTCTTTAACCGCTTCCGGCGCGTCGCGATGAATCCAAAAATAGCTAGTACGCTCTGGCTTTCCTTCCGCGCGCCATAGCTCGTTTTTCTTTATCGCATCGGGAATCACATACTGCTCGACAAACAAGCGTCCCCAGTCGATTAAATCTTTATGCCCTGGATAACGTTCAGCTAATGCACTATGCTCAGCCCATATTGCGTTTCGATAAAAGTCCTTGAGCACAGCTTGTGAATCAGATGAACGAAGCTTTCCAGCTAGCGCTACCGTTTTAAGCAACAATCGTGGATTGCCAGTGACCGCAAGAGCAAGTGCATCAAAGTTTTCACCATTCCGCTCGATATCACTTTGTAACTCAGCGCCAGATTGTTTCAACACAATCTCGCGCATCTGCTCTCGGTAGGTGGATGCATGAATGTCGCGATTTAGGGGCTCGATCTGAGCATCATGTACTGCCTCGAAAGACGGTCCATACGAAGTTACGCCAGGGTATACCGCTGCGTTACACGTCATGTAAGGAGAACGAAGGTCCCTGAACAAGGTGAAAAACTGCCTCTGTTGCTCCGGCCTAAAAATATGCGCTGCCTCATCAAAGAGAACATTAATACGCCGTAACCCGAGGTCACGGCACAAGTCCTCGATTGCATCCTTAAAGGACTCCACGTCTGGTATGTCGCCGGCATCAATCTGAGTACCCGGCTGCTTGAACGAATCTTCAAAGCGCTGGGCGATCCGCTCCAGTGGCGTCTCTTCACCAGCCACCCCCATCGCCCCCCCTGCGAGCACTGTCGCAGATATAGTAGATTTTGCAAGCAACCCTAGCTGATACAAAGTGCGAAGAACACGCGACGCTAGGCGGGCAAGCATCCATTGCTGAAATTGCTGGTCGTTTTTTGTACTGAGTAAGGAGCTTTTTACAAACGAAACATACACCGGAACAACTTTTGTCGTGGGGTATTCCGCGAACTGCTGCTGTTCGCACACTCGTAACAAAAATGACTTTCCTGTTCCACGACTTCCCTCTAGGATCATAGGGCTGGCCGACTTCAGATTAGCGATGAGTTGTTGGTCGCGCTCTGTCGGGACAAACAGTTCCAGAATTTCTTCCGGTCGCAGGTCTTCTGTCCGTATTACAAAACTATTTATATCATTCACGTTAGACATTTGTGCTGCACTCCGTGCGAATTGCCGATATATGGCCAAGTTGTTCAATCAATATTGCGTCTATCCCCGTCCTCTTCTGAGCTGGGAGAGTTCGAACGTAACGGACGGAAAAGGCAAAATGAATCACAAGGCGAACGACTTTTGCCTTCCTATTCCATAAATCGAAAGTCTCTTGTGAGAAGTCCAACTTAGAAGGCAAAGGTATATGGTTAGGAACATTGCCATGTATGCATTCGGATAGCTCACGATAAATGGTTCTAGCAAGCTGGCGGAAGTGCCCGGTATGACTTTCGAGCTCAGGGAAAAATGCTCTGCAAAATCTAAGACTTAAAGGTCCATTTTCTTCGTCTACCAACGTCGCCCACACTGTATCCCTTTCTCCACGAATCCATTCTTCTCGAATTAAGAGATTTGCCGACAAATAGGAGCTCTGGAGGCAAAGCTCCAACACAAGCCGCAACCCTTTAAAACCATTACGATACTGCCCTTGGCAAATGTTCAGCATGGCGACAACGTATTCAGTTGCCGCGGTTCCTAATAGACTTGCCTCAGGACTTCCACTTATGGCATCACGCCACGCCTCAAGATCATTTGCAAATACATAACTATCGCCGAGTACGCCTTCATTTAGGCCTTCTAGCGACGCATCGACGGCACCACTACATTGCGTGTGCAGTCCCCGAAAGACGTTGGCGAGACTTGAAGGGCGCTGGATTGCCCCTGTAGTAACATCGGCTTGGTTTGTCAATTTGCTGTTCCAATAGGTGATATAAGGACAATCTCTTTTAAATTAACTCAAGCAGCCAAGAGGCGCTTCGTTTGGAAGTAATCTTCGGCCTTAGCGGTCATCGTAAATTCCACACTATCATCAACGATTTCTTCCAGCGCTGCCTGAATGTCTTCCAGCTTGACCCTAAAGAATTCCTTCCTATGATTAACAGCATTCACGCGCCGATCACTGAAGCGTTTATGCAATGCATATTCTAATGCTGGAGCATCATCGGAATAACAAATTGCATGCACGTCATATGGGAATGGCACAGAAGCACTGCTAAGTTCATCTACCCTTTCCTGAGGATCTAATCGCCGCGTCAAACCAATCTTAAACACTCCCTCACCAAATGCACCAAGATTAGAAATGACGTAGACAAAGCCGCGACGCGTCTGCTCAGCCATACTCTTTGCACGGACGCCTCGCTGTCTTGCTTCCACTAACTGCTCCTCAAGCAAAGATATCTTCGCGAGGGAAAGGGAACGCTCAAGTTCCGTTTCCTGTGCCATATGCTCTCTAGCCTTTTCCAACAATCGAGTGAGCTTGAGCTCTTCTCTTTCAGCATCCTTTACAGCGTCCTCGTACTGTTTCTGAACCCGCACTTCCTCTCGCATTTGTTCGCGAATAGCGCGCTGCTCTTCCTGCTCCTCTTTTTTCTTCAGCGTGAATTCGAACTGAAGCTTGCATTCTTCAAATTTTAGCTCAACGTAGTCGATATTAAAACCACAACGAAGGGTCATGCAATTCTTCTCTAGTACCTCTGCTTTCTTTTCAATTTGCTCTAGGGTCCGATCTAGGTTGGCTGGATTGACCTTCTCAATAAGCAAGTCACATTCAACGTTGAAAGCATTAAGCATTAATTGCACTTGCCCATCTAGAATCTTTTTGTCTAAGGTTCTATTGAGCCCAAGCTCCAAATCGACCGGATACGTTACTGCATTTTTCTCGCGAATCAGCTTACGTTGCAGGTCCCGCACTTCTTTGATTTCGGATTGGTATCGGATAGACGTTTCATACAAATACTCAGGCATTTCAAAATGGCCGACCTTGGTATATTCATCCACTCTGGAATATAAATCGATGCGTTCCATCAAGCCAGTAAGCGTATCTCTAGCGCTGCCCAACTTAGCTTCCAGTGTTCGGAGTTGAATACTCAATTCTTGCTCATTGTGTCTAAACTGGGTCTGCTCACGCTCCCACTTAGTAGCCAATGTATCCAAGTCAATGCGAATAGTTGCCTCACGCGCCTCCAAACTAAGCAAATGCGCTATTCGCGCTTCGAGTAATTTCTTTTGTTCCGACAGCTCCTCTACATTGCGAAGAAGAGTGTTGCGCTGATTCTGATAACCCTGGAGCTCTGCTTTAATTCCGATGCATTCGTTTTTTGCGATTGCCGAATCAGAACGTGCCTGTTGCGCGGATTTCTCCGCTAAGACCAGTGCAGTTTGTAATTTCCCCAGCGCTGCTTCAGCATCACTCCTCTGTTCCAGAGCGACTGATGTTTTCTCCTGCTCATCCCGAGCAGTTGATGCATATTTCTTAACCGTTGCCTCTCCGATCACCAACTCTTGGGTGAGTGATTCAAGCAAGCCTGTTTTTTCTTTAATGGCACTCTGAATACTCTTGTAACCCACATACTTTTTCTGGAATCTGAGATGTTGCACCAGTGGAATAACCACCGCCAACAATCCCAATCCTACTGTTACGCTATCGCTCATAATTTCAACTCAGTAAAGTTCGAACATAGTGCAATCGGAGAGCACGTCGCTCCTCGCAACGTTCCTGGAAACAAGCCTCGGCCTCTTCGCGCTCCGCCTCAAGGGCCATCTTGGCTTGTTGCACACGATTTCGCTCATCTTCGAGTCGCTGCCGCTCCTCTGCCTTAGCCTCAAGGACCTTACGCTTCTCCATGTCCTTCTCATGGCGAATCGCATCTTTTTCTGCCGCCCTTCTACGCCGCTCTTGCTCGCGCTCCTGGTCTTTACTCGCCCGATCAGATTCGCGTAACCGCTGCAATTGACTACGCTCTGCTTCCTTACGAGCTTTTTCCTCTTGACGCATTAGAGCGGCGTGAGCTCGTTCATACTCCCGCTGTTGGCACAAACGGTTTCGCTCGGCCTCCTTTGCGGCCCGCCCAAGCGCTTTAGCAACACCCATTACTAATCGCATACCATCACTTCGTCTTGCCATCCATCTCTCCAAGTCCTCGCAAAGGGACACCAATGCATAGTGTCCGTCGTCGGACATTCGGCTTTTAGCTGAAACTGGCCGTCTGTGAGAATAGCACTCTTGCCAATTCGAAATACTCACAGATTGTCACCGGTTCTTGCGCAACAAGTCTCGGGCTACTCGAATTGAGGGCTGGACTAACACCTTTCCCGCCAACCAAGGCTCCATCTTGCCCTGTGGAATTTTTTCTATCAGTAAAGGCTGAACTGTCGATGGAATCAATCGCAACGTATGCAGCACGCGAACAGGATTCCGTGGCGTGTCACTTGCGACCGTAGAGTCTATGTTGGCTAGCGAGTTTATTAACTTCGAATACTCGGATAAGACTTCCAGGGTATTATCAGCACATCCATCGGATAAGGAAAACACCAGACCCCGGCAGGGCCGCTGGCATCGCACGCATCAAGATGGTACAGTTCAGCTTGTCGGTCTTTTAATCCGTTGGTCGCGGGTTCGAATCCCGCACGGCCTACCAAGATTCATCAGAAAAGCCACTTTCGGGTGGCTTTTCTGTTTTCCTCAACAGAAAGCGCGCCATGACTTACGAAGAATTTCTTGACGAAGTAACCACCCTCCTCGCCGAAATGTACGATCTCGACGACCAGGCCGCGATCAAGTTGGTGGTCGATGCGCAAGCCAATGACTACTTCGTCACCCACGACGACAAAGAAGAGCTGCGCACCTTCGCCCAAGCCAAAGTGGAAGCCGTGGCAATCTACCAGGCCAAGCAAAACAAAAACGAAACCCAACGCAAACAACAGCAGCGCCAGACACAAAAGAAAAAAGCCCGCTGATCGAACACAACGGGTTCGCGCTCCGTCAAAACCTCATGGTTGAGCTAGCGCAAATCACGCTATTTCTGGTGACCTAAGCTGAGTTCTCTTTTTGCACTCAACGGTGTTTACCATGACTTCTGCAGATAACAGAACTGACGACCGAGCTCATTTCGACCGGGCTATGAAAGCACTGGAAAGCCAGGTGGCCAATGTCGGCGCCCATATCACGATCGACTCCACCACCCGGCTTGCCTACGCGAGAGAAATCAAGGCAATGGCAATCAGACTGGAAGGTGATGCGCTGATGGGGAAAATCACCTGGACTGAAGCTGCGAACCAAGCGCAGGAAACCAGAAATGTCGTCATGGAGATTTTCCGTCGACGAAGTACACCGGTAGGCAGAGCGATGGCCCAGTCCATCAAGATCAAGGGCTATTCATTAAACGAGCTCATCGCTCGCCATACACTGCGTCACTATGGCGAGAACGCCGTATTCACACGGCTATCGTCCTCGCAGAAAAATGCCGTCTACGCTTCCATCGTGCGATCTGCCGGGAGCGCACGTCAGGAAATAAGCACCCTCCTGGCGCGCCTGTCCTATGCGGGACGTGGGCTGATCATTATTTCGCTGGGCATCTCAGCCTATAACATCGCCACGTCTTCAGACAAAGTCTCGGCGACAGGGAAAGAGATTCTATCAACCAGCGCCGGCATTGGCGGCGGCATCGCAGGCGGCGCTATCGCGGGCTTGGCGTGCGGCCCGGGAGCGCCCATTTGCGTGACAATCGGAGCGTTTGTCGGGGGTACACTGGCTGCGTTTGGCATTCATTGTCTGTGGTAGGTAGGTCGTGAAGCTCATTCAAACCTCTGAATTTGCACTGCGCCCGGTAGCGACGCCGCACAGCGAAGACATGCCTAAAAGCGAGCTGATGTTGAACGGGCTCCCGACTGGAAAAATCATCGACGGCGCAGTGTTAGAGGCGGCGATTAGATGGCACGATTGCCTGCTGGCTTTTGTCACTGACGCCATCACCCACGAAGAGACGCTGCGCGTTTATCTGTTCAATGACTGCCTGAACATCATCGACTCCGCTCAGCTTGGCTGGATGTACGCCACTGGCGTTTTCTCACTACTCGAACTCCAGCCACCCAACACCGTCCGCTTTCTTTTTTTCGGTGACACGGATTGGACTTTGGAATTGTTCGGCGACGAGGTTTTCGCGATTCCTTTTTTTACCGATCCTCGTGGTGTGAGCAGGCCACTGAGATTTCATCGCCGGTTTCAGATTTCTGGCAGTCCCAGGCCCGAGCCACGGCAAAGCGGCAGTTCGCAATTAAAGAAGACCAAGGCCACAACCGCAACCGGCGGCACGATGCGCGGGCTGAGTGGACAAGCGATCCAAATCCTGTGCCGGTAGCATCTGCATCCACTTCAACGGGATCTGAGCCACTCCTTCAGTGCATCGTTAATGCGTGTCTGCCACCCATCGCCGGTAGCCTTGAATGCCGCTAACACGTCGGCGTCAAAACGGATAGTCGTGCTGATCTTGGTCCCGCTCCCTGCTGGCCTGCCGCGCCGTTTTCCGGCCTCCGCCTGCGCCTCGTTGCGCGACACAATTTGGTCGCCAATCCGCCAGACGCCCTTCTCAAAAAATTCGTCTGTCAATTCCGGGGCATCATCCGGGTCGACCCAAGTCTTGGGCGAATTTTGCGATTTCACGTTCATTTGCTTTCCTCATACTAATGATTCGTCTCGCCCGACCCCGGGGCGTCGATACAACGACGACGCCCCGCCCATCGAGATACCCAACGGTTACTCGGCGACGCTCACCATAGTCCAGACGATCATCGTCCGTCGTCACGGTCCCCCCTTCAAATACATCCTTGGAACGAACAAAATCCAAGCCTCGCTCCACGAGCGTCTTTCACGTTTGGCGGAATCGAAGGTGATTCTCATGGACTTAGTGTAGTAAAAAAATAATGAAACCCGCCAGAATTATTTGTAGTAACAAGTATTAGACCTGCCACTGGCAACAAGAGCAAATCCACGGATTCAAACTCAGCGTCTCCCAAGCCGAGGCCGCATTGCGATGCCCAAAATGGCCACCGCTCAACTCAGCCTACGCTAGGCCTTATTTATCTGGAGGCCCTTATGGAAGCGAGCAAAGTTAGTGATAGCTGGTAGACCATCATGAAATTAACCCACGCATCCGGCTACTCGATCCGCGTCATCACTGCATCGACCTCGGATGCGGTGCCGCTGTGCGAGGTCGTGATTGACGGAACTGGCACGGGTAAAGTGCTGCAGGGCGCGGTGTTTGAAGCCGCGCTCAAGTGGAACGATGAGGTGCTGCTTTTTCTCACGGATGACGTGCCGTTTGAGGATACGCTGAACATTTATCTGCTCGATCAACATCTGCATGTCGCGGACTATGCACGGATGTACTTCATGTACTCCACAGGTATTTTTTCCGACATGGACTTAACGGAAGCCGATACCGTGCGGTTTAATTTTCTTGGGAAGAAGCGCTGGACACTCAAGCTTTTCGCGGAGAAGAAATTCTGCATCCCCATCCTCTCCGATGCATTGGGCGTCCATCGATCGCTTGGTTTGTACCGTCGATTTCAGCGGTCCCCGTCTCGCTGAATCATTCGCTGCCGGCGCGCTCAATGACCAGAACGCGTGCCACGCCGCGCGGACACGCGTAGTGGGCGTCGCCGCTGTCGGCGAAGAACAGGTCGCCGGCGAGCAAGGTGACGACCTGCGCCAGGCCATCCTGGCGATAGTGCATGTCGACCTCGCCATCCATGACCACGAACACTTCCTCGCCGTCGTTGACGTGCCAGTGATATGGCTGATCGGTCCAGTGCAGACGCACGGTCGCGTTGGGGATGGTGGCCACCAGTTCCGCCCCCCAGGCGCGGTTGGCGACAAATTCTCGGCTGCGGATAATTTTCATGCCGCCATACTCGCATGCCAGCGCCCGACAAATGTGCCATCGATGATGGAATCCCTGCCACCCTTGCCTGTCCCGGCGCAACCGCGCCCGCCAGCGTCTACCCGGACAAGCTGGCTTGATATGCCGGAGCAATCTCCGCCAGCGGCACCGCCTTGCTGTAAAGCCAGCCCTGCGCCAGCGCGTCAGGGCAAAAGGCGAGGATGGCGCGCATCTGCGCCGCCGTTTCCACGCCTTCGAACACCACGCCGGTGTCGACGTCCTTGGCGACCTCGAAGATCTTCAGCAAAATCATCGCCGCGGCGGACTCGGTGCCGGCGGCCTGGGTGAAGATGCGGTCGATCTTGATCTTGTCCACATTCAGCCGCCCCAGGTAGGCCAGGCCGGAATAGCCGGTGCCGAAGTCGTCGATAAACACCTGGAAACCCAGCCGCCGCACTTCGTCAATACCCGCCTGCATGCGCGAGATTTCGATGGTGCTGCCCTCCAGAATCTCAATCGCGATCTGCCGCGGCGCGATGCCGTGCCGGCCCGTCTCGCTGAGCAGCAGCTGGACGATGCTCTGATCGAGCAAGGCGTCGATTTCCAGATTGATGCTCAGGTAAAGATGCGGGTCCTGCTTGAGCCGCGCGGCGCACTCGCGCAGCGCGCGGCAGACGATGGAGCGGTTCAGCACCGTGGACAGGCCTAGCTCGGCCGCCTTACCGATAAAGAGATCCGGCTGGATCTCGCCCAGGTCCTTGTCGCGCCAGCGCGCCAGTGCCTCGAAGCCCATCAGCTGCCCGCTGGCGGCCATGATGATCGGCTGGTACAACAGGCTGATCTCGTCTGATTCGATGGCCGCCGTCAGCTTGGCCGACAGGGTTTTGTTGCGATGGAACAGACTGACCAGCGCGGCCCACAGCACCGCGCCCAGGATCGCGCCCAAGGTCCCGGCCAGCACCAGCATGCCGTTGTATGCGGGCGAGAAAATATTGCTGTCGATTTGCGCCGTCACGCAAATATCAAAACGCTGCGAGCAAGTGCGGACTTCGCGCCGCGAAAGCTGGTCGCCGCCCGGCTCCATCCGGCCAAAGTGACGCATCATCACCCGGCCACCGCTTGAAGTCACCTGCACCGACAGTTCCGGCGCGCCGTTTTCAAACGAGGCGAACGCGGTGGGCGAGGTGACGACAAACACGCGCGGCGTGCCGTTGATGTCGATGCTGCGCCCCGGAATCGAATAACTCGGCGTGCGTATCCACAACAGCAGGCCATTGCGCGTTTTCAGCGTGGGCGCGCCAACATGGAACGGTGATCGCAGGCGGCCCCACAACGCGGAGCAGGCAATCGTGCCGTCGGGATTGAAAAGGCCGGCATCCTTGATGAAGCGGTACTCAAAAGTTAAACGCTTCATCTCGGCCAGATCGGTATCGCTGCAACCGGTCAGCGCGCTTCGCTCCAGAGCGGCGACCGCATCCGAGACGTTGCCGGCCACCGATTCCGAATGCAGCAGCACGGTGTGCGCCAGCGATTGAATCCGGCGCTTGCCGCTCTCGGCCCATAGCAGTTGGCACAGCAGTAGCGCCGCCGCGATGCCAAGCGCGCTGGCGAGCACCAGCGCTGGTAGGGTCTTGACACCACGTTTTCTGTTTGGCACCGGTACCTCTGTAGGTTTAGGTAAGTTTTTATACTAGAGGGGGCCTCGAAAAACCGGCCCGGCCGTGGCATGATGTCAGCGCATCAACCTTGACGACTCTGCCATGATGAAACCCAACCTTTTTGCTGCGCAGGAGCGCGAAGCCAAGCTGACGAAGCTGGG
>NZ_WWCP01000049.1 GCF_009857505.1 Duganella lactea
CCCTTGCCGGCGGCGGCGGCGGCCGGCGCCGACGGCCATGGCGCGGCGGGGCTGGAGCAGTTCGCCGGCATCCGCGCCTATCGGCCCGGCGACCCGCCGCGCCATCTGGCGTGGCGGCAGATCGCCCGCCACGATCCGGCGCTGGGCGGACAACTGGTGAGCAAGCATTTCGAGGGCGGCGCGGTGGCTGGGCTGACGCTGAATTTCGCCGCGCTGCCGGCGTCGATGGCGCTGGAGCACAAGCTGTCGCGTCTGGCACGCTGGGTGCTGGAGGCCGAGCAGCGCGCGCTGCCCTACCGCTTCACGCTGGGGCGGCACGACTACGGTCCGGCGCGCGGCGACGCCCACCGCGCGGCCTGCCTGCAAGCGCTGGCGCTGTTCGGCCACGAGGACGCGGCGTGAGCGGCGCTTCGCTGACGCGCGACAAGGCCGACACGCTGCTGTTGCTGCTCGCCGCGCTGATGGTGCTGGCGCCGCATTTGCCGCATCTGCCGGCGTGGATCAGCGCCCTCGCCTGCGCCGCGCTGCTGTGGCGCGCCGTGCTCACCTGGCGCGGCCGGCGCCTGCCGTCGGCATGGCTGCTGGTGCCGGTCGCGCTGGCGGCCATGGCCGGCGTGCAGCTGTCCTACCGCAGCTTGCTGGGGCGCGACGCCGATGTCGCCATGCTGGTACTGCTGCTGACCTTCAAGCTGCTGGAGATGCGCGCCCGGCGCGACCTGTTCGTGGTCACCTTCCTTAGCCTGTTCGTGCTGCTGACCAGCTTCCTGTACGCGCAGTCGATACCGGCCGCGCTGTGGGCCGGCGCCGCCGTCGCGGTGCTGCTGACGGCGCAGCAATCGTTCCAGTACACCGGCGCCGTACCGCCGCTGCGCCGGCGCCTGCTGACCACGGCGCGTCTGGCGGCGCTGGCGGCGCCGCTGGCGCTGCTGCTGTTCATCGCCTTCCCGCGCGTCCAGGGGCCGCTGTGGGGCCAGGCCGGCGCGGTGCCCGGCGGCACCACCGGCATCAGCGACAGCATGGCGCCGGGCACGCTGGCGCGGCTGGCGCAGTCGGACGAGATCGCCTTCCGCGTGCGTTTCGACGGCGCCGCGCCGGCGCAGCACCAGCTGTACTGGCGCAGCGTGGTGCTGGGTGACTACGACGGCCACAGCTGGACCCGGGTGCCGCGCAAGCGCGGGCTGGAACGGCTGACGGTGCAGGTGCGCACGCGCGGCCCGGCGCTGCGCTACGCAACCACGCTGGAGCCGGCCAACACGCGCTGGCTGGCGCTGCTGGAGCTGTCCGGCGCCACGCTGTCGCTGCCCGGCTATCGGGTGCGCGACAGCGACGAGCTGGAGCAGTTCGCCACCGAGCCGATCACCCGCCGCGTGCGCTTCGCGGCAAGCGCCTGGCCAAGCTACACGCTGCAGGCCGGCGAGCAGCCGCAACATATGACGCGCTGGCTGGCGCTGCCGGACGGCTTCAATCCGCGCACGCTGGCGCTGGCGCGGCAGTTGCGCGCCGCGCAGCCGGACGCCGACGCGCGCCAGCTCAACCAGACGCTGCTGGCCCGCTTCCGCGCCCAGGACTACCGCTACACGCTGGCGCCGCCACTGGCCGGGCGCGACGCGGTGGATGACTTCCTGTTCGACAGCCGGGCCGGCTTTTGCGAGCACTACGCCAGCGCCTATGTGGTGCTGATGCGCGCCCTGGGCGTGCCGGCGCGGGTGGTCACCGGCTACCAGGGCGGCGAGCGCAATCCGCTCGACGGCGTGCTCAGCGTGCGACAGTCGGACGCCCATGCCTGGGCCGAGTTCTGGACCGCGCGCGACGGCTGGCAGCGGGTTGATCCGACCGCCGCCGTGGCGCCCGAGCGGGTGCAGCGCGGCCTGGCGCGCGCGCTGCCGCGGCCGGCGCCGTTCGGACTGGGGCCGCTGATCGCGCTGCAAAACGATCCCGCCTCGTGGCTGGCGCAGCTGCGCTATGGCTACGCCGCGTTGAATAATTCTTGGAATCAATGGGTCCTGGATTACAATCCCGACAGGCAGCGCAATTTCCTTGGAGAACTAGAAAGCGCCGCCGGCCACTGGCGCGAGGCGTTGGCCGTCGCGCTCGGATGCGCGCTGTGCGGCGCCCTGCTGTGGCGCCGCTGGCGGCGCGCGCCGGCCGAAGTGCTGGACGGCCTGTACGCGGCGTTTTGCCGCCAGCAGGCGCGCCATGGCTATGCGCGCGGCGCGGCCGAGGGACCGCGCCGCTATGCGGCGCGCTTGCGGACGATGCCGGCCACACCGCGGAAGCACGCGGCGATGGCGCAGTTTTTACAGCTGTACGGTATGCTCAAGTATGCGGCCGTGCCACCCGAATCACGTCCGGCGTCGCTGGCGACGCTGAAAACCCTGTTACCTTTATGCCGATGAAGACTTTAATCACCGCCTTGCTGCTGAGCGCAGCCACCCTCAGCGCCAGCGCCGTCGCGCAGGTCGACCGTTACGGTTACAAACTGCCGCCGAGCATGCAGCAGAAAAAGAAAAAGCCGGCCGCGGCGAAGAAAAAAGCCGCGCCGGCGGTCGACTACACCGGCGAGTACGTCAACTTCGGCGACTGGCAGGAGGTGCGCGCCTTCCTTGACGACGTCGCCGCGCGTGACGGCTTCGACCGCGCCGAGCTGAGCACGCTGATCAACCAGGTGCGCTATGTCGACACCGCCGTGCAGTTGGTCAAGCCGGCGCCGCCGGGCAAGCCGAAGAACTGGCAGGCGTACCGCACGCTGATGATCGATGCGGTGCGCACCGACGCCGGCGTCAAGTTCTGGAACGACAACACCGAGGCGCTGCAACGCGCCGAATCGCTGTACGGCGTGCCGGCCGAGATCATCGTCGCCATCATCGGCGTCGAGACGGTGTACGGCCGCAATACCGGCCGTTTCCGCGTGCTGGACGCGCTGACCACGCTGGCGTTCTCGTATCCGGAGGCGCCGCAGCGGCGCGAGCGCATGGCGTTCTTCCGCGGCGAGATCGAGGCCACGCTGCTGTACGCGCGCCAGACCGGCATCGATCCGCTGTCGCTGAAGGGCTCGTTCGCCGGGGCGCTGGGCATGCCGCAGTTCATGCCCAGCAGCGTGATGAAATACGCGGTGGACTTCGACGGCGACGGCAAGATCGACCTGCTGAACTCGGCCACCGACGCGATCGGCAGCGTGGCGGCCTTCCTCACCAGCCACGGCTGGCAGCGCGAACAGACCGGGCCGATCGTGCAGGCGGCCACGGTGTCGCCCAACCGCGCGTGGGCGCCGCTGTTGCAGCAGGGCCTGAAGGCGAGCTACCGCCCCGCCGAACTGACCGCGGCCGGCGTCAGCACCGCCACACCGGCGCCGGATCAGCTGTACGGCCTGGTCGATCTGCAGAACGGCGCCGAGCCGTCCGAGTACTGGCTGGCCAACACCAATTTCTTCGCCATCACGCAGTACAACCGCAGCTATTTCTATGCGATGTCGGTGGTGGAACTAGGCAAGGCGGTGCGGCTGGCGCGCGGCGGCGCGGTCGCTTCAGGGATGTAAGCAAGCGTAAAACGGCTTGTCGCGTGGCACGCGCCACGCTATTGTTTTATTGACACTTGGCAACATCCATCCAGACCACGGCGAAATTAATGCTGATGAGCATGAAATAAGCTGCTAAACAACAACGATTGTTATACAATTAACTTTAATTCATAATTAAAAGTGTGCGTCGCAGATTAACATAGAAGTCAGTGTATAATTCTCACACATTGTTGCAGTTAGACAACAATACCACGCGGGAATACGCACTTTTCATATTGCTGCTGAGTATTAGATTGCACCGTGTTGTACAATTGAGTATATATTATATAACTTGTTATCCTGAAATCCGCGTCCGCGTGCGTCTGCTCCTGGTAAGGATGGGACATTAACGGCAGCAAAGATCGAGTGTTGTACTTTGCAGGACAACTTTACTGAAGGAAAAGACGACATGACAAACCAAGTCGGCATAGACATGAACAACGATGCGGATGGCGATGATCTGCTGCAATACAATCCCAACCGCCTGCTCGATACCCTGATCGAGAACCTGCGCCTGAAAAACGACGCGGCGCTGTCGCGCGCGCTGGAAGTGGCGCCACCGGTGATCAGCAAGATCCGTCACCACCGGCTGCCGGTCGGCGCCTCGCTGCTGATCCGCATGCACGAGGTGTCGGACCTGAGCATCCGCGACCTGCGTTACCTGATGGGCGATCGCCGCAACAAGTTCCGCATCAGCGACAAGCAGTTCAAGCCGAAGGAAGGCGAAACCCCGAACGGCGGCAGCACCAACAACAACCAGGGCTGATCGCCCCGGTTGCCGGCGGCGCCCTCGTCCCTCTTGCAGGGGCCGAGGGCGTTGTCGCTTTCAGGCCGGGAACACCCCGGTCGACAGATAGCGGTCGCCGCGGTCGCAGACGATGAACACGATCGTGGCGTTCTCCACCGTCTGCGAGATGCGCAGCGCGATTTCGCAGGCGCCGGCGGCCGAGATGCCGCAGAAGATCCCCTCCTCGGCGGCCATGCGGCGCGCCATGCGTTCGGCCGCCGCCTGCGACACCGACTCCACCCGGTCGACCCGCGCGCGGTCGTAAATCTTCGGCAGGTAGGCTTCCGGCCATTTGCGGATGCCGGGGATCGACGAGCCCTCCTCCGGCTCGGCGCCGATGATCTGGATCGCCGGATTCTGTTCCTTCAGGTAGCGCGAGGTGCCCATGATGGTGCCGGTGGTGCCCATGGCGCTGACGAAGTGGGTGACGCCGCCGTCGGTGTCGCGCCAGATTTCCGGGCCGGTCGACTCGTAGTGGGCGCGGGCGTTGTCCTGGTTGCCGAACTGGTCGAGGATGATGCCCTTGCCGTCCTTCTGCAACTGCTCGGCCATGTCGCGCGCGTATTCCATGCCGCCGGTTTTCGGCGTCAGCATGATCTGCGCGCCGTAGGCGGCCATGCTCTGGCGGCGCTCGATGCTCAGGTTCTCCGGCATCAGCAACAGCATCTTGTAGCCGCGGATGGCGGCCGCCATCGCCAGCGCGATGCCGGTGTTGCCGCTGGTGGCCTCGATCAGCGTGTCGCCGGGGCGGATGTCGCCGCGCTCCTCGGCCCGGCGCAGCATCGACATCGCCGCCCGGTCCTTGACCGAGCCGGCCGGGTTGTTGCCTTCGAGCTTGCCGAGAATGATGTTGTTGCGGGCGGCGGCGT
The DNA here is from genome assembly GCF_009857505.1 of Duganella lactea. Classification (GTDB taxonomy): domain Bacteria; phylum Pseudomonadota; class Gammaproteobacteria; order Burkholderiales; family Burkholderiaceae_D; genus Rugamonas; species Rugamonas lactea. The sequence goes on from NZ_WWCP01000049.1 coordinate 5,213, forward strand.
CCGCGCCGGGCAGGCGCGTCAGCTGCACCAGGGGCGTGTTGCCGATCGTGTCTTGCAGAGTCTTGTAGGCCATCGTGTTCGTGTTGGAGTTCGCCAAAACGTCCATTTTAGCCGAGTTGCGGCAATGCGGCCCACGGCGCCCCCGGCATGCGATAGACTGCACCATTCGTGCAACCCGCGTCTATTCCGGAACCGCCATGACCACCTCCTCCGCAGAACTGCTCCCCGACGACATCCCGGACGACCCGGCGCCGTCCGCCACGCTCGACCTGGAACAGCGTCACCACCAGATTTTCCCCACGCTGAGCGCCGCCGACATCCGCCGCATGCAACGCTTCGGCCATGTGCAACACTTCGACGACGGCCAGATGATTTTCGAGGCCGGCAAGACCAGCTTCGGCCTGATGCTGGTGCTCAAGGGCGGCATCGACGTCAGCCGCTACGACGGCCTCGGCAACACCGCCTACGTGACCACCCACCAGCCCGGCCAGTTCAGCGGCGAGGTGGCGCAGTTGTCGGGCCGGCCGGCGCTGGGCAACGGCCGCGCCAGGGGCGAGGTCGAAGTGCTGGTGGTGCCGTCGGAGGCGCTGCGCCAGCTGCTGGTCGCGCACGCCGAGCTGGGCGAGCGCATCGTGCGCGCGCTGATCCTGCGCCGCGTCGGCCTGATCGAACAGGCGTCGAGCGGGCCGGTGATCGTCGGCCCGCGCGGCCATGGGCGCATCCACGCGCTGCAAACGTTTTTGCAGGCCAACGGCCACCCGCACATCGTGCTCGACCCCGAGCACGACCAGCAGGCGGCCGGCCTGATGGCGCGTTACCAGCCCGCGCCGGACGAGCTGCCGCTGGTGGTGTGCCCGGACGGCGAGGTCAGGAAGAATCCGAGCGTGGTCGACATCGGCCGCTGTCTCGGCATGCTGCCTGCGCTCGACAGCGACAAGGTGTGGGACGTGATCGTGGTCGGCGCCGGCCCGGCCGGCCTGGCGACGGCGGTGTACGCCGCCTCGGAAGGGCTGTCGGTGCTGGCGCTGGAAACCCGCGCCTACGGCGGCCAGGCCGGCGCCAGCGCGCGCATCGAGAACTACCTCGGCTTCCCGACCGGCGTGTCGGGCCGTGCGCTGGCCGGCCGCGCTTACGTGCAGGCGCAAAAGTTCGGCGTCGAGATCGCCATTCCGGCGCCGGCCGGGCGACTGATCTGCGACACCTATCCGCTGCAGGTGGAACTGTGCGGCAGCCTGCAGCGGCTGCGCGCCAAAACCGTGGTGCTGTCATGCGGCGCGCGCTATCGCCGGCCGTCGCTGGCCAACCTGAAGCAGTTCGAGGGCAAGGGCGTGTACTACTGGGCGTCGCCGGTGGAGGCCAAGCTGTGCAAGACGGAAGAGATTATCCTGGTCGGCGGCGGCAATTCGGCGGGCCAGGCGGCGGTGTTTTTGTCGGGCTATGCGCGCAAGGTGCATATGCTGATCCGCAAGGACAGCCTGGCGTCCACCATGTCGAGCTACCTGATCGAGCGTATCCAGGCCACGCCGAATATCGAGCTGCACACCTGCGCCGAGATCGTCGCGCTGGAGGGCGATGACGATGGCCTGAAACAGGTGCGGGTGCGCGATGTGCGCGCCGGCGAGGAGCGCGATTACGATGTGTGCCGGGTGTTCCTGTTCATCGGCGCCGAACCCAACACCAGTTGGCTCAGTGATTGCGGCGTGGATGTCGACGGCAATGGCTTCATCCGCACCGGCTTCGACGTCCTCAAGGCGCAGTGCAAGGCCAATTTCGCCAACGGCGTCTATCCGCGCGATTTGCCGTCGCGCGCGGCGCTGGAGACCAGCGTGCCGGGCGTGTTCGCCATCGGCGACGTGCGCGCCAGCTCGACCAAGCGCGTCGCCGCCGCCGTGGGCGAAGGCGCGGCGGTGGTGTCGCAGATCCACCAGTTCCTGGCCAACCTGCCACCGGATACGCCGCGCTGATCTTCCCCTGGCGGCGTGCCGAGGATATGGGTATGGGTTGGCTGGTACGGAACGTTGCGGGAAACTGTCTCTTTTGGCTTTCTCTTTTTGTCTCTTTTTCTCTCTTTTGAACTCCTGCCGCGCCACGCGGTCTAAGAGACAGAAAGAGACAAAAAGCGAACGAAAAAAAGGAGAAAAGAGAATGAATCCCGCACGCGTCGCGCACATACCCCCCCACCTATACTCCCGGACATCGTTTATGACGAGCTGCGCGTTTATCTGCGCGCGAGCGGCAGCACGTTGTCACCCGGCGAGGCGCTAATCAAGGCGGTGCAGGCCTGGATCGCCAAGGGCCGCGCCGACGCCATCCCGGCGCGCGGCTACCAGTGGAAACAGCTATTTCTCCCTGAAGGCACACGCGTGCGCTTGCGCGTCATCACAACCTGGCACGTCGCCACCATCGTCGGCGACGCGCTAATCTACGAAGGACAAGCCGTCTCGCCGCATCAGATGGCCAAGCAAGCCGTCGGCGACGGCCGCAACGCCTGGCGCGAAATCTGGGTGCTGCTACCGGGCCACAGAAACTGGACCAATGCCGCGCTGATGCGCGCGCAACTGCTCAAGCAAGCCGCGAAGGTGCCGCCCACGCCAGCTGAGGCAATGGGCGTCGCCGCCAAAGCCATGAGCGAGGCGCTGAGTACCGCCCTGACCTTGGTCGCTCACGCCAACCAGCAAGCCCAGAACACGCTGGAGCGCCGCCTGCCCAAATACCGTCGCGCGTGGGATACGTTGGAAGACGTCGATTAAAGATAGCATTTCACTCGCCAGCTGCTAAGCATTTGATTGCAAGCGGTTTTTCCGGACACTTTAAAGATGGCGCGAGAGGGCGCTCAAGATGCGCCACCACGACCGCCGAGAGTGGCGGACCCGCTTTCGGTACGCCCCTTGATGCGCGCCAGTTGGGCGGCCTGGTAGGCGGCGAAGCCGTTGTCGAACAGGGTGCGGATCAGCGGGTCGTCAACGATGTCGGCGTCGGCCGGGGCACCGTCGATGCGCAGGTACATGCTGGTCAGCGATTCGCCCAGCGCCAGGCCGGCGTACAGCTTGGCCAGCGGGATTTCGGTCAGCCAGGTCGGCGCTGCTTCGTCGCCGGCCAGCGCGATATCATCGCCGTGGATCTGATAGCGGAAGCGCCGCACGCCGCCGTCATGGTCGTAGACCGACAGCTGCCATACGCACGGCGTGGAGAAGTAGCTGTCTTCCGGCAGTTCCATGTCTTGATACCGCTGCAACAGGCCGTGGCGGCAGAAGTCCAGCACCAGCGCGATTTGCCCGGCCGTCAGTGGCGCGAAGTGGCGGGCGATGTCGGCCGTGGCCGGCGGCACGATCTGCGGATCGTATTCGTAGTCCACATCCTGCTCGCCCACCGGCAACACCCATGGCAACGGCGACGCGGGCGTCAGCCCGTCCGCGCTCAGCTCGACCGAGACCGATGGATTCAGCCGCACCACCCGCGCCGTCGGCAGCCACGCGGCCACGGCCGCGCCGAACTGGCGGTAGGTGATCGGGAACATCGCGTGGTTGTACCACGACCATGGCTCCTGCCGGAACTGACACGAGCTTGGCACGACGTAGCGCGGCGCCAGCGCCTGCAATTGCGCCGGCCACTCTTCCGGCAACGCCACCGGCCCGCGCTCGGCGCGCGACGGCGCGATCACGTCCACCTCGCGCATGGTCTGGAACGGCCACAGCACCATGTCCCACGGCGCGAACGGTTTCAGTTGCTCCAGCGTTTCCGGATCCATCCACGCATCGACCACGTTGAGCACATTCAGGCCTTCGGCGCGGATGTGGAACATCGAATCGACATCGGCCTCCAGCGCGCGGCGCGGGATCACCTCGATGCCGCCCACGCGCACCGGCACCGGCACATCCACCGCCAGCGGCCGCACGTTGACGAAGCCCAGTTCGCGGATCATCGCGAACAGTTCGTCGAACAGGCAGTACAGGTAAATCGGCGTGGCGCGGTCGAGCAGATCGAGGCTATCCAGCGAGCAATGGTCATCGTGAAAGTGGGAGATAAAGACGGCGTCTGGCCGCAAGTCCCGCACCCGCGCCAGATCGAAGCGCACGTCGGGAAACGCATGGCAATTCCTGCTGAACGGATTTTCAAACACCGGGTCAAACAGGATCTGCGTGGCGCCGCTTTCAAGCGCGTAACCGGCGTGGAGGATGCGGGAAATTTTCATAGCCCGCATCATCTCACGCGCCGCGCACGCCGTCACGCCATGCACGGCGCCGGGCCTATTTGGCGGCCTTGAGCGGCGCGCCGTCCTTCGACTTGCCATTCACCTGCAGACCGGCCTCGGACAGCCGCGCCGCGTTCTTGGCGCCGATGCCTTTGACGCGCGCTTCAAAATCGGACCAGTCCTTGAACTCGCCTTTCTTGCGTTCTTCCAGGATGGCTTTGGTCTTGGCCGGGCCCAGGCCGCGGATGCCGTCCAGCGCCGCCTCGTCGGCCTTGTTGACGTCGACCTGCGCCCAGGCAAAGGTCATCGATGCCATCAGCGCGGCAAGGGCCAGCAACAGTTTCTTATACATAGCATGTCTCCGTTCAGGTTAAGCAAGGGCGACCATTCGCGCCTTGAATACCCTAAACGGAGCCCGGCAGTGGCGCGGTTGACGGCGCACTGCTGACGCACATCAAGACGGGAACAGCTCCTCGTGGGTCACCGTCGCCGTGCCCAGCTTGCCGACCACGATGCCGCCGGCGCGGTTGGCCGTTTCCACCGCCTCCTGCCAGCCGGCGCCCGCGCCCAGCATGCAGGCCAGCGTGGCGATCACCGTGTCGCCGGCGCCGGAGACGTCGAACACCTCGCGCGCTTGCGCCGGCATGTGGAACTGCGCGCCGTCGGTGTACAAGGTCATGCCCTCTTCCGAACGGGTCAGCAGCAACGCGTCCAGCTTCAGCTCGGCGCGCAGCGCCTGCGCCTTGGCGCTCAGTTGCGCCTCGCTGCTCCAGGTGCCGGCGATCAGCTTGAACTCCGACTTGTTCGGCGTCAGCACGGTGGCGCCGGCGTAGCGGCTGAAATCATCGCCCTTCGGATCGACCATCACCACCTTGCCGGCCGCGCGCGCGGCGGCGATCATGTCGGCCACCGCCACCAGGCTGCCCTTGGCGTAGTCCGACAGCACGATCACCTCGTAATCGGCCAGCAGCGCCTTGAACTGCTCCAGCTTGTCGCGCAGCACGGTGTCGGTCGGCGCCTCCTCGAAATCGATGCGCACCATCTGCTGCTGGCGGCCAATCACGCGCAGCTTGATGATGGTCGAGATGGCGTCGTCGCGCTTCAGATAGCTGCGGATGCCGCCGCCGTCGAGCAGGCGCTGCACCTCGTCGCCCGCCTCGTCGTTGCCGACGATGCCCAGCAAGCCGGCCTGCGCGCCCAGCGCCGCCGCGTTGCGCGCCACATTGGCGGCGCCGCCCAGGCGCGCCTCGCGCTTCTCGATGCGCACCACCGGCACCGGCGCCTCCGGCGAAATGCGGCTGACGTCGCCAAACCAATAGCGGTCCAGCATGACATCGCCGACCACCAGCACCCGTACCTGCTTCAGATTCGTCGTCATGGTCGGCCTCTCAGTTGCGGGTCAGGACCGAGCGGCCGATGCCGTGGTATTCAAAGCCCAGCTCGGCCATGACATCCGGCTCAAACAGGTTACGGCCGTCGAACACCACCGCGTGCTTCAGCGCCGCCTTGATCTGGCCGAAGTCCGGGCTGCGGAAGGCCTTCCACTCGGTGACGATGACCAGCGCCTCGGCGCCGTCCAGCGTGTCCATCGGGCTGGCCGCGAAACGCACCCGCGCCAGCTCGGCCGCGCTCAGGTCCAGCGCCAGCACCCGCCGCGCCTCGTCCATGGCGACCGGGTCGTACACCGCCACCGTGGCGCCGGCGTCCAGCAGCTGGCGGATCAGCACCCGCGCCGGCGCCTCGCGCATGTCGTCGGTGTTCGGCTTGAACGCCAGGCCCCAGATGGCGAAGTGCTTGCCGCCCAGATAGGCGCCAAAGCGCGACAGCAGCTTGCGCCCCAGCACCAGCTTCTGCTTGTCGTTGACCGTCTCCACCGCGCGCAGGATGTGCAGGTCCTGCTCGTACTGGCGCGCGGTGCGCTCCAGCGCCTGCACGTCTTTCGGGAAGCACGAGCCGCCGTAGCCGGCGCCGGCGTACAGGAAGCTGTGGCCGATGCGCGGATCGGAACCGATGCCGCGCCGCACCGCCTCGATGTCGACACCGACGTTGTCGGCCAGGTTGGCCAGCTCGTTCATGAAGGAGATGCGCGTCGCCAGCATGGCGTTGGCGGCGTATTTGGTGAACTCGGCCGAGCGCACGTCCATCCAGAAGGTGCGCTCGTGATTGCGGTTGAACGGCGCGTACAGGCGCTTCATCAGCGCCGCCGCCTGCAAGCCCTCCGGCGTGCTGTCGTGGCCGATGACGATGCGGTCCGGCCGCATGAAGTCCTCGACCGCCGCGCCCTCCTTGAGGAACTCGGGATTGGACACCACGGTGAAGCCGGCGTCGACGCCGCGCGCCTGCAACTGCTCCTGCAGCGCGATGCGCACGCGGTCGCCGGTGCCGACCGGCACGGTCGACTTGTCGACCACCACCTTGAAGCCGGTCATGTATCGGCCGATATTGCGGGCGGCGGCCAGCACGTACTGCAGGTCGGCCGAGCCGTCCTCGTCAGGCGGCGTGCCAACCGCGATGAACTGCACCTCGCCGTGTTCGACCGAGGCCGCGACATCGGTGGAAAACCGCAGCCGGCCGGCGGCGCGGTTGCGCGCCACCACCTCTTCCAGGCCCGGCTCGTGGATCGGGATGCCGCCGTTGTTGAGCAGATCGATCTTGCGCTGATCGACGTCGAGGCAGAACACATCGTTGCCCAGCTCGGCCAGGCAAGCGCCGGTGACCAGGCCCACATAGCCGGTACCGATGATGGTGATTTTCATGACAATGCTTTCGTAATGCCGCGTCACACCGGCGGCTGCCGGCATGACGGTGGGTTAATTCATAACGTTCAATTCTTCGGTGCGGCGCGGCGGGTAGGTTTCCCAGCGGCTGCAACCGGGGCACTGCCAATAAAACTGGCGCGCCTTGAAACCGCAATGGCTGCACTGATAGCGCGCCAGCTTCTGCGTATAGCCGTGCAACAGGTTCTTCACCAGCGACAACTCCGGCACGACATTGGCCGGCGCATCGACCAGCCGCGCCTCCAGCAGCTTGTCCAGGCCCAGCAAGGTCGGCGTGCGGCGCAACTCATTCGACACCAGCTGCTTGGCGGCGTCCAGGCCCTCCAGTTCCAGCACCACCTTGTACACCACCTCGATCAGGTCGATCGACGACGCCTGCTCCAGATAGGACTTCAGCAGATTGAGCCCCTCCTGCGGCCGCCCGACCTTGCGGTAGCCATCCATCAGCCGCTGCGCCACCAGCGCCACGTGCGGCACGCTGAGCTGCTCGACGCGGCGCCAGCTGACCAGCGCCGCCTCGACATCGCCCTGCGCCAGCAGCGCGTCGCCGCTCAGCATGGTGGCGCGGACGTTGACGCGGTCGGCCTGCAGCGACTGCTCCAGCAGCGCCAGCGCCTGGTCCGGATGCAGATGCACCAGCGCGTCCTGCGCCAGCTCGCAGTAGAACTGCGCGATCTGCTTCTGGCGCGAGCCGGCGCCCGACTCCTGCAGGCCGATCGCCGCCTCGATCGCGCGCGGCCACTCCTTCTCGCGCTGGAAGATCTCCAGCAGCGCGCGCCGCGCCGGCGCCGAATAGGTGCCGTGGATCAGCGCGTCGAAGGTCTCCTCGGCGCGGTCCAGCAGGCCGGCCTTCAGATAATCCATGCCCAGCTCATACCGGGCGTGGTCCTTCTGGTCCTGCGGCAGGTCCGGCCGCGCCAGCAGGTTCTGGTGAATGCGGATGGCGCGCTCGGTCTCACCGCGGCGGCGGAACAGATTGCCCAGCGCGAAGTGCATATCGGCCGATTCCGGATCGAGCCGGACGATTTCAATGAAGGCGTCGACCGCCTTGTCCTGCTGATCGTTGAGCAGGAAGTTCAGGGCCTTGTAATAGCCGCGCGGCAGCGTGCGCGACTCCGACACCACGGCGCGCATATCGACGCGCGCGGCCAGCCATCCCAGGCCGAACAGCACCGGGATGCCCAGTAACCACCAAAGTTCAAATTCCATGTGTGCTTATTGTTGTGTATTAACGCTGTCCGGCTGCGGCTGGCCGGTGGCCTGCCGCGCCGATGCTTGCAGCGTGTTGATGGTGGTTTTGTGCTTGTTGCTTTCGCGGCGATGGCGGAACACCGTCGGCGTCAGCGCCAGCACGCCGAGCGCGGCGCCGGCGACGAAAAAGCCGAGCAGCATCAGCACCAGCGGGCCGCGCAGTTCGTAGTGCAGGAACAGTTGCAGATCAACTTCCTGCGAGTTCTTCAGCGCGAAGCCGAAGAACAGCACAAATATGATGAAGCCTATGATGGGGGAGATGAATTTCATCAGCCGGAATCCTGTGTAATGCCAAGAGCGCCAGTATCGCACCTCGGGCCACAAAAAAAAAGCGGCATCCCGAAGGACGCCGCTTTTGCTTAACTATGGAATGCTTCAGTCCTCGATGATCGGTTGCCCGACCATCGCGTCAACCCGCTCGCGCAATTGCTTGCCCGGCTTGAAGTGCGGCACCCGTTTTTCCGGCACCATCACCTTGTCGCCCGACTTCGGGTTGCGCCCGATGCGTGGTGGCCGGCTGTTGAGGGCAAAGCTGCCAAAACCGCGGATCTCGATGCGCTGACCGGTCGCCAGGGCGTTGGTCATCGCATCCAGTATGGTTTTGACGGCATATTCCGCATCCTTGGCCACCAGCTGGGAATAACGCTCAGCCAGGCGATTTATGAGTTCGGACTTAGTCATCGACTAGTTCTTGGTTCTTGCTTAGTTCTTGTTATCCAGCTTGGCTTTCAGCAGTGCGCCCAGGCTGGTGGTGCCCGAGGCGGCGCTGCTGTCGGCGGCGATGTTTTTCATCGCTTCCGCGGTGTCGGCCGAATCTTTGGCCTTGATCGACAGCTGGATCGAACGTGCTTTACGGTCGATGTTGATCACCAGCGCTTCGACGGCATCGCCGACTTTCAGATGGGTGCCAGCATCTTCCACGCGGTCACGCGAGATTTCCGAAGCGCGCAGGTAGCCTTCAACTTCTTCCGACAGTTGGATCACGGCGCCTTTCGGCTCCACCGATTTCACGGTACCGGTCACCAGCGAACCTTTGTCGTTCATGGCGGCGTAGTTGTTGAATGGATCGCCTTCCAGTTGCTTGACGCCCAGGGACACGCGCTCGCGCTCAACGTCGATGGCCAGAACGATGGCTTCCAGTTCGTCACCTTTCTTGAACTTGCGCACGGCTTCTTCGCCGGACTCGGTCCACGACAGGTCGGACAGGTGCACCAGGCCGTCGATGTTGCCGGCCAGACCGATGAACACGCCGAAGTCGGTGATCGATTTGATCGCGCCGCGGACTTTGTCACCTTTCTTATGGGTCACGCCGAAGTCGTCCCATGGATTGGCTTTGCACTGTTTCATGCCCAGCGAAATACGACGACGCTCTTCGTCGATTTCCAGAACCATGACTTCCACTTCGTCGCCCAGTTGAACCACTTTGTTAGGCGCGACGTTTTTGTTGGTCCAGTCCATTTCGGACACGTGTACCAGGCCTTCGATACCTTGTTCCACTTCAACGAACGCACCGTAGTCGGTCAGGTTGGTGACTTTACCGAACAGGCGGGTGCCTTGTGGGTAACGACGGGACAGACCGGTCCAAGGATCGTCGCCCAGTTGTTTCACGCCCAGCGAAACACGGTTTTTCTCTTGATCGTATTTCAGCACTTTGGCGGTGATCTCCTGACCCACGGTCAGCACTTCCGATGGGTGACGCACACGACGCCATGCCAGGTCGGTGATGTGCAGCAGGCCGTCGATGCCGCCCAGATCCACGAACGCGCCGTAGTCGGTGATGTTTTTCACCACGCCGGTGACCACGGTGCCTTCTTTCAGCGTTTCCATCAGTTTCTGACGCTCTTCGCCCATCGAAGCTTCGATGACGGCGCGACGCGACAGCACCACGTTGTTACGCTTGCGGTCCAGTTTGATAACTTTGAATTCGAGGGTTTTGCCTTCGAATGGGGTGGTGTCTTTGACTGGACGGGTGTCGACCAGCGAACCCGGCAGGAAGGCGCGGATGCCGTTGGTCAGCACGGTCAGACCGCCCTTGACTTTGCCGTTCACGGTGCCGACGACGATCTCGCCCGACTCCATGGCTTTTTCCAGTGCCAGCCACGACGCCAGACGCTTGGCTTTGTCGCGCGACAGGATGGTATCGCCGAAACCATTTTCCAGCGATTCGATGGCCACGGAAACGAAGTCACCTACTTTGACTTCCAGTTCGCCTTGGTCATTCTTGAATTCTTCAACAGGGATGAATGCTTCCGATTTCAGGCCGGCGTTGACGATCACGAAGTTGTGATCCAGACGAACGACTTCAGCCGAGATCACTTCGCCCGAACGCATGTCTTGACGCGACAGCGATTCTTCGAAGAGGGCTGCAAAACTTTCCATATTAGACATTGTGTTTCCAGGTTGCCAGCAAGTCTCGCGGTATGCGACTTCAACTGGGTTAGGTTGATAAAGGTATTACTTGGCGATACTACTTGCCAATCCCGGCGTACCATGCCAACACTTGATCAACCGCTTCGTCAGCGGTCATTTCAGAGGTATCGAGCACCTGCGCGCCGTCCGCTGGCGCCAGCGGCGCGATCGTCCGTTGCGTATCACGGTCATCGCGGGCCTGCAAATCCACCAGTAGGTCTTGCATATTAGCAGAAAATCCCTTGTCGATCAATTGCTTATAGCGGCGCTCGGCGCGCGCCTTGACCGAGGCGGTCAGAAACACCTTCAGCGGCGCGTGCGGGAAGATCACCGAGCCCATGTCGCGGCCGTCGGCCACCAGGCCGGGCGCCTTGCGAAAGCCCAGTTGCAGCCCGGTCAGCGCATGGCGCACCGCCGGGAAAGTGGCGATCTTCGACGCCGTGTTGCCGACCTCCTCGGCGCGGATCGCGTCGGTGACGTTTTCATGCGACAAAATGATGTTGCCGCCTTCAAAACTGCAATGCAGGTGCTCGGCCAGCTTGGCCAGCGCGTGTTCGTCGGCCAGATCGGTCTGGCGGCGCAGCGCCGACAGCGCGGTCAGGCGGTACAGCGCGCCCGAATCCAGGTAATGGAAGCCGAGCTTATCGGCAACGCGGTGCGCGACCGTGCCCTTGCCGGATGCGGTGGGGCCGTCGATGGTGATGACTGGAATCTGGGAAGTTGGCATATCGGTTACTTTGCAATGCGCGCAAACGCGGTGAAATAGTCGGGGAAGGTCTTGTTCACGCATTTCGGATCGTTGATGCGGGTGGCCGCGCCCTTGCGCAGCGCGCCGTCCAGCGACACCAGCGAGAAGCACATCGCCATGCGGTGGTCGTCATAGGTGTCGATGGTGGCCGGCGCCAGGGCGGCCGCGGCCGGCGGCGTCACCTTGAGGTAGTCCGGCCCCTCCTCCACCGTGGCGCCGACCTTGCGCAGCTCGGCCGCCATGGCGGCGATGCGGTCGGTCTCCTTGACGCGCCAGCTGGCGATGTTGCGCAGCGTCGAGGTGCCGTCGGCGTACAGCGCGGCCACGGCGATGGTCATGGCGGCGTCCGGAATGTGATTGAAGTCGGCGTCGATGGCCTTCAGCGGGCCGTCGGCCTGCGCCTCGATCCAGTTGTCGCCCATGGTGATGCGCGCGCCCATCTGCGCCAGCGCGGCGGCGAAGCGCACATCGCCCTGGATCGAGTTGTTGCCCACGCCCTCGACCCGCACCGGCCCGCCGCCGATGGCGCCGGCCGCCAGGAAGTACGACGCCGACGAGGCGTCGCCCTCGACGTGGATGGTGCCCGGCGACTGGTAGACCTGGCCCGGCTGGATGGTGAACGAGGCCCAGCCATCCTGCTCGACCGTGACGCCGAAGCGGCGGATCAGGTTCAGCGTGATTTCGATGTAGGGCTTGGAAATCAGTTCGCCGACGACGTCGATGGTGATCGCGTGCTCTTTGGCCATCAGCGGCGCCACCATCAGCAGCGCGGTCAGGAACTGGCTGGACACGTCGCCGCGCACCGACAGGCGCTCGCTGGTGATCTTGCCCTGCTTGATGTGCAGCGGCGGGAAACCCGGGTTGCCGGTGTACTCGACGTGGGTGCCGGCGGCGTTGAGCGCGTCCACCAGATCGCCGATCGGGCGCTCGTGCATGCGCGGCACGCCGTGCAGCGTGTAGTCGCCGCCGATGACGGCCAGCGCGGCGGTCAGCGGGCGGATCGCCGTGCCGGCGTTGCCCATGAACAGATCGGCCGATTGGTTCGGCAGCACGCCGGCCACGCCGGTGACGTGGTGGATGGTGCCGGTGGCGGTTTGCTCCTCGGTCCATTCGACGCCGAGCGCGCGCAGCGCCGCCAGCATGACGGCGGTGTCGTCCGACGCCAGCAGATCGACGATATCGACCTTGCCTTGCGACAGCGCCGACAGCAGCAGGATGCGGTTGGAGATGGACTTGGAGCCCGGCAGGCGCACCGCGCCTTCAACGTGGGGGACCGTTTGCAGGTCGAGGTATTCGTGAGTCATACAATTCCTTTAGCGCCAGCCGTGGTTCCCGCGAAGGCGGGAACCCATGCTGAGCGCGCGTTCTATGGACTCCCGCCTGCGCGGGAGTGACAACGGTTATTCTGCCTTATCGGGCGACGGCGGCGCCTCGGCCGCCTCGATCGCGGTGATCCACTGGTGGCGGGCCCGCTGCGCGTTGCTGTAGACCCGCTCCAGCGCCGCACCATCGCCGGCCGCCAGTCGCGCGCGCAACAGCGTCAATTGTGCCATGTACGCATCCAGCTCGGTCAGCAGCGCCGGCTGATTGGCCAGGCTGATGTCGCGCCACATCTCCGGCGACGAGCCAGCGATGCGGGTAAAGTCGCGGAAACCGCTGGCGGCGTACTGGAACAGCAAATCCGCATGCGGCTTGCGGGCGATATCGTCCACCAGCGCATAGGCCAGCAAGTGCGGCAGATGGCTGACGGCGGCGAACACTTTATCGTGCTCCCGCGGCGTCAGGCGGTGGATGATGGCGCCGCAGGCACGCCAGGCGGCGGCCACCCGTTCGATATCGGCCGCGCTGTTTTCAGCCAGCGCGGTCAGCACCACTTTCTTGCCGATGTACAGATGATCGATGGCGGCGTCCGGGCCATTGGTCTCGCGCCCGGCGATCGGATGGCCCGGCACGAACTGCGCCACCTTGCCACCCAGCGCGCGGCGCGCGGCCGCCACCACGTCGGACTTGGTGCTGCCGGCGTCGGTGACCACGGCGCCCGCCGGCAGGTGCGGCGCGATCGCGGCCAGTATCGACTCGGTCTGCGCCACCGGCGCGGCCAGCAGCACCAGATCGGCGCCGTGCAGCGCGGCGGCCAGCGAGGGCTCGCCGGTCACGCCGACGGCGTCGATGATGCCCAGCTCCAGCGCGCGCGCCATCGAGGCGGCCGAGCGGCCGACACCGACGATCTCGCGCACCGCGCCGGCCTTCTTCAGCGCCCGCGCAAACGAGCCGCCGATCAGGCCTACGCCGAAGATTACGACTTTGTTCAGCATTTATTCCGCCAGTGCGTTGGTCAGCGCTTCGATGCAGGCGTCATTCTCCTCCGGCAGGCCGATGGAGATACGCAGCCATTCCGGCAAGCCGTAGTTGCCGACCGGGCGCACGATCACGCCCTGCTTCAGCAGCGCCAGATTGATGCGCGCACCGGCGCCGGCATCGTCACCCACTTTCACCAGCACGAAGTTGCCATACGATGGCACATACGCCAGTCCCAGCTTGTCGAACGCCGCCACGAACTGCTGGTAGCCGGCGTTGTTGTTCTCCGCGCCGCGTTGCAGGAAGGCCTGGTCGTTCAGCGCCGCGATCGCCGCCGCCTGCGCCAGCGAGTTGACATTGAACGGCTGGCGAATACGGTTCATCAGATCCGTCAGCGCCGGCTGCGCGATGGCGAAACCGACCCGCAGCCCCGCCAGGCCGTAGGCCTTCGAGAAGGTGCGCGACACCAGCAGGTTGGGATACCGCTTCACCCACTGCGCCGATTCGAACTGGTTTTCGGGCGCCAGGAATTCGTTGTACGCCTCGTCCAGCACCACCACCACGTGGGCCGGCACCTTGGCCAGAAACGCCTCGATGTCGGCGGCCGGAATAAAGGTGCCGGTCGGGTTGTTCGGGTTGGCGATGAACACCAGGCGCGTGTCGTCGCGGATCGCCGCCAGCATCGCCGGCAGGTCGTGGCCGTGCGCCCTGGCCGGCACCACGATGTGCCGCGCGCCGACGCCCTGCGTCGCCAATGCATACACCGCGAACGAATACTGCGAATACACGACCGACTGGCCGCGCTCCACAAACGCGTGCGCGGCGATTTCCAGAATGTCGTTGGAGCCGTTGCCCAGCGTGATCCAGTCGGCCGGCACGTCATAGCGCCGCGACAGCGCGCCTTTCAGGTCAAAGCCGTTGGCGTCCGGGTAGCGCCCCAGTTCGGCGACGGCGGCGGCCATCGCCTGCCGGGCCGATTCCGGCACGCCGAACGGGTTCTCGTTGGACGCCAGCTTGACGATGCTGGCCTCATCCAGGCCGAATTCGCGCGCCACTTCGGCGATCGGTTTGCCGGCCTGGTAAGGGGCGATGGCGCGGACGTATTCAGGTCCGTAATGCTTGCTCAGATTGCTCATAGTGTCTCTCTGTTCAGGTCAGGCTGACCGGGTAGGAACCCAGCACCTTGAAGAAGGCGGCGTTGTTCTGCAGTTCGGTCAGCGCCCTGGCGACGCCCTCGTCCTGCAAGTGGCCCTGCACGTCGACGTAGAAGTAGTACTCCCAGGCGCCGGTGCGCGCCGGGCGCGACTCAAAGCGCGTCATCGACACGCCATGCTGCGCCAGCGAGCCAAGCAGACGATAGATCGATCCCGCCTTGTGCGGCGCCGCCAGCGCCAGCGAGGTGCGGTCCTCGCCCGATGGGCCGGCCTGCAGCGTGCCGATCACGGCGAAGCGGGTGCGGTTGTGCGGGTCGTCCTGGATATTGGCCTTGACCGTGCCCAGGCTGTAGCGCACCCCGGCGCGCTCGCCGGCGATGGCCGCCAGCGCGTGATTGTCGCGCGCCATGCGCGCCGCCTCGGCGTTGGACGACACGGCGATCCGCTCCAGGTCCGGGTAGTTATTGTTCAGCCAGATCTGGCACTGCGCCAGTGCCTGCGCGTGGGCGCAGATGGCGGTCACGCCGTCCATATTGCCGCTGCCGGTCAGCAGGCTGTGACGCACGGCGATCGACACCTCGCCACTGATGGTCAACGGCGTATGCAGCAGCAGGTCGAGCGTGCGGCCGATCGCGCCCTCGGTCGAATTCTCGACCGGCACCACGCCGAATTCCGCCGTTCCCGCCTCGGTGGCGCGGAACACTTCATCGATCGAGGCGCACGACAGCACATCGACCGCCGTGCCGAATTGTTCGTACACCGCCTGTTCGCTGTAGGTGCCGGCCGGGCCGAGGAAGGCCACGGTGACGCGTTTTTCCAGCGCGCGGCAGGCCGACATGATTTCGCGCCAGATGGTTTGCAGCTCGGCGTTGCCCATCGGGCCGGGATTGCGCCCGGCCACGCCGCGCAGCACCTGCGCCTCGCGCTCCGGACGGAATACCGGTGCGCCGGTTTCGGCCTTCACATGGCCAACCGCCTGCGCCACGCGCGCGCGCTGGTTCAGCAGGTCGAGAATTTGCGCGTCGATCGAGTCGATCTGCTCGCGCAAGGGTTTGAGTTTGTCGTTCATGGCTTATTGGGCCGCCTGGGCGGCGAATTCGTTCAAGTAGTCAACCAGCGCTTGCACGCCCTCGATAGGCATCGCGTTGTAGATCGATGCGCGCATGCCGCCAACGGACTTGTGGCCCTTCAGCTGTAGCAGTCCGCGCGCCTTGGCGCCGGCCAGAAATGCTTCGTTCCTGCTCTCGTCCTTCAGGTAGAAAGGCACGTTCATGCGCGAGCGGTTGTGTGGCGCCACGCGCGTTGTGTAAAAATCGCTGGCGTCGAGCGCGGTGTACAACAGCTCGGCCTTGGCCTGGGCACGGCGCTCCATCTCGGCCACGCCGCCCTGCCGCTTCAGCCACTGGAACACCAGGCCGGCGATGTAGATGCCGTAGGTGGGCGGCGTGTTGTACATCGAGTCGTTGTCGGCCACCAGCTTGAAGTCGAAGGCCGACGGACAAACCGGCAGCGCCTTGCCCAGCAGGTCTTCGCGGATGATGACGATGGTGACGCCGGCCGGGCCGATATTCTTCTGCGCGCCGGCGAAGATCACGCCGTACTTCGA
Source organism: Duganella lactea (assembly GCF_009857505.1). GTDB lineage: Bacteria > Pseudomonadota > Gammaproteobacteria > Burkholderiales > Burkholderiaceae_D > Rugamonas > Rugamonas lactea. The sequence goes on from NZ_WWCP01000049.1 coordinate 21,648, forward strand.
CACGTCGATCCGGCGCGACAGAATGTGCGACGACATGTCGGCCACCAGCGTCACGTCCTTCAGGCGCGGATCATCGAAGTCCGGCTGGTACTCGACACCGCCGATGGTCTCGTTGGTGCACATGTGCAGGTAGGCGGCGCCGGGCGTCAGCTGCCAGCCGGCCTGCGGCGGCACTTCCGTGGTCGACGAGGCGGCCACGTTGACGTTGGCGTATTTGCGGGCTTCCTTGATGGACTTGTCCGACCACGAACCGGTGTGGATAAAATCGATGGTTGCGCCGGCGGGCTTGTGGCCCAGCAGGTTCAACGGAATCAGGGCGTTCTGCGACAGTCCGCCGCCCTGCATGAACAAGATCTTGTAATTGTCCGGTACTGCCAGCAGCTCGCGCAGATCGCGCTCGGCCGCCTGGTAAATCGAGATGAATTCCGGTCCGCGGTGGCTCATCTCCATCACCGACATGCCGCTGCCATGCCAGTCCAGCATTTCGGCGGCGGCCTGCGCCAGCACCTCCTTCGGCAAGACGGCAGGGCCGGCGGAGAAGTTGTAGATGTGCGTCATTGCGTTCCTTAGTGTGATTTATTTCTGTTCCTGCTGCAGCTTCTGCATCATCGGGCCGACGCGGCGCGCGACAATCTGCTGGCCGACCTGCATGCCCTCGCCCATCAGCTGCGGCATCTTGGTCAGCATCTTGGCGCCGACCGGCGTGCGGTAGAAGGCGGTGATCTGCCTCAGCTCATCGGCGCTGAAGTTGCGCGCGTAGATCGGCACCGTCTGGTTGAGGATGTCGTCAACGATGGTCGGATCGCTCAGCACCGATTGCATGGCGCTGACGGCCTTCGGCAGCTCGGCCTCCATCTTGGCCAGCGCCTTCTGCTTGTCGTCCGCGCTGAACTTTGGATTATTGTTGATCGACGCCTCGGCGCCGGCGCGCATCGAGGCCGCCATGCCCTGCGACATCTGCTGCATCATGCCCTGCAACACCGAGCGGTAGTTCATCGAGTCGAACAGCTCTTTGGCGGCGGCCGATGCGGCCGGATCGGCCTGCTGCTGCTGCTGAGCGAAGGCCGGGGCGGCGGACAGCGCCAGCGAAGTCACTAATGCGGTCACCACGGATGCGACGATTTTTTTCATGTTGTCTCCTCTATCAATAAAAACGGGGCCAGTTCTATTGTCGCGCAATAGTCGTGGCCCCGCGGGTTCCCGTCCAGTGACGCTTATTCCGTCGCTGAATCCGGGCCTGGTTCCAGCTCCACCTCGTCGATGTCCGTCTCGACCACGCGCTGCAGGCCGGACAGCTTGGTGCCGTCTTCCACCGCGATCAGCGTCACGCCCTGGGTGGCGCGGCCCATCTCGCGGATCTCCGACACGCGGGTACGGATCAGCACACCGCCGGTGGTGATCAGCATGATCTCGTCCGACGAATCGACCAGCGTCGCCGCCACCACCTTGCCGTTACGCTCGGAGGTCTGGATGGCGATCATGCCCTTGGTGCCGCGGCCATGACGGGTGTACTCGGTGATCGGCGTACGTTTGCCGAAGCCGTTCTCGGTCGCCGTCAGCACCGACTGCTGCTCGTTCTCGGCCACCAGCAGCGCGATCACGCGCTGGCCCTCGTCCAGGTTCATGCCGCGCACGCCGCGGGCGTTGCGGCCCATCGGACGCACGTCGTTTTCGTCGAAGCGCACCGCCTTGCCGGCGTCGGAGAACAGCATCACATCGTGTTCGCCGTCGGTCAGCGCGGCGCCGATCAGGAAGTCGCCCTCGTCCAGGTCGACCGCGATGATGCCGGCCTTGCGTGGATTGCTGAAGTCTTTCAGCGGCGTTTTCTTCACGGTGCCCAGGCTGGTCGACATGAACACGTAGTGGTCTTCGGGGAAGGTGCGGTTGACGCCCGACAGCGGCAGAATCACCGTGATCTTCTCATTGTCCGCCAGCGGGAACATGTTGACGATCGGCTTGCCGCGCGAGTTGCGCGAACCTTGCGGCACTTCCCACACCTTCAGCCAGTACAGGCGGCCACGGTCGGAGAAGCACAGGATGTAATCGTGCGTGTTGGCGATGAACAGCTGGTCGATCCAGTCCTCGTCCTTGGTGGCCATGGCCTGCTTGCCGCGGCCGCCGCGTTTCTGCGCGCGGTACTCGGAAATCGGCTGCGCCTTCATGTAGCCGGTGTGCGACAGCGTGACCACCATGTCCTGCGGCGTGATCAGGTCTTCGGTGTTCAGGTCGCTGGCGTTGTGCTCGATGCTGGAACGGCGCGGGTCTTTGGCCGGATCGCCGAACTCGGTCACCACCGAGGTCATTTCCTCGGTGATGATGGTGGTCACGCGCGACGGCGTGGCCAGAATGTCCAGCAGGTCGGCGATTTCCGCCATCACGTCCTTGTACTCGTTGACGATCTTGTCCTGTTCCAGACCGGTCAGGCGTTGCAGGCGCATTTGCAGAATCTCTTGCGCCTGGTCGTCGGACAGCTTGTACATGCCGTCGGCCTGAATGCCGTAGTGCTTCGGCAGGTGCTCCGGACGGAACGCCTCGATGCCGCCGACGGTGGCGCCGTCGCCGGTACGGGCCAGCATCTCGCGCACCAGCGACGAATCCCACGCACGGTCCATCAGCGCCGCTTTCGCCACCGGCGGCGTCGGCGCCGCCTTGATCAGGGCGATGAATTCATCGATGTTGGCCAGCGCCACCGCCAGACCTTCCAGCACGTGGCCGCGTTCGCGCGCCTTGCGCAGCTCGAACACGGTACGGCGCGTCACCACTTCGCGGCGGTGCGACAGGAAGCACGACAGCATTTCCTTCAGGTTCAGCAGCTTCGGCTGGCCGTCGACCAGCGCCACCATGTTCATGCCGAAGGTGTCTTGCAACTGGGTCTGCTTGTACAGATTGTTCAGCACCACTTCCGGCACTTCACCACGCTTCAGCTCGATGACCACGCGCATGCCCGATTTGTCGGACTCGTCGCGGATGTCGCTGATGCCTTCGAGCTTCTTGTCGCGGACGTTTTCGGCGATGCGTTCGAGCAAGGACTTCTTGTTGACCTGGTACGGCAGCTCGTCAACGATGATGGCGGTGCGGCCGCCGTCCTTGCCGTATTCCTCGTAGTGGGTCTTGGCGCGCATCACCACGCGGCCGCGGCCGGTGCGATAACCGTCGCGCACGCCCGCGACGCCGTAGATGGTGCCGCCGGTCGGGAAGTCCGGCGCCGGGATCAGTTCGATCAGCTCGTCGATCGAGCAGTCCGGGTTTTGCAGCACGTGCAGCGCGCCGGCGATCACCTCGTGCAGATTGTGCGGCGGGATGTTGGTGGCCATGCCCACCGCGATGCCGGACGAACCGTTGATCAGCAGGTTGGGAATGCGGGTCGGCAGGACGGTCGGCTCTTTTTCCTTGCCGTCGTAGTTCGGCTGGAAGTCGACCGTGTCCTTGTCGATGTCGGCCAGCAGTTCGCTGGAAATCTTGTCGAGGCGGCACTCGGTGTAACGCATCGCCGCCGCGCCGTCGCCGTCGACCGAGCCGAAGTTGCCCTGGCCGTCGACCAGCATGTAGCGCAGCGAGAAGTCCTGCGCCATGCGCACCAGCGTGTCGTAAATCGAGGCGTCGCCGTGCGGGTGGTACTTACCCATGGTGTCGCCGACCACGCGGGCGCATTTGACGTAAGCGCGGTTCCACACATAATTCGATTCGTGCATCGAATACAAGACCCGGCGGTGCACCGGCTTGAGGCCATCGCGCACGTCCGGCAAGGCGCGGCCGACGATCACGCTCATGGCGTAATCGAGGTAGCTCTTGCGCATCTCTTCTTCGAGGGAAATAGGGATTGTTTCTTTTGCGAATTGATCCATTGGCGGGTCGTTTTACTGTGGTTTATTAAGCCTGTCCCAAGGGACAGGCAAGCGTACGATTTTAGCATGGGCGCACGGCAACCAGCGGAAAACCGCGCTCAGCCTGTATTGGTGCGGTGTTGCACAGCGCGGCGCATCGTAACAAGTTGTAATATTCATGACACATTACTCAATTATTATCGACAATCGCGTTGCAACAAAACAACATTTTGGTCGAATCCGAAATGGCACCGTGTTGGAGCTCACTAAACGACTTTAATCGCTTGTGGCAAAATGGACGAGAAGTCAATTGCTTGATTCGCAAGCGGGAAATGTGCCTGACGACCTACGTGGTAGAATTCCTCCACGCAAGAAACTCCGTCACGCAGTTTTCTGCAGATATCACCCCCGAAAGGAAGAAAAATATGAAAAAACTGATTTCGATGTTAGCCATCTCGGCTGCATTCGCTGGCTCGGCCATCGCCCAAACCGCACCAACCGCGCCTCCTTACGCCCCAGTCACGCAGGACATCAAGGCGGCAACGCCGAAGAGCGCCTACGTGCAGGACGCCCGCGGCGTCATCGCCCGTGACCCGTTCGGCCTGTGCTGGCGCACCGGCTACTGGACCCCGGCCGACGCCGTGCCAGGTTGCGACCTGCCACTGTGCGTAGAGCCGGAAAAACTGGAAAACGGCAAGTGCGTCGCACCGCCGCCACCAGTGGTGCCAGCGCCACCAGCGCCAACCCCGATGGAAGCACCAAAACCGGTGCCAGTGCCAACCGCACAAAAAGTGAGCTTCGCCGCTGACGCCTTCTTCGACTTCGACAAGTCGGTCCTGAAACCAGAAGGCAAAGCCAAGCTGGACGACCTGACCTCGAAACTGGGCTCGATCAACCTGGAAGTCATCATCGCCGTGGGTCACACCGACTCGATCGGTACCGATGAGTACAACCAGAAGCTGTCGGTACGCCGTGCGGAAGCGGTCAAAGCCTACATCATCTCGAAAGGCGTTGACGCCAACCGCGTGTACACCGAAGGCAAAGGCAAGAAACAGCCTGTGGCGGACAACAAAACCGCTGAAGGCCGCGCCAAAAACCGTCGCGTAGAGATCGAAGTGGTCGGCACCGCCAAGTAATCACTGAGCATCGCCCCAAAAGCCCCGTCGGCACTGAGCGCGATCTGATCGCGCTCAGCCCGACGGGGCTTTTTTTTATGCGGTGCTTTAGAATAGCGAAATTAGCCTTTTAAAATTGTTGCCATGAACGCCGATCCATTAGAACTGCAAAAATTCGCCGACCTCGCGCACCGCTGGTGGGACCCGACCTCGGAATTCCGTCCGCTGCACGAAATCAACCCGCTGCGCCTGGAATGGATCAACGCCCGCGCGCCGCTGGCCGGCAAGCAGGTGATCGACATCGGCTGCGGCGGCGGCATCCTGACCGAGTCGATGGCGCGCAAGGGCGCCACCGTCACCGGCATCGACCTCGGCGAAAAAGCGCTGAAAGTGGCCGACCTGCATTCGCTGGAATCCGGCGTGCAGGTGCGCTATAAGCTGATCGCCGCCGAGGAGATGGCGGCGCAGGAAGCCGGTCAGTATGACGTGGTGACCTGCATGGAGATGCTGGAACACGTGCCGGACCCGGCCGCCATCGTGCGTGCCTGCGCGGCGTTGGTCAAACCGGGCGGCCAGGTGTTCTTCTCGACGCTGAACCGCAATCCGAAGTCCTATCTGTTCGCCATCATCGGCGCCGAGTACCTGTTGCGCATGCTGCCCAAGGGCACCCATGATTACCAAAAATTCATCACGCCGTCCGAGCTGTCGCAGTACCTCCGCAGCGCCGGGCTGGAAGTGGCCGGCCTCAAGGGCATGGGCTACAACCCGCTGACCAAGATCTATTCGCTCAACGACGACACCAGCGTCAACTATCTGGTGGCCGCGCGCCGCCCACTGTGACCATGCCCCTGCCCGCCGCTCCCCGCGCCATCCTGTTCGACCTGGACGGCACCCTGGCCGACACCGCGCCCGACCTGGCCGCCGCCGTCAACCTGCTGCGCAGCGTGCGCGGCCTGGCGCCGACCGCCTATGAGATGCTGCGTCCGACCGCCTCGGCCGGCGCGCGCGGCATGATCGGCGCCTCGTTCGGCATGACGCCCGACGACGACGGCTATCTGGCGCTGCGCGATGAATTCTTCAGCAACTACGAGGCGGCGATGGCGGTGCACAGCCGCCTGTTCGACGGCATTCCGGCGCTGCTGGCCGGCATCGAGGCGGCCGGGCTGCAATGGGGCGTGGTGACCAACAAGTCACAACGCTTCACCGAGCCGCTGCTGCCGCAGATCGGCCTCGGCCACGCGGCCTGCGCCATTTCCGGCGACACCACCGCGCACGCCAAGCCGCACCCGGCCCCGCTGCTGGAGGCCGCCAGCCGGCTGCAACTGGCGCCGCAACAGTGCTGGTATGTCGGCGACGACCTGCGCGACATTCAGGCCGGCAAGGCGGCTAACATGCTGACCGTCGCCTGCGGCTGGGGCTACTGTGGCGCCACCGCGCCGCAGAGCTGGCAGGCCGATTATCTGTTCCAGCAGCCGTCCGAGCTGCTGGCGCTGCTCCAGGCCACGCTGGCCGGCGGCGCGCTGGCGGCCTGAGGGGCTGAGGGGCTGAGGCCGCCCACAGTTGCGCGAAGGACGCGTCTGTGCGGATTTTTGTTGCTGTGCGGACAGATCAGGCGTAGTCTCCGGCATGACTGCGTAGAATCACTTATTTCCTGAAAGCCAAGCCTTCGCCGCCGGGGAAAGACGCGTCACCACCGACAACTCAACTTTCCCATCAGGTGCATCATGGACTTTCCTGAACAGGTTGCCCAACTCCCGCAACCTTATGCAGATTCCTTCGCCACCCTGCCGCAGCGCACCACCGCGCCGCAAAGCTGGATGGTGCGTGTGGTCGCCGCCAAATACCATTGGTACGACCTCATCGCCGGCTTCGCCGAGAAAACCGACATCCGCGACCCGATCGGCCGCTACATGCGGCGCATGCAGTTCGAGCTGGAGGCCACGGCACACAAGCGCCATCTGTTCTTCGCCGTCACCCGCCCGCGCGTGCGCTTCGACGTCACCGGCGCGGTGCAATGGGGCTTTTTCTCGCTGAAGCTGACGCTGCCGCTGCTGCTGGGCCCCGAGCAGACCAGGGAATCGATCACCGTCGAGCTCAAGGTGCCGTTCGCCGCCACCTTGAAAAGCCGGCCGTCAGCCTGACCGAGAACTTCATCAGCCTCAACTGGGGCGGCCTGGTCGAAGTGTTTTCGGTGCACGATCTGCTGCAAACCTATGCCCACACGCTCAAGCTGCCGAGCACGGTGGCCTACGTCGGCCAGACGCGCGATCCGGACAGCCGGCTCGCCAGGGGCCGCCTGCCGGCGCTGCACAAGCTGCGCGCCCAGTACGGCCTGGACCACGACACGCTGATCCTGGTGGTCGGGCTGGACGTCGCGGTCAGCTGCGCCGAGGGCGACCCGGCGGCGCTGGCGCACAACGAGCATCCGCTGACCTCCGACATGCTGGAAGCCGAGCGCACCGACGTCATCGAGGCGGCGCTGATCCGCTACTTCGAGGGCGCCACGCCGCGCTGGCGCGCCACCGACGAGCGCAAGGCGCGCGCCGAACGACTGACGGCGGTGCAAGCCGCCAACAACCTGGTGCAGTACACCATCGATCTGGCGCTGCCGCCGGCTGAGACCGGCTGTTACAGCCAGCTCGGCTCGGAATTCACCAGCGCCGCCCAGCGTCATCTGCTGAGCTGCTATGTGGCCGACGGCCAGGCCCGGGTGGCGACCATGCCGCTGCCGACGCCGGCCAAGGGCGGCCGGGCCTGAACGGACGCGCCCAAGGTGTTACATTGGGTGTATTTCGTGATGCCGCGACACATTTCCTCGTGGAAATATCAGGCTTTAAGCACTATAATCACGATATCGATGACACATTTGGAGCGCGCAAATGAGCGGTGACGACGCGGACGAACCTTCTCTGGAAGAGCTGGGCATAGGCGCGCTGTTCGAGGAAGCGCCCGAGCCGTTCCTCGACCTGGTGGCGCCGCCGCCGGACGAGCTGGCGGAACTGCTGCCGCTGGGGCCGGAGCGCGGCGGCGTGCCGCAAACCTGGGTGGTCACCGTGGCCGACGCCAAATTCCACTGGTACGACCTGATCGCCGGCTTCCCGCCGGTGCCGGACATCCGCGACCCGGTCGGCCGCTACCTGCGCCGCATGCAGTTCGACCTGGAGGCGACCAGCGAGAAGCGGCTGCTGTACTTTGCCGTCAACCGCCCTTTGATGCGTTTCGACCCGTCGCGCAGTGTCAGCTGGGGTTTCTTTTCGCTCAAGCTGACGCTGCCGCTGCTGGTCGGCGTCGAGGGCAAAAAGGACACGCTGACCATCGAGCTGACGGTGCCGTTCGCCGCCACGCTGAAAAAGCCATCGGTGGTGCTGAGTGAGCAGTTCATCACGCTCAACTGGGGCGGCCTGGTCGAGGCGCTGTCGATCCACGACGTGTTGCAGCAATACCCCAACCCCTACCACGACACCACCGAGGTGCAGTACGTCGGCCAGACCCGCGACCCGCTGGGCCGGCTGGCGCGGGCGCGCGTGCTGGGCGTGCAGCGGGTGCATCAGCGCCACAGCGAAGACCGCGACATGCTGCTGCTGGTGCAGCGCATGATGGTGGCGGTCGACCCGCCCGATGGCGACCCGGCCGCCCTGCCGGCCAACCAGAACGCGGTGGCGGCCGACCTGCTGCTGAAGGACCGGGTCGATCTGGTCGAGTGCGCGCTGATCCGCTATTTCGAGGGCCCGGAGATGCACGGCCGCAGCGACAAGGAAGCCGAGGTGCGGCGCCAGCGCGTGCGCGAGGTGGCGCAGGCCAACCACCTGATCAGCTTCCGCATCGACCTGCGGCTGGAGGACGCCGGCCAGTACCACGAACTGTACTCGCGCCACGTCGGCGTCTCCCGCAACCATGTGATCGACTGCCGCGTCGCCGACGGCGAGGTCATCGTCGAGCGGGTGGCGGTGGCCGAGCCGCCGCGCGCTTAAACCGCCGCCAGCGCCTGCGCCAGGTCGGCCAGCAAATCGTCGCTGTGCTCGATGCCGATCGACAGCCGCACCGTATCCACCGTCACGCCCGCCTTGGCCAGTTCCTCCTCGTTGAGCTGGCGGTGGGTGGTGGTGGCCGGGTGGCAGGCCAGCGATTTGGCGTCGCCGATGTTGACCAGGCGCGTGAACAGTTGCAGCGCGTCCTGAAAGCGCGCGCCGCCCTCCTTGCCGCCCTGCACGCCAAAGGTCAGCACGCCGGATGGGCGGCCGCCCAGATACTTCTGCGCCAGCGCGTAATCGCGGTGACCTTCGAGGCCGGCGTAGTTGACCCATTTGACCTTTTCATGGCCGCCGAGATATTGCGCCACCTTGCGCGTGTTCTCGACGATGCGCTCCATGCGCAGCGCCAGCGTCTCGATGCCCTGCAGGATCAGGAAGGCGTTGAACGGCGACAGCGCGGCCCCGGTGTTGCGCAGCGGGACCACGCGCGCGCGGCCGATGTAGGCCGCCGCGCCCAGCGCCTCGGTGTAGACCACGCCGTGGTAGGACACGTCCGGCTGGTTGAGGCGCTTGAAGCGCTCCTTGTGCTCGGCCCACGGGAACTTGCCGGAATCGACGATGGCGCCGCCCAGCGAGCTGCCGTGGCCGCCCAGATATTTGGTCAGCGAGTGCACGACGATGTCGGCGCCGTGCTCGAACGGGCGCAACAGGTAAGGCGTGGCGACGGTGTTGTCGACGATCAGCGGCACGCCGTGCGCGTGCGCCACGGCGGCGATCGCCGCGATGTCGGTGATGTTGCCCAACGGGTTGCCGATCGACTCGATGAACACCGCCTTGGTGCGGGCGTCGATCAGCGCGGCGAACGATTGCGGGTCGCCGGCGTCGGCGAAGCGGGTGGTGATGCCGTACTGCGGCAAGGTGTGGGCGAACAGGTTATAGGTGCCGCCGTACAGCGTGGCGGCCGAGACGATGTTGTCGCCGGCCTCGGCGATGGTCTGGATGGCGTAGGTGATGGCCGCCTGGCCCGAGGCCAGCGCCAGTGCGCCGATACCGCCTTCGAGCGCGGCGACACGCTGCTCCAGCACGCTCTGGGTCGGGTTCATGATGCGGGTGTAGATATTGCCTTCGACCTTGAGGTCGAACAGGTCGGCGCCGTGCTGGGTGTCGTCGAACGCATAGGCGACGGTCTGGTAGATGGGCACGGCGACGGCGCGCGTGGTCGGATCGGGGCGGTAGCCGCCGTGAACGGCGATGGTTTCCAGTTTCATTGCTTGTCTCCTTGGGTTGGCGCCGCATAAGGTAGCGCAGATCGCGCGCGAACGCCAAGAATGATTTCAAAAATACAAATACGCATTCCGGATAAGTTAAGCTGTCACACATTGACCGGCTGGCCCGTCTAAGGTTCATGATGACCGATACCGAGCTAATGTCAAATCTGGTGTATGCCAATCCTGAAGCGTAGGGCCATCAGGCGGCGAGTTTCTGTTGTTCCGGCGGATTGTCCTGCGCCGGAAGTCCATCTTTAAACAGCACGCCAGCCAGCAGCG
>NZ_WWCP01000004.1 GCF_009857505.1 Duganella lactea
GACCACGAAAAAGGTGGTTCTGGACAGCAAGACAAGTGCCAAAAGGTCTGAAGCCGCCGTGCGAATCCGTCCACAGCCGGCGTTTTCTCAGCACATCAGTTCAAATCAGCAGTAATTCGAGGTCCCCCATAGTAGACGGGGCCGTTATCAACACTCCCGGACCACTTCACCTCTCCGCCACACCTCACTTTTATTCCGAACTGCACTAGAAAATGCTCCAAATTGAATTTCAACATCAGCTATTGGCCGTATGCCGACTGCAATGCTGTACGCCTATTCATATATCTTGCCGCAGTAAAGGAACACCGCGAATTTCTTCCATGGTGATGCCACTGAAAGTCCATGCCTAGCTCCGAATCCAGAATCATCAGCCCAACTTCCGGCAGCCTCTAAGAAATCTTCAATTGAAATCATTTTCCCAAGTCTTGCCATCCGCTCGCCGGTCTTTAGCGAGTGCTTGAACAAACTCCAAGAAAGTCGCTTCGTCAGTTACCGCTTCCAGTTTTTCGTGCAACTGCATGTTTCGTTTCCAAGTTAGTTCTGGCACCGTCCGCTCTTGGCCGCTAGGCGACTTTTTTTCGAGAAAAAGTCTGCCAGCAAAAAATCATCGCCAAAAGCAGAGAGATAAAGGACAATCCAGTAACCAAAGGCTCAGGTAAAAGGGCCGGAAATACCTTATCGAAAATTATGTAGCTTAACGAAAAGGCGAAAATCAACGATGGCAGCCATTGCTTTTGCCAAGTAAAGGTCGCTACCGCAACAGTCGAGGCGACAATACTTAACATCGTTGCGAAGTGCATTCCTGACCTCATAAATTTGTATGTACGGTTGTGGCCGATAGCAGGTTTAAGAACGATTCACGCTTCCTGTCAGCTTATTAAAAACTGCATGGCGACTATTGTAAAAATATTCATTTCACAACTAAAAAACCAGACATTCAGTTTGAACCCCGCCTGCACCAATATAGCGAAGAGCACACATAACGAAAATTGCACAGATCAATTCGTCCGTGCTTTTCCAGGATACCAACAATGGCAACAGAATAACAGCTTACTTTGACGAAAAATACGTGGATTGTCACCACGGCGGAGGGATGAGAGGAAAGCGGGCGCAGAAAAACAAAAAGCCGCTTCATGGCGGCTTGATCACTTACGCTGTGTTGGCGTCCCCACGGGGATTCGAACCCCGGTACTCACCGTGAAAGGGTGATGTCCTAGGCCTCTAGACGATGGGGACCTTGGAACTTCTGATGACTTATCGCATTCTACGCTAATGGTGGAGGTAAGCGGGATCGAACCGCTGACCTCTTGCATGCCATGCAAGCGCTCTCCCAGCTGAGCTATACCCCCCGGGCGTAGAAAACTGCGTTACTGCTACCGACCAGCGTTGGCGTCGCTGGCGTCCCCACGGGGATTCGAACCCCGGTACTCACCGTGAAAGGGTGATGTCCTAGGCCTCTAGACGATGGGGACCTCGGAACTACCTGTACAACCTGCTATCCCCTGTGCGGTGGTGGAGGTAAGCGGGATCGAACCGCTGACCTCTTGCATGCCATGCAAGCGCTCTCCCAGCTGAGCTATACCCCCTCTGGCACAGAAAATTTACTACTCACCAGCCTTGGCGAAGCTGGCGTCCCCACGGGGATTCGAACCCCGGTACTCACCGTGAAAGGGTGATGTCCTAGGCCTCTAGACGATGGGGACCTTGGCACTACCGTACTACAACCTCTGCAAACTTGGTGGAGGTAAGCGGGATCGAACCGCTGACCTCTTGCATGCCATGCAAGCGCTCTCCCAGCTGAGCTATACCCCCGTTTGCGCGAGAGACAAGAGTATAGCAGAGGCGCCGTATTATGCAAATACCCTTTTGCAACTTTGCCCCTGCTTCAATCAATATTTCAAAGGAACTTCGCCAGACGTGCCACAACGGTGTCGCGGCCGAAGATTTCCAGCACGGCGTCGATCGCCGGCGTCTGCAACTGACCGGTGATAAACAGACGCAGCGGCATGGCCATCTGCGGCATCTTCAAGCCATGCGCCGCCAGCACTTCCTTGATCATGGCCGACAGCGCCGCCTTGCTCCACTCCACTGTCGCGCAACGCGCGGCGAAGTCGGCCAGCGCCGGTTTGACGGCGTCGGTCACGTGCTGGGTCAGCAGCGCGGCGTCCGGTTGTGGCTCGCGGTAGAACAGCATCGCGGCGTCGGCCAGTTCGTTGACCGTGTTGGTACGCTCTTTCAGCAGACCCAGCACGACGGACAAGGCAGGCGCGCCTTCGAACACCGCGCCATTCGCCAGCATGCGCGGCTTGGCCAGCTCGGCCAGGCGTTGGTTGTCGGCCTGCTTAATATAGTGATTGTTCAGCCAGTTCAGTTTTTCGATGTTGAACTGCGCGGCCGAGTTCAACAGGTGCGAGCCGTCGAACCATTCGCACACCTGCGCCATCGAGAACACTTCGTCGTCGCCATGGCTCCAGCCCAGGCGCGCCAGGTAGTTCAGGATGGCTTCCGGCAGATAGCCTTCGGCCGGATATTGCATGACGTTGACCGCGTCCTTGCGCTTGGACATTTTGGCGCCGTCAGAGCCCAGGATCATCGGCAGGTGGCCGTACTCCGGCAGCGGTGCGCCGATGGCGCGCAGGATGTTGATCTGGCGCGGCGTGTTGTTGACGTGGTCGTCGCCGCGCAGCACATGGCTGATTTCCATGTCCAGGTCGTCAATGGCGACGCAGAAGTTGTAGGTCGGCGTGCCGTCCGGGCGGGCGATCACCAGATCGTCCAGCTCTTTGTTGCCGATGGTGATGGTGCCTTTGACGAAATCGTTCCAGGTCACTTCGCCATCGAGCGGGTTCTTGAAGCGTACCACCGGCTTGCGGCCTTCCGGAATCGCCGGCAGCACTTTGCCAGGTTCCGGCCGCCAGGTGCCGTCGTAGCGCGGCTTTTGGCCGGCGGCGGTGGCGCGGTCGCGCATTGCCTGCACTTCTTCCGGCGACGAGTAGCAGTGGTAGGCGGTGCCGGCTTCCAGCATCTGCGCCACCACTTCGCGGTAGCGATCCATGCGTTGCATCTGATAGAACGGACCTTCGTCATGGTTCAGGCCGAGCCAGGCCATGCCTTCGATAATCGCTTGCACGGCCTCCGGGGTCGAACGTTCCAGGTCGGTGTCTTCGATGCGCAGCACGAAGGTGCCGCCGAAGTGACGGGCGAAGGCCCAGGAATACAGCGCCGTGCGGGCGCCGCCGAGGTGGAGATAGCCGGTCGGGCTGGGAGCGAAACGGGTGCGGACTGGCTTGGCTGGTGCGTTGGTCATCGAAGTAAAAGCTGAGATATATAAAGCAGCTATTTTACCGCGTCGCCAGCGGCAACGGCCAACGGTCGCGCGGCCATGCTCCGCCATACCAAAAAATAAATTGACCAAAAAGAAAATCCTCGCTAATCTACTCTGCATTACAGAGTACTCTACACAAAGAAAATGATCACTCAACAGCATGCCCGCGAACTGCTCGACCAGATCGAGACCACCGAACAACGCAGCCAGTACTACCTGGGCTACTGGCGCTACGCCATTTACGTTCAGTTATGGGGCGTCATCTGGATTGTGGCCCACCTGGCCAACTACGCCCTGCCCGGCCACGCCGGCACCATCTGGGCGATTGCCGACGCCATCGGCATTGCACTTACCATCGCCGGCCGTTTGCGCCAGCAAGAACGCACCGGCGGCGAGCGCCGGCTGCTGTGGGGCGCGCTGATCCTGGCCGCCTTCGGCATGATGGTGACCATGCTGATCGGCGGGCGCCCGCAAGCCATCGAAGTGTTCTGGACCTGCCTGGTGATGACGGTCTACATGCTGTACGGCCTGTGGGCTGGTCCACGCTGGACGGTGCTCGGACTGCTGGTCAGCCTCGTCAGTCTGGCGACGTACTTCTATCTGCGCCCATGGTTTGACCTGGTGATGGCGTTCGCCGCCGGCGGCGGCTTGTTGCTGGGCGGCTTCTGGCTGCGCCGCGCGGCATGAAACCGGCCGATAGCGCCATGGACGAAGTCATACACCAAAGCACCCGGCTGCGCATCATGACCGCGCTGCAGGCACTGCGCAAAGACGAATGGATCGAATTCGTCCGCCTGAAAGCCCTGCTCGGCGCCAGCGACGGCAATCTGGGCGCGCACCTGGAAACACTGTCGCGCGCAGCCTATGTGGAAATCGACAAGCAGATCGCCGGCAAAAAGCCGCTGACGCGCATCCGCTCAACCAGCGCAGGCCGCGCCGCTTACCGCCAGCATGTGGCGCAGTTGCGGGCCCTGCTCGACATGTAGAAAGGTAAGAAAATGAACTTCACCCTGATCGGCTGGCTGCACACCCTGGCCTGCACCTATTCGCTGCTGGCCGGGGCCCGGTTGTTATGGGGCGCCAAGGGCGGCGCGGCGCATCGGCAGGCCGGCCGGCGCTACGTCTACGCCATGACGTTCGCCAGCCTGAGCGCGCTGGGCATCTACCAGATCGGCTCGTTCAATATCTTCCATGTGCTGGCGCTGTGCACGCTGCTCAGCCTGGCGCTGGCCTGGTTCAGCGGGC
Organism: Duganella lactea; assembly: GCF_009857505.1. Taxonomy (GTDB): domain Bacteria; phylum Pseudomonadota; class Gammaproteobacteria; order Burkholderiales; family Burkholderiaceae_D; genus Rugamonas; species Rugamonas lactea. The sequence goes on from NZ_WWCP01000004.1 coordinate 4,571, forward strand.
GGCGCCGCCTGCCGCGCCGTCATTGGCTGCGCGTCCATCTGAGCGCCATCGTCTTTAGTTACTACCAGCTTATCGGCGGCCTGATCAACGAACTGTTTTCCCGCGTGCCGGGACTGATCGGAAAAGCAACCTGCTCGGGTTGACGCAAGCCGTCACGCTGGTGGTGTTCCTGATGATGCTGTCGTATTTCTGGGGCGCGACCACCGCGCCCTCCTTGCAAACTCGTGGGAGTCCACAATGAAGATGATTTTTTCGCTGGTCGTGGCAATGTCCGCTGCGTCGGCACAAGCAGGCGACCTGACACTGGAGCTGCATGGCATCCAGGCCGGCAAAGGGCAACTGATGATCGGCGTCTTCGATAGCGCCGAGAGTTTCCTCAAGAAATCCATGCGCAAGCTGGTGGTGCCGGCCACCAGCGCCGATATGACCGTGTCGCTGCAGAACCTGCCGGAGGGCGTGTATGCGGTGTCGCTGTATCAGGATCTCAACAGCAACCGCAAGTTCGACACGCACCTGTTCGGCATCCCGGCCGAGCCCTACGGCGTCAGCAACAACGCCGAAGGGTTCATGGGTCCGCCTAAATTCGACGCGGCGAAAATCACCGTGCCGGCTCAGGGGCTGACGACCTCGATCAAGCTGCACGACTAAGCGCGCCAGCGCCTTGCGGCCCACGCGATCAGCGTTGCGCGGCGGCGATAATCACCTCCGCCACCTTGGCCGGCTGCGACATCATCGGCACGTGGCTGGTCGGCAACGTGGTGGTGACGGCGTTGAGTTTCTTGGCGAACGCGCGCTGCAGTTCAGGGTCGATCATGCGGTCTTTATCGGCCACGATGTAGTAGTTGGCCTTGTTTTTCCATGCGGCCACCGTGGTGGTGTCGCCGAAGGCCTTGGCGGCGATCGGGCCCTGCGTGGCGTAGATCATGCCCGCGGTGGCGGCCGGCACGTCCTGGGCGAAGTTCTTGGCGACCGAGTCGGCGGGCAGCCACAGGTAGCCGGTGGCGTCGGCGGTCAGGGTTGGCACGCCTGGCGGCACGGCGTAGTTCTTGCCGAGGTTGCCGCTGGCCTCCCCTTCCGACGGCGCAAACGCCGCCACGTACACCAGTGCCTTGATCTTGTCGCTGGTGCCGGCTTCGGTAATCACGGTGCCGCCCCACGAATGGCCAACCAGGACCACCTTGCCGGTTTGCGCATCGACCACGCGCTGGGTCGCGGCAACGTCGTCAGCCAGCGAGCTCAACGGGTTTTGCACGGCCACCACTTTATAGCCCTTGGCGTGCAGGATCGGAATCACTTTGTCCCAGCTGGAACCGTCGGCGAAGGCGCCGTGGACCAGCACGATGGTGGTGTCGCTGGCCGGGGTGGCGGCTACGGCGAAGGTGGTAGCGGCAAACAGGGCGGTGGCGATCAGCGTGCGTTTCATGGTGTGGCTCCTTTAAGTAGTTCATTATTAAATCGTGCTCAATGTATGAATAATAGCGCACAACTAAATTGTGCGCAACTTAAATTTAAAAATATTTTTACAGCGGCCGACGTGAGGTCGGCCCGCATTCACCAGCCGCTAAAACGCGGCCACACCTTCCACTGGCCGCCGGATGCCGGGATCATCAGATACCGGCTGTGCTGCGCGCCGGTGGCGCAGGCATGGTTGGGCAAGATGCGCAGGCTGCTGCCGACCGGGAACAACTGGCCGATATCGCCCTCGCCCGTCCATTGCAGCACGCCGTGTTCCTGGTTGGCCTTGCCGAACGCCAGGCCAGGGATGGCGTTGCCGTCGGCATCGCAGACCAGGCCGTAGCCGTGGCTTCGATGGCCGAGGTCGCGGCTCATCGCCATCCAGCCGCCGTCGGTGATGAGCCAGCCCTTGTCCGCCTGATGACCGATGACCGTGCACAGCACGCTGATGGCGACGTCCTCCGCCGTGCACACGCCCACATCGGCCATCACCATGTCGAAGAAGACATAGACGCCGGCGCGCACTTCGGTCACGCCTTGCAGGTGCTGCGCGCTCAGGGCGGTTGGCGTGGAGCCAACGCTGACCACTTCGCATTGGTGGCCGGCGGCGCGCAGATGTTCGGCGGCGGCCACGCAGCCGGCGCGCTCCTGTTCGGCGATCGCCGCCAGCGCTTCCGGCGTGTTCAAGTCATACGATGCGCCGGCGTGCGCCATCACGCCCTTGAGACGGGCGCCGCCTTGCAACGCGGCGGCGATCTGCGGCAACACCGGATCGGCCGGCTTCACGCCGGAGCGGTGGCCGTCGGTATCGATTTCAATCAGCACGTCGTAGCAGACGCCATGTTCGGCGCCGTGGCGAGCGACCTGCTCCGCCATCGCCACCGATTCCACCAGCAGCGTCAGGCGCAGGCCGGCGCGGATCAGGTTGAGCGCATGGTCCAGTTTGTTGGGCACGATGGCGACGGCGTACAGAATGTCATCCACACCGGCGCGGAAGAACTCTTCCGCCTCCTTCAGGGTGGAAACCGTGATGCCGCGCGCGCCGGCGGCCATCTGTCGGCGCACCACCTCCAGGCACTTGCTGGTCTTCACATGCGGACGGAAGATCACACCCAGCTGGTTCATGCGGTTCTGCATGCGTTCGATGTTGTGTTGCATGCGGCCCTCGTCCAGTAACAAGGCCGGCGTTTCCAGATTGTCGTACATGACTTACTCCTCAAATATCGATACAATACATTCTATCCAATTTTAGACAAAAAAGTTAATAATGCGCAATCACGCTCAACTTCTGATGCTGGGCCGGGATGTCATCGCCGGCCTGCTCACCGCCGATGTCGCGCTCGAAGCCACACGAACCGCTTTCAAACTACAGGCGGCGCGGCAAGGCCGCAGCTTTCCCGTTGTGCGCGAGGCGCTGGCGACCGGCGGCGTGTTCGGCATCAAATCGGGGGATGTCGCTTCGCGCGATCTGCTAGGATTCAAGGCGGCCGGTTTCTGGCCGAGCAACCGCGAACTGGGCGGCGAACCGCATCAGGCCACGGTCATGTTATTCGATCCGACCACGGGACGACCGCGCGCCATCCTCGACGGCAACGCGATCACCACCGCGCGCACCGCCGCCGCCGGGGAACTGGGCTTGCGCCTGCTGGCGCGGCAGGACAGCGCCGCAGTCTGCGTCTTCGGAACGGGTGTGCAAGCGGGCGCGCAACTGGCGGCGGCCGTGCGCGCCCTGCCCTTGCTGCGCGTAGCGCGCTATGTGTCGCGCAGCGGCCGGCCGGACGCAGGCTTCGAGGCCCGGTTTGCCGCCTTGGGCGCCAGCCATTGCACGCTGCAACACACGCGGGACGCCGATGCGGCCGTGGCCGCCAGCGATGTCGTGATCACGGCGACGCCGGCGCGCGCGGTGCTGTTCAGCGCTGGCGCGGTGCGGCCGGGCACACATATCAACTGCGTCGGCGCGGATACGCGCGGTAAGCGCGAGTTGCCGGAAGGCTTGCTGCAACAGGCAAAAGTGATGGTGGATGATCAGGCCCAGGCGAGCGCGCTGGGGGAACTGCAATGGGCGCCCGACACGGCATGCACGCCGCTGGGCGAGGTGCTGACCGGCCAGGCGAGGTTCACACGCGACAGCGGGGACATCACCATCTTCGATATGACCGGCCTGGCCTTGCAGGATCTGGTGCTGGGCGAGTATTTATATCAGGCCGCGCGCCACCAGGGCGCCGGCCTCGCTATTCACTGGCCTTGGTGATCAGTCGTTTTTGACGACGATAGTCGGGAACTTGCTGGTCATGTCCTTGGCTTTTTCCGCGACCTGCACCGCGACTTTGCGGGCGATCGCCTTGTAGATCGCCGCTTCCTTGCCATCCGGATCAGCCACCACGGTCGGCTTGCCGGCATCGGCCTGCTGGCGAATGGCCAGCGTCAGCGGCAGCGCGCCGAGGAAGTCGACGCCGAAGTCGTGACACATCTTCTCGCCGCCGCCATGGCCGAAGATCTCTTCCGCATGGCCGCAGTTGGTGCAGATGTGCACGCTCATATTCTCGACCACGCCCAGAATCGGGATGCCGACTTTTTCGAACATCTTCAGGCCCTTGCGCGCGTCCAGCAGCGCGATGTCCTGCGGCGTGGTGACGATGACGGCCCCGGTGACCGGTACTTTTTGCGACAGCGTCAGCTGAATATCGCCGGTGCCCGGTGGCATGTCGACGATCAGGTAATCCAGATCGCGCCAGTTGGTCTGTTCCAGCAACTGTTGCAGCGCTTGGGTGACCATCGGGCCGCGCCACACCATCGGCTCGTCCGGATCGATCAGGAAGCCGATCGACGACACCTGTACGCCATAATTCTCCAGCGGCTCCATCGACTTGCCGTCCTTGGTTTCCGGACGGCCTTTAACGCCCAGCATCATCGGCTGCGACGGGCCGTAGATGTCGGCGTCCAGCAGGCCGACCGAGGCGCCTTCGGCGGCCAGCGCCAGCGCCAGGTTGACGGCGGTGGTCGATTTGCCCACGCCGCCCTTGCCGGAGGCGACGGCGATGATGTTTTTCACCTTGACCATCGGCTTCAGGCCGCGCTGCACGGTGTGCGCCAGAATCTTGCTGAACACGCTGACGCTGATGTTGCCGACACCCGGCAAGGTCTTCAGACCGGCAATCACGCTGGCGCGAATTGCATCGATCTGGCTTTTGGCTGGGTAGCCCAGTTCGATGTCCAGCGAAATATCGCCGCCATCGACCTTTAAATTCTTGACGGCTTTACCACTGACAAAATCCTTCGTTGTGTTTGGGTCAACAATTTTCGACAGGGCGGCCTTGACGTCTTCTACTGTGATGCTCATGTAACTCTCCGATAAATATGTCGTCATTCTAGCGCAAGCTGCGCAAGTACCGCATCCGCTGTTAAAATGCTCCTTTTCCACCCACAAAGTGCAACAAGACCATGACCCGCAAGCTGTTCGTCACCACTGCCCTGCCCTACGCTAACGCCGCTTTCCATATTGGCCACATGATGGAGTACATCCAGGCCGACATCTGGGTCCGGTTCCAGCGCATGCAGCGCGACAACGGTGTGGCGCGCGAAGTCCACTTTGTGGGCGCCGACGACACGCACGGCACGCCGATCATGATCGCCGCCGAGAAGGAAGGCATCACGCCGCAGGCGTTCGTGGCCAAGATCGCCGCCGGCCGCGCCCAGTACCTGGACGGTTTCCATATCGCCTTTGACAACTGGTATTCGACCGACTCGCCGGAAAACGTCGAGCTGTCGCAAGGCATCTACCGCAAGCTGCGCGATGCCGGCCTGATCCAGACCAAGACCGTGGACCGCTTCTTCGATCCGGTCAAAGGCATGTTCCTGGCCGACCGCAACATCAAGGGCGAATGCCCGAAATGCGGCGCCAAGGACCAGTACGGCGACAACTGCGAAGTGTGCGGCGCGGCCTACCAGCCGACCGACCTGGTCAATCCGTTCTCGGTGTTCACCAACGCCACGCCGGTGCTGAAACCGTCGGAACAGTATTTCTTCAAGCTGTCGGACCAGCGCTGCTATGAGTTCCTGAAGGAATGGCTGAACACGCCAGGCCGCTTGCAGCCGGAGATGGTCAACAAGGTCTCAGAATGGCTGGGCGAAGCCGGCGAAAAGCTGGCCGACTGGGATATCTCGCGCGATGCGCCGTACTTCGGCATCCCGATTCCCGACGCGCCGGGCAAGTACTTCTACGTGTGGCTGGACGCGCCGGTCGGCTATCTGGCCTCGCTGAAGAATTACTTCGCCAAGCAAGGCCTGGACTACGACGCCTTCCTGCGCGACGCGAACACCGAGCAGATCCACTTCATCGGCAAGGACATCGTCTCCTTCCACCTGCTGTTCTGGCCGGCGATGCTGAAGTTCGCCGATCACCCGACCATCGAGCGCATGCGCGTGGCGGTGCACGGCCACCTGACCGTCAACAACGAGAAAATGTCCAAGTCGCGCGGCACCGGCATCTCGCCGCTGCGCTACCTGAACCTGGGCATGAATCCGGAATGGCTGCGTTACTACATCGCCTTCAAGCTGAACTCCAAGGTGGAAGACCTGGACTTCACCGGCGAAGACTTCGTGGCGCGCGTCAACTCGGACCTGATCGGCAAGTACGTCAACATCGCTTCGCGCTGCGCCGGCTTCATCGCCAAGAAGTTCGACGGCAAGCTGGCCGCCAGCCTGTCCGACAACGCCCAGGCGTGGATCAAGCGCGCGCTGGTCACCGCTGACGGCGTCGAGCGCCAGGCCAACATCGCCGCCAACTTCGAGGCACGCGAGTTCGGCAAGGCGCTGCGCGAAATCATGGAAATCGCCGACATCACCAACCAGTACGTCGACGAGAACAAGCCGTGGATCCTGGCCAAGGATGAGGCGAAAACGGCCGAGCTGCACGATGTCTGCACCACCGCGCTGATCCTGTTCCGCCAGCTGACACTGCTGCTGTCGCCGGTGCTGCCGGGCGTGGCCGCCAACGTCGCCAAGTTCCTCAACGACGAGCAACTGCTGTGGACCGATACCGATGTCGCCAGCGGCGTGGTGTCGAGCGCCATGCTGGGCCGCACCATCGGCGCCTACACGCACCTGATGACCCGCGTGGACGCCAAGATGATCGAAGACTTGTTCGACGCGCCATCGGCCGCTGCCGCGCAAGCCGCCGCGCCCGCCGTCAAAGCCGATAAGCCGGCCAAGGCCAAGGCCACCGCGGCCGTCGCCGTGACCGACACCGGCATCGAAGTGATGGCGCCGGAAATCACCGTGGACGACTTCTTCAAGGTCGACCTGCGCATCGCCAAGATCGTCAACTGCGAACACGTCGAGGGCTCGGACAAGCTGCTGCGCCTGACGCTGGACGCCGGCGAAGGCCGTCATCGCAACGTCTTCTCGGGCATCAAGTCGATGTACCAGCCGGAAGACCTGATCGGCAAGCTGACCGTGCTGGTGGCCAACCTGGCGCCGCGCAAGATGAAGTTTGGCGTGTCGGAAGGCATGGTCATGGCCGCCTCGGCAGCCGATGAGAAAGCCAATCCAGGCATCTACATCCTGAATCCGTGGCCGGGCGCCGAGCCGGGCATGCGCATTCGCTAAGGATCACGGCATGAACCTGAGGGTGCGCGAAGCAACAAGGGACGATGCCAAACTGATCGCCGAGCTCACGCGCGCCGCCTGGGCCGGCAAGGTAAGCGTCACCTCCAGCGGCCACCGCGAAACCGCCGTCATCGTCGCAGAACATCTGCGCGATGGCGGCGGTTTTGTTTTGGAGGTCGACCATCAGGCGGTCGGTTCGGTACGCTGGCTGCCACTGGATTCGGCGCAGGATGTGTGGGAGGTGTGCCGCATGGGCGTGCTGCCCGGGCATCGCGGCAACAACCTGTCGCAACACCTGCTGGAAGCGGTGATCCATCACGGCCTGGCCTCCGGCGTGGAGGAAGTGCGCCTCGCGGTGCGCGCCGACCAGCCCAAGCTGATCGACTTTTATGCCGCCTACGGCTTTGAGCTGGCCGAGGAACTGGAGTATTCGCACGCCAATCCGCTGGAACCGGCGCCACGGGTGATGCGCCGCCTGCTGCGGCACTGATCCGGCCAAGTGCGCTAAACGCCTCAGTCCGACTTAATGACGGGCAATGCTCCTACGCGAGCAGCGCGCCCGGCATGGAACAATGATGACGTCCAAAGGAGGTAATCATGAACAAGAAACTTGCCATGTACGTTCTCGCCGCTTGCCTCGGCACCGGCGCCGGTGCTTATGCGCATCAGACCACTCCCGATCCTGCCGTGAAAACCGGCGACGGCAAGGCCGAGCAGGTCAAGAAGACCGACAAGCATCCGTGCACCGCCATGCAAGGCGGCGTGGACGCCAGCGGCGCAGAAACGGTCGAGGCACACGCCAAGACCGACAAGGCCAAGCAGAACAACGCCTGCGGCAGGGACAACGGCAAGGCCTCCGCGCCGCACGCCGCTCCCACCACACCGCATCCCGACGTCAAACGTTAAACAACCGCCCCCCGCAGCCGCGCCCGGCGCCAGCGCGGCCTTACAGCGCCAGCGCCAATGGGCCGCTACCCGCGCGCGGTGCGGTCGAGCACAACAGTACCTGACCGGCTTCCGGCTCGACGCCGCAGGCGCGTGTGTATTCGACCTCGCCACTGCTCAGGCCCACCGTGCAGGAACCGCACAGGCCGGAGCGGCAGCCGGACGGCGCTTCGATGCCATTGGCCTCGGCCAGGTCGAGCAGGCTGCCATGTGAACCGTCCCACGTCGCTTCAATGCCTGAACGAACGAAACGTACCGGCACCGGCGCGACCGGCGTCACCTCGGACGCTGCGTTGACCGCGCTGCGCCGCACGCTGGCCGGACCAAAGGCTTCGAAGCGGATGCGCTCATCGGCCACGTTCAGCTTGCGCAAGCCATCGTACATATCCTGCATGAACCCCGCCGGGCCGCACAGGTAGAAATCGTAATCATCGAACGGCAGCAGCTCTTTCAACGCTTGCACATCGATGCGCTTCAGCCGCACGTGCAAGTGCAAATTGCTGTGCCCCATCGCCAGCGTTTGCAGATGCACGGCAAACGGATGCGCCACCTCGCGCGCGCCATGGATGAAGTGGATCGGATGCTTGTGCCGCGTGCGGCTGCCATTGACCAGCAAACCATTCAGCATCGCAATCATCGGCGTGATGCCGATGCCGGCCGACAGCATCACCACCGGACGCTGCGAGCCTTCTTCAAATGTAAAGTCGCCGCCGGGGCCCATCAGCTCGATCTGCGCGCCGGGCAACAGATGCGCATGCAGCCAGGACGACACCACGCCCTGCCGCTTGACGCTGATGCGATAGCGGCGGCCATCCGGCGCGTCGGAAATGGTATAGCTGCGAATTTGCGACGCCGCGCCCTCGCCCGCCCAAGCCGGCACGCGCACGGAGACGAACTGGCCCGGCACATGCGACGCGACACCACTGCCGTCCGCCGGCTCCAGATAGAACGAGCGCACGTCGCCGCTCTCCCGTACCACATCGACCACGTTGAACGAACGCCAGCTGGTGGACAGCGCGGCGGCGTCCTGCACGCTATCCGCCTCGGCCCAGCTACCGGTGCGCGCGTTCTGCATCGCCGGCTGTGACGCGGTCCAGCGGAACGGCAGCGCGCCAACGTTGCGCACCACGTCGCGCACATGGAAACGCAACAGCTTTTCAGCGCCAGCGAAGGCTTGCAGCTGCGGGCCATCCCAGATGATCTCGCCTTCGACCGCGATGTGCAGCAGGTCGCCGTTCTCGAAGTCGATGAACAGCAGGCCGGCACGCGGATTGTTCAGCAGGTTGCCCATGGTGTTGAAGAAGTAATTGCCGACAAATTCAGGCGCGGTCAGCGTGTGATCGTCGTCCACCCGCACGAAGCCGGGACGGCCGCCGCGATGCGATACATCGACACCCCGGCCACGGCCGGCATCCGCCGCCATGTTGGCGCTGGCGATGAAGAAGGTATCGGCGCGGGCGATCAACTCGCGGTCGGCCGCGCTCAGGGTAACGCCGCGCAGCACCCGCACCTCGTGGTCACTCGTCGGCGCCGGCGTATGCCGCCGATGCTGGATGTACTGCGGGCAGTTGCCGAAGCTTTGCGTGACGGCCACGCGCAAGACGCCATCGCCCGCCGCGACGATCTCGCCATTGACGCGGTTGCGGCGGCGCGTGGTCGGCTCCAGGCCGAGACCGCCGATATGGGCGCCGGCGCGCAATTGGCCTTGCAGCGGATCGCCGGCCAGCAGGCCGCCGCGAATGTCGAGCGTGCGCGCATCCGGCGTCACGATGAAGCCGGCGTCGGCCGCCAGCATCGTCGCCCACGGCTGGCCCGAGGCATCCAGCGCGCCCAGGAAGAAGAACGGCAGGCTGTGGTAAAACTCGCGATGCTGGTCCGGCATGTGGTCGCGTATGTATGCCGCCGCGCCAGCCATCTGCTCGCGCACCCCCACGCGCTGCTGGATGGCCAGTTCGCCGGCATGGAAAATCGAGGCGGCGGCATGCATGATCACACCGCCTCTGGGGCGAGGCCGGCCTGCGTGGCCGGCATGCCGACGAAGCCCGGCAGCGCGCGTACATTGTCCAGCCAGGCGCGAATGTTCGGGTAAGGTTTCAGCGACACGCCGCCCTCCGGTGCGTGGGCGATGTAACTGTAGCCAGCGATGTCGGCGATGGTGGCGTGCTCGCCGGCCAGCCAGTGGCGGCCTTGCAGTTCCTGTTCCATCACGTCGAACAGGTGGGCGGCGATGGTTTTGGCGGTCTCGTGATCGCGCGGGGCGTTGAATACCGTCACCAGGCGGGCGGCGGCCGGGCCATATGCGATCTTGCCGGCGGCGACCGACAGCCAGCGCTGCACCTTGGCGGCGGCGACCGGCTCGCGTGGCAGCCAGCGACCGCTGTCATCGTATTTCGCCGCCAGATAAACCAGGATGGCGTTCGAGTCGGCCAGCGTAACGTCGCCGTCCTGCAGCACCGGGATTTCACCGAAGGGATTCATCGACAGGAAAGGCTGTTGCTGGTGCTCGCCGGCGGCCAGATTGACCTGCACATATTCATGCGGCAGGTTCAGCAGCTTGAGGAACAGGTGCGCCCGGTGGGCATGGCCGGACAGAGGAATGCCGTACAGTTTCATGATGAACTCCTTGGTGGGTGAATGATGGACCCAGTATAGGGAGACAGCATCGTGCTGATAAGTCGGACAAAATCAGAATCACTGTCCACTCAGAGTGTACAATCGACACCATGACCGATCTTTCATCCATCAATCTGAACCGGCTGGCGACGTTCGTTGCGGTCGTTGAAGCCGGCTCGCTGACGGCCGCCGCCGACCGGCTGGGGCTGGCCAAGTCCATGGTCAGCAAGCATATGCAGATGCTGGAGCAGGAAATCGGCGTGGGGCTGCTGTTGCGCTCGACGCGCAAGCTGAGTCTGACCGAGGCCGGGCGGGCATTTTATGCCGCCAGCAAGCAGTTGCTGAAGGCGGCCGAGCTGGCCGTCGAGCAGGCGCGCAGCGGCAGCGAAAGCCCGCAGGGCACGCTGCGTGTCGCCTGCCCGATCGATTACGGGCTGATCGTGGTGTCGCCTTTGCTGGCACAATTGCGGGCGCGCTATCCGGCGCTGAAGATCGATCTGACTTGCGGCGACCACATCATCGACCTGATCGCCGAGGGCATCGACGTCACCGTGCGGCTGGGCAAGCTGGCCGACTCCGGCCTGATGGCGACGCGGGTGGACCAACTGGTGCGCTGGCTGGTGGCCAGCCCGGCATTCATCGCCCGCCACGGCATGCCGCGCACGCCGCAGGATTTGCCGCCGCTGCCGCATGTGGCGCTGTCGGTGCTGGCGCAGCCGGCGCAGTTCTCGCTGACCGACCGCGCCGGCAAGCAGGTCGATGTGCGCATGCTGAACACGGTGTTCTCATCCAATACCGCCTACGCCACGCGGGCGGCGGCGCTCAGCGGCGACGGCGTGCTGTGTGGCACCACGTTCTCGGTCAAGGACGATGTCGCCGCCGGCCGGCTGGTGCGCGTGTTGCCGGACTGGACGCTGCCGGAGAGCGACATCCACGCCGTCTACCCCGCCACCTCGCACGTCCCGCAAAAAGTGCGCGTGTTCATCGACGCACTGAAGGCCGCGACGGCGGGCTAGCCGCGCCGCGCCGAGACCACGATGCCGCCGACGATCAACGCGAACGCGGCGGCGTGGTAGCCATGCGGCGCTTCGCCGAGAAAGGCCGACGACAGCACCGCCGTAAACAGCGGCGTCAGGTTGACGAAAAACGCCCCCACCGACGGCCCCGCCGCACGCACGCCGGCGCCCCAACAGCCGAAGGCGATGATCGCCGGGCAGGTGGCGACGTACAGCAGCGCCAACGTCAGCATCCAGCTCCACTGCACCGGCATCGCGCCCAGCGCCTGCTCGCCCGCCGCAAAGCCGCCCGACCAGATGACGCCGAACGCCACCTGCGCCGCCAGGAAGCTGGCCCAGTTGGCGCGGATGCCGGCCGGTTCGGTGGCGCGCGTCAGCAGCCAGCTGTAGAACGACCAGGCGATGGTCGCCAGAATCATGAACAGGTCGCCCGGCACCAACCGCAACTCCAGCACGTGGCGCCATTCGCCGCGCGCCAGCACCAGCAGCACACCGGCGATCGACAGCACGGCGCCGGCCACCTGCCTGCGAGTAACCGCCACGCCGAAGAACAGCCAGCCGGTCAGCATCATCCACACCGGCAGGCCAGAGGCCACCAGCGTGACGTTGATCGGCGTCGAGCTTTGCAGCGCCAGGTATTGCAGCGCGTTGTACATGCCGATGCCCAGCAGACCCAGCATGGCGTAGGTTTTCCAGTGCGGCCACAGTCCGGCCTCGCGGCGAAACACCGGCCCGGCCAGCGGCAGCAGGATCAGCAAGGCGATGCTCCAGCGCAGGAAATTGAGCAGCACCGGTGGCAACAAGTCGTGCACCAGGCGGCCGACGATGGCGTTGCCGGCCCATAAAAGTGGCGGCAAGGTCAGCAGGAAGATGGTTCTGGCGGTTAAGCGTTGATTCATTTTTGATATTCGTGCAACATTATCGCCCAGAGCATACCCGATCCGGCCGGTCACTAGCGATAGAAATAGCGCTGCGGCACTGCGGCGCGGTAGAATACCCGTTGCTGATCCACCCACTTAGATAATATGAAACTTTCTAAACAACATTCGATGTACGAATCCGATCACACCCTGTTCATCAAGGCGTTGAAGGAAAAAAATCCTGGCATTGAAGCCGGCCAGCAACAAGGCCGTGCGCTGCTGTGGGACCGTCCACCGATCGCGCTGGATGAGCAACAGCGTCAGCTGGAATCGGCTGTCAAGCAACAGGCCTACGTGTACCAGAACAAGGTCTGAGCGCAGGCGGGGCGGCAAGGATGTTGCCAGAGGATACGGCTGACGTGCAGCCGCCAGCACCGGACGCCGCCGCCGTCACGACGGAAGTCGCCGGCCACGCCCGCCTCTACGGCGAGCCGCTGCTGAAGCTGCCCACCGACCTGTACATCCCGCCCGACGCGCTGGAAGTCTTCCTCGACGCCTTCGAAGGCCCGCTGGACTTGCTGCTGTACCTGATCCGCAAGCAGAACTTCAACATCCTCGACATTCCGATGGCGCAGCTGACGCTGCAATACCTGAAGTACGTCGACCAGATCCGCTTGTCCAACCTGGAACTGGCGGCCGAGTATCTGCTGATGGCGGCCATGCTGATCGAGATCAAGTCGCGCATGCTGCTGCCGCAGCGCCAGGCCGATCTGGATGTGGAGGCGGACGACCCGCGCGCCGAACTGGTGCGCCGTCTGCTGGAATACGAGCAGATCAAGCTGGCCGCCTACGACCTGAACGCCGTGCCGCAGGTGGGCCGCGACTTCGTCCGCACCCAGATCTTCATCGAGCAAAGCCTGGTGACGGTCTGGCCGGAGGTCGGCGCGGTTGATCTGCAACAGGCGTGGATGGACGTGATGAAGCGTGCCAAGCTGACCCAGCACCACAAGATCAGCCGCGAGGAACTGTCGGTGCGCGAGCACATGACCGGCATCCTGCGCCGGCTGCAATCGACCCGCTTTGTCGAGTTTGCCGACCTGTTCGACGTGGCCGGCGGCGTGCCGGTGGTGGTGGTCAACTTTGTGGCGCTGCTGGAGCTGGCCAAGGAAACCCTGATTGAAATTACCCAGGCCGAGCCGTTCGCACCGATCTATGTGCGGCTGGCCTACTCGCCGGCGTGAGCCGGCAACAAGAATGAGCGAACACCATGAAAATCATCACCTCGATTGAAGAACTGCGCGACCAACTGAGCGGCCAGCTGCGCACGGCCTTTGTGCCGACCATGGGCAATCTGCACGAAGGCCACCTGTCGCTGATGCGCCTGGCGCGCAAGCACGGCGACCCGGTGGTGGCGTCGATCTTCGTCAACCGCCTGCAGTTCGGCCCGAACGAGGACTTCGACAAGTATCCGCGCACCTTCCAGGCGGACGTCGAAAAGCTGGAGAAGGAAGGCGTGTACGTGCTGTTCGCACCGACCGAGAAAGATCTGTATCCGGAGCCGCAGGAATACCGCGTGCAGCCGCCGGACGGTCTGGGCAATACGCTGGAGGGCGAGTTCCGTCCGGGCTTCTTCAACGGCGTGTGCACCGTGGTGACCAAGCTGTTCTCGTGCGTGCAGCCGCGCGTGGCGGTGTTCGGCAAGAAGGATTACCAGCAGTTGATGATCGTGCGCAATATGGCGCGCCAGTTTGCGATGCCGGCCGAGATTATCGCGGCGGAAACCTGGCGCGCGGACGATGGCCTGGCGCTGTCGTCGCGCAATATGTATCTGTCGGCGGCGGAGCGCGCCGAGGCGCCGGCGCTGTACCAAACCTTGAACGCGGTGGCCGACGAGGTGCGTTCAGGCCATCTGGACGTGTTCCAGCTGGAGCACAAGGCCATGGACGAGCTGGCCAAGCGCGGCTGGCAGCCGGATTACATCTCGATCCGCAAACGCAACGACCTGCAACCGCCCAACGCCGGCGACCTGGCGCAAGGCACGCCGCTGGTGGTGCTGGCCGCCGCCAAGCTCGGCACGACGCGCCTGATCGACAACCTCGAAATCTAAGGCTGGCCTCCGGCGGGCGCGGCGGGCAACACCGCAGCGCCGCAGCGCCGCGGATCATGCGGCGACGGTTTGCGCCCAGGCCAGTGCCGATAGATGGGCCTGATTGACCTCTAACGGACTCAACTTCAGCGTGGCGGATAGTGAGGCCACCAGGTCCATGCTGAGCTCGCAGGCTTCGGCCAGCGCCAGATACGGGCCATATTTACCGCTGCGCGACAGCAAGGCCGCCACTACCTCCTCGGACAGCTGCACATTGGTCAGCACCTCATCCATCGGGATGCCCAGCAACCGGTCCAGCAGCGAGAACATGCCCGCCACGAAGACATTCTCCGCCTCGCCCTGCCCCAACGCCGGCTGCGCCAGCAATTCGGCCAGGCGGCCGCGCACCACCGCCGTCTCCAGCAGCACCGGCGAATAGCCCGAGGTGCTGGCCGTCGCCAGCAGCAGCGTCAGCCAGCGGTACAGCGGCGTGTAGCCGAGCAAGGCCAGCGCCTGACGCAGCGAATGTACGTCCCTTCCCGCGCCAAAACCGGCCGAATTGATGAAGCGCAGCAGCTTGTAGGACAGCGCGGCGTCGTGCTTGAGCACCGCTTCCAACTGGGCGACATCGGCATTCTGGCGTACCATCTGCATCAGTTGCATGATCACCGTCTGCGCCGGATTCAGGCCCTTGGGGTTGGTCGATGGACGCGGCGTCAGGTGCAGCTTGCCGACAAAGGCGTTCAGGCCCAGCGCCGCGCAGGCGTCGAAGTCGGCCCAGTTGCTGACTGGCCGGGCAATCATGCCCACCGCCGTGTGTTTCAGCGCCGCATAGGTGCGCGCCTGCGTCGCCACATCGACACCGGAGCAGCGCACCTCCACATACGACGCCATGCCCGGCAAGCGCGTGCCCAGGCGCGCGAGATCGGCGTCACGCAGCAAAATGCCGACACCGCCCGCGCGTAAGCCTTGCACGGCCGCCATGATATCGGGATTATCCAGTTCGGCCGCCTTGAGCGACAGCACGGTGTGTTCCGGAGGGAGATCGTACAGGGCGTCGGCCGACAGCATCGCCGGCACGGCTTCCAGGAAGAGGAGTTTATCGCGCAGCAGCCAGCCGTTTTCGGCGTCGACCACCTGACTGGCGACCAGACCGATCAACGACTCCAGCGACTCCCGGGTGGAGTCGGCGCCCGCGCCGCCGTGGTGCCACGCAAGCTCATAGCCGACAACACGCTGCCGCGGGTCGAGCAATGGCTCACGGACGAGGAAGGTGGTCTGGTGCATGGCCTTAGAGGTAGCGGCAGGCGGCGCCCGCGTCCGCGCCGTCCGCCAGCGGGGGAGCAGCCCCCGCGACCGCCAATCAAGTTCCGAGTTTTTCGAAGATCTTGTTCAGTTTTTCGTCCAGCGTGGCGGCGGTGAACGGTTTCACCACATAGCCGTTGGCGCCGGCTTGCGCCGCCGCGATGATGTTTTCCTTCTTCGCTTCGGCCGTCACCATCAGCACTGGCAGCTTGGCCAGGGCCGGGTCGGCACGGATGTTTTGCAACATCGTCAGGCCGTCCATATTCGGCATGTTCCAGTCGGACACGACGAAGTCGAACGATTCGGCGCGCAGTTTGGCCAGCGCCATCACGCCGTCCTCTGCTTCGTCGACATTGGCATAACCCAATTCTTTTAACAGATTCCGGACGATGCGACGCATCGTCGAAAAATCGTCAACAACTAAAAATTTCATCTTTGGATCAGCCATGAATTGCTCCGTTGATTCTCTACGCGGTTGTTAATAGTGCCTACAATTTGGCATTAAGTTGTAGGATAGCATTTTCGTTGCCTGAAGGCGAACAAAGTCGCAGTAAAACGTCACACTTGCACAATTAAACACGCAAGGCGCGCATGCCGTGTTGTGCCAGGTGGCCGAGCACCATGCCCGGCAACGCCTGCAATGCGCCGACTTCGTGCGCCCCACCCATCGCGATCGCCTCACGCGGCATGCCGAACACCACGCAGCTGGCTTCATCCTGGGCGAAATTATACGCTCCGGCGTTGCGCATCTCCAGCATGCCGGCCGCGCCATCCTTGCCCATGCCGGTCAGGATAACACCAACCGCGTTTTTCCCCGCCGCCTGCGCGGCGGAACGGAACAACACATCGACCGATGGCCGGTGACGGTTGACGGGCTCGGCCTGGTCGATGCGGGTCATGTAGTTGGCGCCGCTGCGGGTCAGGTACAGGTGCGAGTGGCCCGGCGCGATGTAGGCGTGGCCCGGCAGCACGCGCTCGTTGCCCTGCGCCTCCTGCACCGAGATCTTGCACAGCGTGTCGAGCCGCTTGGCGAACGAGCGGGTGAAGCCTTCCGGCATGTGCTGGGTGATCAGGATGCCGGGGCAGTCGGACGGCATCTGCATCAGGAATTCGCGGATCGCCTCGGTGCCGCCGGTGGAGGCGCCGATGATGATCAGTTTTTCCGACGACAGCAGCGGGTTGCGCAGCGCCGACAGCGGCGCCGCCGCGTGGCCCTCGGCGCCCGGCTGCGGCAGGCGGCGCGCCTGCACGCGCGCCTTGGAGGCGGCGCGGATCTTGTCGGTGATCAGTTCGGTGTACTCGCGCATGCCGGCCTGGATCGAGATTTTCGGCTTGGTGACGAAGTCCACCGCGCCCAGTTCCAGCGCGCGCATGGTGATCTCCGAACCGCGCTCGGTCAGCGATGACACCATCACCACCGGCATCGGACGCAGGCGCATCAGTTTCTCCAGGAAGTCGAGGCCGTCCATCTTGGGCATCTCAACGTCCAGCGTCAGCACGTCGGGGTTGGTCTGCTTGATCAGCTCGCGCGCGACCAGCGGATCGGGGGCCGCGCCGACCACTTCCATGTCGGGTTGGGAATTGATGATCTCGCTCATCACGCTGCGGATCAGTGCGGAGTCGTCGCACACCAGGACTTTGATCTTCATACCATGCTTTCTTGTTATTTAAAACAGATCGATCGCGCCGGCCACCGGCGCCACCTTGAGGCGGCTGGCGTATTCGATTTCCCGTTTGACCAAGGTGTCGTTGTGGCTTTGCATCAGCTTCTTGACCAGCACCTTGCCGGTGCGCGGGAAGAAATACACCTTGCGCGGATAGATGTCGTTCAGGTCCTCGGCCACCACCTTGATCCGTTCCACCTTGAGGAATTTGAGCACGAAGGCGGCGTTGCGTTCGCCCACGTTGATCGCCGTGAAACCCTTCAACACGGCGCCGCCGCCGAACACCTTGGCCTCCAGGTTCTCGCGCTTGGCGCCGGCCTTGAGCAGGTCGTTGATCAGGATTTCCATCGCATAGGTGCCATAGCGCGCCGAGGCCGAGACCGGGCTGCCGGTGTCGCCGCCGCCGTCCGGCAGCATGAAGTGGTTCATGCCGCCCAGGCCGGTGACGCGGTCGCGGATGCAGGCCGACACGCACGAGCCGAGCACCGTCACGATCAGCATGTCCTTGTTGGTGTAGTAATACTCACCGGGCAGGATCTTGGCGGCCTGGCAGTCGAACGTGCGGTCGTAATAGACGTTGGTGGCAAATTGTTCGAGGTCCATGTTTTCTCTCAGGTGCGCGGCGGCGAGGCTTTACGCGCGGCGGCATCGTCCAGCTCGTAGACGGTCTTGCCACGCAGTTTCAACGACTCCGAGACATACAGGAAGTTTTCCGAGTGGCCCGCGAACAGCAGCGCATCCGGTTTCATCAACGGCACGAAGCGCGACAGGATCTTGCGCTGGGTGGCCTTGTCGAAGTAAATCATGACGTTGCGGCAAAAGATGGCGTCGAACTGGCCGCTGATCGGCCAGCTGTCGGCCAGCAGGTTCAGCTGCTTGAACGTGATCATATTGCGCAATTCCGGCCGCACCCGCGCCATGCCCTCGCGGTCGCCCTTGCCCTTCAGGAAGAAGCGGCGCTGGCGCTCGGCCGACATCTTGTCCAGCCGGTCCATGCCGTAGACGCCGTTGGCGGCGGTGGCCAGCACATTGGTGTCGATGTCGGTGGCGACGATCTGGCAGTTCGGCGTCAGCGTGTTGAACGCCTCGCACACCGTCATGGCGATCGAATACGGTTCCTCGCCGGTCGAGCTGGCGGAACACCAGATGGTCAGCGGCTCGCGCTTGCCCTTGACGTGATCGGCCAGCAGCGGGAAGTGGTGCGCCTCGCGGAAGAACGAGGTCAGGTTGGTGGTCAGCGCGTTGGTGAACGACTCCCACTCCTCGCCCAGGTGGCCGGCCTCCAGCTCGTCGAGGTACTTGGCGAACGAGCCGATGCCGGTGGCGCGCAGGCGGCGCGCCAGGCGGCTGTAGACCATCTCCTGCTTGCTGTCGGCCAGCGAAATGCCGGCGCGCTTGTAGATCAGCGCGCGCACCCGCTCGAAATCGCGGGCGTTGAAGTCAAATTCTTTGACGGTATCTTTTGATTGCGGCATCTGTTAGCCCTTTTGTGACGCGTAATGCTGACTATGCCACCGCACACCGGCCTGCGCCGGCGCGACGGCCGCCAGCGGGGACTCAGGCCGCCAGTTGGTCCATCAAGCCCATTTCCGGGCTGGACATCAGCTTGTCGATGTTCACCAGGATCAGCATGCGCTCATCGATGGTGCCCAGGCCGATCATGTAGTCGCTGCTGAAGGCGGTGCCCATTTCCGGCGCCGGTTTCACCTGCTCCGGGCTCAGCGTGGTGACGTCCGACACCGAGTCGACCACCATGCCGACGATGCGGCCATTGATGTTGAGGATGATGACCACGGTGAACTGGTCGTACACCGGCTCGCCCAGGTTGAACTTGATGCGCATGTCGACCACCGGAATGATGATGCCGCGCAGGTTGATCACGCCCTTGATGAAGTCCGGCGCGTTGGCGATGCGGGTCACCGCCTCGTAGCCGCGGATTTCCTGCACTTTCAGAATGTCGATGCCGTACTCTTCGGCGCCAAGCTTGAAGGCCAGATATTCGTGGCCGGCGATCTCGTTGGCATGCGCGACGGTGGATTGGATCTCTGCCATATGGGCCCCCTATGAAGAAAAAATGGATTCGTCGGCCAGTTGGCGCGACGAGCGTATCAATGCGGCGACGTCCAGAATCAGCGACACGCCGCCGTCGCCGAGGATGGTGGCACCGGAAATACCGGCCACCTTGCGGTAATTCGATTCGAGGTTCTTGACCACCACCTGCTGCTGGCCGACCAGCTCATCGACAAACAGGCCGGCCTTGCGACCGTCGGTCTCGACGATGATGACGATGCCCTGGCACGGATCGTCGAAGCGCGGCGTGATGTCGAACATCTGGTACAGCGGCACCAGCGGCAGGTATTCGCCGCGCACCTTGATGACCCGGCCCTTGCCGCTGATTTCCTTGACGTCCTCCGGCGCCGGCTGCAGCGATTCGATGACGAAGCCCAGCGGCAAGATGTAGACCTCGTCGCCGACGCGGATCGACATGCCGTCCAGGATCGCCAGCGTCAGCGGCAGCGAAATCGAGATGGTGGTGCCGAAGCCCTTGGCCGAGCGGATGTCGACCACGCCGCCCATGGCGGTGATGTTACGCTTGACCACGTCCATGCCGACGCCGCGGCCGGAGACGTCGGTCACCACGTCGGCGGTGGAAAAGCCGGGCGCGAAGATCAGTTGCCACACCTCGGCGTCGCTCATGGTGTCGCTGACGGCCAGGCCGTTCTGCTGCGCCTTGGCGAGGATGCGCTCACGGTTCAAACCGCCGCCATCGTCCGACACCTCGATGATGATGTTGCCGCCCTGGTGCGAGGCCGACAGGAACAGGCGGCCGGCGTCACTCTTGCCACCGGCGCGGCGCACCTCCGGCATCTCGATGCCATGGTCGATCGAGTTGCGCACCAGGTGGGTCAGCGGATCGACGATGCGCTCGATCAGGCCCTTGTCCAGTTCGGTGGCGGCGCCGTTGGTGATGAAGTCGACCTTCTTGCCCAGCTTGTGCGCCAGGTCGCGCACCATGCGCGGGAAGCGCGAGAACACGAAGTCCATCGGCATCATGCGGATCGACATCACCGCTTCCTGCAGGTCGCGGGTGTTGCGGGTCAGCTGGCCGACACTGGCCAGCAGGCGCTGGTGCACCATCGGGTCCAGCGTGTCGACGCGCTGCTCGATCATCGCCTGCGTGATGACCAGCTCGCCCACCAGATTGATCAGCTGGTCGACCTTCTCGATCGACACCCGGATCGACGACGATTCGGCGCCGGCATGCGCGGGCGCCTTGTCTTTTTCCTTCTCTTCCTTCTTGACCACCTTCTTCTCTTCTTCCGGCGGCGTCTCGATGACGATGCCGGCGGCGGCGCGGATCTGCTCGACCGGCTGGAAGAAACCATAGCCCTGCGCGTCCTCGGAAGAGGCGGCGGCGTTGGCGCGGATTTCATCGAGCGGCTGGAAGAAGCCATAGCCGTCGCCGCCGGCGGTGGCCGGCTTCAGGTCGGCGGTGTCGAAGAAACCGTAGCCGAGGTCGTTCTCAACCTGGTCGCGCGCGGTTTTTTCCTTGTGCGCCTGCGCCGCGTCCAGCGCCGGCAGCTCGGTCACGCCCATCTCGTCCGGGTTCAGCACGAACGAGCAGATGGCGATGATGTCGTCCAGGCTCTCGTGGGTGGTGACCACCATCGCGTTGCGGTCCTTGTCCAGCGGCGTGATCGACACGTGCCCCATCAGGCCCAGCTCCTCGCCCAGCGCCTGCACCTCGCGGTGCGCCATGGCCGGCAGTTCCAGGCGGTAGCGGCGGCCGCCGCTGTGATCGACCACCTTGGCGTCCGCCGCGTTGAAGGCTGCCACCGGCGCCAGCGCCACCACCGGCACGTCCTGCGCCAGCGATTGCAGCATCATGCGCACGTCACCGACGGCGTCCTGGTCAACCGCGCTACCGAGGCGGTGACCGTCCAGTTGCATCTTGAGTATGTCCTTGGCCGCCAGGAAGGCGTCGACGTGCTCGCCGGTCAGCGCCATCTCGCCCTTGCGGATGCGGTCCAGCAGCGTCTCCAGCACGTGCGTGATCTCGCTCATGTCGGTCACGCCAAAGGTCGACGCGCCGCCCTTGACCGAGTGGGCGGTGCGGAAAATGGCGTTCAGATCCTCGACATCGGGCGATGCCACATCGACGGCCAGCAGCAGCCGCTCCATTTCAGCCAGCAGTTCCTCTGCCTCATCGAAAAAGACCTGGTAAAACTGGCTTATATCGATGGTCATGGTGATACTCCGTTACGTTCGCTTCGCATCATTGCGCGCCTTCTATCAGCCGATGACCTTCTTAACCACCTCGATCAGCCGCTGCGGGTCGAACGGTTTGACCAGCCAGCCGTTGGCGCCGGCGGCGCGGCCCTTGGCCTTCATCTCGTCGGACGATTCGGTGGTCAGCATCAGGATCGGGGTCTTGGCGTAGCTGGGCAGCTCGCGCAGCAGCGTGATCAGCTGCAGACCATCCATGCGCGGCATGTTCTGGTCGGTCAGCACCAGGTCGACGTTCTGCAGCTTGGCCTTGTCCAGGCCGTCCTGGCCGTCCACCGCCTCCACCACCTGGTAGCCGGCCGCCTTCAGGCTGAAGGCGACCATCTGGCGCAGGGAGCTGGAATCATCAACTGCAAGTATAGTCTTGGCCATCTTGTTCTCTCTAGTAAATCGTGTTTATTGGTGGTTAAAACAGCTCGATGTCGCCGCTTTCCAGATGCTGCTGACTGACCGCCTTGCGCAGCACGCTGCGCAGTTCCAGACTCTGTATCGCCAGCGCCATGCTGACCTTGCCCAACAGCTCGACGATCTGCTCGTTGTCGCTCTCCGGCAGCATTTCGGCGCTGTGCGCGCCCAGCGTGCCGAGAAACTCGCGCAGGCCGGTGACGCGCTTCAGCGTGCGGTCCAGCAACTGGCTGGTCATGTCCTGGAACTGCAGGCTGGTGATGGCGGCGTTGACATAGCCGCCCACCTGGCCTTGCAGCGCCTCCAGCTGGGCGCGCTGTTCGGGCGTGACGGTGCCGCCGTCCAGCAACAGCTGGATGGTGGCCTGCTCCGCCGCCACCGTCTGGTGGATCGCCATGAAGTTGAAGGACAGCTTTTCGATCGCTTCCTCCAGCAACAGGCCGGTCTGGATCAGGTCGGTCTCGACTTCGGTCAGATGCCGGCGACCGTGGTCAGACACGCCGGACAACAGGCGCTTGACATGGGAACCCAGAATTTTTTTTCTCGTCATAACAGTCTCGATTACTTCCGCTTGCTTATTTTGCGTGCTTATTTGCTGGCTTATTTGCTGGCTTATTTTCTGACCGGCGGTCCGCCCGGCTTGGCCGGCGCGGCCGCCGCGGCGCCGACCTCGGCCGCCTCGTCGACATCGCCGACCTCGATCTTGCGGCCGTCGCGCAGCACATTGTCCTCGGCGCGCCGGTTCATCACCACGATGCTGATGCGGCGGTTGATCGGATTGAACGGATCAGCCTTGTCGAGATTGATGGCCGAGGCCAGCCCGACCACCCGCAACACCTTGGCGTCCTGCATGCCGCCGGCGATCAGCGCGCGGCGCGAGGCGTTGGCGCGGTCGGCCGACAATTCCCAGTTGCTGTAGCCGGCGTCGCTCATATACGGCGTCGAGTCGGTGTGGCCGGACAGCGTGATACGGTTGGGCACGTCGTTCAGCACGAAACCGATCTCGTGCAGGATTTCCTTGGTGTAGGGCTGCAGATCGGCCTTGGCCAGCGCGAACATCGGACGGTTCTGCTCGTCAACGATCTGGATCCGCAAGCCTTCGCTGGTGATGTCCAGCAGCAGCTGTTCCTTGTATTTCTTCAGCAGCGGATTGGCCTCGATCTTGTTCTCGATGCGCTCCTTCAGGTTCTTCAGGCGCTGGTTCTCCTCCGCCTCCAGCGCCGCCTTGGCCGCCGTCAGGTTATAGGTCTTCTTGACCTGCGGATCGTCGCTGGCCTTGACCTGGCCGTCGCTGCGGGTCAGGTCCTTGCCGCCGCCCTTGATGATGGACGAGCTGTCGCCACTGCCGGAGCCGCCCGACATGGCCACCTTCAGCGGCGTCTTGAAGTATTCGGAAATACCGTTGAGATCGCCCTTGGTGGTCGAGCCGAGCAGCCACATCAGCAGGAAGAAGGCCATCATCGCCGTCACGAAGTCGGCATACGCGATCTTCCAGGCGCCGCCGTGATGGCCCCCGCCGCCCTTCTTGACGCGCTTGACGATAATCGGCCGCAGGCCCTCTTCAGCCATGATTGATCCTTAACCGGGTAACAGTGCACTGCATGGCTTACTTCGACTTCGACTTCTTGATATGGTCTTCCAGCTCGCTGAAGGTGGGGCGCTCGGTCGAGTACAGCACCTTGCGGCCGAATTCGACCGCCAGCGCCGGCGCGTAACCGTTCAGACTGGCCAGCAGCGTGACCTTGACGCACTGGTACATCTTGGTCGACTCTTCCAGCTTCTGCTCCAGCAGGCTCGACAGCGGACCGACGAAACCGTAGGCCAGCAAAATACCGAGGAAAGTGCCGACCAGCGCGTGCGCGATCAGAATCCCCAGCTCGGCCGGCGGCAGGCCCACCGATTCCATCGTGTGCACCACGCCCATCACCGCCGCCACGATACCGAAGGCCGGCATGCCGTCGCCCAGCTTGGCGATGGCGTGGGCCGGCGCGGCGCCCTCGTGGTGGTGGGTTTCAATCTCGATATCCATCAGGTTCTCGATCTGGAACGCATCCATATTGCCGGACACCATCAGGCGCAGATAATCGGTCATGAATTCGACGATATGGTGGTCTTCCAGCACGCTCGGATACTTGCTGAACAGCGGACTCTGCTCCGGGCTGTCGATGTCGCCCTCGATCGACATCAGGCCCTCTTTGCGCACCTTGGACAGCACGTCGAACAGCAGCGACATCAGCTCCATGTACAGGTCTTTGGTGTAGCGCGAGCCCTTGAACAGGGTCGGCAGCGCGGCCAGCGTGGCTTTCAGGGTCTTGCTGTTGTTGCCGACCAGGAAAGCGCCCAGCGCACCGCCGCCGATCATGACCAGCTCCAACGGCTGGAGCAGCGCGGCCAGATGCCCGCCGCTGGCGGCGTAGCCGCCGAACACGCCGACACAGACCACTACATATCCGATGATGACTAACAAGTGCGCTGACTCCCCTGAGCGAAAACCGGCCGAATTGTTACCTGCCTGGGCCGGGTTTTCAATAATTTACATATAGAACTACAATAGCGTGACTAGGGGTAAGCGGGCAAGTGAATAACGTCAAATGATGCTTAAAAGTACCATATATAGAGGGGAATTTCGCGCTCAGTGACTCGAATGATGCTATCCGCTGCTCTTTCCTCAATGACAAATTCATAGCTTACGAGCATCGAATTGGGGCGCATTTCCGCCCTCGCCTTGCGCCACAATCCGGGCATCGCGGCCGGCGACAGGTAGGCGAACACCAGGTCGAACTGGCTGAAATCGAGATGTTCGTAGTCGCCGCGCAGGAAGCGGGCGCGGCTGCGACCGAGTTTGGCGCGCAGCCAGCTATATAGCCAGGGTAACGGCGCCAGCTCGATGCCGGTCACCTCGGCGTCCGGGCGAACGCGGGACAG
Organism: Duganella lactea; assembly: GCF_009857505.1. Taxonomy (GTDB): domain Bacteria; phylum Pseudomonadota; class Gammaproteobacteria; order Burkholderiales; family Burkholderiaceae_D; genus Rugamonas; species Rugamonas lactea. Next base: position 29,739 of record NZ_WWCP01000004.1, read on the forward strand.
ATACAGCGTCAAGCCGCCGAGGCCACTGCCGATGTCGATCACGCGCGGCGTCGCGCCAGGCTCGGCCGGCAACAGCTGGCGCACCGCGTCCCACACAGCCGGGCCGGACGGGTAATACGGCACCTGCGTGCGGAAGGTCGACCAGTACCAGCCCAGCAGCAGCAGAAAACCGGCGCCGAACAACCAGGACGGCAACTGCAACGCCAGCGCGGTCAGCACCGCCAGCGGGAACAGCAACTGGATCGCGCGCCACCAGGCCGCCAGCGCCAGCTTCCACGTCAGCAGCGCCGCGATCAGCCCCTGCACCACGGCCAACGTCAGATAATCGGTGGGTAAACGCACACTGGCCATCACGTACAGGATGGCCAGCGTCAGCGGCAAGGCGCCGCACTGGATCAACATGGCCTGCACAGCGGGCGCGCGCAGGATGCGCTGAATCGACTGAATATAAGTGGCGGTCACGCCGGCATTATGCCGCGATTGCTTCCGCCTCGCGCGATTTTTTGGTCTTGCCGGCACGCGAAGGCATGTGGCACAGGCCGCAGACGTAGCTGCCGTTCAGGTCCATGGCGTTGACCACGAACCGGCCCTGGCATTTATTGCAGCATGCGGTTTCCAGCATTTTGCTGCTGAAGAAGCGCACCAGGGTCCAGGCACGGGTCAGCGACAGCAATGGCTCCTCGCCCGGTTCCGGCGGCATTTGCTCCAGATAGAGCTTGTACGCCTTCATCACCGCCTCGATGCCGGTGGCGCCGGCATGGGTTACCAAAAAGGCGTGGATATTAATAAACAGCGAGGAGTGGATATTCGGCTGCCAGGTCAGGAACCAGTCGGTCGAGAAAGGCAGCATGCCTTTCGGCGGCGACACGCCCTTCAGCTCCTTGTACAGCTTGAGCAGACGCTCGCGCGACAGCGATACTTCCGACTCCAGCAGTTGCAGGCGGGCGCCCAGCTGAATCAATTCGATGGCCAGCTGAATTTCCTGGGCTTCCGATACGACGCTTTTTTTGGCGGCCATGATCTGTGCTCCAGGCAATTAAACGATTTCTTCGACTGGCTGGCCGGCCATCAGGATGGCGGCGTGCGACTGGGCCAGTACGCGGTCTTTGTTGTAGTTGGTCAGCATGGACAGGATGGCGCTGTCGTCGAAGCGGAAGCGGGCCAGCATCATGTTGCCGCCTGCCAGTTTCAGGATTTGCGCATTGCTCATGCCTTCGATCAGGTCGGCGATTTCAGCGGCGATGCCCAGACGGAAGATCGCGGTGACTTTATCGGCGCGGATCATCTGCTGAGCCAGCATCAGGTAGCTCAGGTTGGCGTCGCGAATTTCAGCCATCATATCGTTTGCGGTCATTTTCCCACTCCTAGCGTTTTCTCTCTGTCGGAACACGTATGCGTTTCCGTTGAGATACATTCTGCTTGAGCAACAAAAAACTCAGAAGAGGGAACTCTCCGTATTTTTTGCAGGGAAATGACGAGCACGACCTGTCGGTGTTTGTCTTACAAACACTCGCAGATCAGCTTGTACGCCTGTGCGGCGAACGTTTCTTGCGGGATACAAGTTCCAAAATACATCCCTTTTGAATCGAAAAATAAAGCGGCAAAGCGACTCTTTTTTGCGACATCTAAACCGGTAACGGCAGCTTTTTGGAGAACTTTAGGGTTGCGACGAAAAATTTTTGATTTTTTTGCCGACCCATCAAACCGGTTGATGCGCGGTTTTCTGCGCATCCAAGAACGGTAACGGCAGCGTTTCAGGGAACTTTAGGGTGAATTTGAAAAAAATCGAAAAATTCTTAAAAAAGTCCTCAAGCCCGCTATTCATGCGGGTTGGCGACCGATACCCCCACTGAAAAATCGGCGCTTGGGGCATTTTTTCGGGTTACACTCACTACTTTAGACCTCAACTTCTATTCACAATGACAACTCGCAACCACTGCCTGGAGCGCGATGCGCAAGATCCGCTGGCCTCGCTGCGCGATCAGTTCGACCTGCCGGCCGGTGTGATTTATCTGGATGGCAACTCTTTGGGCGCCCGCCCGAAAGCCGCCCTCACCCGCGCACAACAAGTGATCGCCCAGGAATGGGGGCATGACCTGATCCGCAGCTGGAACGCCGCCGGCTGGTTCGAGCTACCCAGGCGCCTGGGCAACCTGCTGGCCCCGCTGATCGGCGCCGCCGAGGACGAAGTTGTGGTCACCGACACCACCTCGGTCAATCTGTTCAAGGCGCTCGCCGCCGCGCTGCAAATGCAGGCCGACGAGCCGGCCAGCGCCGGACGCCGCGTGATCGTCACCGAGCGCTCCAATTTCCCGACCGACATCTACATGGCCCAGGGCCTGGCCGGCTGGCTGGACCGTGGCTACACGCTGCGCCTGATCGACAGTCCGGAGGAATTGCCGGGCGCCATAGACGCCGACACCGCCATCGTTATGCTGACCCACGTCAATTATCGCAGCGGTTATCAATACGATATGGCAGCCACCAGCGCCCTCGCCCACGACCACGGCGCGCTGATCGTCTGGGATCTGGCGCACTCGGCTGGCGCGGTGCCGGTCGACCTGCACGCCGGCGGCGCCGATCTGGCGGTGGGCTGCACCTACAAGTATCTGAACGGCGGCCCCGGCGCGCCGGCCTTCATCTGGGTGCCGAAACGACACCAGCCGCAATTCCGCCAGCCGCTGTCGGGCTGGTGGGGGCATGCCGCGCCGTTCGCCATGGCGCCGGACTTCCGCCCGGCCGACGGCATCGCCCGCGCGCTGTGCGGCACCCAGCCGATTGTCTCGCTGGCACTGGTTGAATGCGGCCTTAACGTTCACCACCAGACCAGCATGCAAGCCATCCGCGCCAAATCGCTGGCGCTGACCGATCTGTTTATTGAGCTGGTGGAGCAGCGCTGCGCCGCGCATCCGCTGGGCCTGGTCACGCCGCGCGCACACGCCCAGCGCGGCAGCCACGTCAGCTTCACCCATCCGCACGGCTATGCGGTGATGCAGGCGCTGATCGCGCGCGGCGTCATCGGCGATTACCGCGAACCGGCCATCATGCGTTTCGGTTTCACGCCGCTGTACACCAGCCATACCGATGTCTGGGACGCAGTCGAGATCCTGCGCGACATCCTGGACCGCCAGGACTACAACATCGACGCCAAGCGCGACGCAGTGACCTGAAAACGAGATAAACAGTATGAGCGAAAACAAATGCCCGATGCACGGCGCCGACGACCAATGGCACGGCGCCCGGATGGACTTCAGCGATGCGATGAGCTACGGCGACTATCTGGGCCTGAACAAGATTCTGCACGCCCAGCACCCGCTGTCGCCGAACCACAATGAAATGCTGTTCATCATCCAGCACCAGACCAGCGAACTGTGGATGAAACTGATGCTGCACGAGATGCGCGCGGTGCGCACGCACCTCCAGGCCGACGATCTGCCGCCGGCCTTCAAGATGCTGGCGCGCGTGGCCCGCATCATGGACCAGTTGGTGCACGCCTGGGACGTGCTGGCCACGATGACGCCACCCGAGTACACGGCGATCCGCCCTTACCTCGGCGCCTCGTCCGGCTTCCAGTCCTACCAGTACCGCGAGATCGAATTCATCCTCGGGAACAAGAACGCCGCGCTGCTCAACGTCCACGCCACCACGCCGGAATACCCGCTGCTGCAGGAAGCATTGAACACGCCGTCGATCTACGACGAAGCGGTCCAGCTGCTGGCGCGCCACGGCCTGCCGGTATCGGCCGAGCGCCTGGCCGCCGATCCGACGCTGCCAACGGTGGCCGACGCCTCGGTGCAGCAGGCCTGGTTGCAGGTCTACGGCGACCCGACGCGCTACTGGGCGCTGTACGAACTGGCGGAAAAGCTGGTCGACATGGAGACCGCGTTCCGCTTCTGGCGCTTCCGCCATGTGACCACGGTCGAACGCATCATCGGCTTCAAGACCGGCACCGGCGGCACGGCCGGCGTCAACTACCTGCGCAAGATGCTGGACGTGGTGCTGTTCCCGGAACTGTTCGCGCTGCGCACCGAACTATAAGTTGGAGGCCGCCGCTATCTGACCAGCGGCAGTTCGATATAGCTGTCGTGATAAATGCGCTGACTGGCCTTTTTGTAATCGGCCGGCTGGGCGTGAAAGATATTCGGCACAAAGGTCTGCGGATTGCGGTCGTACAGCGGGAACCAGCTGGACTGGATCTGCACCATGATACGGTGGCCCGGCAGGAAAACGTGATTCGCGGCCGGCAGCGCAAAGCGGTAAGGCAGCGGCGCGTTGGCCTTGATCGGCTTGGGCGTCCCCAGGCTTTCGCGGTAGCGGCCACGGAAAATATCGGCCGAGATCATCAACTGATAGCCGCCCATCTCGGGCTGCGACGGCACCTGGTCCGGATACACATCGATCAGTTTCACCACCCAGTCGGCATCAGTGCCGCTGGTGGCCGCCAACAGATGCGCCACCGGCTCGCCGCTGATCTTGACCGGCGCGGTCAGCACGCCGGTGGTGTAGGTCAGCACATCGGTGCGGCCGGACGCCTCGCGCTGATCGTCCACCAGCCAGCGCGGCCAGGTCTGGCCTTTGGCCTCGTCATAGCCCACCGCCGCGATCGGCCGCGCGCGGTAAGGCACCGGTTTGGCCGGGTCGGAAATGTATTCGTCGTAACCGTTTCTGTACGACTGCGTGGCCGGCATGGCGTCGGCCAGCGTCAGCGTGGCGTTGGCGCCCAGCTTCAGCGCGGCCGGCGCGCCGGCTGCGGCAGGCCAGCGGTCCAACGTACGCCACTTGTTGGTGCCGGTCTCGAACGCCGTCACCGGCGCGATCTTCGCCGCCAGCGCCTCGGGCGACGAATCGTCCTTCAGATAACGGTCGAGGAAGGGGCGCAAGATCTCTTCGCGGAAGTGCAAGCCGGTATCGCTATTGAATTTGACCGGGCCAAGCTTGCTGCCGTCGCCATCCTGGCCGCCGTGGTTCCACGGCCCCATGACGAGGAACACCTTGTTGTCCTTGTCGTTCGGCTTGAGCGCTTGGTAGACGGCGATGGCGCCATAAATATCTTCTGCGTCCCACAGGCTATGCACCAGCAGCGTCGGCACGGTGATCGTCTGCCGCGCGAGGATTTTGTCGACGGCCTGGCTCTGCCAGAACGAATCGTAAGCCGGATGCGCCAGCACCTTGCGCCAGAAACCGCTCTGCTCCACGCCGCGCTGGCGCGCCAGTTCACCGGCCGAGCCGGCGCGCATGAAGGTGTCGTAATCGTCGTAGGTATTGGTGAACCAGCGCGCCTCATTGCGGCGCGTGACCACCTGCTCCAGGATGTACGGCAGATTCACCTGGCGGAACGCGCCGTTGTGGAACCAGTCATCGCCGCGCCAGTTGTCCACCATGGGATTCATCGGCACCGCCACCTTCAGCGCCGGATGCGGATTGACCAGCGCGACCAGCGGCAGGAAGCCGTCATATGAACCGCCGATAATGCCCACCTTGCCGTTCGACTCCGGCACGTTCTTGCTCAACCACTCGATGGTGTCCCAAGTGTCGGTCGAATGATCGATGGCGGTCGGATTGAACTCGGTGCCGGCCATCGGGCGGTTCATCACATAATCGCCCTGCGAGCCGTATTTGCCGCGCACGTCCTGCACCACGCGGATGTAACCACCCTTGACGATGACGTCCGCCTGATTGTCGTAACCCTGCAGAATGGACTCCATCTGCGCGTTCTCGGACTGGCTGGTCATGCCCTCGGCGCTATACGGCGTGCGGGTCAGCAGCATCGGCGCGTTGTGCGCGTTGCGCGGGAGGACGATCACGGTATTCAGGTGCACGCCATCGCGCATCGGTATCATCACCGTGCGTTTGATGTAGTCGAAGCTCGCCACCGGCGCCTTGAATTCGTCGGGCGTCTCACTGGGGAGGGTCTGTTGAGCGTGTGCGGAAAGGAAAACGCTGGCCAGAACAGCCAGCGCCAATGCGGATTTCTTCATGAACGCCCCGGTGTGTTGTGAAGCGCTAAAGTATCACAACACCCCGGAATGACGGTTGGTTTATTTCGCCAGCAGCAGCTCGTTCAAGCGCTTGACGAAGGAGGCCGGGTCGCTCAGCGCGCCGCCTTCCGCCAGCAAGGCCTGATCGAACAGCAGGTTGGACCAGTCGCTGAAGGAACTGGCCACATCCTCGTTCTTCAAGCGCTGCACCAGCGGGTGATCCGGATTGATTTCCAGGATAGGCTTGGACTCCGGCGCATTCTGGCCCGCGGCCTTCAGCATGCGCAGCAGATTGCCCGACAGCTCATGCTCGTCCGCCACCAGGCAGGCCGGCGAATCGGTCAGGCGGAAGGTCACGCGCACGTCCTTGGCTTTTTCTGCCAGCACTTCCTTCATCTTCCCAACCAGATCCTTGTACGACGATTCGGTTTCCTCGTGCTCCTTCTTCTCCGCCTCGTCTTCCAGCTTACCCAGATCCAGGCCGCCTTTGGCGACCGACACCAGTTCCTTGCCTTCAAACTCGGTCAGGAAGGACAGCATCCACTCGTCCACGCGATCGGTCAGCAGCAGCACTTCCACGCCCTTCTTGCGGAAGATTTCCAGATGCGGGCTGTTTTTCGCGGCGATGTAGTTATCGGCGGTGACGTAGTAAATCTTGTCCTGGCCTTCCTTGGCGCGCGCGAGGTACTGCTCCAGCGAGGTGATTTGCTCGTCGCTGTCGTTGGCGGTCGAGGCGAAGCGCAGCAGCTTGGCCAGACGATCCTTGTTGGCCGCGTCTTCGCCGATGCCCTCTTTCAGCACCTGGCCGAATTCGGTCCAGAAGGTCTGGTACTTGTCCTTCTTGTCCTGCTCATCGGCGTTCGCCAGTTCTTCCAGCATGCCGATCACGCGCTTGGTCGAGCCGTCGCGGATCACTTTAACGTCACGCGACTCCTGCAGAATCTCACGCGACACGTTCAGCGGCAGGTCGGCCGAATCGATCACGCCTTTGACGAAGCGCAGGTAGGTCGGCATCAGTTGCTCGGCGTCGTCCATGATGAACACACGCTTGACGTACAGCTTGATGCCGCCGCGCTTGTTGCGGTCCCACAGGTCGAACGGCGCCTTGGCCGGAATGTACAGCAGCTGGGTGTATTCGCTGCGGCCTTCAACGCGGTTGTGGGTATGGGTCAGCGGCGCCTGGAAGTCGTGCGAGACGTGCTTGTAGAATTCCTCGTACTGCTCCGGCGTGATGTCGGATTTGCTGCGTGCCCACAGCGCGCTGGCCTGGTTGACGGTTTCCAGTTCGTCTTTGAGGACGGTTTCCTTCTTCTCTTCGTCCCATTCTTCTTTCTGCATCACGATCGGCAGCGAGATGTGGTCGGAGTATTTGCGGATGATGGATTTGATCTTCCACGACGACAGCAGCTCGTCCTCGCCTTCGCGCAGATGCAGGATGATGTCGGTACCGCGACCGACCTTTTCGATCTGTTCGACCGAATAGTCACCCTCACCGGTCGATTCCCAGCGCACGCCTTCGGAGGCGGAGGCGCCGGCGCGGCGGGTTTCCACGGTGATCTTGTCGGCGACGATGAAGCCCGAGTAGAAGCCCACGCCGAACTGGCCGATCAGGGCCGCGTCCTGCTGCTGGTCGCCCGACAGCTTGCCGAAGAACTCCTTGGTGCCGGACTTGGCGATGGTGCCGAGGTGCGAAATCGCCTCGTCACGGCTCATGCCGATACCGTTGTCGGAGATGGTGACGGTGCGCGCGGCCTTGTCGAAGCTGACTTTGATCTTCAGTTCGTGGTCATTGCCGTACAGGGCATCGTTGTTGATCGCTTCAAAACGCAGCTTGTCCGACGCGTCCGAGGCATTGGAGATCAGTTCACGCAGGAAGATCTCTTTGTTCGAATACAGGGAGTGGATCATCAGCTGCAGCAGCTGTTTCACTTCGGCCTGGAATCCAAGGGTTTGTTTTTCAGTATCAGCCATTTTTAAATAGTCTTTTGGTTAAGATTTTCAGGAAATGGGGATTATAAGAGGCTTTTCAAGACCAAGATGATCAACTCAGCTCACGTTCGAGAAATCGCCACACGGCCGGGTCGTGCATCGCCGACACATTGAGGCGCATGCGGGTCGATGGCAGCTGCTTGGGCGAGAACAGGCTACCCGGCGCCAGCAGCAGGTTATGCGCCATGGCGCGCTCGGTCAGCGCGTTGGTGTCGCAGCCGGCATCGGCCCAGACGAACATGCCGGCCGGCGGCGAACCGTCGACTTTCAGGCCGATGCGCTCCATCTGGCGCAGCGTCTTGGCGCGGATGCCGTCCAGCCGCGCGCGCAGACGGTCGGCGTGCTTGCGGTAGGAGCCTTCGGACAGCACCTTGTACACCACCCGCTCGCCGATATCGCTGGTGGTCAGCGTCGACAGCATCTTGCGGTCGGCCAGGCGCTCGGCGCGCTGCGGCGAGGTGGCGATGAAGCCGACCCGCAGATTGGCGGCCATGGTCTTGGAGAAGCCGCTCAGGTAAATCACCCGCTGCAACTGGTCCAGCGCCGACAGGCGCGTGGCCGGCTGCACGGCGCTGCCGGGATGCAGGTCGCAGTAAATATCGTCTTCGACGATGATGAAGTCATGCTCTTCCGACAGGCGCAACACCTGGAAGGCCTTGGCCGCCGACAGCGAAGTGGAACTGGGGTTGTGCAGCACCGAGTTGATGATGTACAGCTTGGGCTTGTGCAGCGCCGCCAACTCGGCCAGCCTGGCCACGTCCGGGCCGTCGCCAAGGCGCGGGATGCCGATCACTTTCGCGCCCAGCGCGGCGAAAGAGCCGAACATCAGGAACCAGGCCGGGTCGTCGACGAAGATGGTGTCGCCCGGCCGGGTGAATTCGCGCGCCACCAGGTCCAGCCCCTGGGTGACGCCGACGGTGGTGACGATCTGCTCGGGCGCGGCGGCGATCTCCAGCTCCGCCAGTTTGTGCTGCAACTGCTGGCGCAGCGGCAAAAAGCCCTGCGGCACGCCGTAGCTTAATAACAGATTGGGGCTCTGACGGCTGACGGCGCGCAGCGCGTTGGCGACCGCCGGACCATCCAGCCAGTCCGGCGGCAGCACGCCGGAACCGGGCATCTGCTGGTGCGGCATCTGGCGGAACATATTGCGCACCAGCCAAACCACGTCGATCGGCTTGGCGTCGAAGCCGGAACGCGGAATGCGCAGGGCGTTGGTGCTGGCGGCGCTGTCGGCCGCGTTGAGCGCCATGGCCGGCCGCTCGCGCACGAAAAAGCCGGCGCCACGGCGCGATTCGAGGTAGCCGGTGGCCACCAGCTTGTCGTAGGCCGCCACCACGGTGAAGGCCGAGACGGCGTGCGATGTCGCGAACGCCCGAATCGACGGCATGCGCGCACCGCCGCGCAGCACGCGGTCGTCGATGCGCGCCGCGACCGAGCGCACGATCTGGTCGATCAGCGTTTCGCCCGATTCACGCAGCAGCAGGCCCAGCATCGGGCCCGCCGCGCCACCGCGTGGCACGGGCGCCGGCTTGGGCGCGGACGCCACCGGGACGCCGGCTTCGCGCGCCTTAGCCGCCGCCAGCGCCTCGTTGACAGCTTCCGCCGCCGCGGCCGCAGCCGCGCCCAACAGCGAAGTGCGTGGTCGTGTATTGGTCATTTTCCCGTCACAGTATGTCAAGTTATATGGCAAAGTGTACTGGCACTGTATAGGTTTTGTCACGTAGGATGAAGCCATGAACAAAGCCATCACCACACCAACTCCGTCGCTGACCACGCACCGCCGCCTGAGCGACGATACCGCCGGTATGCTGCTTGGGCTGGCCGGCGTGGCGATCTTCAGCCTGACGCTGCCCTTCACCCGCCTCGCGGTCGGCGGCGGCGCGGACGGCGCCGGCGGACTGTCGCCAAGCTTCGTCGCCCTTGCCCGCGCGCTGGCCGCCGCGGTACTGGCCGCCGGTTGGCTGTACTGGAAACGCGCGCCGCTGCCGACGCGCGCCGCCCTGCCCGCGCTGGCCATGATCGCGATCGGCTGCGTCATCGGTTTTCCCTGGCTGACCTCGGTGGCGATGCGCAGCCTGCCCGCCGCCCACGGCGCGGTGCTGGTCGGCGTGCTGCCACTGGCCACCGCCATGTTCGCGGCCCTGCTGGGCGGCGAAAGACCGTCGCGGGGCTTCTGGATCATGGCCATCATAGGCTCGGCGCTGGTGATCGGCTTTGCGCTGCGCCAGAGCGGCGGCAGTCTGCATCTGGCCGATCTGGCGATATTCCTGGCCGTGCTGCTGGCCGCCATGGGCTACGCCGCCGGCGGCCGCCTGTCGCAGACGCTGGGCGGACAGCAGACCATCTGCTGGGCGCTGGTGCTGGCCGCGCCGCCGCTACTGCCAGTGGTGGGCTGGCTGGCCTGGCAGGACAGCGCGCGGATCGCCCAGGCCAGCGCCGCCGCCTGGGCCGGCTTGGCCTATGTTTCGGTGTTTTCGATGTTTATCGGATTCTTCTTCTGGTATCGCGGCATGGCGCTGGGCGGCGTGGCGCGGGTCGGCCAAGTACAGTTGCTGCAACCCTTTCTGTCTGTACTGGGCGCCACCGCGGTGCTGGGCGAAGCGCTGGAATGGCCAACCCTGATCTTCGCAATCGCCGTCATCGCCACCGTGGGCGCGGGCCGCAAAATGCAGGTAAAACGGCGATGAAACCATACAGTATCTGGATTTCGCGGCAACTGTAAGCATCCTCCGCCGCGAGAGTACAATATCGGTCTCCACACATAAATCATTAACTGGATAACCACAATGTCTGTTTACGAAAAACTGAAAGCGCTTGATATCACCCTGGCAGCACTGGCCACCCCGGCCGCCGCCTACGTCATGTACGCCCAAACCGGCAATCTGGTATTCCTTTCGGGTCATATCGCCAAACGCGCCGACGGCAGCGTCTGGGTCGGCCAGCTGGGCAAGAACATCGACACCGCCGAGGGCAAGGCCGCCGCGCGCGCCATCGCCATCGACCTGATCGGCACCCTGCAAGCGGCCGTCGGCGGCGACCTGACCCGCGTCAAGCGCATCGTCAAGGTCATGAGCCTGGTGAACTCCACCCCTGATTACACTGAACAACACCTGGTCACCAATGGCGCTTCCGAGCTGCTGGGCGAAGTCTTCGGCGACGCCGGCAAGCACGCCCGCTCGGCCTTTGGTGTCGCCCAAATCCCGCTTGGCGCCTGCGTCGAAATCGAACTGATCGCGGAAGTCGCGTAAAGCGGGCGGCGGCTTATCCGCTGCCGTTCCTTCTATAAAAGCACGCCACAAGCGCGCTTGTTGAACAACCGGCCCCGCCGGTTCCTCTAGTGAGACACGTATGAAAATCGAAAACCCCAATCCGATCCAGTGGCAATTCGCGGAACGCGCCGAGCAGCTGCAAGCATCGTTCATCCGCGAGATCCTGAAGATCACGCAGCAGCCCGAGATCATTTCCTTCGCCGGCGGCCTGCCCTCGCCACTGACCTTCCCGGTCGACGAAATGAAAGTCGCCTACGACAAGGTCCTCAGCGAAAACGGCAAAGTCGCGCTGCAATACGGCCCAACCGACGGCTACACCCCGCTGCGCCAGTGGATCGCCGACTCGCTGTCGACCGGCGGCGCCAAGATCGTGCCGGAACAGGTGCTGATGACCTCCGGTTCGCAGCAAGCGTTGGACCTGCTGGGTAAAGTGCTGATCGACGAAGGCAGCCGCGTGCTGGTCGAAACGCCGTCCTATCTGGGCGCGCTGCAGGCGTTCTCGGTCTATCTGCCAGAATTCAAATCGGTGGCCACCGACGAACATGGCCTGGTGCCATCGTCGATTGACGCCGTCGCGCAAGGCGCGCGCCTGCTGTATTCGCTGCCTAACTTCCAGAACCCGACCGGCCGTTCGCTGTCGATCGAGCGCCGCCAGGAACTGGTGACGACCTGCGCCCGTCTCGGCCTGCCGCTGATTGAGGACGACCCTTACGGCTCCCTGAGCTACAAGGGCGAACCGCTGCCGAAGATGGTGGCGATGAACCCGGACGGCGTGATCTACATGGGTTCCTTCTCCAAGGTGCTGACCCCTGGCATCCGCCTCGGCTACGTGGTGGCCCCGCTGCCGCTGGCGCGCCGCCTGGAGCTGGCCAAGCAGGCGGCCGACCTGCACACTTCGCAGTTGACCCAGATGGTGGTGCACGAAGTGATCAAGGACGGCTTCCTGGATCAGCACATCCCGAAAATCCGCGCGCTGTACGGCGACCAGTGCCAGGTGATGCTGGACGCGATGGCGCAGCACTTCCCGGCAGGCGTCGAGTGGACCAAACCGGAAGGCGGCATGTTCATCTGGGTCACGCTGCCACAGCACATCAACGCCATGCAGCTGCTGGATGAAGCGATCGCGCAGAAAGTCGCCTTCGTGCCGGGTTCGCCGTTCTACGCCAACGAGCCGGCCACCAACACGCTGCGCCTGTCCTTCGTGACCGTGCCGCCGGAGCGCATCCGCCATGGCATCGAGATCCTGGGCAAGCTGATCGCCGCCAAACTCTAAGTCGAAGTAGGTACCCATAGCAAACCCACCGCGGGCGGCATTCGCCGCCCGCAAAAATACAACACCGTCACCGGCAACTTCGCTACCAATAGTTACCAAAACTGGCAAATCCCATAACTTCCCGCCAACATTACTTATACAATCAGGCGCTAGTGTGGCTGCGGTCCGATGCATCGAGGGCAACACTCGAAAATCACAGGAAATTTTTCAACCGGTCGAGGTTGCAAAGCGGTATGATTTAGACGGATAGTCACTTTCATATCAGGCCAGCCTTTGTTGAAACGCGTACCAATCACCTTCGCTTGCCATCGACGTTGCCGACCCGTGCGACCGACGACTCACGCCAACGCAACCCACCAGGTTAAAGGCGATCCACAATGAATGCCGGAAGTTTGAGCATGACCACGCGGCGCGACGCCGCGATACTCATCGTTGACGACGCCCCCGAGAATCTCGCCGCGTTGCGCAAGCTGATGGTCGAACAGGGTTACCAGACCTTTGTCGCCACCAGCGGCGAGCGGGCGCTGAAGATCGCCCGGCGCGTCCACCCGGACCTGATCCTGCTCGACATCATGATGCCGGGCATGGACGGCTACGAAACCTGTCGTCAGCTCAAGAACAACAGCGCCACCCAGCGCATTCCGGTGATTTTCATGAGCGGGCGCACCGACACCGACGATGTGGTGGCCGGCTTCGATCTCGGCGCGGTGGACTACATCGGCAAGCCGCTACGGCTGCCCGAAGTGAGCGCGCGGGTGCGCACGCAGCTGCAAATCCGCAGCAGGAGCGAGACGCATGAAGAACAGGCCGAGCGCCTGCGCACCATCGTCAACAACATGGCCGAGGGCCTGCTGATCATCGAAGCCGATGGCCGCATCCAGTTCACCAACCCGGCCTGCGACAAATACCTCGGCTACCAGACGGAGGAACTGGCCGGCCGCAGCATCTGCGAGCTGCTCAATCCCCTGGTGGCGCAGGAATACCTGGACTACTTCGAGCGCTACGCCGCCGCGCCGCAGGCCGCGCACAACCACGGCACGCGCGAAGTCATCATCCGCCACCGCAACGGCAGTTCGGTGTGCATGGACCTGACGCTGACGCCGATGTACCTGCGCCAGCCGCTGTTTATCGGCCTGCTGCACGACATCACCCACCACAAGCAATCGGAAGACGCGCTGCAACGCGCGGCCATGGTCGACCCGCTGACCATGATCGCCAACCGCCGCCACTTCGACAGCTTCCTGGAGAAGGAATGGCAGCGCGCCATGCGCAGCGGCCAGCCTTTGTCGCTGGTGGTGCTGGATGTCGACCATTTCAAGCTATACAACGACACGCTGGGCCACGCCGCCGGCGACGCCTGCCTGCAGCAAGTGGCGCAGGCGATCGCCGCGCATGCGCTGCGGCCGACCGACCTGGCGGCGCGCTACGGCGGCGAGGAATTCGTGCTGCTGTTTGCGGAAACCGACGGCGACACGGCCCACCGCCTGGCCGAATCGATCCGCGCGCGCATCGAGTCGCTGCAGATCCCGCATCCGCGTTCCAGCACCTCGGCGTGGCTGACGGTCAGCATCGGCGTGGCGACCATCCACCCGCACCATCTGGATAACATCGAATCGCTGTTCGTCGCCGCCGACCGCGCCATGTATGTGGCCAAGGAAGGTGGCCGCAATCAGGTGCAGGCCACCAAGGCCGGCGGCGCCTCGCTGGCCGCCGTCAAAGCGCTGGTGATGCGCTGAAGGCCTTGAGCCCGAGCGGCACGCTGCCCGCCAGCGCCAGCAGCGCGAACACGATCACACCCACGCCGCCGGCGTCCTGGAACAACTCCCCCGCCCCCACGGTGCCCAGCGCCACGGCGGCAAACGTCACCACCACGGAGCGCGACAGCAGCGAGCCGTCGCGGTCCTGCGCCGAGATAAAGCTGTTGAGCACCGCCATGATGGTGTAGAAGGCCGCGTTCAGCATCAGCTGCCCGACGAAGTACAGCACCGCGCCGTGCGCCAGGAAGAAGCAGGCCACCGACGCAAACATCACCGCCAGCGCGCCGATCACCGTCAGCCCGCGCCGCGCCGCCAGCGCGGGTATCGCCGGCACCACCGCGCCAAAGAATCCCAGCAGCGACGACACCGACAGCAGCACGCCGATCTGCGGCAACGTCAGGCCGATACGCTCGCCCTGCAGCGCCGACACCGCCCACACGCCGGCCTGCACGCTGTACACCCCGGCGAACACGCCCCACGCCAGCCAGATGCCGCCCATGCCGCCACGCCGTCGCCCGCCCTCATGGGCAACGGGCGCGGACACCGTCGCCGGCACCAGCGACGGCACGCGCACCGCCACCACACCCAACACCAGCGCCATCAAGGCCAAGCCTTGCCACACCGCCGCGCCGCTGGCCGCATCGGGGAACAATGTCAGCGCCGTGAACACGCCTGCCACCGCCAGCCCGGACACCAGCAGCACCAGCCCCCACAAGCGTTCCGCATCGCGATGACAGGCCAGGCAAATGCCCACCATGACGATCATCTGCGCCTCGCATAAACCGGCGGCCAGCCGCAGCACGGAGAACACCGGCACCGGCAATGTCAGCGTGGAGGCGGCCTGGCACAGCGCCAGCAGCACCAGCGCGCCCGCCGTCAGCGGCGACGGCAAGCGGCGCGCCAGCGGCGGCAGCACGATGCAGCCGATCAGCATGCCGATCATTTCGGCGCCGACCAGCATCGTGGCCTGGCCTTCGTCCAGATGCAGCCGCGCCATCGCACTGGTCACCAGCAACGGCATCATGGTGGTGCCGCCGATGCCCAGCGCCCAGGTGCAGGCAAGGATGATGGTTCTCATGGTTTGTCCCCGTTGTTTTTTCACAGCTTACGATGGCGGCGGCGTCTGACGGGTCTAAAATGGCCAGACAGGACGTCAAAACGGTCATTTCGGCGCGGCGTGATCCGGCCGCCACAAACCGTACTATGCTAGCCGCAAAATCCACACGAGGAGCGCCCATGCCGGTCAAGCCGCATCATCCCGACGCCGAAGCCGCGGCCGATGTGCCGCCGCATGTGATCCGCCAGGTGCTGCAACTGGTGGCCTCCCGCGGCCATTCGCCGGAGCGCCTGTGCAAGGGATTGGGATTCACGCCCGAGAACCTGTGCGACGCCGACTTCCGCGTATCGTACCGCCAAACCAGCCTGCTGGTGCGGCGCGCGATGCAGCAATGGGGCGATCCGGCGATCGGCCTAGCCACCGGCGCGCGCCAGACCGTGGTGTGTTTCGGCCTGCCCGGCCTCGGCATGCTGACCTGCGCCACGCTGGGCGAGGCGTTCCAGTACCTGATCAAATACCAACGCGCGGCCGGCGCGCTGACCATCAACGAGATGAGCGTGCTCGATGAGCACCATTTCGTCACCGAGGTATCGACCCGCTTCCACGATCCCGAACTGGAACCGTTTTTCATTGAAGAGATATTCGTCAGCGGGGTTGAGGTGTCGCGGGCGATGGTCGGCTCGCACTTCCGGCCCGCGCGGCTGGAACTGCGCTATCCGCGTCCCGACTACGCTGCGGCCTACAGCGAATACTTCCGCTGCCCGGTGGTGTTCAACGCGCCGCTGAACCGCCTGATTTGCGACATCGCCTGGTATCACTGCCCGCTGCCCACGCACGACCGCTACATGCAGGGCAGCTTGCAGGCGCAGATCGACCAGTTGCTGGAAACCGAGACGCCGCGCAACGATCTGGTGGAGTCGATCATGAACGAGCTACGCGGCTCGGTGGACGAGGTGCCCGGCCTGGCGCAGGTCGGCGCGGCGCTCAACCTCAGCGAACGCACGCTGCGCCGCCGGCTGGCGGAACTGGACACCTCTTACCAGCGCCTGGTGGACCAGGTGCGCTACGAGGCGGCGCTCGATCTGCTCAAGCGCAGCGACATGCCGCTGGTCGATATCGCCATGGCCACCGGCTTTACCGACGCGCGCAACTTCCGCCGCGCCTTCAAGCGCTGGTCCGGCATGCTGCCGAACCAGATCCGCCAGGGCGCACCGGCGCCCCGGTTAAGGTAACTCCCACTGGCCGTCACGCACCCGCACCAGCCCGCGCCGCCGCAACGACTCCAGGTAGCGCGCATGGCCGCGCACGCCCTTCTTGCGGAACAGCGGTATCAGTTTGGGCAGCATGTTCGGCACCAGCATCGCCAGCCGCACCGTCCACGATTCGCTGACGCGCGGATAGCGCTCCAGGCATGGGTCGTCCAGCATGCGCATCACCTGCCTGGCCACATCCTCCGGCTGCTGCGGCGGATCCATGAACTGCAGCGTGTTGCCGCCCTCGATGGCTTCGCGCATCAGCATCGGCGTTTCGGTGGCGGACGGCATCACGTTGCCGACCTTCACGCCGTGCCGTTCGGCGTCCATGCCGAGGCACAGCATGGCGCCGCGCAGGCCGAACTTGGTGGCCGAGTAGATGCCCGTTTCTGGCAGCGGGAAAATGCCGCCCAGCGAAACCGTGTTGATCACGCGCCCGTCGCCGGAGCGCTGCAAGGACGGAAAGGCCAGCCGCGTCAGCACAATCGGCGACAGCAGGTTGATATTCAACTCGCCCAGAATATTCTCGACCGAGCGCTCCTCGAAATGCCCGGTACCGGTGATGGCGGCGTTATTGACCAGAATATCCAGCCGGCCGAAGCGCTCCTGCACCAACGCCAGCAGGTCCGGCAACTTGCCGAAGTCGCGCAGGTCGATCTGCACACCGGTGGCCGCCGGCCCAAGCTCGGCCACCGCCGCGTCCAGCGACGCCTGGTTGTAATCGGCCAGCACGCACTGGATGCCGCGCGCGATAAAGCCACGGCAAACGGCGCGACCGATGCCGCCGGCGCCGCCGGTGATCAGGGCCACGCGGCCCGTTACAGTCGTCGTCATGCGCCGCCCCTCGCCAGCTGTATCCATACGGTCTTGGTTTGCGTGTACTGGTCGTGCGCCAGCAGCGATTTTTCTCGGCCACCGAAGCCCGACTCCTTGTAACCGCCGAACGGCACGCCGGTGTCGCCTTCCGAGAAGCAGTTGACCGACACCGTGCCGGCGCGAATCTGTCTGGCCACGCTGTGCGCCGCATCCAGGCTGCTGGTATAGACCGACGAGGCCAGGCCGTAGCTGGTGTCGTTGGCGATCGCCACGCCCTCGGCCAGATCGCCAAACGTCAGCACAGACAGCACCGGACCAAAGATTTCTTCCCGCGCGATGGTCATTGAAGAGCGCACGCCGTCAAAGATGGTCGGCTCGACAAAGCTGCCGCCGCTGTCCTGCCGCAGCTGATTGCCGCCGTAGACCAGCTGCGCGCCCTGCGCCTTGCCGCTGGCGATATAGCCCAGTACGCGTCGCATGTGTCCCGGCTCGATCATCGCGCCAACGCGGGTGGTCGGATCGAGCGGATCGCCGACGCGCCACGCATCGAAAGCACGCTTGACCTCCTCCAGCAATTCATCCTTGCGCGCGCGATGAACGATGAGCCGCGATCCCGCGCTGCAATTCTCGCCCTGGCAGAACAGCGCGCCCAGCGCCACCTGTTCCGCCACGCCGGCCAGGTCGTGCGCGTCGGCCAGCACCAGCGCCGGGCTTTTGCCGCCGCACTCCAGTACCACGCGCTTCATGTTCGACTCGGCCGAATACTTGAGGAACAGCCGCCCCACCTCGCCGGAGCCGGTAAAGCTGACGCAATCGATATCCCGATGCCGGCCGATCGCCTGCCCCACCGTCTCGCCGTCACCCGGCACGATATTCAGCACGCCTTCCGGCACGCCGGCTTCCAGCGCCAGCCGTCCCAGCACCAGCGCCGTCAACGTGGTCTGCTCGGCGGGCTTGATGACGATGGAGTTGCCGCTGGCGAGCGCCGGCCCGATCTTCCACCCGGCCAGATAGATCGGAAAGTTCCATGGCAGGACTGCGCCGACCACGCCGATCGGCTCGCGCACGATCATCGCCACGATATCGGGTGCGGTCGGCGCCACCTGGTCATAGAGCTTGTCCGCCGCTTCCGCGTGCCAGCGCAGGCTTTCAATCATGTCCGGCAGGTCGGCGGACAAGGCGTCGCGTATCGGCTTGCCGGAATCCAGGCTTTCCATCACCGCCAGCGTCTCCAGATTGGCCTCGACCAGATCGGCAAAGCGCAGCAGAACCTTCTTGCGATGCTTGGGCGTGGCGCGCGACCAGTCGCCGCTCTCAAACACGCGCCGCGCGGCGCTGACCGCCGCATCCACTTCACGCTCGCCGCAGCGGGCGATGCCCGCCAGACGGCGGCCGTTGGCCGGATTGACGGTATCGAATAGCTCCCCCGACGCGGCATCGACGAAGCGTCCGTCGATCAACGCGCGGGTTTCAAACGCCAGCTGCGCGGCGCGCTGCTGGTAATACGCAAAGTTTTTTTCCATGCCGCGCTCCCTCACGCCGCCGCGCGCAACGCGGCTGGCTGTTGGGCCGCCGTATCGACGCGCAGCCGGTCATAGTAATTTTCGGTCAGTTCCGGCCAGCCCATTTTGCGACGCAGGCGCTTCAGGTAAGACTTGAGCGCATGCGCTTCCAGATACACCTCATGCCGTTGCGATTGCACGAACTTCAGGCCGCCCGACAGATCCGGATTGTCATGTGCGATCAAGTCATCGAAGCGGCTGGCGCCGGCCGGGTTGTCCAGCTGGTCGCGCAGGTAGGCGGCGATCATGAAGGCTTCCGTATCAAACAGCTTGTAGGCGCTGGAATTGGTTTCCACGTAGCCGATGCCGAACAGGTTGCGATGATCGCGGCTGAACATCGACAGATACAGCTGCGGCCTGCCGCCGCGCCACTCGAAGTAATCGGCCGCGTACTTGCAGCTCCACTTGTAGCCGGTGGCGTAGATCACCAGGTCCAGCTTCTCGCGGCTGCCGTCCTTGAACACCACATCATCGCCATCGTAGTGCGACACATCCGGCTTGACCGTGATGTTCCCGTGCTGCAGATTGTGCAGCAACTGGGAATTGAGCAGCGGGTGGCTTTCAAACAGCTGGTGGTCCGGCTTCGGCAGGCCGAAGCGCGTCAGGTCGCCGGTGAACATCTTCAGCAGCAGGCCCATTACCGGACGCGCCACCCAGATCGGCAGCGGCGGGCCGCTCTCGCCCACCTGGTCGGCGGGGATGCCGAACAAATGCTTGGGGATGAAGTGGTAGCCGCGCCGCATGCTGATGAAGGCGCGCTGCGCGCGATTGGCCGCGTCGCAGGCGATGTCCGCGCCCGAATTGCCGGCGCCAACGATCATCACCCGCTTGCCGGCGAATTCATCGCTGCTCTTGTAGGTGACCGAATGGCGGATCTCGCCGTTGAACTGTCCCTTCACTTCCGGCATGTTCGGGTCCCAGTTACAGCCGGTGGCGCAGATCACCGCCAGATAGCGGCGCCGCGCGCCGTCGCCCAGCGTCACCACCCATTTGCCGTCGGCCTCCTTCTGCACATGCTGCACCGGCGTGTTGAAGCGGATCGCCGGACGCAGGCCGAATGCGTCGGCATAACCGCGCACATAACTGAGGATCTGCTGGTTGGTCGGATAGTCCGGATAGGACTTCGGCATCGGATAGCCGATGAAACCCGACAAATCGCGTGACGATATGAAGTGCGCCGATTCGTAAATCGGACTGCCGGGATTCTGCATGTCCCATATGCCGCCGACATCCGAATGGCGTTCAAACTGTTCATACGCCAGCCCCATCGCCTTCAGCGCGCGCGCCGCCGACAGGCCGCCCGGCCCCGCGCCCACCACGCAGACCGCGTTGCCGCAGTCGGTAATCTCGTTTGTGATCATTGTGTGCTCCCCTATTGTTGAACGTCCCGGGGTCATTGTGCAAACAAAGCCGACGCCCGACGGGGGCGAAAAGGACAGGCGGGGAGCCGAAGCGGCCACGCAACACTGTGGCGGTTTGGCCGGGATGGCATCCTTGTCTGTCCGATCCGGCCCCCGGCGCGACGAAGCACGCGTCTACATTGAAAAAAATCAAACACCCGAGGAGACACCGTGAAGCCACATGCACCGCAGCCGCCATTTCGCCTATCCGCGCCATCCCGTCGGCCGCGCATCCTTGCGCACAGCATCGCCCTGGCCTTCGCCGGCACGCTCGCGGCCCATGCCGACGACGATATCCAAAAGGTCATCGTGACCGCGCAATCACGCGCGCAGTCGTTGCAGGAAGTGCCGATCTCGATGGAGGTGGTGACCGCGCGCGACATCCAGAACCTCGGCGCGCGCAACCTCGGCGACATCACCGGCTACCTGCCCGGCCTGCAGGTGGACGCCACCCAGCCCACGCAGCCGGTGTTCGGCATCCGCGGCGTGCAGGCGGGCGACTTCGGCATCGGCACCGACACG
Organism: Duganella lactea; assembly: GCF_009857505.1. Taxonomy (GTDB): domain Bacteria; phylum Pseudomonadota; class Gammaproteobacteria; order Burkholderiales; family Burkholderiaceae_D; genus Rugamonas; species Rugamonas lactea. The sequence goes on from NZ_WWCP01000004.1 coordinate 50,615, forward strand.
CCGGTCGGCATTTATGTCGATGGGGTCTACACCGGCAAAACCGGCGGCGCGCTGATGAACTTCGTCGACATCCAGCGGGTGGAGGTGCTGAAAGGGCCGCAAGGCACGCTGTTCGGCCGCAACAGCGCGGCCGGCGCCATCTCGGTCGTCACCAACGAGCCGGAAGCGAGCTTCGACGCCACCGGCAGGATCAAGGTGGGCGACTACGGCCGCGTCGACGCCGACGCCATGCTCAACGTGCCGCTGGGCGACAGCACCGCCGCGCGGCTGGTCTTCGTGCGGGCGCGAAGCGACGGGTGGGTGCGCAATACCAGCACCGGCAACCGCACCGCCGGCGACAACACCTGGGCCACACGCCTGTCCGTCAGACAGAAAGTCCGCGACGCCACGCTGATCCTGTCGTGGGAACATGAACAACTGCGGCAGAATGGCTGGCCGGCGTTCGGCGTGGTCAAAGATCCCGCGCTGCCGTTCGCCGGCTACACCGGCGTCTACGACGCGGCCTATGTCGCCAACTTCAGCGATCCGCGCAAGGCGCCGCTACAGAACGACACCGACGGCCGCGAAAGCCGCAACTTCGATGGCGTCACGCTGCGCGCGGAAATACCTATCGGCGGTGCCACACTGCGCTCCACCACCGCCTTCCGCACCTTCTCTTCCCTCAATCTGACCGATAACGACGGCACCGCGCGCGTAGACTTCCGCCTGGCCACGCAGGATCAGAAGAAAGCCTACAACTGGCAGCAGGACTTCAAGCTGTCCGGCGCCACCGATAAGCTGGACTGGATCGCCGGCGCCAGCTTCTACGACAACCGCGAACGGCAAAACAGCGCCGCCATCGTCAACACCGCCACGCTGGATAGTCTGAGCCTGATGCAGGGCGGCGCGCCCGATTTCGCCACGCTGTTCGGCGGTTTGGGCATGGCCGGCGTGCCGGGCGTGGACCAGAACTCCGTGTTCAGCTGGCAGGAGGACAACCTCGCCAAACTGCGCACGCGCGCCTTCTCGATCTACGGAGACCTGATCTGGCGCCTGGCGCCAGGCACGCGCCTCACCACCGGCCTGCGCTGGAGCCGCGACCGCAAGGAGATGCAATGGCAGGTGCCGGGCCGCCAGTCGGCCGCACTGGACTCGCTGCTCAACACCTATGGCCCGGCGGCGGGGCTGGACGCCAGCGCGCTGCCGTCCAATATCATCTTCGCGGCGGCCGGACCGCTGGCCGCCACGCCGGTCAACGCTACGCGCAGTTGGACCGACTGGAGTCCGCGCTTGGTGCTGGACCACAAACTCAATGAGGACCTGCTGCTGTTTGCGTCGCTGTCGCGCGGATATCAGGCGGGCGGTTTCAATGTCTTCACGCCACCGAATCCCGGCTCGGCGAATCCGCGCGAGCGCGACCCCAGCTTCAATCCGGAGAAGATGACCAATCTGGAACTGGGTTTCAAGCTGTCCGCGCCGGCGCTGCGCGCCACCATCAATGGCTCGCTGTTCGCCTACCGCTTCAAGAATCTGCAGGATGTGAAGCTGGGCGGCAGCAGCGCCATCCCCACCTACAACATCATCAACAGTGACCAGCAAGCGAAAGGCCTGGATCTGGACGCCCGCATCCGCATCTCGCCGCGCCTGACCGCCTTCGCCGGCATGGAGCTGATCGACCAGACCTACCAGCGCTACCAGACCACCGACAGCAGCGGCGCCGCGCTCAACCTGTCCGGCCAGCCGGTTGGCACACCAAGCTTCACCGGCATGGCCGGCATCAACGCCAACTGGGAAGCGCTGAATGGCCGCATGAGCGCCACGCTGCAAGGGAATTACCACGGCAAGTCACGCTGCAACGACGACACCCGCGCCCTGCAATGCCTGAACGCGCCAGCCTTCCGCACCGGCACCTCGGGCGGCAAAGCCGACCTGCGGCTTGGGTGGGACGCCAGCAACGGCAAGTTCGGCATCGGCCTGCTGGTCAACAACCTGTTCGACCAGCGCTATGTCTACAACCTGGATGGCCAGACCAAGGCCTTCGGCCTGCCCTACGCCAGCGTTACCCCGCCGCGCACCTTCGCCCTCGAACTGCGCGGCAGTCTGTGACCATGCCGCGTCGGTCGGCCTAAATCGGCCGGCCGCGCACGCGGATGAAGGGACCGATGCAGCGCTCCAGATTCGGCTCAACGCACATCACGAACAGGTCGCCGCTCGGGTGAAATTGCAGATAGCTGGTGACGGAGCGCCCCGGCTTGGTGATGGCGCCGCTACAATCGGGCTTGCCGTTGTCCTTGGCGATGGTGTCGGTCTGCTTGTAGAAGCCCTTCTTGTCCGGCTTGTCCGACACGGTGAAGGTGGACTCGGCCACCTCCTCGTTGCTGAACACCAGCGTGGTGCCGTCGGCGCGAACGCGATAGGTCTCGCTGCATCCGGTGTCCGGCACGGCGATGCGCCAGGTGCCGATGAAGGGATGGTCGGTGCGCAGCGACGCCGCCTGGACCGTGATGGCTGCGGGCATCACCATCGCCGCCGCCAGAATGAACGCGCACATCTTCATCGCCCGCCTCCGTTTATTTTTCCGCCACCGCCTTCATTTTTGCCAGGCCGCTTTCAAACGCCGGGCCCAGCGCCTTGTCCATGCTGATGATCATATTCATGATCTTACCCGTAAAATCGACTTCGCCATTCATGCTCCAGCGTACCGTGGTGCCGCCATCCCGCGGCTGCACCCAGAACTCCATCATGGACGGCTTGGCGCTCTCGCCGGGGAACTCCAGCTTGACGCTGATATTGGTCGGCGTCTGGCTCAGCACCTCCATGCGGGCGGCCTCGATATGATTCCACGGCGACCATTGCGGCCAGTTGCGAAAATCGCTAATCAGCGGCCTCACCTTGTCCGCCGGCGCCTGGATGCTGATCGCGCGCTGCACGGTGTAGGTCGACGGCTGGAACGCGGCGATCACAAACAGGACCAGCACCAAAGTCGAGAACCCGACGATTATTTTCTTGAACATGCTTTCTCTCCACGTACACTACAGCATTCACACACAGGAGCCGGCCCATGCTGTCGCACGTTTACATAGGAATTAACAATTTTGAACCGGCGCTGGCATTTTACAGCGCCGTGATGGAAGCGGTCGGCGCGCGCCAGCGCTTTGTCGACGCCGGCAAGCCATGGGCCGCGTGGCAGCCGGCGGAAGGCGCCCGCCCCTTGTTCGTGATCGGAAGACCGCATGACGGCCAGCCGGCAAGTCGCGGCAATGGCCAGATGGTGGCGCTGATGGCGCCCTCGCGCGCGGCGGTTGACCTTACCCACGCCGCGGCGCTGGCGCACGGAGGCAGCTGCGAAGGCGCACCGGGCCTGCGGCCGCACTACCACGCCAACTACTACGGCGCCTACTTCCGCGACCCCGAGGGCAACAAGCTAGGCGTCGTCTGTCACGACGCGCCGGCGGATTAAGCCAGGGCTTCCTTGGCCGCTTCCTCCGGGGTCAGGCCGTCGTAGAACTGGTCGGTAAACCACTCCACCTGCTCTTCGATGTGGTCCTGCGCCTGGGCCTGCGTGGCGCCGCCCTTGACCAGGAAGCCCTCCACCTCGATGCACCAGTTGATCAGCTCCAGGGTTTCCGGGTCCAGCTCTTCTTTTTTCTTTGCCATGATGATTACTCCTTACTTCTCGGGGTACAGCACTACTTGCAGATAGTTGTTGGTATCGAAGTAGCGTTGCGCGGCCTCTTGCAAGTCCGCAGCCGTCAGCGCGTTCACGCGCGACTCGTAAGCCAGTATATCCTCTGGATTGTTATTATTGAAGAAGGCATTTTGTAAAGACGCCATCCAGTAGCCGTTCTCGCGCATGCCCTTGCGGTAGCCCTTGATCCACGAGGCCTTGACCTTGTTCAGATCCGCCTCGTCCACGCCCTGCCGCTTGATCTTGTCGATCTCGGCGAAGGTCGCGGCCAGCACCTTGTCCACGTTCTCCGGCGCGCACGGCAGCGTGGCGCTGATCGAGTAATTCCCGTAGGGGATGCGGTTCATGGTGCCGCTCATGCCGCCGCTGTACATCGCGCCCATTTTCTCGCGCAGCGTTTCGATCAGCTTGATGTTCATGACTTCCACCAGCGCTTGCAGGCGCATGCGCGCGGCGCGCGAGTACGCCACCTCGCCGGTGAACGACAGCGAGATGGTGCTCTTGGGCTCCGAGCCGGCGTGCACTTCCTTCTTCACCACGCCCTTGATCGGCCGCACGCCCTCGTCGCGGAAGGCGACCGGGATCTCGCCCACCGGCAGGCTGGCCAGATAGGTGGCGATCAGCGGCTTGATCTTCTCCACGTCAAAGCTGCCGACGATGAAAAAGGTGAAGTCGCGCGCGCTCGACATGCGGCTGTTGTAGATATCCAGCACGCGGTCCAGCACCAGCTTGTCGAAGTCCGCCGGCTTGGCGGCGCGCAGCACACGCGGATTGTTGTTGTACAGCGTGGCGGTCACCGTGTCGTAGAACACCGACTCCGGACGCGCCAGATTGTTCTGTGCCAGTTCACGCTGGCGGCCGACGTAGGCGCTATAGATGGCGGCGTCCTTGCGCGGCTGCGTCATTTGCAGGTACACCAGCTGCAGCATGGCTTCGACGTCGGAGCTACCGGAGCTGCCGCCCACCGATTCGTTGAGCGAGCTGACTTGCGCGCTGGAGCTGACGCTCTTGCCGGCCAGGACCTTCACCAGATCGTTCGGCGAGTAGTTCAACACGCCCATCTGACCGACGATGCTGCTGGCGTAGTGCGCGGCGAAGACGTCGCTGTCCGGCAGCAGCGACCAACCGCCGTAGCGCAAGCCGCCGAGTATCACCTGGTCGTTATTAAAGTCGGTCGGCTTCAGCACCACCTTGACGCCGTTGCTCAGCGTGAGCTCCGTGGTGCCGATTTTGGCGTTGACGGTCTCGCTGACGATGCTGCCGGCCTGCGGCAACTTCGGCATCAGCTGGCTGGCGTACACCTTGTCCGCCAGCGGCTTGACGGCGATCTTCTCGGCCGCCGTGGCGGTGGCCAACAACTGCGCGGCCTTCGGCGGCGTCACGCCCGGCTTGTCGGTGCCGCTGTAGATCACCAGCTTGCTCTGGTTGACCGGGATCGCGGCGCGCACGGCGGCGTTCACCTCCTGCACTGTAATCCCCGGTATCAGTTCGGTGGCGTAGCGGTACTCGGCGGCAGTGCCGGGAATGGTCTCCTGCTCCAGGAAGTTGCGGATGTATTCCGCCGCGTAGCCTGAAGAATCGGATTTATCGCGCTCGTTGTAGATGCGCTCATAATTGCGCAGCATGCCCTTCTTGGCGCGTTCCACTTCGGATTCGGTAAACCCGTACTGGCGCGCGCGCTGGTCTTCCTCCACCAGCGCGTTGATCGCCGGCGTGGCGCCGCCCTTGCCCAGCACCGCGCCGGCACCGAACGAGCGGTAGCCGCGCACGATCTTGTTCATGCCGCTGCCGCCCTGCAGGAATGGCGGGTCGGCTTGCTGCGTCAACTCGTACATGCGCTGGCTGAGGATAAAGCTGTACATGCCTTCGATCAGCTTCTGGCGGTAGTCGGCGATGGTCTCGCCGGCCGGCCAGGACTGGATCGGATAACGGATATAGACGGTGTTGGCGCTGACTTCCTTGTCGGTGAAGACGATGCCTTCCGACTTCTGCTGCTGCGGAATCTTGGCGTAGGTGCGCGGACGCGGATTGGCTGGATTTTTGAGCTTGGAGAAATGCTGCTCGATCAGGCGCTGCGCCTCGGCCGGCTCGATGTCGCCGACCACCACCATCGCCATCAGGTCCGGGCGATACCAGTCGCGGTAAAAGCGCTTGATGGCGTCGTACTTGAAGTGCTTGATCACTTCCTCTTTGCCGATCGGCATGCGCTGCGCGTAGCGCGAGCCGTTCAACACCTTGGGCAGCACCACCTTGTTCATGCGGTCATCCACGCCTTTGCCGAGGCGCAGTTCCTCCAGCACGATGCCACGTTCGCTGTCGATGTCGGCGTCGTTGAACGACAGGCCATGGGCCCAGTCTTCCAGCACCTGGAAGCCCTGTTCGACAATCTCATTCTTGTCGGTCGGGATGGGAAGGATGTACACCGTTTCATCGAAGCTGGTATAGGCGTTGAGGTCCGCGCCGAACTTCACGCCGATCGACTGCAAATAGGACACCAGCTCGTTGCGCTTGAAATGGGTGGAGCCGTTGAAGGCCATGTGTTCGGTGAAGTGCGCCAGGCCTTGCTGGTCGTCGTCTTCCAGGATGGAGCCGGCCTTGACCACCAGCCGCAGTTCCAGCTTTTTCTCGGGACGGCCGTTTGGATGAATGTAGTACATCAGCCCATTGGCCAGTTTGCCAACTTTAACCTGTGGTCCAACCGGAATTTGGTCGCTCAGCTTCAGTGGTGGGAGAGTATCGGCATACGCCAGAAGAGACCATGCCAGAAGTGCGGCGCCGGACACGAGGCGCAGGGTAATCAGCTTCATTCAGAATGCAGGATATTGAATAGACCTCCTACCTTACACCGAAATCCACGATTCAGGTTAGAATCCTCGTGCCTGCCGCCCGGCAGGCAACAACAACGTCTTCGGGGCGGGGTGTAATTCCCCACCGGCGGTAAAGCCCGCGAGCGCGGCAACGCGCAGATCTGGTGTAACTCCAGGGCCGACGGTTAAAGTCCGGATGAAAGAAGATGTGCGCTTGACGCAACCTGCCGCCCGAGCCATCGGCGTGGCTGGCTGCGCGTATTCGCTTGCCCTGTCGCGTTCCTATTTTATCAAGGAGCGTTTCCCATGCTGGACCACACCGCAGTATCCCCTTACACCCTGATATCCGATGATCTGGAAGCCCGTATCCACGCGGCACTGGAAGCCATGCGCGCCGGCGTGCCGGTCATCCTGCTCGACGATTTTGACCGCGAGAACGAGGCCGACCTGATCGTCGCCGCCGAAAAGATGACGGTGCAAACCATGGCCATGATGATCCGAGAATGCAGCGGCATCGTGTGCCTGTGCCTGAGTGCCGACAAGGTGCGCGAACTGGAATTGCCGATGATGGCGGCCAACAACGGCAGCCGCTATGGCACGCCGTTCACCGTATCGATCGAGGCGCGCGAAGGCGTGACCACCGGTGTATCGGCGGCCGACCGCGTGACCACCATCCGCGCGGCGACGGCGGCCAACGCCAAGCCGGCGGACCTGGTGCATCCGGGCCATGTGTTCCCGCTGCGCGCCACGCCGGGTGGCGTATTGTCACGCAAAGGCCATACCGAGGGCTCGGTGGACCTGGCCACCATGGCCGGCCTGCATCCATCGGCCGTGCTGTGCGAGTTGATGAATCCCGACGGCACCATGATGCGCGGCGCCGACATCGAGCGCTTCGCCGAACTGCACCGGATGCCGATCCTGACCATCGCCGAGATGATCGCATGGCGCACCAGGCACGCCATCTAACCGTCACTCCGGCTTTGCCAGCTTGACGTAGCGGTAAACCAGCCACAAGGCACCGGCGTAAGCCGCGGCGATCAGCGTGAACGCCAGCGGCATGCGCAGCCCCCAGTCGGGCGTCATGTACATCACGGTGCCCATCATCGCCACGCCGACCAGCGCACCGACCTGACGGTTGGCGTTGAGCGCGGCGGCGGCGCTGTTGGCTTGCGCCCTGCCCGCCACCAGCATCACCGTCGCCGTCATGCCCGGAATCGCAATGCCGATGGCGACATTCATCAGCATCGCCGTCGTCACCAGCAGCCAGTAAGGCGTGTCCGGACGCAGGCCAAACAGCATCACCAGCGCCATGCCCAGGCCCACCAGCAGCCCATACATCATCGGCGGCCGCGTGCCGACACGCGCCGTGATGCGGCCGGAGGTCAGGTTGCCGATGGCGAAAGCGGCCATCATCGGCACCAGCTTGAGGCCCGTCTGCAACGCATCCGAACCACCCTGCTGAATAAATAGGCTCAACAAAAACACCTGTCCGAACACCGCGAAGTTAATCAGGAAGCCAACGCCATTGGCCGCCGCGAAGGCCGGCGTGTCGAACAGCGCCTTGGGCAGCAAGGGATGCGCGCCGGTCCGCTCGCGCATCACCAGCAGCGCGGCGGCGGCCAGCGTGACGATGCCCGCCCCCGCCACACCGACCGACATCCAGCCCCGCACCGGGCCTTCGATCAGCACAAAGCTCAGCGCCGCCAGCGCGACGACGCCCAGCGCGTGACTCAACATTGACAGCGCGCGCTCATGACGTGGCGTGGCGGGCACCAGCACCTGGGCCAGCACGATACCCAGCAGGCCAATCGGCACATTAACCCAGAACACGCTGCGCCAGCCAAATGCGTGCACCAGCAGTCCGCCGACCAGTGGCCCGGCCGCCGACGCGCAGCCGACGATCGCCGACCAAGTGCCCAGCATGCGCGCCCGCGTGGCCTGATCCTCATACGCATGCGTCAGCAGGCTCAGAGAACTCGGCATGAACAGCGCCGCCCCCAGGCCTTGCAGCAGGCGCGCCGCGATCAGGGCGGTGCCGCTGGGCGCGACGGCGCACAGCACCGAGCCGAGTATGAAAACACTCAACCCGCCCTGGTAGACGCGTTTGGGACCGTAGCGGTCGGCCAGCGCGCCACCGGCCATCAACAGCGCGGCAAAGGTCAGCGTGTAGCCGTCCACCACCCACACCAGACCGGTGAGCGGCACCGCCAGGCTGGCGGCGATATCGGTCAGCGCCGTGTTGACGGCGGTGACGTCGATCATGGCCATGACGAAGCCGATGGCCAGCGTCGTCAGCATCAATAATGGAGGTATATGCCGCGTCCGCGCGGCGCTGGTGATCGAGGTATGCATGCGCCCATGGTAGGCCGCTTGCATGATGCAGTAAATACGCATAATATCAGCACTCCGATGCAAAATTGCATCACGCACGCAGACCGCCATGGACTGGGACAACGCCCGCATCTTTCTCGCCATCTACCGCAAAGGCACGCTGCGCGCCGCCGCCGCGCTGCTGGACATCGACCAGGCCACCGTCGGCCGCCGCCTCAACGCGCTGGAAAAATCACTGGGCGCGCGCCTTTTCCTGCGCACGCCGTCCGGCTACATGGCCACGCCGGCCGGCGAACTGGCCGTCACCGCCGCCGAAAAGATGGAACAGGCGGCGCTGCAGTTCCAGCGCGAGATGCAGGGCATCGACAACCGCCTGTCCGGCAGCGTGCGCGTCACCACCTCCGACACCATGGCCGCGCACTTCGTCATCGCCGCCATGCAGCGCCTGCATGTGATGCATCCGGAAATCCGCATCGTGCTCAGTACCAGCACCAGCATCACCAGCCTGACGCGGCGCGAGGCCGACCTGGCGGTGCGCACCTTGAAGCCCTCCGATCCGGACCTGATCTCGCGCCACCTGACCCGCCGCAGCATGGGCCTGTACGCCACGCCGGACTACCTGAAACAGCGCGGCATGCCGGTGCCGGGCGCCGGCCTGGCCGGGCACGACATCGTCATCTACCAGGCCTCGGTCGCGCCACGCCACCAGGAAAAAATCTGCCTGGAGCCGGTACACAACGCGCGCGTGGCGATGGAGGTCAACAGCGGCCTGGCCATGATCGAGGCGGCGCGGCTAGGCATGGGCGTGACTGAGCTGCCCTGCCACATGGCCGACAACGATCCGCTGCTGGTGCGCGTGTGGCCGGAGCGGGTTGACCACTACGACGTCTGGCTGGCGATGCACGCCGATTTAAGCCGCAGCGCGCGGGTGCGCGCGGCGGCCGACGCCATCATCGACAGTTTCCCTCAACGGTAGCGGACGCGGGATTTTCACGCGCCGGTGCTAATATGCCAATATGAGTACGCAAGCATCGCTTCCCCATCTTCTGCAACGGCTGCACCGTGGCGCGGCCGGCTGGCTGCAAAGCTGGTGGCGGCTGACGCAATTCGCGGTGCTGATGTTTTCCGTGGCGCTGACGCCGGCCAGCTATGGCCGCGAGCGGCGTCCGGTGCTGGCGCGTCACCTGGTGAGCGACACGGTGCCGAATCTGGCGTGGTACGGTGTGCTGTCGGCGCTGGTCAGTCTGGTGCTGATCCGTATCGTGGTGGTGACGTCGCAAAGCTATGGCCTGTCCCGCTACGCGCTGGAGATGGTGGTGCGCGTGCTGGTGCTGGAGCTGATTCCGCTGACCGCCGCCGCCTTCGTGGCGCTGCGTACCACGCTGCCGGCCGGACTGGAATTCGCTCAGGGCCGCAGTGCGGGGCGCCAGGTCAGCATGCTGGAGCTGCACCGCGAATTCTTCCCGCGCGTGGCCGCGGGCGTGTTCGCGGTGTGGATGCTGGCGGCCGTCAGCTGCGTGCTGACGCTGATCCTGACTTATCTGTCGCTGTACGGTTTCACGCCGTGGGCGCTGGCCGGCTATACCCGCGTGGTCGGCCAGGTGTTCAATCCGGCCGTGACCATGATACTGGCGCTGAAGATCGTATTCTTCAGCTTTGCCGTCGGCCTGATACCGATGGCGTCCTCTTTTTACTTTGGCGAGAACTACCGCAACAAGGTGTCGCACGGCCTGTCCGACATGGTGCGGCTGTTTGCCGTGATGCTGCTGATCGAAGTTGCTTCGCTCATGGGAAATTACTACTGATATGACTGAACCAATCAATGAAGCCGCGCCGGTGCGCAATGCTGAATTCAAGGCGGCCCTGCTGCTGGTGCTGATGGTTGTGCTGGTGGCCGGCTCAGGCCTGTATTTGCTCTATGCGCGCGGCGCGTTCGAGTCGACCCAAACATTGTTCCTGCAGGCGGACGACTCTGAGGGCGTGGTGGTCGGCATGGATGTGACGTTTGCGGGCTTCCCGATTGGCCGCGTGCGCCGCATCGAGTTGAGCAACGAGGGCAAAGCCCGCGTGGTGGTGGATGTGCAGAGCAAGGACGCGCACTGGCTGCGCAGCTCCAGCATCTTCACGCTGGAGCGCGGGCTGGTGGGCGGCGCGAAATTGCGCGCCTTCAGCGGCATTCCAAGCGATCCGCCGCTGCCGGATGGCGCCGCGCGCGCGCTGCTGGTGGGCGATCCGGGCGCCGAGATTCCGCGCCTGCTGGCGACGGCGCGCGACCTGCTGCAAAACCTGAATGACCTGACGGCGGAGAACTCGGCGCTGGCCACCAGCCTGGCCAATGTGGCCGGCGTTACCGGCAAGCTCAATGGCCCGCAAGGCGCCATGGGGCTGATCGCCGGCGACGACAAGAATGCGCAGCAGTTGATGGAACGAGCCAACAAACTGCTGGTGACGGTGAACGCGCTGGCGGTCAAGGCGGATAGCCTGATCGGTCATGCGGATGAACAGGTGTTCGGCCAGCAAGGCGTGATGACCGATGCGCAGGCGACGGTGCGGCAGTTGAATGGCCTGCTGGCCGATGCGCGTAACTCGCTGAAAAAGATGGACGCCGTGCTGGTGGAGGCGCAAGCCGTGGCCTCCAACACCAAGGAAGCCACCGCTGATCTGGGCACGCTGCGCGGCGAAGTGGAAAGCAGCCTGCGGCGCGTTGAGCAACTGGTCAATGAAATCAACCGCAAATGGCCGTTCAAGCGCGATACGGAGATCAAGCTGCCATGAAGAAGACCATCTTAATCGCCGCCGTGCTGCTGGCCGGCTGTGGCAACACCCCGCCGGTGCCGGACTGGCAAATGAACGCCAAAAACGGCATCGACCGCGCCACCGACGCCTACATGGAGGGCAAGGCCAACCTGGAAGCGGCCGAATACCAGCGCGCCCGCGCAGCCTTGTCCAGCACCGGCAAGGTCGATCTGATCATCCGGGCAGAATTGACGCGGTGCGCCGCGCGTGTGGCCTCGCTGGTGTTTGAGGACTGCGCCGGCTACGACAAGCTGGCGCAGGACGCCGCCCCTACAGAGCGCGCCTATGCCGCCTATCTGGCCGGCCGCGCCAGCGCCGCCGACATCGCGCTGCTGCCACCGCAGCACCAGGCGGTGGCGGCGGCCACCAGCGACGCGACCGCCGCCAGCGCCGTGCAAGCCATCGCCGATCCGCTGGCCAGGCTGGTCGCCAGCGGCGTGATGCTCCGCAGTGGCAAAGCCAGCCCGCCACTACTGGCGAACGCGGTGGACACCGCCTCCGCCCAGGGCTGGCGCCGGCCGTTGCTGGCCTGGCTGGGTGTGCAGGCGATGCGCGCCGAGCAGGCGGGCGACGCCGCCGAGGCGCAACGCATACGCCGCCGCATCGCGCTAGTCACCCAGTGAGCCGGTCCTAGACCGCGCGCAGACGCAGCGCTGGTTTGCGCGGCGCGCTGACGCTGGCGCCGGCACCGCCGGCGGACGACACGGCGACGCTCGCCGACGCGTCGAGCTTGAAGACGCCGACCACCTGCTCCAGATGCCGCGCCTGATCCTGCATGGATTCGGAGGCGGCAGCGGCCTGCTCGACCAGCGCGGCATTTTGCTGGGTGGCGCCGTCCATTTCCGCGATCGCCTGGTTGATCTGCATGATGCCGGCTTCCTGCTCGGTGCTGGCGGCCGTGATCTCGCTCATGATGTCGGTCACGCGCCGCACGCTGGCGACGATTTCATCCATCGTGCTGCCGGCGTCCGCCACCAGCCGGGTGCCGGTTTCGACCTTGCCGACCGAATCATCGATCAGCGTCTTGATTTCCTTGGCGGCGGTGGCCGAGCGGTGCGCCAGACTGCGGACTTCGCTGGCGACCACGGCGAAGCCACGACCCTGCTCACCGGCGCGGGCGGCTTCGACCGCCGCGTTCAGCGCCAGGATATTGGTCTGGAACGCGATCCCATCGATCACGCCGATGATGTCGGCAATCTGCTTGGCGGAGCTGTTAATTTCCGTCATCGTGCTGACCACATTGGACACCACGCTGCTGCCGCGCAGCGCCACATCGGCGGCACTGCCCGCCAGACCGGTGGCCTGGCGCGCATTGTCGGCGTTCTGCTTGACGGTGGAGGTCAGCTCCTCCATTGACGAGGCGGTTTCTTCGAGCGAACTGGCTTGCTGTTCGGTACGCGACGACAGGTCCAGGTTGCCGGTGGCGATTTCCTCGCTGGCCGAGGCTATCGTCACCGTGCCGCGGCGCACGTCGGTGATGATGTCGTGCAGACGCTGGATAAAACCGTTGAGCGACGTCGCCACCTGGCCGAATTCGGCCGACAGCACCGGCAAGCGGTAAGTCAGGTCGCCGTCGCCGCTGCGCAGGTCTTCGGTGGCGTGCAGAATCGCCCGCAGCGGCGTCAACACCATGCGCGCCAGCAGCACCGCCAGCAGAATCGACAGCGACAGCGCCAGCATGCCGCCCCCCACCAGGGTGGCGCTGGTGGCGCTTCTCAGCACGGCGGCGTTTTTGCCGCGCTCGACCAGCAGCACCCGCTCCGCATCCACCAGTTCACTGATCAGGACACGCATCTGGTCCATCGTGGCTTTTCCCTTGGCCGACTGCTCAAAGGCCACCACCGCCTGCATTTTAGCGCTGTCTTCATTGGCGGCCTTGCGCAAGGCGATCGCCGGTTCGGCGGCGGCAGCAAGCCATTGCTGCTGCAACTCCTCGATTTTTTTCAGGCGCGCCTGCTGCTTCTCATTGTTGGCGGTGAGCGAACGCGCCTTCGCCAGATTCTCCTTGAACGCCACCTTGCCGTTATCGTACGGTTCCAGCGATGCGCTGGCGCCAGTCAAGGCATAGCCGCGCTCGCCGGTTTCCATATTGATCAGGCTTTCCAGCACGTTCTGGCTGGCGCCCAGCACTTCATACGTGTGAACGTTCCAGTCGTTGGCCTGATTCAGTTTGCTGAAATTGGTATACGCCACAGTCAAAAGCACCAGCAGTATGGCGACAATCAGGCCAAAGCCCGCATACAAACGTGTGGCGATCCCGAACTGGGCAGTTGAAGTTTTCATAATATTTTCCTGCAGGAATGGGTGGATTCGAGGTTCGCATAGCACGTCGTCGCGCTACGCGACAAACAACCAACACGGCAGCGGTTAGGCCATGCGCCATGCGGTGGACGCATGACTGATCGATCCGTTACCTCCCCCTCAACGACAAACACACGATATGGTGCAGGCGGAACGGCTAGGAGAGGCACAAGTAAGATAGCTTCATTATCGCGCCAAAAGATTCCATATTGCAATTGAATTTATTTTTGTGTTGTATCCGAGTCGGTTAGAATCGGCCTCCTCACTGATCAAGGAACACCATGCCTTACTACCTCGCCCGCCCGCTGCGCGGGCTGTTCACCGCGCTGGCGCTGTCGTGCGCCATGCTGGCACAGGCAGCGCCACAAAAAGTCATCGTCGACCTGGACATCGGCGACGACATCGACGACGCCTTCGCCGTCGGCCTGCTGCTGCAAAGCCCGGAAATCGACATCATCGGCATCACCACCGCCTGGGGCGACACCGCGCTGCGCGCGCAACTGCTGGAGCGCATGCTGCGCGAAACAGGCCACAGCCAGATCCCGGTGGCGCAGGGCATCGCCACCAGCGGCAACCCGCAGCCGTTCACTCAGGCGCGCTACGCCCAGCGCGGCAAGCTGCCGGCCAAAATCGACGCGGTCGATTTCCTGCTGGAGCAGATCAAACGCCAGCCTGGCCAGATCACGCTGCTGGCCCTCGGCCCGCTGACCAACGTCGGCGCCGCCATCGGACGCGACGCCGCCACCTTCGGCCAGTTGAAACAGGTGGTCATGATGGGCGGATCGGTACGCAGCGGTTACCGCAAGTCACAATACGTGCCATCGCGTCCGGTCGACAAGGAATACAACATCGCCTCTGACATCGCCGGCGCGCAACAGCTGTTCACCGCCGGCGTGCCGATCGTGATGATGCCGGTCGACTCGACCCAGATCCGCCTCGATGAAGTGGAACGCAACGCCCTGCTCGGCCACGGCTCGCCGGTGACCGACGCCATGGCGCTGCTGTACCACCAGTGGATCAACGCCTACCAACCCTGGTCCAGCAATATGCCCTCGCTGTTCGACGTGGTGCCGGTGGCGTGGTTGATCGATCCGGCGGTCTGCCCGACCACGCCGCTGCGCATCGTCGTCGATAACGACGGCTACACCCGCGAGCGGCCGGGCAAACCGAACGCGCAAGTGTGCCTGGCCTCGGACCAGAAGCGCTTCTTCGACATCATGATGCCGCGGCTGCTGAAGGATTAAGCGCCATGGCCCTCGTCTACTCCACCGAAACGGGGCGAATCTGCCCCGACTGCCGCAAGCCGTTGAACGACTGCGGCTGCAAGGCCGCCGCCAGGGCCAAACCGGCAGGCGACGGCAATGTGCGCGTGGCGCGCGAATCCAAGGGGCGCGGCGGCAAAACCGTGACACTGGTGCGCGGTCTGCCGCTGGACGCCGAGGCGCTGGCGGCGCTGGGCAAGCAACTGCGCAGCGCCTGCGGCTCGGGCGGCACTGTCAAGGATGGCGTGCTGGAAATCCAGGGCGACCACTGCGAACGCGTGATGGCCGAGCTGACCAAACTCGGTCACAAGCCGAAACGCGTCGGCGGTTAATTTCTCTTCGCGCGCTGGACCGACAGATAGACGTTGTCGCGCTCCAGCGCCGTCCCCGCGCACATCGCCGTGATCCACTGGTCGGTAGTGCCCACCGCCGCGAAGCCGGAATGGAACACCGTGCTGAAAACCCGATGTATCTCTTCCGCGCTCGCCTTGCCGGCCGCGTTCTCATAGGATGGCGAGCCGCTGGCGTCCGACAGAAACTCCACTGCCAGTCCCTTGTGCGACGCCTCGTAGATGGTCGCCGCGTCGCAGTTGTGCGTCATGTAGCCGACGATGGTCAGCGTGTCGATGCGATGGTCGGCGATCCATTGTTCCAGGTCGGTGCCGGTGAACACGCTGGCGTAGGTCTTGTTGATATGGTGATTCGACGGGCGTCCGGCGATTTCGTCATGCAGCCGCCATGCCGGTGAACCCTTGGCGAAGATCGGCGACTGTTCGGGCGCGTCGTGCTGCACCACCACCACCGGGATGTCGGCGGCGCGGGCCGCATCCATGGCGCGGATGATATTCGGCAGCGAGACATCCAGCGGCGGGTATGCAATCTTCATAGTTCCGTTGAAGTATTCGTTTTGCACATCAATGACGATCAGGGCACGGCGCATGATTCTTCTCCTGTTTGGGTTGCGATGAGCGACATTGTGCGCGCGCTGGCGCTCCCGCGACAGCGGCCCGAAGGCACATATACGATACAATCGGGCCATGCACTCGCCCGCCACCCAACGTTATCGGATCGCCGTGATCGCCTTCGACGGCATCACGCCCTTTCATCTGTCCGTGCCGGGCATGGTGTTCCGTGACGCGGCGTTCGATCTCAAGATCTGCTCCCCGGACCCGTCACCGCTGCGCACCACCGGCGGCTTTGACATCTCGGTGCGGCACGGACTGGCGGCGGTGAGCCGCGCGGACATCATCATCCTGCCGACCTGGCATGACGACTGCCGCGACGCGCCGCCCGCCCTGCTGCAAGCGTTGCGCCGCGCCCACCAGCGCGGCGCGCGCATCGTCGGCCTGTGCCTGGGCGCCTTCCCGCTGGCGCAGGCCGGCCTGCTCGATGGCCACCGCGCCACCACCCACTGGGGATTTGCCGACACGCTGGCCGAGCGCTATCCGGCCATCGCCGTGGATCGTGAAGTGCTGTACGTGGATGACGAGGTGCTGACCTCCGCCGGCGTGGCGGCGGGGCTGGACTGCTGCCTGCATCTGCTGCGCCAGCTGCGCGGCGCCGAAGCGGCCAATCACGTCGCACGCCAGTTGGTGGTGGCGCCGCACCGGCAAGGCGGCCAAGCGCAGTTCATCGAGCGTCCGGTGCCGGTCAGCGGCAGCGACGGCCGTTTTACGCAGGTGTTGGAGTGGGTCAATCAGCGGCTGGCCGATCATCACAACATCGACGCGCTGGCGGCGCGGGCGGCCATGAGCCGGCGCAATTTCACCCGTCACTTCCGCGACGCCACCGGTACCTCGTTCAAGCAATGGCTGCTGAACCAGCGTGTGGCGCACGCCCAGCGGCTGCTGGAACGCAGCGAGATGTCGATTGAACTGGTGGCGCAGGAAGCCGGCTTCGGCTCGACGCTGTCGTTGCGCCAGCACTTCCGCGCCACATTGCGCACGTCGCCGTCCGACTACCGGCGCCAGTTCCGCGCCGGCGCGGGCTGAGCGCGCGCCGGCTTAACCGCCTTCCGCCTCGCCGGCGGCGGCGGCTTCCCGCAGCTTGTCCTTCTTGCTCTTGCGCTTGCCCTTGACGCCGCCGTTGACGACGTCCGTGGCGGCACTCATCGGCTGCGCGACTTCGGTCGGCTCGAAGCCGGCGATGACTTCGCGCGGCACGCGCTGGTTCTGGCGCTTCTCGATCAGGCGGAAATGCTGCTCGGCGTCGGCGGTGATGAAACTGATCGCCAAGCCGCTTTCGCCAGCGCGACCGGTACGTCCGATGCGGTGCGTGTAGTCGACGGCGGAACGCGGCAAATCATAGTTGACCACCGCCGGCAGGCGCGCGATGTCGATGCCGCGCGCGGCGACATCGGTCGCCACCAGCACTTGCAGGTAGCCGGTGCGGAAATCGGTCAGCGTCTGGGTGCGGGCGCCCTGGCTCAGCTCACCGTGGAACGAGGCGGCGTGGATGCCGTTGCGGCGCAGTTTATCGGCGACATGGTCGGAAGCGTATTTGGTGGCGACAAACACCATCACGCCGCGCCACTTGTGCTGCTCGATCAGATGCTTGAGCAGCATGGTCCGGCGCGGCACATCGACGCTGATGGCGCGCTGTGTGATCGCCGGCTCGCAGGACGCCTCGGACAACACCTCGATGCGGGTCGGCTCGCGCAGCAGGCGGTCGGCCAGCTTCTGCACCGCCGGCGGGAAGGTCGCCGAGAAGAACAGGTTCTGACGCTGCGCCGGCAGCAGTGCCAGGATGCGATGCAATTCCTCGCTGAAGCCCAGGTCCAGCAGGCGGTCCGCCTCGTCCAGCACCAGCATCGCGGTCTGCTCGATGCGCACCGCGTTGTGGTCGATCAGGTCCAGCAGGCGACCCGGCGTGGCGACCAGGATGTCGGTGCCGCCGCGCAGCGCCAGCATCTGCGGGTTGATCGAAACGCCGCCAAACACCACCTGCACCTTGTAGGTGGTCGGCAGCATCGACACCAGCTGGCGCACCGACTCGCCCACCTGCGCCGCCAGTTCACGCGTCGGCACCAGGATCAGGCCATGCAGGCGGCGCGGGCCGCCGCGCTTGGCCAGCAGCGTTTGCAGCATCGGCAGCGCGAAGGCGGCGGTTTTGCCGGAACCGGTTTGCGCCGCGCCCAGCACGTCGCCGCCGCGCAGGATCGCCGGAATGGCGGCGCGCTGAATCGCAGTCGGCTCTTGATAGCCGATTTCGGTGATGGCGTTGAGCAGGGAGGGAGCGAGGCCCAGGGTGGAGAAGGACATATCGGCCTGAATTCTTTGAGTGAGGGCGACAGTATAAAGCATGCCAGCGGCACCCACCCCGCAGGCATCGCCGCCCACACCAAGGGCGCGGCTATTTAAAGCAGTTCTCGCGCGGCGGACGCTCGGCATTCAGCGGCACCCGTTGACCATCGATTTCCAGCTCCTTGAAGCGCGGCGCGGCCAGCGTGAATTCGCCCTTGCGCAGCTTTTCAACCAGCGGCTTGCAAGCGGCGTCACGGTAATCCAGCGTGGCGGCCACGCTCCACTTGCCATCGCCATCTTCCGCGTACAACCGGCCGCCAAACGCATTCTTTTTTTCTATCAGCAGCACCTCGGGCTTGCCGTCGCCGTCCGCATCAAACACAAAGGCATCGCACTTCCCTTCCCTGGTGCTCAGGCAGGACGGCTTTTGATCGTCCCGCGTATCGTCCCATTTCTGCGCCAGGAATCCCGTCGGCACCGGCGCGCCGGCCGGCCACACAGTCAGGTTGTCAGCCACCGACACCGGCGCGGTCGAGCGCACCGGCAGCTTCCATCGGTCCTTGTCGTCCTGCGCCAGCATGGCTTTGGCGCCCGCCTGCAGCACCGCCGCATCCGGACCGGTGGCGCGCGTCAGCTCCTGCAGGGCGGCGCGGCCATAACGTCCACCCTCGTAACGCAGATAATGGAAATCGAAATCGGCGGCGGCCACCTTGCCCTGGGCCAGCCGCGCCATCTGGCTTTGCACGCCGATGCGCGCCGGGTCGGCGATCGGCGTAAAGAGCGCCAGCAGCACCGCCAGCACCAGGAAGGCGGTGTAGATGTTCACGGTGGTCAGCGGCTGCAACCATGTGTCGTACTCATAAGCCGCCCACAGGTAGCCGACGGCATAGCAGGTGGTCACCAGCAGATAGGCGGCGGCCATCACGCGGTCGGCGGTCCAGCCGTACTGCACCACCCGCAAGCCCAGCGCGTAGATGCCGACCATGATCACCGGCAGGATCAGGATGGCCGCGGTACGCGCGCCCACCCGCAGCGGCAAGGCGACAATCGCCTCGCCGTTCTGGAAGGCGGCGTTGATCAGCACCAGCAGCACGGTGGCCGCCACCAGCAGCACGGCGGTGGCGTGACGCGTTTCCCACAGCGCCGTCAGACCGGTGAACGGCAGCGTGCAGATAAAGCCCGTCACCAGCACCACCGCCACCGGCAAAATCCACGATAGCAGCACCAGCAACAACGTGCGGATGCCGCGCACGATGGCCGGCCGCACGTCCGTCACATGCATCGCACACGAGAAGGCGGTGCAGATCACCGGCACATTGAACCAGGATTGCTGCAGCAGCTCGCGCAGGAAGCGCAGCTTGACCAGCATGAACAGCTCCGCGCCCAACCACAACACCAGGAACAGTGCGCCGACGAAGAACACGGAAAACAACAGTTGTATAGCCAGCTTCCAGGCGGTTTCAAAATAGCCGTTGTAGCTGGCGATGCGCCGCCCCTCGTGCGCCCCGGCCATCACCATCGCATGGGCGATGAAGAAGAAGGCGGCGCTGTACAGCAGCAGCGGCGCCGACGGCGACCACACCGATTGATACCGCCAGCGCGGCAGCAACAGGTCCGCGTGCAGCCCGCGCCACACGTCATGCTGGGCGAACACCAGCAGCACCAGCAGCGCCGCCACCAGCCAGTAGCCGACCTTGCGCAGCGTCAGGTGCCCCAGGCTGGACACCAGCAACACCGGCCATATCAGCAGCACCATCATCAGCGGCACCATTACATAGGCCGACGTGGCCGGCCAGGCGCTGTCGCGCGCGGCCGCGTATAGCCAATACAACAGCAATCCCTGCGCCAGCCCTATGGCCAGCCGCGCCGCCATCACCTTGCGGCTGACTTGCGCCTCCAGCACGATCTCGTTTTCCGCCATTCTCTCAACCTGTGATTGTGAATCCGTATAGTTTAATAATTTAGCATGAATGTCCGCGCACGCGTCAAGGCGCTATAATCAAGGACTATGAACCCACTTCTCGACAAGCTGCACCCCTATCCGTTTGAAAAACTGCGTCTGCTGTTTGAGCAGGTGACGCCCAATCCGCAGTACACCGCCATCAGCCTGGGCATGGGTGAGCCCAAGCACCCGACGCCGAAGTTCATTCAGCAGTCGCTGATCGACAACCTCGGCGGCCTGGCAGTGTACCCGACCACCATCGGCACGCCCGAGCTGCGCAACGCGATCGCCGGCTGGCTGGAACGCCGCTACAACCTGCCCAAGCTGAACGCCGCCACCCAGGTGCTGCCGGTGAACGGCTCGCGCGAGGCGTTGTTCGCGCTGGCGCAGGCGGTGATCGACAAGGACGCCGGATCGATCGTGGTGAGCCCGAATCCGTTTTACCAGATCTACGAAGGCGCCGCCTATCTGGCCGGCGCCGAGCCATATTTCGTCAACTCCGACCCGGCGCGCAACTTCGGCTGCGACTATGACAGCATTCCGGAAGCGGTGTGGCAGCGTGTCGCCCTGCTGTTCGTCTGCTCGCCGGGCAACCCGACCGGCGCCGTACTGTCGCTGACCGACTGGGAACACCTGTTCGCGCTGTCGGAGCGCTACAACTTCGTCATCGCCGCCGACGAATGCTACTCCGAGATCTACCACGGCGACCAGCCGCCGCTGGGCGCCATGGAGGCGGCCCACCAACTGGGCCTGGCCACCATCGACCAGCCCTACGCGCGCCTGGTGGTGTTCAGCAGCCTGTCCAAGCGCTCCAACGTGCCGGGCATGCGCTCGGGCTTCGTGGCCGGCGACGCCGAGGTACTGAAAAAATTCCTGTTGTACCGCACCTATCACGGCGGCGCCATGAGCACCACCGTGCAGGCTGCGTCGATCGCGGCGTGGAACGACGAAACCCATGTCGAAGAAAACCGCGAACAATACCGCGCCAAGTTCAACGCCATCACGCCCCTGCTGAAGGAAGTGCTGGAAGTCGAGCTGCCGGACGCCAGCTTCTACCTGTGGGCGGACGTCAGCCGCACCGGCCTGTCGGACACCGAGTTCGCCCAGCGCCTTTACGCTGCATACAACGTCACCGTACTGCCGGGCAGCTATCTGGCGCGCGAAGCGCACGGCGTCAACCCCGGCCGCAACCGCATCCGCATGGCGCTGGTCGCCGCGACGGCGGAAGGCCTGGAGGCGGCGCAACGCATCGTCCAATTCTGCAAGTCCCTTTAATAAATATCGAGTCCATCATGAGCCAACAACTCCAGAACATCATCGAAACCGCCTGGGAAGACCGTGCGAACATCAACCCGGCCAACGGTTCGGCCGAACTGCGCGACGCCGTCAACCACGTGCTGGCCGGCCTGGACGCGGGCACCATCCGCGTTGCCGACAAGGCCACCGGCGCCTGGGTCGTCAACCAGTGGGTCAAGAAAGCCGTGCTGCTGTCGTTCCGACTGGAGAACAACGTGGTCCTGCCATCGGACGGCACCATGCAGTTCTACGACAAGGTACCGACCAAGTTCGCCAACTACACCGCCGACGATTTCGCCAAGGGCGGCTTCCGCGTGGTGCCGCCCGCCGTGGCGCGCCGCGGCTCCTTCATCGCCAAGAACGTGGTACTGATGCCTTCCTACGTCAACATCGGCGCCTACGTCGATGAAGGCGCGATGGTCGACACCTGGGCCACGGTCGGCTCGTGCGCGCAGATCGGCAAGAACGTCCATCTGTCGGGCGGCGTCGGCATCGGCGGCGTGCTGGAACCGATGCAGGCCAATCCGACCATCATCGAAGACAACTGCTTCATCGGCGCCCGTTCGGAAATCGTCGAAGGCGTGATCGTCGAAGAGAACTCGGTGATCTCGATGGGCGTGTACATCGGCCAGTCGACCAAGATCTACGACCGCGCCACCGGTGAAGTGAGCTATGGCCGCGTGCCATCGGGTTCGGTGGTGGTATCGGGTTCGCTGCCATCGGACGACGGCAAGTACTCGCTGTACTGCGCGGTGATCGTCAAGCGCGTGGACGCGCAGACCCGCTCGAAAACCAGCATCAACGAACTGCTGCGCGGCGTTTAACACCATCGCAAGCAGCCGCTCCGTCACTCCGGCTTGCGCCGGATGACGGAGTGCCTGCTTTTGAGGAGAACTGCATGGCCATGGACCGCCTGTTCCAACTGATGAAGGACAAGAACGCGTCGGACATGTTCTTCGCCGTGAACTCCCCGGTTCACATCAAGATTAACGGCAACCTCATCCCGGTCAACCAGCAAAAGCTGGAGTCGGAAAACATCCATGCCCTGCTGGCGCAAATCGCCACGCCGGAGCAGATGGACGAACTGGCCGGCACCAATGAATTGAACATGGGCGTGTCGGTACCCGCGCTGGGACGCTTCCGCCTGTCGGCTTTCAAGCAGCGCGGCACGATTTCCGCCGTGTTCCGCTTCGTGCCGGCGGTGATTCCGCCGCTGGCCGAGTTGCGGCTGCCGCCAGTGCTGTCGGAACTGATCATGGAAAAGCGCGGCCTGATGCTGCTGGTGGGCTCCACCGGCTCGGGCAAATCGACCACCATCGCCTCCATGCTGGATCACCGCAACGCACTGCGTCCGGGGCACATTCTCACGCTCGAAGACCCAATCGAGTACCTGTTCCAGAACAAGCAATCCATCGTCAACCAGCGCGAGATCGGCAGCGATACCAGCGACTTCGCCACCGCGCTGCGCAACGCCATGCGCCAGGCGCCGGACTGCATCCTGATCGGCGAGATCCGCGACAAGGAGACCATGGCGGCGGCGCTGGCCTACGCGCAGTCGGGCCACCTGGTGCTGGCGACGCTGCACGCCAATAACAGCTACAACGCCTTAAACCGCATCATCAGTTTCTATCCGATAGAAAACCGCCCCGCCCTGCTGCAGGATCTGTCGAGCACCATCAGGGCGATCGTGTCGCAGCGGCTGGTACGCTCGGCGCATGGCGGCACGCGCGCGGCGGCGGTGGAAGTGATGGTCAACACGCGCCTGATCGCCGACCTGATTGAAAAAGGCGAGATTGGCCAGATCAAGGAGGCGATCGAGAAAAGCCTGTCGCCCGGCTCGCAATCGTTCGAGCAGGCCTTGCTCAAGCTGGTGCAGGACGGTCAGGTGGCCCAGGACGAGGCGCTGGCCAACGCCGATTCCGCCAGCAATCTACTGTGGCTGTTGAATAATGGACCGGACAGCCAGCGCGCCACCGCACCGCCGGCCGCGCCGGTCGCGCCGCCGGCGGGCGAGGTGCGCTTCACCGAGTTCAAGCTGGACGTCTAGACGCCGCTCGCCGCCGCCACGATGAATGCCTCGATCCAATCCTACATCCTGTTCTCGCTGGTCGCAGACCTGAGCCTGTGCGTGGTGCTGTTACTGGTCTGGCTGCGCCAGCGCAACGAATGGCAGGCGCTGTTCTGGGCAGCCAGCCAGCTGGCGCTGTCGCTCGGCACGGTCGCGGCCTACCTCGGGCCGGACAACTGGTTGCGGCCTTTGCTGACCTCCGCCACGCTGACCGTGGCGGTCGGCGGCATCTGGGCCGGGGCCGAATATTTTCGCGGCACGCTGCAGCGCAAGGTGTTGCGGCCAGCGCTGCTGGCGGGCCTCGCCGGCTGGGCTGCGCTGTACGCCGGCTGGCTGGCCTACCCCGGGTCGCTGCGGGACAGCACCGCCGCGCTACTCGGCCTGACCATGCTGTGGGCCGGCGTGCGGCTCAGCGTCCGGCGCAGCTACTATCTGCCACTGGGCCTGATCCTGCTGGCGCGCGGCGGCTTCAATCTGCTGAACGCGATGTACGACCTGAATCTCGATCTGCAATTCTGGTTCGCCTATTCGGTGCTGATCAAGACGCTGACGATGCTGTGGGTGGTGGCGGCGGTCCAGGAGAAAATCCAGCGCCGTCACGCGCACACCCTCGACAGCATGACCAGCGGTCTGCTGCTGGTGGACCACCATGGCGTGGTGCGCGAAGCCAATCGGGTCGCCGCCCGGCTGCTGGACTGCGAGTCGGCGGTCGCACTGGTCGGCGGCCAGATTGGCGATCACCTGAGCGGCTCGCTGCGCGACCTGGTCGCCGACTATCTGCGCGACCTGCGCGGCGCCGGCGCCTGTGTGCCACTCACCCGCAACATCCAGCTGCACCGGCAGGACGGCGTCACGGTGCCGCTGGACGTCATGCTGTCGGCGTATGAGGAAGGCGGACAGCCTTGCTGCATGCTGCAATTGATCGACGTCAGCGAGCGTCAGCAAAAAGACCAGCAGTTGTACCGCGCCGCGCACTACGACCAGTTGACGGGCACCTTCAATCGCAGCGGCCTGCTGCAGCAACTGGAGCACTGCGAGGCCCCGTATGCGGTGCTGGTGGTCGACCTCGACCAATTCCAGCGCATCAACGACTGCTTCGGCCGCGCCGTCGGCGACCAGTTGCTGCTGCAGGTCAGCGAGGGCCTGCGGCAGCAGCTGTCGCAGGGCGATCTGCTGGCGCGCCTGGGCGGCAACAAGTTCGCGCTGGTGCTGCACCAGCGCGTGCCGGGCAGCGTGCTGCCGCAGGCCGAGCTGCTGGCCGCGCGCCTGCCGCGCGCCATGCACGCCAACCTGGCGCAGCACGAGCAGCCGGTCGCGCTGTCGGCCAGCATCGGCATCGCCTGCCAGCCGGAACATGGCCGCGCCGCCGGCACGCTGCTCGATTTTGCCGCAACCGCGATGTACACCGTCAAGAAGACCGGGCGCGGCGCCTTCCGCGTGTTCGATCCGGCCATGAACCTTCAGGCCAGGGACGCGGTGCGGATCGACGCCGCGCTGCGCCAGGCGCTCAAGGCCGGCGAACTGCACCTGCTGTACCAGCCGATCGTCGCCACCGCCGACCGCCGCCTGCGCAAGGTCGAGGCGCTGGTGCGCTGGCATAGCCCGACGCTGGGCAGCGTGCCGCCGGACCGCTTCATCCCGGTGGCCGAGGAAAGCGGCCTGGTGGTCGAACTGGGCGCCTGGGTGCTGGGCGAAGCGTGCCGCCAACTGGCCGCCTGGGGGCCGGCGGCCGGCGCGCTGGCGGTCAGCGTCAACATCTCGCCACGGCAGCTGACTGCGCCCGGATTCGCCGCCCAGGTGCGGCAACTGCTCGACAGCCACGGCATCGCGCCGCAGCGGCTGGAGCTGGAGTTGACCGAACGGGTGCTGATCGACGAGGGCCAGCATACCCGCGAGGTGCTGGCCCACCTTAGCCAGATCGGTGTGCGCATCTCGCTGGACGATTTCGGCACCGGCTATTCGTCGCTGAGCTACCTGACGCAGTTCCGCATCGACACGCTGAAGATCGACCGCTCCTTCATCACCGACATCGAACACTGCCCGCGCAGCACCAATCTGGTGACAACCATCGTCCGCATGGGCCTCAGCCTGGGCATGGAGCTGGTGGCCGAAGGGGTGGAGACGGCGGCGCAGGCCGAGGCGCTGGCGGAGATGGGCTGCCACTGCCTGCAAGGCTATGTGATTTCCCGGCCGGTGGCTGCGGACGCCGTGCCGGCCATGGTATCCTACGGGGCTTAACTTCCCCGACTTATCATGACCATTACCCTCTACGGCATCCCGAACTGCGATACCGTCAAAAAAGCGCGCACCTGGCTGGCCGACCGGCGGCAGGAGTTTGTGTTCCACGATTTCAAAAAACAGGGCCTGAGCCGCGAAATCGTCGCCGGCTGGTTAAAGCAGCTGTCGCGCGATGTGCTGGTGAACCGCAAAGGCACCACCTGGCGCGCGCTGTCCGATGAGCGCAAGGCGTCCATCGTCGACGACGAAGCGGCCATCGCGCTGATGCTGGAAAACCCGTCCGTGATCAAACGCCCGGTGCTGGACCAGCACGGCGCCTTCGCCGTCGGCTTCTCCGACGCGCAGTACCAACAAATCTTCAATGGCTGACATGACTCCTTCCAAGACCCTGGCGCTGACCGAAAAACTGATCTCCCTGTCCTCCGTCACCCCGGACGACAAGGGCTGCCAGCAGCACCTGATTGATCTTCTGACCCCTCTCGGCTTTCAGTGCGAGACCATCGAATCGAACGGCGTGACCAATCTGTGGGCACGCCGCGGCAGCACCGCGCCGGTGCTGGTGTTTGCCGGCCATACCGACGTGGTGCCGACCGGCCCGGTCGAGCAATGGCGCTCGCAGCCCTTCACGCCGACCCACCGCGACGGCAAGCTGTATGGCCGCGGCGCGGCCGACATGAAAACCTCGATCGCCGCCTTCGTGGTCGCCTGCGAGGAATTCATCGCCAAGCATGAGGATCACAAAGGCTCGATCGCCTTCCTGATCACCAGCGACGAGGAAGGCCCGGCCACCGACGGCACGGTCATCGTCTGCAACCTGCTCAAAGAGCGCGGCGAAACGCTGGACTACTGCATCGTCGGCGAGCCGACCTCGGACGAAACGCTGGGCGACATTATCAAGAACGGCCGCCGCGGCTCGCTGTCCGGCAAGCTGACAATCAAGGGCGTGCAAGGCCACATCGCCTATCCGCAGCTGGCGAAGAACCCGATCCACCTGGGCGCGCCGGCGCTGGCCGAACTGGCGGCCGAAGTCTGGGACCAGGGCAACGAATACTACCTGCCGACCTCCTGGCAGATGTCCAACATCCACGCCGGCACCGGGGCCAACAACGTCATCCCCGGCGAGATGGTGATCGACTTTAACTTCCGCTTCTGCACCGCCAGCACGCACGAGGAGCTGAAGCGCCGCGTGCACGCCATCCTGGACAAGCACCAACTGCACTACGACATCAAATGGGCGCTGAGCGGGCTGCCGTTCCTGACGCCGCGTGGCGTGTTGAGCGACGCGTTGTCGGCGGCGATCAAGTCGGAAACCGGCGTCGATACCGAGCTGTCGACCACCGGCGGCACCTCGGACGGCCGCTTTATCGCGCAGATCTGCCCTCAAGTGATAGAATTCGGCCCCCCAAACGCCAGCATTCACAAGATTGACGAGCATATCGAACTGCGTTTCGTCGATCCGCTGAAGAACATCTATCGCCGCACGCTGGAAAACCTGCTGACTTAAACCGCCATGAACACAACTCTTTTCACCACGCCGCGCGACCTGCTGCGCTACGCCGTCACCCGCTTCAATACCGCCCAGCTGTTCTTCGGCCATGGCAGCATGGAGGCGTTCGACGAGGCGGCCTATCTGATCCTGCACACGCTCAAGCTGCCGCTGGACCGCCTGGACCCGTTCCTGGACGCCCGGCTGCTGCCCGAGGAAGTGGCGTCGGTGCTGGCGGTGATCGAGCGCCGCGTGGTCGAGCGCATTCCGGCGGCCTACATCACCAACGAGGCGTGGCTGGGCACTTACAAGTTCTACGTCGACGAGCGCACCATCGTGCCGCGCTCCTTCATCGCCGAGCTGATTCCCGACTACTTCGCGCCGTGGGTCAACCAGCCCGAGAATGTGTCGAACATCCTGGAACTGTGCACCGGGTCCGGCTGCCTGGCGATCATGATGGCGGACGCCTTCCCGGACGCGCGGGTCGACGCGGTCGACATCTCGGCCGACGCGCTGGAAGTAGCCAAACGCAACGTCGCCACCTACGAGCTGGAAGACCGCCTGACGCTGATCCACTCCGACCTGTACGCCAATGTGCCGGCCAAAAAGTATGACCTGATCATCACCAACCCGCCCTACGTCAACAGCGGCTCGATGAGCAAGCTGCCGATGGAATACCGCGCCGAACCCGAACTGGCGCTGGACGGCGGCAAGGACGGCATGGACCTGGTGCGTCGCATCGTCGCCGGCGCCGCCGAACGCCTGACCGACGACGGTCTGCTGATCGTCGAAATCGGCAATGAAAAAGAATTTGCCGAAGCCGCATTCGGTGAACTGGGCCTGACCTGGCTCACCACCAGCAACGGCGACGACATGGTCTTCCTGCTGACGGCCGACCAACTCAAACTGTAAATATGATCCGTTTTAATCAAGTAAGCCTGATGCGCGGCGTGAAGCCGCTGCTGGAACAAGTCGACGTCACCCTCAACCCCGGCGATAAAATCGGTCTGATCGGCGCCAACGGCGCCGGCAAATCCAGCCTGTTCGCCATGATGCGCGGCGAGCTGCACCCGGACCAGGGCGACATCGACTTCCCGGCCAAATGGCGCGTCGCCTACGTGGCGCAGGAAACCCCGCCGCTGGAGCGCGCCGCCCTCGATTACGCCATCGACGGCGACGTCGGCCTGCGCAAGCTGGAAGCCGAACTGGCGCGCCTGGAGTCGGAACCCGAATCGACCGAGAACGGCATCGCCATGGGCGATATCTACGGCGCGCTGGCCGACGCCGACGCTTACACCGTGCAGTCGCGCGGCGAGCAGCTGTTGCTGGGCCTTGGCTTCACGCTCGACCAGATGCAGCAACCGGTGGCCAGCTTCTCCGGCGGCTGGCGCATGCGCCTGAATCTGGCGCAGGCGCTGATGTGCCCTTCCGACCTGCTGCTGCTCGATGAACCGACCAACCACCTGGATCTGGACGCCATCATCTGGCTGGAAGACTGGCTCAAACGCTACACCGGCACACTGCTGATCATCTCCCACGACCGCGACTTCCTCGACGAAATCGTCAACGTCGTGGTGCACATCGACGAACGCAAGCTGAAACGCTATTCGGGCAACTACTCGGCCTTCGAACGTCAGCGCGCGGCGCAAATGATACTGGCCGCCGGCGCACTGGAAAAACAACAGCGCAAGCGCGCCCACCTGGAATCTTTCGTCAACCGCTTCAAGGCGCAAGCGTCCAAGGCACGCCAGGCACAGAGCCGCATGAAGGCGCTGGCCAAGATGGAAGAACTGGCGCCACTGCGCGCCGCCGCCGAATTCTCGTTCGAGTTCCGCGAGCCGCTGAGCGCACCGAACCCGCTGCTGGTGATGGACGACGTCAACGCCGGCTACCGCAGCGAGAACGACAAGACCGGCGAGATCACCGAGAAAACCATCGTCCGCGGCATCAACTTCTCGCTGCAGACCGGCCAGCGTATCGGCCTGCTGGGGATTAACGGCGCCGGTAAATCGACGCTGATCAAGACCATCGCCGGCGAGCTGACGCCGCTGACCGGCGAATCGACCACCGGCAAGGGCCTGAACATCGGCTACTTCGCCCAGCACCAGGTGGAGATGCTGCGCCACGACGAATCGCCGCTGTGGCATCTGGCGAAGATCGCGCCGACCACGCGCGAGCAGGAACTGCGCAACTTCCTCGGCGGCTTCAACTTCCCCGGCACCATGGTCACCAGCCCGATCGCGCCGTTCTCCGGCGGCGAGAAGGCACGCCTGGCGCTGGCGTTGATCGTCTGGCAGCGCCCCAACCTGCTGCTGCTCGATGAACCGACCAATCACCTGGACCTGGAAACCCGCGAGGCGCTGACCGAGGCGCTGGCGCAGTTCGAGGGCACGCTGGTGGTGGTGTCGCACGATCGCCACCTGCTGCGCGCCACCACCGACCAGTTCATCATCGTCGCCGACGGCAAATTGCAGCCGTTCGACGGCGACCTGGATGACTACAAGGACTGGCTGTTCCAGACCAAGCTGGGGAAAGGCACCGACGTGCTGCCGGCGGCGGGCAAGGACAACAAGACCGACTTCCCGGTGCAGTCGCCGGTGGCGCCACCAAAACCCGTGGTGGCGGCGCCAGCTCCCAGCAAGGAGCAGAAACGCCAGGAAGCGGAAGACCGCCAGCGCCTGTCGGCGCAGCGCAAACCGATCGAGCAAAAGATCAAGCGTCTCGACGAGCAGATCGCCAAGCTCACCGCGAAGAAGGCCGATGTGGATGTGCAACTGGGCGCGGAGTCGATCTACGACGCCGCCAACAAGGGCAAGCTCAAAGAGCTGCTGGCCGAGCAGGCCTATTGCGGCAAGGAGCTGGGCGAACTGGAAGAACAGTGGCTGCAGCTAAATGAGCAGCTGGAGGCGCTGGGCTAAGTCGTCAAGCCGCCTGGCGGGCGCCGAACTGCACTTTGCGGATGGACATCAGCTTGTCGATGTCCACCACGATCAGCCGGCGCCCGTCCACTTCCCCCACGCCGATCAGATAGTCCACCGCCGCCGCGCCGACCACCGGCTGGATCTGCGCCGGCGTCAGCGCGACGATATCGGTCACGCCGTCCACCACCATCCCCATCACGCAGTTCGACAGCTTGAGGATGATCACATCCGTCAGCGGATCGTGCTGCGGCGGACGTGGACCGAAAGCGACGCGCATGTCCACGATCGGCATGATCACGCCGCGCGACACCACCACGCCGCTGATGATCTCCCCGGCCGACGAAAAGCGCTCCAGCGCCTGCAAGGGGCGCAGCTCCTGCACCTTGGTGAAGTCCAGCGCGTAATCAAGTCCGCCCAGCCGGAAGACCAGGTACTGGCGCGCCTCGGCAGCAGGCATGTTCGGAGAAGCCATAATGATCCTTTCGTTCGGGAGAACAGCAGTAGCCATCGTAACCGCGCGCCTCATGGCCAGCGTTGACAGGCGTCAACATTTCCCGGCGCCGCAGTGTGTTTGCTACAATCGTTGAATGCACTACATGATCAATCCCGACGAAGTGGAATTCACCGCCATCCGCGCCCAGGGGCCGGGCGGGCAGAATGTCAACAAGGTGTCGAACGCCGTGCATGTGCGCTTCGACATCGCCGCCTCGTCGCTGCCGGAGCAGATCAAGGAAAGGCTGGCCGCACTGCACGACAGCCGCATCACACGCGAGGGCGTGATCGTGATGAAGGCGCAGCAGTCGCGCAGCCTTGGCGCCAACAAGCAGGACGCCTTGCGCCGGCTGCAGGAAATGGTCGATAGCGTGGCCGTGCCGCCCACCGTGCGCCGGCCCACCAAGCCCACCTACAGCTCCCAGCGCCGCCGCCTCGACGGCAAGGCCAAGGATGGCGAGCGCAAACAGATGCGCGGCAAGGTCGCGTTTTAACGCAGCAGTTGATGGACGCCCAGCGCCAGCAGGGCGAGGAAGAAGCAGCGGCGGAACATGGCCGGCGCCATGCGGCCGCGCAGCTTCTGGCCCAGCAGCATGCCGGCGATGGTCGGGATCAGCGCCAGCGCCGAGTTGCCAGCCGCCGTCACATGCCACTCGCTGCGCAAGGCCAGCATCACCGCCAGCGACAGCGTGCCGACCGTGAAGGCCATGCCCATCGCCTGCAGCAAATCCTCCCGCTCCAGATTCAGCGCTTGCAGATAGGGCGCCGCCGGCATCACGAACACGCCGGTCACGCCGCCCAGCAGCCCCGTCACCACGCCGACCAGCGGCCCGGCCCAGCGCTCGCAACGCGGCGCCACCCGCATACGCCATCCGGTCAGGCCCAGCAAGCCATACGCCGCCAGCGCGCCGCCGAGCACCGCTCCGTTCCACGTCGCGGAGCCCAG
This sequence comes from Duganella lactea, assembly GCF_009857505.1. Classification (GTDB taxonomy): domain Bacteria; phylum Pseudomonadota; class Gammaproteobacteria; order Burkholderiales; family Burkholderiaceae_D; genus Rugamonas; species Rugamonas lactea. The sequence continues at coordinate 82,410 of NZ_WWCP01000004.1, forward strand.
CACGAAAGCGATCGCCACGCCGGCACACATCGACAGCAACACCCAGCGGAAGCGCTGCCACAGCGGATACACCGACGGTCCGGAGGCCAGTTGCCAAACGTTCGTCACCGACGAAGGCACAATCAGCAAGGCGGCGGCCTGCAGCGGCGGCATGCGCAGCGACAGCAGCGCGATCGCCACGGTCGGCAGACCCATGCCGGTAACGCCCTTCACCAGGCCCGCGGTCACGAAAACAGCGGCAATAAACAAGATATCCATAGAGCGTATTGTGACGCGCCGCGACCGGTCTGAAAATGTGGAATATACTGAGGCAGACTTCGGATAATACTTAGGCCGTACTTCCAGGCTGTGCTTCCAGGCCAGGCTTCCAGACTATGCGCTTCGACCTGACCGACTTACAACTATTCATCCATATCGCCGAAAGCGGCAGCATCACCGCCGGCGCGGAATTGTCGCACCTGGCACTGCCCTCGGCCAGCGCGCGCGTGCGCGGCATGGAGGAAGCGCTCAGCGTGCCGCTGCTACAACGCGGCCGGCGCGGCGCCGAACCGACCGAGGCCGGTCGCACGCTGCTGCAGCATGCGCGCACCATCACTCGCCAGGTGGAAAACATGCACGCCGAGCTGGCGCAATTCGCCGCCGGCCTCAAAGGCCAGGTGCGCATGTTGTGCAACACCTCGGCCATCACCGAGTTCCTGCCGGACGCGCTGGCGGCCTTTCTCAAGACCCATCCGCGCCTGAGCATCAACCTGGAAGAACGCATGAGCCGCGAGATCGTGCAGGCGGTGGCCGACGGCGCCGCCGACATCGGCATCATCTCGGACGCGGTGGACCGGGCCACGCTGCAAACCTTCCCCTTCCGCGACGATCCGCTGGTGCTGGTGATGGCGCCCGGCCACCCACTGGCGCGACAGCTCGGCAACCAGCGCCGCATGGCCTTCGTGCAGGCGCTGGAGCACGACTTCATCGGCCTGGCCGGCGACAGCGCCTTTCAGCAGAACGCCATCGAACAGGCGACGCGGCTCGGCCGGCGCTTCCATTGCAAGATCAGATTACGCGGTTTCGAGGCGGTGAGCCGCATGGTGGCCAGCGGCGCCGGGCTGGCCATCCTGCCGGCGACGGCCGCGCGCCGCGGTTCGGAACCGCTGCGCATGGTGAAACTGAGCGACGACTGGGCCGACCGCAAGCTGCTGATCTGCGTGCGCGACGAGGCGGCGCTGCCCGGCTATGCGCGCGAGCTGCTGGCGGCGTTGCGCCGGCCGGATTAATCGTCGACCTGCGGCGCCCAGCGAATCGGCCCAAACCGGCCGCTATGCAGCACCGTCATCCCCGGTGCCGCCGTGCGGACCTTGGCTTTGACGTCCTTGGCGGGACGGTCGTACAGCGGCGGCTCGCCCGGCACGAACGCCATGGTCCGCAGCAGCACGTCGCCGGTCAGCAGCTCGACCACGCAGCGCGAGCCGCGCTGCATCTCCTTCTTCTGCGCCTGCACCTGAGTGACTTCCTCCTGCGCCTGCGCATGCCGCAACTGCGCCGCCTTCATCGCCAGCGAAATCTTCGCCACCTGGCGCAGCGACGGCCCCACCGACTCCGCCATCTTCTGGAACAGCGGCAGCTGCTCCGGCGTCAGCGTCACCTCGCGCTTGCGCACGCGGGTGGCCAGCGTCAGATACTTGCGCACGTCGGCCTGGCCGGTGATCAGGTCCATCTCCGCCTTGCACGTCTCGGCCTCGCGCGCGGCCGTGGCCACGCGCGGCTGCAGCTCGGCGATCTTCTTGTCGTACGTCGAGGTGTCCGGCACCAGCGCGTACAGCAGCATCTCGCTCTGCTTGCGCGGTCCGGCCAGCTGAATCTCGATCTTGCGGGCGGCGATCGCGCAGCCCTCGGCCACCTTGATCACCACCTCGTCGGCCAGGATCTCGCAGTTGCGGGCCTCGCCGATCACCACCCGGGTGGCGGCGATGATGCAGCTCTCGGCGCGCGTCAGCGTGATCTCGCCCTGCCTGCTCTGCAGCACCGCACCCGACGCCACGCCGCGCACGCGGATCGCGCCATCGACATTGGTGGCGCTGCCGCCCATCAGATTCTTGTTGAGCGAGATGTCGCCGCCGCGCGAGGCGATATTGCCGAACACATTGCCGTGGATGGTGATGTTGCCGCCTTCGACCACGCGCTGCTCCTGCACATCGCCAAACTCCTCGTACTCCGCAGTCAGTTGCAGGTTGCCGGTGGTGCGCAGGCTGACACCCTCGCGGCTGATGATCTTGGGACCGATCGACAGCCGCTTGCTGGCCGGGTCCACGCTGATGTAGCCCTCGACGGCCGACACCAGAAACTCGCCACCCCGCAGTTGCTCGACCAGCGTGCCCTGGCCGGCCATCGAGGCCAGGTTCACATCCTTGGGCACCGGCGGCTCCAGCACCAGGCCGGAAAGCTCGTAACCGCGCACGCCCGCCGCGCGCGGCACCTTGCGCAGCAGCTTGACGTTGGGCTTGACCTGCGGGAAGCGGTTCTGAAACGTCTGCAAATCCAGCCGCCCCTCGCCCATGTCCTTGGGCGCGTTGCTGCGGTGGATATCCTGCGACACTTCAACGATGGTGGCGTCGCGGCCCGGCACCGGCTTCAGGCGCCGCGCGACGACGATGCGCCCCAGCCGCCCGGTGCCGATGATATCGCGCACCACCGGCGCGTCGATGCCGAAGCGGATGCCCTTGATCCACATGTCGGCGACGAATTCGTCGAAGTTCAGGCGCGCCGGCTGCGGCATCATATCCGGCAGCTCCATATACACCTGCTCGAAGTAGTACTCGGCCTCGCCGTTGATCACCTTGACGGTTTTGTACAAGGCGCGCCGCGCCGCATGGAAAGGCAGGATGATGTCGGCAAAGCGCAGCAGTGGCTCGGGCGCGTCCCCCTGCGGCGGCGGCAGGTCCGGGCCGACGTTGTACAGCGTCTTGCTGAACACCGCGTAATCCAGACCGCCGAAGAAGGCGCTGCTCATGAAGATCTGGCTGACCGCCGTCAGGCAGGCCAGCGGCGTCGCATCGGCCTTGAAGTAGACACCATCGTCGCGCTGGACGAGCGCCGGCGGCAAATCCCCTTCCGCATTTGATTCCAGCGCCGTAGCGTCGTCTGACACAGTCTAATCCCCAGGAAAATAGTAGCTTAGATTAGCATTTACGGCGTGCTTGCGCCAGCCGCATCAAGGGGCGCTTGGCCGCAGGCGCGGATTGAGGTGCCAGTCGAGCGAGCCGGCGCTGTCGGCAAACAGCAACTGGCCGGCGCCCGGCGTGCCGCGCAGACGCTGCTTCAGGTCCTTGGGCTGCAACTGGCGCAGCGCCGCGCTGTCGGCCGCAAACGGCATGGTGCGCACCAGGGTCTCGCCGCTGGCCATGTGCAGGCCGCAGCGGGCGATGCCGGCCGCCTCCACCTTGTGTTCGACCACTTGCGCCAGCCGGTCGCTGAGCAGCTTGTGCTGGGTCATGCCGACCTGCAGGTCCTGCTTCAACGTCTGGATGGCTTTCATCTCGCCAGACACCGCGCTGGCGATCTTGCGCAGATGCTGTCCCTGCTCCGGCGTCAGCACCAGTTCCTGTGTGCGCAGCCTGGCCGCCAGCGCCAGGTAGCGGCGCACGTCCGGCAGCGCCGAAATGCGCTCGGTCTCGCGCTGGCTGTCGGCATTGGTCTGCGCCAGCTCGGCGATGCGCATCTCCAGCTCCTCGATCTCCTGATCGAACTGAGTGACATCCTTGACCAGCACATAGATGACCATTTCGGTCCGCCGCCGCGGCCCGGCGCTTTCCACTTCGACGTTGCGACCGGCGATGGCGCAACCCTCGGCCACCGACACCAGCACCTCATCGCCGATGATCTCGCAATTCAGCGCCTCCTCGATCTTGACGCGGGTGCCGGAGATCACGCAGTTTTCAGCGCGCTGCATGGTGATGGCGCCGTCGGCCGCATAGACCACCGAATTGGACGACACGCCGGCGATGCGGATGTCGCCGGCGGCGTTATGCACGCTGCCGCTGACCAGGTTCTGGTCCAGCACCACGGTGCCGCCGCGCGAATGGATATTGCCGTAGACATTGCCGTGCACCGTCACATCGCTGCCGGTGACGTCGCGCTGCTCCTGCACGTCGCCGTATTCCTCGTAGGCCCCGGCCAGTTGCAGATTGCCCGTGGTGCGGCCGCTGACGCCTTCCCGGCTGATGATTTTATCGGTGATGGAAATGCGGTTCGACTTGGTGTCCACACTGAGGAAGCCCTCGCGCGTCGACACCAGATATTCGCCGTCCTCGAAGCTCCTGGCCTCGGTGCCGTCGCCGGCCAGAAAGGCCAGCTTCAGGTCCTTGGGCGGCGGCGGCTCGGTCTTGCGTCCGGCCAGATCGAAGCCGGGCAGTCCCGGCACCGGCTCGCGCTTTTGCAGCAGCCGCATCTCCGCCTTGATCTGCGGGAAGCGGTTCTGGAAGCTTTGCAGGTCGATGCGGCCGTCGGCGCGCGCCTTGGGCGCATCGCTGCGATGCAGCTCGGCCGACACTTCGACCGCGCAGGCATCCTGCCCCGGCGCCGGTTCCAGATCGCAGGCGAAGGTGATGCGCTCCGGTTTGGCCGACGCCATGGCCGCCCTCACCGCCGCGACGTCGATGCCGAAGCGGATATTCTGTGTCCACATGAAGGCGATGAATTCGTCGATGTCCAGCTGCACCGGACGCTCCGGCAGCAGCGTGCCGTCGGGCAGCGTTTGCGCCTCGGTGTACTGTTGCTGGAAATAGTATTCGGCATACGACAAGCTCATTTTGGGCGGCTTGTAGAGTGCCTGGCGGGCACTGTCGAACACCCGCGCATTGTCGGCCAGGCGCAAGGCCTGCAGCGCCCCGGGGTCGCGGCCAACGCCGTACAGCGCCAGCATCAGGGCGGCGTAATCCAGGCCGGTGAAATACCAGCCCGATTGAAACACATCTGTCACCGCCGCCATCAGCGCCGACTTGGTCATGCCCAGATCGATATAAATACCATCCGCACGCTTGACCAAACCAAGGGGCCAGCCACGTCCCGAAGCTTCTGGCTCCTGGCTGGCGGCGGGCGCCGCGGGTGCAACGTCTTGAACCACGGTCTTCCTCCAAACGGCACGCATGCGGCCGAGAGGCGTTGCGTGTAATAAACAGATATTACACTTAGACTATGCGAAAACCATGAAAATCGGCGCCGCTGGGGCGCCGTGTGTCAGGATATTGATACAGATTAATACTATGAAAGTAATAACTATAGCGTTTTCTTATTTTTGCTTGATGCTCAGGCAATGCCAAGACAAGAAAACAACGGAAAAGGTCAGCGTTTCGGCGGCACCGAGTACAGGTCCTGGCCAACCTCGTTGATCTGGCGGCGCAGGTCGCGCCGCTCGTCCGGCGTCATGCGGCCGACGCGGCGGTTCATCTCGGCATTACGGCTGGCTTCCTGCATGGCGCGGCGGTGCTCCTCGGCGCGCTCCTCGTAGCGGCGCTGATCGAGCTGACGCGCCTCGATGGCGCGCGGCTGTTGTTGCTGTTCGGCGCGCTGGCTGATCTGCCCTTGCTGCTGCGGCTCGCGGCGCGGCCCCTCCTGCGCATGCCCGGCGCCGGCGCCGAGCAGACCGCAGCACAGCATCGCGGAGGCCAACGGAGACCGAACGCAAAAAGATGCGCAAGCTGCAGCGGATATTTTTTTGTGATCGATGACCATGGCGTTTCCCGAAAGCTGAATCTATGACCAAAGTGTATGATGCTTTGACCTGAGGGGTAAGGCTAAATGGGTAAAGTTTGTAAAAAATTGTAATGACTCGTTCCGTGCGCGTTTTCGCAGGACGAATATGACGTTACCATAGCAAAATAAATCTGACAATTCTGGCTGCCAAATGACAAGTACAACTGATTCCGGCAATACCGCCGCCAACGCGCCAGGCCACGTCGCCAAGATCATGGTGGTGGACGACGATGTCCGCCTGCGCGACCTGCTGCGCCGCTATCTGACCGAGCAAGGCTTCAGCGTCTTCACCGCCGAAAGCGCGACCGCGATGAACAAACTGTGGTTGCGCGAACGCTACGACCTGCTGGTGCTGGACCTGATGCTGCCCGGCGAGGATGGCCTGTCGATCTGCCGCCGCCTGCGCGGCGCCGGCGACCAGACGCCGATCATCATGCTGACCGCCAAGGGCGAGGACGTCGACCGCATCGTCGGCCTGGAAATGGGCGCCGACGACTATCTGCCCAAGCCGTTCAACCCGCGCGAACTGGTGGCCCGCATCGGCGCCGTGCTGCGCCGCCGCGGCCCGGACGAAATCCCCGGCGCGCCGTCGGAAACCCCGCAGACCTTCGAGTTCGGCCAGTTTGTGCTGGATCTGGGCACGCGCACGCTGAAAAAAAACGGCGAGACCGTGCCGCTGACCACCGGCGAGTTCTCGGTGCTGAAAGTGTTCGCCCGCCACGCGCGCCAGCCGCTGTCGCGCGAAAAGCTGATGGAACTGGCGCGCGGCCGCGAATACGAGGTGTTCGACCGCAGCCTGGACGTGCAGATCTCGCGCCTGCGCAAGCTGATCGAACCCGATCCATCGAGCCCGCTGTACATCCAGACCGTCTGGGGCCTGGGCTACGTGTTCATCCCGGAGGGCCAGCCGCGCTAAGGGGCGGCAGCGTCCATGAAGTTGCCGTTCTCGTTCCGCCTGGCCCGCCTGAAAAGCGGCTTATTCTGGCGCACCTTCTTCCTGCTCGGCGCGCTGACCACCACCAGCATGACGGCCTGGGTCGGCATGATCAGCGTGGTGCAGCACGAGCCGCAGGTGCAGCAGATCTCCTCGCAGGTGATCTCGGTGGTCACCATCACCCACGCCGCCCTGACCCACTCGGCGCCGGAACTGCGGCGCGAGCTGCTGTTCGAGCTGGTGTCGAACGAGGGTATCCGCGTGTTCCCGCTGGAGGACGACGACCAGGTCGAGCCGCCGGCCAAGAACGCGCTGATGCCGGACATTGAAAAGCTGGTCAAGGCCAAGCTGGGGCCCGACACCCGCTTCTCGTCGAAGGTCAACGGCGTGGCCGGCTTCTGGGTCAGCTTCAACATCGACGACGACCAGTACTGGCTGATGCTGGAGCGCGAGCGCATTCGCGGCCTGACCGGCATCCAGTGGCTGGGCTGGGCCAGCGTGGTGTCGCTGGTGTCGCTGCTCGGCGCCGCGCTGATTTCCAGTCTGGTCAACCTGCCGCTGCGCCGCCTGACGCAGGCCACGCGCGACTTCGCCCAGGGCAAGCGCCCGGCGCCGTTGCCGGAAAAAGGCCCGATGGAGATCATGGAGGCCAACCGCAGCTTCAACCAGATGGTCGACGACCTGCAACAAGTGGAGTCCGACCGCGCGGTGATTTTGGCCGGCATCTCGCACGACCTGCGCACGCCGCTGGCGCGCATGCAGCTGGAGGTGGAGATGGCCAACCTGTCGGACGATGCGCGCGAAGGCATCCAATCCGACATTGGCCAGATGGACGCCATCATCGGCCAGTTCCTCGACTACGCCAAACCGACCGAGGCGTCCAGCTTCATCAACGTCGACCTGAGCGAACTGCTGACCGACAGCGCGCACGAAGCCGCACGCCAGCCGGACGTGCGCATCACCACCGACATCGCGCCCGGCGCCCACGTCATGGGCAACGCCACCGACCTCAAGCGCGTGATCAACAACCTGGTCGAAAACGCCCGCCGCTACGGCAAGACGCCGGGCGAGGACTACGTCGACATCGACATCAAGTGCGGCGTCAAGGGCCTGCACGCGGCCAAGCGCGTGACCATCGAGGTACAGGACCACGGCGTCGGCGTGCCGCCCGAGCAGATCGGTCAGCTGCTCAAACCCTTCACCCGGCTGGACGAGGCGCGCGGCCAGGCCAACGGCGCCGGCCTGGGGCTGGCGATTGTCGACCGCGTGGTCACCCGCCACAACGCCGAGCTGCATGTGCGCAACCGCGACGGCGGCGGCCTGCAGATCCAGATCGTGATGAAAGGCTTGTAATGCGCCGCACCCTGATATGGACCGCGCTGTTCGGCGCGGCCGGCCTGGCGCATGCGGCCAAAGCGCCGCAGAAAACGCCACAGCCGCCGCCACCGCAATCCCGCGAAGCCACCGAGGAAGAACGCCGCTCCTTCGACGAATACTACCGCCAGCAGGTGCCGCCGCGCGTCAGCGGCGGCGCCTCGTTGTTTGCGCCGGCGTTCGACATCCAGCGCCATCGCGGCGAACCATGGCGGGTGATCGCCCGCGTCGACTCGGCGCCGCGTCGCCACACGCCGGACCTGTGCCGGCAAATCCGCACCAGCTACATCTACAACACCAAGGCGCCCGAGGGCGAACGCTGGACGCCGTCGGCGGCGGCGCCGGAATGGTATGTGTGGCTGGCCACGCCCAAGGTGCCCTGCACCGCCGCCCGCTACACCACGCGTATGGACCCGGCGGTGCATCCGGACGACGTCAAGGCGCTGATCTGGCAGCACCGCGAACTGCTGGCGCGCGCGCGGTTGCTGTTCGCCGGGAACTCGTCGTGCGCACGCCAACGCGCGCTGACCTTCCGCCTGGCGGCGATCGAACCGGCGTCGCCGGCCAACGGCGCGCCGGTCATGGTGGGCATGGTGTTCGAGAGCGACCGCGATACCGTGGTGCGGGTGGCGGTGCGCAAGCACCGCGGCGAGTACACGGCGTGGAATGTCAGCTGCGCGACTGCTGCTGATTGATCGGGTGATCCGGGCCTTCCAGCAGCTTGGTCAGCAATAGCTCGACCGAGCCATAACCGTACAGCGAATCGGCCTCCAGGCCGGTCGTTTCATACGGCACCGATTCCTCGCGCTCCGAGCGGCCGGGATCGTTGTCGGAATACGTCACGCGCCAGGCGCGCTTGAGCGCGTCGGCGCGGCGCAGGAACTGCGGCACCGGCCAGTTCGCCGGCTGCCACACATCGAGGTCGCCCAGCACGCGCCAATGGCCGCTGGCCAGCGCCATGTCGCCACAGCGCAGCACCTTGACCGCGTCCTGCGGGCGCAAGGTGTTCAACTCTTCCACCGACGGAAAACGCGGCAGCTTGGGACCGAACAGGTAGGCCAGCATGATCTTGCTGCCCGGCGTCATGCGCGCCACCAGCCCCCAACCGTAGCCGCCATCGAGCAACGGCACGGCAAACCAACTCCCTTCTTGATACGACTGCTTCATTCAAATCCTTTCACCGGCCGCCTTCTGGCGGCGCAAGTCCGCAGTGTAGCGACGCCGCGCAAAACACGGCGCACGCCATCGCGGGATGACGTGTGATACACTTGCGCCCTCGCTAGGGGTCCTGGAACGTTGTTTCCGGGTGAGAGATACCCTTCGTACCTGATCTGGATAATGCCAGCGAAGGAAAGCGCAAAAGTCGGTCCTCCCTCCTTTGATGGCTCTCTTCGCCGGCAACCAGCCGAACATGTAGAGAGCCGATATGTCCACACCAAACCTTGCAGTGTCCGCCATCGCCCTGGCGGTTTTACAGATGACTTCCGGCGTCGCCCACGCCGCCGATGAGGCCGCGCCCGAACAGGCCATGCCCGAAGTGGTCGTCAACGGCGTCAAGTTCCGCGCCACCTCGGCCTCGGTTGCCGGCTTCGGCAACGCGCCGCTGCTGGACACCCCGGCCTCGGTCAGCGTGCTGACCGCGCAGCAGATGCTGGACCTGCAAATCCGCTCCACCACCGACGCCGCCCGCTACGACGCCAGCCTGAGCGACGCCTACAACGCGGTCGGCTACGCCGAGCAGTTCTCGATCCGCGGCTTCAAGCTGGACAACGCGTCGAGCTACCGCAAGGACGGCATGGCCATCGCCGGCGACACCCAGATCCCGCTGGAGAACAAGGAACGGCTGGAAGTACTGAAAGGCCTGTCCGGCCTGCAGGCCGGCGTGGCGGCGCCGGGCGGCATCGTCAACTACGTCACCAAGCGTCCGACCGACACGCCGCTGCGCACCGTGGTGCTGGAAGCGCGCGAGCGCGGCACGCTGTACGGCGCGCTGGACCTGGGCGGCCGCTTCGACAACACCGACTTCGGCTACCGCGTCAACGTCGCCGGCGAGCGCCTGCGCTCCTACATCAAGGGCGCCGACGGCAACCGCAAGTTCGTCTCGGCCGCCTTCGACTGGCGCCTCTCGCCGCAGGCGCTGTTGCAGGTCGACGCCGACTACCAGCGCAAATCGCAGATCACCGCGCCCGGCTACCAGCTGCTCAACAACGCCACGCTGCCCAACGTGCCGGCCGACCAGCTGCTGAACGACCAGCCGTGGAGCCGTCCGGTGGAAACCACCAGCAGCAACGTCGGTGCGCGCTTCAGCTACCAGTTCTCGCCGGACTGGAACGCCACCCTCAGCGCCAACCAGCACCACTTCAAGCGCGACGACTACACCGCCTTCCCTTACGGCTGCGGCGCGCAGGACCTGGCGCCCGGCTTCTGCGGCAATGGCGACTACGACGTCTACAACTACATCAGCCTGGGCGAAAAGAAATCGCCGCTGACCGCGCAAGCGCTGCTGCAGGGCCGCTTCGCCACCGCCGCGATCACGCATGCATTCACCGCCGGCGCCTCGTTCTTCAAGAACAGCGAGAAATGGGGCGACTACCTGTACGACTACTCGGGCACCAGCAACATCTACCATCCGGTGATGGTGGCGCCGGCGCCGGGCAGCAGCCAGCCGGTGTCCGAACGCCGCCGCGACAACGAGCGCGCGCTGTTCGCGCAGGATATCGTCAGCCTGAACGAACAACTCAAGCTGCACGCCGGCGCGCGCTACGTGCAGCTCAAGCGCGACGAGTATGTCGGCGTGGATCAGAACAACGTGGTGCTGCCTTACGCCCACACCGACACCGGCTTCTGGCTGCCGAACGTGGCGCTGGTGTACGCCGTGCGTCCGAACGTCTCGACCTATGTGTCTTACGCGCAGGGACTGGAGCACGGCGGCGTGGCGCCGATGGGCACCAACAACGAACACCGCGCGCTGGCGCCGGGCAAATCGAAGCAGGTGGAAGTGGGCATCAAGGCCGATATCCGCCCCGACCTGAGCGCCAGCGTGTCGCTGTTCCAGATCCGCAAAGGGCTGGAGTACACCGACGCCGCCAATGACTTCGTGCGCAACGGCGAGGCGCAGAATCGCGGCCTGGAACTGGGGCTTGCGGGCCAGGCCACGCGCGACCTGCTGGTCGGCTTCTCGGCCACGGCGCTGAACACGCGGCAAAGCGGCACCGGCTCGCCTGAGCTGGACGGCAAGCGCGTGACCGACGTCGCCGCCTTCAAGTCGTCCGTGTATGCGGATTACGCCGTGCAGGCGGTGGCGGGCCTGAAGGTGGGCGCCAACTGGATCTACTCCGGCAAGAAAGCCTTCGACGCGGCCAACACCGTGTTCGTGCCGAAGTACCATGTGGTGAATTTGAGCGCGTCTTATGCCACGCGCGTCGGTGGCATCAACACCACCTTCCGTGCCAACATCGACAACGCCTTCGACAAGTTCTACTGGCGCGATGTCACGCCGGACCTGGGCGGCTACCTGATGCCAGGCGCCCCGCGCACCGCGCGCATCTCGGCCACCTTCGACCTTTAACCGCTAGAGCGCGGCCAGCGCCTGGTCCACCTGGGCCAGGCGCTGCGCCATGTCGCCACTGATCGGCACATAAGCGATCCCGCGCGCCGCCAACTCCTCATGCAGCATGCGATGGATGGTGACACTCACCGCTTCGCTCTCGCGCTGCAAACCATCGGCAACCCAGGGAATATCCGGCGTGGTGACCAGCGTCAGCGCATAGTCATGCGCATCGGCCAGCAGCGCCAGTTCGGCGTCAATACCACCGAAATAATGGCGGCTATAAACGGCGGTCATCAGCGGCGCGGTATCGCAGAACAGATAACGCCGCGCGCCGGCAGCCGCCGCGTCCTCACGCGCCAACTGCGTGCGCGCGATATGGATCTGATCCGTCGCCACCGGCACGCGGCCGGCGACATCGACAAACTCGCGTAAATACTCCGGCACCCACAGCGTGCGATAGCGCGCCGCCAGCGCGGCGGCCAGCGTCGTCTTGCCCGACGACGCCGTGCCAAGAATCGCGATGCGCAAAGGCGTCATTCCAGCGCCAGACGCCGGCCACCGCTGTGCGAGTCGCCACTCCATGCGCGCAGGCCGACCACCGCCATACCAACGAACACCGCGTACAGGATGGCCGTCAGCATCAGGTGCTTGTGCAGATACAGCCCCACATACAGCACATCGACAATGATCCACACATGCCAGTTCTCGATCTTCTTACGCGACAGCAGCAACTGGCCGACCAGCGAGCCGGCGGTCAGGAAGCCATCCGACTTCGGCACGTCGGTATCGGTGTACGTCTTGAGGAACCAGGCCAGCAGCACAAAGCCCGCCAGCCACGCCACGCCGGCGATCACGCGCCCGCGCGCCGACAGCGACGTCACCGGCAGCTTGTCATGGCGATCATCGCCATGCAGCCATTGATACCAGCCCCAGACCGACACCGAAATGAACACCAGTTGCAGTGCCATATCGCCATACAGTTTGGTGGAAAAAAATACCAGGCCGTAAATGGCCGAGGACAGAATGGAAAACAGCCAGGCCCAGTGCAGCTGCCGGATGTTCAGCAGCACCGTCAGCACCGACAACACGAAGCCCGTCATTTCCAGCGGCGTGGTAGTAAAGCCCAGCAAAGCGAAGGGTTCGTTCATGAGATGGAACAGAAGATCAATGCCGCAGCAGTATGCGAGCTTTTATTTAAATACGCAAGGTTCAACCGCCCCTTGCCATGCCTGACAGCGCGCGGAAAACGAATTTGTCAACCTTATTAAATAGCAATAGTTGTTGATTATGCAGTTTCTCCGTGGCACAATTTTTACACCTTCCACCCAGATCATGGAGTTACGCATGCGTAAAGCGCTTTTCCTCGCGGCGGCGTTGGCCGCTGGTTCCGCCCAGGCTGATTTTATTCCGGTCGCGCTGTCGGGCACGAACATTCTGACGCTGGGCGTCAACAACGGTTCGCTACAGGTCACCGAGAATTATCTCAACAATGGACCACTGGGCAAGCTGGTGGTGCAGGCGACGCTGCTGCCGCGCACCTTCGAAAATCAACTCAACGACGTCGTTAAAACCGCCATCAACAACAGCGGCGCCAGCTTTCAGGCCGGCAAGCTGACCGGCGTGCCGACCATCACGCTGGCGCCCAATGCCAACGGTACCGTACAGATGACTTTGAGCGGCCTGAGCTACGAAGCCCGTTCCCAGTACAGCGGCACCAAATTCGGTGTTATCAACTACAGCTGCACCAATACGCTGGCGCTGCGCAACGTTGTCATCAGCGCGCAATATGGCCGCGCCGACAATAGCACCATCGCGGGCAGCGTCGGCATCACCAGCACGCCGTCGTCGTCCACGGATTGCGACAGCAATCTTAGCTGGATATTGCCGGTGATCGGCGACCTGATCGTCAATAAAGTCAACGGCAAGATCGACGCCAAACTGCTGGCCAACCTCCAGCAATACACGGCCAACACCGCAAGCAAACTTTACTTCGGCGACGACTTCAACTGGCTGACCGGCCTCAATCGCATCGTGCCGGCCAACGCCGTGGTGCCGCTGCCGAATGGCGGCAGCTTCCCGCTGGGCCAGTACGTCACCGACAATATCACGTACCTGCTGGCCAACAGCCAGATCAGCCTGACGATCGGCCGCGGCGCCGATTTCTCACCGGTACTGGGCACCAACGAACCGCCGCGCACGCTGGCGGGGGACGCCATCACGCTGACACTCGCCACCCCCGCGGTGACCTTTAGCGCGAACCTGAAAGAGTCGTATCAGGTGCGGTGGCAATGGAAGTGCAGCGTCGCCAAGCCGTCACTTAACTGCGCCGATCCACGCTAGCGCCCGAGGCGATCACTGACCATCGGCGTCCGATCCTCCTTAGCGCTTGGGATACTTGATGGTCATTTCTTTGAGCAGATTGTCGGCATGGTCAACCTCCGACATCACCCACAGCATATACCGGATATCCAGATGGATGGCGCGGGTGATGTCGCGGTCGAAGTACCAGTCCTTGGTGATGGACTCGTAGGTCGAATCGAAGTTCAGGCCAATCAGCTCGCCGTGCTTGTTCATCACCGCCGAACCGGAATTGCCGCCGGTGGTGTCGGCGCTGGTCAGGAAGTCGACCGGCACGGTGCCCAGGATCGGGTCCTTGAACTTGCCGTAGCGCTTGGCCTTGATGGCGTCGAGCAGGTTTTGCGGCGCGTCGAACGGCGCCTTGCCGGTGTTCTTCTCGACGATGCCCTCAATGGTGGTGAACGGCCCCTTGGTGATGCCGTCCTTCGGCGAGTACGGCGACACGGTGCCGTAGGTCACGCGCAGCGTCGAATTGGCGTCGGGATAAACCGGCTTGCCCTGCGATTTCTTCCACGCGATGACGGCCGCCATATATTGCGGGATCACGCGTTCCAGATTGCCATCGAGCTCCTTGCGGCGCTCTTTCAGCGACTGCGTCACACCGTCGATCTTCACCGCCAGCTTGAGGAAGGCGTCGTTCGAGGCGGCGATGGCGCCGGCGTCCTTGCCGATCCACGACAGGCGGGTGGCGGTGTCGCCCAGTTGCGATTGCGTGTACAACGCCGGCACCGCGTCCAGCGGCGGCAGCAGCGCATCCAGCCCGCTCACGTGCATCGACTTCGGCAGCTTGGCGTAGCGCTGCAGCGCGGCGGTGAATCGGGCCTGATCCACGCCGCCGACATACGACTGCTCCAGGCGGTTCAGGCGCGCCTTGATGAAGGTCAGGTCGCGCTGCTGGTAGCCGGCTTCACGCTCGGCGTCCGGCTTGGCGCCTTCCCGCGCCAGTCGATACAGCGTGTTGCCGGACGTCAGCAGGTCGCTGGTGGTGGCCACGCCGTAGCCGAATTCCTCGTCGCTCAACGCGATGTCGGCGGCGATCAGCGCATCCAGTTCGGCCAGCAGTTGCTTGTCGCCGCCGGGCTGTTTGGCGTACCAGGCGCGGAACTCGGCGTCCTGCACATCCTTGATGGCGGCGATGTCCTTGCGCGCGAAACCGTCCATCAGGCCGCGGGTTTTCTTCATCACGTTATTGAGGCTCTTGACCACGCTGGCATAGCGCACCGCATTGGCTTCGCTGTCCTTGGTGGCGGCGGCGATCACGTCCAGGTCGGACTGGATCTCGGCGGCCTTGGCCGGATAGGCGGCGTCGCGCGCGTAGCGGATTTCCGACGGCAGCTTGTAGCGGCTGGTGCGGCCAGGATAGCCGGCCAGCAGCACCGGGTCGCCGTTCTTCAGGCCTTCGGCCGAGACGACCAGGAAGTCCCTGGATTTATACGGCACGTTGTCCGGCGACGGATCGGCCGGACGGCCGTCCTTGCCAACGTAGGCGCGCAGGAACGAGTAGTCGCCCACATGGCGCGGCCACTCGTAGTTGTCGATATCGCCGCCGAAGTCGCCCAGCGAATTGGCCGGCGCGTACACCAGGCGCACGTCGCGGATCATCATCTGGCGGATGCGGTAGTATTCCAGGCCGCGATGGAAGGCCGGCACCGAGCAGCGGTAGATCTTATCGCTTTCGCATTCGGCGATCAGCGCTTTGATCGCCTTGTCCACCGCGTCGCTGCGCGCCTTGCCGCTCATCGACGGTTGGATATCTTTGAGCACGCGGCTGGTGACGTTTTCCACCTTGTCGGTCACGTAGACCAGCGTGTTCGGGCCGCCCGGCAGTTCGGCGTCGCGGGTCTTGGCGAGAAAGCCGTTGGCGATGTAATTGTGTTCAGGCGTCGAGTTGCGCTGGATGGCGCCATACGCGCAGTGGTGGTTGGTGACCACCAGACCGGCGTCCGACACGAACGACGCCGAGCAGCCGCCCAGCGACACGATGGCGCTCATCGGGTGCCTGGACAGGTCGGCCAGCTTTTCCGCCGGGATGGCGATGCCGATGCGTTTCAGTTCGGATTTCAGTTGCGGCAGCTGGTACGGCTGCCATTGGCCTTCGTCGGCGCAAGCGCTTGTGGCGCACAGCACGGCGGCTGGAATGACTAAGTATTTAAACAAGATAGGGCCCCTGATGGATGACGGCGCCGATATTATAGATCGAAGCTCAGCGTCAGCCTACAGCCACGGCCGGACGGCGGCGTGTCAATCAGCAGCCTGCCGCCCAGCGCCGCCATGCGCTGCTCCATCGCAATCAGTCCGAAACCATCGCCGTCCGCGCGCCTGGCGGGGTCCAGCCCGACACCGTCGTCGCTGATGCTGAGCGTCAGCGACGATGTTGTCTGCGCCAGTTGCACCAGCACCGCGCTGGCCTGGGCATGCCGCCGCACGTTCACCAGCGCCTCCTGCAGGTTGCGGAACAGCGCCATCTGCAGCGGCGCCGGCAATGATGGGACTTGCGCCTCCGGCGGTAGCTCCAGCGCACAGGCAATGCCACTGCGGTGGCGGAACTGCTGCACCTGCCATTCCAGCGCCGCCGACAGGCCCAGGTCGAGCACCGCCGGCCGCAATTCATTCATGATCCCGCGCACGCTGCGGATGGTGGCGTCCAGATTCTCCAGCGCCAGATCCACCCGCTGCCGCAACCGTCCGCCGGCCGGGCCGGTGCGGCCCTGCAGCTGCGTCATCTCGATGCGCAGCGCCAGCAGGTTCTGTCCCAGTTCGTCGTGGATGTCGCGCGCCACGCGCTGGCGTTCCTCCTCGCGCACGGTTTCCTGGTGCGCCGCCAGCCGGCTCAGTTGCGCGCGCGAGCGCTGCAACTGCGCCGCCGTGCGCTTGTGCTGGTCCACTTCCTCCAGCAGCCGCTGATTGGCGGCGGCCAGTTCGGTGGTGCGCAGCACCACCCGCGCATCGAGCTCGCCGGACAGCGCGCGCAGCGCGGTTTCGGCCTGGCGCCGCGCGCTGATATCCGAAAACACCGCGATGAAATAATCGATGGCGCCGTCGTCGTCATACACCGACGTCAGCGACAGCGAGGCCACAAAGCGGCTGCCGTCGCGGCGCCGCCCCTCGGGCTCCCCCAGCCAGCGGCAGCCGCGCCGCAGCGCCTGCACCGCCGCCGCGTAGTGCCGCGCGGCGCCGGGACGCAGCAGGAAGCGCGGGCTGCGCCCCAGCACATCTTCGGCCGGGTAGCCGGTCAGCCGGGTAAAGGCCGGGTTGACCGCCACGATGCGCTGCGCGCGGTCGCACACCAGCACCCCTTCGCCGAGATTGTCCAACACCTCGAAGGCGCGCAGCCGGGCCGCGTCGCGCCGGCCCACCGTCCCCAGGTCGGTCAGGATCAGCCGTCCTCGCCGCGCCACGGCGTCGAGATTGGCCTCGATGCGCAGCCGGCGCGGCGCCCGGCCCGGCACCTGGCCGGGCTTGGGCGGCGGCGCCAGCGGCAACTCCAGCACCGCGCGCGCGCCGCTGGCAAACAGGTTGGCCACAAAGCGCCGCAGCCGCGGCCGCGCCGCCGGGCTGGCAAAGTACTCCAGCGGCAAGCCGGCCAGATCGTCGTGGCGCTGCTCCAGCAGCATGGCGGCGGCCTGGTTGGCGCGCACGATGCGGCCGTCGGCGTCCAACGACAAATAGCCGGCCGGCGCCTGGTCATACAGGGTGGCGTAATGGACACGGTCGGCCTGCGCCAGGTCGCGCTCGGACTGCAGCGCCGCCAGCACATGCTGTTGCAGGTCCAGTTCGATCTGGCTGGCCTGCCGCTGGTGCCACTGGCGCAGCTGCTCGCTGTCGGCCAGCGCGGTCGGCGACAGCGTTGCCTTGGCGGCGAGCGCGTCAGCGCGGCGCCGGCCCGGCATCGCCCTCACCTGACTGCACCGCGCGCAGGCGCGCCTCCAGCTGCTTGAATTCGGTGACGTTGACAAAGGTTAGCACCACCCCGTCGATGACGTTTTCCACCGTCCGGTAGGGCATGATGCGCACCGAGAACCAGCGCCCGTTGCGGGTCGGAATCTGCCGCTCGCAAAACACCAGCGTGCGCAGCACCTCGCGCGAGTCCTGCTCCAGCTCCGGGTAATCGAGCTCGTTGTTGATGTCGCTGAGCGGCCGGTGCAGGTCAGCCGCGATCAGCTTGAAGATCTGGGTGGCGCGCTCGGTGAAGCGGCGGATGCGCATCTCGCCGTCGAGGAAGATGGTGGCGATGTCGGTGCTGTTGAGCAGGTTCTTCATGTCGCCGTTGACCGTCGACAGGTCGTCCACCTTGGATTGCAGCTCGGCGTTGACGGTGTACAGCTCCTCGTTCAGCGACTGCATTTCTTCCTTCGACGTGGTCAGTTCCTCGTTGGTCGACTGCAGTTCCTCGTTGGTCGACTGCAGCTCTTCGTTGGCCGAGCGCAGTTCCTCGCGCGAGCCCTGCATTTCATCGCGCACCGCCTGGATCTCCAGCCGCGCCTGCGCCAGCTGGCGCTCCAGTTCCTGCACCTGCGGGTTGCCGGAGCGGCTGCGCCGCTTGGCCGGCGCGCCGGCGGCCAGCGCAAAGGTCAGCAGCACCGTGCCGGCCAGCTCGCCCCCGGTCAGCGCCTCGGCGCTCAGGTCCAGCATCTGCGCCGGGCCGCCGGCCTCGGTCAGGGCCAGGCCGCGCAGCGCCACCGGGCCGACGTTCGCGCCCGCCTGCTGCAACAGCGACGCCAACGCGTGGCGCAGGTGGTCGCGCACCATGGCGTGGATGTTCCAGTTGGCCTTGCCGGCGGCCGGCTCCAGAAAGGCGCCGGTGCGGCCGTGGATGAACAGGATATCGCCGTCGGCGTTGACCAGCACCGCCGCCGGCGTGTGTTTCAGCAGCAGGTGCTGCTCGATCTGCTGTTGCAGGGAGGGCCGCGCGGCGGCGTTCGGGTTCTGGCTCATGGGTAACTGGGAATGGGTGGTACGGGTGACGAAATAGCTGGCCACCCGCTGCGGTGGTGTATTGAGCCGGCGGAACACGCGGCTGGACGGCGTCACGGCGGCGAACATGTCGTTGAACTGGCCCGGCGTGTCGGCGCTGCCCAGCACCAGCAGGCCGTTCGGCCGCAGCGAGTAGTGGAACAGCGGAATCAATTGCGCCTGCAGCTTGGGCGTGAAATAGATCAGCAGGTTGCGGCAACACAATACATCGAGCTTGGTAAACGGCGGATCGGAGATCACGTTTTGCTTGGCGAAGATGATGTCCTTGCGGATGTCCTTGGCAATCCGGTAGCCGCCGTCGTCGACGGCGATGAAGTAGCGCCGCAGCACATCGGCCGGGACCTGGGCGCCGATGTCGGCGCCGAACACGCCCTGGCGCGCGCGGCCGATGGCGTCGAGATCGAGGTCGGTGGCGAAAATCTGCAGGCTGTAGCGCTCCGGCGCCGGCATCCGCAGCGCCGCCTCGCGAAACACGATGGCCAGCGTGTAGGCCTCCTCGCCGGTCGAGCAGGCCGGCACCCAGGCCTTGAACTCGCCGCCCTCTGGATGCGCCAGCAACAGTTCCGGGAATACCGCGTCACGCAACTGCTCCCACACCCTGGGGTCGCGGAAGAAGTGGGTGACGCCAATCAGCAGCTCCTTGAACAGCAGATCGAGTTCGCCGAGGTTGGCGCGCAGGAAGGCCAGGTAATCGTCCAGCGTGGCGCTTTGCCGCAGCCGCATGCGGCGGTCGACACGGCGCAGCACCGTGCTCAGCTTATAGTTGGAAAAATCGGCGCCGGTCTGCCGCAGCAGCAGCTCGAACAACTGGCGCAGGCTTTCCCGTTCGCGCTCGACCGGCAGCCGCGCCATGCCCTCCATGCGCCACCAGCGGCCGATGTGTTCCATCATCTGCGCCGGCAGCGCCACCAGGTCCACCACCTCGGCGGCGATGGCGCTGGCCGGCATCGCCTCGAATTCGGCCGACGACGGCAGTTGCGCCAGCGCCAGGCCACCGGCCTCGCGCACCGCCGCCAGGCCGTGCGCGCCATCGGCGCCCATGCCCGACAGCAGTATCGCCACCGCATGCTGCCGGCTATGCCGCGCCAGCGCGCGGAAAAAATCATCGATCGGGCGGCGCTGCGCGCGCACGCCGGCCGCCGGCCGCGGCACCAGCCGGCCCTGTTCAAGGCTCAGTTCGCTGTCTGGCGCGATCACATACACATGATCGGCGCGCACCGTCAGCGCCCGATCGACCTCGATCACCGGCATCGGCGTCACGCCGCGCAGCACCTCCGGCAGCAGACCGGCGTGATCGGCATCCAGGTGTTGCACCACCACGTAGGCGAATCCACTGTCGGGCGGCGCACTGGCCAGCACCTCGGAAATTGGCTGCAGGCCGCCGGCGGAGGCGCCGATGCCCACCAGCGCGATCGCGCCGCTGACCGGGGCGTCGCCGCCGGTCTCGGGCACGGGCACGGGCGTGGACGCGGACGGCACCAGCGTCAGGGAAGTGGTTGTTTTAATCATCTTCCCCCATCTTACTCTGAAACCGGCCGCCTATCGCCCGTTATTACCATGCCAGCCGCCGCCCAGCGACTGGATCAACGCGATCGCCGTGGTCTGCCGGTCGACCTGCGCCTGCACCAGCGAACGGCGGGCGCTGAGCGCGGTCTGCTGCGCCGTCACCACGTCGCTGTAGCTCACCTGACCGGCGCGGTAGCGGTTCAGCATCTGCACCTCGACCTGGTCGGCCGCCTCCGACGCCGCCTTGCGCAGGTCCTGCTGCTGCGCCAGCGTGCGGGTCGCGGCCAGTTGGTTCTCGACGTCGGCGAAGGCGCTCAACACCGTCTGCCGGTAGGTGGCGATGGCCTGGTCGCGCGCCGCCTCGGCGCCGCTGACGCGCGCCCTGGTGGCGCCTGCGTCGAACAGCGTCTGCGCCGCCGTCAGGCCCAGCGACCACAGATTGTTGGAGGCGTTGAACAAGCCGCCGGTGGAGGCGGCACCGTAGCCGTAGGAACCGGTCAGGCTCAGGCTCGGGAAATAGGCGCTGCGGGCGATGCCGATATTGGCGTTGGCGGCGGCCACGCGACGCTCGGCGGCAGCGATGTCCGGCCGGCGTTGCAGCAGCGTCGACGGCACGCCGGTCGGAATGTCCGGCACCGTGATGTTCCATTCGGCCGGCGCCAGCGTGAAGTCGCCGGCCGGCTTGCCCAGCAGGACGGCGATCGCGTGTTCCAGCGTGGCGCGCTGGCGCACCAGCGTGATCTGGTCGATGCGGGCGCTGGCCAGCTGCGTCTGCGCCTGCAACAGGTCGGACTTGGCGGCGATGCCGGCGTCGAAGCGGTTCTGCGTGATCTGCAGCACGCGCGCGTAGCCGTCCACCGTGGCGTCCAGCAGCGCCTTCTCGGCGTCGGTCTGGCGCAGCGAGAAGTAGTTGGTGGCCAGTTCGCCCTGGGCCGACAGGCGCGCGGCGGCCAATTCGGCGGCGCTGGCCTGCAGGCTGGCGTCGGCGTTGCTGACATTGGCGCGCAGCTTGCCCCACACGTCCGGTTCCCAGCTGGCGCCGATGTTGGCGCGGTACTGGTTGGCGGTTTTGTTGTCGCCGCCACCGCCGGAGCGGGTGCCGCTGCCGTTCAGGCTCACCGACGGCAACAGCGACGCGCGCTGCTCGGCCACCAGCGCCCGCGCCTGCGCATACGCGGCGACGGCGGCGGCGACGTTCTGATTATTCACCTCGATGCTCTCGGTCATCTGGTTCAGCAGCGGATCGCCGAACAGCTGCCACCACGGGCCGCGTTCCAGCGTGTCGGCCGGCGCGGCGGCGGTCCAGCCGGCGGCCGCCTTGTCGGCATCACTCGGGGTTTCCTTGTAGGCCGATGGCGCCGGCGTTGCCGGCACCTTGTAAGTCGGCGTGACCGAGCAGGCGCCAAGCAGCGACGACGCCACGGCCAGCGCGATCAGATGATAACGGGGAGAGGATGCGTATTTGCTCATGGTGTAATCGGCGATTGGTCGCCGTGGATACGGCTTAATTGTTGTTCGGACGGGCTGCGGCGGCGCAGCTTGTCCATCAGGATGTAGACCACCGGCGTTGTCAGCAGCGTCAGCATCTGGCTGGCGATCAGGCCACCAATGATGGCCACGCCCAGCGGCTGGCGCAGCTCCGAGCCCTCGCCGAAGCCGATCGCCAGCGGCAGCGCGCCCAGCGCCGCCGCCACGGTGGTCATCAAAATCGGACGGAAGCGCAGCAGACACGCCTCGCGCACCGCCTCCAGCGGCGACAGGCCGCGCGCGCGCTCGGCCTCCAGCGCGAAGTCGATGATCATGATGGCGTTCTTCTTGACGATACCGATCAGCAGGAAGATGCCGATCAGCGCAATCGTCGAGAACTCCATCTTGAAGATCAACAGCGCCAGCACCGCGCCCACGCCGGCCGACGGCAGCGTGGTCAGCACCGTCACCGGGTGCACCAGGCTTTCGTACAGGATGCCCAGCACGATGTAGATCACCACGATCGCCGCCAGGATCAGCAGCGGCAAGGACTTGTTGCTCTCCTGCGCCTGCTTGGCGGAACCGGCGAAGCTGCCGCGCACATTGTTCGGCATGGCGATTTCGGCCTCGGCGTCGGCGATGGCGGCCGCCGCGTCGGACAGGCTGTAGCCGTCGGCCAGATTGAAGGCGATGGTGGTGGCCAGTTCGCCATCCTGGTGGTTGATCGAGGTCGCCGCCGAGCTTTCGGCGAAGCTGGCGATCGCCGACAACGGCACCATGGTGGTGACCGATGTGCTCAGCGCCGAGCCGGACGAGGCGTCCTTCACCGCCGGCGCGGCCACATTGGCGGCGGTGGTGGTGGTGGACGTGGCGCCGGTGGACGAGGTGGTGGTGGTGGTCACGCTCGGCGCGCCGCTCGGATTGGACGCCGACGGCGACGGCAGTCCCTTGGACGGCACATACACATCGTTCAGCGCATTCGGGCTGCGGGCGAATTCGCGCGGCACTTCCATGATCACGTGATACTGATTCAGTTCACTGTAAATGGTCGCCACCTGGCGCTGGCCGAAGCTGTTGTACAGCGCATTGTCGATGTCCCTGGTGGAGATGCCGAGCCGCGAGGCGAGGTCCTTGTCGATGGTGACGAAGGTTTCAACGCCGTTGTCGGCCTGGTCGGAGTCCACGTCCACCATCGACTTCTGCGCCTTCATCGCCTCCGCCAGCCGACTGGCCCATTTTTTCAGGTCGGCCTGGTTGTCGGATTTCAGCGTGTACTGGAAGTTGGCGTTGGCCGACCGTCCGCCCGAGCGCAGGTCCTGCACGGGGCTGAGGAACAGGCTCACGCCGGTCACCCTGGCCAGCTTGGGCCGCAGGCGCGCAATCACCGCCTGCCCCGCCACATCGCGCTGGCCGACCGGCTTCAGGTTGATGAACATGAAACCGCCGCCGGCGCGGCGTCCGCCGGTGAAGCCGACCACCGTGTCCACCGCCGGATCGTCCTTGATGATGTTGACCAGCTGGCGCAGCTTGCCCTGCATCGCCTGGAAGGAGATGCTCTGGTCGGCGCGGATGCCGCCGCTGATCTGGCCCGTGTCCTGCTGTGGGAAGCCGCCTTTCGGAATCGCCGCGAACAGATAGAAATTCAGGCCGATGACGAACACCAGGCTGGCCATCACCAGCCACACGCTGTGCAGCGCCCAGTCCAGCGCGTGCGTGTAGCCGCGCAGGATGGCGTCGAAGCCGCGTTCAAAGAAGCGCGCGACGCGGGTTTGCGGCTTGGCTTCGTGGCCGTTGGGGCTGAGCAGCCAGGCGCACATCATCGGCGTGGTGGTCAGCGAGATCACCAGCGAAATCATCACCGCCGCCGACAGGGTAATCGCAAACTCCTTGAACAGCGCGCCGAACTGGCCGCCCATGAACAGCAGCGGTATGAACACGGCGATCAGCGAAAGGCTGATCGACAGCACGGTGAAGCCCACCTCGCGCGCCCCCAGCAACGCCGCCTGGAAGCGGTCCATGCCGGCCTCGATGTGGCGGGTGGTATTTTCCAGCACCACGATGGCGTCGTCGACCACGAAGCCGGTGGCCACGGTCAGCGCCATCAGCGACAGGTTGTTCAGGCTGAAGCCCAGCATATACATCACGCCGAAAGTGCCCAGCAAGGACACCACCGTCGCCACCGTCGGCACGATGGTGGCGCGCACGTTGCGCAGGAAAACGCTGACCACCAGCACCACCAGCAAGATGGAGATGATCAGCGTGACCTCGATTTCATGCAGCGATGAGCGGATTGAATTGGTGCTGTCGCTGGCCACCTGAATCTTGACGTCCGGCGGCAATTGCGCCTGCAACATCGGCAGCTGCGCGCGCACGCTGTCCACCGTCTCGATGACGTTGGCGCCGGCCTGCGCCCGCAGAATCACCACAATCGCCGGCTCGCCGTTGAACAGGCCAAGATTGTTCTGGTCCTCGACGCCATCCACCACGTCCGCCACGTCCTGCAGGCGGATCGGCACGTTGTTGCGCACGCCGACGATCAACTGGCGGTAATCGGCGGCGCTGCGGCCGCCGACCGCGTTGGCCGACCCGGTATAGATCTGCAAGCGGCGACCCTCACCCTGGATGGCGCCGCGCGGCCGGTTGGCGTTGGCGGCCTGGATGGCGGCGCGCACGTCCTCCATCGACAGGCCCTGCTTGTTCAGCGCATACGGGTTCAGTTCCACCCGCACCGCCGGCAGCGAGCTGCCGCCCAGTTCCACGTCGCCGACGCCGGTCACCTGCGACAGGCGTTGCAGCACGATGTTGGACACCGAATCGTAGATCTGTCCCGGCGAGCGGGTCTTGGAGGTCAGCGCCAGAATCATCGCCGGCGAGCCGGAGGTGTTGGCCTTGCGGTAGGTCGGGTTGCTGCGCAGCGTGGCCGGCAGATCGACGCGGCTGGCGTTGATCGCCGCCTGCACCTCGCGCGCCACCGAGTCCACATTGCGGTTCAAATCGAACTGCAGGATCACGTTGGCGGTGCTGGTGCTGGACGACGACGTCATTTCATTGACGCCGGCGATGGTGCCGAGATGGCGCTCCAGCGGCGTGGCCACGCTGGTGGCCATGGTCGACGGGCTGGCGCCCGGCACGGTGGCGTTGACCGAAATGATCGGAAAGTCCACCTGCGGCAGCGGCGCCACCGGCAGCACGAAGAACGCGCCGATGCCGGCCAGCGCCACGCCGACCGTCAGCAGCACGGTGGCGATCGGGCGCTTGACAAATGGCGAGGACAGATTCACGCGGCACCGCCTTCAGCTTGCTGTTTCGGCTGGCCGCGGAAGCGGCGCGCCAGCGCGTCGAAGCCGAGGTAGATCACCGGCGTGGTATATAGCGTCAGTAACTGGCTGACAATCAGGCCGCCGAAAATGGCCAGGCCTAAGGGGCGGCGCAGCTCCGAGCCCTCGCCCCAGCCGAACATCAGCGGCACGGCGGCAAACAGCGCGGCCAGCGTGGTCATCAGAATAGGACGGAAGCGCAGCAGCGCGGCCTGATGGATCGCCTCGCGCGGTGGCTTGCCCTCGTCGCGCTCCGCCTCGATGGCGAAGTCGATCATCATGATGGCGTTCTTCTTGACGATGCCGATCAGCAGAATGATGCCGATGATGCCGATCACGCCCAGGTCCTGCCCCGAGATCCACAGCGCCAGCAAGGCGCCCACACCGGCCGACGGCAACGTCGACAGAATGGTCAGCGGATGGATATAGCTTTCATACAGCACGCCCAGCACAATGTAGACGCACACCACGGCGGCCAGGATCAGCCAAAGCTGGTTGTCCAGCGACTTCTGGTAAGCGCCGGAGGCGCCGAGGAAGGTCAGCGTGACCGAGGCCGGGAGCTGGATCTCGGCCGCCGCCTGCTTGATGCTGTCGACGGCGGTGCCCAGCGAAACACCGGGTGCGGTGTCGAAGCCCAGCGTGGTGGCGGGATACTGCGCGACGTGGGTGATCTGCAACGGCGCCTGGCGTTCGGTGACGCTGGCCACC
Organism: Duganella lactea; assembly: GCF_009857505.1. Lineage (GTDB taxonomy): Bacteria > Pseudomonadota > Gammaproteobacteria > Burkholderiales > Burkholderiaceae_D > Rugamonas > Rugamonas lactea. Next base: position 108,340 of record NZ_WWCP01000004.1, read on the forward strand.
GCCGACAGCGGCGTCGCCTTGCCGGAGCCGGTTTTCAGCTGCAGGTTGCTCAGGTCTTCCGGCGTGGTGATGTCGTCGCGCCGCGCTTCCAGAATCACGCGGTACTGGTTGGTTTCGGTGAAGATGGTCGAAACGATGCGCTGGCCGAAGGCGCTGTACAGCGCGTCGTCAATCGAAGCGGCGGTCACCGACAGGCGCGAGGCCGTGTCGCGGTCGACGCTGACGTAGGCCGCCGGCGCGCTGGCATCGACATCCGACACCACATTGCGCAGTTGCTGCTTGGTGCGCATGTGGTTGGCCAGCTTGGTAGCCCACTCGTTGACGGTGGCGTTGTCCGCGCTTTCAATCGACACGCGGAACTGGGTCGGGCCGGTTTCGGCGTCGATGGTCAGGTCCTGCGTCGGTTGCAGGTACAGCGTCAGGCCGGGAATGTGCGACACGCGGTTGCGCAGACGGTCCATGGTTTCCTGCTGGTTGCCGCGCCCTTCCCGCTTCAGGTTAATCAGCATGCTGCCGGTGTGCAGCATGGTGTTGTTGGCCGCATCCACGCCGACCACGGAGCTGAGGTTTTCAACCGCCGCGTCTTCCAGGATCGCCTTGGCCGCCTGCTGCTGCAGGGTCGCCATCTTTTCATACGAGACGGCCTTGCTGGTTTCCAGGCGCGCCTGCAACTGGCCGGTGTCCTGCGTTGGGAACAGGCCTTTCGGAATCACGATGTACAGCAGCACCGTCAGCAGCAAGGTGCCCAGCGCCACCAGCAGCGTCAGGCCGCTATGTTTGATCACCCAGGTCAGGGTCCTGTCGTAGTGGCCGATCACCCAGTCGAAAAACTCCTGGAAGCGCACGGCGAAGCGGCTTGGCTTCTCTTCGCCGTGCGCTTTGAGCCAGCGGCCCGACATCATCGGCACCAGCGTCAGCGACACCACGGCGGAAATCAGGATGGTGATGGCCAGCGAGATCGCGAATTCGCGGAACAGGCGGCCCACCACGTCGCCCATGAACAGCAGCGGAATCAGCACCGCGATCAGCGACACCGTCAGCGAGATGATGGTGAAGCCGATCTGCTTGGCGCCCTTGAGCGCGGCGGCCATCGGCGTTTCGCCCTCTTCGATGTAGCGGGCGATGTTCTCGATCATGACGATGGCGTCATCGACCACGAAGCCGGTGGCGATGGTCAGCGCCATCAGCGACAGGTTGTTCAGGCTATAGCCCAGCAAGTACATCACGCCGCAGGTGCCGATCAGCGAAATCGGCACCGACAGGCTGGCGATCACGGTCGCGCGCAGGCTATGCAGGAAGGCGAAGATCACCAGCACCACCAGCACCACCGCCAGCACCAGTTCCATCTCCACGTGTTCGACCGAGGCGCGGATGCCCTTGGTGCGGTCGCTCAGCACCTCGACGTGCATGGCGCCCGGCAGGCCGGCCTGCAGCTCCGGCAGGCGCGCCTTGATCGCGTCCACGGTGGCGATGACGTTGGCGCCCGGCTGGCGCTGCACGTTGAGGATGATCGCCTGCTTGGTGTTGGCCCAGGCGCCCAGTTCCACGTTCTCGGCGCTGTCGACCACCCGCGCCACGTCGTTCAGGCGCACCGGGGCGCCGTTCTTGTAGGTCAGGATCAGGTCTTTATAATCCTTGGCCGTCACCAGCTGGTCGTTGGCGTTGATGGTGTAGGCGCGCGTCGGGCCGTCGAAGCTGCCCTTGGCGGCGTTGGCGTTGGCGGCGCTGATGACGGTGCGCAGCGTGTCCAGGCCCAGGCCATAGGAGGCCAGCACGTTGGTATCGGCCTGAATCCGCACCGCCGGACGCTGGCCGCCGCTGAGCGTCACCAGGCCAACGCCGGAGACCTGGCTGATCTTCAGCGCCAGACGGGTGTTGACGATGTTCTGCACTTCGGTCAGCGGCATCGTGTCGGAGGTGATCGCCAGCGTCATCACCGGCGCGTCGGCCGGATTGACCTTGGCGTAGATCGGCGGCGCCGGCAAATCGGTCGGCAGCAGCGAGGAGCCGGCGTTGATCGCGGCCTGCACTTCCTGCTCGGCCACGTCCAGCGACTGGCCCAGGCCAAACTGCAGGGTTATGATGGAAACGCCGGAAGCGCTGGTGGAGCTCATGCGCGACAGGCCGGCCATGGCGCCGAACTGGCGCTCCAGCGGCGCGGTCACGGTCTGCGCCATCACCTCCGGGCTACCGCCCGGGTACAGCGTCTGCACCTGAATGGTCGGGAAGTCCACCTGCGGCAGCGCCGACAGCGGCAGGAAGCGGAAGCCGACGATGCCCGCCAGGACGATCGCCAGCATCAGCAGCGAAGTCGCTACCGGACGCTGGATGAATGGTGCGGATGGACTCATTGTTTCGCCGCGCCTTCCTGTTTGGCGGCGCCGTCCTTGTTGTGGCGGTGATGCTGCTTGCCCTCGGCGCCCGTACCTGCGCCGGCGCCGGCCGGCTTGGCGCCTGGCAGCGTGACTTTGGCGCCTTCCTTCAGGCGGTCGGCGCCTTCGGTGATGACTTGTTCGCCCAGCTTCAGACCATCGGTGATCTGCACCTTGTCGACGGTCGAGGCGCCACGCGTGACTGGACGCACGGTGACGGTCTTGTCTTCCTTCAGCACGTAGACGAAATCGCCCTTGGCGCCGTGGCGCAGCGCGGTCACCGGCACCATGATGGCGTCCTTGATGGTGTTCAGCTCCAGTCGCACGTTGACGAACTGGCTCGGGAACAGCGCCGTTTTAACGTTGGCGAAGCGCGCCTTGGCCTTGACCGTGCCGGTCGAGGTGTCGATCTGGTTATCCATCGCGTGGAATTTGCCGCTGTCCAGCGTATTGGTGCGGGTGCGGTCCAGCGCCAGCGCCGGCAGCGACGCGCCCTGGTTGACGCGCTGCGCCACCGCCGGCACGCTATCCTGCGGGATCGAGAATTCAACGTCGATCGGCGACAACTGGGTGATCACGGCGATGCCGTTGGTGTCGGTCGAGCCGACCAGGTTACCGATATCCACAGTGCGCAAGCCCACCCGGCCGGAAATCGGCGCCACCACCTTGGTGTAGCCCAGGTTTAGTTTCGCCGTGCCTTCGGCCGCCTTGTCGGTCATGACCGTGCCTTCGAGCTGCTTGACCAGCGCCGCCTGCGTGTCCACGTCCTGGCGGGCGATCGAGTCCTGGGTCAGCAAGGTGCGGTAGCGGTTCAGCGTCAGCCTGGCGTTTTCAAGCTGCGCCTCATCGCGCTGGCGCGTGCCGGTGGCCTGCATCAGCGCCATCTCGAACTGGCGCGGGTCGATCTGCGCCAGCACCTGGCCGGCCTTGACCATCTGGCCCTCCTTGTACAACACGCTTTGCAGAATGCCGGAGACTTGCGGACGCACCGTGGTGGTGGCCGCCGCCATCACCGTGCCCAGGGCTTCCAGCGTGACCGGAATATCGGCCTTCTCCGCCGTCGCCACGCCGACCGTGGTGGCCGGCGCGCGGCGTCCACCGCCGCCCGGACCACCCGGACCACCTGGACCAGGACCGCCCGGACCTTGCGCACTGGCGCCACCGGCCGGCGCCACCGGTTGGTGCGTCAGATACCACGCCAGCCCGCCCAGGGCGGCCATCACGGCCACGGCGATCACGCTGCCGAGAAACTTGCGGCTGCGTTTGGGAGGGTTGGCATTCAAAGTCGGCTTGGCTTGCGAATCCATCGTTATCCTTTTTGTGGTCGTGCGGGTGCATGGCAAACGCGCCATGGCCTCATTGCCGGGACTCTAGCACAAGGCTTACACGGTGTCAGTGGGCTGAACAACCACGATACAATCTGGCTACAAATCCAAGCAGTTTGCACCCTTATCTTTCACTTGGCTTTACATTTCTTTACCGGGGTGACATCGGTGCTGCAAGGCGCTGACGTAAAATGGACTCATGAATCCTGCAGACCGCATACTTTTGGTGGAAGACGACCCGCGCCTGGCGGAGATGTTGACCGAATATCTGGGCCAATCGGGCTTCCGCGTGACCCATGCGCCCACCGGCCGCCTGGCGATGGACCACATCGCCGCCGCCGACATCGACGCCGTGATCCTCGACCTGATGCTGCCCGATATGGATGGCCTGGACGTTTGCCGCCAGTTGCGCGCCACCTCCGACGTGCCGGTGCTGATGCTGACCGCGCGCGGCGACGCCATCGACCGCATCGTCGGCCTGGAAATCGGCGCCGACGACTACCTGCCCAAGCCCTTCGAACCGCGCGAATTGCTGGCGCGCCTGCGCGCCATTCTGCGCCGCCGCGTCGATCCGCGCGGCGGCGAAACGGCGCGCGCCGGCGGCGAGGCCGCCAACGCCAACGTGCTGCGCTTCGGCCGCCTGGAAGTCGACCCGGCCGCACACGCGGCGCGGCTCGACGGCAAGCCCTGCGACCTGACCGCCTACCAGTTCGACCTGCTGCTGGTGATGGCCAGACACGCCGGCCGCGTGCTGTCGCGCGACGCGCTGATGGACCTGCTCAAGGGCGAACCGCTGGAGGCCTTCGACCGCTCGATCGACGTCCACATGTCGCGCATCCGCGCCGGCGTTGAAGACGATCCCAAAAAGCCGCGCCGCATCATCACCGTGCGCGGCGCCGGCTATCTGTTCGCCAAGGTGCAGGATTGATGAAGCGCTTCAGCATGGGCCTGCCGCGCCTGTACATCCGTTTTTACGTGGCGCTGTTGTTCATCCTGGCGCTGTTCGCCATCGCCACCACGCAGATCTGGAACCGCAGCGGCAGCCCGCTGGAGCGTTCCAACATCACGCTGTCCAAGCTGGTGGCCAACATGCTGGCGCCGCCCGGCGCGCCGCCGGCGGCACAGCAGGCCGCGCTGGAACGCATGGCCAACGGCATGAACGCCCACATGACCCTCTACACGCGCGACTGGCAGCCGCTGGCGGTGGTCGGCGAGATGATCCCGGCGCGCCACTGGCGCAAGCAAGGCATGACCGGGCCGCCGCCGGAGTCCTTCGTGCGCCTGCCGGACGGCCGCAAGCTGCTGTCGAGCGAGCCGCTGGGTTTCACCCGGCCCAAGGCCATGCTGCACAACGCGCTGATGCTGGTGGCGCTGGGGATCGGCATCGCCGCCTTCCCGCTGGTACGCCATCTGACCAAGCGGCTGGAGCGACTGCAACAAGGTGTCGAATCACTGGGCGACGGCAAGCTGACCACGCGCGTGCCGGTCGAGGGCAAGGACGAGGTGGCGCGACTGGCGCAGAGCTTCAACCGCGCCGCCGACCAGATCGAACAGTTGGTGGGCGCGCACAAGACATTGCTGGCCAACGCCTCGCACGAGCTGCGCACGCCGCTGGCGCGCATCCGCCTGGCGCTGGAGCTGATCCCGGAAGGCATCGATCCGAAACGCCGCGCCGGCCTGGAACAGGACATCGCCGAGCTGAATCACCTGCTGGATGAAATTCTGCTGGCCAGCCGCCTGGGCGCGATTCAGGAAAACACCGACACCGAGGAGCTGGACCTGCTGGCACTGGCGGCCGAAGAATGCGCGCGTTATGACGATGCCGTGCTGGATGGCGAATCGGCCGTGATGAACGGCGATCCGCGCCTGTTGCGGCGCCTGTTGCGCAACCTGCTGGAAAACGCGCACCGGCACGGCGTGCCGCCGGCCAGTGTGCAGATCACCCGCGCCGATGGCATGGCGATTTTACGTGTGTGGGATAAGGGTCCGGGCGTGCCGGAGCCGGAATTCGAGCGCGTGTTCGAGCCCTTCTTCCGTCGTCGCGGCACTTTGGATAACACCGGTGCGGGCCTGGGTCTGGCGCTGGTGCGGCAGATCGCCCGCCGCCATGGCGGCGAAGCGCGCTGCGTCCTGATGCGGGATGGACGCAGCTGCTTTGAGGTACAGCTGCCGCTGGCCTGACCATCACTCCCGCGAACGCGGGAACGACGTTACGGCGATTCGCAGAGGCAGTGGGTGATGGCGGTGAACGGCTTGCGTTTCGCCGTCAGTTCCGACAACCAGGCGAAGTCGCCGGCCACCTCGGTCGCCGCGCTTGGCGGCAGGCCGGTGGTCGCCGCGGCGCCCAGTTTCAGTTGCGCCGACACCGCCTGCGCCACCGCTTGCGCCGTGCCGCCGCCGACCATCTCGATCAAGCGATCAAATTTGCTGATGTCGCGCTCCACATACACCACACGGTAGTCGCCCGCCAGCTTGGCGCGCGCGGCCGCCGATTTCAGCGCGTCGCCATAGCTGCCCAGACGATCGACCAGGCCGCGCTCCTTGGCCTGCGCGCCGGTCCACACGCGGCCCTGTGCCACTTCGTCGATCTTGGCCGGCGTGGTCTTGCGCGCCTGGGCCGCGCGGGCGGTGAACTCCGCGTAGATATGATTGACGCTACCCTGGATCACCTGGCCGAAGCGCGGGTCCAGTGGACGCAGCGGGTTGCCGGCGTCGGCCAGCCAGGTGGTCGGCTGACCGGCGGTATGGATGCCCAGCTTGTCGACCACCTTGTCGGCGGTGGGCAGCAGCGCGAACACGCCGATCGAACCGGTGATGGTGTTCGGCTCGGCGATCACCTCGTCGGCCGACATCGAAATCCAGTAGCCGCCCGATGCCGCCAGGTTGCCCATCGAAACCACCACCGGCTTGCCGGCGGCGCGCGTCAGTTCCAGCTCGCGACGGATCAGCTCCGAAGCGAAGGCGCTGCCGCCAGGCGAATCGACGCGCAGCACCACAGCCTTGATGCTGCTGTCCTCACGCGCGGCGCGAATCAGCTTGGAGGTCGAATCGCCGCCGATCGAACCCGGACCGGCGGTGCCGTCGCTGATTTCGCCCTGCGCCACGATCACGCCGACGGCGTCGCCGGTCAGTTTGCGCGGCACGCGCGCCAGGTAGTCCTCGAAGCTCACCTGGCGGAAGCTCTTGCCTTCCGCGTCCGGCGCGCCACGCTTGACCATCATCTCGCGGATTTCATCCCTGGTTTTCAGACCGTCGACAAACTTGGCCGACAGCGACAGCTTGGCCAGGTCGCCATTCACCGCCGCCACTTGCTGCGGAAGGTCGTTGATGGTCTTCATGATCTGCCCTTGCGGCAGCTTGCGCGCCTTTTCCACGTTGTCGGTGTACGAAGCCCACAGCGCGTTGTACAGATAGGCGTCCGCCTCGGCGGCGGCCGGCGACGGGCCGTTGGCGATGTACGGTTCGGCGGCGGCCTTGTAGGTGCCCACACGCAGCAGGTTGACCGTGATGCCCAGCTTGTCCAGCGCGTCGCGGTAGTAATTGCGATAGCGGCCAAAGCCCTCGATCATCACCATGCCCATCGGGTGCAGATACACCTCGTTGGCATGCGCCGCCAGCAGGTACTGGCGTTGATCATAGCTGGCGCCCCACGCCACCACCGGCTTGCCGGCGGCCTTGAAACGGTCGATGGCGCTGGCCACTTCGCGCAGCGTGGCCTGGCCACCGCCTTGCAGGTCGTCGGCCAGCAGCACCGCGCCGCCGATGTTCGGGTCCTTGGCGGCGTTGTCCAGCACCGCCAGCACGTCGCGCAACTGGATCATCTTGTGCACGTCACCGCCGCGCGCATTGGCCAGCAGCGCGTCGGTCGCATTGACGCTGGACTGCTCGACCAGTTGCCCCTTCAGGTTCAGCACCAGCGTGGTCTTGGGCTGCAGCGGCTTGGCGCCGCCGCCGAAGATCGCATACAGCAGCACCAGCACGAGCGCCAGGAAAATCAGGTTCAGCACCGTGCGGCGGCTGGCGTCCAGCGCGCGCCAGAAAAAGCTGAAGCCACGACGGACATAGGAAAACGGGGATTGACTCATCAACACTCCATGGTTGCGTAATTTGCAATGATGATACTGCTATTGCTGTTTTTTTGAAACAAGCATCAGGCCGGTAAAGACGATCAATCCGTTCAGGATCAGCAACTCCAAACCGATGCGATAACTGCCAAACAGCACTTCCTGATTGAAATCAATAACATAGCACAGTACCGGTCCGGCCAGTGCCACCACTGGCACCCAGCGGTCGCGCACCGCGCGTCGGGTCAGGATACCGAAGGCAAACAAGCCCAGCAATGGCCCGTAGGTATAACCGGTCAGCTTCAGCACCAGGCCGACCATGCTGGCGTTGTCCACCCATTTGAACAGCAGCACCAGCGCCAGGAAAATGGCGCAGAAAGCCAGGTGCACACGGTGGCGCAAGCGTGTCTTGGCCGCCTCGGTCAGGTCGGTGCGGCGCTGCACGCCGAGGATGTCGATGCTGAAGGAGGACGTCAGCGCGGTCATGGCGCCGTCCGCGCTGGGAAACAGCGCCGAAATCAGGCCGATGAAGAAGATCAGTTGCAGCGCCGCCGGCATGTGCCCCATCACCACCGCCGGGAAGATCTTGTCGCCGACCGCCGTCACACCGGCCGCCGGCGCGTACAGGTACAGCAGCCCGCCAAGGTACATGAACAGTACCAGTACAACGGTCAGCACAATCGTCATCAGCGCCATGTTCTTTTGCGCGTCGCGCAGCGTTTTGACCGAGATGTTCTTCTGCATGGTTTCCTGGTCCATGCCGGTCATGGCCAGCACGATGAAGAAACCGGCGCCGACCTGCTTCCACACATTGGCCGGACTGTCGATGGCGGTGGTGAGCACGCGGGTCAGATTTTGTTCATGCATGCGCGCCAGGCTGGCCAGCGGGCCGAGGTCCATTGCATGCAGCAGCCAGCCGGTGCAGATGACCAGGCTCAGCACCATGCCGGCGGTTTGCAGCGTATCGGTCCAGACGATGGTCTTGACCCCGCCCTCGTAGGTGTACAGCAGGATCATCGCCAGAATGACGACGGTGCTGAGCCAGAACGGCACGCCCATGCTGTCGAGGATCGTCATCTGCAGGATGTTCACCACCAGGTACAGGCGCGCCGACGCGCTCAGGGTGCGCGACAGAATAAAGAACGCCGCACCGCTCTGGTAAGAGCGCGGGCCGAGACGCCGCGCCAGATAGGTGTAGATGGACGTGAGCTTGAGGCGGTAGTACAGCGGCAGCAAAACGGCGATGACAGCGATATAGCCCAGCACATAGCCGAGGATCACTTGCAGGTAGCCGAAACCGTCGCGGCCAATGGCGCCCGGCACGCTGATGAAGGTGACGCCGCTCATCGTGGTGCCGACCATGCCGAAAGCGACCAGCAGCCAGTTGCTGTTTTTGTTACCGATGAAGAAGCTGTCGTTGTTGGCGTTGCGCGAGGTGCGCCAGGCAACAATCAGCAACAGGGCGAAGTAGGCGGAGATCAGGCTAAACAGCGAAACGGCGGACATGGTGTGGCGGCGAAGTTCAAATCGCCGCCACTATACACCGCACGGCGAGCCAGCGGGTGTCCAGGCGCGGTCGGCAAAACACTCAAGTTGTTGACGTTTTGTGACCGGCTGGCATGGGTGAAAAGGCATTATGATCGGGCTACCATTCACTTGACCGACCTCATCCATGACGACTGCCCGCGCCGCGTATCGCCGCCACCGATTATCCTTGCTGCCTCGCATGCTCGCGCTGGCCTGTGCAACCCTGACGCTGAACATCGGTGCTCAGGAACTGGGGATTCCGCAGGCTTCCGATGCGCAAAAGCAGCTGGCGCGCCAGCAGGTGACGGCCGATTCGCCGGTGTTTGTGCTGGCCGGCGCGCCACTGGCCAGCGGCGGCAAGCTCAGTCTGTACTCGTCTTACGATGGCGTGACCTTCACGCCGCTGGCGTCGGAAGCGCTGACGGCGAGCGGGGCGATGACCGACACCGTCATCGATGCCGCCATTGTCCGTCACGCCGGCCAATACTATGTGGCTTACGCACAGGGTGCGGGCATCGCCGTCGCCCGTTCGGCCGATCTGAAGCACTGGCAAGCGCTCAATCTCGCCGCACCGGCGCTGCCGGGCCTGACACAGGCGGCCGCGCCGCGCTGGGTAGACGGCGCCGATGGTCAGCCGCAACTGACCGTGTCGCTCGCCACGCAGGCCGGCGTACAAATCTATGTGCTCACGCCGAACGCCGACTTCACGCAATGGTCGGCGCCGCAACCGGCCAGCAACCTGCCATCTGATGCGGCGGTCGTGCGCATCAACGGTGGCACGACGACATCCTACGCCGCCCTGTTCCGCAATGCCGAAAGCGGTCAACTGCAACTGGCCACCGCGACCACGCTGACCGGTCCGTGGAAAACCGCAACGCACGCCAACCTGGCCGCGCTGGGTGCCGCCGGCGGCGCGCCGTCCCTGGTCAAACTGCCCAACGGCGGCTGGCGCCTGTACGCCAACAGCGCCGACGGCCGCCAACTCTGGTACGCCGACAGCGCCGACAACCTGCACAGCTGGAGCGCCAAAACCCAGGTCGGCGGCATCTCCGGCACCGTCGCCCACGCCTCGGTGCTGCTGGAGCCGCGCAAGGCCTACGCCACCACCACCCGGCCCAAGGGAACACCGCGCAAAGTCAGCTGGGACGAGCATTCGCTGATGGTCGATGGCAAGCGTATCGTCGTCTGGTCGGGCGAGATCCATCCGTTCCGCCTGCCCAGCCCCTCGCTGTGGCGCGACGTCATCCAGAAAATGAAAGCCGTCGGCTTCAACGGCATCGCCTTCTACTTCGACTGGGGCTACCACTCGCCGGCGCCCGGCGTGTACGACTTCAACGGCGTGCGCAACGTCGAGCGCGCGATCGAGATCGCCGAAGAGGAAGGCATGTACATCATTGCCCGTACCGGCCCCTACGTCAACGCCGAGCTGACCGGCGGCGGCTTCCCCGGCTGGATGTTCCGCAACAAGGCCGAGGCCCGCACCGACGACCCGGTCTACCTGGCCGCAGCCGATGAGTGGATGACGCAAATTAACGCCATCATCGCGCGCCACCAGATCACCGACGGCGGCGGCAACGTCATCGCCTACCAGCTTGAAAACGAACTGGGCAAGGTCGAGCCGAAACACGCGCGCCAGATGGCGCACCTGGCCAGCAAGGCCCGCGCCGACGGCATCACCGTGCCGTTCTTCCACAACGCCGCCGGCCGCCTGCCGGACTGGACGCCGCCGACCTCGACCGCACCATGGGCCAATCCCGGCCCGACCGACCTGTACGCCTTCGACGGCTACCCCGGCGGCGCCTGCAATGTTCACGGCGATCCGTCCGGCCCGAACCGCGCACCGGACTGGGGCATCTACGGCCAGCCCGGCTTCAAGGCCGGCGCGCTGTCGTCGCCAAAGACGCCGGGCTTCGCGGCCGAGCTGGGCGGTGGCTGGTTCGACTACTGGGGCTCCAACGGCACTTACCGCTGCACCGCCGAGCGCCAGGGCAGCGGCTACCAGCGGGTGTTCTACGGCACCAACCTGATCAACCGCATCACCATCCACAACATCTACATGACCTTCGGCGGCACCTCGTGGGGCTGGCTGGGCGGCCCGGTGGTCTACACCTCGTATGACTACGGCGCGCCGATTTCGGAAGACCGCGGCCTGCGCCCGAAAGCGCTGACGTTGAAGCAGCAAGGCATGTTCGTGCAGGCCGCCGAAGCGGCGCTGGCGCAAATGGACAAGGGCGCGCCGATCAAGACCTCGTCGCCGAAGGTCAAGGTCTACCACAACGTCAATCCGGCGCTGGGCACGCATATCCTGTTCGCCGTGCACAGCCCGTCCGACCAGTTGACGGACGACCGCTTCAGCTTCGAGCTGGACACCAGGGAACGCCGCTACACGGTGCCGCTGCGCCTCAACGGTCAGGACGCCAAAATGCTGCTGGCCTCCTACGCGCTGGAACGCCAGCACCTGGTGTACTCCACCTCCGAACTGCAAACCCACTTCCGCAACGGCGAGCGCGACATCGCCCTGCTACACGGCCGCGACGGCGAGGACGGCGAAACCGTGCTGCGCTACGCCAGCGCGCCGAAGGTCGACATCCTGGCCGGCAAAGTCGACACCAGCTACGACGCCGCCAGCGGCGACCTCAAGCTGCGCTACACGCACGACGGCCTGGCCCGCGTGCGCATCAGCGGCGGCGGCAAGGCGCCGCTGCTACTGCTGATCGCCGACAACAAGAACAGCATCAACTTCTGGACCCAGCACACACCCGCCGGCCAGGTGCTGCAACTGACGCCGGCACTGGTGCGCGGCGCCACGCTGACCGACGGCACGCTGGCGTTGACCGGCGACACCTCGGCCACCAGCGCGCTCGAAATCTGGGGGCCGGCGTTCACCAGCGCCAGCTTCAACGGCGAGCGCCTGACGCTGACCGCGCAGCCCGACGGCAGCTTCCGCAGCGCCGTCCTCGCCGGTCCGGAGGCGGTGACGCTGCCCGACCTGACCCACGCCACCTGGCTGCGCCGCGCCGACAGTCCGGAAGCCCAGCCCGGCTTCGACGACACGCAATGGCTCAAGGCCGACACGCGCGGGTCGGCGGCGCAGACCTGGACCATGCCGGAACGCGGCCAGCCGACGCTGTCCATGAGCGACTACGGCTTCCACCACGGCGACGTCTGGTATCGCGGCCGCGTCAACCTCAGCGATCCGAAAACCAACCAGCTGGAACTGTTCTACGGCGCCGGCGGCGCCGGCATGCTGCAGGTGTGGATCGACGGCCGCTACCTCGGCCAGCACGAGCTGGACACCGGCCGCTCCTTCCCGGAAACCACCGACAGCGTCAAGTTCACGCTCGGCCAACTGACGGCCGGCGAGCATGTCATCGCCGTCATGGTGCGCAACAATTCGCACAACTGGGACCTGATGGCCGACGACTACCACCGCGAAGCGCGCGGCCTGATCTCGGCCTCGCTGACGTCCAAGGGCGGCAAGCGCTTCGCCGTGCCGATCGCCTGGCGCATCCAGGGCAAGCGCGGTGGTGAAACGCCGACCGACATCGCCCGCGGCCCGCTCAACAACGGCGGCCTGTACGGCGAGCGCGAAGGCTGGCACCTGCCGTCCACGCCGTCGCAAGGCTGGAGCGCCGCGCAGTCGACCGACGCGCCGCCGGCGCCGGGCACCTACTGGCTGCGCACCGAGTTCACGCTGGACCTGCCGCGACAGCACGACGTACAGCTGGGCCTGGCCTTCGGCGATACCACCCAGCCGCGTTCGGAGCGCGAAAACCGCGCGCTGATCTTCGTCAATGGCTGGAACATGGGACAGTTCATCGCCCACGTCGGCCCGCAGCGCACGTTTGTGCTGCCGCCGGGCATCCTCAACCCGAACGGCCGCAACACCATCGCGCTGGCGGTCACCACCGACGGCCGGCCGGAGAACGCGCTGGAGCCGGTCCGCCTGGTCAATCTGCGCACCGCGCGCGGCGGCGTGCCGCTGGAGATGGTGTCGGCGCCGCGCTAGGTTTATCATGCCGGCATGAACTCGGAAAAACTCGCCCTGCTGCTGACCCGCGACATGCCTTATGGGAAGTATAAAGGCCGCAAGATCGCCGACCTGCCCGGCCATTACCTGGGCTGGTTCGCGCGCGAAGGTTTCCCGTCCGGCGAACTGGGCGGCCTGATCGCGCTGATGTACGAACTCGACCATAACAACCTGCGCGCGCTGCTCGATCCCTTGCGGCAAACCCGTCGGCAAGAGTGACGTCCCGGCAATGCAAATCCGTGTATAAATACGCTATTGCATTGTTTAGGAGAACGTCATGAGCGCGCACCCGCATGGCTGCACCTGCTTCATCATTCCACCCAAGATGTTGCGCACGCTGGCCGAGCAAACCGCCGACGCCAGCGAGCGCGATTGCCTGCTCGACGCCGCCGAGATCTCCGCCCATCTGCGCGGCCAGCGTTCGGTCGCGCCGGTGGTGCTGGGCATCACGGCGGGCGTGCGCGACGAGAAAAGCCGCCATGTCTACGATGCGCAAAACAAATCCACGCTGCCCGGCAAGCTGGCGCGCGGCGAAGGCGGCAAGCCGGTCACCGACAACGCCGTCAACCAGGCCTACGACGGCGCCGGCGCCACCTACGATTTTTACCGCGAGGTATTGCAGCGCCATTCGATCGACGGCAAAGGCCTGCGCATCGACTCGACCGTGCATTACCAGACGCGCTTCAACAACGCCTTCTGGAACGGCCAGCAAATGGTCTACGGCGATGGCGACGGCAAGCTGTTCCTCGGCTTCACCGGCGCGCTCGACGTCATCGCCCACGAACTGACGCACGGCGTCACGCAATACGCGGTGCCGGGCGGGCTGGTCTACGAGGACCAGAGCGGCGCGCTCAACGAATCGATCTCCGACGTGTTCGGCTGCGTGGTCAAGCAATGGACGCTGAAGCAGAACGTCGAGCAGGCCGACTGGCTGATCGGCGCCGGCATCCTGGCGCCGTCGGTCGGCAAGGCGCTGCGCTCGATGGCCGATCCTGGCAACCAGGCGCTCACCTGGTCGGGCGACGACCAGCCCAAAACTATGGCAGGATATCTGGAACACGGCGACGTGCACACCAACTCCGGCATTCCCAACCATGCGTTCTACGCGGCCGCCATCGCCCTCAAGGGCAACTCATGGGACAAGGCGGCGCCGATCTGGTACAAGGCACTCGGCCTGCTGACGCCCAACGCCACCTTCGCCGACATGGCCAGGGCCACAGCGGAATCGGCCGCGCTGCTGTACGGCGCCGGCTCGCCGGAGCGGCGCGCCGTGCAGGCGGCGTGGAAACTGGTCGGCGTCACGTGAAGGAAGCAGTATGCGCTTGATTTTGACATGCACCGGCGGCTTCGCCGGACCGGCCGGCGCACAAACGCGCACCGTCGATCTGGCGCAACTGCCGCCGGAACAGGCCAGCGAGCTTGAGCGATTGCTGCGGGCCAGCGACTTCTTCGAGCTGCCGTCCCGGCTGGTGAAGGACGCGCCGAAGTCATGGGACTTCAAGTACCAACTGGCGGTCGACGACGACCACGGCGCGCCGCACTGCGTGGTCTACCACCTGGACCAGGCATCGCCGTCGTTGCAACAACTGACCGCCAAACTCAACGACGAAGTCGCGCCGGATTAAGCCGTCAGCAGGCGCTGGAACTCGCCGCTGGCGATCAACCGTTGCAGATCGTTGGCGCCGCCGATCAGCGTGCCGTTGACGAAGATCATCGGGAAGGTCGACCAGCCACTCCACAGCTTGAGCGCCAGCCGCGGACGCCATTGTGAGAAGTAGTTGCCGTAGCTCAGATAGGTGTACGGCGTTCCCTGCGCGTCGAGGATCTTGCGCGCCTTGGCCGGAAAGGGATTCAGGCCCATGCCGACCACCACCACCTTGTGGGCGGCGATGGCGGCCCGCACCTGCGCCACCAGCGCCGGATGATTGTTCTCGATCTGCGCCAGCGCGGCGGGATGAATATGGGCTGAGTCCAGCGTGTTACGCGTCATTATTGCCTTACAAATTGAGTTTGGAAATCTTCGTGCCTTCGAGATTCAGGTTGGCCATCAGGCCGGCGTTGGTCAGCACAAAGCCCTGGATCGGGTTGTTGGCGGTGGCCGTGTCGATCTCGCCGTTGGCGCCAACCTTGATCAGCGCCACCGAACCGTCAACGCCGGCGGTCCAGCCTTTGCCGTTGCGGAACTTGTCGAGCGCCTCGCGGCTCATGAACAGCAGCACCACGGCCTTCGATTGCGCGCCGGCCTGGAAGCCGACCGACAACGAGGCGACGCTGTAGTAGTCGACCGTCTGGCCACCGCTGCGCAGCACGCCCTTGCCGTATTCGGCGCCCACCACCAGGCCGGCCGCCACCACATTCGGGAACACCAGCACGCCGTTGGCCTTGCGCACCAGTTCACGCGAGCCCGGCACTTCCTGGTACAGGCGCTCCAGCGTGTTGTAGGAACCTTGTTCGATTTCGGTCTTGATGGCGGCGGCGCTCGGCTTGGCCTCGCCGGTGGTGGTGGTGCAAGCGGTCAGCGCCAGGCCGGCGCAGGCCAGCGTCATTGCAGCAAATGTACGTTTAAGCATGGAAGTCTCCTTGGGTGGGTACAAACAGACCATTCTGTCAGTGTGTAACATAGCACGCTATCCGCCTTTCGTAGCACACTGATCAGCGGGGGGCGAACGCCAGGCGTTTACCTTCGCGCAACATGGCGGCGAATTCCGCCGCCGGCACCGGCTGGCTGAACAGATAGCCCTGCAACTGGTCGCAGCCCAGCTCGCGCAGGAAGCTCATTTGCTCAGGCGTTTCGACGCCCTCGGCGACGATTTCCTGGCGCAGCTGCTGCGCCATGGTGACGATGGCGCGCGCGATGGCGCAGTCGTTCTCCTCGTAGGGCAGGCCGATGACGAAGGAGCGGTCGATCTTCAGGGTGCTGATCGGGAATTTCTTCAGATAAGCCAGGCTGGAGTAGCCGGTGCCGAAGTCATCGAGCGCGAGCGCCATGCCCATCGCCACCAGTTCATTCATGATGGCGATCACCTTGTCGGTGCCGCGCACCAGCAGGCTTTCGGTGATCTCCAGGTTGATCTGGTCCGGCTGCACCTGGTGCTTGTCCAGCACCAGCGCGATGCGCTTGGGCAGCTCGCTGTCGAACTGGCGCGCCGACAGGTTGATGGCGATCGGCGGCATGATCAGGTTGGCGTCGCGCCATGCGCTGATCTGACGGCACGCCTCCTCCAGCACCCAGGCGCCGAGATTGTGGATCAGGCCGGTCTCCTCGGCGACCGGGATGAACACCCCCGGCGATACCATGCCGCGCACCGGATGGCGCCAGCGCAGCAGCGCCTCGGCGCCGACGATGCGGCCGCTGCGCAGGCTCACCTTCGGCTGGTAGTACAGCTGCAACTCGTGCTGCTGCAGCGCCTGGCGCAACTCGCTTTCGATGCGCAGATGTTCCTTGGCGCGCTGGTTCATCTCCTCGCTGTAGAACAGGAAGTTCGATTCGATGCTCTGCGCCGCCTTGGCCACCGCCACGTCGGCGTAGCGGATCAGCGTCGGCACGTCGGCGCCATCCTCGTTGTAGACGGTGATGCCGATGTGCGCGCCCACCTGCAGGCTGTGCGCGGCGACCAGGATCGGCGCCGCCAACGCCGCCAGCAGCTTCTCGGCAACGATGCCGGCGTGCTCGCGCTTTTCCACCTGCAACAGGGCGACGGCGAAACGGTGACCGTCCAGCCGCGCCAGCACGTCGCCCTCGCGCAGCGCCTGACGGAAGATGCGGCCGATCTGGCACAGCAGCCCGTTGCCGATGTCATGTCCCAGCGTGTCGCTGATGGCGCCGATACGGGTGATCTCCACCACCATCAGCGCGCCGTGGTCGCCGGAGCGCTTGGTTTCGGTCAGCGCCTGCCCCACCAGCGTGGTCAGCAGGCACAGATTCGGCAGACCGGTCAGCGGATCGTAGTTGGCCATGCGCTGCATGCGCGCCTCGGCGTCCTTGTGCACGCTGATGTCGGAAAACAGCGAGAACGTATGGCTGATCCTGCCGCGCTGGTCGCGCACCGCGCTGATGGTCACCGATTGCGGGAACAGCTCGCCGTTCTTGCGCCGGCCGATGATCTCGCCGCGCCACGGACCGCCGCCCTGCATCGCCGCGCGCACCTTGGCGTGGAACTCGGCGTCGTTGACGCCGGAACGCAGCAGGTCCGGCGTCTGGCCGATCAATTCGGCCGGTGTGTAGCCGGTGATGCGGGTAAAGGACGAGTTGATCGACACGATGCGCTCATGCGCGTCGGTGATCAGCACGCCCTGCTCGCTGTCTTCGATGATGCGCGCGTGCAGCTTGATCTGGTCCTGCGCCGACAGCGCCGGGCCGGCCTCGGCCACCCGCACCAGCATGCCGAGCGGATCGCCGCCGGCGTCGTGGCGCAACTCGACGTCCAGGCACACCCGGAGGATGCCGCCGTTCTTGTGGCGCCGCCGCACCTCGGTGCGCGCGGCGGACGCAGCGGGAGCGTGCGCGGCGAACAGCTCGGCGATATCGCCGCCGTCATCGTCCTCGGCGTACAGGCACAGCACATGCTGGCCGATCACCTCACCGGCGGCGTAGCCGAACAGAGCCTCGGCGCCGGCGCTCCACGCGGTCACATAACCTGTGAGGTCAAGCTCGAAGGTGGCGCCGGGATCGATCACCGCCGGCATATCGGCCGGCTTCATGGCCAGGCGCGCCAGCGTCAGGGCGGCGTCCAGCTCGCTCAGCTTGTGGTCCAGCGCCGCGCCCTGCAAACCGCGCGCCTGCCGGCTCAGTTCAAAGCAGTGCTCGATCGCATTAAGCATGCGCGCCACCTGCCTTGCCGGCGGTGACGTCCTGCATCCACCGATACGCATCGGCGACGATGCGATTGAAGGTGGCAGTGTCCAGTGGTAGTTGCGCCAGGCGCTGAACCAGGCCGTCGTAGTCCTCGCGCTCGGCCGATTCGACCAGCCACAGCAGCCGGCCCAGCTCGCCCTCGTGCGCCAGCAGTGCCTGTTGCACGGTCTCGCCGATGGTCAGCGGCTGCAGCACCTCGGCCAGCGGCATGCCGAACAGCATGCCCAGCAGCGAGAACATGCCGACCATAAAGGCTTGCTCCTGATGCTGCTTGTCTTCGCCAAGCGCCTTCGACAGCAGCTCCATCGAGCGTGCCCGCACCGCCACCCGCGCCAGCAGCATGGCCGCGCGCGGATCACCTTCGCGCGCCGAGAACAACATCAGATTGAGCCAGCGGCGCAGTTGCGAGCGGCCGAGAATCAGGATCGCCTGCGCAAAGCTGGTGACGCGGCGGCTGGCCCCCATGCCCAGCGAATTGACCAGCCGCAGCAGGTGGTACGACAGGGTCGGGTCCTGACGCAGCAGCGCTTCGATTTCGTGGGTGTCGGCATCGTCCGAGACCAGTTGCACCAGTTGCAGCGCCAGCGCGCGCGAGGCCGCTTGTGCGCCGACCGGCTTGGGCGGGGGCGCGAGGAACCAGTCGCCCTCGATCCACTGGATGGCTGGCGCCAGGTCTTTCGGCAACGCCTGGTCGGCGCGCTGCACCTTGTCGGCCGGCAGCGGCTTCCAGCCGGCCTGTTCCAGAGCCTGATTAAAGCCCGCGTCCGGGCCGGGCCGGTAAAAACAGCGCATGCCGCCATTGGCCAGTTCTTCCAGCGCGCTGACCGGTGCTTCACCCGCCGTCGCCGGCAGCCGCGCGGCGTCCAGCAGCAGCGCCGACGGACTGCCGTTGCGGTCAGCCAGAGGATGCAAGAACACGGGCGGCATGGCGGTCATGGAAAGTTTCAACGGGGACGTTAGGCAATCTTGGTATGTTGCCCGAAACTATTGGCCTCGGTCAATATATGATGCGGCAGCTGACTGACCAGGCGCGCGAACAAGCCGGGCTGACGCATGCGGTCGATCCACCAATTCAGCGCGGCGCCGTTCTCGCCGCTGCGCCAGGCCAGATAGAAGGTTTCGGCCGGTTTGGGCTCCTCGACCTCTTTCTCCACCAGCAAACCGGCGGCGATGGCCACGCGGGCGCACGGCTCGGGCAGAAATCCGAAGCCCATGCCGGCCAGTTGGTACTGGAATTTGGTCTGCATATTCGGCACGGTCAACGTGTCCTGCCCCAGCAACAGGCCGACCGTGCGCGGCGCCATCTGGCGTGCCGAATCGGCCACACTGACGGCACGATGGTGTTGCAAATGAGTGCGACCCAGCTTGCCCTGAACAGCCGCCAGCGGATGCGACGGCGCCACGGCAAACACGAAATTGAGCTTACCCAGCGGCTCGGACACATAGCCGCCGCCGGCCGGACCGTCGCCGGCCGCGCCTACCAGCAGGTCGGCGCGGCGATCCAGCAACGCTTCCCAGGTGCCGGACAGTGCTTCCTGCACGATGCGCAGCCTGGTCTGCTTGGCAACCGCATAGAACGCCGGCACATCGTCGTGCAGCAGGCAGGCCGAGAACATGGAATCCATGCCGACCGCCAGTTCCGTCTCCCAGCCGGACGCCACACGGCGCACGCGGTGCTCCAGGTCCAGCGCCGCTTTCAGCAGGTAGCGGCCTTCCTTCAGCAGTTCGGCGCCGGCCGGCGTCAGCCCCACACGCGGGCCGTTGCGCTCGAACACCTGCACGCCGAGATCATCCTCCAGCTTGCTGACGGTGTACGAAATCGTCGATGGCACGCGGTGCAACTCCTTGCCGGCGGCGGAGAAGGAACCGCGCCGGTCGATGGCGTCGACGATTTGCAGGGCTTCCAGGCTTAATCTGAGCATTCGATTTTTTCGATAATAGGACGGTAATTTTTCCGTTTTTTTATTTGGAATCAGCGGTCTACAATGTGATTCATGGATGCGGCGAATTGCGAACAGTGAACGAAAGCACTTTCAAAATTATCGCACATTAACCCAATCAAAAAGAAATGGAGCTCATCATGTTGCAAGTACGTCATTCCGATTCGCGCGGCAAAGCCAACCACGGCTGGCTCGATTCCAAACACAGCTTCTCGTTCGGCCACTATCACGATCCAGAACACGTCGGCTTCGGCCCGCTGTTGGTGATCAACGAAGACCAGGTGCAAGGCAGCCAGGGCTTCGGCACCCACGGCCACCGCGACATGGAAATCATTTCCTACGTGCTCAGCGGCGCGCTGGAACACAAGGACAGCATGGGGACCGGCTCGGTGCTGCACTACGGCGACGTGCAGCGCATGAGCGCCGGCACCGGTGTGCGTCACAGCGAGTTCAACCATAACCGCGATGAAATCGTGCACTTCCTGCAAATCTGGATTCAGCCTAACCAGATCGGCATTCCGCCAAGCTATGAGGAAAAGAACTTCGCCCCGCAGAGCAAACAAGGCAAACTGGCCCTGATCGCCTCGGACGATGGCCGCCAAGGCTCGGTGCTGATCCACCAGAATGCGGCGATCTACGCCAGCATCATGGCCGAGGGTGACAGCCTGAAGCATGAGCTGAAGGACGGCCGGCTGGGCTATGTGCACCTGATCCGCGGCGCGGTCACCGTCAACGGCGTCCATCTGAAAGCCGGCGACGCGCTGAAACTGAGCGACGAACCGCTGGTCACGCTGAACGACGCGGAAGACGCCGAGCTGCTGCTGTTCGATCTGCCTAAACCTGCATAAACAATAAGCAGGCTTGTCGGCCCGAGGGGGCCGTCAAAACATTTCCGCCAGTTTTGGTATCATGAAGGGCGCGCCGGGTCTGTTGGAACAGCCCGGCGCGCCTTTTTACCTCACATGAACAGAATAAAGAGCAAAACCATGTCGCAGAGCGCAGAACTCCCGTCCCAAGACGAACTGAACTACGTCACCTCCTGCGCCCTGCCCACCCCCTGGGCCCAGTTCACGCTGCACGCCTTCGTCGAGAAGGCCACCGGCAAGGAGCATCTGGCCATGGTGCTGGGCGAGATCGGCGACGGCGCGCCGGTGCTGGCGCGCGTGCATTCGGAATGCCTGACCGGCGACGTGCTGTTCTCGCAACGCTGCGACTGCGGCGCCCAGCTGGAAGGCGCGCTGAAGAAGATCGCCGAGGAAGGCCGCGGCGTGCTGCTCTACCTGCGCCAGGAGGGCCGCGGCATCGGCCTGGTCAACAAAATCCGCGCCTATCGCCTGCAAGAGGCCGGCGCCGACACGGTGCAGGCCAATGAACAGCTGGGCTTCAAGCCGGATCAGCGCACCTACGGTCTGGTCAAGCCGATGCTGGAACAGTTCAACGTGAAAAGCCTGCGCCTGATGACCAATAATCCGCGTAAGATCAACGCCATGACCAATCTGGGCGTTGAGGTGGCCGAGCGCGTGCCGCTGCTGGTCAACCGCAACGCTTTTAACCAGTATTATCTGGATACCAAGGCCGCCAAGCTGGGCCACATGATGACGCCGCTGATGCCGGCGCCAGTGGAGGACGGCGCGCTGTAACGTTGTTTTAAGGACTGCATGAAAGTCACCAAGCTCGCCAGTACTTTATTTGTCACCTGGGCCTGCGCCGGCGTCGCGCTGGCGGCGCCCTCATCCGCACAACAGCCCGCCACGCCGACGCCCGCCTCCGCGCGGCATGTCCCTCAGGCGCCCGCCGGCCCCGTCGCCGATGCGGCCGAGGCCGCCAGTGCCGACGGCGCGCCATTGCCGCCCCCGTCCAGCGCCGCGCAGCACCTGTACGCCGCCGCCAAGAACGACATCCTGCAAGTGCGCTCGCTGCTGAAAAGCGGCCGCACGCAATCGTCGGTCGGCTCCGGCTTCCTGATCGGCACCAGCAACCTGGTGCTGACCAACTACCATGTGGTGTCGCAATTCGCGCTCGATCCCGACACCTATGTCGGCGAATGGGTCGACACCAGCGGCCAGCGCGGCAATGTGGAACTGCTGGCGGTCGATGTGCTGCACGATCTGGCCGTGCTGCGCGTCAACCGCAGCGGCACCGGCTTCTTCAAGATGCCGGACCAGCTGGCGCGCCTGACGCAAGGCCAGTATCTGTATTCGATGGGCAATCCGCTCGACCTCGGCTTTGCGATTTCCGAAGGCGCCTACAACGGCGTCATCACCCGTAGCTTCTACGACCAGCTGATGTTCACCGGTCCGATCAACTCCGGCATGAGCGGCGGCCCCAGCGTGACGGCCGATGGCTCGGTGGCCGGCGTCAACGTCTCCAAGCGCCTCGACGGCGAACTGGTCAGTTTTCTGGTGCCGGCCCGCTACGCGCAAGACCTGCTGAAGCAGGTCGAGGCCCAGCAGAAAGCACCGACCGACTTCACGGCGGTGGTCGCCGGCCAGTTGCTGGCGCACCAGTCCGCCATGGTTAACCAACTGCTGTCCAGCCCGCTCAGCCTGAAGCCGATGGGCCCGTATCAGGTGCCGGTGCGCGAATCCGAGCAGATGCGCTGCTGGGGCCGCTCCAACGTCAAGGCCGACAAACCGTTCTCGGTGGACGACGCCAGCTGCGCGATGGAAACGGCGATCTTCGTCAGCGGCTCGCTGCAGACGGGACAGATCGCCATCCGCCACCAGTTCCTGCGCAGCACCGGCCTCGACAAGGCACGCTTCGCCCAGCTGTCCAGCACCTCGTTCAAGAACGAGCACTTCGGCAGCAACCGCGACGCGCGCCTGACCGGCCCGAACTGCACCGAAAGCTTCGTCAAGAACAAAACCCTGCCGCTGCGCGCCGTGCTGTGCGTGCGCGCCTACCGCAAGTTTAACGGCCTGTACGACTTCGCGCTGCTGACCGCCAGCACCGACCAGGGCTTGATGAGCCTGCAAAGCAGGCTCGACGCGCGCGGCGTGTCCTACGACAACGGCATGCGCCTGACGCGGGTGTTCCTCGATTCGCTGGCGCTGGCGCCGGCGCCGGCGGCGAAGAAAGGCGGCGCCAAATGAAGGCCCCCTACTTCGTCGAAATCCTCGCCCGCAATGGCGATGTGCTGCACCGTCACAAAGTCGCCGCGCTACCGATCCGCATCGGCCGCAGCTACGACAACGACATCATTCTGGACGACGCCCACAGCGCCGCCAGCCACGCCATCATCGAAACGGACAGCCACAACCAGGTGGTGCTGCGCGACCTCGGCAGCAAGAACGGCATCGTCCACAAGGGCCGCAAGCAGACCAGCATATCGCTCGACGGTGAAGCCGTGGTGCGCCTCGGCCACACGCGGCTGCGGGTGCGCGGCGCCGACTTCCCGGTGGCGCCGGAAATCGCCGACACCACCATGCACGGCTGGGAAGGCACGACACCGGCCATTATCGGCCTGGTGCTGATCGCCATCTTCAGTTGCCTTGAAACCTGGTTGTCGGACGTGGAGCCGTTCGCGCTGATCCGCTACCTGCTGGTGCTGGCGTCCAGCCTGGCCGTCGGCCTGCTGTGGGCCGGCGTGTGGGCGCTGGCCAACCGCCTGTTCGGCAGCCACGCGCGCATCGGACGGCATCTGTTCATTCTCGGCAGCGCGCTGGCGGTGGTGGGCTTGTGGCGCGTCGGCAGCGCGGTGCTGGCGTATGCCTGGTCGGCCGAATCGCTGACGCGCTATGGCAATCTGGTGACGCTGGGCATCGCCTGTGCGATGATCTTCTTCCACCTGATCACCATCAAGCCGCATCATCCGCGCCGCTTCCTGATCACATCCACAGTCATGCTGCTGGCGGGCTCGGCATTGATGGTGCTGTCCAACCTGCAAACCACCGGCCGCGCGGCGGACGAGCTGTACATGTCGGTGCTGCTGCCACCGGAAGTGCGGCGCAGCGCCGACCGCAGTGTCGATCAGTTCCTGGCAGACGCCGCCAAGCTGAAGGCCGGCGCCGACGCGGCCCGCTCGCAAACCGTCAAGGACGGCGCCGACAACGACGAGGAAGAAGACGACGGCAGCGCTGAATAGTCTGCGCCGGTTACAGTCGAATACGGCGATAGGCGCCGAGGAAGACCTCGGCGTCTTGGTCCGACAGCACCTTGATGGCGTCGCCGTGCCAGACATACAGGTACTGCGGACCGCCCAGGCGGTCGGTCAGTTTGGCCTCCACCAGGAAGCAGGTGCCGACCGGGTAGACGCTGGTGTCGCGCATGCGGCGCGAGCATTGCACCGGCAGGTCGGTCGAATAGGCTTGGCCGGGCAGCGGGTAAATCGCCACCTGCCCGCCCCACGCCACCGATTGCACCGCCAACTGGCGGTACGCAGTCATATCCCGCGCCATCTTCACTCCCTAAAAGGCGTCATAGTAGCAGAGACTTAGCGCCGCGCGACACGGGTGGCGCCGACGTCCAGCCCCATCCGCTCATCGCCTTGCCACACCAGGCAGGACGCGGCCTCGTTAGCGTGGTTGAACGACCAGGCCGGCATCGGCTCGCCCCGCGGTCGCTACGGCTGGGCAATGTGCCAAAAGTCCAGGCCTTGCCATAGCTGTCCATGTTGGTCTTCATCAGCGCCTTCTCGGTGACCTTGGGGACGCCGGCAACTGGCCGCTGAGGATCTCGCCGGTATGCGGCAGCCATAACACGCGCTCCGGCAACGGCAAAGTCGGAAACAGTTTTCCGAGATGATATACGCGACACCATTCATATTCGCGTTTTTCGCGCTCCCGTTCTGGGTAAAGTGAGAATAAGTGAGTTTTGCAGAATGGCAAGATGCTATCCTAGATGCCGTCGACAGCGTTCGGCCAAACCGGACCTTGGAAAAATGGGAAAACTAAACACCGTGACGTCTTCTGAACGCATCGTTCTTGTCGTGCTGTCAATTTGCCTTGCGGTGGGCGGCAGCACGCATGTTGTCGATATCATCTTAGGAGGATTCCTTCCTTACCGTGGAGTTCCACTTCCGTTGAATGCTTTCTGGACGTCGTTGGCGCTATTTGATTTCGTCGCTGTCTTTCTTCTTTGGAAGAGCCGAAAGGCTGGATTGCAGCTAACAGTGGCAATTATGTTTGCAGACGTGATTATCAACTCTTATGCAGCCTACGTTTTGAAAGTTTTTCAAAGCTTCGCACCGCTACAGGCCCAATCGCTATTCCTTGGGTTTGTCTTGGGGGCAATTACTATCCTTTGGCCTATTAAGTCAAAATAGCCGATTTTCAGCTGTCTCATATCGGCCAGAAGCGGCCAGTCAAAAAGCGAAAGACAATTAATACATGCTGAGCCTTGAGGATAAAAAGTGGCAAGAACTCCACGGCGGCTATAGAGTTCCATATGATGTGTCGGTAGCCTTGCGGTCGATGCAAGACGGAATTGATGTATGGGATGAGCTTTGGAATGAGCTTCACCATCAAGGTGACGTCGATATGGCTTCTTACGCGGCGGTTCCTCAACTTGTGCGCATCGCAAGCTGCGGGACAGGACGCGATTGGAATTTTTACGGACTGCTGGCTACCATAGAGGTTGCGCGCCATCGCAAAGGTAATCCCGCAGTACCCGCTTGGTTGAAAGCAGATTACGATGGCGCGTGGGCGCAAGCCTCCGCCTTAGCTTTGGCTGACATCGGCTCAAAAATCGACAGCCCAACTACCAGCGCCATTCTTGGCGTACTCGCTTTGGCAAAGGGAGAACTGAAGCTCGGTGCCATGCTTTCCGGCTTAGATGAATCCGAGCTAGATGAATGGCTGGAAGAACGACTAGCTTGGTCCGAGTTGTATGAATAATTCGCCTCTCGGCCAACAGCAGCCAGTCACTTCCTTAAGCCGTTACAGTTAGCGAGTTTTCTGTGTGTCTGACGAAGCTAAACTACGGGCCTCAACCCACTGGAGATTTGTGATGAAAAATACCTCGTGCTTCGCAATGTTAGTTGGCAGTGGACTGATGTATCTTCAATCTGCAAATGCTGCGTGCAATGTGCAGTCCGTGGCAATATCAAGCGGCAAGGTTGAAGTGGCACACTATGACGTTCTGTCTCCTGAAATTCGCCGACTTACACTACCAAATGGTTTTTCTTTAGGTTTGAAAATTGAACCTGCGTCGCCAGAAAAACTTCAACAGATTGCAAAAGGAAGCGAGGGGCGAGCACCCACCGAGTGGGTAAAGATCTCTCTCTATGACCTCCGGAAAAGTCCAGCCAAGGAACTTACTTCCACTTGGGGGCCGGTAAATTCTTATCAGGGATACGGGCCTGCTGGCGGGGCAGATCGGGTGGTAGAAATCGGTGAGCCAGGGATAGATCTTAAACTTAGCAAGCCCAAATGCAGTTCCTGATTCTTTGCCCGTAATCGGCCACAAGCGGCCGGTCAGTTTCGCAAGGATTTTAAGAAAGTCTGCACATGAAAGTAATTGCTGCGATTAGCGCTTTTCTTTTCATTGCACTCGCTGCGATGTTCGGTAGCAATGCTAGTTCAGCTCAGACGGCCCTTGGCTTTCAGCGCTGTTGATTCTTGTGTTCATTGCAGGGACGTCGCTTTTGATGGATATCATTTTCGGTCGAAGTACGTTGCGCGTCACAACAATTTCTGGTGGCTTGGCGTTACTTATCATGTGGCTTTCATTTCAATATTACGCGACTGAAGAATCGTTCATTCGCTCTGCAACGGCGCTTCTGCTTATAATCCTCGCACAAGTTCCGTTGTTTTTAATCGGTGGGTTAGCCCGAGCTTGCGTAGAAACACGGATGCTACGTGAAAATTAGGTCGGCTGTTGATGGTCATAGCCAGACTCATCCGAATGGGAAACACTGCTGAAGCCGCTACAGCAGTAGAAAGGAAATTTATGAGTTTTTACGTTGAGCCAGTTTATCTTAATGAGAAAATGGTTTTGAACTGTGCTGCCTATGTATTTAAAGGCGTTTCTATGGAGTCAGAGGTTTCTGAAGGTAATATTTCAAAAAATAAAGGAAATCTCAACATCGGCTTTAAATTCTTGAATGACTTAATATCTCCCCTGTCAGCATCAGCAGAGCAGCATAAAGAAATAACTCTGGCCACGAAGACCGCAAGGCGATACACCTTAGGCGGATTACACATGTCCTTAATTGACGCGCTGAAGGATAGTGAACACCTTGTGGAACTGACCGAATTGGAAAGCTCCGATAGTCATAAGCACTATGTGGAAATGGACGTCATTCTCCGTCCAATTGACTTTTACTCAATAATTGAGGCGTTAAAAGTTGCTTCACCGTTAATCTCTCAAGTGCTTCAAAATTTTGGTGAAAAAATTAATGCACATGTTTTTAACAAGGGCATGAAGACTGATTTGGTTAAATATGAATCTTTGATAGCAAAAGTATTGTCGGAGCTTGAAAGTGATTACCTGAAATCTGGGCAGCTTGAGATGATAATGATAGACCCTGTAACGAAAATGCAACTAGGTGTTGTTGATATTGACGTCAATGACATGGAGCCACTAGCTGTCAAAGCGAAACTAACTGACGGCCGATTTAAAGTTATTGGTAGAATATCCCGTTATGTCGAAGAAGGAGAGAGCATTAGCCTTGTTCAAAGAACGGTGTTGTCGTCGGCTTTAGATATTCTAGAAAAGCTTGTGGGGCTCGGCACAGGTATTGACCAGTACAGAGAGGGAATGGGAGCGGCAAAAGTCGTTGCGCAACAGGTTTGTCAGTTGTCGATGCCAGGACCTGCAATTCGAATTATGGCTATGTCTGTATGTATATGAAGAAGATTACGTCCCGTAAAATATTTCGCAGAGAATTCGACTTCCGCTTTGGGGCGGAAGCTGCCAATCGCACCGGGCACTGAGCGCGTGGTACTCATTTACAGCAAAATCAAGCGGCGTTTTTGCAAGCGCATCGCTGGCCGGTCTGCGATGCCAAACGGTGGTGGGTTCGATGCTAAAACTCACGGCAGGACTATGGCCGCATTGCTGCACGACTATCCGGCCATCTCGCGGTACATGGCGACGACGGTGCTCGACGGCGACGCCACACTTCTCTATGCGTCAATCAGCATAGCTTTGGATAAAATAGGGCACGTCCCAAGCGAAAGACCTCTTCATGCATGACATTGCGTCCCAGTATCCCCAATCCACTTCCACCGTCATCAATCTCGAACACGGCTATTTCGGCGCGATGGCGTTGCCGGTGCAGACGGCTTTCGAGGACGCTGTCCGCCACGCGAACGCGCATCTGAGTCCTTTCGTGCGAGGGGAATTCACCGCACGGCATGTGGATATTCTGCGCACGCGTCTGGCCGAGCTGATCAATGCGGAACCACACGAGATACTGCTGACCCGCAGCGGCACCGAATCGATGCAGGTGCTGATCGGCCAGTACGTCCCGTTGCAACGCGGCGATGTGGTCTTGTGGAGCAATCTCGATTATCCGGCCATGCGTGACAGCATGGCCTGGCTGGAGCAACGACGCGGCGTCACGCCGCTGGCGCTGCGGTTTGAATTGCCGATCAGCCAGGAGCAACTGCTGGAGCAATACCAGGACGCCATCCGCAGCACACCCAAGCTGAAGCTAATGCTGTTGTCGCAGGTCTATCCATGCAACGGCCAGCAGGTGCCGGTACGCGAGATTGTCGCGTTCGCCCGCGAGCACGGCGTCGATGTGCTGGTCGACAGCGCTCACGCACTGGGCCAGTTGCCGGTGGATGTGCAGCAGATGAACGTCGACTTTGCCGGCTTCAACTTGCACAAGTGGATCGGCGGGCCGCCGGGGCTTGGCTTCGTCTTCATCCGCGCCGCGCAATTGCAAAAGATCGAGCCGCACATGGGCGACAAGGATTATCCGGTCACCGACATCCGCTGCCGGCTGCACGCGGGCATGCCACCGCTGGGCGCCATCCTGGCCACGCCGGCAGCGCTCGACTTACACGCCACCCTTGGTGGCACCGAAGCCAAGCAGGCGCGCCTCGCCGAGTTGCGGGAATACTGGATCAGCCGCGTCGCTCACCTGCCCGGCTTGCGCCTGCTGTCACCGCGCGCTGCGGAGCACGGTACGGCGCTGGCCGCCTTCACCATCGACGGCATGAGTGCACGCGCGTTGCAGCAAGCGCTGCTGCAACGCTTCAACATCTTCACGGTCGAACGCAATGTCGGCGATACCAACGTCGTCCGTGCTACGGTGGCGCTCACCACGACCACCGAAGAACTGGATCAACTGGTAACCGGGCTCACCGCATTGGCGCAGGAAGCTTACGAGGACATCAGCAAGGCGATGGATTCGGCGGCGATGCCTTCTTCGCGGCCCAGGTAGCCAAGCTTTTCGTTGGTCTTGGCTTTGACGTTGACCTGGCTGATGTCCACACCCAGATCCTCCGCGATGTTGGCGCGCATCTGCTGGATGTGCGGCGCCATCTTCGGACGCTGGGCGATGATGGTGCAGTCGATGTTGCCGATGCTGTAGCCGGTCGCCACCACGCGCTTGGCCGCCTCCTGCAGCAGCTTGCGCGAGTCGGCGCCTTTGAATTCCGGATCGGTGTCCGGAAAGTGTTTGCCGATGTCGCCCAGCGCCGCCGCGCCGAGGATGGCGTCGGTGATGGCGTGCAGCAGCACGTCGGCGTCCGAGTGGCCCAGCAGGCCGACGTGGTGCGGGATATCGACACCACCGATAATCAGCTTGCGACCTTCAACCAGCGCGTGGCAATCATAGCCCTGGCCGATGCGGAATGGGAGTTTGTTCATGCTTAGTCTTCCTTCTGTGCCAGATACATCTCGGCGATGCGGATATCGGCCGGCAGCGTTACTTTCAAATTTCTTGGATGGCCTTCGATCAGCCGTGGCGCGTAGCCGAGCATTTCGACGGCGCTGGCGTCGTCGGTGATGGCGTTGGCGTCGGGCGCGCTGCCCAGTGCCCGCAGCAGCAGCGCGTAGCTGAACATCTGCGGCGTTTGCGCCGACCACAGACCGTTGCGCGGCACGGTGGCGGCGCTGACGCTCGCGCCATCGGCACCAGGCGCGCCGCGTTTCATGGTGTCGACCACCGGTAAAGCCAACAAGCCGCCAGCCGGATCATCACCGACGCCCTCAATCAGCCGCGCGATCAGCGCCGGCGTCAGGCCCGGACGGGCGGCGTCATGCACCATCACATGGTCATGGGCGGCGAGTTGACCGGCCAGCGCGCGCAGGCCGTTCAGCACCGAATCCATGCGGGTGGCGCCGCCAACGCGCAGCACCGTCACGCCGTCCAGCTCCGACGGCAGCACGGCATCGATCACGCCGTCGTCGGGGCTGACCACGACATAAGTGTGATTCACCAGCGGCGAGGCGCGAAACGCATCCACAGCGTGACGCAGCATCGGCTTGCCGCCAACGATCAGATATTGTTTGGGGCCGTTCGCCGCCATGCGCGCGCCAACGCCGGCGGCGGGTAGCAGCGCGAAATAGCGTGGTGTCGTGTTGTCTGTCATAACTCTCTTTACTTGCGGCGGCGCGCCAGAATCTGCGCGATTTCGCCGTTACATGCCTTGCCCAAACGGGCGTATTCTTCCGGCGAGTCGATCTTCTCCTGATCGGCTTTGCCTTTTTCAAATTCGTCGCGGATGAAGTTGAACCAGGTGCTGCTGATCTCATGCTGCAACGCCGACATCGCGGTGCCGGACGGCGCATACATCGGCTGCCCGGCGAAGCGCTTGTTCAGCGCGTCGCCGACCACTTTCTGCACCCGCGCCAGATTGTCCATGTGCGCTTTCAGGTGCCGCATCTCGTGCGCCAGGATTTCCTGGTACGCGCACGTGCCGGGCGCGAATTCGTTGCCGACATAAATCCGCACCGGCGCATAGTACAACTGGATATCCACCTTGGGCGCGATGCACTCGTAGCCGCTGGCCGGGTCTTGCAGAATCGGGCCGCCCACCAAGGCCTTGTGCATGCCTTGGGTGACGGTCAGGCCCAATGTCTGCATGCCGCGGTTGCTGCTGCCGGTGCGCGTGGTAAGCGCTCGGTATGGCAGCTGGTTGTTGACGGTGTAGCCTTCCTGCTGCGCCTTCAGCACCGACACCGACTTGGTGATCGTGTCCTCACAACGGATCTGAAACGGCGTGCGCTGCGCCGCTGCCTGGGCGCCGCCAAAGGCGGCAAGCAGCATGGCGAACGCCAGCCAGTGTTTCATAGCTTCCAGTCGCCCGCGCGCAGCTTGTCCAGCCAGAAAATGCCGATGACGGTTTTAACATCGGTAATCTTGCCCTCGCGGACCCACTGCAACAGCTCGTCGATGGTGGCGGTGAAGGTTTCCAGGAACTCGCCTTCGTCCAGCTTCTGCGCGCCGGCTTTGAGGCCGCGTGCCAGATACAGGTCCAGATGTTCGTCCGAGTAGGCGATGGCGTTATGGATCTTGGTGACGAACTGCCATGCGCCGCCGCTGTAGCCGGTTTCTTCTTCCAGCTCGCGCTTGGCGGCGACCAGCGGGTCTTCGCCCGGATCGATTTTCCCTGCGGGGAATTCAATGAACACGTCGCGCAAGGGATAGCGGTACTGGCGCTCCATCAGCACCGTGCCGTCGTCCAGCAGCGGCAGTATCACCACCGCGCCGGGATGCAGGATGTATTCGCGCTTGGTGCGGTTGCCGTTGGGGAGTTGTATGGTGTCGCGCTGGACTTTGAGGAAGTGGCCGTCATAGGCCAGTTCGCCGTCCACATGCGTTTCTTTGAGGTTGTCCATCCCTGCTCCACGATCGTATGAGAACGATAGTGTATCAGCCGTGACGCTTGCGCAGGTAGCGGACGATGAATCCCGGAAAACCGAGAACGATGAACAGGCAGGCGGAGATCGCGTAGAACTCCCAGGTCTGCGGGAACCGGGCCCCGATCTGGGTCTCCAGCGCGAATCCCACCGCGCCAACGACAAAGTACAGCACCGTCATTTCCAGCAGGCGCACAAACAGCGGTTTGCCCTGCCATTTGGTGCCGACGACGGCGAACACTTTGTCGTTGAAGAACGGCAGGTTGGCCGCCGCGAGTGCCATCGCGATGACCAGCCAGCCGGCGGTGGAGGTATCCATCAGGCAGCCAGCGTGGCTTTGATGGCTTTGAGCGACACGTCCAGCAGCGGGCCAGGCAAAATACCCAGCGCCACGATCGCCAGACCGTTCAGGCTCAGCACCAGTTTCATGTCGGCCGGCGCGGCCAGCGGCGCGTTGTCGACCGGCTCATCGAACCAGATATGCTTGATCACGCGCAGGTAGTAGAACGCGCCGATCAGCGAGAACATCACGGCCAACACGGTCAGCCAGATCTGGCCGGTGGCCAGCACCGAGTTCAGCACGGCGAACTTGGCGGCGAAGCCCATCATCGGCGGCACGCCAGCCAGCGAGAACAGCAGGATGGTCATCACGGTGGCGAACCAGCCGCTGCGCTTGCTCAGGCCTTTGAAGTCGGCGATGTTGTCGGCGTCGAAGCCGGCGCGCGACAGCAGCATCAGCGTGCCGAAGGTGCCGACGGTGGTCAGCACATAGGTCAGCACGTAGTACATGGCCGAGCTGTAGGCGGCGTCCATGCCGGTGCGGTTGGTGGTGCCGGCCACGCCAGCCAGCAGGCCCAGCAACACGAAGCCGATCTGTGCAATGGTCGAGTACGCCAACATACGCTTGATGTTGGTTTGCGCGATCGCGGTGACGTTACCCACCACCAGCGACATCACGGCCAGCACCATCAGCATTTGCTGCCAGTCGAACGCCATCGGCAGCAAACCTTCCACCAGCAGGCGGATGCAGATCGCGAAAGTGGCGATCTTCGGCGCGCCGCCCAGCAGCAGGGTCACGGCGGTTGGGGCGCCATCGTAGACGTCCGGCACCCACATGTGGAACGGCACGGCGCCCAGTTTGAAGGCCAGGCCGGCAACCAGGAACACCAGGCCGAACACCAGGATGGTCGGCTTGATGGTGCCGGCGGCAACCGCGGTGGCGATTTCACGGATGTCCAGCGTACCGGTCGCGCCGTACAGCATCGACATGCCGTACAGCAGGAAACCCGACGCCAGCGCGCCCAGCACGAAGTACTTCATCGCCGCTTCGGTCGCGCGCACGTTGTCGCGGCGCATGGCCACCAGCGCGTACAGCGACAGCGACATCAGTTCCACGCCGAGGTAGATCGACAGCAGGCTGGAGGCCGAGATCATGATCATCTGGCCCAGCATGGCGAACAGCGCCAGCACGTAGAACTCGCCGCCCAGGTTGCCGCTCAGCATGTCGCGGTCGGCCGCATACTGGCGCGAGTAGACCAGCGTCATGCCCACGGTCAGGTAGGTGAACAGTTTCAGCAGGTTGGCCATCGGGTCCGCGACGAACATGCCGTGGAAGGTGTAGGCCGTGGTGCCGGCGGCGAAGTCGGCATAGCTGATGCCGGCCAGTACCACCAACATCAGCAGGGACAACACGTAAGTGATCGAACGCTGCGCCTTGGACAGGAACATGTCGATCAACAGGATGGCCGAGGCGCCGATCAGCAACGCGATCTCGGCATGGGCCGGGACCAGGTTCATGACCTCTTGAGGAATAGGTGTAGTCATTTATGTCGTTCCGTTTCTTCTTAAGGCAGCTTGCTGTGCGCTACGTGGGCCAGCAGGTCAGCGACCGAGGTTTGCATCGTGTCGGTGAAGGGTGCTGGATACAAGCCCATGTACAGCGTGGCCACCGCCAGAATGCCCAGCATGAAGAACTCGCGGCCGTTCAGGTCGACCAGTTCCGCCACGTGGTGGTTGGTCACCTTGCCGAAGATGACGCGCTTGGCCATCCACAGCGAGTACGCTGCGCCGAAGATCAGTGCCGTTGCCGCCAGCAGACCGATCCAGAAGTTGTACTGGGTCGCGCCGAGGATCACCATGAACTCGCCAACGAAACCGGAGGTCGCTGGCAGGCCGCAGTTGGCCATCGAGAACAGAATGAAGAAGGCGGCGAACTTCGGCATCTTGTTGACCACGCCACCGTAGTCGGCGATCTGGCGCGAGTGCGCCTGATCGTACAGCACGCCGATGCACAGGAACATCGCGCCCGACACGAAGCCGTGCGAGATCATTTGCATCAAAGCGCCCTGCACCGCCATGTCGTTGAACATGAAGAAGCCCAGCGTGACGAAGCCCATGTGCGCGATCGACGAGTAGGCGACCAGCTTTTTCATGTCTTTCTGTACCAGCGCCACCAGACCGATGTAGATCACGGCGATCAACGACAGCGTGATCACAAAGCCCGACAGATAGTGCGAGGCGTCCGGGGTGATCGGCAGCGAGAAACGGATGAAGCCATAGGCGCCCAGTTTCAGCATGATCGCGGCCAGCACGGCGGAACCGCCGGTTGGCGCTTCCACGTGGACGTCCGGCAGCCAGGTGTGGACCGGGAACATCGGCACTTTCACGGCGAACGCCATGAAGAAGGCCAGGAAGATCAGCACCTGCTCGGTCATCGTCAACGGCGTTTTGTGCCACATCAGGATGTCCCAGCTACCGGTGACGTTGTACAGGTAGACGATGGCGACCAGCGTCAGCAGTGAGCCGAAGAAGGTGTACAGGAAGAACTTGAACGACGCGTACACGCGGTTGTCGCCGCCCCAGATACCGATGATGATGTACATCGGGATCAGCGTCGCTTCAAAGAAGAAGTAGAACAGCAGGCCGTCCATCGCGGTGAACACGCCGATCATCAGGCCGGACAGGATCAGGAACGCGCCCATGTACTGGGCGACGCGTTTCTGGATCACTTGCCAGGCCGAGATCACCACGATGATGGTGATGAAGGCGGTCAGCGGCACGAACCACAGCGACAGGCCGTCGATACCCAGCGAGTACCAGATATTGAAGCGCTCGATCCACGGCGCCTTCTCGACGAACTGCATGCCGTGGGCGGCGTTGTTGAAGTGGGTGATCAGCGGGATCGTCGCGGCGAAGCTGACAACCGCGCCGATCAGCGTCAGCACGCGGGTGAACGGCGCGTTGCTGTCACGCCCTACCGCCAGCACGATCAGGCCGAAAATAATCGGAAGCCAGATCGACAGGCTCAGGTACGGAGGTAATGAAGATAGTGTTGACATCATGGTTATCGTTATCTCTTTGCGTATCAGCTAATTAAGCGTGCCAAAACGGCAGGAAGTAGACCAGGAACCCCAGAATGCCGAGGATCATCACGAAGGCATAGTGGTAGATATAACCCGTCTGCGCCAGGCGGGTGATCGAGGAGAACCAGCCGACCAGCTTGGCGCTGCCGTTGACCAGCAGACCGTCGATCAGTTTCTTGTCGCCGAAGTTCCACAGGCCCTCACCCAGCAAGCGCGCGCCACCGGCGAACACGGTCTGGTTGAATTTGTCCATGTAGTACTTGTTGTCCAGCAGCGTGTGCACTGCCTTGAACTGGGCGAAGAACCAGGCCGGTACGCGCGGGTTGATCATGTAGCAGTAGTACGCCGAAGCGACACCCGCGATGGCCAGCCACAGCGGCAGCGTGGTCAGCGAATGGATCGCCATGCCGACGGCGCCGTGGAACTCTTCGCCCAGTTTTTCCATCGCGTGATGGTTTTCACCGATGAAGATGACGTCCTTGAAGAAGTCGCCATGCAGCATCGGCTGGATGGTGAAGAAGCCGATCAGCACCGACGGGATGGCCAGGGCCACCAGCGGGAACCAGACCACGAATGGCGATTCGTGCGGTTTCTGGCCAGGCGCCAAACCGTGGTGCGCGTGGTCGTCATGATCGTCGTCATGATCGTCGTCATGACCGTGGTCATCGTGCGCGTGGTCGTCATGCGCGCCATGTGCGGCGGCGGGAGCATGATGGTCGTCATGGCCGTGCGCCTGACCGAAGCGCTCTTTACCGTGGAACACCAGGAAGTACATGCGGAACGAGTAGAACGCGGTCACGAACACGCCAGCCAGCACGGCGAAGTTGGCGAAACCGGCGCCCCAGATATGGGTCTCGTGCACGGCTTCGATGATCGAGTCTTTCGAGTAGAAGCCCGAGAAGAACGGCGTACCGATCAGCGCCAGCGAACCCAGCAACGAAGTGATCCAGGTGATCGGCATGTATTTGCGCAGACCGCCCATGTTGCGGATGTCCTGGTCGTGGTGCATGCCGATGATGACCGAACCGGCGCCCAGGAACAGCAGTGCCTTGAAGAACGCGTGGGTCATCAGGTGGAACACCGCGACCGAGTACGCCGACGAACCCAGCGCCACGGTCATGTAGCCCAGCTGCGACAGCGTCGAGTAAGCGACCACACGTTTGATGTCGTTCTGGATGATGCCCAGGAAGCCCATGAACAGCGCGGTAATCGAACCGATCACCAGGATGAAGCTCAGCGCGGTGTCCGACAATTCGAACAGCGGCGACATGCGCGACACCATGAAGATGCCGGCGGTAACCATGGTCGCCGCGTGGATCAGTGCGGAAATCGGGGTCGGACCTTCCATCGAGTCCGGCAGCCAGACGTGCAGCGGGAACTGCGCCGACTTGCCCATCGCGCCGATGAACAGGCAGATGCAGGCCACGGTCAGCAGCGCCCAGTCGGTGCCCGGCAGGGTCAGCAGGGACAGCGCCTCGCGCTTGGCGAATACTTCCTGATAGTTCATCGAACCGGCGTAAGCCAGCAGCAGGCCAATGCCCAGGATGAAGCCGAAGTCACCCACGCGGTTGACCAGGAAGGCCTTCATGTTGGCGAAGATGGCGGTCGGACGGGTGTACCAGAAGCCGATCAGCAGGTAGGACACCAGGCCCACGGCTTCCCAGCCGAAGAACAGTTGCAGGAAGTTGTTGGCCATCACCAGCATCAGCATGGAGAAGGTGAACAGCGAAATGTACGAGAAGAAGCGGTTGTAGCCCTCGTCTTCCGCCATGTAGCCGATGGTGTAGATGTGCACCATCAGCGACACGAACGTCACCACGCACATCATCATCGCCGACAGCGAATCGATCTGGAAGCCGACCTCCAGCTTCATGCCGGCCACCGTCATCCAGGTGTAGATGGTTTCGTTGAAGCGCGCGCCGTCGAGCACGGCATTCAGCGTCATCGCCGAAATGATGAATGCCACCAGCACGCCCAGGATGGTCGCCGCGGTCACGGTCTTGCGACCGACCACGTTGCCGAAGAATTTAGTTCCCAGCAAGCCGGCCACCGCCGCCCCCGCGAGGGGCGCCAGTGGAACAGCTAGCAAGAGATTAGCGTTAAGTGTACCCGCCATGATGAACCTTAATCGTTATTTTTCGGAGGTTAAAACTTAGCCCTTCAGGCTATCCAGGTCTTCTACGTTGATGGTGTCCAGATTACGGAACAGCACCACCAGGATCGCCAGGCCGATCGCCGATTCGGCGGCGGCAACGGTCAGGATAAAGAAGACAAAGATTTGGCCTGCCGCATCACCGAGGTAATGCGAGAACGCGATGAAGTTCATGTTCACTGCCAGCAGCATCAGTTCGATGGCCATCAGAATAACAATGACGTTCTTGCGGTTCAGGAAAATACCGACGATCGAGATCGCGAACAGGATCGCGCCCAGAACCAGGTAGTGAGCCAGGGATAAAGTCATGGTGCCTCCTTAACTTCAGCATTCGAGTCAGCCGCGCCTGCTACGCGCGTGGTCACCGGATCGATCTTGACGATCTTCAGGCGGTCATTACGCTTGACGCGGACGGCGTCGGCCGGGTCGAAGAATTTGGTGTCTTTGCGCTTGCGCAGCGTCAGCGCCACGGCGGCGATGATCGCCACCAGCAGCACCACGGCGGCAATTTCAAAGCCATAGATGTATTTGGTGTAGATCAGCATGCCCAGTTCCTTGGTGCCGCCGATGTTGCCTGGATTGGCCACTTGCTGATCGAAGGTCAGGAACGAGCGCCACAGCACGGCGGCCATTTCCAGCACGATGATCACGCCGACGAACGACGCCACCGGCAGGTAGCCCCAGAAGTTGGCGCGCAGCTTTTCGGTGTCGATGTCGAGCATCATGACCACGAACAGGAACAGCACCATCACGGCGCCAACGTAGACCAGCACCAGCACGATGGCCAGGAACTCGGCTTCGAGCAGCATCCAGATGCCGGCGGCGTTGAAGAACGCCAGCACCAGGAACAGTGCCGCGTGCACCGGATTGCGGGCCGTGATAACGCGCAGCGAGGCCAATATCATGATGGCCGCGAAGACGTAGAACAAAGCAGTTTTAAATTCCATAACTAACCCAAGAGACGTACAGTTTTATTGATCGAATCCCTGATTAACAGGTGCCTGCCGGTGGCCTCGCCTTGGCGAGGTCAGGACAGGCGCCGTCTCAGCGATAAGGAGCGTCCGCTGCGCGGGCCGCGGCGATATCGTTTTCGTAACGGTCGCCGACGGCCAGCAGCATCTCTTTCGTGTAGTACAGATCGCCGCGCTTCTCGCCGTGGTATTCCAGCACATGCGTTTCGACGATCGAATCAACCGGGCACGACTCTTCGCAGAAGCCGCAGAAGATGCACTTGGTCAGGTCGATATCGTAGCGGGTGGTACGGCGCGAGCCGTCCGCGCGCTGCTCCGACTCGATGCTGATCGCCATCGCCGGGCACACCGCTTCGCACAGTTTGCAGGCGATGCAGCGCTCTTCGCCGTTCGGGTAGCGGCGCAGCGCGTGCAGGCCGCGGAAGCGCGGCGACATCGGCGTCTTCTCTTCCGGGTACTGCACGGTGATCTTGCGCGAGAACATGTACTTGCCCGTCAGCGCCATCCCTTTGATCAGTTCGGTCAGCATGAAGCTGCCGATGAAGTCTTTTAATCGTTCCATAGTCTCTATTCCTTACTTCCAGATATTCCAGGAGGTCTGCATCCAGCCGGCGACGAACACCAGGTACACCAGCGTCAGCGGAATGAATACTTTCCAGCCCAAACGCATGATCTGGTCATAACGGTAGCGTGGGAAAGTACCGCGCACCCAGATGAAGACCGATACCAGGAAGAACGCCTTGGCGAACAACCAGAAGAAGCCGCCGAAACCGCCCCAGAATTCGAGGAAGGCAAACGGCGCGGACCAGCCGCCGAGGAACATGATCGACGCCAGCGTGGCGATCAG
Source organism: Duganella lactea (assembly GCF_009857505.1). Taxonomy (GTDB): domain Bacteria; phylum Pseudomonadota; class Gammaproteobacteria; order Burkholderiales; family Burkholderiaceae_D; genus Rugamonas; species Rugamonas lactea. The sequence goes on from NZ_WWCP01000004.1 coordinate 147,542, forward strand.
GATCATGTTGGCGTATTCGGCCAGCATGAACATGGCGTAGGCCATGCCCGAGTATTCCACCATGTGACCGGCGACGATCTCGGACTCGCCCTCGACGACGTCGAACGGGTGACGGTTGCACTCGGCCAAGCCGGAGGTCAGGTAGACCACGAACAGCGGCAGCAGCGGCAGCCAGTTCCACGACAGGAAGTTCAGGCCGTGCTCGACCATCATGCCTTTTTGCTGGCCGGCGACGATGTCGCCGAAGTTCAGCGAGCCGGACACCATCAGCACGACCACCAGCACGAAGCCCATCGGGATTTCGTAGGAAATCATCTGTGCCGAGGCGCGCATCGCGCCCATGAACGAGTACTTCGAGTTCGAGGCCCAGCCGGCGATGATGATGCCGTAGACTTCCATCGAGGTGATCGCCATCAGCAGCAGCAGGCCGGCGTTGACGTTGGCCAGCACGGCTTCCGGACCGAACGGCACCACCGCCCAGCACGCCAGCGCCGGCATGATGGTCATGATAGGACCGATGACGAACAGGCCGGGATTGGCCTTGGCCGGGGTGATGATCTCTTTGAACAGCAGTTTCAGCGCGTCGGCGATCGGCTGCAGCAGGCCCATCGGACCAACGCGGTTGGGGCCGACGCGGATCTGAATCCAGCCGATGAACTTACGCTCCCACAGGGTCAGGTAAGCAACCAGACCCATCAGAGGCAGCAGCACGACAACGATACGGATCAGCGCCCACACGGCCGGCCACACAGGGGCCAGCACGCTGTTCGCGCCGAGCGAATGGATGGTATTGACGAATTCAGGCAGAGCCATTATTTCACCTCTCCTGCTTTTTCAACGGTGATGGAACCAAACATGCCGCCCAGGGCGGCGGTCGACGCGTGCGCGGCGGCCACGCGCACGGCGTTGGCCGGCAGTTTGGCGTCGACGGTCGCGACCAGGATCGCGCTGCCGGAACCTTGCGTGACCTTGACCTTGTCGCCCTCGGCGACACCGATCCGCTGCGCCAGGGTGCTCGACAGGTGGGCTTTCGGCGCGGCGGCGTCGGCCATCTTCTGCAGCGACTCGGCGCGGCGGACCACGGCGTCGGCGAAGTAGATCGGCACATCGGCGATCCGTTCGGTGCCGGTCGAGGTCGATGTGGCGGCGGTCAGCGGCAGCTTGGACACGTTGTTCAGCTTGGCCGATACATCGGTCACGCCGGCGCCCAGCAGTTTGTCGCGGATCTGTTCCGAGGTGTCGTAGTCGAAACCGGTCAGGCCCAGGATGTTGCCCAGAACGCGCAGCACTTTCCACGCCGGACGGGTTTCGGCCAGCGGCTTGACGGTGCCGTTGAAGCTTTGCGCGCGGCCTTCGGCATTGATGAAGGTGCCCGAGGTTTCGCTGAATGGCGAGATCGGCAGCAGCACGTCGGCGTAGTCCATGCCGTGCTTGTAGGCGGACATGACCACCACCATATCGGCCTTCTTCAGCGCGGCGACGGCGGCTTGCGGGTTGTGTGCGTCCAGCTCCGGCTCGACATTCAGCAGCACGTAGGCGGCTTTGGTTTCCGAGAACACCGGCGCCTTGCCGGCGTTGGCGTTGGCGACGTAGGCGCCGACGGTGTTGGCGGCTTCGGTCAGGTAACCCAGCTTGGCGCCGGTCTGTTCAGCGATCCACTGTGCGGCAGCGTGCAGCGCGGCGGCTTGCGGGTGCTGGACAGCGGCGTTACCGAGGAACACGCCTTTGTTTTCGCCCGACAGCAGCGAGGCGGCGATCGCGGTGGCGGCGTCCGAGGCTTGCACACCCTCGAAACCGGCCGGTGCGGCGACGTCCTTGGCTTTGGCCACGGCCACCACCACTTGCGACAGCGCCGACAGCCATTCCGATGGCGCGGCGATCAGCTTGTTCGCCACGGTCATCAGCAGGTCGTCATCGGTGGCGTGCAGCATCGACAGCTTGGCGCCGCCCTTCACCGCGGTACGCAGACGGGTCGCCAGCAGCGGGTGATCCTTGCGCAGGAACGAGCCGATCACGAAGGCGCGGTTCAGCGCGCCGAATTCGGCGATCGACATGCCCAGCCATGGCGTCACGTCCAGCGAGAAATCGCTGTGGCGCAGGCGGGTGTCGACGCTGTCCGAGCCCATGGCGCGGGTCAGCTTTTGCAGCAGGTGCAGCTCTTCCAGCGTCGAGTGCGGCGTGGCGACGGCGGCCAGCGCGTTGGCGCCGTGTTCGTGACGGATGTTTTTCAGGCCGTGCGCGACGTATTCCAGCGCGGTCTGCCAGTCGACTTCCTTCCACTCGCCGCCCTGCTTCAGCATCGGCCGGGTCAGGCGGTCGGCGGTGTTCAGGCCTTCATACGAGAAGCGGTCCTTGTCGGAAATCCAGCACTCGTTGACGGCGTCGTTTTCCAGCGGCAGCACGCGCATGACTTTGCCGGCCTTGACCTGAACGATCAGGTTGGCGCCGAGGCCGTCGTGCGGCGAGACCGATTTGCGGCGCGACAGTTCCCAGGTACGGGCGCTGTAGCGGAACGGCTTCGAGGTCAGCGCGCCGACCGGGCACAGGTCGATCATGTTGCCGGACATTTCCGAGTTGACGGTCTGGCCGACGAAGGCGGTGATTTCCGAGTGTTCGCCGCGGCCGATCATGCCCAGTTCCATGACGCCGGCCACTTCCTGGCCGAAACGCACGCAACGGGTGCACTGGATGCAACGCGCCATTTCCTGCATCGACACCAGCGGGCCGGCGTCCTTCGGCACGACCACGCGCTTGTCTTCCTCGTAGCGCGATTCGCCCTTGCCGTAGCCCACGGCCAAATCCTGCAACTGGCACTCGCCGCCCTGATCGCAGATCGGGCAGTCCAACGGGTGGTTAATCAGCAGGAATTCCATGACCGACTTCTGTGCCTGCGTGGCCTTGTCGGAATTGGAGCGCACAATCATGCCCGCCGAGACCGGCGTTGCGCATGCTGGCAAAGGCTTGGGCGCCTTCTCCACTTCGACGAGGCACATGCGGCAGTTCGCGGCGATCGACAATTTCTTGTGATAGCAGAAGTGCGGAATGTAGGTTCCCAGTTTGTTGGCGGCGTCCATCACCATGCTACCAGCAGGGACTTCGACTTTTTTGCCGTCTATTTCGATTTCAACCATGATGATCGTTACCTGACGCAGCTTAGATATATGCGGGCACACAGCATTGCTTGTGCTCGATATGGTGTTCAAATTCTTCGCGGAATTGCTTGATGAACGCACGCATCGGCATAGCCGCCGCGTCGCCCAGCGCGCAAATCGTGCGGCCCTGGATGTTGTCGCAGATCGAGTTCAACACGTCCAGGTCCGACTTGCGGCCTTGACCGTTTTCGATACGGTGGATCATGCGGTACATCCAACCGGTGCCTTCGCGGCACGGGGTGCACTGGCCGCACGACTCTTCAAAGTAGAAGTACGCCAGGCGTTCCATGGCCTTGACCATGCAGCGGGTCTCGTCCATGACGATGACCGCGCCCGAACCCAGCATCGAACCGGCTTTGGCGATCGAATCGTAGTCGAGGTCGGTTTGCATCATGATCTCGCCGCGCACCACCGGGGCGGACGAGCCGCCAGGGATGACCGCCTTGATTTTTTTACCGCCGCGCATGCCGCCCGCCAGTTCCAGCAGCTTGGCGAACGGGGTCCCCAGCGGCACCTCGTAGTTGCCCGGACGCTCGACGTCGCCCGAGATCGAGAAGATCTTCGAGCCGCCGTTGTTCGGGCGGCCAATCGCCAGGTACTTCTCCGGGCCCATGTTCAAGATGAACGGCACGGCGGCGAAGGTCTCGGTGTTGTTGATGGTGGTCGGCTTGCCGTACAGGCCGAACGACGCCGGGAATGGCGGCTTGAAGCGCGGCTGGCCCTTCTTGCCTTCCAGCGATTCCAGCAGCGCGGTTTCCTCGCCGCAGATGTAGGCGCCATAGCCGTGGTGCGCGTGCAGCTGGAAGCTGAACTCGCTGCCGAGAATCTTGTCGCCCAGGAAGCCGGCGGCGCGCGCCTCTTCCAGCGCTTCTTCAAAGCGGGTGTACACCTCGAAGATCTCGCCGTGGATGTAGTTGTAGCCGACGGTGATGCCCATCGCGTAGGCGCCGATGGCCATGCCTTCGATCAGCGCGTGCGGGTTGTAGCGCAGGATGTCGCGGTCCTTGAAAGTGCCCGGCTCACCCTCATCTGAATTGCAGACCAGGTACTTCTGGCCCGGGAACTGGCGCGGCATGAAGCTCCACTTCAGGCCGGTCGGGAAACCCGCACCACCGCGACCGCGCAGCGACGACGCTTTCAGGTCGGCGATGATCTGTTCCGGGGTGATCTTTTCTTCGATGATACGGCGCAGCGCGCTGTAACCACCGCGCTTGACGTAGTCTTCCAGGTGCCAGTTATCGCCATTCAGGCCGGCCAGGATGACTGGATCAATGTGTCGGTCGTGGAGTGACGTCATTTCTTCAGTTCCTCCACGAGGGAGTCAATTTTGTCGTTGGACATAAAGCTGCACATGCGGTGATTGTTCACCAGCAGCACCGGTGCGTCGCCGCAGGCGCCCATGCACTCGCCTTCCATCAGCGTGAACTCGCCGTCCGCCGTGGTGTCACGGTAGTCGATGCCCAGCTTCTGTTTCAGGTGATGCGCCGCGCGCTCGCCGCCCGACAGGGCGCAAGGCAGGTTGGTGCACACGGTGATCTTGTGCTTGCCGACCGGCTTCAGGTTGTACATATTGTAGAACGTCGCGACTTCCTGCACGGCGATGGCCGGCATGCGGATGTAGTCGGCCAGTTCCTGCATGGTGTCCGGCGAGATCCAGCCCAGTTCGACCTGGGCGTGCGCCAGCGCGGCCATCACGGCCGATTGACGCTGATCGTCTGGGTACTTGGCCAGCTCGCGATCGATTTTTTTGTAGCACTGCTCAGATAACAACATACTTTTTGCCTCTCGCACTTAGCGGTCAATACTGCCGAACACGATGTCCTGCGTACCAATGATGGTGACGGCATCGGCAATCATGTGGCCACGCGCCATTTCATCCAGCGACTGCAAGTGTGCATAGTCTGGAGCGCGCAGTTTCACGCGGTATGGCTTGTTGGCGCCGTCCGACACCAGGTAGACGCCGAACTCGCCTTTCGGGTGTTCCACCGCGCAGTAGGCTTCGCCAGGCGGCACGTGGAAGCCCTCGGTGAACAGCTTGAAGTGGTGGATCAGCGATTCCATGTTGGTCTTCATGTCCACGCGGCCCGGTGGCGCCACCTTGCGGTTGCTGGTCATGACGGGACCCGGATTGTTGCGCAGCCATTCGACGCACTGCTTGATGATGCGGTTCGACTGGCGCAGCTCTTCCACGCGCACCAGGTAGCGGTCGTAGCAGTCGCCGTTGGTGCCGATTGGAATGTCGAAGTCCATCAGGTCGTACACTTCGTACGGCTGGTGCTTGCGCAGATCCCACTGCACGCCCGAGCCGCGCAGCATGGCGCCGGTGAAGCCCATGGCTTTCGCGTCTTCCGGCGAGACCACGCCGATGCCGACGGTACGCTGTTTCCAGATACGGTTGTCGGTCAGCAGCGTTTCATATTCGTCGACATAGGTCGGGAAGCGCGCGGTGAAGGCTTCGATGAAGTCCAGCATCGAGCCCTGACGATCCTTGTTCAGGTTGTCGATGGCCTTGGCCGAGCGGATGATCGATGGCTTGTGCTGTGGCATCGCGTCCGGCAGGTCGCGGTAGACGCCGCCCGGACGGTAGTAGGCCGCGTGCATGCGCGCGCCCGACACCGCCTCGTAGCAGTCGAACAAATCTTCGCGGTCGCGGAAGCAGTACAGGAACGGGCCCATGGCGCCGACGTCCAGCGCGTGCGCGCCCAGCCACATCAGGTGGTTCAGGATGCGGGTGATCTCGTCGAACATCACGCGGATGTACTGCGCACGCAGCGGCACTTCGATGCCCAGCATCTTTTCGATGGCCATCACATAGGCGTGCTCGTTGCACATCATCGACACATAGTCCAGACGGTCCATATACGGCACCGACTGCAGGTAGGTCTTCTGTTCCGCCAGCTTCTCGGTGCCGCGGTGCAGCAGGCCGATGTGCGGGTCGGCGCGCTGGATCACTTCGCCGTCCAGCTCCAGCACCAGGCGCAGCACGCCGTGCGCGGCCGGGTGTTGCGGACCGAAGTTCAGGGTGTAGTTCTTAATTTCAGCCATGTTTTACTTCCCGTAATTTTCTTCGCGGATCACGCGCGGCACGTTTTCACGCGGCTCGATGGTGACCGGCTGGTAGACCACGCGCTTCTGCTCGGCGTCGTAGGTCATTTCCACGTAGCCCGAGACCGGGAAGTCCTTGCGGAACGGGTGGCCGATGAAGCCGTAGTCGGTCAGGATGCGGCGCAGGTCGTTGTGGTTCTCGAACAGGATGCCGAACATGTCGAACGCCTCGCGCTCGTACCAGTTCAGCGAACGCCACAGCGGGGTCAGCGACGGCAGCAGCGGCATCTCGTCGTCGGCGCAGAAGGCGCGTACACGGACGCGCCAGTTGTGCTGGACCGACAGCAGATGGGTCACGGCGGCGAAGCGCAGACCATCCCAGGCGCCGTCGCCGTAGTTCAGATAGTCGACGCCGCACAGGTCGATGGCGGTGTCGAAGCCCAGCGTGGGATCGTCGCGCAGCGTCTGCATGACGGCGTAGTAATCGGCGGCCTTGACGGTCAGCGTGATCTCGCCCAATGCCACGACCGTAGAAACGCGGTCGCCCAGGGCGGAGCCGAGGGCGGTTTGGAGTTGTTCCAGATGTGTAGTCATAGTGTGTTGCGCCCCCGTTAGCGTGCGATCGTGTTGGTGCGCTTGATCTTGTTCTGTAACTGCATGATGCCGTACAGCAGGGCCTCGGCGGTGGGCGGGCAGCCCGGCACGTACACATCGACCGGCACGATGCGGTCGCAGCCGCGCACCACCGAGTAGGAATAGTGGTAGTAGCCGCCGCCATTGGCGCAGGAACCCATCGAGATGACCCAGCGCGGCTCCGGCATCTGGTCGTAGACCTTGCGCAGTGCCGGGGCCATCTTGTTGCACAGCGTGCCGGCCACGATCATCACGTCGGACTGACGTGGCGATGGACGGAACACCACGCCGAAGCGGTCCATGTCGTAACGGGCCGCGCCCACGTGCATCATTTCGACCGCGCAGCAGGCCAGACCGAACGTCATCGGGAACATCGAACCCGTGCGCGCCCAGTTGATCAGCTTGTCGGCCGAGGTGGTGATGAAACCTTCGTTTAATACGCCTTCAATAGCCATGGCTTATTCCCAATCAAGGGCACCTTTCTTCCAGATATACCAAAAACCGACCACGAATTCGGCGATGAACACCATCATCGTCACGAAACCTTGCCAGCCCAGTTCGCGCATCGAGACGCCCCACGGGAAGAAGAATGCCGTTTCCAGATCGAACAAAATAAAGAGAATTGCGACGAGGTAGTAACGCACGTCGAACTTCATGCGCGCGTCTTCGAACGCTTCGAAGCCGCATTCATACGGGGACAGCTTGGCCGCGTCGGGCTTTTTCGGGCCCAGCAGATGGCCCAGCACTTGGGGAGCGATACCTACGCCGAGACCGACGAGGATGAACAACAGGACGGGGAGATAATTTTCGAGGTTCACGATTGAAGAGCTTATGTTGAACGATCAGTTTAAAGGACACATCGCGGTGCTCTGCGGTGCGCTTAACGTTCGCCCCAATCGTAAAAATGCTCTGACCAGGATCGAACGACACATCCTCGTAAAAAAGCCAGCTTGGTACACCCTTGCTGGCCTATATTCTGGTGCCGACGACGAGACTCGAACTCGTACAGCTTGCGCCACTACCCCCTCAAGATAGCGTGTCTACCAATTTCACCACGTCGGCATAAGGCCGTTATTTTACTTTGTTTTCACGCGCTTGTTAATGCCGTATTGCGTCAAAACAAGGAAAAATCAAATAAATCCTTAAGTATTTTCTCTGCCCACAAAGATACTGCCAAAACTATGAGCAAACAACTTAAAAAAATACCAACAGCACCAAATTACTACAGCGATTATATTACTTCGGGATCGAGTTCGCAGGGGCCGGGGCGGCCGGCGCCGAAGCGGCCGGTGCCGCTGGCGTGGCGCCCGGTGCGGCGGCAGGCGCCGCCGGCGTGGTGGTTTGCACGCGATCCATGACGCCGCCGCTGACATTGTTGGCCTGGTGGGTCGTGATGTACGACAGGCTCAGCGTGGCGATAAAGAAGATCGCGGCGGCGACGCCGGTCGACTTCGACATGAAGTTGGAGGAGCCGGTGGCGCCGAACAGGCTGCCGGACGCGCCGGAGCCGAAGGCCGCGCCCATGTCGGCGCCCTTACCGTGCTGCAACAGCACCAGACCGATAATGGCGATGGCCGAAACCACCTGCACGACGACAACCAGATTAAAGAAGTTCATGTTATTCCGTTCCAAATTAAAAGTTTTGTATCGTTTTGTTTCTACTGCTTAAACGGCCTGAATAATCCCGAGAAAATCACTCGACTTTAATGCGGCGCCGCCAATCAGGCCGCCGTCAATATCCGGCTGCGCCATCAATTCTTTTGCATTCTCCGGCTTCATACTGCCGCCGTAGAGTATTTTCACCGCCACCGCCGCGCCGGCGTGCTTGTTCGCCAGGCACGCGCGCAGCGAGCGGTGCGCCTGCTGCGCCATCTGCGGCGTGGCCGTCTTGCCGGTGCCAATGGCCCATACCGGCTCGTAGGCCAGAACGACATTCGCCACCGCTTCCGGCGCGATCGCGTCCAGCACCGCCTGCAACTGAGCGCAGATCACCTCGTCGGTCCGCCCCGCCTCGCGCTCGGCCAGCGATTCGCCAACGCACACCACCGGGGCCAGGCCCGCCGCCAGCGCCACGACCGCCTTTTGCGCCACCAGCGCGTTGCTCTCGTGGTGATAGGCACGACGCTCGGAGTGACCGCACAGCACGTAAGTGGCGCCAAAATCCTGCAGCATGGCCGCCGACACTTCGCCAGTATACGCTCCGCCGGCGTGGATGGACACATCTTGTGCGCCCCATGCCACCGGCGTACCGGCCAATTCCGCCTGGCACTGCGCCAGGTAAGGCGCCGGCACACAGACCGCGCAATCGGCGCCAAAGTCATTCAGACCGGCGACTATTCCCGACAACAGAGCCGTGTTGGCGGCGCGATTGCCGTTCATCTTCCAGTTGCCGATAACGAGTTTGTGACGCATAAGCTTGCCCAAGGGTTTAATTAACCCGGCATTCTACCGCGCTCAAAAACGCATGGTCAAACAGGCAAAGCCCGTCCCCGGCCAAGCAAAGCCGTAAATTTACTACGCATTTTACATCGAAACGCCCTTCAAATCACCTGCAACATGATTTTTCCGACATGGCTGCTACTCTCCATCAGCGCATGCGCCGCGGCGGCCTGCTCCAGCGGGAAGACGGTGTGGATGACCGGCTTGAGCTTGCGCTCGGCCATCATCGGCCAGACTTTTTCCTTTAGTTTTTTGGCGATGGCGCCCTTGAATTCCGCCGAACGCGGGCGCAGCGTGGAGCCGGTGACGGTCAGCCGGCGACGCAGCACCTGCCCCATGTCCAGCGTGCCCTTGGCGCCGCCCAGCGTGGCGATGATCGCGATGCGGCCGTCGTCAGCCAGGCAGGAAACCTCGCGTGGCAGGTAGTCGCCGGCCACCATGTCGAGAATCACGTCAACGCCACGGTCGTTGGTCAGCGACTTGACGACGGCGGCGAAGTCCTCGGTTTTGTAGTTGATGCCGCGCTCGGCGCCGAGGACGACGCAGGCCGCCACCTTGTCGTCCGCGCCGGCGGTGGCGAACACCCGGTGCCCTATCGCCGAGGCCAGCTGGATGGCGGTGACGCCGATGCCGGAGCTGCCGCCCTGGACCAGCAAAGTCTCGCCGGCGCTCAGCTGGGCGCGGTCAAAAACGTTGCTCCAGACTGTGAAGTAATTTTCCGGAATTGTCGCCGCCTCAAGCATCGACCAGCCTTTCGGGACCGGTAAAACCTGCTGTATCGGAGCAACAACGTACTCGGCATAGCCGCCGCCCTGCACCAGCGCGCAGACGTGGTCGCCGACATCGAGGGTGGTGTAGTCGAGATCGCCGTCGACGATTTCGCCGGCCACTTCCAGGCCGGGAATGTCGGACGCGCCCGGTGGCGGCGCATAGTTGCCGGTGCGCTGGAACACGTCCGGACGGTTGACGCCGGCCGCGTGCACCTTGATCAGCACCTCGCCGGCCTTCACCACCGGCATCGGGCGTTCACACAGTTTCAGGACATCGGCCGGGCCGGGATGGGTGATTTCAATTGCGCGCATGGGGTGCCTTTCACAGAAAGTGCGATTTTACCCCTGTCGTCGCTGCCGCGCAGGCACGCAACGACGATGGCCTCAGCCGCCACCGCCGGTACGCGACTTTTGCGGCAGCGGCGTGTTCGGACGCCAGGCCGCCGACAGCGCCTGCCCTTCCTCGATCTGCTCCAGCGTCATGTGCTTGAGTACCTGGGTGCGCTGCTCGACCGCGTTCGCCGAGCCGTTGGCCGCCGCCAGATTCCAGAGCATGTAAGCGATCACATTATCCTGCGGCACGCCGCCCATGTGATAGCGGTACATCAGCCCCAGCACTTGCTGCGCCTGCGTGTGGCCCTGCTCGGCGGCCTTGCGGAACCACGCCACCGCCTCCTTGTGATCCTGAATCACCGCGTTACCGGTGTAGTACATCGCGCCCACCACGTATTGCGCGTCGGCCTTGCCCTTGAGCGCGGCTTTGCGGTGCCACTCCAGCGCGATCTTGTAGTCCTGCGGCACGCCGCGGCCCATGTAGTACATCAGGCCCAGCAGATGCTGCGCGTCCGGATTGCCGGCCTGCGCCAGCGGGCGTATCTCTTTTAATGCCACCGCATAGTTTTTATTGTTGTACGCGGTCGCCCCTTCGGCGAATCCCGCCATCGCGGCCGGCTGCCAGCCGAGGGCGAGGACGATCGCTAGTATGAATTTGCTCATATCGCGTTATATATTAGGTATGTTTATTTCCAGCTGACCTTGCCCAGACCGTCGACCGACACATTACGGTTCAACGGCTTGCCATACACAGTGACCGATCCGAGGCCACTGAGGTTCAGCGTCGCGTTGGTTTTGGCGGTGACGGTGGCGTTGCCCAGGCCGCTCAGGTCGACATTGACCGACTCCGCCTGGAACTGCTGCGCGTTCAGGCCGCCGACGCCGCCCAGACTGGCCTTGAGCAGCTTGCTGCGTCCGCCCAGCGTGATGTAGCCGGCGCCGCGCAGGTCAAGGTCGGCCTCGTCGTTCTCGCTCAGCCACAGATTCATGCTGCCGACGCCGCCCAGGTTGGCGCGCAGCATCTTGTAGTCGCACACCACCTTCATGCTGCCGGCGCCGTCCATGGTCAGCTCCAGCAGGTCGCCGCTAAAGCCGTTGATTTCGGTCTGACCGACGCCTTCGGACACCACTTCCCGCAGGTTCGGCAAGATCAGCTCGGCGCGGGTGGTGTTGCGGCCGATTTTGATGCCGCGTGCCTCGCTTTCCAGATGCAAGGTGTCGCCAGATTGCGACGCGGTCAACTTGTCCAGGTAGCGCTTTTCGCCGATGATGCGCAGCGTCGGCGTGTCACCCTGGCGCAGCTTGAGGTCGACGACGCCGTCGATCTTGACCCGCACCACGCGGGCGTCGATCGGAATCATGCGCGTTTCGGTGACGTCCTCGGCGGCGCCGGCGCGGCCGAACAAGGCGCAGAACGCGGCGAACAGCAAGCCGAACTGGAAAAGCTTCTTCATATCGAATCCTCTGATGTTGACGCAATCATCATAGCCCGCGCGCGCGGGCCGGCCACCGGGGATTGCGACGAACTGCATAAAACGGTGGCTGGATGGCAAAAAAGTCGTCCTTCCCGCGCAGGCGGAATGACGCGGCATGGTCAGCGGTTGATGATGCGCGCCACCATGCCGGCGCGGCCGGTGCGGTCGAAGGCGGCGGCCGAGATCGTACCCTTGGCGGCGATCAGCCCGGTCACTGGCTTGCTGCGCGCGGTCGGCGCGCTGCCGTCGGTGGTGTAGCGCAGCGTCAGCCCCGGCAGCACATGATTGACCAGCACCTTGCCGCCCTCCACCACCATCCCCGGCGGCGCGATGCGATAGGCCACGTCGCCCCGCTCCAGATCCAGACGCGGCAACACCCGCTGTCCCAGCACATTGACAAAGCCCGACCACGCCGCCCGCCGCAAGGCCGCCGCCCGCGCCGCGTCGCCGGCCTGCGCCCAGTCCGGATCGGGCGCCCAGGCGCGCTCGGCCACGGCCAGCAAGCGCGGCATCATCAAGTAATCCAGTTGGCTGGTCGTGCGGACCGTCTCCGAAAACAGCGTCGCCTCCACGCCACGGATGCGCTTCCTGCCCGCCTCGGTTAGCTGCGCGCTCATCGGCTGAAAGTTGTACACCGTCTCCAGCTCCACATACCCGCCCCAGTTGACGCCAGGCTCCTCCGGGTTGGCGTTGGTCGCCATGTCCAGATACATATTGGTCACCGGCGCCAGCACGATGTCATAACCGGCGTTGGCCGCCCGATAGGCGAAATCCTCATTGCCCGGCGTGTTGTTCCACACGTACAAACTGAAACCGCGCTGCGCGAAACGCGGGTTGACCGACAGCGGCGCGTCCTCCTTCGCCGTGCGCCGCGCGCCCAATTCCTCCCAGCCGGACGCCGTCACGCCATGCTTGCGCAGGATGCCGTCGACGCGGTCATAGAAGTAATCCCACAGATCGGCAATGCTGGCCAGCTGCTCGCGCCGCATCAGCGCCTGACTGGCCGGCGAACGCTCCCACGCACCAAGCGGTAGCTCATCGCCACCGACATGCATGGTCGTCAGCGGCACGCCTGCCTCGCGATGCATGGCCGCGATCTGGCCGACCACATGATCGATAAAGGCATAACTGGATTCCAGTCCCGCATTGATCACATGGTCGTTGTACTGCTGCGGCGAGCGATACACCGAACGGTCGTCGAAATCGGTCAGCAGGAATTGCGCCGCGTCCTTGTCGCCGGCCGCCGTCATGTGGTGATAGCGCGCCTCCATCGACTTGACCGCCGCCCGCGCGTGGCCCGGCATCTCCACCTCCGGAATCACCTCGATGTGGCGCGCGGCGGCGTAGCGCAGAATCTCGATGTAATCGGCACGCGTGTAATAGCCGCTGCCATGCGGATCATTGATGCGCGGACCGGAACCGTAAGCCGGCGGCAGACGCACGCCTTCCAGCGCGCTATGGCCACGCACCGCGCCGATGCTGGTCAACTCCGGCAGGCCGCCGATCTCCAGCCGCCAGCCCTCATCGTCGGTCAGGTGAAAGTGCAGCTTATTCAGTTTGTAGGTGGCCATCAAATCCAGCGTCTTCATCACCACTTCCTTCGGCTGGAAGTTGCGCGCCACATCGAGCTGGAAGCCGCGATAGGCGAAGCGCGGCGCATCGGTGACAGACAATTCCGGCAGGTCGAACTGCGCTTCGCCGGGCGTGGGCAAAGGCAGCAAATCATGCAGTGACTGCAGGCCACGCGCCACACCCGCCGCGCTATTGCCGGTGATGCTGATGCCATCGTCGGCGCTGATGCTCAGCTCATAGGCCTCCGGCGACCGCTGCCCGTCCACTACGCCGATGCGCAAGCGCAGCGGCACCGGCGTGCGTGACGCGTCGCCTTGCGGCAGATAGCGCGCAAACAACGCGCGCGCAAGCGCTGTCTCGTATTTCAGCCCTGGTCCGGAAATGACCTGCGGCGCGCGCGCCAGGTGCACGCGCCCGGCGCCGGGCTTCAACGCCAGCGGCGTCGGGAACACCAGCGGCAGCGCGGCGGCGGGCAGCACGTCGGCTCCCGCGTTGTTGCGGTATGTCTGCTGCGGCGTCACCAGCTCATGCTCTCCCGCCGGCCGTTGCAGCTGCGCAGAACGTGTCGGCAGCAGCATCTGATAATCGCCGATCACGTGCGCCACATCCGGCTCGGCGTCGTAGACCAGATAAGGCCCGGCCGGCGCGCGCTCCATCTTGATCAGCAGACCGGAAAAATAATAATCCACATGCAGCGTGCGTCCCGCGTTCAATCCCTTGAAACCAGCGGCCGGCCGCACGCGATACAGGCCGCCGCTGACCTTCTCCATCGTCAGTTGCCCATCCAGCTGACCGGTGACGATGCCGTAAGCGGTATTGAAATACAGCGACCATCCTTGCGCCGGCAGCGCTTTTCCCTTCAGCGCCGTGATGCTGATACGTGCCTTGGTGCGGGAACGTGGCTGGGCCAACTCATTGCGCAGCACCTCCCAACGCATCTTCAGCGGTTCGCGCTGGGCCGCATGGACGGGAAAAGTCAGCGTGCTTAAAGCCAGCACGCAAGCCGCAAGGTGGTATCTCATCATGTTTAGTGAACCTGAATAAGGAGGGCGACGCCGACTTGTCAGATTGCCACATCCCGGGCGCGTGCGCATCAATATTCGGCGAATGACCACTCTAATAACACCAAGGGGAGCAAATGCCGCAACCTGCGGGTCAACGTTCGACGAGCGCTGTTCCGACTTTGCTGCGCACCAGATCGAGCCAGGCGCGCGCAGCGAACGACAGATGTCCACCGCGCCGCCAGGCCAGCATCAGCTTCCAGTCCAGCGCCGGTTCCTGCAGTTTGACCACGGTGAACTGGCCCTTCTCCAGGGTATCGCAAAACACCTTGGGCAGCAGCGTGACGCCCACGCCCAGCCGCACCAGCGAGGCGACAAAGTCCCATTGGCCGCTGCGGCTGCTGATGCGCGGCTTGAAGCCGGCGCGCAGACAGGCGTCGGCAATCACCTCGTTCAGCGCGAAGCCCTCGCCGTAAAAGATAAAAGCGCAGTCGGCCAGCTCGGTCAGCGCCACGCCGCGCCGCCCTCGCCACGGCGAGTCCCTGGGCGCCAAGAGGCAGATGGGCGATGTCGTCAGCGGGAAGGAATCAAAATCCTGCCACGCCGCCGCGTTGGACGGATAGTCCAGCATCGTCCCCATTTCCAGCACGCCGCTGCGCAGGTCCGCTTCGATGCCCTGCGAGCCGCCTTCAAACAGCTTGAGTTCTATCTGCGGATAGCGCTTGTGATACGCCGCCAGCAACGGCGCCAGCGGCGCGTGCGCCTGCTGGGTGACGCCGATGCGCAAGTCGCCACGCCGCAGTTGCTGAAGGTCCGCCAGCTCGACGCCCATCTCTTCATGCATCGCCAGCAGCGCGCGGCCGCGTTGCAGCACCACGTTGCCGGCATCGGTCAGCGTGAAGCGCTTGCCGACGCGCTCCAGCAGCGCAAGGTCGAGCGACTGCTCCAGTTGCTGGATCATCTTGCTGACGGTGGGCTGGGTGACGTGCAGTGCTTCGGCGGCGCGGCTGAAACCCTGATGATCGACGACGGCAACGAAGTAGCGCAGCGCGCGGATATCCATTATTTATTCCACTTTAGAATGATTTTCATAATTTTAATTCATTTTATCTTTTAAACGGTGGCGCCTAGAATGGCAGCATGAAACGGATTCTCTACACACTGGCGCAGGTTCTGGGGCTGATCGCGGCATGGTATGCCGCCGACCGCTTCTCGACATGGGTCGGCTTACCCTTCTCCGGCGGCGTGGTTGGCCTGATCATCATGGTGGTGCTGCTGCAATGCGGCTTGCTGCATCCCGCCGCCATCGAGCATGGCGCGGACTGGCTGCTGTCGAACATGCTGCTGTTCTTTATTCCGCTGGTGGTGTCGGTGGTGCAGTTCACCGGCCTGCTGGAGCATGAAGGACTGAGGCTGTTCGCCGCCATCGGCATCGGCTTTACCTGCGTGATGCTGGCCACCGCCTTCACCGTTGAATGGGTGTGCCGCTTTGAGCGCGGCCGCAAGCTGCGTCGCCTGCGCACGGAGCGTGCCGCATGAAGCCGCTGCTGTTCCTGCTGCTGACACTCGGCCTTTTTTACGCGAATCAGGCTTTGCACAACCGCTATCCGCGTTTGTGGCTGACGCCCGCCATCGCCACGTCGGCGGTGCTGATCGCGGTGGTGCAACTGTCGTCCACGCCCTTCCCTGTGTACTTTGGCGACACGCGCTGGCTGTCGTGGCTACTCGGCCCGGCGACCGTGGCGTTCGCGCTGCCAATCTATCAGTATCGCGATCTGGTGAAAGAGCACTGGCTGGCGCTGACGCTGGGCAGCCTGGCCGGCATCGCCGCCTCGGTGGGCAGCACGCTGCTGCTGGACCGCCTGCTTGGGCTGCACGGCAGCATGGCGCAAAGCCTGCTGGCGCGGTCGGTATCGACGCCGTTCGCGCTGGAAGCCACGCGCCACCTGGGCGGCTCGGCGCAGTTGACCGGTGTGTTTGTCATCATCACCGGCTTGTTCGGCATCCTGCTGGGGCAAGTGCTGCTGGCGCGCCTGCCGCTGCGCATGCGCATTGCGCGCGGTGCGCCATATGGCGCGGCGGCGCACGGATTCGGTTTGAGCAAGGCGCGCTCGATCGGCCCGCAGGAAGGCGCGGTCGCCAGCCTGACCATGATCTTCAGCGGCGTGCTGATGGTGCTGCTGGCGCCCATGCTCGGCCACCTGATCACCAGCGCATAATCTCCCGCACCTGCGGCAGCAAATCGTCGGTCATCTTGACGTGCTGCTCGCGCGTCGGATGCGCATCGGTGGCGTCGCCCGGATAGTGGCTGGACGCGATGGCGCGCAAACGCGGATCGGCCACCAGACGCACGGTGTCGGCGATGTAGCTGTGCAGCGCGGCCTGTTTTTCGCCATGCAGGATACTGCCCTCGGTAAGCATGATCCGCGCCTGCGGATGGTCGCGCAACAGAGTGCGCACAAGCGAGACATAGGCTTGCACATACTGCTCGCGTTCCGGTATGCCGGTGGTCATGTCGTTGGTGCCGATGGCGACGATGATCGCGTCCGGCTGATAGTCGCGCTGGTCCCACGACACGCCGGCCGGCTGCGTCGGCAGCGCCATGCCGTAGTAGTCCGCCAGATTCAGTTCATTGGTTTTGCCTTCCCAGGTGCGGATCAGGCCACGACCGCCATAGCACACCAGTTGCACCTGCGCGTTCAGACGGCGCGCCAGCAACATGCCATAAGATGCGCGCGGATCGCCCCAGGCGGCGGTTGGTTTTTCATCCGCCACCCGATCAATCGCCGCGCCACAGGTGACGGAGTCGCCCAGCACCATCAGCTTGCGCGCCGGCAGAGCGGGAGTGGATTCCCACGTGCCGTCCGTGTCGAACGACAGTAGCGCGGCCGTGCCCTGCCAGGTTTCCGAGCGGTTGACGATTTCCGCCGTGTGCGGGCCGGCGTGGAGGCCTTCGGCCAGCACCACGCTGTGGCGCCCCGACGCCAGCAGCAGCTTTTGCGGCACGCCGTCGATCAGCACATCCAGATAACTGTCCTTGCCGCTGGCCTCCGCGATGACGCTGAGCAGCGTTCCCTCAAAATTCAGGTAGAAACTCACGCCCGGATAACTGAAACGCACGCCGCCATCGCGACTGATTTGCGCACGCCCCATGCGGGCCACATGCGCATCGCTGGCGGTGATGGGCGCGCCGGCCACGCCACCCGCCGCCAGCGCGGCAAGCAGCACGGCAATGGCATGCAGCCGCATGGCTTAGTCCATCAGCTTGCGAACTGCCGGCAGCATGGCGTCTGCCCAGATCTGGTAGCCCTTGGCGCTCGGATGCAGGAAGTCGCCCATCACCTCCGCCGATATGTCGCCATTCGGCTGCAGGAAGAACAGACCATAATCCTGATAGAACACATGTTGGCCGTCGTTCAGGCCCGCCACCATGCGGTTCAACTCCACCACTTTGACGCGCTGCGGGCTATGCGTGAACTGGCCATACGGCAGCACCGCGTTCAGCAGGATGCGCGCCTCCGGATAGATCTTGCGCAGTTGCTCCACCACCGCCTTGACGCCTTTGTAGGCCTGCTCCGGCGTCGCATCGCAGAAGCCGAAGTTGTTAACGCCAATGGTCAGCACCACCGCCTTGGGATGCAGCTTCTCGGCGTGGCCATTTTGCAGGCGCCACAGCAGATTGCCGGTATGGTCGCCGCCGATGCCGAAATTGGCGGTGCGCCAGCCGCCGAAGGTCCGCTGGAAAATCTCCTGGTTCCACATCTCGGTGATCGAGTCGCCAACGAACAGCAGGTCCACGCCTCCTTTGTCGGCAACGGCGACGTCTTCATCGTAGAACTGCTGCCACTTCACGCGCGACATCCATGGATAGTCCTTCTGGCGCGGCGCCGGCGTCAGGCTGCAAGCGCCGCCGTCCAGCTTTTCAACTGCCGGCGCATCCACCGCCAGAACCGGAGCACAGGCCGCCGCCAGCAGCACCGATATCATCAACTTACGCATCAACTTACGCATCATCTTACTTATCCTTTGGTTTTCAGACGCAGCAACAACACACTATGCGGCGCTACTTTGGCATCCAGCTTTGCGCTGGTGTCGCCGGACTTGCCGCCCCAGATGTCGTGCCAGGCATAGGTGGCCTTCTTGAAGTCGACCTCACGCTTGCTCACCTCGTCGCTGACAAAATGCGCCTTCCAGTCGTAGTTGGTCGACACCACCTGCTCGCCGCGATTGAGCACCATCACAGCCCACTCGTTGTTCGCCAGCGGCTTGGCCCAGTATTCCAGCCGACCGTCATCGAAGAACTTCCAGGCTTGAATGCCCGCCTTGTCCTGATTGATGGCGATGACGTCCTTGTTACTCAGGATGCGGAGTGTGGATTCAGGCATCTTGCGCAGGTCATTGCCCAGAATGAGCGGTGACGCCATCATCGCCCAGATCGAGAAGTGCGCGCGGTCCTCGTCGGCCGTCATGCCCATGCCGACTTCCAGCATGTCCATGTCGTTCCAGTGACCAGGGCCGGCATATTTGCGCAAGCCGGCCTGGCGGTCGAGGATGCGCAACACGCCCAGGCGCGAGAAGGCGTCGTGATTCAACTCGCAGTTCCAGCATGGGTAGATATCGGCGCTGGTGCGCCACGAATGGCCAACGTCCTTGGCCCATTCCCACGGCTTGTTCTCGCCCCATTCGCACATGCTGAACAACATCGGCCGGCCGGCGGCTCGGATGGCGTCGCGCATGGTGGTGTACGCGCCTTGCGCGCTGAGGCCCTTGGTGTCGCACCAGTCGTACTTGACGTAGTCGATACCCCACTCCGCGTAGGTCTTGGCGTCCTGGTACTCGTGGCCACGGCTGCCCGGTTTTCCGCCGCAGGTGGTGGCGCCGGCGTCCGAGTAGATGCCCAGCTTGAGGCCCTTGCCGTGCACATAATCGGCCAGCGCTTTCATGCCCGATGGGAAGCGCTCGGGATCGGGATGAATGAAGCCATCCTTGTCACGCTTGCCGTGCCAGCAATCGTCGATGTTGACGTACTGATAGCCGGCATCCTTGAGACCCAGCCTGACGATGGTGTCCGCCGTGTCGCGGATCAGCTTTTCATTGATGTCGCAGGCGAACGAATTCCAGCTGTTCCAGCCCATCTGCGGCGCGTCGGCCAGCCCATCGAATTTCTGGGCGTGGAGGTTAACGCTGACGAGCAGCGTCAGTAAAAGGAACAGGCGCTTCATCGTTTGATCCCCTGCAGTTTGTCGGCGTATTCCTTGATCAGCAGCAGCGAGCTGACATCGGAGTCGAACACCGAGTAAAGGCCCTGCTCTTCCTGCGGCGGATCGCCAACGAAGTCATTGCCCGGCTTCCACCAGTAATCGGCGTTGGCCGCGCGACCCATGCCGCCCCATGCCCAGAAATTGAAACCGGCGATCGGATCGCCTTTCTGCGCGCGGGTGGTGACGATGTCGAATACTTCACGGTAGAAGCGGTCGCGGATCTTGGTGGTGGCCTTGATGCTGAACGAAGGGCCGTCACGGTCCAGTCCAAATTCTTCCAGCACGATAGGCTTGCCCAGTTTCTTGGCAAGATCGATGTGCGAGTTCAGATAGTCGCGGCTCTTGCCGATGGCGTTATCCCAGCTGCCGGTCGGGTTATTGGAATCGAACCAGCCCCAGTTCTTCGGCCACAGGTGGTAGGTCAGGTAGTCGACATTGCTGCTGCGGTGGGCGTCGAGGAACAGCTGCACATCCTGCGCGGAGCCTGCCAGGCCTTCGCTACCGGTACTGACCATGTGGTTCTTGTCGAGGCTATGAATATAGCCCGCCGTCTCGTCGATCCACTTGACGTAGACCGCCTTCTCTTCCGGCGTCGCCTTGCCGTTGCCCGGACGCGGCTCGTTGGCCAACTGCCAGGACAGGATATGCGTGTCGTCGGAATACGGCTTGCCGGTGATGGTGTTGACGCGCTTGACGATCCTGGCGATCACGTTGCGGTACTCGGCCTGCGCGGCGGCGTTGCGGTAGAAGCCCGCGGTCTTCTGCATGTAGGTGTCGTAGTCCTTGGTCACGTTCGGGTCCAGCGCCGGCGTGCCTTCAAACCAGTTCAGATACTGCGTCATGCCGCCCGACCACTGCCAGAAATTATTCAGATAGATCACCACGGTCATGTCGCGCTTGGCCACTTCCGCCATCAGGAAGTCCAGGCCGGCCAACAGGTTCTCGTCGTACTGCCCTGGCGCGCTGGTGGTGGCCGGGCTGACGGCGCTCTTCATGTCGGTCTTCTCGGAGACAGCCAGCACGCGCAGATTGTTGATGCCGATGGCCTTCATGTTATCCAGCTCTTTCAGCAGGCGCGCGCGGTCGCCCACGCCGCTGGGCGCGCCCAGATAGCCGCCGTACCAGAAGTTGGCGCCGGCGATGTAGTAGGCCTGTCCCTTGCGCGAAAAGTGGGTTTTTTTGACGGTGACGAAATCGCCCTTTGCGGCCGGCGCGGCTTCGACCACGCAACAGGCGCCGATCATCATCGCGGCGGCGCACAATTTGTACAGTTGTTTCAAGTCTCGCTCCTCTGTTTATGAATGGTTTTTATATTGTTGATAAAAACACAGTTGGCACCAACCGGTCAAATAACAAACGAATTTGGGTCGCAGTTTAGCCCTATTCACTAAACGGATAGCGTTTAGTAAATTACGCTAAACTCAAAGGCTAACTTGATGTCGCGGTTGACCGTCCGTAGACGTTAATGCAAGACTTCCATCACAGCGAGGAGACATCAGAACAATGGATAACAACGTCACGATCAGGGACATCGCACAAGCCGCCGGCGTATCGGCGGGCACGATCTCGCGCGCGTTGAAAAATGAACCCGGCCTGACCGAGGCCACCCGCCAGATGGTGCTGGAAACCGCGCGCAATCTGGGCTACGACTTTTGCAAGCTGCGCCCGAAGCGCCTGCGTCGCCTGACCTTCCTGCTGCACCGTCAGCACAACACTGCCGCCAGCAGCCCGTTTTACTCGCCGGTGCTGCACGGCGCGGAGGAAGCCTGCCGCAAACAGGGCATCGTGCTGTCGTTCATGGCGGTGGGTCCGGCCGATGGGCTGATCGACCAGATTCGCATGCACGCGCCGGACGGCATTGTGTGCGCCGGCTTCTTTGAACCGGAAACCCTGAGCGCCCTGCGCTCGACCGGCAAGCAGTTGGTACTGATCGACATGCAGCTGCGCGGTTACAGCTCGGTCAATCCTGACAATATGATGGGTGGCTATCTGGCGACCCGGCACTTGATCGACACCGGCCGCTCCCGCGTGGGCTTCATCTCCGGCCCGCTGGGGCACTACTCGATCCGCGAGCGCGCGCGCGGCTACCGGCAGGCCTTGTTCGAGGAAGGCATCCTGGCCGATCCGCGCATGGAAGCCTATCTGCCGGATGGCGTGGATCTGGAAACCGGCGCCTGGGAGGCAACCGAGCAGTTGCTGTCGCTGCCGCATCCGCCGGACGCGCTGTTCTGCTACAACGACAGCGCCGCGCTGGTCGCCATGCGCTGCTGCCTGGCCAAGGGGCTGAAGGTGCCGCACGATGTGGCCATCGTCGGCTTCGACGATATCTCGACCGCCGTGCTGGGACACCGCCCACTGACCACGCTACGCATCGATAAGAAAGCGCTGGGCGCGTTGGGCGTGGAAATGCTGCTCAACGGCCAGCAGGAAGCACCGATGGAAAAGATCTCGCCGGTGGAATTAATTGTACGCGCCAGCACCGTCACAGAGGGCTGGCGGCCCAAGAACCTCGTGAACTTCAAACGAACCTGATACCTGATACCTGATACCTGATACCTGATAATGGCCCCTGATTTCCGATCCCCCGCCACACTGCTGAACCACATCCGCCACACCAAGCAATACTACGACGCCCGCTGCGTCGACCCGAGTGGCGGCCTGTATCACTTCTACAAGGACGACGGCGCCATCTACGATGCGCACACCCGTCACCTGGTGAGCAGCACGCGCTTCGTCTTTAACTATGCGATGGCCTGGCGGCAGTTCGGCGACGTGGCGGATCGCCAGCGCCTGCGTCACGCGCTGGCGTTCCTGCGCGATGCGCACCGCGATCCCGCCACCGGCGGCTACGCGTGGCAACTGGATTGGAACAACGGCCAGCGCCGCGTCACCGACGGCACCAATCACTGCTACGGCCTGGCCTTCGTACTGCTGGCCTACAGCCACGCGCTGATGGCCGGCGAAACGCAGGCGGCGCCGTGGATTGCCGAGACGTTTGAACTGATGGAAAAGCGCTTCTGGGAACCGCAACATGGCCTGTATGCCGACGAGGCCAGCGCCGACTGGTCGCGCCTTGACAACTATCGCGGCCAGAACGCCAACATGCACGCCTGCGAGGCGTTGATCGCAGCCTTCGAGGCGACCGGCGAACGCGCCTACCTGCTGCGCGCTGAAACGCTGGCGCACAACATCACCATCCGTCAGGCGGCGCTGGCCGACAACATGGTGTGGGAACACTATCATGACGACTGGTCGGTGGACACGGAATACAACCGCAACGACAAGACCAATATCTTCCGTCCATGGGGCTATCAGCCAGGCCATCTGACCGAGTGGGCCAAGCTGTTGCTGCTGCTGGAGCGCCATGCCGCGCACCTGTCACTGAATCCGGACTGGCTGCTGCCGCGCGCGGTGGCGCTGTTCGACGCGGCGCTGGCCAAGGCCTGGGACCATGAACACGGCGGCATCTACTACGGCTTTGCGCCGGACGGCAGCATTTGCGACGACATCAAATACTTCTGGGTGCAGGCCGAGAGCCTGGCCACCGCCGCCCTGCTGGCGGCGCGCACCGGCGAGGCGCGCTACTGGACCTGGTACGACAAGATCTGGGCCTACAGCTGGGAGCATTTCGTCGATCACCAATACGGCGCCTGGTATCGCGTCCTCGCGCCTGACAACAGCAAGATGACCGACGAGAAAAGCCCGGCCGGCAAGGTGGACTATCACACCATGGGCGCCTGCTATGAAGTGCTGAACGTATTGAAGAAGGACTGAGATGTTTCCATTATTTGTGGCGGCGGGCGAAGCCTTGACCGATATGGTGGTGCAGGACGGCACACGGCAGCACTGGCGCAGCCTCACCGGCGGCTCGACCTGGAATGTGGCGCGCGCGATGGCGAAGCTGGAGGTGCCGACCGCGTTCGCGGGCGCCATCAGCCAGGATGTCTTCGGTGACGCGCTGTGGCAGGCCAGCGAGGAGGCGCGGCTGGACCTGCGCTTCCTGCAGCGATATCAGAAGTCGCCGCTGCTGGCCATCGTGCACCGCACCGATCCGCCGGCCTACTTCTTCGTTGGCGACGATGCGGCGGACCTGCATTTCGACGCGTCGCTGCTGCCCGAGGGCTGGCGCAAGCATGTCAAATGGGTGCACTTCGGCGGCATCAGCCTGGCGCGCGAGCCGCTGGCCGGCAAGCTGCTGGCGCTGGCCGGGCAACTGAAGCAGGAAGGTGTGCGCATCAGCTATGACCCTAACTACCGGCTGCTGATGGATGAACGCTACGACGCCACGCTGCGCCGCATGACGGCGCTCGCCGATGTGATCAAGGTGTCGGAGGAGGATCTTGCGGGCCTGTTCCGCACCGGCGATATCGCCACCGCATTCGACACGCTGCGCAGCTGGAATCCCAATGCGGCCTACTTGTACACCAAGGGAGGCGACGGCGCATCGCTGTACATCGGCGACGAAAGCTGGTCGCAACCGGCGCCACGCATCGCGGTGGTGGATACGGTCGGCGCGGGCGACGCCAGCATCGCCGCGCTGGCATGGAGCATGATGCACCGCGCCGACGCGACGCCATTGCAGCACCTGCGCTTCTCGGTGGCCGCCGGCGCAGCCGCCTGCCTGGGCGCCGGCGCTTCGCCGCCGTCGTTGCAGGATATCGACAAGCTTACACATCGGTAATCGGCGAGTCATCGCCTTGTCACATAGAGCCAATACGATAGCGGGCTTCTTCGTCCACCATCGTCAGGCTCTTCATGTCTTTACCGTTTGCTCCCTCCCGTTTGCAACTGGCGCTTGCCGCCGCTGGCCTGTGCGCCCTTCACCTCTCCGCCATGGCGGAGGATGTCGGCGACGCGCTGTCCACGGTGGAAGTCAAGGCCACCGTCGAAAAGAAAAAGCTCGGCGACAGCGTCAGCAGCGGTGCACTGGGCCGCAAGTCGGAACTGGATACGCCGTTCTCCACCAAGGCCGTCTCCAGCGATGAAATCGAAGACCGTCTGGCGACCAGCATTTCCGAGGTGCTGAAGTACGACGCCTCGGTGACGGCGATTTCGCCGCCCATCTCCACCCACCCCGCAACGATCCAGATGCGCGGCCTGCGCCTGGATGACCTGAACGGCTACAAGGTCAACGGCCTGGCCAATATCAACCGCGGCACAGAGATGCCGCTGGAGATGTTCGAGAGCGTCGAGGCGCTGAAAGGCCTGACCGGCTATATGTACGGTTTCGGCTCGCCGGGCGGCATCGTCAACTACGTCAGCAAGCGCCCCACCACCGACAAGAGCTTCAGCGCGGCGCTGGGCTATCAGGAAGGCGGCGCGGTCAAGGAGCATATCGACATGGGCGGCCGGCTCGGCGAGGAAGGCGATTTCGGCTACCGTCTGAACCTGCTGCACGAGGATGGCGACGTGAAGCAGGAAAGCGGTTCGGTCAACCGCAACGCGGCCGGCCTGAATCTGGAATGGCGCATCAATAAAGACCTGGCGTTGACCTACGATGCCATTTATCAGCGCCGCGCCACTGTCGGCGGCACCGACATCATCATCGCGCCCGCCTACAAAGTGCCGGCGCCGCTCGATGGCGACACCCGTCTCAATAGCGTTGGCGCCGGCAGCGATGTGGAGTACACGCTGGCCACCACCGGCATCGAATACCGCTTCGCGCCGGAATGGACGGCCAACGCGTCGTACCGCACCTCCGACTCCACCCGCGTGTACAAGAAAGACCAGTACTACCTCACCAGCAACGCCGGCGACTACCGGGATCGCGTGACCTCCGAGCTGCACGCCTACCACTTCGACCAGGTGCAGGCCACCGTCAACGGCAAGCTTGGCGCGCACGAGGTGGTGATGGGCGTGATGTCGCAGAATCTGGTTTCCACCTCGTCGGTGGTCACGCCCAAGACCAACCTCGGCACCGGCAATCTGTCCGCGCCGAACATCATCAACGCCTGGGGTGTCAATTACAGCGGCGGCACCTACAAGGACGAGACCACGCGCCAGGAAGCGGTGTTCGCCAGCGACACGGTGACCATCAGCGACAACTGGTCGGCGCTGGCCGGCCTTCGCTACACCCAGTTCACCGACCAGGCTTACTCCACCAAGGGCGCGCTGACCGCCAGCTACCCGGCCGACAAAACCACGCCGACCGTGGCGCTGATGTACAAGCCCGCCGCCGACACCACGCTGTACGTCAGCTATGTCGAGGCGCTGGAACAGGCGGCCAATGCGCCGACGTCCACCGTCAACGCCAACCAGACCTTTGCGCCGATCAAGAGCAAGCAGACGGAAGTCGGCGTGAAGACGGAGCGTAGCTGGTGGAACGCCACCGCGTCGCTGTTCCGCATCGAGCGCGGCGCGCAGTACACCAATGCAGCCAACGTCTACGTGATGGATGGCGAAACGCGCTACCAAGGCATGGAGTTCAACACCGTGGTGCAAGCGGCGAAGAATCTGTCGATCGAGGGCGGCATCATGCTGCTGGATGCGAAGCTGGAAGACGCCGCGCCAGGCTACAGCGGCAAGCATGCGGTTGGAGCACCGCGCCGCCAGGCATCGGTGCAGGCGACGTGGCGTGAGGTGCTGCCAGGTCTGGCGCTGCACGTCGGCTCGCAGTATCTGGGCGACCTGCCGATGGATGCGGCCAACGTCAATACGCTGCCGTCCTACGCGCTGTTCGACGCCGGCTTCAACTACCGTCACCGCTACTTCGGCAAGATGATCAGCGTGCGCGCGAATATCTCGAATCTGTCCAACCGCAAGTACTGGACCTACTATCAGGAGAATTATCTGAACCTCGGCGCGCCGCGTACGGCCAGCGTCAATGTTCGGGTAGACTTCTAAATCATGAAACCATTCCGTCTGGCGGCCGGCGCCGCGCTATTCTTGTCGCTGTCGCATGCCTATGCGCATGGCGAGCAGTTTTATCAAACCAAGACACCGTATGCGCCGCAGCAGGATAGCGCCAGCTACGAGGCGCCGCCGGCAGGCTATCAACCGGTGTTCACGCAAATGCTGGCCCGTCACGGCTCGCGTGGGCTGAGCAGCTTCAAGACGGAACTGGCGCTGTACAACCTGTGGCTGGCGGCGAAGCAGCAAGATGCGCTGTCGCCGCTGGCCGGCCAGCTCGGCCCCGATCTCGAAGAGATGATGAAGGCGAACGCGCTGCTGGGCTATAACGTGCCCGGCATCGCCAAGCCGGGATACGGCAACGAGACGGTGCAAGGCGCCGAGGAACACACCGGCCTGGCGCAGCGGCTTTACGCGCGCCTGCCGGCGCTGTTCCAAGCGCCAGACGCTGGCGCGCGCCGCATCGTGGTGCTCAGCTCCGGCCGCGACCGGGCGGCCGACAGCGCCTACTTCTTCAGCCGCGCGCTGGTGGTCAAGCAGCCCAACCTGGCGCCGCTGATCGATTCCGGCATGGACCGCGCCACGCTGTATTTCCACAAGCTGAACACCCGTCAGGACGGCCAGGTGCCGGAAGCCACCCTCGCCTACCAGCGCTGGGTGGAGAGCGATGAGCTGCTGGCGCGCGAAACCGCCATCCATCAGAGCCCGCGCCTGCAAGCCGCCGCCTTGACCACGTTGACGGCGCTGTTCAAGCCCGCCTTTATCGCCACGCTGAGCACCACCGGCTTCGCCAGCACCGGCAGCCGCACTTACACCAGCGCGGACGGCAAGTTCACCACCACGCTCACCGGCGACGACCAGACAAGAATCAGCGGCGCCACCGACGCCGCGCTTGCGCTGTACGACATGTACGCCACCGCCGCCGACATGCGCCACGAGTTGAAGGCCGATTTTGACAAGTACCTGCGGCCGCACGAAGCCCGCATCTACGCCGAAACCGAAGACGCCATCGCCTTCTACGAAAAAGGCCCCGGCATCACCGAAAACGGCGACGTCACCTGGCGCATGGCCGCGCCGCTGCTGGCCGACTTCTTCAACGAGGCCGACGCCATCGACCTGGGCAAGCGCGAGCACCTGGCCAAGCTGCGCTTCGCCCACGCCGAAATCGTCATGCCGCTGGCCAGCGCGCTCGGGCTGGGCAAGCAACTGCCGCGCGCAACGACCTACAGTTACCAAAATAGCAGCTGGCGCGGCCAGCAGATCGCGCCGATGGCCGCCAACATCCAGTGGGATCTGTACCAGAACGCCGCCAGCCGCACCTTGGTCCGCATGCTGTACAACGAACGCGAAACCGCCTTCAAGCCGGCTTGCGACCACGCCCGCATCGCGGCGGCGAGCCATTTTTATGATTACCGGCAATTGAAAGCTTGCTATAAGCAAAACAAAGATTAGCAAATCACCCATACCAAAAGGCATTTCTGGCGCGTTAGCAACAATTAATACGAATCAGCACTCACATCAAGATTCATGCGGATGATAAACTTGGGAGGTCATTAGACAACCAAGAGAGGTATTCCCATGAACCAGATGTCGAGACGCCAGTTCCTTCGGGTGACTGGCGCGACCATCGCGGGTTCGAGCATTGCGCTCCTCGGCTTTGCGCCGGCGACGGCCCTGGCCGAAGTCCGGCAGTACAAGCTGGCGCGCAGTACCGAAACCCGCAACACTTGCCCCTACTGCTCCGTCGGTTGCGGCATTTTGATGTACGGCCTGGGCGACGGCGCCAAAAACGCCACGTCCAGCATCATCCACATTGAAGGCGACGCCGACCACCCGGTCAATCGCGGCACGCTGTGCCCGAAAGGCGCCTCGCTGATCGACTTCATCCACTCGCCCAACCGCTTGCTGGCGCCGCAGTACCGCGCCCCCGGCGCGACGGACTGGAGCCCGATCTCGTGGGATGACGCGCTGAACCGCATCGCCAAGCTGATGAAAGAGGACCGTGACGCCAACTTCATCGAAAAAACCGAAGACGGCAAAACCGTCAACCGCTGGACCACCACCGGCATGCTGTGCGCCTCGGCGGCCAGCAACGAAGTCGGCTACTTAACCCATAAAACGATGCGTGCCACCGGCATGCTCCCATTCGACAACCAAGCACGTGTTTGACACGGTCCAACGGTGGCAGGTCTTGCCTCGACATTTGGACGTGGTGCGATGACGAATCACTGGGTAGACATCAAGAACGCTGATGTTATCCTGGTCATGGGCGGCAACGCAGCAGAAGCACACCCTTGCGGGTTTAAATGGGTCACGGAAGCCAAGGCGCATCGCGGCGCCAAGCTGATCGTGGTCGATCCACGCTTTACCCGAACGGCCTCGGTGGCGGACCATTACGTCCCTACCCGCACCGGCGCGGATATCGTGTTCCTGGGCGGTATCATCAACTACCTGCTCACCAACGACAAAATTCAGCACGAGTACGTCCGCAACTACACGGACATGCCGTTCATCGTCCGCGAAGATTTCGCCTTCAACGACGGCCTGTATTCGGGCTGGGACGACGCCAAGAACAAGTACACCGACAAGAGCAGCTGGAACTACGAGATGGGCGACGATGGCTATGCCAAGATCGACCCGACGCTCCAGCACCCGCGCTGCGTGTACCAGCTGATGAAGAAGCACTACGCGCGCTACACGCCGGAGATGGTGGAAAAAGCCTGCGGCGTGCCGCCGGAGAAATTCCATCTGGTGGCGGAAGCGCTGGCCTCGACCGCTGTGCCGGGCCGTGCCGCGACCATCCTGTACGCGCTGGGCTGGACCCAGCACTCGACCGGCGCGGAAACGCTGCGCACCGGCGCCATGGTGCAGCTACTGCTGGGCAATATGGGGATCGCCGGCGGCGGCATGAACGCGCTGCGCGGCCACTCCAACATCCAGGGTCTGACCGACCTGGGTCTGCTGACCAATATGCTGCCGGGCTATCTGAGCCTGCCAGGCGAGGCCGAGCAGGATTGGGACGCCTATGTGGCCAAGCGGGCGCTGAAGCCACTGCGTCCGAATCAGCTGAGCTACTACAGCAACTCGAAGAAATTCCTGGTGTCGTTCATGAAGTCGTGGTGGGGCGACCACGCGACCGAAGAAAACAACTGGGCCTTCGACTATCTGCCGAAGCTGGATAAACCTTACGACATGATGCAGGCTTTCGAGCTGATGAATCAGGGTAAGATGACCGGCTACATCTGCCAGGGCTTCAACATTCTGGCCTCCGGCCCGGACAAGCAGAAGATCACCGACAGCCTGTCCAAGCTGAAGTGGCTGGTCATCATGGACCCGCTGCAGACCGAAACGTCGGAGTTCTGGAAACCGCACGGCGACTTCCACAAGGTCGATCCGACGGCGATCCAGACCGAGGTGTTCAGCCTGCCGACCTCGTGCTTCGCGGAAGAACGCGGCTCGCTGGTGTCGTCCTCGCGCGTGCTGCAATGGCACTGGCAAGGCGCCGAGCCGCCGGGCCAGGCGAAGAGCGATCTGGAAATCATGTCGGCGCTGTTCCTGCGCCTGAAAACCGCGTACCAGAAGGATGGCGGCAAGTTCCCAGATCCGATCCTGAACCTGACCTGGAACTACGCCCAGCCGCATTCGCCGCAGCCGGAAGAGATCGCGATGGAATTCAACGGTAAAGCGCTGAAGGAAATCACCGATCCGAAAGATCCGACCAAGGTCATTCTGAAGAAGAATGAGCAACTGGCCGGCTTCGCCCAGCTCAAGGACGACGGCAGCACCGCCTGCGGTTGCTGGATCTTCGCCGGTTCGTGGACCGCGCAGGGCAACCAGATGGGCCGCCGCGACAACAGCGACCCGACCGGCATCGGCAATACGCTGAACTGGGCCTGGGCCTGGCCGGCCAACCGCCGCGTGCTGTACAACCGCGCCTCGTGCGACCCGAAAGGCAAGCCGTGGGACCCGACCCGCAAGCTGATCGCGTGGAACGGCAGCAACTGGGGCGGCGCCGACGTGCCGGACTTCAAGGCGGACGAACCGCCGGAAAACGGCATGGGTCCCTTCATCATGCTGGCCGAGGGCGTGGCACGCTTCTTCTCGCGTGACGCGATGGCCGAAGGACCGTTCCCGGAACACTACGAGCCGTTCGAATCGCCGATCGGGCACAACCCGATGCACCCGAACAACCCCAAGGCCTTCAACAACCCGGCCGGCAGGATGTTCCCGAACGACCGCAAGAAACTAGGCAAGAAGGACGAGTTCCCGCATGCGGCGACCAGCTACCGCCTGACGGAGCACTTCCACTACTGGACCAAGCACGCGCGGCTGAACTCCATTATCCAGCCGGAGCAATTCGTCGAAATCGGCGAGGCGCTGGCCAAGGAAGTGGGCGTGGCGCATGGCGATCGGGTGAAGGTATCGTCCAAGCGCGGCTACATCATCGCCAAAGCGGTGGTGACCAAGCGTATCAAGCAATTGACCATTGACGGCAAACCGATGCATCACGTCGGCCTGCCGATCAACTTCGGCTTCAAGGGGCTCACCAAACCGGGCTACCTGGTTAACACGCTGACGCCAACGGTTGGCGACGGCAATTCACAGACACCGGAATCGAAATCGTTCCTGGTGAAAGTGGAAAAAGCTTAACGCCGGAGGAGATAAAACATGTCATTACAATCACTTGATATCAAGCGCATGTCGGCGACGACGGTGCAGACGCCGGTGGCTCGCACCCCGGTGACCGGCACTGTCGCCAAGCTGATCGACGTCTCCAAATGCATCGGCTGCAAGGCTTGCCAAACGGCCTGCATGGAGTGGAACGATCTGCGCGACGAGGTGGGTGAAACCACCGGCGTCTACGACAACCCGATCGACATGACGGCGCAATCCTGGACCGTCATGCGCTTCTCGGAATACGAGAACACCAAGGGCGACCTCGAATGGCTGATCCGCAAGGACGGCTGCATGCACTGCGAAGATCCGGGCTGTCTGAAAGCCTGTCCTTCGCCGGGCGCGATCGTGCAGTACACCAACGGCATTGTGGATTTCCATCAGGAGAACTGCATTGGCTGCGGCTACTGCGTGGCCGGCTGCCCGTTCGACGTGCCGCGCATCTCCAAGCAGGACAACCGCGCCTACAAGTGCACCCTGTGCTCGGACCGCGTGGCGGTCGGCCAGGAGCCGGCCTGCGTGAAGACCTGCCCGACCGGCGCCATCGTCTTCGGCACCAAGGAGGACATGAAGCACCACGCCGAGGAACGCATCGAGGACCTGAAGTCGCGCGGCTTCGCGCAAGCGGGCCTGTACGACCCGGCCGGCGTGGGCGGCACGCACGTCATGTACGTGCTGCACCACGCCGACCAGCCAACGCTGTACCACGGTCTGAAAAAAGATCCGCACATCAGCGCCACGGTCGGCCTGTGGAAGGGCCTGACCAAGCCGCTGGCCCTGGCCGGCATGGCGGTGACGGCGCTGGCGGGCTGGTTCCACTACTCGCGCGTGGGTCCTAACGAGGTGTCGAAGGAAGAAGAAGCCGAAGCGGTCGCCGAGGCCAAACGTATCAGGGAGGAAGCAAAATGAGCTCGCCCAACCATGATAAAGACGGCAATCCGCTGATTCAGCGTTACACGGCCAACGACCGTAGCAACCACTGGATCACGGCGATCTGCTTCATCCTGCTGGCTGTCTCCGGCCTCGCCATGTTCCACCCGGCGACGTCGTGGATGGCGGTGTTCCTTGGCGGCGGCCAGTGGACGCGCATCCTGCATCCGTTCATCGGGCTGGTGATGTTCGTGTCGTTCTTCGTGCTGGTGCTGCGCTTCTGGCACCACAACAAGTTCGAACCGGGCGACAAGGAATGGCTGCAACAGCCGCAGGATGTGCTCAACAACCGTGAAGAGAATCTGCCACCGGTTGGCCAGTACAACGCCGGCCAGAAGATCCTGTTCTACGTGTTGATCCTGTCGATGCTTGGCCTGCTGTTGTCGGGCATCGTGATCTGGCGCGCCTACTTCGCGTTCTACTTCCCGATCGAGATCGTGCGCCTCGGCGCGCTGCTGCATGCGTTCTGCGCGACGGTGCTGATCATGTCGATCATCGTGCATATCTATGCGGCGCTCTGGGTCAAGGGTTCGATCAGCGCCATGGTGCGCGGCACGGTCACCTACGGGTGGGCGCGCAAGCACCATCCGCGCTGGTTCGAGGAAGTGATCCGCAAAGGCCGCACCAAGCTTGACTAAGCTGCGGTGATCCCGATTTGGGATTAAAATACTCCCTGAGCCGGCGGCGTTTCCGCTGCCGGCAACACGGGAGATTTTTTTTGGTACAACGCTTGCTAGAACCTGGCGAAATCGAGGCCCTCGATCACACCGCCATACCACGCCTGCTGCTCCCGGAAGCACGCAGTCTGTTCACCGCGCGCGCCGCGCGTCTGCGCCAGTTGGCGGATAATCAAATCAAGGGCATCCCGGTCGGCGAGACCATGAGCGGCTATCTGAAAATGATGGCGGCGCTGGTCGACGCGCAGGCCGCCGTGATCCGCTCGCCGCCGGCGGAGACTTTCGCCTTGCCAGACGCCGCCAGCATCCAGCTGGCGATCGACCATCACATGCCGCCGCTGCCGGTCAGCGGCCAGCGCCCCGCCACCTGGCGCCGCGTGTTCGACGCGATCCTGAATGAACTGGACCCGCTTGCGGCAAGCCAGCCACAATTGGCGGCCGTGCTGACGGAACTGCGCTCGCTCGACAGCGCGCAACTGGAAGGCTGCGCCGATGCGGTGCTGGCCGAACTGACGGAAGGCGTGCATCCGCTGCATGCACCGTTTGTTGCCGCGGCTTTGCAAGTCATGTGGACCATGCGCGCCAGCCAGTTGGACGCACCGAAAGTACAACCGCTGGTAACCAATACTTTGTGCCCGGTGTGTGGCGCCCATCCGGTGGCGAGCGTGATCCGCATCGGCGGACAAGCGCAGGGCTATCGCTATCTGCACTGCGCCTGCTGCGCCAGCGAATGGCACATGGTGCGCGTGAAGTGCTCGTGCTGCGAGAGCACGTCGAAGATCGCCTACCAGAGCATCGAACCGGAAGGCGGCATGCCGGCGCCGACGGAACCGGTCAACAAGGCCAACGATCCAAGCAAGGTGGCGCGCGCGGAAACCTGTGACGACTGTCATACCTACCGCAAGATCTTCAATCAGGAGCACGACCTGTTTGTCGAACCCCTGGCCGACGACCTGGCCAGCCTGGCGCTGGACCTGCTGGTCGGTGAAGCCGGCTACTCGCGCGCCAGCGGCAACCCTCTGCTGTGGTTTAACGCCGAATGAGTGGATCGCCCGTCACCGCAGCGGCGGCGGCGGCAGGCGCGATCCGCCTGCCTGCCGTCCATCTGGTCCTGTCCGATGCTGGCTGCGAGCCGCTGATCGCGCGGTATGGCCGGATGCAGACGCTGGAAGCCGCCCGTGCGCTGCTGGCCGAACTGCGCGCCATGCTGCTGGCCGCCCGCGAAGGCGGCGACGTGGCAGCCGCCACGCCGGCCCCGGACACCAGCATCCC
Source organism: Duganella lactea (assembly GCF_009857505.1). Taxonomy (GTDB): domain Bacteria; phylum Pseudomonadota; class Gammaproteobacteria; order Burkholderiales; family Burkholderiaceae_D; genus Rugamonas; species Rugamonas lactea. The sequence continues at coordinate 181,625 of NZ_WWCP01000004.1, forward strand.
GGCGCTGCTGACGATGCTATCTGCCCGCCTGCAAGAACAAAACGCCTCGCCGCTGCGGCCGGTCTTCAACCTGACCGGCACCGTCCTGCACACCAACCTTGGCCGCGCCCTGCTCCCGGACGCCGCCGTGCAAGCAGTGGTGGACTCGATGCGCTGGCCGATGAACCTTGAATGGGACATCGACACCGGCAAACGCGGCGACCGCGATAACCTGATCGAAGAACTGCTGCTGGAACTGACCGGGGCCGAAGCCGCCACCATCGTCAACAACAACGCCGCCGCCGTGCTGCTGATGCTGAACACCGTGGCGCTGAACCAAGAGGTGATCGTCTCGCGCGGGGAGTTGGTGGAAATCGGCGGCGCCTTCCGCATTCCGGACGTGATGACCCGCGCCGGCGCGGTCCTGCGCGAAGTGGGCGCCACCAACCGCACCCACCTCAAAGACTACGACCAAGCCACAGGCCCGAACACCGCGCTGATGATGAAGGTCCACACCAGCAACTACGCCATCACCGGTTTCACCAAGAGCATCGAGCTCGATGAACTGGCGCCGCTGGCGAAGCAGCACAACATCCCGCTGGCGGTGGACCTGGGCAGCGGCACGCTGGTCGATCTTGAGCAATACGGCCTGCCGCACGAAACCACGGTGCGCGAAACCATCGAAGGCGGCGCCGACCTGGTCACCTTCAGCGGCGACAAGCTGCTGGGCGGCCCGCAATGCGGCATCATCGTCGGCCGCAAGGACCTGATCGCGCAAATCAAAAAGAACCCGCTGAAGCGTGCCCTGCGCGTCGGCAAACTGACGCTGGCCGCACTGGAGCCGGTGCTCGCGCTGTATCGCGCACCCGACCTGCTGCCAGAGCGTCTGACCACCCTCAAGCTGCTGACCCGCCCCGCCGCCGACATGCGCGCGCAGGCGCAAGCCATACTGCCGCTGTTGCAAGCGGCGCTGGGCGCCGGCTACACCGTCACCGATGACGCCATGACCAGCCAGATCGGCAGCGGCGCCCTGCCGGTCGATCAACTGCCCAGCCACGGGCTGGTGATCCGCCCCGCCGCCGCTGGCCGCATCAGCAATGCGCTGGGCGTGCTGGAACAGCGTCTGCGCGCGCTGCCGCTGCCGGTGATCGGCCGCGTGGCGCAGGACGCGCTGTGGCTCGACCTGCGCTGCCTGCAGGACTATCAGCAGCAGCGCTTCATCGACCAACTGGCGCTGCTCCCAGCATGATCGTCGGTACCGCGGGCCACATCGACCATGGCAAGACCACGCTGACGCGCGCCCTCACCGGCGTCGATACCGATCGGCTGAAGGAAGAGAAAGCGCGCGGCATCTCGATTGAACTCGGCTACGCCTACACGCCGCTGGGCGACGATGTGCTTGGCGTGATCGATGTGCCGGGCCACGAGAAGTTCATCCGCACCATGGCGGCCGGCGTCACCGGCATCGATGTCGCGCTGCTGGTGATCGCCGCCGACGACGGCATCATGCCGCAGACGCTGGAGCATCTGGCCATTTTGCGCCTGCTGGGTGTGCGGCGAGGCGTGGTGGCGATGACCAAGATCGACCGCGCCGACGACGCCCGCATGGCGCAGCTGGAGCAGGACATCGCGGCGCTGCTGGCGCCCACCGATTTCGCCGGCGCGCCGGTGTTCCGCACCAACGCCACCGAGGAAGGCGATGCCGGCGTCAAGGCGCTGCTGCATCACCTGTCGCAGATCGCCGCGACGCTGCCTGCCAGCGATGAACGGCGCCTGTTCCGTCTTGGCGTGGACCGTGTGTTCACGCTGTCGGGACAAGGCACCATCGTCACCGGCACCGCGCTGGCCGGCAGCGTGCGTGTGGGCGACACGCTGCAACTGGCGCCCGGCGGCCAACAGGTGCGCGTGCGCAGCATCCACGCGCAGAACCGCGCCGCCGAGGTGGGACGCGCCGGCCAGCGTCTGGCGCTGAATCTGAGCGGCGCCGCCAAGGACGATATCGCACGCGGCACGTGGGTGGTGGCGCCGGCGCTGGGCGAATGCTCGGAACGCGTTGACGTGCAACTGACACTGACGCCGGACTGCGGCCTGACGCTGAAGCCATGGTCGCCGGTGCACGTACACCTGGGCGCGGCGCACCACACCGCCAATGTGGTGATGCTCGATGATGACGTGCTGGCGCCGGGCCGCACTGGACGCGTACAACTGGTGCTGGACGCGCCGGTGCACGCGGTGCCGGGCGACCGCTTCGTGATCCGCAACGCGCAGGCCACCGCCACCATCGGCGGCGGCGTGGTGCTCGATCCCTTCGGGCCGGCGCGCAAGCGGCGCAGCGCGGCGCGCATCGCGTGGCTGGATGCGCTGGCCGATTTCATCGCCAACGGCGACATGGCGGCGCTGCTGGCGCGCGGGCCGCTGGGCTTGCGCGCATCGACGCTGGTGCGCCTGTCGCAACTGCCGGCGGCGCAGATCAAGACCCCGCCCGGCACGCTGGAAGTAACGCTGCAAGGCGTCGACACGTTGCTGATCGCGGCCGCCGAGGTGCGGGCGCTGGAGGCGCGCATCCTGGCGGCGCTGGCCGAATTCCACACGCGCGCGCCGGACGACGCGGGGCCGGAGCTGTGGCGTCTCAAGCGCATCGTCTCGCCGGAGATGGAGGACCGACTGTGGAGCCGTTTGATCGACACGCTGCTGCGCGATGGCGCGATCAGGCAGCGCGGCCGCAGCCTGCACCTGCCGGAGCACAGCGTCGAGTTGAGCGCCGAGGAACAGGCCATGGCGGCGCCTCTGATGGCGTCGTTGCTGGCCGGCGGCTTCGATCCGCCCTGGGTGCGCGACCTGATGCGCGAGCACCAGATGCCGGAGGCCGAGGTGCGCCGCCTGCTGCTCAAGCTGTCCAAAACCGGAGAGTTGAGCCAGGTGGTGAAGGATTTGTTCTATCATCCGCAGCGGCTGGACGAACTGGCGCGGCTGGTGGCCACGCTGCCCGAGGTGCAGGCGGCGGCGTTCCGCGACGCCGCCGGTCTCGGACGCAAGCGGGCGGTGCAGATTCTGGAGTTCTTCGACCGGGTCGGCTATACTCGCCGCATTGGCAACATCCACCTGATACGCCCGAACGCCGTCTGGGCTTACAGCGCGTAGCACGCAACGGAAGGCATACTCATCCGGTGATGGGGCCGGGCTTCAAACCCGGTGGGGGGCGTCAGCCGCTCCCTCGTAAGTTCGACTCCTACTGCCTTCCGCCACCGCAACCAGCGCCGCCTCGGACAAATCCAGCGGTACCAAAAACTCTTCCCGCAGGATCTCGCCGGGGTGAATTTCCTGAAGAGCGGTCTTCATGTAGACCTCCTGGTGATCATCAACTATCTCAACACTGTCAGCCCAGCTCCCGTCCAACGAAAACAAATGCGCCATTGGCTGTTAATCCGGATGCTGTGCTGCCCTACGCGTCTGCCAGGCAGGACCTCAAGGTGATTGCCGGGCGCTATGCGCAAATCATCCAAACTCGTGGCCAAGTGCAGCAACAACAGCTTTCGCCTCGCGGTCCGCTCGATATTTTTGAAGCGCGGCACCGGCAAGCTGAAAAATAGACGCTCGGCATCCCTGCTGGCAAAGGAACGTATCATGATCGAAGTATCCTATCTGCTGGCGGTTTTCACACGAATCCCGACGATAGGACGGCTCAGCAGCGGATGCGTTGATGTTACTTAATCGTGTTGACGACCATGTCGATCGCCACGTCGAAGTCGGCAGGGGTTTCTTGTAGCAAGGACCACAGACGGTTGTGCTCGGCGCCTTGCACGATGTGCAGTTGGCGCGATGCGGCGCGGGTGGCGGCGCCGAACAGGCGGTCGGAGATTTCCAGCGGAATCACGGCGTCGTGCTCGGCATGGATGACCAGTAGCCGCCCCTCGAAGCGCGACAGGATATCCCAGGCGTCGCTGTCCACCCAGCTGCGCTCGCGCCGTATCACCGCCGAGAACTCCGGTCCGAACGGCACGCCGTAAGCCGATGGCGTGTAGACGCCGGGCACGATCAACACCAGCGCGTCAACCTTGTGCTGTTCGGTCAGCCGGATGGCGTTGTACGCCCCCATGCTGGCGCCGACCACCACCAGCGGCCCGCTCAGCGGACTGGCCGCCAGCACCGCCTGCGCCTGCCGTGTACGGCTGGCGACCGACGATTGCGCCAGCGTGCCGCCCGTCTCGCCATGGCCGATGGCGTCGAAGCAAACGCTGCCCAATCCACGCTGCCGCAACGCCGCGCGCACCAGATGATGACCACGACGCGTGCTGCCGCCGGCGCCATGCAGGTAAAGGATGCGGTTGCTATCGCGACCAAGGTAATGGTCCGCCTTCAGGGTGTGGCCCTCGAAGGGCACGTCGAAATCGGAGATGGAAGTCATGCCTTTAGCCTACCTCAGCGGCGTAACTAAGTAAATAAAAGTCAATCTTGGCAGAGCTATTTACCCCCTATTTCGCGGCATCTTCGTGCATCTGACGCACACGATAGGGTTTTCCACAAGGCGCACACTTTCCAAATCGGTGTTAAAATTTCCCTATAACAATACCTATTGTAAATTAAATAACAATATTCAGCACATCTGACTATCGAGGAATAAAATGAATCTAGCTAATTTGAAAGTGGGTAATCGCCTGGCCATCGGCTTTGGCGCCTGCCTGCTGTTATTGCTGGTGATCGCGGTCGGCAGCTCGCTGACCCTGCGCAGCATTACCGAAGACACCGACAACCTGCTGGAACAGCAGTTGCAGACCGAACGCCTGGTGACCGAATGGCACGGCAGCATCCAGAGCAACGTCCAGCGCGCCCAGGCCGCCGCGCGCCTGGTTAACCCCGAAGACCGCAAGTACTTCGACGACGGCCTGGCAAGCGCGATCAAACGCAACGGCGAAGTGCAGAGACTGCTGAACGAACGTCTGGTCGACCCACGCGCCAAAGAGTTGTATGCCCAGGCACTGGCCAATCGCGACCTCTACCAGGCAGCCCGCAAGAGCGTGCTGGAAGCGCGCGACAGCGGCAACGTCGAACTGACCACCCAGCGCATCCGCGACCTGTTCGTGCCCGCCTGCGACCGCTATCTGGCCAGCATCGCCGCCGTCGCCAACCGCCAGCGCGAAGCCATCGATGAAATCGGTAAAACCGTGCACGACCGCAGTGTGCAAGGCATTACGCTGTCGGCCACGCTGGCGCTGGTATCGATCCTCGTCGCCGTCTTGCTGAGCTGGCTGATCACCCGTTCGGTGCTCAAGCAACTGGGCGGCGAGCCAAGCTATGCCGCCGGCATCACCGACCGCATCGCGGCCGGCGACCTGACCGTGCGCGTGGACCTGGCGGCCAATGACAACTCCAGCCTGCTCTACAGCATCGCCGCCATGCGCGACCGCCTGGCCTCGATCGTCGGCGAAGTGCGCGGCACGACCGAAGCGGTCGCCACCGCCTCGGATGAAATCGCCAGCGGCAATATGGACCTGTCGTCGCGCACCGAGCAGCAGGCCGGTTCGCTGGAAGAAACCGCCTCGTCGATGGAAGAACTGACCTCGACCGTGAAGCAGAACACCGACTATGCGCGCCAGGCCAACAAGCTGGCGGCGACCGCCTCGGACGTGGCCGTGCGCGGCGGTGGCGTGGTGGCGGAAGTGGTGACCACGATGGAATCGATCAGCACCTCGTCCAAGCGGGTGGTGGACATTATCGGCGTCATCGACGGCATCGCCTTCCAGACCAACATCCTGGCGCTGAACGCGGCGGTGGAAGCGGCCCGCGCCGGCGAACAAGGCCGCGGCTTCGCGGTGGTGGCGTCGGAAGTGCGCAACCTGGCGCAACGCTCGGCCAGCGCCGCCAAGGACATCAAGGAACTGATCAGCGACTCGGTGGAAAAAATCGAAAGCGGCGCCGCCCTGGTCGATCAGGCCGGCGACACGATGACCGAGATCGTCAACAGCGTGCGCAGCGTCAGCCAGATCATGGAACAGATCGCCACCGCCAGCCAGGAGCAGGAAGCCGGCATCGAGCAGATCAACCAGGCCATCGGCGAGATGGACGGCGTAACGCAGCAGAACGCCGCGCTGGTCGAGCAAGCGGCGGCGGCGGCGGAATCGCTGCAAGGCCAGTCGACCCATCTGGCGCAACTGGTCAGCGTGTTCAAGCTGGAGGGCGTCATGGGCCGCGCGCCAGCGGCGGCACGCGCGACGCAATCGCCATTGCGTGTTCCCGCCCTGCCACAACTGCGCAGCAACCTGGCGAGCTAAGCGCCATCGGGGCGGCCAACGCGCCGCCTCGCTCCCCTGCGCTGACGGTACAATGAGACCATCATTTATCAGGGGAAAACTTTCAATGTACAAGACCGCTCTGCAAGCCGCCGCCATCGGCATGGCGTTCGTCTCCCTTTCCGCATCGGCCGCCATGTCGGCGGCGTCGGTGCAGTCCGCCGACAAGCTGTATCAAGCCAATTGCGCCGTCTGCCACGGGACCAAGATGGAGGGTGCGGTCGGTCCGACGCTCGGCCAGCACGCCTGGATACACGGCGAGCCGACCAAGGCCAACCTGATCAAGATCATCAGCACAGGCGTACCGGACAAGAATATGCCGGCGTGGTCGCCGGCCCTAAGTTCCACGCAGATCGCGCTGCTGGCGGATTACATCGCGGCCAACGCCAACAAGAAGCTGGCGGCAACGCCGACTGCGGCGCCCGCCGTCAAGCCGGGTGCCGATCTGCTGAGCGGCTTCACGCTGCCGAAAGGCTTCCGCATCAGCGTCTACGCGGAAGGCGCGGCCACGGCGCGCAGCATGGCGGTGTCCGACAGCGGCATCGTCTACGTCGGTTCGCGCAAGGCCGGCAAGGTGTACGCGCTGGTGCCACGCGCGGACCAGCAGACAGCCGACGTGGTGACCATCGCCGAAGGCCTGGAAAATCCGATCGGCGTAACACTGCTGAACGGCGCGTTGTACGTCGGCGAAATCGGCCGCGTGATCCGCTTCGACAATATCGACAAGCGCTATGCGCAGAAGCCGTCGTATGCGGTGGTCAAAGTCAGCCTGCCTGACGACAAATGGCACGGCGAAAAAGTGATCAAGGCCAGCCCGGACGGCAAGCTGTACATCCCGGTGGGCGCGCCGTGCAATGTGTGCGACACCGACGATACCCGCAGCGCCAAGATCTATCGCATGAACGCCGATGGCAGCCAGCTGGAGGAAGTGGCGCGCGGCGTGCGCAACACCGTGGGCTTCGCTTTCCATCCGACCACCAAACAGCTGTGGTTCACCGACAATGGCCGCGACGAGATGGGCGACAACACGCCATCGTGCGAACTGAACGTGCTGACCAAATTCGGCCAGCACTTTGGCTTCCCGTACTGCCACGGCGGCGTGGTGCCCGATCCGAAATTCGGCCAGGGCCGCAGCTGCGAGGAATTTGTCGAGCCGGTTGCCAAGCTGGGGCCGCATGTCGCGCCACTGGGCCTGAGCTTCTACACCGGCAAGCAATTCCCTGAAGCCTACCGCAACAACATCTTCGTCGCCGAACACGGCTCGTGGAACCGCTCGACCAAGATCGGTTACAACGTGCGCCTGATCACGCTGTACGGCAACAAGATGGTCAGCGACACCAGCTTCATCGAAGGCTTCCTGCGCGGCGATGAAGTGGTCGGCCGCCCGGTCGATGTGGTAACGCTGGCCGACGGCTCGCTGCTGGTCTCAGACGACTACGCCGGCCGCATCTTCCGCGTGACTTACGAGGGCAAGTAATCCAGCGCCAGCACTTGCTCAAGGCGCCATGGAAGGGTCTTGGGCAGGTCGTTTAGTCCGGCCTGCAAGATGGCGGCGCTCAGCGCGTCAGCCCAGACTTCCTCGATCCACTCAGTATCGCTCAGCAGATGCTGCAGGCTGGGCATTTTCTTCAGCAGCTTTGCGATCCGTTCACGCTGCTCCCGAATCGTGCGCTTCCAGCTGGCGCCACGACGGTTCAGTTGATACTGCCATTTCAGCAGGTGCGCCACGAGGATCGCCATCCGGTGCGCCAGTTGGTGGCGGTGGCTGATGTTCATGTCCCCGATTTCTTCGGCGATGTGCTCGATGTCGAGCAGCGCCCATTGGCCGGCGCGCAGTAACGCCACCTGCTCGTCCGCCCAGGCCACAACGTCCTCTTCGTAAGCGGTGCTCATCCTCCCTCCTTTAGCATTCAGACCGGAGCGCCGCGCAAAAGTTCAGGACAAAAAAAATCCGCCCGAGGGCGGATTGCAGATCAGTGTGAACTGATTACTGCGCGTTGGCGGCAGCGGCGGTTTCTTCCGCGGCGGCTTTCATCGACAGCTTCAGGCGGCCGCGGTCGTCGGTTTCCAGAACCTTAACACGCACTTGCTGGCCTTCTTTCAGGTAGTCGGCCACGGCGTTGACGCGCTCGTTGGCGATCTGCGAGATGTGCAGCAGGCCGTCTTTGCCCGGCATTACTTGCACGATAGCGCCGAAGTCCAGCAGCTTCAGTACCACGCCGTCGTAGGACTTGCCCACTTCGACCGAGGCGGTCAGCTCTTCGATGCGACGCTTGGCTTCCTGGCCGGCGGCAGCGTCAACGGAAGCGATGGTGACCACGCCTTCGTCGCTGATGTCGATCTGGGTGCCGGTCTCTTCGGTCAGCGCGCGGATCACGGCGCCGCCTTTGCCGATCACGTCACGGATCTTCTCCGGGTTGATCTTGACGGTGATCAGACGTGGTGCGAAGTCCGACAGCTCGGTCTTCACGCTTGGCACGGCCTTCTGCATTTCGCCCAGGATGTGCTCGCGGCCTTCTTTGGCTTGCGCCAGCGCCACTTGCATGATTTCCTTGGTGATGCCCTGGATCTTGATGTCCATCTGCAGCGCGGTGATACCGTTGCGGGTGCCGGCCACTTTGAAGTCCATGTCGCCCAGGTGATCTTCGTCACCCAGAATGTCGGACAGCACGGCGAACTTGCCGCCTTCCTTGATCAGGCCCATGGCGATACCGGCCACGTGCTCTTTCATCGGCACGCCGGCGTCCATCAGCGCCAGGCAGCCGCCGCAGACCGAGGCCATCGACGACGAACCGTTCGATTCGGTGATTTCCGACACCAGACGCACCGAGTAGCTGAACTCGTCCGCCGACGGCAGCGCGGCGATCAGCGCGCGCTTGGCCAGACGGCCGTGGCCGATCTCGCGGCGCTTCGGCGTACCGACGCGGCCGGTTTCGCCGGTGGCGAACGGTGGCATGTTGTAGTGCAGCATGAAGTCATCGGTGTACTCGCCCATCAGCGCGTCGATCTTCTGCGAATCGCGGGCGGTGCCCAGCGTGGCAACAACCAGCGCCTGGGTTTCACCACGGGTGAACAGGGCCGAGCCGTGGGTACGCGGCAGCACCGAGGTGCGGATCGAGATCGGACGCACGGTGCGGGTGTCGCGGCCGTCGATCCGTGGCTCGCCGTCGAGGATCTGCGAACGGACGATCTTCGATTCCATGTCGAACAGGATGTTGCCGACTTCAACCGAGTCAGGCGCGGTGGCGCCGGCGGCGGCGGCTTCAGCGCCCAGGTCGGCGATGATTTGCGCCGAGGCCGCGCGCAGCTTGTCGGTACGGGCTTGCTTGTCGCGGGTCTGGTAGGCTTCGCGCAGCTTGGCTTCGCCGAAGTGGGCGACGCGACTGATCAGCGCTTCGTTCTTGGCCGGCGCGGTCCATACCTGCTCCGGCTTGCCGCCGTCGCGCACCAGGTCGTGGATCGCGTCGATCACGGCCTTCATCTGGGTGTGGCCAAAGACCACGGCGCCCAGCATGATTTCTTCCGACAGCTGCTGCGCTTCCGATTCCACCATCAGCACGGCCGATTCGGTACCGGCAACCACCAGATCCATCTGCGAGGTCTTCAGTTGTTCGACGGTCGGGTTCAGGATGTACTGGCCGTTGGCGTAACCCACGCGGGCGGCGCCGATCGGACCGTTGAACGGCACGCCCGACACGCACAGCGCGGCCGAGGCACCAATCATCGAGGCGATGTCTGGATCGATTTCCGGGTTGACCGACAGCACGTGAATGATGACCTGCACTTCATTCATGTAGCCCTCTGGGAACAGCGGACGGATAGGACGGTCGATCAAGCGGGACGTCAGCGTTTCTTTTTCCGAAGGGCGACCTTCACGTTTGAAGAAACCGCCCGGGATCTTGCCCGCGGCATAGGTTTTCTCGACGTAGTCGACGGTCAGCGGGAAGAAGTCCTGGCCGGGTTTCGCGTCTTTGCGCGCCACCACAGTCGCCAGCACCACGGTGTCTTCAATCGACACCAGCACCGCGCCGGAGGCCTGACGAGCGATCTCGCCAGTTTCCAGCGTGACGGTGTGTTGACCGTACTGGAAGGTTTTCGTAACTTTATTAAACATGGGTAATCCCTTTCTATTTGCCGACAGATTTTCAGGGGCTGTCGTTCACCTCACCACAGGCGGCCCTTTGCGACAGGCCACCTTTGCTACAAGCTTACAACTTCGTTCTACTTAGCAATTTCTTAACCCTTAGAAAGACAAAATGCCCGCGACAGCAAACTGGCGCAGGCATTTTGACTTAAGCAGGGAAACGCAAGAATTACTTACGCAGGCCCAGTTTAGCGATCAGGTCGCGGTAACGGGTCGCGTCCTTGTCCTTCAGGTAGGACAGCAGGCTCTTACGACGGTTAACCATCTTGATCAGACCACGACGCGAGTGGTGATCTTTGCTGTGTGCTTTGAAGTGGCCGTTCAGCTCGTTGATACGGGCGGTCAGCAGTGCAACTTGCACTTCTGGCGAGCCGGTGTCTTTTTGGCCACGGGCGTTGTCAGCGATGATCGCTGCTTTGTTGATGTTTTCTACGGTCATGATATTTACCTTTAACATGCGGTGCGCGGAGTCGGAACCCTGCCCACCGTGAAGTTACAATGAAGCCTGATCGGAAAGATCAGACCCAGAAGTATAACGGAAAAACCTGGCTGTGTATGCTCTTTTCAGGAAAACCGCCATGAAACACCTGCCTGGAATTGCTATTTTGCTACTTACGCTGGCCGCCTGCGCCCACTTCGGCGCCCCACCGCCGCAACCGGGCGACAGCGCCGACGCCGTCCGCGCCGGTCTCGGCCAGCCCACCAATATCTACCGCAGCGGTGATGACACGCTGCTGGAATACGCCACCGGTCCGATGGGGCAGTACACCTGGATGGCGCGCCTCGGGCCGGACCAGCGCTTGCGCTCCTATGAACAGGTGCTGTCCGGCGCCGGATTCGCCAAAGTCAGGCCGGGGCGCGACACCAAGCAAACGGTGCTGACCATCCTCGGCCGGCCGACGCAGGTGACGCACTACGCCAGCGTCGACGGCGACGTGTGGCTGTACCGCTACAAGGAGCAGGATGTGTGGAATTCGATGATGTCGGTGGAATTCAACCGGCAAGACGTGGTGACCGCCCTGGTCAACGGTCCGGACGAGGAGCGCGAGGCCAAGCGGCGCTAAGTAGGATGATTCCCACGAGAACTCTGGACGTGCGCCGACGCGTTTGGCCGGGCACGGTTGCTATTATTTCCGTACAACATTGCAACCTACGGAGAAACACATGCCTTTACGCACGCCACCAGCCCGCCACGCCATCTACGCCGCCACCCTGCTGGCTCTGAGTACCGCCAGCGCCATCGCGCTGGCCGAGCCATCGCCGGCGCTGGACCGCGCCAGCCTGTCGGTCGGCGCCTTCTACACCAAGCCGAAAATCGACTACCAGGGCGACACCAACTACGGCCGCATCGACACCGGCTCGTACAAGCTGGATAACGTGACGCTGCCGCGCGTGAAAGCCTCGCTGCTGGTGGGTGATTCGCAGGGGCTGGACTTCGATTACTACCGCTACGACAAGAACTACAATCCCTCGCTGAGCGGCGCCACCAATTTCAACGGCCAGCCGCTGAGTGGCAACGGCCAGCTGAACGCCAAGCTGAAGCTGGACCTGGCCAACCTCGCCTATAAATGGTGGATCGGCAGCGGCACCAGCGTGTTCGGCGTCGGCGTTGGCGCGGCGTATTATTCGGCCAGCCTGAAGGGCACGGCCAGCGGCGTATTGAACGGCGTTGCCGGCAACGCGGCTTACGAAGAGAAAGAGCATGCCTACGCGCCGCTGCTGGAACTGGGTTGGCGTCAGCAACTGTCGGACAATGTGCGCATCTACGCGGACGCTTCCGGCATCAAGAAAAACGGCGGCAGCATCCAGGGCCATATCTACGGCGGTGCGCTGGGCGTGGAATGGTATCCGACCAAGATGGTCGGCATCGTGGCGGAATACACCGCCCACAAGATCAGCCTGAACCGCAATCGCAACGACAGCGACCTGAACGTGCGCCTGCAGGGCCCGGCCGCTTACGTCAAAGTCCGCTTCTAAGCCATCAGATCGGCCAGGGCCTTGCGGCCCTGGGCCGACACCTCCAATGCCCGACTGTCGGCGCTGCGGCGCAGCCAGTCGCGCTTGATGAAATTATCCAGCAGCGCGACCGCCAGCGGGCCAGCGAAATGGTCGCGACGCTCGGACCAGTCGACGCAGCCGTATAGCTGGCGCTGACCGCTATCCAGCACGATGCCCAGGTCGCGCATGCGCGCCGCGCCTTCCGCCGTCAGCGCATAGTCCTGCGCATCGCCTTCCACCCAGCCTTTTTCAACAAAGCAGTTGCACAGGTCCACACCCATCACGCCGGCCAGATGGCCGTAGCAGCTACGCGCTTGGCGCAGGCCGCGCATCGATGGCGCCTTCCAGCGCGTGGTTTCCGGCAACGCGCCGTCGGCCACGCGCAACAGGGCCTCCAGTGCGTGGGCCACGTTGCCGTCCGCGAGCATGTAGTAGCGATGGCGACCCTGCGCGCGCACGCGGGCCAGGCCTTCATCGACCAGCAGCTTCAGATGCTGGGACGCGGTCGGCGCCGCCACGCCGGCGTGCTGCGCCAGTTCGGTGGCGGTGTAGAAGCGCCCGTCGAGTAGACGCGACAGCATCTTACCCGGCGTGGTGATGCTGGTGAAGCGTTCCACCGAAATAAAGCCATCCACGTCAACCAGTAATGGCGCCAGCTGTGCGGCGCGCTCCAGATACTCGGCGCGTCCATCGTCGCTCGGCATTACTTCAAAAATCACAGCAATCATGGCAAGCCTCCATGCACCGCCGACAGGAAGGTGCGTTCTTCGCGCAGGATAAAACGTTCGCGCTGGGCGTAGGCGAAATTCTCGACCGCTTCAGCATCTGCGCGCAGGCGCGCGCGGTAGGCTTCGTAAGCCGCCAGCGAGTCGAAGCCTACCAGTCCCCATGCTTCGTAGTTGGTGCCTTCCAGCGGCAGGAAGTAGCCCAGCAGGCGGCCCCCCAGACGGGGAATGATGCGGAGCCAATTTTCGGCATACTGCCGGAAGGCGTCGCGCTGGAAGGGATCGATCTCGTAACGGATGAAGCAAGTGACAGCCATATAAGCCTCCTGTTGAAAACCTCAGGATAGCTGTCGGCAGGGCCAAATGCTTCGGTGTGGAACGAGGTATCAGCCCAGCGCCGCGCGCACCTGTGCCGCGGTCGGAATCGGCGCCACCGCGCCATGGCCCAGTGTTGACAGGCCGGCGGCCGTATTCGCATAGCGCACCGCATCGGCCAGCGTGTCGCCGGCGGCCAGGCGCGCCAGCAGCGAGCCGTCGAAGCAATCGCCGGCGCCGGTGGCGTCCACCGCTTCCACCGTGCGCGCCGGTGCCAGTTGCGGTTCGGCGCCCGGCTCCGCGTACCATGCGCCGGCGCGGCCGGCTTTCAACACCACCGTCTGCGCACCGTGCGCGCGCGCCCAGGCGAAGATCGCAGCCACATCATCGGTGCCGGCCAGCGCCACGGCTTCGTCAAGGCTGGGCAGAAACAGATCGGTCATCGCTATCGTCGCGGCGATGGTGGCGCGGGCGCGGGCCAGGGGCCACAGGGACAGGCGCAGGTTGGGATCGAAGCTGATCTTGCCGCCGGCCGCGCGCGCGGTCTCGATGGCGGCGAACACCGTGTCGCAGGCACTGGCGGAAATAGCCTGCGAAATGCCCGAAACGTGCAACCACCGCGTGCGCGCCGCCGCGCTCAGGTCCATCGTCCGTGGCTGCATGCGGCTGGCCGCCGAGCCGGCGCGCAGGTAGCTGAAGGCGTGGCCCTCCGGTCCGTGGTTGACGAAGTACAAGCCGGTTGGCGCGCCGGCATCGCGCGCCACCGCGCTGATATCCACGCCTTCCGACTGCCACAACTCCAGCAGCATGCGGCCGAAATGGTCCTCGCCCACACGGCTCAAGTAGGCCACGCGCGCGCCCTGCCGGCTGGCGGCGATCACCGCGTTGGAGGTGTCGCCGCCAAAGCCCTGGCGGTACACAGGTTCGCTGGATTTGGCCTGATTGAATTCCACCATGGCCTCGCCCAGCGCCACCAGATCAAAATGCTCGCTCATGGTTGTGGATTGACTCGCTCAATCTTGGAATGCAGCTTGTTCAGCGCCGACAAGTAAGCCTTGGCCGACGCCACGATAATATCCGGGTCCGCGCCGACGCCGTTGACGATGCGGCCCTCCTTCGACAAGCGCATCGTCACCTCGCCCTGCGACTGCGTGCCGGTGCTGATGGCGTTGACCGAGAACAGCACCAGCTCCGCGCCGCTACCCACCTCGCCCTCGATGGCGTTGACGGTCGCGTCGACCGGGCCATCACCACGGCCTTCGCTGACATGCTCTTCGCCGTCCACGCTGAAGGTTACCTTGGCGGCCGGCGTCTCGCCGCTGGCCGAACGCTGTTCCAGCGAGATGAAGCGATAGAACTCGCTCTCCTGCGACTGCTGCTCATCCGCCACCAGCGCCAGGATGTCCTCATCAAAAATATCGGCCTTGCGGTCGGCCAGTTCCTTGAAGCGCGCAAAGGCCGCATTGACTTCCGCCTCGGATTCCAGATCGATACCCAGTTCCTGCAAGCGCTGTTTGAACGCGTTGCGGCCGGACAGTTTGCCCAGCACGATCTTGGTCGCGGCCCAGCCCACATCCTCGGCGCGCATGATCTCGTAGGTCTCGCGCGACTTCAGCATGCCATCCTGATGGATGCCGGAAGCGTGGGCAAAGGCGTTCGCCCCCACCACCGCCTTGTTGGGCTGCACCGCAAAGCCGGTAATCTGCGACACCATCTTGGACGCCGCCACGATCTGCGAGGTGTCGATGCCGCATTCGAGGTTGTAGTAGCCGCCGCGCGTGCGCAGCGCCATCACCACCTCTTCCAGAGCGGTGTTGCCGGCGCGTTCGCCGAGACCATTGATGGTGCACTCGATCTGCCGCGCGCCACCGATCATCACGCCGGCCAGCGAGTTCGCCACCGCCAGCCCCAAGTCGTTATGGCAGTGCACCGACCACACGGCTTTATCAGAATTCGGAATGCGCTCGCGCAGCCGGCGAATGGTTTCGCCGAACAGTTCCGGCACCGCGTAGCCCACCGTGTCCGGGAAATTGATGGTGGTCGCGCCCTCGTCGATCACGCCTTCCAGCACGCGGCACAGGAAGTCCTCGTCCGAGCGGCTGCCGTCTTCCGGGCTGAATTCGATATCATCGGTATGCTGGCGGGCGAAGCGCACCGCGTTGCGCGCCTGCTCAAGCACCTGCTCCGGCAGCATGCGCAGCTTGGCCTCCATGTGCAGCTTGGACGTGGCGATGAAGGTGTGGATGCGTTTGCGCTCGGCCGGCGCCAGCGCCTCGGCGGCGCGGGCGATGTCGCGGTCATTGGCGCGCGACAGCGAGCAGATGGTCGACTCGCGCACCGCCGTGGCGATCGCCTTGATCGATTCAAAGTCGCCGGGCGACGCCGCCGCGAAGCCGGCCTCGATGACGTCCACGCGCAGGCGCTCCAGCTGCTTGGCGATGCGGACCTTTTCGTCCTTGGTCATCGAAGCGCCCGGCGATTGCTCGCCGTCGCGCAGGGTGGTGTCGAAAATGATAAGGCGGTTGGATGCGTTGCTCATGATTGCTCCGTGTCTGATGCGTCATTGCGTTGCGCTGCCTCAGGGCCGACCGCCCCTTCGTTTAATGCCGTTCGCTTGGATCGTCGCTTTCCATCTCGGTCTGAATCAGGCTGACCTTCTTGCCCTTGGCCGCACGCCAGGCGGCGACCAGATAGCCCGACAGGCCGTAGACCGCAAACAGCGGCCACAAGGTCGCCGCCGGCTTGATGGCGATCAGCGCCAGTCCGAGCGCGATCAGGAACACGCCGATGAACGGCACCGGCTTGCGGAAATTCACGTCTTTAAAACTGTAGAACGGCACATTGCTGACCATCGTCAGGCCGGCAAACATGGCGATGCCCCACGATACCCAGCCCATGTCCAGACCGGACACTTCCAGGTCCAGCATCATCAGGATGAAACCGGCCATCAGGGCCGCGGCGGACGGCGACGGCATGCCCTGGAAGTAGCGCTTGTCCACCACTTCGATATTGGTGTTGAAGCGCGCCAGGCGCAGCGCGGCGCCGGCGCAGTAGACGAAGGCCGCGATCCAGCCCAGCTTGCCCAGGCCGCGCAGCGACCATTCATACATCACCAGCGCCGGCGCGGCGCCGAAGGACACCATGTCCGACAGCGAATCGTACTGCGCGCCGAATTCGCTCTGGGTGTTGGTCAGGCGGGCGACGCGGCCATCCAGGCCGTCGAGTATCATGGCGACAAAAATCGCCCAGGCGGCGTGCTCGAACTTCTGGTTCATCGCCATGACGATGGCGTAGAAGCCGCAGAACAGCGCCGCCGTGGTGAAGGCGTTCGGCAGCAGGTAAATGCCGCGATGGCGTGGCCGTTCAAGATCCTCGCCGCGGGCGCGGCGCGCAAAACGGCTGAAGCGTGACGTTTTGGGCAGCTTGGCTACGGCCGCGTTCTTGGCGCGGCGGCGGGGAAAATTGGGCATAGTGATCCGTTCTCTTATCAGGTAGTGTTGCTCCGTCATTATAGAGGACCGGACAACAAAAAAGGCAGGCGCACGCGGCGCCCCACCCCGCGCGGCGATTACTTGAAGCGGACCTTGCCCACCAGACGCATGTTCAGCACGGTATCGCCCGGCTCAAAGCTGGGCTCGGCCACCTGCGGCGCCATGCGCAGATCGGTGGCATTGGCGATCACGCGCGAGCCGGTCACTTCAACGCGGCTGCCGGCGTAGTTGCCGGAACCCTCGAAGTCCACCGTATCGAGCACGGCGTCACCGACCTTGCGGCCCATGGCCTTGGCGATCGAGTTGATGCGCTCATTGAGGTTTTGATAGGTGGCGGCGATGCGCTGGTCTTCCAGCTGGCGGGTGGTCTCCGGCGTCAGGCCGAAGCGCACGTTGGTCAGGCTCAACACACTTTGCGCGGCGGCCACGGTTTTCGGCAGCGCGTCGAGATTGGTGGTCACCAGCTCCACCGACTGGCTCACGCGCCACGAGGTCGGCACGCGCGGCTGGCGCGCTGGCAGCGGCTGGCCGGGCACCACCGGCGGCTCCGCCGGATAGATCGGATAGGTGTAATAGCCGGCGGATTTAAGCCGGGCTTGCGGATCGGCCTTTTTGAGGATGTCCAGCCCCTGCTTCATCTTCTGGTTGACGCGCGAGGCGGCGGCGGCCTTGTCCTGGTCGATGTCTTCGACCGACAGGATGGCGGTGGCCTGGTCATTGACGTGGCGCACTTCGCCGAAGGCCGGCACCACCACCAGCGCGCCGTTGGTCGGCAAAGTGTCGGCGTGCGCCACGGCGCACGCCATCAGGACAACAGCAGCAAGGTATTTCATCGCAGTCTCCGGTTAAGAAAACTGCAACTCTACCTCAGCCGGTCCTTATTTGAAACGGACTTTACCGACGACCTGCATCTGCAGCGTGGTCTCGCCCGGCTCGAAGCTCGGCTCGGCCACCTCCACCATGTCGGCGGCTTTGGCGCGCATCATCATCGGCGCCGCCATCGACACCTGTTCGCGCTGGGCGTAGTTGCCGGAACCTTCGAAGTCGATGGTGTCGATCACCGCGTCGCTGACCCTGCGGCCCATGGCGTTGGCGATCGAGCCGATGCGCTCGTTCAGGTTCTTGTAGGTGGCGGCGATGCGCTGGTCATCCAGCTGGCGCGTGGTTTCCGGCGTCAGGCCGAAGTTGATGCTGTTCAGCGTCAGGATTTTCTGCGCGGCGGCCACGGTTTTCGGCAGCTTGTCCAGGCTGGTGGTGGTCACTTGCAGATACTGGCCGACACGCCACGCGGTCGGAGTACGCTGCTTGACCGGCTGGCCGTTCGGCAACAGGCGTTCTTCCGGATAAACCGGATAGGTGTAGTAACCCTGGGTTTTCAGGCTGGCGTTGGGGTCTTCTTTCTTGACGATCTCCAGGCCCTGCTTCATCTTCTGGTTGACGCGCGACGCGGCGGCGGCCTTGTCCTTGTCCTGTTCTTCGATCGCCAGCACCACGAACGCCTGATCGTTGACGTGCTTGACTTCGCCATAAGCCGGCACCACCACCAGCGTGCCGGTGGTCGGCGGGGCGTCAGCCGGCGCGGCATGCGCGTCCAGCGCGAAGGAAACAGCGGCGGCGGCGGCGAGTTTTTTCATGGTGTGCATTACGGGCTCCAGTTAAGATTACGACAAGCCGCACTGTACAGGAATTTATTCCGCACACCGTATGACATAGTGACTGTTTGTAACATTTCAGCAGACCGCGCCACGCATTCAAAAAATATGGCGGCCAATTAAGGATATTCTAATTGCCGGCTTGCTATGATCGAGTGTCCAAGGAGAAAAGACTATGATGATCATCGGCGAATTTGCGTTTTACCTGTTCATGGAAGTGCTGATGTACAGCTTGGGACGGTTTGTGATTCCCGTCATCTCGTTCGGCCGTGCCCGTGCCGCGCGCACCAGGGAAATCTTCAGCCGCAAGCCGGTGACGACACACACCGACGACGGCAAGCTGCTGGTGCCGGAATGGGGCGTGGCCATAGTCGGCCTGCTCACACTGACTGCGGCGATTGCACTGTACATCGCCCTCCGCTAAGTCGGCCGTTTATTTAGGGCCATTACCACGGCTCGCAGGGCCTACGCTTCTCGATAATTCTGGAACCCTTTAGCTGTCTCGCCCCGATTACGTATGGTGGCACTCCGCCACTCGGCGGGAGAGGCGCCGACACTGCCTTTGAAGCGGCGTGAAAAGTGCGACTGGTCGGTAAAACCGCAGTCGGCGGCCACCATCGCCAACGGCATATCCAAGCGCATCAGCCGCTGTGCGTGCGCAATCCGAACCGCATTCAGGAAGACATGGGGCGGGGTGTGAAACGCGGCGTTGAATGCGCGCGCGAAATGGGCCCGTGATAGCCCTGCCACCGTTGCCAGTTCCGTCACGGTCAATTGCTGACGAAAATGCGCGCGGATGTAATCCTTGACGCGCACCAGGCGCCCTATGTTGACGCGACGTGGCGCCGTATGCTGCCGCGGTCGCTCGCCATGGCGCGACAGCAGTGTGCCGATAAATTCCTGCATCAGGACCTCATCGCGCATGGGTTCACCATCCCCCCGCTGCAATAACGTGCTCAGATTGCCGAAGCGCTCGGCCATGCGCAAGTCGCGCAGATGAGGCGCCGAAAAATAAAGACTGCCGGCCAGACCGGCATCCGCATCCATGCATTCCCGCACCAACGCTACGGGTAAGTACCAGATCGAATAAGCAAATCCGGCAGAGCTGCCGCGATCGCCGTCATGATCTTCGTCCGGGTTGAACATGACCAGCTCCCCTGCCCTGCTGACATATTCCCGGCCTTTGCAGCGAAACTGCTGGGTGCCGTGCGTAGTGACACCGATGGCATAGCAGTCATGGCTATGCCGCTCAAACGCGTAATCGGTAAAGTTCGCCTGCATCAGGGTCGCCCCCTCGCCCAATGGCGAGAACTGGACCTGGTTGTCAGTTGATGGGCGAGTTTTCGGACGCATGCAACAATTGTACAAGACAACCATACCGGGCATGCCGCACCATGATATTTTCACTTTCGGAACCCATCATGCCAGACGTTATCGACCTCTCCACCAAACTTGCTTCGTTCGACGAGGCATGGCAACCCCGCACCGTTGGTCTGTACAACGGCCACGATCTGATGGTCGCGAAACTACGCGGTGAATATCACTGGCACGTTCATCCGGACACCGACGATTTTTTCCTGGTCGTGAAAGGCGAGATGGAAATTGATCTCGACGACGGCACCACCGTTTCGCTCAGCGCGGGCCAGCTGTACGTGGTGCCACGCGGAGTCAGTCATCGTCCGCGCGCTGCGCAGGAAGCGCACATCCTGCTGATCGAACCGACCGGAACGCCGAATAGCGGTGATCCCGCAACGGCCGCGCAGCGCCGCGTCATATCGCCATGATGTAGCTGACGCCCCTCCCGGAAACCGTACTTGTTGAATATCATTGTGGAGATTTCTAAAGGCAGAAATCCCGTGGTGGATCAGCTTATGTGTAACTGGGAGAGGACTATGACAAGAATTCCACCATCGCTAAATTGGCTAGTGCGCCGGCGGGCGCGGTTGAAAGGGCTGATTGAAGCAAGCGAGCGCGAGCTGGCAAGGTTTGCCAAGATACAGGATCGTATACGCGAGTTCAGGCTAGACCTAGATGCGTTAGACCGCATATTGCGCCTGCACGAAATCCAAATCGACCCATCCACGATCCCTTCTGTCCGCATTTATGCCGATGAGAAAATTAGGATGAAAAGATGGTTTTCTCACGGGGAATTTTCTCAGCTTCTAGTGAAAATTCTCGCAACTAACTCCTTTGGGGCCATGAGTACCGGAGATCTCACTCAAGCGCTACTTTTGGAGGTATGTCGGAAAAATCCAAACGACGCTATAGACCATAACGAGAAACGGATATTTCGAGAACTAGTCCGCTCCCGCTTAAAGAAATTGTGCGACACTGGCCGAATTGAGCGCATCAGGCCAGCCAAGGCAGTGGGAGGAGCGACTGAACAGGAGTGGAGGCTATCGCGTGACGACATCCACCTTTCCAAACATTCCGTCGATCTGTGATTTGGATGATATCCAACGCTCTTCTTTTCCACGCTTGTCTTTCCGCTGGTAGTACCCTCGGAATTTCGATAGTCCGGCATTGAAGACCCGATGTACAAACCCACTAACCCGCTCCAGATTGCTTAAGTGGCGTGTGTCTTCTCTCCACACGAATTCATCGACGATCGACTGCAGGTATTGTGGGAGTATGTTATGGAAAACGCCGTATTCAGCACGTCTTAGCCTGCTGTTGAACG
The DNA here is from genome assembly GCF_009857505.1 of Duganella lactea. GTDB lineage: Bacteria > Pseudomonadota > Gammaproteobacteria > Burkholderiales > Burkholderiaceae_D > Rugamonas > Rugamonas lactea. Next base: position 202,896 of record NZ_WWCP01000004.1, read on the forward strand.
ACTCGCACTGATTTTCGTTTACCCCGTCAATGGTAGAAAATTCAATTGCATGTTGAACGGAGAGATGTTCGTAGCCATGAGCCACGAGGCCGTTGTAGGCTGGGCATTCATCGCTCAGCACGAGTGAGCCAGGTTCTACGAAAGGGGACCTCGAATTACTGCTGATTTGAACTGATGTGCTGAGAAAACGCCGGCTGTGGACGGATTCGCACGGCGGCTTCAGACCTTTTGGCACTTGTCTTGCTGTCCAGAACCACCTTTTTCGTGGTC
>NZ_WWCP01000050.1 GCF_009857505.1 Duganella lactea
CAAGGGCGCCTATCTGACACACGGGTTCAACTACCCAAAGTCTGGTCGGCGTCACCCTGCCTGACCGTTGCCACCTCCACATTATCCGGCGATGGCGCGGTAGATTCAATATACGAGGTCTGACACCGGGGTTGCTTACACCTGCATGTTCATGATGTCGTGGTAGGCCGACACCAGCTTGTTACGCACCTGGATCGCGGCCTGGAAGTTGATGCTCGACTTTTGTTGCGCAATCATCACGTCCGACAGGCTGACCGAGTCGTCGCCCGACGCGAATTGCTTGCCCAGCCCCTCGGCCGTCCGCGCGCTGGCGTTGACCCCGTCCAGCGCCGTCTTCAACGCGTCGCTGAAGTCCACCTTCGGCTGCGCCGGCGCCTCGGTCTGGATCACCGGCGGCGTCAGCCCCGGCCGCGTGGCGTGGGCCTTCAGCTGCGCGATCATCGACTGGATCTGGCTGCTGTCTATTCCACCTGTTCTCATTGCTGCTCCTCTTGTTACAATACGGCAAGGCTTTTATCAGTGGTAACAGAATATCAAGGAAGCGGCGCGCCGCCTGCATCGAGCAGGACCGTAAAGGGCGCGCTGTTCGGGCTATTGGATTTCCTGATTACAAGTAATAATGGCGGTATTCCCTCAAGAACCCTCGCACCCGGAACCCAACCATCATGGCCGTAGCGGAAGAAATCAATAACGCCACCACAGCCGACGACGGCGCCGAGAAACTGCCCTTCATCCAGACACCGATGGGCAAGAACTTCGTGCGCGCCGCCGGCGCCGCCGCCATCGTCGCCGTGCTGCTCGGCCTGTGGCTGTGGAATAAGCCGCCCGAGTACGCGGTGCTGTTCTCCAATTACACCGACCGCGACGGCGGCGCCATCACGGCCGAACTGGACAAGATGCAGGTCAAGCACAAGTTCGCCGACAACGGCACCGCCATCCTGGTGCCGTCCGAACAGGTGCACGATATCCGCCTCAAACTGGCGGCCCAGGGCCTGCCCAAGGGCGGCAACGTTGGCTTCGAGCTGATGGAGAACCAGAAGCTGGGCGTGTCGCAGTTCCTCGAACAGGTCAACTACCAGCGCGCGCTGGAGGGCGAACTGGCGCGCTCGGTGATGTCGCTCGCGCCGGTCGAGAACGCCCGTGTGCACCTGGCGCTGCCGAAACCATCGGTGTTCGTGCGCGACCAGCAGAAACCCACCGCCTCGGTGATCGTCACGTTGCATCCGAACCGCATGCTGGACCGCGCGCAAACCGGCGCCATCGTCCACCTGGTGGCCTCCAGCGTGCCAGAGCTGTTGCCCTCCAACGTCACCGTGGTCGACCAGGCCGGCAACCTGATCTCCGACCAGGACAAGGCCGGCGCCAACGCCGCCAAGCTCGACGAGCAGCAGCTGAAGTACGTCAAGAACATGCAGAACCAGGTGATCAAGCAGGTCGAGTCGATCATCATTCCCATCGTCGGCGAGGGCAATGTGCGCGCCGAGGCGGTGGCCGACGTCGACTTCGCGCAGATCGAACAGGCGTCGGAAAACTACAAGCCGAACTCGCCGCCGGCGGCCTCGGCCATCCGCTCGCAGCAGACCAGCGAAACCAGCGGCAACGCCAACAACGCCAATCCGGGTGGCATTCCGGGCGCGCTGTCGAACCAGCCGCCGGGCACCGCCACCGCGCCGCTGAACCAGACCGCGCAGGCGAACGGCCCCAACGCGCCGGCCCCCGGCACGCCGCCGGGCACGCTGCCGGCCGGCGGCGCCAACGCCAGCCCCAGCCACAAGGAATCGACCACCAACTACGAGGTCGACAAAACCGTCCGTTACGAGCAGCGCGGCATGGGCGGCCTGCGCCGCATGACGGTGGCGGTGGTGATCAATTACAAGCGTCTGGTCGACAAGGACGGCAAGGTGACGGTCAAGGCCTACACGCCGGAGGAAATGGCCAAGATCAACGACCTGGTCAAGCAGGCCATGGGCTACAACCAGGAGCGCGGTGACGCCGTCAGCGTGGCCAACTCGCCGTTCGACGGCGTCGACAAGCCGTTCCAGGCGCCGCCGGACTGGTGGCGCGATCCGGCCAACCTGCCGATGGCCAAGGATCTGGCGAAGTTCCTGATCACCGCCCTGATTCTGCTGTACATTGTGATGCGCATCGTGCGGCCGATGATGCGGCCGGTGTTCAAGAAAATCGACGAGATCAACGCACCGGAACCGGAACCGGAAGTGCCGGAAGAGGAAATCGAGGACGGTCCGGACGAGGCCCTCATCGCCGAAGAGGCGCTGCGCAAAATGGAAGAAAGCACCGCCCGCGGCTACCGCGAAAACCTGGCCATGGCCAAGAAACTGGCGGTGGAAGACCCACGCATTGTGGCCAACGTGATTAAAGAATGGATAGGCGCAAATGACTGAGAATACCGGACTGCAAAAAGCCGCCATCCTGATGCTGGCGATGGGCGAGACCGAGGCCGCCGAGGTGATGAAGTTCCTCGGCCCGCGCGAAGTGCTCAAGCTGGGCGCGGCCATGGCCACCATGAAGAACGTGCCGCACGAGGAAGTGGTGGGCACGCTGGACAACTTCCGCGACATGGTCAAGGCCGCCTCCACCGTCGGCCTCGATTCGGACGAGTACATCCGCCAGGTGCTGACCAAGGCGCTGGGCGACGACAAGGCCTCGGTGCTGCTGTCGCGCATCCTGGGCGGCAAGGACGCCTCCGGCATCGAGTCGCTGAAGTGGATGGATTCGCAGTCCGTGGCCGAGCTGATCCGCAACGAGCACCCGCAGATCATCGCCACCATCCTGGTCCACCTGGAGCGCGACCAGGCCTGCGAAATTCTCGGCAACTTCACCGACCGTCTGCGCAACGACGTGGTGCTGCGGATCGCCACGCTGGACGGCGTGCAGCCGGCCGCGCTGCGCGAACTGAACGACGTGCTGACCAAGCTGCTGTCGGGCAACGAGAACATCAAGAAGTCGACGCTGGGCGGGGTGCGCGCCGCCGCCGAGATCCTCAACTTCATGTCCGGCGAACAGGAAAGCTCGGTCATGGACAACATCAAGAACTACGACAACGACATGGCGCAGAAGATCATGGACGAGATGTTCGTGTTCGACAACCTGATCGACATCGACGACCGCGGCATCCAGCTGCTGTTGCGCGAGGTGCAGTCGGAGATGCTGATCGTGGCGCTGAAGGGAGCGTCGCAGGAGCTGCGCGACAAGATCTTCCGCAACATGTCGGCGCGGGCCTCGGAGATGATGCGCGAAGACCTGGAGTCCAAAGGCCCGGTGCGCCTGTCGGAGGTGGAAACGCAGCAAAAGCAAATTCTGCAAATCGTGCGCCGCCTGGCCGACGAGGGTCAGATCGTACTTGGTGGCAAGGGTGAGGATTCCTTCGTTTAATGGCTATTCATTCGAAAGACGCGCCGCCGGCCTTCAAGCGCTGGGAGATGACCTCGTTTGGCGACGAGCGTCCCAGCACGCTGGCGCTGCGCGAGGCGGAACAGCGCGAACTCGATGCCGAACAGGCGCGCCTCGACGCCGAGGCCGAGTTGCAGGCGGCGCTGGCGGCGGAGCAGGAGCAACTGGACATGGGGCCGCCACCGCCGCCGCCCATCGTCTACCCGACCGTCGAGGAACTGGAGGCGATCCGCGAGGCGGCGCGCCAGGATGGCTATGAAGAGGGTCACGCGGCCGGCCACGCCGACGCCAGCGAGGCCGTGCGTCAAGAGGCCGAGGTGGCGCTGAAGGCCGAGTTGCAGACGGTGCGCGCGCTGGCCGACAACTTCAGCAACGCGCTGCAGGACGCCGACCAGCTGATCGCCAACGAGGTGCTGGAGCTGGCCTTGCAACTGGCCAAGGGGATGCTGAAGAACGCGCTGCAGGTCAAGCCGGAACTGATCCTGCCGATCGTGCGCGAGGCGATCGAATACCTGCCGTCGCTGCAGCCGCCGGCGCTGCTGGTGTTGCATCCGGACGACGCCGCCACGGTGCGCGCCGGTCTCGGCGAGGAACTCGACAAGGGCGGCTGGCGTGTGGCCGAAGACCCGTCGATCGGCCGTGGCGGCTGCAAGGTCGACACCGCCAGCAACACCATCGACGCCAGCGCCGTCGCGCGCTGGCAGCGTCTCAGCCACGCGCTGGGCAAGGAAGTCGACTGGCTGGACTGACCCATGGACACCGTCGACGACCGCCCCGCCCCGCCCACCGCCAACCCGCACGCCGGGCGTTGGAAAGCCTATCTGAACGACTGCGCCACACTGGCCGCCATGGTCGAGCCGATGCAAGTGTCGGGCCGCGTCACCCGCGTCGCCGGGCTGGTGATGGAGGCGGTCGGCCTGCGCCTGGCCGTTGGCGCCGCCTGCACCGTGCCGCTGGCCGGCGGCGGCAAGATCGAGGCCGAGGTGGTCGGCTTCGAGGGCGACAAGCTGTTCCTGATGCCACAGTCGGACGTCGAGGGCGTGGTGCCCGGCACCCGGGTGTTCCCGGTCGAGCCGGCGATCCCGAAACCGGGCAGCGTTAGCCATCCACGGCGCCGCCCCAGCGACCGCGCGCGCCATCTGCCGGTCGGCATCGAACTGCTGGGCCGGGTGGTGGACGCCGCCGGCCGCCCGCTCGACGGCCTCGGCCCGATCCAGACCAGCGACAGCGCGCCAATCAACACCCGCCCCGCCAACCCGCTGGGCCGCGCGCCCATCGTCGAAACGCTGGACGTGGGCGTGCGCTGCATCAACGCCATGCTGACCGTCGGCCGCGGCCAGCGCATGGGCCTGTTCGCCGGCTCCGGCGTCGGCAAGTCCGTGCTGCTGGGCATGATGGCGCGCTACACCGAGGCCGACATCATCGTCGTCGGCCTGATCGGCGAACGTGGACGCGAGGTCAAAGAATTCATCGAGCAGATTCTCGGCGAGGAAGGCCTGGCGCGCTCGGTGGTCGTGGCGGCCCCGGCCGACACGCCGCCGCTGATGCGTCTGCAAGGCGCGGCCTACAGCACCGCCATCGCCGAGCACTTCCGCGACAAGGGCCAGAACGTGCTGCTGATCATGGATTCGCTGACCCGCTACGCCATGGCGCAGCGCGAAATCGCGCTGGCGATCGGCGAACCGCCGGCCACCAAGGGCTATCCGCCGTCGGTGTTCGCCAAGCTGCCGGTGCTGGTCGAACGCGCCGGCAACGGCGAGCTGGGCGGCGGCTCGATCACCGCCTTCTACACCGTGCTGACCGAGGGCGACGACCAGCAAGACCCGATCGCCGACTCGGCGCGGGCGATTCTGGACGGCCACATCGTGCTGAACCGCCGCCTGGCCGAGGCCGGCCACTACCCGGCCATCGACATCGAACAGTCGATCAGCCGCGCGATGCACTCGATCACCTCGGCCGAGCACCAGACCAAGGCGCGCCAGCTGAAGCAGCTGTTCTCGCGCTTCGAGCGCAGCCGCGACCTGATCAGCGTGGGCGCCTACGCCGCCGGCACCGACCCGGTGCTGGACCAGGCTATCCAATTGCATGATCAGATAGAAAATTTCTTGCAGCAACAAATCACGGAACGCGTCACCATGGGCGAGAGCTTGGGGCAATTAACCGCTCTGTTCGACTGATTGAGCGTCCGGCTCGTTACTTATAATTCCTCATTATGGCTTCCAAAGCGCAACTTGAAACCCTGATGGACCTGGCGCGGCGTGAAACAGACGACGCCGCCAAGCGGCTGGGCGCGTCCCTGAAGCAGGTGGAAGAAGAGAAACAAAAGCACGAGATGCTGGTGGGGTTCCAGCAGGAATACATCAACAAATTTGAAGCGGCCCAGGTGGCGGGCATCACGCCCATGGCTTACCGCAATTTCGTGGCCTTTATTGACAAGCTGGACACGGCGGTCAAGGGCCAGCAGGAGATGATCAAGCATGCCGAGTACCGCAGCGAACAGGAAAAGGCGGCCTGGCAGACGAGCGAGCGCAAGCGCATGTCCTACTCGACGCTGAACGAGCGCGCCGACGCGGCCGCGCTCAAGCTGGAAAACCAGCGTGACCAGAAAGCGATGGACGAACACGCGGCGCGCGGGGCGTTCTACAAGCGATGATGCATTAACTACTTAGACACGGCGCGTATCATGCAAAACACTCAACTTCCGAACATCAATGCCAATGCGGTGGCAGCGCCCAAAGTCAACCTGAACCTGAGTTCGGGCGGCGACAACGACGCCTTCAAGCAGGCCTTGTCGCGCGAAATGCAGCAGCACCAGTCCAGTAACGCCAACGCCAACGCCAATCCGCCGGCCAAAGCCGCCGAACGCCCGTCCGCCTCGCGCGCCTCGGCCCCCAAGCAGGCCACGCCGGCCAAGCCTGCGCAGACCGAGCCGGTGAACGCCAAGCCGGCCGCCAGCAATGACAGCGCCGCCGCGCAGGCGCAGGCGCCAGCGCCCGCCCCAACGAAGAGCACTTCCAGCGACCACGACAACAGCGGCAAAGACGCCGCCGAAAGTGACGCCAAGGCCGCGCAAAGCACCGACCCGATGGCCGACATGCTGGCCCTGATGGCCGCCTTCAACCAACCAGCCGTGCCGGTTACGCCGGTCGCCTCGACTGCGGCCAGTGCAGACATCGCCGCAAGCGCAGGCACCGCCGCGCTGACCACCGATGCCGCCGATCCTGCGGCCGCGGCAGCGCTGGCAGCGGCTGCCGGCAATACCGCGCCAACCACCGAGGGCGAGTCGATGGCCGCCGACACCACCACCACCACCAGCCAACTGGCCGACGCCGCCGCGACAGCGGCGGTCCAGATGAGCGAGACCGCGGCAACCAAGGCCACCGAGACCGCCGCCAACACCGCCGCGCTGGCCGCTGGTGCCGCCGCGTTCAAGGACGCACTGGCCAAAGCCGGCGCGAGCACGCAAACTCCAGCGAGCACCACTACGCCGGCCGCAGCAGCAGCAGCAGCAGCAGCAGCAGCAGCCGATACCGCCACCACCACCGACAAGACGGACGGCGCCGCCCTTCGCCCGCCGGTGACCGACAGCGCAGCATTGGCGCAACACCCGGTCAGCAGCCAGACCGCGGATACCGCCGCCACAACCGGCAAGGCCGCCGCCAAGACCGGCGCCGACGCCCTGGCGCACGCCGACGTTTCGACGGCGCCGGCCACCGACGCCCGGCCGCAAGTGTCACAACCACAGCAGCAGACCGACGCCGATCCAGCCCGGCTGGCCGCCGCGCCGCAAGCCGCCAGCGCCAACCGCGAAGCGGTCGCCGCACAGAAGGAAGCCGCCGCCATCACCATCGCGCCGGCCGCCAGTCACGCGGCGCAGGACATCGCCAAGGCCGCCACGGCGGTGCCAACCGACCGCCTCAACAGCCGGGTCGGCACCCAGGCCTGGGACCAGCAACTGGGCCAGAAGATCATCTTCATGGCCGCCGGCGGCGAGCAAAGCGCCACCATGGAACTGAACCCGCCGGATCTCGGCCCGCTGCAAGTGGTGCTGAGCGTGAACAAGGACCAGGCCACCGCCGCCTTCAGCTCGGCCGCGCCGGAAGTGCGCCAGGCGCTGGAAAACGCGCTGCCGAAACTGAAGGAAATGATGAGCGACGCCGGCATCCAGCTGGGCAGCGCCACCGTCTCCTCGGGCATGTCGGACCAGCGCGACGGCGCCTTCAGCCAGCAGGCCAGCGCCGCCAATGGTGGCAATGGTGGCATGGGTGGCCGCAGCGGCGGCGACCGCCGCGACAACGGTGGTGGCGGCAACGATGCCGCCCGCGCCGCGCCGCCACCGCGCCGCCTGCCGGCCGGCGCCGTCGACACCTTCGCCTGATCCGGCCTCATCGTCACAAAAACCGGGAGCGGCGCCCTGCCTTCCCGGTTTTGTTGTCTGTTACACTAAGGAAATGTCAAGCAGGACGGGGAACGCCCCTCTTTTCGGCGCTTCTGTATGCTTTGCGGCAAGCGATAATGACATAATGACGGCGTGAACCATTCCGCAGCATGAAGGGCAACTTTGAAAGCGAATCCAAAAATGAAAGCCGATCAGAAAGTTGAAGCGCCAGCCGGCGGTGGCAGCAAAAAACTGATCATCATCATCGTCGCGGCGGTACTGCTGCTGGGTGGCGCTGGCGGCGCCGCCGCCTGGTTCTTCATGCACGGCAAGGGCGACGCGGAAGAGCATGACGACGCGCCGAAGAAAAAGAAAAGCAAGAAAGCGGTCAAGCCGGAATACGTGCCGGTCGAGCCGTTCACCGTCAATCTGCAACCGGGCGAGGATGGCGCCGACCAGTATCTGCAGATCGCCTTCACGCTGCAGGTGGGCGGCGTTGAGGAAGCAACCGCCGTCAAGGACAATATGGCCAAGGTGCGCAGCCGCATGTTGCTGCTGCTGTCGAGCAAGCACGCGACCGAGATCAACACGCCGGCCGGCAAGATCCAGCTGGCCAAGGAAATTGTGGCCCAACTGCGCGAGCCGTTCGAAGACCGCGGCGCGCAGCAGGAAATCGACGACGTGCTGTTCACGTCGTTCATCATTCAGTAAGCAGACTAGTCATGGCGGATAATTTTCTCTCCCAGGAAGAAGTCGATGCCCTGCTGAAGGGCGTCAACGGCGACCAGGACGACGTCGCGGCGGCGGAAGACGTCGCGGGCGTGCGCAACTACAACCTGGCGACCCAGGAACGTATCGTGCGCGGCCGTATGCCGACGCTGGAAATTATCAACGAGCGCTTCGCCCGTCTGCTGCGCGTCGGCCTGTTCAACTTCCTGCGCCGCAGCGCCGAGGTGTCGGTCGGCTCGGTGCGGGTCTCCAAGTATTCCGAGTTCATCCGTAACCTGGTGGTGCCGACCAACCTCAATCTGGTGCACATGAAGCCGCTGCGCGGCACGGCGCTGATGGTGTTCGACCCGGGCCTGGTGTTCCTGCTGGTGGACAATCTGTTCGGCGGCGACGGGCGCTTCCACACCCGTGTCGAGGGGCGCGACTTTACCCAGACCGAGCAGCGCATCATCCTGCGCATCCTGGACATCGTGTTCGAGGCCTACACCAAGTCGTGGGAGCCGGTCTACCCGGTCGAGTTCGAATACATCCGCTCGGAAATGAATACCCAGTTCGCCAACATCGCCACCCCCAACGAGGTGGTGGTGGCGTCCACCTTCACGGTGGAACTGGGCTCGGTGTCGGGCCAGATCCACTTCTGCATGCCGTACTCGATGATCGAGCCGATCCGCGACTCGCTGACCTCCAGCCTGCAGGGCGAGGCGCTGGAAGTGGACAAACGCTGGATCCGCCTGATGAAGCAGCAGATCCAGATCGCCGAGGTCGAGCTGGTGGCGTCGCTGGGCACGGCCAAGGTCAACTTCGACGAGATCCTGAACATGCGCGTGGGCGACATCATCCCGCTGCAAATCCCGGAATTCATCTCGGCCACCGTGGACGGCGTGCCGGTCATGGATTGCAGCTATGGCGTGATGAACGGACAATACGCGCTCAAGGTCGAGAAACTGCTGACCAATGCCGATAACCTTAAATAACACCGGAGAGAAACATGTCGGATAATCAAGACGATCAGCCCTTGGACGATGACGATCCATGGGGCGCGGCGATCGCCGAACAGGCGCAGGCCGAGGCGGCCGCGCTGGAAAAGCAGCAGGCCACCGCGCCAACAGCGAGCGCCGCCGTGTTCACGGATTTCTCCACCTCGCCGAACAAGACCGAAACCCATAATGATATCGACTTCATCCTCGATATCCCGGTGCAGCTGACGGTGGAACTGGGGCGCACCAAGATCGCCATCAAGAACCTGCTGCAACTGGCGCAGGGCTCGGTGGTGGAACTGGACGGCATGGCCGGCGAGCCGATGGACGTGCTGGTCAACGGCTGCCTGATCGCCCAGGGCGAGGTGGTGGTGGTGAACGACAAGTTCGGTATCCGCCTGACCGATATCATTACACCGTCCGAACGTATCCGAAAACTCAATAAATGAAGCAACGACTGACTTTTGCCCTCCTGATCGCGGCGGCCCTGGCCGCCGCGCCCGCGCTGGCGACGCCGCCCGACGCGGCCGTCCCACCCGCCGCCGTCACGCAGCCGGCCGAGGGCGCGTCGGCGTCCACCGCCACATCGGCAGCGGCCGCGGCCACCGCGCCCGCGGCCCAGCAGGGCGCGATGGCCATGACCATCCCGACGCCGCAGGTGAGCACGCCGTCCACCGGCGGCAGCCTGTTGCAAACCTCGCTGGCGCTGCTGTTCGTCATCGCGCTGATGCTGGGCCTGGCATGGCTGACCAAGCGCATCAACCCGCGCGGCCTCGGCGGCGCCGGCCGCAACGTCAAGCTGGTCGGCTCGCTGAGCGTGGGCACGCGCGAGCGCATTCTGGTGGTCGAAGTGGGCGAGCAATGGATCGTGGTCGGCGCCTCGCCCGGCCGCATGAACGCGCTGGCCACCATGCCGCGCCAGGAAAGCGGCGAACCGCTGCCGGCGACCGCCCTGCCGGGCGCCAACTTCGCCGACTGGTTCAAACAAACGATCGACCAACGCCATGGCAAATAAGTTGTCAGCAGGCGTGGTACGGGCGGCCCCGACGCTCGCCAGATCGCTGCTGACGCTGGCAGTACTGGCTTTGCCGCTGGCGGCCGCCGCGCAATCGAACCTCGGCATCCCGGCGCTGACCGCCACCCCGGCGCCGGGCGGCGGCACCAATTACACGCTGCCGATCCAGACCATGCTGCTGATGACGGCGCTGAGCTTCATCCCGGCCGCGCTGTTGCTGATGACCTGCTTCACCCGCATCATCATCGTGCTGTCGCTGCTGCGCCAGGCGCTGGGCACGCAGTCGGCGCCGCCGAACCAGGTGCTGGTCGGCCTGGCGCTGTTCCTGACGCTGTTCGTCATGGGCCCGACCTTCGACAAGATCTACAACGAAGCCTATCTGCCGCTGCAGGAAAACAAGCTCAACCTGAGCCAGGCGCTGGACAAGGGCGCCGCGCCGCTGAAAACCTTCATGCTCAAGCAGACGCGTGAGGCCGACCTGGCGCTGTTCGTCAAACTGTCGCGCAGCCCGGCGCTGCAGGGGCCGGAAGACGTGCCGCTGCGCATCCTGGTGCCGGCCTTCGTCACCAGCGAGCTGAAAACCGCGTTCCAGATCGGCTTCGCCATCTTCATTCCGTTTCTGATCATCGACATGGTGGTGGCCTCGGTGCTGATGTCGATGGGGATGATGATGATGTCGCCGGCCGTCATTTCGCTGCCGTTCAAGCTGATGCTGTTCGTGCTGGTGGATGGCTGGCAACTGTTGCTGGGTTCGCTGGCCCAGAGTTTCTACTGAAGAGGCCGCGATGACGCCCGAAACCGTAATGACCATGGGCAAACACGCCATGGAGGTCACGCTGATGGTGGCCGCGCCGCTGCTGCTGGTGGCGCTGGTGATCGGCCTGGTGGTCAGCATCTTCCAGGCCGCCACCCAGATCAACGAGCAAACGCTGTCCTTCATTCCCAAGCTGGTGGGCGTGTTTGTCGCGCTGGTGGTGGCCGGGCCGTGGATGCTGTCCATCCTGCTCGACTACATGCGCGAAATCTTCACCGGCATCCCGCTGCTGGTGGGTTGAGCCGCCGTCCAGCATGTTCACCGTCGCCTCGGCCGATATCAATCTGTGGATCGCCGGCCTGCTGTGGCCGCTGACACGCATCCTGGCGCTGATCACCGCCGCGCCGATTTTCGGCAACAAGGCGGTGCCGGCGCGCATCAAGGTGGCGCTGGGCGTGGGCCTGGCGGTAATCGTGGCGCCGGCGGTGCCGGCCTGGCCGGCGGTCGACCCGATGTCGTATGCCGGTTTGTTAATTCTGATGCAGGAAATGCTGATCGGGCTGGCCATGGGCTTCAGCATCCGCATCATTTTCGCCGCCGTGGAGATGGCCGGCGAGGTGGCCAGCCTGACCATGGGCCTGGGCTTCGCCACCTTCTTCGATCCCAACACCCAGGGCCGCTCGTCGGCCATCAGCCAGTTCCTGTCGCTGGTGGCCACCATGGCTTTCCTGGCGGTCAACGCCCACCTGGTGCTGCTGTCGGCGCTGGTGGAAAGTTTTTCCACGCTGCCGGTATCGTCGCTGCCGGTCTACGGCGGCGGCTTCAAGCAGATGGCCGACTGGGGCGGCAAGATCTTCAGCGTCGGCGTGCAGCTGTCGCTGCCGATCGTCGCCGCCCTGTTAATCACCAACGTGGCGCTGGGCATCCTGACGCGCGCGGCGCCGCAGCTGAATCTGTTCGGCATCGGCTTTCCCATCACGCTCGGGGTCGGCCTGTTGGTGGTGGCGCTCAGCCTGCCCTACCTCGGCATGCCGATCCAGAACCTGCTACTGGACGGCGTGGAACGCGCCCGGCTGATGCCGCGCACCTGGTCGCAGCGCCAGCCTGTTGCAAAACCGACACAACCGGCGCTGGCCGCGCCGTCGCTGGGCCCATAGCAAAAATTCATCGGTAAGTAAGAGATTTTGGTTTCCGCCCGGCAATTTACCGCGTATCATGGAAGCTCCCCTGGAGAACCCTGCAATGACCACTATTGTCCCGAGCCTGACCACCGCCGATATCGCCCTGTGGATGACGCAGAATGTCGCCGCGCTGACCACCGAGGACATGCAGGCGTTTTCTTCCGATCAGATTGGCGCGCTGGCGTCGGACAATGTTGCCGCTTTGACCACACTGCAACTGTCGCGCCTGAGCGTCAGCGGCGTCATGGGCCTGAGCACCGCCGCCATGCCGGCGCTGGGCAGCGCCAACATCAGCGTGCTGACGACCGCCCACATCCGGGCGCTGGGCAGCCATCAGCTGGCCGCGCTGAACACCGATGAAATGCTGGGGCTGACCACCACGCAATTGAACGCGCTGCGCAGCGACCAGTTCGCCGCGCTGGAAACCGACGACCTGCGCGCCTTGCAGACGCAGCAGATCGGCAGCCTCGGCTCGACCCAGATCGCCAGCCTCACCACTAACCAACTGACCGGGCTGGCCTCGGACCAGTTGCGCGCCATCCAGACCCGCGCCATCGGCGCGCTGAACGCGGACCAAGTGGCGGCGCTGGTGTCGGACCAGTTGCAACAGCTGACCACCGGCCAGATCAATGCCCTGACGGCGACCCAGGTGGGCTGGCTGTCGACCACCCAGATCGCCGAGCTGAGCGCGCCCCAGGTGGCGGCGCTGGCCACGCTGGCGCTGAGCACGCTGACGGCGACGCAGTTCCACGCGCTGGAAACGGGCGACCTGGCCAGCCTGTCGAGCCAGCAGATCCGCGCCCTCGGCTCGACCCAGTTGGCCGGCCTCAGCAGCGACCAGGCGGTCGCCCTCACCACCGCCGAGCTGGCGGCGCTGACGTCCGCCCAGTTGAGCTGGCTGGGCACCGCACAAGTGGCGGCGTTCACCACGCTGACGCCGCTGAGCGTGGCGCAACTGGCCGGCCTCACCAGCGCCCACATCGCCGCGCTGCACACCGACATCGTGGCGGCGTTGGGCACCGCCCAACTGGCGGGCTTGAACAGCAACCAGGTGCACGCGCTGACCACCGACCAGATCGTCGCGCTGGAAAGCCAGCAATTCCGCGCCCTGAGCAGCGCCAACCTGCGCGCGCTCGACACCGACCAGCTCCAGGCCATCGACAGCGCCGACATCGCCGCGCTCAGCGGTGTCCAGGTCGGCGCGCTGAGCACCCGCCAGATCAGCGCCTTGCTGACCAGCCAGGTGCAGGCGCTGGGCAGCGCCGCCACCGCCGCGCTCACCACCGATCAGATCGGCGCGCTCAGCACCGCGCAATTCCACGCGCTGGCCGCCGTCAACGTGCTGACCACCGCGCAGGTGCGGGCACTCACCACGGCGCAGATCGACAGTCTGGGCACCGACGGCCTGGCCGTGCTGAGCTCGCGCCAGCTGGGCGCGTTCAGCGGCGCCCAGTTGCAAGTGCTCAGCACCGACCAGATCGTCGCCCTGAGCACCGACCAGGTGGCCGCGCTCAGCACCGCCGCGCTGGCCGCGCTGGGCAGCGCGGCGATCGCGGCGATCGAAACGCGCGACATCCGCGCGCTGCGCACCGCCCAGATCGCCAGCCTCGGCACCGACCAGGTGACGGCGCTGTCCAGCAACCAGCTGGCGGCGCTGACCAGCGCCGAAGTGCGGGCACTGACCCAGCAGCAGGTGGCGGTGCTGAACAGCCAGCAGCTCGGCGCGCTGGCGCTCGGCGCGCTGGCCACGCGTCAGGTGGCCGCCCTCACCACCGCCCAGCTGGCCAGTCTGGGCAGCGACGGCTTCAGCGCCCTGCAGACCGCCCAGGTGGCCGCGCTGAGCGCCGACCAGGCGGCCGCGCTGACCACCGACCATATCAGCGTGCTGAGCACCGCCCAGGCGCGCGCGCTCAGCACCGCCGCGCTGGCGGCGCTCGGCACCGACCGCATCGCCCTGCTCGGCCAGGACGACCTGGCGGCACTGAGCACGCGCCAGTTGGCGGCGCTCGGCACCGACCAGATCCAGGCGCTGCACAGCGCGCAGGTGCAGGCTTTGACCACGCAGGAAATCGCCGCGCTGACCACCGCCCAACTGCTGAGCATGAGCGACGCCCAGCTGGACGCGCTCAGCACGCTGGCGGCGCTGACCACGCGCCAGGTGAGCGCGCTCAGCACGGACCAGATCGCCCATCTGAATCTGGCCGATCTGGGTTCGCTGAAAAGCAACCAGATCGCCGCCCTCAGCGGCGAACAACTGCAGGCGCTGTCGAGCAGCCAGCTGGACGGTCTGCAAACGGCGCAAGTGCGCGCGCTCGGCACGCAAGCGATCCAGTCGCTGACCACCACCCAGATCAGCCAACTGAGCAACAGCGCGCTGAACAGCCTGAGCACTCGCCAGGTGGCGGCGCTGACCACCGCGCAGATCGTCGCGCTGAGCACCAGCCAGATCGGCGCGCTGAGCAGCCAGGACATCGCGGCGCTGACCACCGCGCAAAAAGCCGTACTGAGCAGTGAACAAATCAGCGCGCTGCCGTCGCTGGCCGGCTTCTCCACCGCCGCCATCGCGGCGCTCACCACCGATCAGATCGTCTCGCTGTCGCTGGACATCCTGGCCAGCCTCACCACCGCCCAGATCGCCGCGCTGACCACCGCCCAGGCGTCGGTGCTGACCTCGGCCGAAATCGTCGCGCTGACCACCGGCCAGGTGCGCGCGCTGACCGCCAACCAACTGGCGGCGCTGAGCACCAGCCAGTTGCAGGCGATGGAACTGGTCGACCTGCAAGCGCTGAGCACGCGCCAGGTGGCGGCGCTGACCACCGAGCAGATCAGCAACCTGGCGTTGACCCAGGTCGGCGGCCTGAGCACGCAGATGATCGCCGCCCTCGGCACGCAACAGATCCAGGCACTGACCGTCGCCCAGCTCGCCGCGCTGAGCACGCTGGCGCCGCTGTCCAGCCGCCAGATCGGCGCGCTATCGACCGCGCAGATCGCCAGCCTGGCCAGTATCGACACGCTCAAAACCAGCCAGATCGCCGGCCTGACCAGCGCCCAGGTCAGCGCGCTGACCAGCGACCAGATCATCAACCTCAGCACGTCCCAGGTGCGCAGCCTCAATTCGGCGACGCTGGCGGCGCTGAGCACCGCGCAGGTGGCGGCGATCGAGGCGGTCGACATCGCCGCGCTGACCAGCAGCCAGGTGGCGGCGCTGCGCACCGACCAGGTCAGCGCACTGACGCTGAGCCAGCTTGGCGCGCTGAGCTCGCGCGGCGTGGCCGCGCTCAACAGCGCCCAGATCGGCGCGCTCAGCAGCGAACAGATCGCCGCCCTCAATGGCGGCCTGAGCAACCTCGGCACACGCCAGATCGCCGGCATGTCGTCGGCCCAACTGGCGGCGCTGACCGCCGACCAGATCGCCACGCTGAGCACCGCGCAACTGGCCTCGCTGAATAGCCTGCAACTGCAGACGCTGAGCACCGCGCAGATCGCCGCGCTGACCACCGCGCAAGTGCGTTCGCTGTCGAGTTCGGCGATCACGGCACTGACCTCGACCCAGCTCAACGCGCTGGAAGAGGAAGATCTGCGCGCGCTGAGCACGCGCCAGATCGGCGCGCTCAGCAGCGCCCAGCTGACGGCGCTGTCCACCGGCCAGTACGGCCGGCTGAGCACCCAGGAAATCGCCGCGCTCAGCACCGCCCAGATCAGTGTCCTCAGCAATGCCCAGCTCGGCGCGCTCAGCACGCTGGCGGCGCTGACCACGCGCCAGGTGCGGGCGCTGAGCGACACCCAGTTGCAGAGTCTGTCGCTGGACGCGCTCGCTTCGTTGCGCACCGGCCAGATCGCCGCGCTCGGCAGCGAGCAGGCCGACGGCCTCAACACCGCGCAACTGGTGGCGCTGTCCACCGCGCAGGCGCGCGCGCTGTCGACCGGCCTGCTGTCGCAGCTGAGCACGGCGCAGATCGCCGCCATCGAGGCCGAGGACTTCGCCGCCCTCGGCACGGCGCAATTGCGCGCGCTGACCACCACCCAGATGACCGCCTTGCAGACCGAGCAGCTGCACGCGCTGCGCAGCGCCGCCATCGCCGCGTTCAGCGCCAGCCAGTTGGCCGCCCTCAGCAACACCCAACTGGCGTCGCTGGGCAACCTGGCCGACTACACCACCGCCCAGATCGCCGGCCTGTCAACCTCGCGCATCGCCTCGCTCACGGCCGATGAACTGGCCTCGCTGAGCACACGCCAGATCGCCGTGCTCACCTCCGTGCAGGCGGCGGCGCTGGCCACCAGCCAGGTCGCCGGGCTCAGCACGGCCCAGGTCGCGGCGCTCAGCACCCAGGCGCTGACCGGCCTGACCGTCGGCCAAATCGCCGCCATCGAACAAGAGGATGTGGCGGCGCTCAAATCGAATCAGTTGCAAGCCTTCAGCAGCAGCCAGTTGCAGGCGCTGACGCCGACCCAACTGGCCGCGCTCAGCAGCAAGAGTCTGGCCGGCCTGAAGTCCAGCCAGATGCCGGCGCTCAACAGCGCGCAACTGAACGCGCTGCCGATCGCCGGCCTGAGCACGGCGCAAGTCCGCGGCCTGAGCAGCACGCAACTGGCGCAACTGTCGCTGGACCAGCTGGCCGCGCTGAAGACCAGCCAGATCGCCGCGCTGGACGACGATCAGGCCGCCGGCCTGCGCACCGACCAGGTGGTGGCGCTGTCCACCACGCAGGCGCGGGCGCTGTCGACCGCGCTGCTGTCGCACCTCAGCACGGCGCAGATCGCCGCCATCGAGGCCGAGGACTTCAGCGCCCTGAGCAGCGCCCAGTTGCGCGTGCTGACCACCGCGCAAATGGCCGCCTTGCTGACCGAACAGTTGCAGGCGCTGCGCAGCGCCGCCATTGCCGCGCTCAGCCCGGCCCAGTTGGCCGCCCTCAGCGACGCCCAGTTGGCGGCGCTGGGCAACCTCGGCGATTACAGCAGCAGCCAGATCGCCAGCATGTCGACCGCGCGCATCGCCGCGCTGAGCGCCGACCAGTTGGCCTTGCTGAGCACGCGCCAGATCGCCATCCTCAGCTCCGCCCAGGCGGGCGCGCTGAGCAGCGTCCAGATCGCGGCGCTGAGCAGCGCCCAGATCGGCGCGCTGAGCACCAGGGCGCTGGCCGGCCTGTCGGCCAACCAGGTGAGCGCGATTGAAGTCGACGATGTCGGCGCGCTCAAGTCGAACCAGTTGCAGGCGTTCAGCAGCACCCAGTTGCGGGCGCTGACGCCGGACCAACTGGCCGCGCTCGGCAGCCGCAACCTGGCCGGCCTGCAAGCCAACCAGATCGCCGCGCTGACCACCACGCAATTGAACGCGCTGCCGATCGCCGGCCTGAGCACGGCGCAGATCCGCGGTCTCAGCACGACCCAGCTGCCGCAGTTGTCGCTCGACCAGCTGGCTTCGCTGAAGACCAGCCAGATCGCCGCGCTGAACGGCGACCAGGCCGCCGGCCTGGGCATCGACCAGGTGGTGGCGCTGTCCACCGCGCAAGCGCGCGCGCTGTCCACCGCGCTGCTGGCGCGCCTGAGCACGGCGCAAATCGCCGCCATCGAGGTCGAGGACTTCGCCGCCTTCGGCACGGCGCAAATCCGCGCCCTGACCACCGCGCAAGTGGCCGCGCTGCTGACCGAGCAATTGCACGCGCTGCGCAGCGCCGCCATCGGCGCGCTGAGCGACGCCCAGCTGGGCGCGCTCAGCCTGACCCAGCTGGCGGCGCTGGGCAATCTGACCGAGTACACCACCGGCCAGATCGCCGCCATGTCGACCGCGCGCATCGCCGCCCTCACGGCCGACGACCTGGCGATGCTGAGCACACGCCAGGTGGCGGCGCTGACCGCGCTGCAAAGCGCCGCGCTGAACAGCAATCAACTGGCGTCGCTGAGCAGCGCCCAAGTCGGCGCGCTGAGCACCCGCGCGCTGCAGGGTCTGTCCTCGACGCAGGTGACGGCGATCGAACTGGACGACATCGCCGCGCTCAAATCGAGTCAGTTGGCGGCCCTGAGCAGCGCACAGCTGCGGGCGCTGACGCTGGCCCAGATTGGCAGCCTCGGCAGCGGGGCCATCGCCGGCCTGTCGAGCAGCCAGGCGCATGCGCTGAGCAGCGCGCAGATCGTCGCCCTGAGCGGCGCCCAGTTGCGCGCGCTGAGCACCCGCGCCATCGCCGCGCTCGACGTCGGCCAGGTCAGCGCCATCGAGGCGGGCGACATGGCCTTCCTCAGCACCGCACAAATCACCGCGCTCGACACCGCCGATATCGCCGCGCTCAGCAACGATCAGCTGCTGGGCCTGACCTCGGGCCAGGTGCGCGCGCTGAGCACCGCCCAGGTCGGCGCGCTGAGTTCGGCCCAGCTGGCGTTGCTGCCACTCGGCTGGCTCGGCACCCGTCAACTCGGCGCCCTCGGCACCGCCAGCCTGGCGACGCTGAGCGACGACCAGTTGGCGTCGCTGAGCACGGCGCAACTGGCGATCTTCTCCAGCAGCCAGATCGGCGCGCTGACCACCCACCAGATCCAGGTGCTGAGCGTGACCCAGTGGCGCGCGCTCGGCACCGCCGCCATGGCCGCGCTGAGCAGCGCGCAGCTGCGGGCGATGGAAGCCGAAGACCTGGCCAGCCTGAGCTCGCGCCAGTTCGCCGCGCTGGGCAGCTCCCAGGTCGCCCAATTGAGCATCGAGCAGATGGGCCAGCTCAGCACGGTGGAAATCGCCGGCATGACCTCGGCCCAGCTGCGGGCGCTGAGCACCGCGCAACTGGCCGGCCTGAACACGCTGGCGCCGCTGACCACCGCACAGTTCAGCTCGCTGAGCAGCGTCCAGCTGCAGTCGCTGAACGCCGACCAGCTGGCGGCGCTGCGCACGGCGCAGATCGCCGCGCTGAACAGCCTCCAGTTGAGTAATTTGAGCAACACACAGCTGGTCGCGCTGAGCACCGCCCAGGTGCGCGCGCTGTCGCTGACCGGACTTGGCGGGCTGAGCAGCACGCAACTGGCGGCGATGGAAGTCGAGGACGTGCAGGCGCTCAGCAGCGCGCAACTGACCGCGCTGAAGAGCTCGCAACTGCGCGGCCTGACCGGCGACCAGCTGGCCGCGCTCAAAACCAGTCAGCTGGGCGGTTTCGGCGCCGACGACCTGCAAGCGTTCAGCACCGCGCAGTTGAACGCGCTGTCGACGCTGGGCACGCTCAATTCGAAGCAGGTGGCCGCCCTCACCTCGTCCCAACTGGGCGGGCTAGACGACGACAGCTTCGCCTCGCTGCGCTCGGCGCAGATCGCCGCCCTCAGCGCGGCCCAGGTGGCGCAGCTGACCAACACGCAGTTGGGCAACCTCACCACCCAGCAGGTTAGCGGCCTGAACCTGTCCTACCTGAGCACCGGCCAGTTGCAGCAGCTGCGATCCGACTTGGTCGGCGGTTTCAACTCGGCGCAGATCGCCAAGCTGAGCACGGCGCAGATCAGCGCGCTGACCGTGTCGCAGGTCAACGCCCTGTCGAGCCGCGCGATCGCCGGTCTGAGCGCGACCCAGATCAAGGCGCTGAGCAACAGCCAGCTGGAAGGCATGGACACGCTGGCGGTGCTGAGCAACATCCAGGTCCAGGCGCTCAGTTCGCAGCAACTGGGCGCCCTCAGCGGCGCCGTGTTCGATACCCTCAACACCCGCCAGCTGGCGGCCCTGGGCGCCGACCAGGTGGCCGGCCTGACCGCGACCCAGATCGACACGCTGGGCACGGCCGACATCGGCGTGCTGACGCTGACCGTGCTGAACGCGCTCAGCAGCGCGCAATTGAGCGCCCTGGACGGCAGCGACCTCGCCGCGCTGAAGGCCACACAGCTGAACGGCCTGAAAGCGAGCTCGGTGCAGCAGCTCAGCACGTCCCAGATCGCCGCGTTGACCACCAGCCAGGTGCGCGCGCTGCAATCGACGCTGCTGAAGGCGCTGACCACGGCCCAGGTCGCCGGTCTCGGCATGGACCAGGTCAAAGCGCTGACGGCGACGCAGATTGCCGCGCTGTCGACCGAACAGAAAGCGGTGCTGCCGTCGGCCAGCCCGCTGATCCTCGACCTCGACGGCAACGGCGTCACCACGCTCGATATCGCCGCCGGGGTGCGGTTCGACCTCCGCGCCGACGGTCAGCCGGTGCGCACCGGCTGGGTTGGCAAAGGCGACGGCCTGCTGGTGCTGGACCGCAACCATGACGGTCTGATCAATGACGGCGGTGAACTGTTCGGCACCGCCACCAGCGATGGCGCCGGCGGCAAGGCGCGGGACGGCTTCGCCGCGCTGGCCTCGCTCGACACCAATGGCGACGGCGTCATCGACCACCAGGACGCGCAATTCGGCGACCTGCGCGTGTGGGTCGACGCCAACGCCGACGGCGTCAGCCAGGCGGACGAACTGAAGACGCTGGCGTCGCTGCACATCGCCAGCCTCAGCGTGCAGGCGCGGCAGGTGAGCGTGGTCGATCAGGGCAACTGGATCGGCCTGGAGTCGAGCTACACCGGCACCGACGGCAGCACGCACGCGCTGGCCGACGTCTGGTTCCTGGCCGAGCGCGGCGGCACGACAGCCGGCGCGCTGAGCGCCGCCGTCAGCGGCTACCAGCAGACCGACAGTACCGGCGCCGCCGCCGGCCAGTTGCGTCTGCCGGGCGCCGACAGCAGCCTCAACAACCACGTCGCCGCCCTCTCCAGCCAACTGACGCAATATCAGGCCACCACCGCGCTGAGCGGCGCCGCCACCGCCGAGTCCGACGACTGGCTGCGCAAGCAAGCCAGCGCCAGCCAAGGCATCCTCGCCGCCAAGTAAAGGACCTGACACCGGGTTTTCGGACAGGCAAACAAAAACGGCCAGCTGGGCAAGCTGGCCGTTTCTCTTCAGGCGTCGGTCAATCAGCTGATGTAGTTGAACAGCGATAGCCCGGACATCGTGGTGAACGACTTCTGCGCCGCCGTCAGCGTGGTCTGCTGCTGGGTGAACAGCGAAATCGCCGCCGTGTAGTCGAGGTCCTGCAGCGTCGACAGTGTCGAGGAGTACTGTAGCCCGAGGTCATCGCCCGAGCTGTCCAGGTAGTCCAGCTCCTTCAGCCGCGCGCCCACCGCCGACTGCACCGACAGCACGTTGTCGGTGGCGTTGTCGATGTTGACCTGCAGCTGGTTCAGCATGTTGTTGATCTGGGCATTGCCGGGCGCGCCCGCGCCGGGCGAGCGCAGCGCGTCGATAAAGCCCTGCACCGTGCTGAAGATCGATTGCTTGGTCGATGGCGCAACGCCAAAACTGTCGCCATCGGCCGGATCACCCTTGATGTCGAATTGCAGACCGTCGAAGCTGATGTTCTGGCCGCTGACATAGGGCTGCGGCTCGGCCGGGTCAGGGTCGGCCGGCACCGGCGTGCCGGTGGTCAGATTAGTCACCGTGTAGGTGGTCTGCTTGGGGATGCCGGGCTGCGCCGGCACCACCTGGAAG
Source organism: Duganella lactea (assembly GCF_009857505.1). Taxonomy (GTDB): domain Bacteria; phylum Pseudomonadota; class Gammaproteobacteria; order Burkholderiales; family Burkholderiaceae_D; genus Rugamonas; species Rugamonas lactea. The sequence continues at coordinate 21,921 of NZ_WWCP01000050.1, forward strand.
TTGATCTGGTATTTATTGCCGGTCAGCAGTGTCGGGTCCTTGACCGAGCCGGCGCTGATGATGCCGGTGCCGCCGCGCCCGTAATTGCCGGTGTCCGGCGTGGTGACGAACGTGCCGTTGCCGGTGGCGTTGGCCTCGAACACCGCCGTGCCCGAATCAGTGATCGGCAGCGTGCGGGTCGAGCCCACCTGCAGCGCGCGCTGCCCCTGGTCGCCCTGGTATTCGGCGCCGGTGGGGGTCTTGGTGAACGGCAAGGTGGTCGACTTGTAGCCGGAGAACACATAGCCGCCGACGCCGTCGCTGGTGTTGGCCACGCCCAGCAGGTCGGCCAGGCTGCCTTCCAGTTCGCTGGCCAGCGATGCCAGGTCGGATGCCGTGTACGAACCGTTGCCGGCCTGCACCGCCAGCGTCTTGATGTCGTGCATCAGCGAGGTGGCGCTGGCCAGCGCGGTGGTTTCGCTGCTCAGCAGCGCCTTGGCGTTGGAGCGGTTGGTCGCCAGCTGGGTATTCAGCGATTGCGACTGCGTCACCTCCAGCGCCCGCGCGCTGGCGATCGGATCGTCGGCCGCCGTCAGATTCTTGCGGCCGGTGGCCAGCTGCTGCTGCGTGCGCGCCATCGACGACGACAGCGACGTAATCTGCGTCGAGCCGATGTCGAACATGGTCTTGGTGCTGATGCGCATGATCATGGTGCTACCCCATTCCTTGAATTGCTTTATCTGCCCAGACTGAGCAGGGTGTCGAACAGCTGGCTGGCCACCTGCATCACCTTGCCGCTGGCCTGGTAGGCCTGCTGATAACGCAGCAGGTTGGCCGCTTCCTCGTCCAGATTGACGCCGGACACCGCCTGCTGCGCATTGGTGGCCTGCTTAACGGCGGCGTCGGCGGCGGTGCCGCCGATCTGCGCTTCGCGCGCCTTGGTGCCGACCACGTTGACCATCTGGGCATAGGTGGTCTGAAAGGTCGCATTACCATCGTTGAGCACGTTCTTGGTCTGCAGCGCGGCCAGCATGGCGCCGTTGCGACTGTCGCCGACGCCGCTGGTGTTGGGACCGACCGTGAACTTGTCCTGGTCGGCCGGCGTGCCGCTGATCGTGAAGTTGACGCCGCCAACGCTGATGCTGGCGCCGTCCGTGTACGGCACCGGCGTGTCAGCCGGGTACACGGTGGCGGTGCCGTTGACGGTCACCGTCACCTCCTTGCCAGCCGGGAAGCCGGACAGCGTGTTGTCGGTTTTGTTGAAGGTCAGCGTCGCCGGCGCCGTCAGCGCGTTGCCCGGCGTCAGGTAATTCTGATCCACCGTGCCGGCCGAGATCTTGCCGTTGCCGGCGTTGCTGGTCGGCGCCGCGGTGGTGACCGGCGCCGCCAGCGCGATCTTGGCGTTGTCCTTGATCGCCACCGTCAAGCTGTTGGCGGCGGTGTAGGTCGGCCGCACCAGGAAGTTGTCCTTGTCCTGCGGGCCGTTCGCGCCCGGATCAATCGTGTAGGCCACGCCATCAATCACCTGCGGCTCGGTCTGCGGGAAGGGATTGATCTGCGTCACCTTGCCGTCGCTCTTGCGGGTGACGTTGAAGGTGGCGCTGGCGCCGTCGTAATCGACACTGTAGTCACTGCTGGTCAGCGCGCTGGCGTCGGTCACGACCGCGCTCACCGTGACCGTGCTGGACGGCGAGTTGCGCGTGCTGTAGCCGACATAGGCCTGGATCGGGTTGAAGAAGTTGGTGCCCAGGTCGCCGTTCTGATCCTGCCCTAGCACGTGCTGGGCGTTGAAGGCGGTGGCCAGACCGGCGGCGATCTGGCCCAGCGCGTTCTGCGCCTTGTCCAGCGCGTCGCCGCGGAATTGCAGAATGCCGCCCAGTTGGCCGCCGGTGAACACCGTGTCCGGCAACTCGCTGAAGTTGCCGTTGGGGCTCTGGTAGCCGATGGTGACGCGGCTGACGTCGGTCGCCGAGGTGGACGTGGTCAGCTGGAAGGGCTGGTTGCCCACCACCAGCGGCTGGCCGCTGCCGAACTGCACGTTCAGCATATTGTTGTCGCCCTCGGTGACGTTGATCTTGACCAGCTTGCTCAGCTCGGTCAGCATCTGGTCGCGCTTGTCCAGCAGATCGTTGGGCGCGGCGGTGCTGGAGGTCAGCCCGGCGATGGTGTTGTTGACCTCGGCGATCTTGTTGGCGTAAGCGTTGATCTCGTTGACGCTGGAAGTGATGGTGCTGTTGACGCCGGCCGACATCTCGGTCAGACGCGCGCTCATGCCCTGGAAACGCGCGGCCAGCGACTCGGCGTTCGACAGCAGCGACTGGCGCGCCGCCGACGAGGCCGGACTGGCGGTGGCATCCTGCACACCGGCGAAGAACGACTGCAGCGCCGGCGACAGGCCGGCGCTCGGGTCGGCCAGCAGATTGTCGATCTGGCCGATCTGCTGGCTATAGGTGTTCAGCGAGGCCTGATTGGACTCGGCGTTGCGCAGCGAGGTGGCCAGGAAATTGTCGTAATAGCGGCGCACGGCGGCGATCTCGGTGCCCGTACCGACATAGCCGAAGCCCTGGTACTGGGTACCGGTATCGCCCTGGATGGCCACTTGACGGTTGTAGCCGGCCGTATTGGCGTTGGTGATGTTGTTGCCGGTGGTGGACAAGCCCACCTGGGCCGCCAACAAGCCGCTTCTGCCGATGCTGAGTAGACTCATGATAAATTCGCTCTAAGTAGTGAGGTTTACGGCAGCGATTGCCGAAACTTGATCATCCCGCCAGCGAACGCTTGATGATGCTGGTCAGCTTGTTGGCATAGTTGGGGTCGGTGGCGTAGCCGGCCTTCTGCAGCCCCTGGGCAAAACTGGCGGCGTCGCCCGCGCTGGCCAGCACTTTTTCGTAACGTGGGTTGCTCGTAATTAACTTCGCATAATCCTTGAAGCTGTCGGCGTAGCTGTCGTAGGCGCGGAAACGCTCGACCTTGGTCTGCGCCTTGCCGTTGACGTATTCGGTGGTGGTGGCCTCGACCACCTTGCCCTTCCAGTCGGCGGTGGCCTTGATGCCGAACAGGTTGTTGCTGCTGCTGCCATCGCGCGCCTTGATCTCGCGTTTGCCCCAGCCCGATTCCAGCGCCGCCTGGCCCAGCATGAACTTGGCCGGAATGCCGGTGGCCTTGCTGGCCTCTTCCGCGTGCGACGCCAGTTTTTCCTGGAAGCTGCGCACATGCGGCGCCTGCGAACCCTTGCTGGCGCTGGTGCTGGTGGCGGCTGCGGAGGTGGCGGTGGCGGTGGCGGCCGCGTTGCCGCCGGCGGCGGCGATGGCGCGTTGCAGCTTGGCGTCCATCAGGCTGGCCATGCCGGCAAAGCTGCCGCCGTTGGCGCCGCTGGCCTTGTCGCCGGCATCGCCGCCGATGGCCAGCGCCTGGGCGTCGCCCTGCTTGGACAACTGGCGCACCAGCATGTCGGCCAGGCCAACGCCCTTCTTGGCGATGTTCTGGCTGGTCTGCTGATCCAGCATGGTCTGGAAGGTCTTGCTTTGCTGGCTGTCCAGCATGCCTTCCTGCGGCGTGGCTTCACGCATGCTTTTCAGCATCATGTTGACGAACATGGCTTCAAACTGGGTCGACGCGGTTTTCAGCGCCTCCGGGCTGCCGGCGCGGGCCGACTGCTTGAGACTGCCCATATCGCGCAGGTCCAGCGCGAATTTGCCGCTCAGGTCATTGGAGGTCGAAGTTGGGCTAGCCATGGTGCACCTGCTTAAATGATTTCGAGTTCCGCGCGCAGCGCGCCCGCGGCTTTCATTGCCTGCAAGATCGACAGCAGGTCTTGCGGCGTGGCGCCGATCGCGTTGAGCGCCTTGACCACCTCGGCCAGCGAAGCGCCGCCCTTGACCAGCATCACCTTGCCGGCGTCCTGCTTGATGCCCACCTGCGGGTTCTGCGTGACCACCGTGCGGCCGCCGGACAGCGCGTTGGGCTGGCTCACCTGGGTGTCGGCGTTGACCGACACTGACAGATTCCCGTGGGAAATGGCGCACGTCTCCAGCGTCACCGCGCGGTTCATCACCACCGAGCCGGTGCGCGCGTTCATGATCACCTTGGCCGACTGCTCGGCCGGGTTGACCTGCATGTCCTGCAGCGTGCCGATGAAGCTCACGCGCTGGTCGCTGCTACTGGGCGCCTGCACGCGGATCACGCGGCTGTCCAGCGCGTAGGCGATGCCGGCGCCGTATTTGTCATTGATCGCCTCGACCACGCGGCTGGCGGTGGCGAAGTCGGCGTTGTTGAGCTCCAGCTTGATCATATTGCCCTCGCCCAGGCTGGTGGCCACCGCGCGCTCGACGGTCGCGCCGCCGGAAATCTTGCCCACGCTCAGGTGATTGACAGTCAGCGAGCTGCCGCCACCGCCGCCACCGGCCTGCACGCCGACGCCGCCGACCAGCACATTGCCCTGGGCCATGCCGTAGACCTGGCCGTCGGCGCCTTTGAGCGGCGTCATCAGCAGCGTGCCACCGCGCAGGCTCTTGGCATTGCCCATCGACGACACGGTGATGTCGAGCTGCTGGCCCGGCTGCGCGAACGGCGGCAGGGTCGCGGTGACCATCACCGCCGCCACGTTTTTCAGTTGCAGCTGCGAGCCACCCTGCGGCAGGTTGACGCCCAGCTGCTGCAGCATGGAAATCACGCTTTGCACGGTGAACGGGGTCTGCGTGGTCTGGTCACCCGAACCGTCGAGGCCGACCACCAGGCCATAGCCCAGCAATTGGTTGTTCCGCACGCCGGCGACGCTGGCCAGGTCCTTGATGCGCTCGGCCTGGCTCGGCGCCGCCACGACGGCGAGACACGCGGACAGGCACATCAGCAGTGCGGCTTTGAGAGGAGTTTTCATGATCATCAGAACGGCAGCAGGCTTTGGAAGAAGCGCGAGGCCATCGACGACAGCTCGGCGCGGTCAATGCTGTTGGCGGTGCGGTATTCCACCCGGGCGTCGGCCACCGCCGTCGATTGCACGGTGTTGCCGGTGGCGATGCTGTCCGGGTTGATCATGCCGGAGAAGCGAATGTACTCGGTGCCCTTGTTCATGCCGATCTGCTTCTCGCCAGCGACGATCAGGTTGCCGTTGGCCAGCACCTCGACCACCGTGATGCCCATGGTGCCGGTGAAGGCGTTGCTGGCGGCCTGGGTGTCGCCATCGGCGTAGGTGTTGGTGGTGCTGACCGCCAGCGGATTGCCGAAGGTGCTTTGCAGCTTGGCTGGCATAGCGGCGCTGACGCTGCCGGACTTGTTGCCGGTGGCGGTGCCGGATTTATTGGCCGAGGTGCGCTCGGTGATGACCAGCGTCAGCACGTCGCCGATATGGCGCGCGCGGCGGTCCTCGAACACCGGGCGGAACGCGGCCGGCTGGTAGATGGCGCCGTTGTTGGGCGCCGCCTGTAACTGCTCGCTGGTCAGCGGACGCGCGGATTTCGGTCCAGACACGATCGAGCTCGGGGTGGCGGCGCAACCGCTGAGCACAGCGGCGGCCAGCAGAGTGATGACGTAGTTCATGATCGTTTCCTTACAGCTGCGACAGCTTTTGCAGCATCTGGTCGGAGGTGGTGATGGCCTTGGAATTGATCTCATAGGCGCGCTGGGTCTGGATCATATTGACCATCTCCTCGACCACGTTGACGTTGGAGGTCTCCACATAGCCTTGCAGGATCAGCCCGGTGCCATTGGTGCCCGGCGTGTTCTGCTGCGGCGCGCCGGAGGCGGTGGTTTCGACATACAGGTTCTCGCCCTTCGACTCCAGCCCGGTCGGATTGATGAAGGTGGCCAGTTGCAGACTGCCCAACTGCTGGGTGGTGGTCGCGCCGCCGGCGCCGGCGACGTTGACCGAGACGGTGCCGTCGCGCCCGACGGTGATCGATTGCGCGGTGATCGGAATGGTGATGGCCGGCTGCAGCACAAAGCCTTCCGAGGTCACCATCTGGCCGTTGTTATCGCGCTGGAACGAGCCGTCGCGGGTGTAGGCGGTGGTGCCGTCCGGCAGCAGCACGGTGAAGAAGCCGCTGCCGTTGACCATGATGTCCTTGTCGTTGCCGGTGGACTGGGGATTGCCCTGGGTGTGGATGCGCTCGATGGCGACCGGGCGCACGCCGGTGCCGAGCTGCATGCCGGACGGCAGATTGGTCTGCTGCGACGACAGCGCGCCCGGCTGGCGGATATTCTGATACAGCAGATCCTCGAACACGGCGCGTGACTTCTTGAAGCCGTTGGTGCTGACGTTGGCCAGATTATTGGACGTCACGTCCATCTGCGTCTGCTGCGCTTCCATGCCAGTCTTGGCGATCCATAACGAACGTATCATGTTGCTTCTCCCAATGCCGGACGAACGTTAGCTGTTCATCCCATGCAAGCATTATGCGGGACAGGCGGTCAACTCAAAGCGAGGATCTGGGTGGCTTTTGCGGCGTTATTCTCAGGCGCCCGTACAGTCGCTGTGGGATTCAAAAGACTTTTGCACACTACAGGGCACCTCGAAAAACCTCCCCAGTTCTGGCATGATGTTAGCGAACCATTCCTGACCTGACTCCGATGCTCAAACACAGCCTGTTTGCCGACCAAGAACGTGAAGCGAAGCTCAGCGAGATTGGCGACACGGTGCGGCGACTGGAGCAGCATGTTGACTTCGCGGCATTGGCCGCATCGGTCGATCATGCCGCGCCACGCCCCAGCCGCGAGCGCAGCGGTCGCCCGCCATTTCCCACCGAACTGATGATACGCGTGCTGCTGGTTCAACAGCTATTTAAATTCCAACTGCTCGACCGCCTCAGCTGCCAGCGTTTTGTCGGGCTACGCCACAGCAGCCATATTACGGACCGCACCACATCTGGCAAAGAGCGTCTGATCGAAGCTGGCGCCAGCGAGACCGTGTTCCAGGCAATTAACCGCCAACTGTCCCGACATGGCTATATGGCACGCGGTGGCCAGATGATTGATGCGAGCATCGTGCCAACGCCAAAGCAGTCGATCAAGAAAGACGAAAAAGAGCTCGTCGACGCGAAGCCCATGCCAGTCGATTGGTCGCCGGCAAAGCACCGCCAGCGAGCACGATAGCTTGCACTTGGAAGCGGTGATCGATCCGTCCAATACCAGCCATGACATCTACACCGATAAAGGTTACGTCAATAACTGGCGCAACTGGGCGGCAAAACGTTGCGCTCAATCGGCCTGGCACGCGCAACGCTGCATCTGAACTGGAAAGCGGCAGCCTACAACTTGCGCCGCTTTGCCTATTGCAAGGAGGCAGGGATCGAGGGGGTTTAACGCCCGAGTTCCATCTGGACTGCCGAAAACGGCAGACTCGGATTGCAAAATAAACCGCAAAGCAGCATGGCGGACGGCTCCAGCGCTCTCAGCGAGCTTATATTTTTAGTTCACGCTCCACATCAGCGGTAATTCGAGATGCCCAACACTTGAAGACAATCACGCAAGCCATGACTATCTACGGTCACTGGCCTGCCATTTAAACACTTACCTGCTTAAACTTCCTTAATCCAAATTCACTGTTACTGGAACCGGACTATACACCTTTGTTCCGGTTCCCAGTTCGCCAACTGACGCCGACCCAAAGCATTTAACTGTCCCACTTTCAAGAAGTGCACACGTATGATTACCACCTAAAGCCAACGAAGTAATCTTTTCATTAATTCCAATGACATCCGATGGCGCGTCTTCGGGTAAGGCACGGCCATTCCCCAACTGTCCCGAACCATTCCGCCCCCAGCACTGCGCGCCTCCACTTGAAGTAATTATACATGTGTGAGAGAAACCAGCGGTTATTGTACGGGCATCATTGCGCACCTTTGGAACTACACGTGGAGTGGGATAGGTACCCAGGCCACTGAAACCAAACATAGAGCTCCTGTTGTTCCCCCAACAAAGAACCGTACCATCTGTTTTTACAGCGCAACCGTAGACGTCGCCCCCCGCAGCAGATGTCACATCTGCACTTAGTCCGACCACATAATTGGGTGCGCCATACGTGGCTCCATCCTTCGAGTCAGCTACCCCAATGCCCAGCTGGCCATAGGGGACCTCGAATTACTGCTGATTTGAACTGATGTGCTGAGAAAACGCCGGCTGTGGACGGATTCGCACGGCGGCTTCAGACCTTTTGGCACTTGTCTTGCTGTCCAGAACCACCTTTTTCGTGGT
>NZ_WWCP01000051.1 GCF_009857505.1 Duganella lactea
GGCGCTGCTGCTGCGGCGGCAGGCGCGGCGGCTTTGGCCGGCGCGGCGTCGGTGTTGCCGGCGATGGCGTCGTTCAGCAGCTGCTCCAGGTCGCCCGGCAAGGCCGGCAGACTGCTCGGTTCGGCGCCGTCATTCAATTCCGCCAGCTGGTCGGCCACGAAGCCGGACGCTTGCAGCGCCGCCTCGATCGACAGCGGCGTGACCGGCGCGGCGCCGGTGCGCAGCGCGTCGAACAGATTCTCGGTCAGGTGGCAGGCCGCCACCAGCGCGGGCAGGCCCATGAAACCGGCGCCACCCTTGATGGTGTGGAAGGAGCGGAACACCGCGTTCAGTGTTTCCTTGTTTTCCGGGTCGCGTTCGAGGCGCAGCAAGTGCTCCTCGACGTTGACCGCCAGATCCATCGCCTCGACGACGAAATCTTTCAGCATATCGTCCATTAGAACCCCAGATCGGCAAGCAAGTCGTCAACACTGTCCTGGTTCAGGGCCACGGTCGGCGTCGATGGGCCTGACATCAGCGACACTTCTTTCTGCGCGATCTTCTCCCTGACCGCCGGCGGCGCGTTGTCGCGCAGCAGCGTGGCCAACTCGGTCTCGACGGTTTTAGTGATGATCACCACTTTCTTGATCAGCTGACCGGTGATGTCCTGGAAGTCCTGGGCCATCATGATGTCCAGCAGACGCGCCTTCTCGGTCTCGGTCGCGGCCGAGACGGCGATGGCGAACTTTTGCGCATCGCCGGCCAGTTGTTTGAATTGATCAAGGCTGAGCTTGCCAGCGAACAGGTCGGCCCAACGCTCTTCCATGTCTTTCGACTGTTTCGACAGGTTATCCTGGTCGGGCATCGCATCGTCCAGCGTGTTGAGCACCTTGTTGGCGGCCTGTTCGGTCAGCGTGGCGACGTATTCCAGCCGGTCCTGGGCGTCGTTGATCTGACTCGACGCCTCGGTCAACGCCTTGTCGTAGCCCAATTCGCGTAGCGAGTCGTGCAGCAGGCGCACGATGCCACCCAGACGTTCAAACATCACGCCCTTGTCGCCCTCCTTACCCTCCTTGCCCTCCTCCGGCGCCACCTCGCCCTCGGCGGCTGGCGCGGCGGCGGCTTCGGCGGCGGGCGCGGCATCGGCCGGACGGGCCGCGGCGACTTCCTCGAACAGACTTTCCAGATCGTCTTCCGCGCTGGCGGCCGGTGCCGGCGCCGGCGTCTTGCTCTGGGCGGACACTTCTTCAAATAAGGCGTCGAAATCGTCAGCGGCGTTAGTCATAATCCCTGCTTCTCCATATTGATAAATTTACTGCCTAAACTAGCTGTATGTAGGGATACTAACATTGGATAGATCGGCGGGGTATGCCGCATGACACAAAAGTAGTGCTTTAGTGCAAAAAAATCGGCGAATACGCGGAAAAGCCCACACCCTGCGCAGCGAATAAAGCGCATTTATTTGATAAACATCAAGTCTTTCCATACTGTTAATAATGTAAATCGCGACTACAATGGTAGTGCGCGTCGCAGCCGCAAGGAGGTCGTCATGTACCGCAAAATCCTGATCGCCACCGACGGCTCGGCCGTCTCCAGCAAGACCGCCTGCGCCGGGGTGCAGTTTGCCGAACAGCTGGGCGCCGAGGTGCTGGCGCTGTTCGTGGCGCCCGAGTACCAGTATCCGGTGTATGTGGAAATCATCCCGCCCAGCTACCCCAGCGAGCAGGAATACCGCGCCGCCATGCAGCGCGCCGGCCACGATCACACGCGCGACGTCGCCGACTCCTGCGCCCGGCGTGGCGTGCGCTGCGAAACACTGACCACCTTCCACGAGAGCGCCGCGTTGAAAATCGTCGACGTGGCGCAACAGCATGGCTGCGACCTGATCTTCATGGGCTCGCACGGACGCAGCGGCTGGGGCCAATTGCTGCTGGGCAGTGTAACCAACAAGGTGTTGCAACATTCCACCATTCCGGTGCTGGTTCACCGCCTGATCCAGGAACCCGGTAGCAAATAAACCACGCGAGGCCACCGTTTATAGTAAGATCGCAAGATTAACTCAAGAATAACAACACTTACAATTAATCACTTTGGGTGGCCCTCCATGATACGTATAGTGATTGCCGACGACCACACCATCATGCGCGAAGGCCTCAAGCGCATCCTCGACGGCGCGCCGGATATAGACATCGTCGGCGAAGCCATCGACGGCTTCGAGGTGCTGGGCCATGTGCGCCAGGGCGGCTTCGACCTACTGCTGCTGGACCTGTCGATGCCGGGCCGCAGCGGCGTCGACCTGATCCGTCAGATCAAGGCCGAGGCGCCCAAGCTGGCCATCCTGATCCTCACCATGCACGAGGAAGAGCAGTACGCCGTGCGCGCCATCCGCGCCGGCGCCCAGGGCTACCTGACCAAGGAAAGCGCCGGCACCCAACTGGTGGGGGCGATCCGCAAGGTGGCCTCCGGCCGCCCTTACATCAGCACCGAGGTGGCCGAGCAACTGGCGCTCAACATCATGATGCCGCACGAGTCGCTGCTGCATAAACAATTGTCGGACCGCGAGTTCGAGGTGTTTTCGCTGCTGGTGGCCGGCCGTTCCATCACCGAGATCGCCAACAGCCTGCACCTGAGCGTGAAGACCGTCAGCACGCACAAAACCCGCATCATGCAGAAGATGGGCATGAGTTCGCTATCGGAAATGGTGCAATACGCGGTGGCGCACCGCCTGCTGTCGCCCTTCAAGACCTGATGCCCACTCGGGATTAGGAGTCCTCCTACAATCCTTAGCCAGAGTCCTACCTGTAGATTCAGCCATTGCTGATATCTATCTCACCACTGTGTTGGCATACTGAAACCATACCTTCCAGTACCTGCCCACAGGAGAACACCATGCTGTCTACGCAAACGTCTGAAATTCGCCCGGCCTCGACGGCGCTGCAATCGTCGATGGAAGCCGGCCGCCAGCGGCAGGGGCGGCTGTGGTCGAATCTCAAGGAAGTCTGCGACATCCTGCACATTCCGGCCGCCAGCTCGATCGCCAACGAGGAGCTGCTGTTCCAGCACGTGCAGTTCAAGACCGGCCAGCGCATCCACACCATCGGCCAGCCGTTCGACACGCTGTACATCGTCAACTCGGGCTTCCTCAAAACCGTGCTGATCGACGAATACGGCAACGAGCAGGTGCTCAGCTTCCCGATGAAGGGCGACCTGCTGGGCGTGGACGGCATCCACACCCGCCACTACTCGTCGGAGGCGGTGGCGCTGTCCGACTGCGACCTGATCCTGCTGCCGTTCAAGAAGCTGACCGCGCTCGGGCGCATCCACCTGGAGCTGGAAAACATGATGTACGGCGTCATGAGCCGCGAGCTGGTGCGCGAGCAGGCGATGATCGGCATGCTGGGCGCGCTCAGCGCCGAGGCGCGGGTGGCGCGCTTTCTGGTGGCGCTGGCCGAGCGCTTCGCGCAGATGGGCTATTCGAGCAAGCTGTTCAACCTGCGCATGACGCGCCATGAAATCGGCAGCTACCTCGGGCTGACGCTGGAAACGGTCAGCCGCACGCTGTCGGCCTTCAACGAAATCGGCCTGATCAGCGTTGACCAGCGCACCATCGGCATCAAGGACCCGGAAGCGCTGAAAACCTTACGCCGCCTGCCGCCGTCGCGCACGCGCGGCAAGACCGCCACCGCGCGCGGCAAAGGTGGCGTCCCCGAACCGTCCGGCCAGTTGCTGGCGGCCTTGTAGTAGCGATATGCGGACCCGGTAGCACTCCGCAGTATGCGCCGTAATTTGGCGCTGTAATTTTCGCTTTAACTTTGGTATCACCTTGGTATTACCTCCCGCATTACCCAGCCTTGGGCCCGGTCAAACACCGGGCCCCTTTTTTAATTCTCCCGCTAACAAAAAAGCCATGAAAAAGGCTTGCATTCCTATCCGGCTTCCACAATAATGAATGCAAATACGAATCATTCTTATTTAAGGAGAAGCGAAGATGATTACGACCACCCCTGCGATGCCCCCTGTCCTTGTTGCCCACCCCGTGACCGCCGCCGTTGCCGCGCACGCCGTCAAGCCCCTCAAGCGCATCACCAGCGCCAGCCTGATGGACGGCGGCCGTGAACTGGAGATCGAGCATTCGGGCCGCGTCTACCGTCTGCGCATCACCCAGCTGAACAAGCTGATTCTCACCGCTTAACTGTGCGTTAAAAGGGGCGCCTCCACGCCCCACTCTCCCCCTTGAGTAGCCAGCCACGCCGCCAGCCGACCTCGCTTTCCCGAACCAGGAGCGTCTGATGGCCATCGAACATAGCAACCCGATTTTCCTCGCCCCATCGCATGGCGGCCACAATCCCGAGCTGATGCTGTCCGCGGTGCTGCATCTGATGTCGCACTACACGGCCGGCAGCGACGACGCCGGCGGCTGCGTCAAGCTGGCCTCGGTGATCGAGCGCCATTTGAAGGCGCTGGCCACGCTGCCGGACCTGGCGCCGGTGCTGAGCGCCACCTGCGCGCAACTGTCGGAACAGTGGGCGCACGAGGTGGAGCGTAACCTGCACGAGCAGGAAAAGACCAACTTTCTCAGCCGCATCATGGCGCGCGCCCGCACCGCGCCGTCGGTGGTCTGAGCGGAGCACGCTGACCATGTGCGAGAAACACGATCCGCTGGCGGCCATCATTGCCGCCGCGTTGCCGCAGGTGGCCGACCCGTTGCTCGGGCCCGCGCGCCAGGCTGAGCCACCGGCCAAGCCGCAAGTCATCAAGCCCATCATCAACAACGTGATGCAGGTGCTGGCCAGGGAACCGGAAGCGCAGGCCTCGCGCCGGCGCCGGCTGTGGGAACTGGGCCATGCCTGCCATTGCCCGCTGGTTGGCGTCGGCTTCCCGCTGGGCGTGTTGCGCAAGCTGGTCGACAAAGTCACCAACGGCAAGGTGGTGGCCGACGATTACGAGGTGCACGTTGGCGCGGTCACCGAATGCGCCAGCCGCAACCGCCTGTCGGAAGCGCTGCAGAAGGAGCTGGAACGTCGCTACGCCGCCGTGCTGCTGCGCTTCCGCCATGCCAAGACCACCGAGCAGGTGGCCGACATGTGGCGCAACGCGGTCAACGCCGGCGATGTCGCCGGCGCCTTCTGGGCCGGCCTGACGCACCCGCGCTGCACCGCCGAGCTGGAAGAACAGATGTGCCGCGACCTGCACATGGTGCAGCACCAGGCCGGCGCCTGCGTGCGCGCCGACATCAGCAAGTTCAACGCCGCGCTGGAAGAGAACAAGCGCCTGACGCACGACCTGGCCAGGGCGCAGCAGCGGGCCACCGCGCTGATGGCGGAAAAGGCCGCCGACGCCGACAAGTACGCGGCGCAAATGATGCAGTTGCGCGCACAGGTGGTCGGCAAGGACAGTATGGTCGATTCGCTGAAGGTCGAGCTGGAGCAGCTGCGCGAGTCGATTCCCGGCCTGGAATCGCGCGCCAAGCTGGCCGAGCGGCTGACGCAGATGGAAGAGCGCGAACGCGCGATGCGCCAGCAGATCGCCGACCTGCGCGTGGAGCTGGCGCGCGCCCAGGAAACGCCGGCGCCGATGCCGGAAGAAGCGCCGCCGGTGGTCGAACATGTGATGAAGATGCCGTTGAGCCTGCGTGAGCGCGCGGTGCTGTGCGTCGGCGGCCGCAACGGCAACGTCGCCAGCTACCGCGAGCTGATCGAGCGCGAAGGCGCGCAATTCAGTCACCACGACGGCGGCCTGGAAGACAGCGCCAACCGCCTGGAGGCGAGTCTGGCGGCGGCCGACCTGGTGATCTGCCAGACCGGCTGCATCAGCCACAGCGCTTACTGGCGGGTCAAGGACTACTGCAAGCGCAACGGCAAGCGCTGCGTGTTCATCGACAATCCGTCAATCTCCAGCCTGGCGCGCGGGCTGGAACAGGCCGGCGCCGATTAATCGATTTCAATAAAAAAAGCCCCGCAGGCTCGACGTCTGCGGGGCTTTTCATTTGCCGGTCAGCTTAGAAGGTGTAGTTGCCGGTCATGTAGAACGTGCGGCCCATAGGGTCGGCGTAACGTGCATCGTAGCCAACCTGGTGGCCCGACGAGGCGCGCAGCGACAGCGGTGGATTGCGGTCGGCCAGGTTCTTCACACCAGCGCGCAGCGAGATGGCTTTGGTTGCTTGCCATTTGCCTTGCCAGTCGATGGTCAGGTGCGACGGCACGTGGATACGCAGGGTTTCGTTCAGCTTGGTCGCCAGGTTGTAAGCGGTGGCCGATGCATCGGTGTAGCCGTTACGGTAGTTGACGATCAGCGAGTTCGAGAATGCACCGGTGTCCAGCGTGCTGGCCAGGCGAACCACGTGACGGAACGACACGGCATCGGTAATGCCGAAGTAGTTCATGTTGTTGGTCCAGTCGCTGGCCGTGCCCGGAACGGTGTAATCCGACTTCATCAGATAGGTGCCGTTCAGGGTGTTGGTCCAGGTGCCGAAGCCAAACTTCTGACGGTAGCTGGTTTCCCAGTCGATACCCTGGTTGTGGGTCTGGCCGATGTTGATCGACAGCGTTTTCTTCGCCCACAAAGTCTGGCCGGTACCTGGATCGACGAAGGTGGTGAACAGCGAACGGAACAGATCTGGCTTATCGAAGATCTGCGCCTCCGAAACAGACGATACCGCGTCACGAATCTTCACATCCCACAGGTCAGCCTGCACGTACCACGACGAGGTTGGTTCGAAGCGGAAGCCAACGGTGTACTGCTTCGATTTCTCTGGCTTCAGATTTTCGTTACCGCCCGAAATCACGTTGTACTGCGCAACGCCTGGACGGCAATACGCCGAATTTTCCGCAGCCAGGTTAACCGGGCAAGGATAAGAGCGGGCGGTGAAACCAGCGGCGACCAGCGGCTGGCCGATGTCCAGCATCGAAGGCGCCTTGAAGCCGGTGCCGTAAGAACCGCGCAGCAGGAACGACTGCGTCGGCTGCCAACGGGCCGACACTTTGTAGGTGCTAGCCGATTCCTTTTTGCCCATTTCGCGGTTGGCGAGGTGGTTTTTCACCGCTTCGATGGTGTCGTAACGGGCGGCGGCGGTGACCTCGAACGACTTCACGACCGGCACGTTCAGCTCGGAGAAGACGCCGTAGTTGTTGCGCTCCATGTCATAGGCTGGCGAAGCACTGAAGCCGTAGATGTCCGACGAGGTGGCGTTTGGCGTTTGCTCGTAGTGGTAGTTACGATAATCACCACCGAACGCGATTTGCGCGGCGCCAGCTGGCAGCTTGATCAGTTCACGCGATGCGCGCGCGTCGATGCCTTTCAGCGTGGTCGACGCCTCGCGGATCGAGCCGTTGTAGATCGAGTTGGCGATCAGAGCCTTGGTGGCGGCGCTCTGCTGGCCAACAGCCAGGAACGGGTTGAACTGATTGTTGGCCAGCATGCTGCGGAACTCGGCATTCTTCTGATAGCCGCCCACATAACGCTCGTCAATGGAGTTCTGCGACCAGGTCAAGCCGGTGCCGAAGTTCCATGCGCCGATATCGCCTTCCGCACCGATCACGAAGTTTTTCGACTCGGTGATGGTCTGGCTGTCGCGGGTGCCCCAGTCGTAAGTGCGGTAGTTCGCGGTGGAGGACGTCAGGTTAGCGTCCTGCGCGGCGGTCAGGTAAGGACGCACATAGTTGTTGTACAGGTTGGAGCCTTTGGCGATCGTGATCGACGTGGCGTTCGGGGCGATCCGCGCGGTCAGGTCCATCCGCGAGTATGCCGCTTCGGCGAACACTTCGATGCTGTCGGTGGCGCGCCAGGTAACTTTACCGAACACGCTGTCACGACGGCTTTGCGGCACGATCTCGATGGTCGAGGTCGAGTCGAAGCCGCAGTTTTGCGCGGTCGCGGTGTTGTTGTACGACGGCAGCTGCATCGGGCCGCAATTGCCGTTGGCGTTGAAGTAAGGATTGAACGCGATCGTCGAGGTCGCGTTATTCGGACGGCCATCGCGGTAAGTCGCGTTGACGTTACCCGGAATCGACGAGGTGCTCGAACGGTCCCAGATGTAGTTGTTGCCGTTCCAGCTGAATGGACGGAACGAGGTGTTAGCAAAGCTGCGGTCGGTGGCTTTCAGCTGGCTCTGCTCGTCGTGACGTACCGACAGCAAAACGTTGTAGCGGTTTTCATCCAGATCGCCGAAGCCGTAGGTGGCGCTGAAGTTGCTGCTGTCGCCAGCGCTGCTCTTGCCAGGCTGCGAGAACGTGCCTTCGATCGAGCCGCCTTGCAGGTTTTTCTTCAGAATGAAATTGATCACGCCGGCGATGGCGTCCGAGCCGTACAGGGCCGAGGCGCCGTCGGTCAGGATCTCGACACGTTCAACCGCGCTCATCGGAATGGCGTTCAGGTTGATGGCGGAGCCCGAACCTTGCGGAGCGATACGACGGCCGTTCAGCAGCACCAGCGTGTAGCTCTCGCCGATGTCGTGGATCGAGGCCGACACGCGGCCGCCGGAGTTGGTGCCGGCGGCGATCGCGGCAACGGTGAAACCTTGCATCGAAGGCAGCGCCTGGATCAGGTCGGCCACCGAGTTGGCGCCGGTCTTGGCGATCTGTTCGGACGACAGACGTTGCACGGGCAGCGCGCCTTCAACGTTGATACGTTTGATGGCGGAACCGGTGATCTCAACCTTCTGGATCGGCTGTTGGTCGTCTTGCGCGGATGCCTGGCCTGCGAACAGTGTGGAACCGGCCAGGACTGCGAGTGCCAGACGCACGGATCGGGCGCCTACTTTCTCTTGCAATTTCATTCATTACTCCCTGTAATGGTGGTTTTATTAAGCAACAATAAGCAAGGAGAGACGTGTTCACACCTTAACGGGCCGTCAGGCCTGACGGAGACATGGCCGGTAGGCCGCTACGCAGGACATCACAGGATCTGGCTAGGCGACGAGACATTCCTTGCTCATCAACCGGTGATTATGTAACGCCCTTGTAACATAATGTGTATGTTTTTTACGCGATACCGTAGCGAAACAACATTATTTTGATAAATATGGGGATTATTTACTTAAATAAACCAATCTAAGAATTTAGTCCGGTAAAAACCAGTTTTTACCAATAGAAGATGTGGCGAATTTACCACATTGATTTTAATAAACATCGCGCTGGTAGCGCTTGGCGGCGATCAAATTATCTAATTGATCACGTCCCAGTATATCGGCCAGCGCATGATCGACCCCCGCCGCCATGCCTTGCAAGCTGCCGCAGACATAAATCGCCGCGCCGTCGGCCACCCAGGCGCGCAGTTGCGCGGCCCGCGCCGGCAGCAAATCCTGCACATAACGCGCGGCGCCGCCGTCGCGCGACCAGGCCAGGTCCAGCGTCAGGCGTCCCGCCTGGCGCAACGCTTCCAGTTCGGCGCGGTAGTGGAAATCATGAGCGCGGTTGCGCTCGCCGAACAGCAGCCAGTTGCGGTCCTGCCCCGCCAGCGCACGTGCCCTCAGGTGGCCGCGCAGGCCAGCGATGCCGCTGCCGTTGCCGATCAGGATCAGCGGGCGGTCGGCGTTCTCTTCCAGGCGGAAACGGCGATGCGGGCGGCAGCGCAATGGCAGCGTGCCGCCCGGCGCCAGTTGCTGCGTCAGCCAGCCGGAGGCGACGCCGTGGCTGCCGTCGGCGTGGCGGTGCAGGCGCACCAGCAGGTGCACGCGGCCATCGGCCGGGACCGAGGCGATCGAGTAGTCCCGCGGATGGTCCGGATCGGCCGGCGCCGCGATCTGCACCAGATCGCCCGACTGCCAATCCGGCAACACGCCGCTCACCGGCGCCAGCGCCAGGTGATAGACCGGCGCGCCGGCGCTGCCGGGGTTCAGTTGCACCCGCTCGCACAGGCGCCAGGCGTCGAAGGCTGGCGCGCTCCAGTCCGGCGCATCGCTGGTGCCGGCCAGATGGCTCAGCTGCTGTCGCCAGGCGGCGATCGCGGCGTCCGCACTGCGGTCGACCTCGATGCGCGGGAACAGGCTTCGCGCGCCCTGCGCCTGCAGCCACTGATCCAGCGCGCGGCCGAAGCCGCAGAACTGCGCATACGCGCTGTCGCCCAGCGCCAGCACCGCGTAGTGCAGACGCGGCAACGGCAGCGCGGTGGTCATCAGGCGGCCGGCGAACGCGGCGGCGCCGTCCGGCGCATCGCCCTCGCCATAGGTGCTAACCAGGCACAGCAGACGCTCGGCGCCCAGCAAATCGTCCGCCGTCAGCTCGGACAATTCCGCCAGCCGGGCCGGAATGCCGGCCAGCTTCAGCATGGCGGCGGTCTGCCGCGCCAGTTCCTCGGCGTTGCCGGTCTGGCTGGCGTAGCTGACGATCCAGCCGGGCGAGACCGCCGCCTCCGCCCTGGCGCGCGCGGCGGCCAGCCGCTTGCGGCGCGTGCGCAGGTAAGGCGCGAGGCACACCAGCGCATAAGCCACGCTGATGCCCGCCACCAGCATCAATCGGGTGGGGTCGTTGGTCCAGATCATGCGTCTAACATGCCGCGAAAGTGGGTGCTCATCGTTTCGGTGAAGCCGCCGTCCGGCCGGCGCGCGACGAAGCGCGCGGCCAGCCCTTGCAGCTCGGCCAGACGCAGGCCGTCATGGCTGCCCAGCACGGTCAGCGCGGTGGACCAGGCGTCGGCCGCCATGCACTGCGCGTGCACCACCGTGACCGAGGCCAAGTCGTTGGCGATCGGCAGGCCACTACGCGGGTCGATGGTGTGCGAGTAGCGCTGGCCGTCCCAATCGAAGTAGCGGCGGTAATCGCCGGAGGTGGCGACCGCCAGGCCGTGCAAGGCCAGCACCAGCTGGTCCGGCACGCCGACGTCGCGCGCGGCGTCGCCGACCTGCTCCAGCATCACCCACCACGGCTGGCCGTCAGGCTTAAAACCGGCACCGCGCAGCTCGCCGCCGACCTCGACCAGATGGTGCGCGAAGCCCTGCGTTTTCAGATAGTAGGACAGCCGGTCGACGCTGTAGCCCTTGGCCACCGCCGACAAGTCCAGCTGCACCCCGCCCGGCTGCAAGGCCTTGCGGCCGTCGCGCCGCAAGCGCACCGGACGCGCCGCCAGTTGGGCGCGGGCGATGACGACCTCCTCGGCGCTGGGCGGCACAAAGTCCGGCTGGTCGAACCGGCCCCAGGGACCGAAGCCCCACAGGTTGACCAGCGAACCGGCGGTCGGATCATAGGCGCCGCCCGAGGCGCGCCCGACCTCGATGGCGAACGACAACACGTCGAAGAACGCCGGCGGCAAGCTGTGCCAGCTGTCGTTGGGCGCGCGATTGAAACGGCCCAGGTCGGATTCGGGCTCCCAGTGGCTCATCTCGGCCACGATGACGTCGAGCTGCTGTTGCAGCCCGGCCTGCAACTGATCGCAAACGGCGCGGGTGGCCGCGTCGGGCGCGGCCACCAGCCGCACCGACCAGCTGGTGCCCATGCTGCGGCCAGCGTAGTCGCGGATCACGCCGCCTGCTGGCGCCGGGTCGTCGGCAATCTCGTGAGGCAGTAAAACCCGGCGCATGCCAACCTTAATCCGGCAGGATTTCCAGGATGGCGGCGTAGCTGGCGCGACGCGGCACCATCTGCGGCGGCTGGCCCGGCACCGGCGCGGCGGCGGCCGGCCAGCTGCTGCTGACCATGTAGGCGCCGGCGGCCGGCAGCGTCAGCGTCAGCTCGCCTTTGGCGTCGGTGTTGTGCCGGATCTCGCCCAGCGTACCACGGTACTTGACGCCGCCCGGAATCAGGCTCACGCCCTGGTTGGCGGCAGGCTTGCCGTCCAGCAGGAAGCGCCAGGTGACTTTCTCACCGGCGCGCAGCTCGTTCGGATGGTTGACCGGCACCAGCTCCAGACCCTTGCCGCTCGGCTTCAACACGTCATCGCTCGGATCGCCATTGGTGACAAAGGTCTCCAGACGGCTTTCGTTGCGCGTCAGTTTGACGTCGGTGGCGTCGGCGGGCACATCCTTGGCCAGCGATTCCTCGGTGCCACGGAAGCGCTTGATGTTGCCATCCTTGTCCTTGTAGCTGCCGAACACGCCCTGCGTGACCAGCGCGATTTTGTACGTGCCTGGCTTGGTCAGCTTCAAATCGAAGGTGTTGCGCAGCTTGCCGTTGCCGATGTTTTCCGGCGTGAGCTTGATGCCGCCAGGGCCGCTCACATCGATGCCGTCGATCTTCAGCGGCACATGGTCGATATCGAACAAGCCTTCGGACACGGCGGCGTCCACCGTCACCCAGGCGGCGCCATCACGGCCCGCTTCCACCAGCGTCGACGACGGCAGTAGCCACGGCTTGTGCGCCTGCGCGCTGAGCGAAACGAAGGACAAGCCGGCCAGCGCCAGCGCGATCAACGATTGATTCAATTTCAGCATATCCCCGCCTGTTCTTATGGTTTGACTTGCACGACAACCGCGCCCAGTTCTTCCTTGCCCTGACCGGCCACATTCTGCGCCGACTTCGGTGGCCATTGCAGCGGCACCTTGACCACCTCGCGGCCACCGGCCTCGCGCGCGGCTTCCACCAGCACCGTGTACTGACCGGCCGGCAGCTTGTCCAGCGAGGCTTTCGGAATGTTGAGGGTGACTTCGCCCGGTGCGCGGGTGGCGCCCGACACGCCGTCCATCGGCATGCTCAGCTCGCGGCCAGCCTTGCGCCACCACTGGCGCATGTCCTTGAGCCACTTGGTGCCGGCGTTATCCTTCTTCTTGGTGTCGTACAACACGGCCAGGTTGGCCACCACTTTGTGGTCGGCGTTTTCCAGCCAGGCGGCGATGTACGGCCGATGATACTCGGCCACATTCAGCTGCGGCACGTCGAGTTTCAGGGCCAGATCGGCGGCCATGGCCGAGGCACTGGCAAGTGGCAGACTGAGCGCGATGGAATAGCGTAATTTCATGGAGGTCCTGTCGTGAGATTGCTTGAGATGGTTGAGATTAATGGATAAACAGCGCTGCGATAACCACGGGGATCAGCACACCCAGGCCCACCATCGGCCAGGTGAATGGGCGGTTGCTCGCGTGGAACTTCAAAATCAATAAACCTGTCACGCAGAACACCAGACACAGCACGGCAAAGATGTCGATGAACCAGTTCCACGCCGGGCCGGTGTTGCGGCCCTTGTGCACATCGTTCAGCCAGGAGATCCAGCCACGGTCGGTGTTTTCAAATTCGGTGGCGCCGTCTTCCAGGCCTATGCGCACCCAGGCGTCGCCACCGGCCTTCGGCAGCGGCAGGTACACCTCGTCGACCGACCATTCGGCCACGCGGCGGCCGGCCTGGACTTTGAACGTGTCCTTCAGCCATTGCTCAACCGGCTCCGGCAGCGGCTCCTTGGCGCCGTCATGCCGCTCGGCGTAGCCGCGCAACTGTGCCGTCAGCGCCTGCGGCAACTGCGCCTGCCGGTTGGTGATCACCGGTTTGGCCTCAATCTGCGACGCGTGGTTCAGCGTGATGCCGGTGATCGAAAACAGCACCATGCACAGCAGGCACATGGCCGAACTGACCCAATGCCACTGGTGCAAATGCTTCAGCCAGACGGCTCGGCTGGCATTGCGGGCGGTATTGGCGCTGGGTACGCTCACAGATTTTCCTTGGGCTAAAATACAAATGATAATGATTATCATTTGATGGGTCAACCCATCTTGTGTATCTGGTATGTAAAGTAGCGTGGGGAGAGCGAGGGATGACCCGCATCCGGCATGAATACGGGTCGAAGGACAGGCGGCGGCGTATCAGGCTGCCGGCGTCTGCAAAATGAAGCGCAAGTTCTTAATTACGATTTGGAGCGGGAGCCGGAGCCCGAGCCCGAGCCGCCACGGCTGTTGTCCTGTTCTTTTTCCTCCTGGTCCTTCTCATTGGTGCTGCCTTTGTTGCCGCCGCTGCGCGAGCCGCTGCCCGACGATGCGCTCTGGCTGTTGCGGCCCGGATCGTTCTTGTGGCTCATCGCGCCGGCGCGGCGGGCCTCTTCCGAGGTGAATTCGTGCGCCGTGCCTTTTTCATGCGCGGCACGACCGCCTTCCGCTGCGATTTCGCGCTGCTGCTCCGGGTTCATCGAAGCGAAACCACGCTTGCTGGTATCGCCGCCTGGCTTGCCGGTATCGCCGCTTTGCTTATTGCCCTTGTCACTGGTTGCCATGATCATCTCCTGTAGTAAAGACTTGATCCTGCTTGCATCACAGGATGCAGTCATCCTAGTTGACACCACCGGCTAGTGATATAGGACTCCCCCATCAGCCGACGTAGGATGATTCCGGTGACCGGTAAGTCAGGCTAACCGAGTCAAGGTACCTCCAGTACCGCCTCACCGCTGCTTACGAACAGCCGCTCATCGGGCAAGGGTGTCACCGGATGACCACCGGTGAACGCGCCGAACGACGGCAGCACCATGCGCCGCCGCCCCACCAGGAAGCACGGCAGCCGCAGCGCGTCCCAACCGGAGCGCAGCCGGTACACCGGATGCACGTGACCGGCCAGCACATACGACGGCGTCATAATGTCCGGATGGTGGCAGAAGGCGAACGGGCCGATCACATGCGGCTCGTCCACCACGGTAATGCCTAGGCGAGCGGACGGATCGCCGGCACGCGCATCGTGGTTGCCGCGCACCAGCGTCAGCAGCAGGCCGGGATGGCGTTCGCGCCAGCGCTGCATCGCCGCCAGCGTGGCGCCCGCGTGCGCGGCCCTGGCGTGCAGAAAATCGCCGAGGAACACGATATGCCGCACCGGCCGCGCCGCCAGCAAGTCATCCAGCGCCAGCAGGTTGACGCTGGTGGTCCCGGACGGCACCGGCACACCCAACGCGCGGAACGCGGCCGCCTTGCCGAAGTGGATGTCGGCAATGATCAGCATCGCTTCGCGCGGCCAGTACAGCGCCTTCTGCGGCAACATCAGCAATTCCTCGCCGGCGATGTCGATGGATTGATTCATGGCCCCGCCGCTTTCTCCAGCGCCCGCACCAGACGCGCCACGCGATCCGACAGCTTTTCTGTGCTGAGTTTTTCGCGGAAGCGCTCCACCATCAGCGCAAAGCCAAACGGCGTGGCGCGCTTGATCGCATGGAAGCGCACGCTACGCGCCTGCAAGG
This sequence comes from Duganella lactea, assembly GCF_009857505.1. Taxonomy (GTDB): domain Bacteria; phylum Pseudomonadota; class Gammaproteobacteria; order Burkholderiales; family Burkholderiaceae_D; genus Rugamonas; species Rugamonas lactea. The sequence goes on from NZ_WWCP01000051.1 coordinate 15,052, forward strand.
CCAGCAACGTGGCGCGCAGGCGGCCGAGCTCCAGTTCCTGCTCCAGCACCTCGCGCTGCGCCTGCGTCAGCAGCAGGTTGCCGGCGTCGTGCTGGCTGAACACGGCAAAGAACAAGGATGACGACGCCTGCAACTGGCGCGCGCCCTTGCCCTGACCGGGATAGCCCTGAAACACCAGGCCGGCAATGCGGGCGATTTCACGGAAGCGCCGTTGCGACAATTCAGTCGCGTTGAGGCTGGCCAGCACATCCTCCAGCAAGTGCTCGGTGCTGAACAGGCCGATATCCGCGCCCTGCTTCGCGTCCAGCAATGCGGCCCAGTCCAGTTCCTGCGCGGACAGCAGCTCGAAGCCGTAATCGTTGACGGCGATCGACAACGTCATCGGCGTCCTGCGGCCAACGCGGTAGGCCAGCAGCGAAGCCAACCCCAGGTGCACCGAGCGACCGGCAAACGGGAACATGAACAGGTGAAGCCCCTCGCGGCTGTGCATGGTTTCGATGACGGTGGTGTGCGCCGTCGGCAGCGACGACCAGCGCTGCTGGATTTCCAGCAGCGGCCGCAGCGCCTGCATTTCCGGGCCTTGGTAGCGGTCCTGAGTAGCCAACTGCAACTGCGCCAGCGCCGCGTGCGCAAGCTCGGACGACATCGGCATCCGACCGCCCTGCCAGCGCGGCACCGCCCCCCTGGCGCCGGTGGCGCGGCGCACGTAGGCGGTCATCTCATGCAGGCGCACAAACTCCAGAATACGGCCGGCGAACAAAAAATGATCGCCCTTGCGCAACCGCGAGATGAACGATTCCTCCACGCTGCCCAGCCGGCCGCCGCTGACGTACTTCACCTGCAACGACGCATCCGCAACGATGGTGCCGATGCCCATGCGGTGCCGGCGGCCCAGCGCGGCGTCGGGCACGCGATAGACGCCGTCCTCGGCCGGCAGCACGCGACGATATTCGGGATAAGCCACCAGCGTGCTGCCGCCGCGCGCGACAAAATCCAGCGCCCATTGCCACTCTTCGTCGGTGAGATCGCGGTAGGACCATGCGGTACGCACCTCGGCCAGCAGCGCCTCGGCGCGGAAGCCGCCGCCCAACGCGATGGTGACCAGATGCTGCACCAGCACGTCCAGCGGTTTTTCCGGCACCGGGCGGGCTTCGATGTCGAGCGCGGTGACGGCCTGGATGGCGCCGGCGGCCTCCAGCAATTCCAGGCTTTGCGTCGGCACCAGCGTCAACCGCGCGATGCGGCCCGGCGCGTGACCGCTGCGCCCGGCGCGTTGCAGCAACCGGGCGATGCCTTTGGCGCTGCCGATCTGCAACACCCGCTCGACCGGCAGGAAATCGACGCCGAGGTCGAGACTGGAAGTGCAGACCACGGCCTTCAGTTGGCCTTGCTTGAGGCCCTGTTCCACCCAGTCGCGCACCGCCTTGTCCAGCGAGCCGTGATGCAGCGCGATCAGGCCGGCCCAATCCGGGCGGGCGTCCAGCATGTGCTGATACCACAGCTCCGCTTGCGAGCGGGTGTTGGTGAAGACCAGCGTGCTGCCGTGTTTTTCGATTTCCGCCAACACCGGCCCCAGCATCTGCACGCCAAGATGGCCACCCCACGGAAAGCGTGACGGCTGTGCGGGAATCAGCGTGTCCACCAGGATCGGCTTGGCGACGTGGCCTTCGATGATGACGCCGTCCGGCGCCAGCACATCGCGCGCGCGTTCCAGATTGCCCAGCGTGGCGGACAAGCCCCACACCAGCAGCGACGGCTGCCATCGCCGCAGGCGGGCCAACGCCAGCTGCGTCTGCACGCCGCGCTTGTTGCCCATCAACTCGTGCCACTCATCGACGATGACCATGACCAGGTGCTTGAAGCGGTCGGCCGCGTCCGGCTGGCTGGCTGAGCAGCAAGGTCAGGCTTTCCGGCGTGGTGATCAACGCATCGGGCAGGCGCTTGTTCTGGCGCGCGCGCTGGGCTGAGCTGGTGTCGCCGGTGCGGGCTTCGACCTGCCAGTCCGGGGCGGCCTGCTGCAAGGCACGCAAGGTGTCGGCCGCCAGCGCCCGCATCGGCGTGATCCACAGCACGCGCAAGCCACGCCCAGCCGCAGCAGGCGCGGCGGCGGCGCGCTGCATGGCGGCGAACCAGACGGCATAGGTTTTACCGGCGCCGGTGGTGGCGTGCAGCAGGCCCGAGCGGCCGGCGGCCGCCTCCGCCCACACCGCGCGCTGGAACGGCGACGCGGTCCAGCCGCGCCCGGCAAACCAGGCGTCCGCGTTCATGGCGCCGCCAGCAGCCTTTTCAGCGACGCCAGTGTATCGGCCGCCTCCACCGACTTGTCCTCGCGCCGCCGCAGAATGCGTGGGAAGCGCACCGCGATGCCGGATTTGTGACGCGGCGAGCTGGCGATGCCCTCGAAGCCGATCTCGAACACCATGCTCGGCGTCACGCTGCGCACCGGGCCGAATTTCTCGGTGGTGGTCTTGCGGATCACCTGATCCACCTGCGCGATCTCGGCATCGGTCAGGCCGGAATAGGCCTTGGCGAACGGCACCAGCTTGCGCTCGTCATCCCAGACGGCGAAGGTGTAGTCGGTGTACAAGGAAGCGCGACGGCCATGGCCGGTCTGCGCATACACCAGCACCGCATCCACGCTGAACGGATCGATCTTCCACTTCCACCACGTGCCGACGTTTTTGCTGCGCCCCACGCCATAGCGCGCATCCACCGCCTTCAGCATCACGCCCTCGACGCCACGCTCGCGCGACTCGCCGCGAATGGCGGCCAGATGCTCCCAGCTATCCGCCACGATCAGCGGCGGCAGGCGCAACTGCGGCGTGCCTTGCAGACTGCCGAGCAGTTGCTCCAGCAGCATGCGCCGCTCGGCCTGCGGCAGCTCGCGCAGATCGCGGCCGTCCAGCTCCAGCAGATCGTAAGCGACCAGCACCGCCGGCAGCTCGCCCAGCAGGCGCGCCGACACCTGCTTGCGTCCCATGCGCTTCTGCAAGTCGGCGAACGGCGCGGGCGCGCTGCCGCCGTGCCAGATCAGGATCTCGCCATCGAGCACCACCCCGTCCGGCAGACGCAGCGCGGCCAGCTCCGGGAAGCGCTCGGTGATCAGTTCCTCGCCGCGCGAGCACAGCCAGTTCTTGCCTTCGCGCCGCACCAGTTGGGCGCGCATGCCGTCGTATTTCCATTCGATTTGCCAATCGGCCAGTTCCCCCAACGTGGCGGGATCGCGCTCCAGCGGGTGCGCCAGGAAAAACGGATACGGCTGGCCGCCGCGCTGTGCCTGCTCTTCCGGCGTATGCGCGGCGATCAATTGGCGGAAGCCGGCGGCGGTCGGGCTGACGCTGCCATCGGTCCATCCCATCAGACGTTGGGCGATCAGCTTGCTATCGAGTTCGGCGATGGCGCTCAGCGCGCGCGTCACCAGCAGGCGCGAGACGCCGACGCGGAAACCGCCGCCGATCAGCTTGGTCAGCAGAAAGCGTTCGCGCGTGTCCAGTTGGTCCCAGTAAGTGAACAGCGCCTCGCGCACCATCTCCGGCGCCGCGCCGCGCAACGGCGCGATGCCCAGTTCGATCCAGTCGGCCAGGCCGATGTCACTCGGGTGCTTGGGCGGCGGCAGGATGAGGGCGATGGTTTCGGCCAGATCGCCGACCGCGTGATAGCACTCGTCGAACAGCCATTCGTCGAGGCCGGCGTACTCGGTCGCGTACTGGCGCAGCAGCCTGGTCGGTACCGCCTGACGCGGCTTGCCGCCGGCGAGAAAGTACACGGCCCAGGCCGCACCTGGGGCGCGGCGGTGGTGAAATACGCCTGCAACGCCGCCAGCTTGCGGCTGGTGGACGTGGTTTCATCGAGCTCGGCGTACAGCAGGGCGAAGTTACGCACGGCCGTCTCCCCCGACCACGGTGGGGACCGGAACCTCTTCCGCCTCGTCATCGCCATACTCGGTATCAAAGCCGCTGGCCTGCAAGCCCTGCTGCTGCAACCAGCGCACCAGCACCGCGATTGAACCATGGGTGACGATCACCCGCTGCGCGCCGGTGGCGGTGATCGCCGTCAGCAATCCCGGCCAGTCGGCATGGTCGGACAGCACGAAGCCGCGATCCACGCCACGCCGGCGGCGCGCGCCGCGCAACTGCATCCAGCCGCTGGCGAAGGCATCGCTGAAATCGCCAAAGCGCTTGATCCACGGCGAACCGGCGGCAGACGGCGGCGCCAGCACGATCGATCTGCCGATCTCGCCATGGGCCACTTCGCCGACCATCGCCGTCGATGGCAGCCACATGCCGCTCTCGCGGTACACTTCGTTCAAGGTCTGCACCGCGCCATGGCAGATGATCGGCCCGAGTGACGGGTCCAGGCCGCTGAGCAAGCGCTGCGCCTTGCCGAAGCTATAGCCCAGCAACACGCTGGCGCGTCCCTGTTGCGCGTTGGCCGCCCACCACGTGTTGACCTCGTCAAAAATGGTCTGCTGCGGCGACCAGCGATAAATCGGCAGGCCGAACGTCGATTCGGTGATGAAGGTATCGCAGCGCACCGGCTCGAACGGCGTGCAGGTGTTGTCCGCCTCGACCTTGTAATCGCCGGACGCCACCCACACCTCGCCGCGATACGCCATGCGCACCTGGGCCGACCCCAGCACATGACCGGCCGGGTGCAGCGACACCGTCACACCGTTGTGCACCACCTGCTCGCCATACGCCAGCCCGGTGATATTGACCGGCCCCAACCGCGACTTCAGCACCTGCACGCCAGGTGCCGCCGTCAGATAATGTTGATGGCCGCCGCGCGCGTGGTCGCCGTGCGCATGGGTGATGACGGCCCGCTCCACCGGCCGCCACGGGTCGATGTAAAACTGGCCCGGCACGCAGTACAGGCCCTCGTTGCGAACAATCACCATATCGGCGGACATCGGCGGCTTTCAAAGTCGAGATGACTGATTCTCGCGCCCGCCGCAGGCAATGGTCTGTCCGCCAGCGCACCGAGTCAATCGATCTGTTCCGCCATGAAAGTGAGGTTGTCATCTTCCTCGCAATCGATGTGCACGCGTTCCTCGCCGATCATCAGCATCGCCTCGACATCGATGGCCGGCGGTCCCGGCGGTGGTGGCGGCGTGGCGTTGGGTTGCCGCGGCGGTTCTGCGCTCTTTTTTCTGGTGGACATATTTTTCCCCGCTCTGGTGGTGACACACTGCCCACCAGAGTAACGCGCACAATGCAGATCCGCTATCGGATACTGCCTACAAAGAGGGTAGGAAGTCTTCGTAAAATCGTCGGATCGGCTACCATAGTGGCCTTGGCGCGCCCGCGCTTATCTACTGAACAACACATCATGACCTTCACCCTCAGCGACACCGCCTACCGCACCGACAGTGCCGAGGCCAAAAACGCCATGTATGACGACCTGCGCCCGCAACTGCAAGGCCTGGTCCACGGCGAGACCGACCTGATCGCCAACACCGCCAACTTCAGTTCGCTGGTATTCAACAGCATGCCGGGGCTGAACTGGGCCGGCTTCTACTTCCTCAAAGGGGACGAACTGGTGCTCGGCCCGTTCCAGGGCAAGCCGGCCTGCATCCGCATCAAGCGCGGCCGCGGCGTCTGCGGCACCACGGTGGTGGAAGGCAAAGCCATCGTCGTGCCGGACGTGCACGCCTTCCCCGGCCACATCGCCTGCGACGTCAACTCGCGCTCCGAGCTGGTGGTGCCGGTGCGCGGTCCGGATGGCGCCATCGTCGGCGTGTTCGACCTCGACAGCCCACAGCCGAACCGCTTCGACCAGACCGACGCCACCGGCATCGAATCGCTGGTCCGCATCCTCGAAGCCACGCTCTAAAAACGTTTTTTTCAGCCGCCGCGGGCGGCTTTGCTGAAGGCGTTGCGCAGTTCGGCTTCCAGCAGTTCGGCGCGCAGGCGCTCTTCGGCCTTGATCATCTCCGGGGTGAATTCGACGTGCGACTTGCGCTCGCACGCTTCGCGGATCTCCAGCGTGATGTCGCCCTGTTGCGGATAGGGGTAGGCCTTGGCCCAGGCAATCGCCTCGTCGAGCGAGGCCGCCTGCAGCATCCAGTAGCCGGCGATCAGTTCCCTCACGTCGGTGAACGGACCGTCCACCACCGACGTCTTGGCGTTGGCATAGTGCACCCGCGCGGCGTTGGCCGTGCCTTTCAGACCGTCGCCGGCCAGCAGCACGCCTTGCCACACGCCGGCCTCGTTGTGGGCGTTGATGACGTCGAGGTTTTCCGGGGGCGCCATCGCGTCCGACTCGGTATCGGCGTCGGCGCGCAGGAAAATGACGTAGCGCGTCAGGTCTTCCTGGCGCAGCGGCAGCGTGCCGGACGCCGTGCCGCGCTCGTCGAAGCCGGCGCCGTAGACGGGACTGCCGGCGTCGCGGATTTCATACACCGCGCCGCTGTCGAACAACGGCCACCAGCGCACTTGGGCGATGATGTCCTCGCGCGACTCGGCCTCCAGCAGCACGAAGCCGGCCACCACTTCCTTGGGCGGGAACGGGCCGTGCACCTCGCGCCATGCGCCATCCCGGCGCAGCAGCCGCACCGCCTCGGCGCTGGGCCGCAGAAACGTGCCCGGCTCCAGCGCCGGCGGTTGTGTTCCTCGTTCCGTGCTTTGATTGGCGCGGCGCAGTACCATGAATTCCATTGACATCGTGCTCCAGACTAGACTCAGGCGTTAAGGTATCACAACCATGTCCGTCGCAGCGAATGCCCGCCGTCCGCCCGGTCAGCAGTCGTGCGGCATGTTCTTCATCGCTGCGGCCATTTCCTCCGGCGTCATGTCCTTGAGGTGGGTGGCGATCGACCAGTGATGGCCGAACGGATCGGTCACCTGGCTATAGCGGTCGCCCCAGAACATGTCGGCCGGCGGCATGCGCACCACGGCACCGGCGTCCACCGCCTGCTGGAAGGCGGCGTCCACGTCCGGCGAGTACAGGTGCAGCGTCACCGGGCTGCCCTGCAGCGCCTTCGGCCCCTTGCCGCCGTCGTATTGCGGAAAATCGTCGGCCAGCATCAGCGTCGAGTCGCCGATCTTCAGCGCCGCGTGCATAACGCGGCCGTCCTCGCCGGCCAGGCGCATCAGTTCGACCGCGCCGAACGCTTGTTGGTAGAAGGCGATGGCGTCGGCGGCGCCTTCGCACACCAGATGCGGCGTGATGCTGTTGATCATGATGGTCTCCTGTGGGGTGGGTGGATCGCTCACTTTATACCCGCCACGCGGCGGCACCCCACAAATCGGCGGCTTTTTCCGGATCTTTGGCGCCGGCGATACACAGTGATACATACTAGAAACAAATTTTGATACAAGCACCACCGGTAAAACGCTAAAATCATTCACTAATGTAGAAACTTGCTGCATAACAGCATTGCTTTTCCACCGGTATTGCATAGTCCGACTTATCAAACCATGCGCTGCCGCCGCCTTACTCAAATGCTGCACCGCGTTATCTTGGCCGGTCGGCCTATCCCTGGGGGTAATTTGTGTTGATTGAAATCGTACGCGTCGCGCTTCGACGTCCCTACACCTTCGTGGTCATGGCCCTGCTGCTGTTGATCGTCGGGCCGCTGGCGGCGCTGCGCACGCCGACCGACATCTTCCCTGACATCAAGATCCCGGTGATCGCGGTGGCCTGGCAGTACACCGGCCAGCCGCCCGACCAGATGGCCGGCCGCGTCTCGACCCAGTTCCAGCGGGCGCTGACCACCACCGTCAACGACATCGAGCACATCGAGGCCAACACCTACACCGGCGTCAGCATCGTCAAGATCTTCTTCCAGCCGGGCGTCAACATCGCCGTCGCCAACGCCCAGGTGACGGCGATCTCGCAGTCGATGCTGCGCCAGATGCCGCCTGGCATCACGCCGCCGCTGATCCTCAACTACAACGCCGCCACGGTGCCGATTCTGCAGGTGGCGCTGTCCGGCAAAGGGCTGTCGGAACAGCAGTTGTCCGACCTTGGCACCAACACGGTGCGCACGCCGCTGGTCAGCGTGCCGGGCGCGGCGATCCCGCTGCCGTATGGCGGCAAGCAGCGTCAGGTGCAGATCGACGTCGACCCGGCGCTGCTGCAGGCGCGCGGCCTGTCGGCGCAGGACATCGCCAACGCGCTGGCGGCACAGAACGTGCTGACCCCGGTCGGCACGCAGAAGATCGCCAGCCTCGAATACAGCATCCAGCTCAACAACGCGCCGTCGGCCATCGCCGACCTGGCGCGTCTGCCGGTGCGCGTGGTCAACGGCGCCACCATCTACCTGGGCGACATCGCCAACATTCACGACGGCAACGCGCCGCAGACCAATGTGGTGCATGTCGACGGCAGCCGCTCGGTGCTGATGTCGGTGCTGAAGAACGGCTCGGCCTCGACGCTGGCCATCGTCGACGGCGTGCGTGAAAAAATCAACACGCTCAAGGCCGGCTGGCCGGAGGCGCTGACCGTCACGCCGATCAACGACCAATCGGTGTTCGTGCGCGCCGCCATCAAGGGCGTGGCGTCGGAAGGCGTGATCGCCGCCGCGCTGACCAGCCTGATGATCCTGCTATTCCTCGGCAGCTGGCGCTCGACCATCATCATCGCCGTCTCGATTCCACTGTCGATCCTCGGCTCCATCATCGCCTTGTCGGCCATCGGCGAATCGCTCAACCTGATGACGCTGGGCGGCCTGGCGCTGGCGGTCGGCATCCTGGTCGACGACGCCACCGTGACCATCGAAAACATCAACTGGCACCTGGAACAGGGCAAGCCGGTGGAGGCGGCGATCCTCGACGGCGCGGCGCAGATCACCACGCCGGCCTTCGTTTCGCTGCTGTGCATCTGCATCGTGTTCGTGCCGATGTTCTTCCTCGACGGCGTGTCGCGCTTCCTGTTCGTGCCGATGGCCGAGGCGGTGATCTTCGCCATGGTCTGCTCGTTCATCCTGTCGCGCACGCTGGTGCCGACCATGGCCAACTACCTGCTCAAACCGCACGACACCGGCGAGGGCCACGCCCACGGCCACGGCGGCCACGGCACGCCGGCGCCCTCGTCCAATCCGCTGGTGCGTTTCCAGCGCGGCTTCGAGGCCCGCTTCGAGCGCCTGCGCGCCGGCTACAGCGGCCTGCTGGAAGCGGCGGTGGTCAACCGCAAGCGCTTCATCATCGGTTTCCTGCTGGTGGTGGCGGCCTCGTTCGCGCTGGTGCCTTTCCTGGGCAGTAACTTCTTCCCGTCGGTCGACTCCGGCCAGGTGCTGATCCACGCGCGCGTGCCGGTCGGCACCCGCATCGAGGAAACCGCCGCCCGCTTCGCCCGCATCGAGCAGGCCATCCGCCGCGTGATTCCGGCCAGCGAGATCGTCACCATGACCGACAACATCGGCATGCCGGCCAGCTCGATCAACACCGTCTACAACAACACCGGCACCAGCGGCACCCACGACGGCGACTTCCAGATCGCGCTGCGCGAGGACCACCAGCCGACCGCCGGCTACGTGCGCCAGCTACGCCAGGTGCTGCCGGCGGAATTCCCGGACACCACCTTCTCCTTCCCGCCGGCCGACATCGTCAGCCAGATCCTGAACTTCGGCTCGCCGGCGCCGATCGACGTGCAGATCCGCGGCGCCAAAATCGCCGACAACTACGCCTACGCCGACCAGCTGCTGAAACGCCTGCGCGCCATCCCCGGCGTGGCCGACGCCCGCATCCAGCAGTCCGACAAGGCGCCGGTGTTCAACGTCGATATCGATCGCACCCAGGCGCAGCAACTGGGCCTGACCACGCGCGACATCACCAACAGCATGGTGGTCAACCTGGCCGGCTCGTCGCAGGTGGCGCCGACCTTCTGGCTGAACCCGGCCAACGGCGTCAGCTACCCGATCGTCATGCAGACGCCGCAACCGCAAATGGACACGCTGTCGGCGCTGGCCAACCTGCCGGTCGGCAATGGCGCCAGCACCAGCACCGCCACGCTGGGCGGCGTCGCCACCTTCACGCGCGGCACGCAGTCGGCCATCGTCAGCCAGTACGACATCCAGCCGATGGTGCAGATCTACGCCACCACCCAGGACCGCGACCTGGCCGCCGTCGCCAAGGACATCAACCAGGCCATCGCGGACACCCGCGCCGACCTGCCGAAAGGCTCGACCGTGCAGATGCTGGGCCAGGTCAAGACCATGGACCGCGCCTTCGCCGGCCTGCTGTTCGGCCTGCTGGGCGCGGTGGTGCTGATCTACCTGCTGATCGTGGTCAACTTCCAGTCGTGGCTGGACCCGGCGGTGATCGTCTCGGCGCTGCCGGCGGCACTGGGCGGCATCGTCTGGATGCTGTTCGCCACCAATACCACGCTGTCGGTGCCGGCGCTGACCGGCGCCATCATGTGCATGGGCGTGGCCACCGCCAACTCGGTGCTGGTGATTACCTTCGCCCGTGAACGGCTGGACGCACTGGGTGACGCCACCGCCGCCGCGCTGGAAGCCGGCTCGGTGCGCTTCCGTCCGGTGCTGATGACCGCGCTGTCGATGATCATCGGCATGCTGCCGATGGCGCTCGGCCTCGGCGATGGCGGCGAGCAGAACGCGCCGCTGGGCCGCGCCGTCATCGGTGGCCTGATCTTCGCCACCACCGCCACGCTGCTGTTCGTGCCAGTGGTGTTCAGCCTGGTGCACCGCCGGCACGCGCGCCCATCCCCCACCCCATCCAACGACCAACCACATTCCGGAGCCCCTGTCCATGTCTAATACTCGTCGCACCGGTCACAAGCCGCTGGCGCTGGGGCTGATCGTCCTGGCCGCCGCGCTGGTGGCGGCCGGCGTCATCAGCCGCCGCTCGCAAGCCGAACAAGTGAAACAAGCCAATACCCCCATCGTGCCGATGGTCAGCGTGGTGACCGCCGGCCAGGCCGCCGGCGCGGCGCTGGAACTGCCGGCGCGCATCGAGCCATGGCAGCGCGCGCCGATCTACGCCCGCGTCAGCGGCTACCTGAAAAGCTGGAGCGTCGACATCGGCGCGCCGGTAAAGTCCGGCCAGACGCTGGCCGACATCGAAACACCGGACCTCGATCAGCAACTGCTGCAAGCCAAGGCCGAACTGGCCACCGCGCGCAGCAACCTGGCGCTGGCCAGCAGCACCGCCAAACGCTGGCAGGGTCTGCTGGCGGCGGACGCGGTCTCGCGGCAGGAAGCCGACGAGAAGGCCGGCGACCTGGCCGCCAAGCAGTCTGCCGTCAACGCCATGCAGGCCAATGTCGACCGCGTGCAGGCGCTGCAGCGCTACACCCGCCTGGTGGCGCCGTTCGATGGCGTGGTCACCGCGCGCAACACCGATGTCGGCGCGCTGATCAATGTCGGCGGCGCGCCGGGGTCGGAACTGTTCGTGGTGTCCGACCTCAGCCGTCTGCGCGTCTACGTCAACGTGCCGCAGCGCCAGGTGGCGGCGATCAAGGTCGGCGACAAGGCCGAGCTGAGCGCGCCTGAGCGTCCGGGCAAGGTCTACACCGCCACCGTGCAATCGCTGTCGCAGGCGATCAACGCCAGCTCCGGCGCCATGCTGGTGCAGCTGAGCGTGCAGAACGACAGCCGCGAGCTGCTGCCAGGCGGCTACGCATCGATTCATTTCAACACGCCGGTAGCCAGCGCCGCGCTGAGCATTCCACCAAGCGCGCTGATCTTCAACAAGTCCGGCACCCAAGTCGCCACCTTGGGCAAGGATGGTCGCGTGGTGGTGAAACCGGTGACCATCAGCCGCGACCTCGGCAGCGTGCTGGAAATTGCCACCGGCATCGACCGCAACGACCAGGTGATCGCCAATCCGCCGGACGGCGTCGCCACCGGCGACGCGGTGCGCGTGGCCGCCAACACCGCGAAGGCCAAGCTGTGAAGATTCTCTACGCCACCACCCTGGCCCTGGCGCTGGCCGCCTGCGCGCCGGCGCCGGTGCGGCAGCAGCCCGCCGTGCCGCTGGCCGACAGCTTCCGCGACATTCCGGCCGGCTGGGCCGACGCCACCGCCAGCGCGCCGCAGTTGCCGGCCGACTGGTGGCATCTGTATCAGGACCCGCAGCTGAACACGCTGGAACAGCAGCTGATCGCCAACAGTCCCGACCTGGGCAGCGCGCTGGCGCGCTACCGGCAGGCGCAGGCCGCCACCGGCGTCGCCCGCGCGGCGCAAGCGCCGACGCTGGGCGCCTCGCTCAACGGCCAGCGCGACCGCCAGTCCGACTTGCGGCCGCTGCGCGGCGCCACCTCGCCAGCCGAGTACAACAGCGGCACGCTGCAGTTCGACCTGGGCTATGAAGTCGATCTGTGGGGCCGCATCGCGCAACAAGTCAGCGCCGGCGTGGCGCAGGAGCAAGCCGCCGGCGCCGATCTGGCCGCCGCCCGGCTGGCGCTGCAAATCCAGCTGGCCGACACGCTGCTGGCCCTGCGCGGCGCCGACGCCGACCTCCAGTTGCTGCGCGACACCGAGGCGGCCTACCGGCGCCAGGCCGAGCTGATCACCCGCCGCCACGACGGCGGCACCGCCTCCGGACTGGATCTGGCGCGCGCCCAGACCCAGCTGGAATCGACCCGCTCGCTGCTGCGCCAGCGCCAGGCGCAGCGCAGCGTGCAGGAGCACGCGATCGCCGCGCTGGTCGGCGCCAACGCGGCCAGCTTCAGCATCGCGCCGAACGACGGCGGCGCCTTCGTCACGCCGGTGCTGCCGCTCGGCGTGCCGTCGCAGTTGCTGCAACGCCGTGCGGACATCGCCGCCGCCGCCTTGCGGGTGGCCGCCGCCAGCGACCAACTGGGCGTGGCACGCAGCGCGCTGTTCCCCTCGCTGATTTTGGGCGCCAGCGGCGGTGTCCAGAGCAGCGACTTCGACCGCTTCGCCCGCGCCTCCAATCTGTTCTGGGCGGTCGGCCCGACGCTGGCGGTCAATCTGCTGGACGGCGGCCGCCGCAAGGCGCAGATCGCCGGCGCCGAAGCCTCGCTGGACGAGGCCGGCCAACGCTACCGCGCGGTGGTGCTGACCGCGTTCCAGCAGGTCGAAGACCAGCTGACGCTGCTCGACAACTACGCCGAGGCGGCCAAGTCCGACCATCTGGCGGCGGCGGCCGCCAAGCGCGCGCTGGAGCTGGCCACCCAGCGCTACGACCAGGGCGCGGCCAGCTACCTGGACGTGGTGACGGCGCAGACGGCCTATCTGCAATCGCGCCGCAGCGAACTGGACCTGACCACCCGCTACCGCCAGGCCGGTGTGCAGCTGGTAAAAGCGATCGGCGGCGGCTGGAACGGCGGCTAACGGCGTTCCAGCGCACGCGGGAGCGGGCTGTATCAGCGAGACGGACGCGTTTTTCGGCATGGCGCTACAATGGCAGCGTCGAATGACCCAACCAAGGAGTTAGATAATGCCTGCAAAACCGCTCAAGATCGATATCGGCCTGACCGAGAAAAGCCGCGGCAAGATCGCCGCCGGCCTGTCCGGCCTGCTGGCCGACAGCTACACGCTGTACCTGATGACGCACAACTTCCACTGGAACGTCAAAGGTCCAATGTTCAACTCGCTGCACCAGATGTTCATGACGCAGTACACCGAACAATGGGGCGCGCTGGACCAGATCGCCGAGCGCATCCGCGCGCTGGGCTACCCGGCGCCGGGCACCTACGCCCAGTTCGCCAAGCTGGCCAGCATCAAGGAAGTGGACGGTGTGCCGGCCGCGATGGACATGGTGCGCCATCTGGTGGCGGCCCAGGAAGCCACCGCCCGCACCGCGCGCAAGCTGCTGCCGGTGGTCGACGAGGCCGACGACCAGCCAACCGCCGACCTGCTGACGCAGCGCCTGGACGTCCACGAGAAAACCGCCTGGATGCTGCGCAGCCTGCTCGAAGAGTAACAACGCGCTCTACATGGCCGGCGCGCGGTCGACGCCGCGCGGCGCCATGCCGTCCAACCGCTGTCCTGGCGGCGCCAGACCGGCCCGTTCTTCATCGGCCATCACAATATGGGTCACGTAGGTGGCGAACAGGGCCGCCAGGGATAGCAGGCCGGCGTTGCGCCAGCCTGATGTGCTGCTCGATTTGCTTTGCTTGTTTTCCATCGCCCCCTCCGGTCAAATTCGTCGGACCCGAGCGCGCGATGCCAGTTCCTCAGATCAGAACTCTTCCCACTCCTGGCTTTCGTCCGCCGGCGCCTTGCGGGGGGCGCCCGCCGGCGCGCCGGCCGGCTTGGCCGGCGCGGGCGCA
>NZ_WWCP01000052.1 GCF_009857505.1 Duganella lactea
ACGCCATGCCTGCCGACTGGTCGCCACCTAAGCGGCGCCAGAAAGACCTGGATGCGCGCTGGACCAAAAAGCACGGCAAATCCTATTTCGGCTACAAGCTGTCGGTGAACGCGGACAAGCGCTGCAACGGGCCCGGCGCATTCCAACAATGTGGCACGATCGGTCTGCCGCGCATAGGGACCGAGGTGCTGATTGCGTTCCTTGGTGGCGATCCAGACAAGCCGGTGATTGCAGGTCAGCTTTATAACCAGCGGGCGCAGCCAGCAGCCCTTAGCAAAGCAGGTGATCTGCCCGGAAACCGCTACCTTTCAGGGATAAAGAGCCGTGAAATACATGGTAGTCGAGGTAATCAGTTGGAGTTTGATGATACGAGCGGAAAAATCAGCGCGCATCTATCAAGTGATCACGGCGATAGCCAACTAAACCTCGGCTTTTTAACTCATTCTATGCTTAATGGCATCGGTCAAGCGAGAGGACAGCGTGAAGTATTCGCCGGCGCACAGGTCGCGCACGCTGCCTTCGCCATGGAAGCATTTCGATTCGTAGTCGTGCCGGCTCATGCGCAACTGGCCGAAGCGGAACAAGTCTTCGTGGTCGTCGCCGGCGTGCGGCGGCAGGATCTGGTAGTCGTCCAGCGTGGCGGCCAACTCGTTGCCGTTCACGCCCTGGTTGATGCCGCTGCGGGCGTCCACCAGCATGAAGTCCCTGCCCTGCGGGTTCATGTAGTCCCAGCTGTGGCGCGTTACCGTTCCGGGCTGCAGGCTGCGCACGGCGCTCCAGGCGGTGATGGTGTCGCGTTCCTCCGTCCCGCTGTCGCGGTGATAGCGGATGGTGCCGGCGGCGTTCCGGCGCAGGCTGTCGGCGTTGTTGAACAGCACCAGCGTGTGGGCATCGCCGTCGGCGCGAATGTGCCAGCCGATGCCGCGCCGCTTCAGCAGGCGGCGGATGAAGGCGGCGTCCGATTCGTTGTGCTGCATGGTGAATTCGCGCTTGGGGTAAGTGCGCACGTGGAAGGCGTCGTCGGTCTCGTGCTTGAAGCAGATGCCGAGCACCGGGCTTTTATGCCGCCATTCGTTGAGGATGCGCTGGACGATTTCGATTTCGTCCATATTGCGGAACACGCGCGTGTTGCTGCGCTTTTCCAGAATCGCCAGCGCGTCGCGCAGCACCAACTGATAGCTGGCCAGGCCGCCGTCGCTGTCGCCCGAGCTGGCTTCGGTGACGATGCCGCACACGCTGCGCAAGTCTCCCTGGTCGGTAACGAATTCCAGCACCGCCGACACGGCGATCAGTTGCTTCAGCGGTAGCTGTGCGTTGCCGGACACGCACAGCACGCGGTATTCAATACCGCCGCAGATCGTCTCGGCGCCGTAGACGCGTTGCGGCAGCAGCATGTCGTCGTTGGTGCCGCCGGCCAGGTCGAGCCGCAGCCGCAACGGCCGGTTGTCGGTCACCAGTTCCTTGGCCAGTGTCATAAAGCTGAAAAAATCGCTGTCGCTTTCCACAATCGCTCCTTAGCTATGCAGCAGATACATCAACTCGTCGCAGTCGTGCGTGGCAGGGCCGCTTTGTAGCCGGACGTTGACGCCCAGGCGGCTGCTCGCGTCCAGCCGCGTGCCGTGCATGTCCTGCGCGCGCTGTACCAGATGCACGTCCCATGTCATGCCCACGCCGCAGTGCAGTTGGAGCATGGCGTGCAGTTGCCGCGCTGCGGGCTGGCCGGGCAGGAAGCTGTCGTAACATTTCTTATCAAGCGGGCCGATGCGCAGACGCGCGCGTGCGTCGCAACGGTAGGCACGGCTGCCAAGCATGACGCCACCGTCCAGGGTGACGTTGGCGCGGCCCAGTTGCGCCTGGTCCTCAGCCGGTAGCGAAGCCCATTCGCCGACCAACTGCTCCACCCGCACCGGCACGCCGAAGTATTCGCTGTACATGCCGGCGATTTGCGCGGCGGTTACGCTGCGGCTGCGGATTTGCATGGCGTAGCGGGCCAGCGTTTCGCGATCGATCTCCCCTTCGCTGGCATGCGTGCCGGCCAGCGCGGTCAGCATGTCCAGATACGCCGGCTCGGCGCATTCCGGCCGGTTGCGCGCCCACGCCTCGTAAAACATCGCCACCGGCCGGTGCGACAGCACATCAAGGAAGGCGCGCGGACCGCCGTCGTGCTGGTCTCTCTCGTGGCGGGCGATGCGTTCGGAGTAGTGCAGCGGCAGCACGCCCTGGCTGCCCAGCAGGCCGATGAAGGCGGGGGTGATGCGCACACAATATTCATCGGCGCTGAGGTTTTCGATCTGGTTCGGCGCGTAGCTCAGCGCCAGACGGTTGCGGAAGCGCACGCTGTCCGGGCGCCATTGCGCCGCCAGCCGCACCGCCTGAAAGAACTCGAAGCGCTGCGGATGGGCTTGCAGTTGGCCGATCACGCCAGTGTCAGTTCGCCGTTGCGCGGTGGGCATCGCAGCAACTCCTTTCCGCTAACGTGGGACAGCACCACCAGCCGCGTGAAGCTATTCAGGTGGACGTGCAAAGCAAACAGCCGGTCCAGTATCTGCGCGAAGGCGTGGATGCCGGTGCCGGCGTACGCCTCCTCGTCCAGCGACACCCGCACTTCGATGCCGCGCAGGTAGGCGTTGCCTTGCACCTGGCGTATCCAGGCGGTGGCGACGCGGTGGCTGAGCGCCGTCAAGCCGTCGATCATCCGCTGCGAGACCATACTGTCCTGCTGCGCGTAGAGCCGCAGCATGGCGGTCAGCGCCGGCAGACCTTGCTGCGTCAACGAGCGGTGATTGAGCGCGAGGTGGGCGATCAGTCCCCACTGGCGGCGGCCGTCGCTGGACAGGCGGTGCGACAACGTTGGCCGACACAGCATGCGGATCGGGTAGTTGCCGAGCGGGCTTTCGGTGTTGAGATCGCCACCGGCGCGGCCGTATGGCAGGCCGTGCGGCAAGTCGCGGTTGGTGCAGGTAAGGCGCACGGAGGCCGTGCCTTCGTCGATCCGCAGCGGCGAGAAGTCGCGGTCCACCAGCGTCAGCGTGTGTTCGTGGCCGGCGCTCATCAGGTCTTCGCGCTGCATCCGCCAGTAGTGGCCTTTGCGGCTTTCGGTTTCACCGTGGCGCAGCGAATACCAGGGAAATAAATCGGTGACCGCACTGCCTTCGTGCGTCTTGCGCACCATCTGCACGCTGTCGATGCTGTAGATATCGCAGGCTTGGCCAGCCATCTCATCGGCCAGCAGCGGGTAGCTGCTACACGTTTGGGTGACGCGGATCGGCGTGGCCGGCTGCGGGAACAGGTTGATGATGGGGGTGCAGCCCAGCAGCAGATTGTCGGCGCTGAGCGTGCGCAGGATGCGGGCGACCGGCGCGTCGGGCCGCACGTCGCGCAGCAGCAGGCGCAGGGTGACACTGGTGCTGCCTTCCGGCGCGGCGGCGATCAGCGCGGCGAGGTCGAGGTCGATGAAGTCGAATTTTTCGGGGAAGGCGAAGTATTCGCTCAGCAGGCGGTAGGCGCCATGTTCGGACGGCGCGGCGGGCAGCAGCGCTTCCGCCGCCGTCAGGCCGGCCGCTTGCAGCGGCAGGCGCTCCAGCAGCCGCCAGTGGCCGTCCGCTTCCACGCAAGCGCAGGCGGTGTGCAGGAAGATGGCGTCACGCAGGGCGGCGCGCAGCGAGGCTTCGCCGTCGAGGTAGAGCCGCAGCGTGGGCAGTTCCAGCGCGGCCAGGCCGCGCGCGGCGGCGGTGCTGGCGATGTGGATGCGGATGGCGGCGCCGGCGTCGGCCGGCAGCGCCAGCGTGGGCGGCGTTTGCGGGTACGGTTCGAAACCGGCAGCGCCGATGGTCACCGGCGCGATCACGGTGTCGTAGACGGTGCGGAAGCGGCACATCACGGCGCCCTGCCCCAGCGACTTCAGCATGGCGCCGCGCGGCAGCATGCTAACGCTGCTGACTTCATTGGCGCGCACACCGCTGGTGTCGATGCGGGCGATCGAGCACGATGGTATCGGCCGCAGCAGGTGCGGGTACAGCATGCCCAGCAGCGCTTCGGTGAAGTGGGCGTAGCCGTCGTCCAGCAGGCGGGCGACGCGGGCGTTGAGGAAGGCGGACGATTGGATCAGCCGTTCAACGTGGGGGTCGGCGCAGCTTTCGCCGCGCAGTTGCAGGCTGCCGGCGAGCTTGGGATAGCGTCCCGCAAACTCGGCGCCGGCGCGCCGCAGCATGCTTAACTCGCGTTCGTAGTAGGGCAGCAGTTTTTCCATCGTGACGTCCATCGCAAGACGGGCGTCCGGCCATCGGAACCGCCCAGGTTGCCGATAATGTCACGGGTGGAAATAGTTCTCTTTGAGAAAGAACAAGCCGGCGGGTCGCCGACCAGTCACAGGCGTTCTCACAAGATCGCGGGATTCCGGGCGGCCCGGGCGCCGATTCCCGTAAAATACCGGCATGAAAGCCGACAAAGCCCTCGCCACCTACCAGCGCCTGCGCCAGCAGCCGCTATGGCGTTTGCTGGCGGCGCCGAGCGGCCCCACCGCCCTGGCCCTGATGCAGACGCACTTGTACGACAGCGAACGCAGCCTGCCGGCGTCAATCCTGCATGAGCGCATCGGGCGCGAGCTGGAGCATCTGCGCGCACGCGGCCACGACTGGCCGCAAACGGCGCAAGCCTACGTTGCCGGCTGGCTGGCCGAGGGCCATCTGGAGCGCCGCTTCCCGCCCGGCGCCGCCGAGGAGGAGTATGAGCTGGCCACCTCCACCATCGAAGCGATCCGCTTCGTCGCCGGCCAGGTGCAGCCGCATTCCGCCGCCACCGAGAGCCGTCTGGGCCTGGTGATCGATGCGCTGGCCAAGCTGGCCGAGGACACCGACAGCGACAAGACCCGCCGCATCAACCGCCTGCGCGCCGAGCAGGAGCGCATCGAGCGCGAAATCGCCGGCATTGAACAAGGCGTGCTGCACATCCTGCCCGAGGCCGCCGCGCTGGAGCGCACGCGCGAAGTGATCACACTGGCCGACGGCCTGGCCGGCGATTTCCGCCGCGTGCGCGACCAGTTCGAGCAGCTTAACCGCGACCTGCGCGCGCGCATTATGGAGAGCGACGGCAACCGTGGCGAGGTGCTCGATTCGCTGTTCGCCGGCATTGACCTGATCACCGATAGCGAGGCCGGCCGCACTTTCTCCGCCTTCTGGCGCCTGCTGACCGATCCGGAACAATCGGCCACGCTGGAACAATCGCTGGACCAGCTGATGACACGCGGCTTCGTCAACCACCTGGACAGCAAGGAACGCAAGTTTCTGCTGCGCCTCACCCGCACCTTGCTGGAACAGGGCGGCATGGTGCACGACGTGCTGCAATCGTTCGCCCGCAGCCTGAAGAACTTTGTCGAAAGCCGCGAATTCCTCGAACAGCGCCGCCTGAATACGCTGTTGCGTCAGGCGCAATTGGCGGCACTGGCACTCAAGGACGAGGTCAAAGCCACCGACACTCTCAACTACACGCTGACGCTAACCAGCAGCAAGCTGGCCTCGCTGTCGCAATGGACCTTGCACGATCCCGCGCTGCAAGCGCTGCCGGGCGGCATGCAGGATGGCGAGCCGGCGCCGATCGGGCTGGAGGCGGTGGGCGAGCTGGTGGCACAGTCGGAAATTGACTTCCGCTCGCTCAAAAACCATGTATGCGACGTATTGGCGCTACAGTCGCAAGCCAGCGTGGCCGACGTGCTGCGCGCCCATCCCGCCGCGCAGGGACTGGGGAGCGTGCTGGGTCTGCTGGCCCTGGGCAGCCGCCACGGCATCGTTGCCGAGCATCAGGAAACCGTCAGCTGGACCGGCGGCGATGCGCAGCAGCGCAGCGCCCGCATTCCGGTGATTTATTTTGTGAAAGAACGCCTGCATGAACTTGCCTGACGACGACGTCGCCGACGCCACCGCAACGGAAGGCGCCCCGCCATCGACCGCGCTGTTCATGAATGACAGCGGCGAGCTGGCGCTCGACACGCGCCGCGCGCTGGTGCAGCTGCTGGCCGGACCATCGCTCGACGGCCGCCGCCATGCCAAGCTGTGGCCGGTGTTGCTGCGCGATGAAGTCGCTTTGCGCAAGCGTCTGTCCGAGCTGTTCCTGGAACTGGTGATCGACCGCGACATGCAGGTCGCCTTCACCCGCCAGGCCGACACCGGCGATCTGGAAGTGCCGCTGCTGCTGCGCCGCGCGCAGCTGACCTTCATCGACTCGGTGCTGGTGCTCTACCTGCGCCAGCGCCTGACGCATGCCGAGGCGCACAGCGAACGCGCGGTGGTCTCGACCGACGAAATCGTCGACAACCTGACCTTGTACGAGCGCGCCGCCAGCACCGACCGCGCCGGCTTTACCAAGCGCGTGCATGCCTCGGTGGAGAAGGTCAAAAAGCACAACATCCTGCAAAAGATCCGCGCCAGCGATGACCGCTATGAAATCTCGCCCACGCTCAAGCTGCTGTTCTCGGCCGAGGATATCCAGACCCTGACCGCACTGTACCAGCACATGGCCGCCGGCGAGGCCGATCCGGGCAAACAACCACCGAGCGACGACAGCGAGGAGGAAGCGTGAACGCCGAACTCTTGCCGGACACGCTGGCCGCGCGTGAGCAATTCCGCATGCATCGCTTGCAGGTCTACAACTGGGGCACTTTCAGCGAACTGCACGAGGTGCCGATCAGCGAGCGCGGCTTCCTGATCGTCGGCCGCTCCGGCGCCGGCAAGTCCACCTTGCTGGACGCCTTCTCCGCCCTGCTGGTGCCGCCGCGCTGGATCGACTTTAACGCCGCCGCGCGCGAGGCCGACCGTGCCGGCCGCGACCGCAATCTGGTCAGCTATGTACGCGGCGCCTGGGCGGCGCAGAGCGACAGCGCGTCCGGCGAATACACCACCCGCTATCTGCGCCAGGGCACCACGTGGTCGGCCCTGGCCCTGCACTACCGCAACGCCCAGGGCCACCAGGTGGTGCTGGTCCAGCTGTTCTGGCTGCGCGGCAATGCCAACGGCAACACCGACGTCAAGCGCTACTACCTGATCCTGGAGCGACCGTTCGACCTGCGCGAAATCGGCGATTTCGGCAGCAATAATTTCGACGTGCGCAAACTCAAGCTGGCCTTCCCGGAAGCCTACGCGCGCGACGAGTTCCGCCCGTATTGCGAACGTTTCTGCCGCCTGCTCGGCATCGACAACGACATGGCGCTGCGCCTGCTGCACAAAACGCAGTCGGCCAAGAACCTCGGCGACCTGAATACCTTCCTGCGCGACTTCATGCTCGACAAGCCGGAAACCTTCACCGTGGCCGACCGCCTGGTCAATGAGTTCGGCGAACTGAATGCCGCCCACCAGGCGGTGCTGACCGCGCGCCGCCAGGTGCAGACGCTGGCGCCGGCGCGCAGCCGTCACGACGAGCGGCGCCAGTTGCGCGCGCAGCGCGGCGAGGTGGAGGAACTGCGCGCCGGTATGAACAGCTACCGCGAGCAACTACGCATGCGCTTGCTGGTGGCGCAACTGACCGCGCTGCACGTCGA
The DNA here is from genome assembly GCF_009857505.1 of Duganella lactea. GTDB lineage: Bacteria > Pseudomonadota > Gammaproteobacteria > Burkholderiales > Burkholderiaceae_D > Rugamonas > Rugamonas lactea. The sequence goes on from NZ_WWCP01000052.1 coordinate 7,529, forward strand.
CGCCGACGGCCTGACTGGCCAGTTGCAACGCCAGCAAGATGTGCTGAGCAACCGCAGCGCCGCGCTGCGCGACCTGGAAAGCCGGCGCCGCGCCGCCGGCGGCGACCAGATCGAGCATCTGGACAATGAGAAGAAAACCCTGGAAGCCCAGCGCGACGAGCGCCTGCACCGCCGCAAGCAGGCCACTGTCGCCTGTGAAAAACTCGGCTGGGTGCTACGCCCCGATCCACAAGGCTTCGCCGCGCTGCAAGGCCAGGCGCGGCAGGAAATCGAGCAATGGCAGACCGGCGCCGGCGAGCAGGAACCGCTGCTGATACTGGACCGCCAACGCACCGAAACCAGCACCACCCTGGCCGGCGTCACGCAGGAACTGGCGTCGCTGCGGCGCCAGCCATCGAATATTCCGGTGCATATGCTGGAACTTCGTCACCGCATCGCCGCCGCCATCGGCGTCGCGGACAGCACGCTGCCGTTTGTTGGCGAGCTGGTCGAAGTCAAGCCGGAGGAAGCGGCATGGCGTGGTGCGGCCGAACGCGTGCTGCACGGCTTTGCGCTGTCGCTTCTGGTGGACAACGAGCATTACAACGCGCTGTCGCAGCATCTGAACGAGGTGAATCTCGGCCAGCGGCTGGTGTACTACCGGACCGGCGCGGCCGAGGCGAGCGCCACGCGGGTTCTCAAAACCAGTTCGCTGACCTTCAAGCTGAACGTCAAGGACGGCGCCCATAGCCACTGGCTCAAGGCCGAGCTGCGCCAGCGCTACGATTACGATTGCGTCGATTCGCTGCGCGCCTTCCGCGCCGCACCGGAACGGGCGCTGACGCGAGAGGGCCAGGTCAAGCACAGCAAGACGCGCCATGAAAAGGATGACCGCGGCAGCGTTGACGACCGCCGCCACTGGGTGCTTGGCTACGACAACCGCGACAAGCAGGCGCTGTTCCGCCAGCAGCAGGAAGAACTGCAACAGCGCAAGGCGCAGCTGGATGCCGCGTTCGAACGTCTGCGCCTGCAACAGCAACAGGGCGCCGCGCGCGCCATCGCCTGCAGCACGCTGGTCAATCTGCAATGGCAGGAAATCGACGTGCTGCCGCCGTTGACGCGCATCGGCGCGATCGAGCAGCAATTGCAGGCCCTGCGCGAAGGCAACAGCACGCTGCAACAGATCGACCAGCAACTGCGCGAGCAAGCCGATCTGGTGCGCAGCGCCGAAAGCGATGTGCGCGAAACCGACGTCCAGCGCCGCACGGTGCAGGGCAAGATCGACGAGCATCGCCGCCAGTTGCAGGGGCTGCAGGACGATCCCGCCATCATCGCGCTGACGCCATACCAGCAGCAGGGGCTGGAGCAGCTGTACGCGGCGCTGCCGGACAGCGTCACGCTGAGCCGGGTCGATCAGGCGGACCGCGCCGTGGGCAAGGTGCTGAGCGCCCAGGCCGACCAGCTCGACGACGACATCCGCCGCTGTGAGCGCGACATCGAAGCCCGCTTTGCCGAGTTCATCCGCGAATGGCAGGCCGACTCCGACGGGCTCGACGCCACGCTGGCGGCCGCCGCCGATTTCTTCGCCAAGCTGGCGCGGCTGGAGAGCGACGGCCTGCCGGCGCACGAACAGCGCTTCTTCGAGCTGCTGCAAAACCAGAGTCACCAGAACCTGGCGGCACTGGCCACCTACCTCAACGATGGCCGCAAGGCCATCCTGGAACGGATGGAGCTGGTCAACGACAGCTTGCGCCAGGTGCCGTTCAACCGGACCGCCGAGCTCAGCACCTATCTGTCGATCCAGCCCAGCGACCGCCAGTTGCCGGAGGTGCGTGCCTTCAAGCAGGATATCCAGAGCGCGCTCAGCAATGCATGGAGCGAGGACCGCGAATCGGCCGAGGCGCGCTTCCTGGCGCTGCGCAAGCTGGTCGACGCGCTGGCCAGCCAGGAGCCGGACAAGCGGCGCTGGCGCGAGGCGGTGCTGGACGTGCGCCTGCACGTCGAATTCATCGGCCGCGAGATCGATACCGAGGGCAACGAGATCGAGGTCTACCAGAGCGGCGCCGGCAAGTCCGGCGGCCAGCGGCAGAAGCTGGCCACCACCTGCCTGGCGGCAGCGCTGCGCTATCAGCTGGGCGGCAGCGACCATGCGTTGCCGGTCTATGCGCCGGTGGTGCTGGACGAAGCCTTCGACAAGGCCGACAACGAATTCACCGCGCTGGCGATGAATATTTTCGCCAACTTCGGTTTCCAGATGATCGTCGCCACGCCACTGAAGTCGGTCATGACGCTGGAGCCGTTTATCGGTGGCGCCTGTTTTGTCGATATCCGCGAACGCAAGGTGTCCGGCGTGCTGATGATTGAATACGACGACCAGCAGCAACGCCTCAAGCTGCCGGAACAGACCCGCGCGGAGGCCTCGCTTGAAGCTGCCGGATGAGGTGCGCGGCTGGCTGGCAAAACGCTATGCCAGCCAGCACCGGCAATGGCTGGCCGCCGGCGACACGGCGGGATGGCCATTGCGCATCCCGCTCGGCCTGCCCACGGAGGCGGCCGCCCTGCGCCAGCCAAGCGCCGTGCGCGACTGGAGCGCGCAATGGCGTGCGTGGGCCGGCCCCGGCGAACTGGCGTGGACCGAACGCCACTGGAAGGTGCTCGGCCTGCAGCGCCTGCCGCAGACGCTGCTGATCAGCGATCCGGCGCAAGCGGCCAGCCTGGCAGGCGAGCTGGATCGATGGCAGCGGGCTGCCGGGCGCGCGCCGGCGCTGCGCCACCGCTGGCCGGCCCTGGCGCCATTGCTGCCGCGCCTGTTCGACATGCTGGCCGACTTTGCCGACGCCGATTTCCAGCGCCTTCAGACGTTGCTGGCCTGGCTGATCGCGCAGCCGGCTTCCGGCCTGTATCCGCGCCAGCTGCCGCTGGCCGGCATGGACAGCAAATGGCTGGAACCGCGCATCGGGCTGGTGGCACTGATGTTGTCGGCGATTCTGCAATTGCCTGCTGACGGTGTCAGCGCGCATGCGCTGTGCGGCTTGAAGCGGCCGCCGGCCACACTGCGCCTGCGCGTGCTGGACCCGGCGCTGCGCGCGCACATCGGCGGTCTGGCGGATATCAGCGCACCGGTCGAGACGCTGGCGGACCTGCAATGGCGGCCGGCCACCGTCATCATCGTCGAAAATCTGCAAACCGGTCTGGCATTGCAGGACTTGCCGGGCACGGTTGCGTTCATGGGACTGGGCTACGCGGTCGATGCGCTGGCGTCGCTGCCATGGCTACGGCAGGCACGCTGCGTGTACTGGGGCGATATCGATACGCACGGCTACGCCATTCTGCATCAGGCGCGCACGCTGTTGCCGCAACTGGTATCGGTCATGATGGATGACGTCACGCTGCTGCGCTACGCCAGCCTGTGGACCACCGAAGCCAGTCAGGCAAGCGCCGAGGCGCTGCCCGGCCTGACGGCGGACGAACAGGTGGTCTACACCGGGCTCAGGTCGCAGCGCTGGGGACAGATGCTGCGGCTGGAACAGGAACGCATCGCCTGGAATGACGCCTGGCAGGCGCTATCCGCCGCGGTTAATTGATTCCGGTAGATAACACCCCCAGCAAATCCTCCGGCGCGATCTGCCAACCCTGCGCCTCGCCGCCGGCCAGCACGGCGTCGGCCAGGCCGGCCTTGGTGCGTTGCAGTTCCTGGATTTTCTCCTCCAGCGTGCCCCTGGCGATCAGGCGATACACAAACACCGGCTTGTCCTGGCCGATGCGCCAGGCGCGGTCGGTGGCCTGATTTTCCGCCGCCGGGTTCCACCACGGGTCGTAGTGAATCACCGTGTCGGCCGCCGTCAGATTGAGGCCGACGCCGCCCGCCTTCAGGCTGATCAGGAATACCGTCGCCGCGCCGTTCTGGAAGGCATCGACCTGCGCGGCGCGGTCGGTGGTGTCGCCGGTCAGCAGCGCATACGGCACGGCACGCGCTTTCAGCTCCGCTTCGATCAGCGCCAGCATGCTGGTAAATTGCGAGAACACCAGCAGCTTGCGGCCTTCGGCCAGCAGTTCCTCGATCAGTTCAAGCAACACTTGCAGCTTGGCCGACGCCGCCTCGGCCTTGCCGGCCACGCGCGACTTCAGCAGGCGCGGGTCGCAGCATACCTGGCGCAGCTTGAGCAGCGCGTCGAGGATGATGATCTGGCTGCGCGCCACGCCCTTGCGGGCAATCTCGTCGCGCACTTTCTTGTCCATCGCCAGCCGCACGGTTTCGTACAGGTCGCGCTGGCCGCCGGCCAGGTCGACCATGCGCACCATTTCGGTTTTCGGCGGCAATTCCTTGGCCACGCTGTCCTTGGTTCGGCGCAGCAGGAAAGGCTTGATGCGGCGCACCAGGAAGGCATTGCGCTCGCCATCGCCCTGCTTTTCGATCGGCTTGCGGAACTGCGCGTTGAAGGTTTTTTCATCGCCCAGCAGGCCGGGCATCAGGAAGTGGAATTGCGCCCACAGTTCGCCCAGGTGGTTTTGCAGCGGCGTGCCGGTCAGGCACAGGCGATGACGCGCTTGTAGCAAGGCGGCGGTTTGCGCGGCTTTGGCGCGGTGGTTTTTGATGTATTGCGATTCGTCCAGGATCAGCAAATGAAACGGCTGCTGGCGCAACACGTCCTCGTCGCGCGGCAGCAGCGCATAGGAAGTCAGCACCACGTCGGCCTGCGCGATGTCGGCGTAGCGCTGCGCGCGGTTGGCGCCGGTCAGCGCCAGCAGCCGCAGGCCCGGGGTGAAGCGCGCCGCTTCGCTCTGCCAGTTGTCCATCAGGCTGGTGGGGGCGACCACCAGCGCCGGCGCGGTCAGCCGGCCGGCTTCTTTTTCGGTCAGGATGTGGCTCAGCGTCTGGATGGTTTTGCCCAAGCCCATGTCGTCGGCCAGGATGCCGGCCAGGCCGTATTCGCGCAGGAACTGCATCCACGCCAGCCCCTCGGACTGGTAGGGGCGCAGGCTGGCTTGCAGCCCGGCCGGCGCGGCCACGGGCCGCACCTGCTCGAAGGCGGCCAGCTTGCGGCCCAGCGCGCGCAGCTGCTCGCCGCCCAGCCAGCGCAATTGCGCGCCCGCCTCCAGCTCGGCCAGGCGGGCGGCGTCCAGGTGCGACAGGCGCAGCGTGTCGCCGACGCGGTCGCTGAAGTACAGCTCGCCCAGCGTGCGCAGGATGGGTTTGACCCGGCCCCACGGCAGCGCCACCCGCGCGCCGCCCGGCAAGCCGGCCAGCAACGGTTCGTCGTCGGCGCGGGCCTCCAGCGCGGCGGGGGCGAAGTCGCGCGGCGCCTGGCGGATCAGTTGCAGCAGCACCGGCATCAGCGGCACCGACGCGCCGTTGACGACGATGCCGAGTTCCAGCGCCAGCCAGGCGTGGCCGCCGTCGGCGCTGTCGTCGTGGACATTGGCGTACCAGTCGTCGATGGCGGCCAGGTCGAAGCGGAAGCCCGGCGCGCGCTCAATGGTCCAGCCCTGCGCCTGTAGCTGCGGCAGGCCGTGCTCGACAAACGCCAGCCAGGCGGCGTCGGAGGGCTGCACGACCTCGTCGTGCACGGCGTGAGCGGACGGCGGCACGAAGCCGGCCGCGTGCAACGCCGCCCACGCGGCGGCCTCGTCCTGCTGATGCCGTGCAATCGTCTCGATGCCGGCCGCGCGGACGCGCACCAGCGCCTGCCGCGGATCGGCGCTGACGCGCTGGCCATCGTAGTCAAACGCCACCACGCCGACCTCGGCCGGGCCGGCGCCGCTGTCGCGGCTGCGCAGCACCAGCACCGGTGTCGGCCGCACGCCGGTCAGCGTGGTGGCGGTGTTACCGGGCAAGGGCAACACGGTGTCCATGCCATGGTCAAACATTTCCTCGGCAAACGCCGCCGCATGCCGGGGCAACAGCGTTGGCGCCGCCGCGATCAGCGGCAGCCACTGCGACAGCGGCAACATTGCCAGCGCGGGGGGCAGGTCCAGCGTGCCGATCAGGTCATGCGCCAGATACATCGGCGTCGGGGTCGGCATGACGTGGTCGATGACGGCGCCATCGTCGAAGGCCCAGCCCAGTTTCAACGCCTCGCCGGCGGGGTGCCAGGCCAGACGGCCGCCGCGCCGCGGGCCGGCTTGCAGCCGGCGCAGGCCGGAACGGCGCAGCGCGTCGCTATTGGCCGCAAAATACAGCAGGCCGGCCTCGGCCACCTGCCGCACCAGCAAGGCCGCGGTCTCACTCACCGGCTCCAGCGACGAACTGGCCCAGGCTGTGGAGACCAGGCCGATATAGATCGCGGCCAGTTGCCGCTCGTCGGCGCTCAGATAGGCGGGCGGCTTGGACTGCAGCGCATACATGTCCGTGAGCGGCGTCGCCGAGTGAATGGCGCCATCGGCGGCGAAGCGCCCTTTGCACAGGCGCAGTTGCAGTCTGCCGGTGTCCGCCTGCGGCAACAGCACATAGATGGCCTGGTATTCGTTCTTGCGGGCCGGTTTGGCCGGCTGTTGCTGCAAAGCCTGTTCGGTCTGATAGGCGAACTTGGCCAGCCAGGCGGCCATTTTGTAAGGCAGGCCGTCATCCGGCTCGCTGTCATCGTCACTCATACCCGTGGAGCACGCGTACAGCAGCACGGCCACCACATGCTTGCAGTTGCGCGCCATCGGACAGCTGCACTCGCCGCGGAAGGCCACGCGCCCGGCCTGCCGGGACAATTGAATGGTTTGCCGGTAGCCCTTGGCGGTGCTGCCGGCGACCTGCGCGGTGAACACGGCGCCGTCGCGTTCGACCTCCAGCACCATGCGGCTACGAAAATAACTCGCGCCACGGTTGAAGGTGACGCTGTCAAATGAACGGCGAATATCGTCGGCGGTGAAATTCATGCGAGGAGGCGGAGGCCGCAAGATGAAACAGCCGTTATTATCGCCTACCTCACCCGGCAATGGCATCAGCCGGTGATGCGCTCCCAGCCATGCCTGACCGCGTCCTTGAACTTGTCCCAGCTCGATTGCGGCTGTTTGCTTTCCCAGCTGGCGCGCAGTGCCGGCTCGACCTCGTTCCACTCCTTGTCGCGGTAGCCAGGATTGCCCTTCATCGATTCGCAGTAGCGGTAGGCCGGATCATATTCCTGGTAGGTGCCGCCGGTGTAGGTGGTCTCCCAGTGCGAGCGGAAGTAGTCGTCCTCCGGCTGCGGCGCGCCGGTCAGGATGTCCATGCTGTCCTGGTTGATGCCGGCGTCGCGCGGGTAAATCCGCATGCCGCTGCGCTGCACGGTGTTCTGGATGTCGGCCACCGCGTCCTGGGCCACAGGCGGCACCGCCGCCAGCACGTCGCCGCGCTGCAGGGAGCCGGGCGCGGCCACCTGTTCGGCACGCGCAAATACCACGGCGTCCTCGCGCGCGCGGATACCGTGCTGTTCCGATGCCGCCTGCTGTGCGCCGACGCTGGTCTGCCGCGGACCGGCGCCGCTGAGCAGCACGTCCGCGCCCCAGCCGCCGGCGCGCCACATCGCCTCGTGTTCGTCGATGTCAATCGGGTGGAAGTCGTCGAGGATGTCGGCCGCGCGCTCGGCGTCCGCCAGCGTGGCGGCTTCCAGCGACAGCACGGTGTGGCCGCGGTTCAGCGCTTCGGCGTAGACGTGCTGGTCGGCGTGGTCGCGGCCGAACAGTTCGCTGAACATCTGCTTGACGTTGCCGAGGATGGAGGCGTCGTCGTCGATGCGGGCGGTGCCGGCCACGCTGGCGGCATCGTGGATCTGCATGGCGCCGGCGTCAAACTCGTTCAGCAGCAGCGCGTCGCTGGCGCGGGTGGCGTCGGCGCGGGTTTCAAATACGGCGGCGAGGGTATGGCTCATGATGATCTCCTGTGTTTCAGACGCATGCGGTCGGATACCGCTTGCAGTCTACCTAAGGCCTGTCGGGCTGAGCGCTCGTTTGCAGTTAAGAAACGTCAACGACCAGCTCAGGAGTCACAGCGTGCCATATGCGCCCGGGTCTGCATGTGCGGGGGCCAACATACAGCCGCTATCAAGGCATGCCGATCCGGCGCCGCTCAGCCGCCGAACGGCGTGTAGGCGATGGCGCTGCCGATCAGCTTGGCGACGGCGTCGTGATTCTCCGTGCTTTCACTGAACGCGACCAGCACCTCGGCGCGGCTCTGGCCCTTTTGCAGGTTATCCAGCCAGAAACTGTTGCCGGCGGCGTCCGGCGCGCGGTGCAGCACGTTCTGGTACAGCAGCTTGACGAAATCGGTGTCGTTGACGCCGCTGCCGTAGGTGCGCGTGAATTCCGCGCTGGCGATGAAGGCACTGGCGGCGTCGCGCAGGCTCAGGCCCTTGTCCAGGTTGGCGATCCAGAAGCCCAGCCCGTCCGCGTCCGGCGCGCGGTTGAAGGCGCTCTGGTAGAGGCGGTAAGCCTGGCCGCCGACGCCCTCGGTATCGAGCGCATATGCGGTACCGTCACCGAACACCAGGCGCTCGATGCCGCTCAGCTTGTCGCCGCTGGTGCCACTGGCGCGCACGTCCCTGACCGTGACGCCGCCGTCGCTGCCGCGAACGATGTTGAAATTGCTGCGGTTGACCGCGTAGTACACAGTGTCAACACCGGCGCCGCCGTCCAGCGTCAGGCCGATGCCGCTGCCGATCAGGTAGTCGTTGCCTGCGGTGCCACTGCTGACCGGCTTGGCGACGGTGAACGAGAAGCTCTGCGCGTCGCTGGCGGCGTTGCCGGCCAGGTCGGTCACGCTGCCTTTGAGCAGGTTGAGGGTGTAGGTCATGCCCGGCATCAGGTTGGTGCGCGGGTCCACCGTCAGCGTATGGCCGGCCACGCTGGCCAGCACCGGCCCGTTGGCGCCCTGGACCACGGCGCCGTAGCCGTCGGTCAGCGCGACGCCGCTGAGCATGATGGTTTCATCGAAGGTCAGTGTGATGGTAGGCTTGATGCCGACCTCGGTGGCGCCGGCCGCGATGTTGCTCGACAGCAGCTTCGGTCCGGTGGTGTCGAGGTTGGTCTGCACCATCTCCACCGTGTAGCTGCCGGTGCCGCTGGCCTGGCCGGTACCGCGCACGTCGAGGTAATAATCGCCGCTGGCGGTGGCCACGTAGGTGATGCGCGGGTCGACGCCGTTAGCGGCGGCCGGGATGGCCGAATACGCCAAGGTGCCACGGTCGCTGCTTAGCAGGGTCATGCCGGCGGTATAACCGTATTGTGTGCCGGTGTCGAGCGTGCCGCCACCGCTCTTGTTGCCTTGCAGGTCGAATACATAGGTGCGGCCGGCGTCCAGATGCACCTTGATCCAGTCGTGATCGTCCGCCACGCCGATCACACCGCGCAGCGGCGCATCCGGGGTGACGACGGCGCTGGTCTTGCTGTCGGCGCTGAAATCGTCCTTGCCCATCGACTTGGCCACCAGCGTATAGCCGCCGGTCCATTTGTAGTTCGACGAGGCCGCGACCGTCGCATAGTAACTGCCGCTGTCGGTGGCTTCGAACAGGCGGATCACCTTGCTGTCGCCACTGCTGACATAGCGCACGTTGAGACCGGCCGGTCCGCTGACATCGATGCTCAGCCCATCGGCATTGGGGCTCAGCGGCATCATTTCCACCGCATAGGTCACGCCGGCTACCACGTCCAGCTTGAAGACATCCTTATCGGTGTTCAATTCCATTTCGCCCTTGACGATGGTGTCAGGCGCCAGCGCGGCGGCGTGCTCCTTGTCGTTGCCATAGTCGTCGGGCTTGCCCAGCTGGGCTCTGACCGTGTAGCTGCCGCTGCTGGGGGTCCCGCCGCTGGTAGTGCCCACCTCAACGTAGTAGGTGCCTTTGGTAGTGGCGGTAAATGGCACGAACGTGCCGGTGCCATTGCCATAGTAGTTGTAGCTGGGGGTGGACACCAGCACATTGCCACTGCCATCGAGCAGCTTGAGCGTGACAGGAGAATACGACGACATCGTGCCGCCGCCTTCGGCGCTGCCGTCGACACGGAACCAATAGTAGCCGCCGGCGTCGAGCGACACGGCAAACCAGTCGCGGTCGCCCGCGCTCTCGATCACGCCCTTGGTGGAACCGCCCACGCTGAGGCGGCCGGGTTTGCTCGTATTGGCGGTGAAATCATCGACGGCCTGGCTGGCGGTCAGCGTGAAGCCGAGGGTGCCGTTGCTCACATAATAGCTGGACTGCGCCAGGTAGAAGCTGCCGTCCTTGGTCGGCGTATAGCTGTAGCGTTCAATGCTGTAGACGTTGGTGGCCACCGTCTGGCCGCTGCTGTCCTGCAGTATGCTGCGAATCGTGTAGCCTAAGTTCGCGGCATCCGGCTTGACGTTGAAGCTGTAGGTGACGCCCGCTTTCAGATCGACCTTGAACATGTCGATATCGCTCGTGCTCTGCGAGCGCGCGCTGACCGGCACGCCCAGCTGCAACTCTGTGGCGGTGGCCTGGGTGTTGCCGTAGTCATCCGGCTCGCCGGCCGAGGCCGACAGCGTATAGGCCTGGACCTTGTTGCCGGCGACGACGATGCCGTAGACGCCGGCGGTGCTGGCCTGGTAAAGCAGCGTGATCGAACCATCGCTCGCCGTCGAGCTGTTGACGTTGTAGTAGTCCGAAGTGCCAGACGGCAGGTAGACATCGAGCGACGCGCCGGCGTTGCTGGCGTCCTGCGGCTTGAGCGTGAAGGAATAGATGCTGCCCGCCTCCAGGCTGATCTGGAAACGGTCGACGTCGCCGTAGTAATCGGTACTGCCGCTGACCTGCCCACCGGCGGACAGTTGGCCGGACCGGCTGCTGTCGCTGGAGTAGTCGTCGCTGATGAGCTGCATGGTCCGGGTGTAGGCGCCGACACGGCCATTGGCGCTCAGCGCCAGATAATAGTCGCCGCTGGTGGTGGCGATGAACGGCGCTTGTCCCAGCAAGCCGACATAGCCGCCGTTGGCGTTGTACACCGTCGGGCTACTATAGTAGTCGACCGCCGCGCCCAGCACGCCGGTGCCGCTGAAGCCGACAACTTGGCCGGCGTCGGCGTGAAATTTGAACCAGTCGACATCGTCGGTACGCTCAAAGACCCCGGACACCGCCACGCCGTTGTCCAGCCTGCCCGTGGTTTGCGTGGTGGCGCTGTAATCGTCGGCCGCCGGTGTGGCCGCTGTCAGTGTGTAGCCGCCGGTGTTGCTATAGCTGCGCACGCCGACGAAATAGGTGCCGCTGACCTGGGCGGCGAACTGCGCCACGGCGCCGCTGGTGGTGGTGTAGGTCTGCAGATACTGCACAGATGCCCCCTGGGCGTTGTACACCGAGATGCCAACGTTGTTGAGGTTGCTCAGGGCACCACTGCCGCCGTCGCCAGCCAAAGAGAACAGATACGTGGTGCCGGCTTTCAGCGAGATCTTGAACCAGTCATTATCGGAATATGAATCGATATTGCCATTGGTGCTGCCGCCCACGGACAGGGTGCCGGTGGTGGTGATGCTATCGCTGAAGTCGTCGGCCATGATTTTTTTGATAAGTTAGTATTTACACAGATTTACCATCTTATCAAATTGCCAGCTGGAAATCCTATCAAAAAATCACACACTGCCCAGCGTGTCGGCCCAGATGTTGCGCGCCCAGTTCATCGCGTAGTCGCCTTCCAGCGCGCTGGCGGCGCTGGACACGCCGCCGGCGCCGGGCACCACCAGCAGGGTTTTCTGTTGCGCGCTGTAGGCGTGCACCGAGGCGACGTGGATGACATCATGGTCGGACACAAAGCTGTAGCAGGTGTTGGTCAGCATCGGCTGGGCGTAGGGCGGGCGGCCGTTGAGCAGGTCGATCACGGCGGCGGCGCACACCTTGGCGTGCTGGTTGGCCATGTGCGCGGACTTCGGCATCAGCGGCGCGACGGCGATGGCGTCGCCCAGCACGTGGATGTTGTTTGCCTGCGTCGATTCGAAGGTGAGGAAGTCGACCGCGCACCAGCGGCCATTGGCGTTGGCCAGGCCAGCCTGCACGGCGACGGCGCCGGCGCGCTGCGGCGGGATGACGTTGAGCACATCGGCCCGCACCTGGTCGCCCAGTTCAGAGATGGCGGTGCGGGCGCCGGCGTCGATGTCGGCGGTGCGGAACGATGGGCGGTAGTCGATGATGCCGTTGTAGCGCTCTTTCCAGATTTTCTTGAACAGCGGGCCTTTGGAGACGATATCGTCGTTGGCGTCGAGAATCAGGACTTTGGATTGGGGCTTGTGGCGGCTGAAGTAAAACGCCACCTGCGACGCCCGCTCATACGGGCCGGGTGGGCAGCGGTACGGCGCCGGCGGAATGGTCATGGCGTAGACGCCGCCGTCCGGCATGGCTTCCAGCTGCGCGCGCAGGGCGACGGTTTGCGCGCCGGCCTTCCAGGCGTGCAGGATGCGGTCCTGCGCACCGGGTTTCAGCATGCCGGGAAGCTGGTTCCACATGAAGTCGACGCCGGGGGAGACGATCAGACGGTCGTAGCGGAGCGACTGGCCGCCGGCCAGCGCCAGCATCCGTTGGTCGGCGTCGATGCTGGCAACGGTGTCGCGGACGATGCGCACGCCGTGCCTGTCGGCCAGCGCGTTGATCGACATGGTCAGCGCGCCGATCCGCTTTGAGCCGCCCAGCACCAGGTTGGACAGCGGGCAGGAGATGAAGCTGGCATTCGGCTCGATCAGCGTGACGTCGATGCGGTTCTCGCTCCACAGGCGCAAGTAGCGCGCGGCGGTGGCGCCGCCGTAACCGCCGCCGATGACAACGACGTGCGGCCTGGCCTGACCGCCGATGCCGGCGCAACCGGCCAGCATGGCGCCGGCGCCGGCGGCCTGGATGAATTGACGGCGTTTCATTGGGCCTCCGGTTTCTGCGCGGCGAAGTACGCCGCCAGCAGTTCGATCTGCTCGTCGGTGTAGCCTTTGGCGATCTGCGCCATGATGGTCGATGCGCGCTTGCCGCTTTTGAAGTCGCGCAGGCTGGCCGCCAGCGCTTGCCGCGATTGGCCCGCCAGCGCGGGCAGCGTGCCACCCTGCGTGCGGCCTGCGGTGCCGTGGCACGCGGCGCAGGTCGCGGCCAGCCGCATCGCAGGCGAAATGGTGGGTGAAATCGCGGACGGCTGGGCTGCGGCCACGTTCATCACTGCCAACAGGCCGAGGGCGAATAGCTTCATGGTCGTACTCCGGGAGTTTCGATCTTCATGCCCTGGTCACGCACGGCGAGCCAGGCTTCCAGTTCCACCAACTCCTGCGCGCCGAAGGCGGGAACTTCGGCGCGCACGCCGCTCATGCAGTTGCGCAGGCGCCGCTGCAGGCTGCCCATGCCTTGCCATTCCAGCCGGTAGATCGGGTAGGCGGCGGCATGCGCTTGCGGGATGGTGCTGCCGGCCAGCCGCTTGCCCCATTGCTGATCGTGGCATTGCGCGCACGAGAGGTTGAGTTGTCCGATGCGCTGGAAGTACAGCTGCCGGCCGCGCGCGGCGCTGGCCGTGGTGCCGGCGTCCTGTGGCGGCGCCACCGGCATGCCGCGCGATTGCATGGCGACGTAAGCTTCCAAGCCGAGTAGTTCTTCGCTTTCGGCTGGCAGTGGCCTGGCTTGCTGCTTCTGTTCGCGGCAGATGTTGATGCGCTGATTCAGGTTGACCGTTCTGCCCTGGTGAAAGGCCGGGAAGCGTGCGGCGACGCCGCGCATGCTGTCGCGCGCGTCGCCATGGCAGCTGGCGCAGGATTTGCCGCCGCTGCCGGCCGGCGTGCGCCATTGCGCTTCGCCGCCGCTGATCCACAGCATGGCCGGGTTCTGCGCGTCGTCACGCTGCATGGCTTGCGTGGCGGAGCTCACGAAGTCGGCGCCGGACCTGCGCTCGTCGGCGGCCAATGCCGATGCGGCGATCATGATGAGCGCCGCCAGCTTCATGCCGCACTCACCGTGATGGTGGCTTTCTCGGTGTGCGCGAAGCCGTTGTCGCCTTGCCAGATGCATTCCAGCGTGCCGCTTTCCGTAGCGGTGGTGAAGAAGGCGATGTAGGGATTGGCGGAGATAGCCTGATGCAGCTCCGCGCCGAAGACCTGCTCGCCGTTGTAGCGGCAGACGAAGCTGCGGATGATGTCGCGCGCGAGCAGCTTGCCGTCGGCGCCAACGCGGTAGCCGGTTTCCATCGGGTGACCGATCAGGGCGCGGATTTCGATGATGTCGCCGCGCTGCGCGGTGGCGGGCATGTGGATCAGGGCGCGGGCCATCAGGGCGTCTCCCCTTCCACACACGCCGCCAGCGCGACGATGACCTCCACCTGATGCGACCAGTAACCACCGTCGACCATGCGCGCCACGGCCACCAGGCGCTGCGAGGTGGCGAGTCTGATGCGGGTGGAGACTTCGGCTTTGCCGGAGCGTGGCGTGAGCGTGAATACGGCCACCTCGGTTTGCGGATTGCGCTCGGTGAAAATGGCGATGGCCTTGACGTTTTCCACCGGGCTGTCGACAGCGATCGTTACCGGCACGGCGTTGCCGTTGTCGATCAATTGGGCGATGTCGAATTTGACCTTGCCGGCTTGCGGCACGGCGCCGCCGGTGAAGGTGTTGATGGCGGCGGCCATCTCCGCCGGCGTGGCCGATGCGGTGCGGACCAGCGTCATCAACGTCAGGCCAGCGCCTGTTTTCAGCGCGTCGCGGCGGTTCATGGTGTGTTGTCCTTCAGCGTTTGCAGCCAGGCCACCACGTCCTCCACCTGCTGCGCGGTGAGGATGGTTTTGCCGGCGTGGCTGGCGGCGACGCCGGTCAGGCCTTCGGTTTTGTAATAGGACGGCATGATGGTGAGCGGATTGATACGGCTGGCGTCCACGATGCGCAGGCGAAGTTGGGCGGCGGTCCAGCGTTGGCCGGCGCCGCGCAGATCGGAGGCCAGGTTGCCCTGAAAGCGCTCTTCCGCAATGGGGCCGGTGTGACACAGCAGGCACAGGCCGACCTGGCGGTTGGCGACGATGGCGCGTCCGCGTGCGGCGTCACCCGGTTCGGCGCCGGGCAACGGCTGAGGGATGCCGGCGCCGGTGTCCGCGAGGGCCGCTGACGACAGCGCGGCGATGGCCAGCGCGATCGCCGCCCTGCCGCCGCGCCATCGCTCGCTCATGCTCAGGCCTTCTTCAGCAGGTCATGATTTTTCAGCGGCAGGTCGCGCACACGCTTGCCGGTGGCGGCGAAGATGGCGTTCAACACCGCCGGCGCCGCCACCGCAATCGTCGGCTCGCCCACGCCGCCCCAGAAGCCGCCGGATGGCATGATGATCGATTCCACCTTCGGCATCTCGTCCAGCTTCAGCACCCGATAGGTGTCGAAGTTCTGCTGCTCCATCTGGCCATCCTTCAGCGTGCATTCGCCGTACAGCGCCGCCGACAGGCCGTAGACGAACGACCCTTCCACTTGCGCCTCGATCTGCTGCGGATTGACCGCGTACCCCGGATCGGTGGCGGCGATGATCCTCAGGATCTTCACCTTGCCGGTCTTGCGGTCCACCGACACCTCGGCGCACGCGGCGACGTAGCTGCCGAAGCCCATGGTCTGCGCCAGGCCGCGATACACACCCTTGGGCGCAGGCTTGCCCCATCCCGCCTTCTCCGCCACGGCATTGAGCACCGCCAGATGCTTGGGATGATCGGCCATCAGCTTGCGCCGGAAGGCCAACGGGTCCTGTTTGGTCGCATGGGCGATTTCGTCCATGAAGCATTCGAGATAAATCGTATTCTGGTTCAGATTCACGCCGCGCCAGAAGCCGGCCGGCACCGGCGGATTGCGCATCGCATGGTCCACCAGCAGGTGCGGGAAGCTGTAGCCGATGGAGGCTTCCGGTCCCGGCGCGTTCAGCCCCTGGAACACTACCGGGTCCTTGCCATCCTTGAGCGTGGAGCCGAGCGACGCCAGGATCGACTGGCCGGCGATGCGCATGTGCAGCGCCGTCACGTTGCCCTTGGCATCCAGGCCCGCGGTCAGCTTGCACTGCGTGATCGGATGATAGCGACCGTGCAGCATGTCCTCCTCGCGCGACCAGATCAACTTGACCGGCGTGCCAGGCATCTCCCTGGCGATCTTCACCGCCTGCGTCACCCAGTCGTGGGTGGCGCCGCGACGGCCAAAGCCGCCGCCCAGATGCATCTTATAGACATCGCACTTGGCGGCCGGCAGGCCGGCCGCTTCCGCCGTGGCGGCCAGCGCCGCCTCGCCGTTCTGGGTCGGAGTCCACACCTCGCAGCGCTCCGGCGTCCAGAGCGCGGTGGCGTTCATGGTCTCCATGGTCGCGTGGTTCAGCCACGGGAAGGAATACACCGCCTCGATCTTGCGCGCCGATGCCTTGATGGCGGCTTTGGCATCGCCATTGGCGTTGCCCACCACCGCTTCCGGCGCATCCAGCGCGGCCTTCAGCGTGGCCTGGATATCCTTCTGCGACAGATGGGCGTTGGGGCCCTTGTCCCACTCAATCGGCAGCGCATCCAATGCCGACTTGGCGCGCCACCAGGTATCGGCCACCACCACCACGGCGCTGTCGCCCAGCTTGAACACCTTCTTGATGCCCGGCCGCTTGTCGATGGCGGCAGCATCGAAGTGCTTCACCGTGCCGCCGAACACCGGGCAATCCTTGATGGCCGCGTTGAGCATGCCCGGCATACGGAGATCCATGCCGTAGATTTGCGCGCCGGTGGTCTTATCCACCGTGTCCAGCCGCGCCAGACGTTTGCCGGCCAGCTTCCAGTCCTTCGGATCTTTCAGCGGCACGTCGGCGGGCGGCGTCAGTGTGGCGGCGGCATCGGCCACCTTGCCGTAGCTGACGGTGCGGCCACTCGGCTTGTGGGTGATGACGCTGCTGGACGCCACGCACTCCGAGGCCGGCACGCGCCACGCGTCGGCCGCCGCCTGTACCAGCATGGTGCGCGCGATCGCGCCGCCCTTGCGCACGTAGTCGTGCGACTCGCGCACGCCGCGGCTGCCGCCGGTGGAGAAGCTGCCCCACACGCGTTTGCGCGCCAGGTTCTGTCCCGGCGACGGATACTCGGTGGTGACTTTGCTCCAGTCGGCGTCGAGTTCCTCCGCCACCAGTTGCGCCAGGCCGGTCAGCGTGCCCTGCCCCATCTCGGAACGGGCGATGCGGATGACGATGCTGTCATCCGGCTTCACCACCACCCACGCGTTGACTTCCGGCGTGGTGGTGGCGGCGCCCTTGGCGATCGGCGGCTGCCCGGCGGCGGCGTCGAACGGAATGTGGAAGGCGACCACCAGGCCGCCGGCCAGCTTGAGGAAATCACGGCGCGCGTTCATGCCTTGCTCCCTTCAATACGCTCAATCGCCAGGCCGGCGGCGGCGGGATCGCCACCGCGCACCGCGACATGGATCGCCTTGCGCACGCGGTTGTAGGTGCCGCAGCGGCAGATGTTGGTCATTGCCGCGTCGATATCGGCATCGGTGCATTGCGGTTTGTCGCGCACCAGCGCGGCGGCGGCCATGATCATGCCGGACTGACAGAAGCCGCATTGCGGCACATCGAGCGCCGCCCATGCCTTCTGTATCGGGTGCGAACCGTCGGACGACAGGCCCTCGATGGTGACAATCTTCTGCTCGGGCGTGACCGCCGACGCCGGATACACGCAGCTGCGCACCGGCTGTCCATCGATATGCACGGTGCAGGCGCCGCATTGCGCCACACCGCAACCGTACTTGGTGCCGGTCAGCGCCAGCTGCTCGCGGATCACCCATAACAGCGGCGTGTCCGCCTCTGCCTCAAACGCTCTGACAACGCCGTTGACGTTCAGCTTAGCCATGTAAATCTCCTGTGCAGGTTATGCAAATCCGACCGCTGGTCATACTACCACTCATCAATTTGCAGTTTGAAACTTTTGACTTGGATCAATGTTTTTACTGCGCTGCATCAATACACTTTCTCCTGTTACTTAATGACTTAACGACAAAGAGGGGAAGTAAAATGAGCAAGTCCGTAGCAGCAGTATTAGCAGCCCTGACTCTGGTGAGCGGTAACGTGCTGGCGCAAGAAAGCCCATGGCTGGTGCGCGTGCGTGCTGTCAACATCGATACGGCCGACAAATCGGACCCGGTGGGCGGCGTCGGCGCGTCCGACCGCATCCACGTCAAGAACAAGACCATACCTGAAGTAGACATTTCCTACTTCTTCACCAAGAACATCGCGACCGAACTGATCCTGACCTATCCGCAAAAGCACGACGTCACGCTGGACGGCGCCAACATCGGCTCCATCAAGCATCTGCCGCCAACGCTGACGGTACAGTACCACTTCGCGCCCGACGCCACCATCCGTCCTTACGTGGGCGCCGGCGTGAACTGGACCACGTTCTCGAAAGTGAAGCTGCTCAACGGCGCGGGCAGCCTGGAGCACGACAGCTTCGGCCTGGCGCTGCAAGCCGGCGTCGACTTCGCCATCGACAAGAACTGGTCGATCAACCTGGACGTGAAAAAAGTGCAGATCCGCAGCGACGTGCTGATCGGCGGCGCCAAGGCCAGCCGCGTCAAAGTCGATCCGGTATTGCTGGGCGTGGGCGTCGGCTACCGCTTCTGATGCGCTAAACATTCCCGCTGGGCAGCTATAATGTTTCACAACAGATAGCTACCCACGGGAATTCCATGCGCACCCTCCTGATTCTTCTGGCCCCCCTGATGCTGGCCGCGTGTGTGGACGACAGCGCGTCGTACTATGCGGACGGACCGGTGGGCAACCACGCGCTGACCATCCACCGCGTACAAAAACACTTCTGGAGCAAGCAGAGCAAGGTAGAGCTGATCATGCAACGCCTGCCGGACTGCCTGCGCCGGGTCGAGCTGAGCGAGATGCCGGCCGACGAGGTGGCGATCGAGCTGCTGTCCGGTGGCGACAACGTGTGGACGTTGCGCGCGGGCGACCAGATGTGGCAAGTGGAAACCCAGACCTGCACCATGTATCCCGACGTCAAAGGCGACGGGGGCGAGCTGATGGGCGTGTTCCGTCCCGACGGCGACAAGTTCGTCTACGAAGCCGCGGTCATCGAAACCGTCCCCGCCGACAAGTAAAAACCCGGTGTCAGGTCTGACATTCGCACACGGGCTCAACTGCGGAGCAGTTGAGCCCGTGTGCGAATGTCAGACCTGACACCGGGTTTTTTTACGGCTA
>NZ_WWCP01000053.1 GCF_009857505.1 Duganella lactea
TTCGTCATGGTGGAGTTTCCTCTGTTGGTTGGTTTTGATCTCGACAATCAAATTTTCCAACAAAATCTCCACCGCCTCATCCCCGCCTGCAGATTTCAGCCCGTACACCAGATTCGACTATAGCTCACCGATACCACCACTTTCGCCGCCCTGCGGCCACGGCGATTCGCCACCGCCTACCGCATGCTGGGCAAGAGCGGCTGGGCAAGAGCGAGGCGGCGTGCGGGCAGCTGGTGCAGCGGGCGCAGCAACGGGGGCGGCGGCTGGCGCGAAGCGCCGTGCTTCCGCGCGCTGGCGCGCGCGGTGCTGAACTGGACCGAAGCGGTCACCACCCTGCCCCACAAACAGCCGAACGACGACGATTTCGCCCAACTGAAAGAGCATTTCACCGACAACGCAATGGCTGAACCGCCACTTGGTGCGCGTCGACGTGCCGGTCAGGACTATTTTGCTGCCAGACATGCGCGCCATGCGCGAGAACACGCTTCTGAAATTCGTGGAAGTTTTCAGCGGGGATTGAAAACGCGTAGTGGCGATCTGTCGTCGTCCGCTCTGAGGTAGCGGCGTTGGCGGGAGATATCCAGCTTGCTCAGGGCGCGACAGATGCTCCAATCCACAGCGCCAACGTCGATGAAGTACATGGACCGCCTATATGCGGCGTTGAACGCCATGGCCGACCTGTCACACAGAAATTAGAACAGCATAGCCAGCGAGGTCGCGACCAGCACGGAGCAAAAAATAAGCCGCAGTTTGGTCGGCGCAAACTGATGGGCGAGAGCCACGCCCCAAGAAACACTGACAATACCGCCAAGCGCAAGCGGTATGCCGGTAACCCAGTCCACATGGCCAGCGCCAGAATAAGTGAAAAGGGCAACCAGCGCTCCAGGGACAACCAATGCAAGCGCTATGCCTTGGGCGTGGGTTTGGCTCATGCGGAACATCGTGACCAGCGCAGGCACCACGACCAGCCCCCCACCTACGGTGAATAGTCCAGACATGATGCCACTAGCGATTCCAATCAGCGGCATTAACCAATCTGATGCCACCTTTCTTTGGCCTGGGCCGGAACACGCATTTACCTGAGTCGATGCGCGTTTAAGGCTCCAGCCAAAATACAGCGCCAGGACAAGCAGGAACAATGCGAAACCAATTTGAAGATGGTGCGGGTTCAGACCAGTGGCACATTTCGCGGCGACATAAGTCGCCAGTATTGACGCCACGGCCATGGGTGCGATCGACTTTAACGCGATATTGTTTTTCTGGCGATAGCGGATAAACCCGATAAGAACGTTTGGAGTAATCATCACCAAAGCCGTTCCCTGCGCGAGCTGCTGATCCATTCCGTAGAAATGGGCGAGGATTGGAATTGCGATCAGACCACCACCGATGCCCAACAATCCGCCGGCGACACCCAACCCCATTCCCAATACGAGATTGGGTAAGGCGACGTACAACAATTGATAAGACATCGGCATCTCTGCAAGTTAGGATTAGTGGAAGAACTTCATCAGCAGGGTGGCCATCACGATCATCATGGCGCCGCCAATGCGCGTGGAGATCTGGGCAAACGGCATCAGGCCCATACGATACGAGGCGGACAAGATTGCGACGTCACCCGTGCCGCCCAAGCCGCTATGGCACGCGGTTACGATGCCGGATTCCACCGGGTACATATTCAAGAATGTGGCGACAAAGAATCCGGAAACAATCAATGCCAGTACCGTGGCTGCGCAGATGGCGACATAGCCGAAGCTGAAAGCGTGCATCAAATCTTTCCACGACACGAACAATGCACCGAGTCCAACAAGGATCGCAAAGGTCAGATTAGCCGAAACGAATTTGTACATTTGATAGGCGCCCAGCTCCATTTTTGGTGGAATAACTCGGGCTACTTTCAGGACCGCCGCGCTGACGATCATCAGGATAGGACCAGGGATGCCGGTGACCGGTGCGAGCAAAGAACCTAAGATAAAGAAGGCGCAGGCAATCAACAAGCCCGAGCCCATCAGGCCTATGTCTAGCGGGTCATTGACGTGATCGGTTTTCAGCAATTCTTCATCATTGCCGGACTTCACCAGTATACCATTTCCGGTCAGATGAGGTTTCTTTTCACCTATCCATTTCAATACGCCGCTGGCCAAAATAGCGACGACATTGCCAAGCAACGCGGCCGGCACCAGCATTGCGATCAGGTCGGCCTGCGGTTTGCCCAGAATTTCGGAATAGGCAATTGACAGCGGCAGAATACCTTCGCCGATGCCGCCGCCGACAATCGGAATGACGATGTAGAAGAAAGTGTGGGCTGGCTCATAGCCAAACAGCATCCCGACAGAGACACCAGCGGCTACGCCGGCAATGGTACCGACCAACAAAGGTACAAACATGCGGGTGAAGCCTTGGACGAGTACTTTATGGCTCATCCCCAAAATGCTGCCTGCGACCAAGCACGAAATATATAAATACTGCAGGTTCGCTGTCTTCATCGTCGTCGTCAGCGCCTTCATCATTTCGGCGTCCATGACTTTGTAGCCGATCAGAGCTGATGGAACGAAAAGACAAAGAATTGCGGCGCCGCCAATGTGTTTGAACACCGGGATACGAGCGCCAATTTCCCCTAACAGAAATCCGGCCAGCATCAACACGGCAAAGCCGCCGATCATGTCGT
The DNA here is from genome assembly GCF_009857505.1 of Duganella lactea. Taxonomy (GTDB): domain Bacteria; phylum Pseudomonadota; class Gammaproteobacteria; order Burkholderiales; family Burkholderiaceae_D; genus Rugamonas; species Rugamonas lactea. The sequence goes on from NZ_WWCP01000053.1 coordinate 2,666, forward strand.
TCGGCAGACGCTTGTTATAAGCCGCCAGGACCGTAATAATCGCTACGGTGATATAGACGGGCAAGGAGATTGGACCGACTTTGTACGAGCTCAATTTTTTCCAAATGCTTTGTTTTGCATCGGACGAAGTGATAGATATGGTTTGCATGGTTGTCTCCAAGTTGCGCTGTGCAAGCTGCCTCTTTTAACCACGGGCCGTTGCACAGGCTGGTGCTCTTTTAGATGGAATGGTGCGCAACGTTGTTGAGGCGCTCTTTGGTCCGGGCCGCAACGTTTTTCAGCCATGGACGGTGATGCCAGTGCGCTTCCTGGAATGCCGAGATTTTTTCATTCAGGGCCAACGTCGCGCCGATCATGTCCAGCCCTTCCAAGAACATATGACGGTGCCGTTCGGACAGGGTGAATTGGGCCTCGACGCTATTGCTGCGCACGGTCCGGTGCGCGACATCGATCTGAATGGCGTTGCTAGCTGGATTCGAAGCGTCGGCCATGATGCGCAACACATCAGCCTCATCCAACATCACCAGCATCAGACGATTGTTCATGGCGTTGCTGTAAAAGATCTCACCGAAGCTCGAAGCAATCACTGCCCGAATGCCGAATTGCTGCAGACCCCACACCGCATGTTCGCGGCTTGAACCGCAGCCGAAATTGCTACCACCAACGAGAATCGAGGTTCCTTTATAGGCCGCTTGATTCAGCACGAAGTCGGTACGCAACTGGTGGTTGGTGTCGTAGCGCATGTCATACAACACACCTTTGTCGAGACCCGCTTTATCGATGCCGCGCAAAAATTGCTTGGGCATGATCTGATCGGTATCCAGATTGGGGGTTGGCAGCGGTGCAGCGGTGCCATTGATATAGCGAGAGTCAGACATGATTAGCCTCCAGTTGACGAACGTCCGTGATGTGACCGGTGATAGCGGCGGCGGCGGCCATTGCTGGACTCATCAGATGGGTGATGCCGGCGCGGCCTTGGCGCCCTTCAAAATTACGGTTGGTGGTGGACGCGCAGCGCTCCCCTGGTTCCAGGAAGTCATCGTTCATTGCGAGGCACATCGAGCATCCCGGCTGACGCCATTCGAAACCGCTCGCCATCAGAACATCCGCGATGCCTTCTTGTTCTGCCTGACGGCGTACGGCGCCGGAACCGGGTACGACCATGGCACGCACCGAAGGTGCAACTTTGCGCCCCTTGACGATTGCCGCGACAATGCGCAGGTCTTCAATCCGGGCGTTGGTGCAAGAGCCGATGAACACGCGCTGCACCGCGATCCCTTCGATTGGGCTGCCAGCCTGCAGGCCGGTGTAGCGCAGTGCCTGCTCAGCAGCGGCGCGAACCGTTAAATCGGTGGCGTCAATCGGGTTAGGGATGTTGGCATTGACGGGAACTGCCTGATCCGGACTCGTCCCCCAGCTTACATATGGGGCAATGTCGCTGGCATCGAATACGTGTTCAACCTCAAATTGCGCATCGGCGTCGCTATGAAGCTTCGCCCAGTCTGCCGTTGCTGCGTCCGCCCAGTCGGCGGCGATGTCTGGTGCACGTTCCAATACATACTGAATCGCTTTGTCATCTGGTGCGATCAGTGCGCCGCGTGCGCCGGCTTCGACAGTCATGTTGCACAGAGTCATGCGGGCCTCGACCGACAGAGCGCTGATGGCACTGCCGTGGAACTCAACCGCGTAGCCGCGCGCCCCCTGGGCGCTGATGCGGCTGATGATATGCATGATGAGGTCTTTGGCAGTGGCGCCCAGTGGCAGTAGGCCATCAACGCGGATACGCATGTCTTGCGCCGTCCGGTACACCAGCGTCTGCGTTGCCAGGACGTGCTCCACTTCAGACGTGCCGATACCAAAGCCCAATGCACCAAGGGCGCCATAGGTGGTGGTGTGGCTATCACCGCATAGCACCACCATGCCAGGCCGGATCATCCCAAGCTCAGGGGCGATAACGTGCTCAATGCCTTGCAGTTCATCGTTGGTATCGAACAAGACGATGCTATGTTGATCGCAGTTCTTAGCCAGGTTGGTCGCTTGAAGCGCCGATGGTGGATCTTGGATAATGCGGAATTTTACGGGGTGGGTCGGAATAATGTGATCAACCACAGCCATCTGTTGACCTGGTACGACGACAGGGCGTTGCGCTTCCGCCAGGCCAGCGAATGCTTGCGGGCTGGTATATTCATTCATGATGTGCAGGTCGGCGTAGAGCAGCACATTCTGGGCGTCAAGTCGGGTCACGGTATGCGACTCAACCAGCTTCTGGTAAAGGGTTCTAGCCATTTCTATCTCCATTGTTCTGGCCGCGATCACCACAGGCCATCATGACCGTGAAGTTTAGCTACTTAGATGAATTTCATAATACAATCTCCCTTTATCTATTATTTAGTTTAATTTATAAATGGATGCGATCTCAGACCTGCAGTTTTTTGTGCACCTGGTCAAACAAGGCTCGTTATCAGCGTTGGCGCGAGAGCTGGGCGTCACGCCCCCTGCAATCTCCACCCGGCTGGCGCAGATGGAAAAGCGCTTGGGTGTTCGGCTATTAAATCGCACAACACGACGAATCAGTGTCACGCATGAGGGAGAGGTGTATCTGGCCCGTGGTGCTCAATTGCTGACGGAGCTCGAGGAGCTGGAACAAACTGTGTCCAGCAGCAGGGGCGTACCCAAAGGACTCTTGCGGGTGAATGCGACATTCGGTTTTGGCCGTCGCCACATCGCACCTGCCATTGTCGAATTTGCGCGCCGCTATCCGGCGGTGGAGCTGCAGCTGGAACTAACCGACCGCTCGATCAATTTAACCGACAAGGCGTTTGACATCGGAATCTGGTTCGGTACGGTGCCCGACTCTCGTATGGTGGCACGAAAAATTGCGACCAATCTGCGCTGTCTTTGTGCGTCCCCCGATTACTTGGCGCGGGCTGGCACCCCCGCAGTTCCGCGTGATTTACAAGCGCATCAGTGCATCGTCCTCCGCGAGAGTGATGCGGCTTACAGCACGTGGAATTTAAGTAAGGGAAATAAGCACGAGTCTGTAAAAATTCGGGGTGGGTTGAGCACCAATGACGGCGAGACTGGCGTGTTGTGGGCGCTAGCAGGCTTCGGCATATTAATGCGTTCTGGATGGGACGTGCAATCACATATCGGCTCGGGAAGACTGGTGCCGGTGCTTCCTGAATGGTCCTTGCCGGTGGCCGATATCTTTGCGGTTTATCCTGAGAGGGCGAACTTATCCGCCAAGGTCAGTGTATTTATTGACTTCCTTGTTGAATGGTTTAAACATCACGCGCACTGGAGCAATGCTTAGTTTTTGCGTTGCCTCCCAAGAACGCTAAAACATATTGGGATGCAAATTACAGCATCATTCAGGCTCACAAGCTGCTATGCTGTGTGTTCAAAAAAATAACTACCTTACTACCTAAAAGAAAATATGAACCTTTGCAAAGCTACGTCTCTGAACGTGATGTTGTGTTTATCATTAATATCCTCGCCCGGTCAGGCGCAGACCGCTACGCCGCCGATACTCTCGCCGGAAATCGCCAAGGATTTTGTCCATGCCCACACGCTGCTTGATGTCGGTGACGGCAGGAAAATGAATTTGAATTGCCGTGGCGACGGTACGGTAACGGTGATCTTTGACGCCGGTTTAAGCGACTGGTCGAGCATTTGGGCAATGGTGCAACCGCAGACGGCCACCCGCACGCGCGCCTGCACATATGACCGCGCTGGCATGGGCTACAGTGACCTGTCCGATCGTCCGAGCACGCCGTTCAACATAGTTGCAGACTTACGTAACTTGATCAAAAAAGCGGGAATTCATGGGCCTGTCGTCCTCGTAGGACATTCTCTGGGCGGCTTTAACATGAAACTGTTTGCCGCAACTTATCCGTCCGAAGTGGCGGGTGTGGTCCTGGTGGATCCAACCGAAGAGTTGGAAGAAGAGCGGGCGCGCCCGCTTGTGACGGCGAAATTTGGCGCGGACAAGTTCAAAAAAATGTATTCGGAAGAAAACGGCCCCGCAGGGTGGCTCGCGCATTTCCAGTCCTGCGTGGAGAGCGCCAAAAAGCAGGATCTGGATCCGGCTTCCGATCTTTACAAGCAATGCACCGATCCTGTCCACCTGCCGTTGGGGCCGCTCATCGCCGATGAGCGGCAAGTGATACAAGTGCGATACGCATACCAGGCCGCTCAGGCATCGGAAGCCCAGAACTGCGTTATCGCGCCTGTTCCACATCTGAATGAGCAATACGCCGGGATATTTGGCAAGAAAAATGCCCTTGGCAATTTGCCTCTGATCGTACTAAGCCACAGCATCCTGGAGATGAGATCTCCAACTGCAGAAGAGGATCAATATGTGTTGCTGGCGTTGCACGACCAGACCACCGCCTCGTCCACACGCGGACAGCATCGCGTGGTGAAAAATACCCATCACAACATCGAGGTCGAGGATCCGCAAGCCATCGTTCTGGCAATCAACGATGTGCTGGACATGGTATCCGCTGATAAATAACGTGACCGCCGCGCGCGCGTGGCGTGCGACGGTCGCTTCCTGCCCCCCCGCGACAGCGCCCCCCCCCCATGCGCTCCTGAACACCAGCGGGTGGTAGTGGGATTATGCCAATGGTCTGCGAAGCTTAAAAGATAACGTCCGCGTGAGGCGGGGAGCCCCGGATTGCATGTGACTGCGCTAGAAGGGGGAAGAATTGGCGCTTACCCCGTCTGCCCGCTTCCGACCCGGTTCTGCCTTGGTTGCGATCACCTTCACGACCTTGTCGCTCAGCTTCGATAGCCGATCCCCTCCAGCCATCAATTCTTCTCCAGTTCATTGTTCACAAGTTACCGATCAATCCCCCCATATCGCTGGACAGGGCTGGACTTGGCAAGACTGGAGTAGAGGCCAATTACTTGGAAATATAAAAGAAAACGCCGTCACTTGGACGGCGTTGGATGCGACTAGATGATCTTGTGGTGGAGCCGGCGGGAATCGAACCCGCGTCCGCAAGCACTCTACAGACAGTTCTACATACTTAGCACTATCATTTAATTTAACCTGTACAACACGGATGTGCACGTTTTGGACAGGCGATTCACCTTAGATTTAGCGCTGCTTCAAGTGACCCGTCACAGCGCGATTCCCTGTAAATGACTCCATGACTTTTAACGGTCCGCCCCAGGGAAGAAGCGTTTAGGAGCTAACAGCCCTTAGGCTGCCAGTGCGTACGAGTTATCGTTTGCAGTTATTGATTTCTGGTTGTATTTACGAGGTAGCCAGGCCTCGGTATGCCCTGTTCTGCTTTGCAACCCACGTCGAAACCAGGTCGGCCCCACAGAAGTTCTATTCTACTCCACTTTGGCGTGTCCCGCCATGCGCGTCAAACGCCGGTCATATTTAACCGCTATGATGCCCTTCATTAGCGCCGCAACGGCGACTACTACCGGCGCCGGCGGTCGGGAAATATACCGGCACCAACACTTCTTCACGTTGCTTTGATCACCAGGCCTGCGATGCCCAACAAGGCGGTGAGTATCAACCCGACCAGCCAGCGAAACTGCACTTCGCTGCGGTCCATACGGCGATTGCTCTCGTGCATCAGTGTATCGATGCGTACAGTGGTTTCGCGCTGAGAATCCAACATTTGCTGCAGTAACTTTTCAATTTTTGCGTCCGCCACCTTGGACTGATCCAGCGTTTGCTGCCGCAAACTTTCAACTTTTGCGTCCATCACCTTGAACTGATCCAACATCTGCTGCCGCAAACTTGCAATTTCCGCCGCCGCCACCTTGAAATGATCCAGCATTTGCTGCTGCGACTTTTCAATTTTTGCGTCCACCAGCTTGAACTGATCCAGCGTCTGCTGGCGCAGCTCGGCGATGCGTGACGAAGCTTCCTTGTTCAAGGTGTCAATTTGCGCCGAGGATTCTCGCCGCAGCGCGTCGATACGCGCATTCACTTCGCGAAAACCGTCGTGCATCACCGCGCGCGTCTCACTGAAGCCGGCGTTCATGTCGTCCCTCAGTTTGTCGATGGCGGCTTCCATGTCTTCATCGTTACGCGCGTGATGGTGGTTGTCAAGCTGAGCCGGGGATTGCCTGCGGATCTCCTGTTCATTTGGTCGAGCTTGGAAGTCGATCCGGTGGACGGCTTGATCTGGCGCAAAAGGGAGCGCTGTTGTTGCATTGCAGCACATGGTGACGGTTTTGTGAATCCAGCCTCATCCCTGCATTAGAATGACACTGTCATCATTTCAGCCAGCGATGCCGCCATGCACAATGCCGTAGCCCCTGTTCCGAAGAAGCGCGGGCGCCCGCACAAGGGCGAAGGCGGTGGCTTGCGCGCGGAATTGATCGAGAAATCGGCCTTGCTGTTCCGCACCAAGGGCTATGACAACACCACCGTGCGTGATATCGCGGCGGCCGCCGGCATCCAGGCCGGCAGCTGGTTTTACCATTTCAAGACCAAGCAGGAGATTCTGGCGGCCATCATGGAGCACGGCATGCAGCATGCGCTGGCCGAGGTGGAGGCGATCGCCGCCCTGCCGCTGTCGCCCTGCGCCATGCTGCACCGGCTGGTCGAGGCGCATCTGCACACCTTGCTGGCGCCGGATCACCATTTCATCGCCGTGCTGCTGTACGAGTGGCGCTCGCTGGACGAGCAGTCGCGCGCCCGCATCGCGGCGCTGAAGGACCGCTACGAGGCGGTATGGGACCGCGCCATCGCCGAGCTGCACCGCTCCGGCGCGTGGACCACGCCGTCGCAATTCGACCGGCTGCTGATTTTTGGCGCGCTCAATTGGACCGTGCAGTGGTACAAGCCCGGCAGCGGTGCCGACGTCGGTGAGCTGGCGCACCAGGCGATGCGTTTCATCCTGCGCACGCCCGCCGCAGTTGAGGCACAATAGGCATCTCTCCACTGCCAGGATCGCTCCATGATTTACGAGATTGCCGAGTTGTATATCAAACCAGACAGCCACGAGGCGTTCCAGGCCGGCGTCGCCAAGGCGGTGCCGCTGTTTCAGGCCGCCACCGGCTGCCTGTCGATGCGGCTCGACCGCGATATCGAAACGCCGGACACCTATCACCTGGTGATCGGCTGGGCGACGCTGGAAAACCATACGGTCGATTTCCGCGGCAGCGCCGCGTTCCAGGACTGGCGCGCGCTGGTCGGCGGCTACTTCGCGCAGCCGCCGAAAGTGGAGCATTTCACCACCGTCGTGGCCGGCTTTTGAGCCATCGATAACAATAAGGAGGCCTATATGTCCCGCACCATCCATCGCAATTTCCCGCAACAGGCCGATGCTGAAAGCGCCCGCAGCGCGCTGCTGTCCGGCGGCTTTCCGCTGGCCAGCGTCAAGCTGACCCGGCACGCTGAACTGCCGCCGTCGGTGGCCACCAGCGCGGTCGGCAATCTGCTCGATGCGCTGACGCCGGGCGGCCCGGCCGCCGCCGCCGCCGCGCGCCACCGCGCCGGCGCCATGCTGTCGGTCGATGTCTACGACGACGACGAGCGCGACAAGGCCGACGCCATCATGGCCGGCTTCGGCGCGACCGAGGCCTGAGCCCGGCCCGGCGCTACGCCGCCGGGTGGTTGAACACCTGCCGCAGATAGGCCAGGAAGGTTTCGTCCTTGCTGATGGTCTTGCCCGGCGAATCGGACAACTTGGCCACCGACTGGCCGTTGCACAGCACCAGTTTCATGACGATGTTGAGCGGCGCCAAGCCGACATCGTTGGTCAGGTGCGTGCCGATGCCGAAGCCGGTCATGATGCGGTCGCCGAAGTGACGGTACAGCGCGATCGCGCTGTCGAGGTTGAGGCCGTCCGAGAACACCAGCCGCTTGGTTTTCGGGTCGATGCGCAGCGCGGCGTAGTGGGCGATGGCTTTTTCGCCCCACAGCACCGGGTCGCCGGAGTCGTGGCGCAGGCCATCGAACAGCTTGGCGAAATACAGGTCGAAGTCGTCGAGGAAGGCGTCCATGCCAACCACGTCGGTCAGGGCGATGCCGAGATCGCCCCGGTATTCCTGCACCCACGCCTCCAGCGAGGCTTTCTGAAAGTCGCGCAGGCGCACGCCGAAGGCCTGGAACGATTGCATGTATTCATGCGCCATGGTGCCGATCGGGATCAGGCCGAAGCGCATCGCCTGGTAGACGTTGGAGGTGCCCTTGAAATATTCCGGCACCTCGCGCGCCAGCCGCTGCACCACCTCGTCATGCCAGACGCCCGAGAAGCGGCGCCGGGTGCCGAAGTCGGACAATTCAAACGGGTAGGCCAGCGCCGGCTCCTGGCCGAAGGCCTTCAGCTTGGCGATCTTGGCGCTCAGGCGCGCGCGGCCCTCGGCCAGCGCGGCGGCCTGGTCGAAGCGGCGGAAGTACAGCTCGTTGACGATGTACAGCACGTAGATCTCGAAGCCCATCACGTGCACCTGCGGGCCGGCGGTGTGGATCTTCAGCGTGTCGCCGTCGGCGCGCACGTCGATGAACTTGCGCTGGAAGCGGAACACGGTGAGGAAGTCGACGAAGTCGCTTTTGATGTAGCGCAGCGAGCGCAGGTAGCTGAGCTCCTCGTCGCGGAAGCTCATCGAGCACAGGTGGTCGAGCTCGCGCTCGATCTGCGGCAGCAGCTCGGTCAGCGGGAAGGCCGGCGTGTTGCGGCAGACGAATTCGTATTCGGTGTGCGAGTTGGGGTGGCCATGCAGCAGCGCCTGCCACATGGTGAATTTGTACAGGTCCGTTTCCAGCAGGCTGCGGACGACCGGTGCGCTCATGCGGGCTCCCCGGCGTTGACGATCAGCTCGGCCAGCGCGTCGGCGGCCGGCAGCAGGTGCACGCCGCGCGCGGCCATGGTCCGCAGGAAGTGCTGGTACTGGGCGTCGAAGCCGGTGACCGGGCTGATGCAGTCGGTCAGCAGCGCCAGCTTGCCCAGCGCGGCGGTGCCGTATTCCCGCTCGAAGTAGTCGGCGATGTGTTCGACCGTGGCCTTGACGCAGTGGCTGCCGGCCTCGCCGGCGATGTAGACGCGGTCGGCGGTGGCCAGCGTGCGGACGAATTGGGTGTTGAACTGGGTGTCCGGGTCGTCGGCGTCCGGCACCTCGGCCTGCACCGCCGAGTAGTGCTCGGTCCACGGATTGGAGCCCTTGGCCAGCTTGGCGACGATGCCCAGCGACGCTTCTTCCCAGTGGCCGTAGGCGGCGCGCACGTCGGCGTGGACGTTGTGGCCCCAGCTGCCGATCTCGCAATGCACCGGCCACACCATCAGCCGGTAGCGGCCGGCCGCTTCCAGCCGGTCGAGGTAGTTCAGCGCGATCGGCAAGGCGGCCAGGTGGCGCGGCAGGTAGCGGCGCGCGCGGACGTCGGCGGCGCTGATTTCAGTGAACGGGGGGACGGCGGCGCCGTCGGCGGCTATCCAGAAGGTCGGGTGGGCGATGTCGAAGCGGTGGTGCGCGTCGAGCGTGACGCTGATCGCCGTGATGCCGGCGCGGCCGCGGTTGATCAGGCCGGCCAGGCGCAGCATGTCTGCGTGCGCGCCCGGCACCGGCAGCGCCGGCGCCAGTGGCTGGCCGGTGACGGGGTCAATGGGCAGATAGCCGGCCGGCAGGTCGCAAAAGTCGTTTTGCGGGTCTATCATCAACAGATGTAGAGTCCGTTTCATGTGAGGCTCCATGGAGTGAAGCCTGCATGATACCGCAGCCGGCACGGGCCGGTCGGCCGGCCGACCAGACTCAGGCGGCGATGGCGGCGATCTGCGCGCGCGCCTTGGCCTGGGCGTTGCTGACCGCCGCCTCGCCCATCGCCACGCCCTCGGCCACCACGAAGGTGACGTCGGTCATGCCGAGGAAGCCGAGCGCGGCGCGCAGGTAGGTGGTGACGTGGTCGTAGGCGGCGGCCGGGCCTTCGCTGTAGACGCCGCCACTGGCGACCACGACGACCACTTTTTTGCCGGTGACCAGGCCTTCAGGGCCGTTGGCGCCGTACTGGAAGGTGCGGCCGGCGCGGGCGATGTGGTCGATCCACGCTTTCAGGCCGGAGCTGATCGAGAAGTTGTACATCGGTGCGCCGATGACGAGGGTGTCGGCGGCGAACAGTTCGTCGACCAGCGTGTCCGAGGTCTGGACCGTGGCGGCCTGCTCGGCGCTGCGCTGGTCGGCCGGCGTGAAGAAGGCGCCGATCATCGCTTCGGTCAGGTGCGGCACCGGGTTGCTGGCCAGGTCGCGCGTGACGACGCCGGCGGCCGGGTTGGCGGCCCGCAGTTTGGCGACGAATTCGCCGCTCAGCTGGCGCGTCAGGGAGGCGCTGCCGCGCACGCTGCTGTCGATGTGGAGGATGGTGGTCATGATGCGGTGTCCTTTCAGTGGGGAGTTGCAGCGATCATAAAGCGTTTATAATATCGATGAAATCCCCTTTATTTCTATTAAATCTATCGAAAATATCGATTATGCGAGATCCCGGCCAGCCTTCCCTCGACCAGTTGCGTGTGTTTATCGCCGTCATCGACCATGGCGGCTTCGCCCATGCGGCGCGGGCGCTGCACCGCACCCAGTCGGTCATCAGCTACACCATCGCCAACCTGGAGGAGCAGCTGAACGTGGCGCTGCTCGACCGCGGCAAGCGCAAGCCGACGCTGACCGAGGCCGGCAAGGCGCTGCTGGCCGACGCTCGCGCGGTGTCGCTCAAGGTCGACGGCATGCGCGCGCGCGCGCGGGCGCTGTCGGCCGGGCTGGAGGCGGAGGTGTCGCTGGTGGTCGATGTGATGTTTTCAACCTGTAAGCTGGTGCGCATCCTGCACGCGTTCCAGACCGCGTTTCCGACCGTCTCGATGCGCCTGCGCACCGAGGCGCTGGGCGCGGTGACGCAGCTGGTGGCCGACGGCACCTGCCGCATCGGCATCAGCGGCTGGATGCCGGGCACGCCGGACGTGATCGAGCGCCAGGCCTGCGGCTTCGTCACCATGGTGCCGGTGGTGGCGCCGCAGCATCCGCTGGCGCAGATCGACGGCATCGTGCCGACGGCGGTGCTGCGCGAGCACACCCAGCTGGTGCTGACCGACCGCAGCACGCTGACCGCCGGCCAGGACTTCGGCGTGCTGGCGCTGCGCGACTGGCGCCTGGGCGACCTCAGCTCCAAGCACGCGCTGCTGCGCAACGGCATCGGCTGGGGCAATATGCCGCTCGAGCTGGTGCAGTGGGATCTGGACGCCGGCCGGCTGCTGCCGCTGCGGATCGCCGAGGGCGGCTCGTTCAGTTTTCCACTGTATGTGATCCGTCGCGGCGACGAGGAGCCGGGGCCGGCCACGCGCTGGCTGATCCAGCAGTTCCTCGATCTGGCCCAGCCGGGCGCGCCGGCGCCGCTGAACGAACGCGAACCGACGGCGCCGCCGCACGCCTATCACGCGCTCAACGAGGCGGCGCCGGCCGGGCTGGCGGTGGCCGCGCCTATCGCACTCCGGCCGCGCTGAGCTTGCCGCGCAGGCGGCGGATCTCCTCCGACAGGTCGACCACCAGCGCCGCCACGTCGTCGTTGGCGTCGAAGGCGCGCTCGATCTGACACAGCCGGCGCGCGCGCACCAGGTCGGCGCTGGTGAAGCGCCAGCGGCCGGCGTCGTCGCCGTCGGCCGCGTCGAGCAGAATGCCGGTGCGCACGCGCGCCACCACCCAGTCCGGCGCGACGGCGCAGGCTTGCGCCAGTTCGTCGAGCGTCAGCGCGGCGTCGTCGTCGATCACCACCGCGGTCAGCACTTGTCCCATGGTCATCCTCCCGCGCGCGGGTTGAAGGCCAGCTCGCGCGCCATCGTTTGATACAGTTGTTTGGCCTGCTCGGTGGTGGCCGGCGGCAGCACCACCTCCAGCAGCAGATACAGGTCGCCGGCCTGCTTGCCGGGGATGCCGCGGCCGCGCAGGCGCAGCTTGCGCCCGCTCTGCGAGCCGGCCGGCACCGTCACGTGCACCTTGCCCGACGGCGTGGTGACGTCGATCTCGCCGCCCAGCGCCAGCTCCCACGGCGCCACCGGCACCGTCTGGTAGACGTCGCGGCCGTCGACGCGATAGCGCGGGTGCGGGCGGAACTGAATTTCCAGATACAGGTCGCCCGGCCCGGCGCCGCCCGGCTGGCCCTGGCCGGCCAGGCGCAGTTGCTGGCCGGCGGTGACGCCGGCCGGGATGTTGACGCTGAGGTTGCGCTCGCGGGTGACGATGCGGTCCTGGGCGTCGCGCTCGGCCACCATCAGGCCGATGGCGCGGGTGGCGCCGGTGTAGCTGTCGGCCAGGTCGATGGTGATGCTGGCGTGGTGGTCCTCGCCCTTTTGCGGCGCCTGCGGCCGGCGCCGGCCGCCGCCAAAATTGGCGAACAGGTCGGAGAAGAAGTCGCTGTCGCCGAAGCCGGCGGCGCCGGGCCGGCCGGGCTGGCCGCCGACGTCGCGCCCCCAGTCGGGCGGCGGGCGGAAGGGCTGGCCGGCGCGGTAGTGCTGGCCGCGCCCCAGTTCATCGTAGGCGGCGCGCTTGTCGGCGTCGCCCAGCACGCCGTAGGCCTCGTTGATGTCCTGGGTTTTGCGCTGGGCGTCGGCCTCCTTGCTGACGTCCGGATGGTACTTCCGGACCAGCTTGCGGTAGGCCTTTTTGATCTCGTCCTCACTGGCCGTCTTGGCCACGCCCAGCGTCTGGTAGTAATCCTTGTATTCCACGTTGCCCGCTCCTGTTTTGCACCGTTGCCAGTCTAGCGCAAATGCCCGCAGCGTGCGGCGCGGCCGCTTAGCGCAGCCGGCGCACCGACGAGATGCGGTCGTTCATGTCGCCCAGGTAGTCGTAGCGGCCCGGATTGAGCACGATGCAGCGGCCGCCGAAGTCGGCGTGCTCGCACAGTTCCCAGCGGCCCTCGTTGACGATCACCGAGCTGGCGCGGTCGTTGAAGTCGTAGTCGTCGAGCTTGCGCACGTCGCCGGCCAGCTCGGCGCGGCGGCCGCCGAAATTGGCCTGGGAGAACAGCACGATCGCTTCGCGCCGGCCCCAGCCTCCACCATAGCCGCCACGGTCGTCACGCTCGTCGCGGTCGCGACCGCCGATTTCGCGCACCGACGAGATCTGGTCGTTGAATCCGCTCAGCTGGCGGTATTCACCGCGCTGCAGCGTGATGCAATGGCCGCGGAAACCCGAGTCCTGGCACAGTTCCCACGTGCCGGCGCGGACGATGACGCTGGAGGTGCGGTCGTTGAAACCCAGCTGCGCCAGGTCCGGGGTGGCGCCGCGCAGCGTCACCGCGCGGCCGCCGAAGTCGTCGTCGGTGTACAGCGTCAGCTCGCCGGCGTGGGCGACACCGGTCAGCAGCAGCGTGGCGCTCAACAGGCGGAACAGGAAGGTTTTCATGGTGGACGTCCATTCAAGATCGGGATGCGTCAACAACGCTGGCCGGGGCAATGTCGCTGACAGGCAATGTTCGCTGATTTGCAAGCAATTGTAAGGGCTTATTTGCGGCGCCCGGCGTCCACTTCGCGCGCCGACGAGATCATGTCGTCGAAGCCCTTGAGCTCGGCGTACTCGCCCTCTTTCAGGATCAGGCACTTGCCCTTGTAGTGTTTTTCCGCACACACCTGCCAGGTGCCCTTGTTGACCACCACGCTGGAAGTCTTGTCGTTGAAGCCCAGCGGGTCGAGGTCGGGCGTGGCGTCGTGCAGCGTGATGGCCGGCCCGCCCAGCCGCGTGTGGCTGTACAGGGTGATCTCGCCGGCGCAGGCCAGCGTGCAGGTGGCGCCGAGGACGGCGGCGGCGAATATCGGGTGCATGAACGTCTCCGGATCGGGTCAGCCCGCATGATAGCGCGCAAAACTGTGGGCAACCCAGTAAAATTGTACCTTTCTGTAAGGACTTTATTTCCCATGCCGCATACTTTTACCGCCGCCAATATCCGCCGCGAGGCCGCCGCCCTGTGGCAACTGGCGTGGCCGGTGCTGGTCGGCCAGCTGGCGACGGTCGGCATGGGCGTGGCCGACGTCGCCATGACCGGCCACACCTCGGCCGAGCAGCTGGCGGCGGTGTCGCTGGGGGCGTCGGTGTGGTCGATCGTGCTGGTGACGGTCAGCGGCGTGATGATGGCGATTAATTCCATCGTCGCCCACGACGTCGGCGCCGGCGCGCTGGCCAAGGTGCCGCACGCGGTGCGTCAGGCGCTGTGGAAGGCGCTGGGCGTCGGCGTGCTGGCGATGTTGCTGGCCAACCTGGCGACGCTGGTGTTCGACCATCTGTACCTGACGCCGCGGGTGCGCGACCAGGCGGCGCTGTTCGTCCACATCATCAGCATCGGCCTGCCGCCGTTCGCCGCCTATCGGGCGCTGTACGGCTACAGCACCAGCATCAACCAGACCAAGCCGGTGATGGTCATCGCCCTGCTCGGCCTGCTGTTCAATGTGTTCGTCAACTGGCTGCTGGTGTTCGGTAACTGGGGCTTCCCGACGCTGGGCGGCGTCGGCTGCGCGGTGTCGACCGGCTTGTGCATGTGGCTGATGCTGGCGGCGATGCTGGTGTGGATCGCTCGCCAGCCGGCCTACCGCCCGACCTACCCGTTCACCCACTGGGAGGGGCCGCACTGGCCGGAGATCGGCGCCATGCTGCGCCTCGGCCTGCCGATCGGGGTCACCTATTTCGCCGAGGTCAGCGCGTTCGGCGCGGTCAGCCTGCTGGTGGCGCGCTATGGCGTGGTGCAGATCTCGGCGCACCAGATCGCCCTCAATTTCAGTTCGCTGACCTTCATGGTGCCGCTCAGTTTCGGCATCGCGCTGATCACCCGCGTCGGCCAGGCGCTGGGCGAGGGCCAGCCGGTGCGGGCGCGTTTTGTCGCCTGGGTCGGGGTCGGCATGGCGCTGGCGTTCGGCGTGCTGTCGGCGCTGCTGATGGTGCTGTGCCGCCAGCAGATCGCCGCCGCCTACACCTCGGACCTGGCGGTGCAGGCGCTGTGCGTGTCGTTGCTGCTGCTGGCGGCGCTGTTCCAGCTGTCGGACGCGGCCCAGGTGGCGGCGTCGAGCGCGCTGCGCGGCTACAAGATCAGCCGCCAGCCAATGCAGATCCAGCTGCTGGCCTTCTGGGGCTGCGCGCTGCCGCTCGGTTGCTGGCTGGGCCTGGGCCATGACATGGCGGCGGCCGGCTTCTGGATCGGCCTGACCGTCGGCCTGACGGTGGCGGCGGTGCTGCTCGGCTGGGCGCTGCACCGGCTATCGCTGGCGCGGATCGGCTAGCGCCGAAGGAAAAACGGTTTTCGGGGGCGGATTCCCAATCTTGCCGTCTCGCCATGGCCGTGTGCCTCTGGTATCGTCTCGGCTTCTGCCCCTTTGAGAGACACCATGCGCTTCCTCCTTTGCTTCCTCGCCCTGCTGTCGGGCACCGCCGCCGCGGAAAAACTGACCCTGGACCGCATCCACAGCGATCCGTCGCTGTCCGGTCCGGGCGTGCGTAGCCTGAAGGTGTCGCCGGACGGCGCCCGCGTCACCTTCCTGCGCGGCCGCGACGACAACCAGTTCCAGCTCGATCTGTGGGAATACAATCTGCGGGACCGCAGCACGCACCGGCTGGTCGACTCCAAGCTGCTGGTGCCGGACGAGAAGCTGTCGGACGCCGAGAAGGCGCGCCGCGAGCGCGCCCGCACCGCCAGCCTGAAGGGCATTCTGAGCTACAGCTGGTCGCCGGATGGCAAGCGCCTGCTGGTGCCGATCGCCGGCAATCTGTATCTGATCGAGGTCAGCCAGCCGGAGCGGGCGCGCATGGTCGCCAGCGGCAACGTGCTCGATCCGCAGATTTCGCCGCGCGGCCGCTATCTGTCCTTCGTGCGCGACCAGAATCTGTTCGTCATCGACCTGAACACCGGCAAGGAGAAGCAGCTGACCACCGACGGCCAGGGCACGGTCCACAACGCCGAGGCCGAGTTCGTGGCGCAGGAGGAGATGTCGCAGACCACCGGTTATTATTGGGCGCCGGACGATTCGGCCATCGCCTACAAGCGCTACGACGAGGCGCCGGTGCCGGTGGTGCGCCGCTTTGAGATCTTCGCCGACCGCACCGAGGTGGTCGAGCAGCGCTACCCGGCCGCCGGCGATCCGAACGTGCTGGTCGCGTTGAAGATCGTCTCGCCGGTCAGCGGCGCGATCCGCGATGTGAGCCTGGGCGCGGAGCGGGACATCTATCTGGTGCGCGCCGACTGGAGCGCCGACAGCAAGGCCCTGCTGTTCCAGCGCCAGACCCGCGATCAGAAGAAGCTGGAACTGGTCTCGGTCGATGCCGCCACGTTGGCGCAAAAGGTGCTGATCACCGAAACCTCGCCGACCTGGGTCAGCATCTTTGACGACCTGCGCTTCCTGAGCGATAACCGGAGCTTCATCTGGTCGTCCGAACGCAGCGGCCGCAAGCACCTGTACCTGTATGGCCTGGACGGCAAGCTGAAACACGCCATCACCCGGGGTGAATGGGGCATCGACCGGCTGCTGGCGGTGGACGAGAAACACGGCCGCGTGTTCGTGCAGTCGAACCGCGACGCCGTGATCGACAGCCAGACCTATGCGCTGAAGCTGGACGGCAGCAGCGCCGACCAGCCGACCCGCGTGACGCAGGGCGACGGCTGGCACGATTCGTCGTTCGCCCGTAACGGCGAGGTGTTCGTCGACACGTATTCGACTCCGGACACGCCGCCACAGGTCAGCATCCGCCGTCCGGATGGGGCGATGATCCAGTGGCTGGAAAAGAACGAACTGAACGCCAGCCATCCCTACGGCAAATACCTGGACGCGCACCTGAAGACCGAGTACGGCACGCTGAAGGCCAAGGACGGCCAGACGCTGTACTACTCAATGATCAAGCCGTCCGGCTTCGACGCCGCGAAGAAATACCCGGTCTATCTGTCGACCTACGGCGGCCCGCACTCGCAGCACGTGGCGCGCAAATGGGGCAACTTCTTCGACCAGTACATGGCGCAGCAAGGCTTTGTGGTGTGGCGTCTGGATAACCGCGGCTCCTTCCGCCGCGAGCGCGCCTTTACCGACGCCAACTACCACCAGCTGGGACGTGTGGAGGTGGAAGACCAGTTGACCGGCATCGAGTGGCTGGGCCAGCAGCGCTTCGTCGACGCCAAGCGCATCGGCGTGTTCGGCTGGAGTTATGGCGGTTTCATGTCGCTGCGTTTGCTGGCGGAAGCGTCGGACAAGATCGCGATGGGCGTGTCGGTCGCGCCGGTCACCGACTGGACCTTGTACGACACCCACTACACCGAGCAGTTCATGGGCACGCCGAAGGAAAACCAGGCGGGCTATGAATACAGCGGCGTGTATTCGCATCTGGATGGTCTGAAGTCGCCGCTGCTGCTGATCCACGGCATGGCCGATGACAATGTGTTGTTCACCAACACCACGCGCATGATCGACGCGCTGGTCAAGCGTCAGGTGCACTTCG
The DNA here is from genome assembly GCF_009857505.1 of Duganella lactea. Classification (GTDB taxonomy): domain Bacteria; phylum Pseudomonadota; class Gammaproteobacteria; order Burkholderiales; family Burkholderiaceae_D; genus Rugamonas; species Rugamonas lactea. Next base: position 20,084 of record NZ_WWCP01000053.1, read on the forward strand.
ACCTGATGACCTATCCGGGCGCCAAGCATGGCATCTCGGGGCCGGTCGCACAGCGTCACGTGTGGGGCAGTATTGAGGCGTTCTTCAAGAAGAACCTGAAGCCTGAAGTAAACTAAACCCGAAACTAAACCACCAACAAAAACAGCCGCGTCAAGCGGCTGTTTTGTTATGGCGATCCGCAATTAGTTGCGGTTGCCTTTGACCACGTCTTCGACCGCTTCTTTGGCGTCGCCATAGCCTTTCTGGATTTTTCCTTCCGCCTGTTTGTTCAGGCCTTTGGCTTGCTGCTCCGAGCTGCCTACCAGCTTGCCGGCTTCTTCCTGAATTTTGCCGCCGATGTCTTTCAGTTTGCCTTCAACTTGGTCCTTGTTCATGATGAACTCCTTCGTCGCTAACGGTCACACAACCCAGTGCTGTGTGCATGGGTTCTACTATAGGCCGCTCATGCTTGAGCTTCTGTGCGTTCACGAACGCAGCGCCAAACACTGGCCAGCCAGGGTTGTTGCTCACGCGGCAGACCTGTTGGACGGTAGTAATGCTGGACTGGTGCAAAGCCGGCGGCGGTGAGGTAACGGTGCCAGGTGTCGTAGTCGTAGTAGCTGCCGTAACGCGGTCCGGACCAGCCTTCGCGGTTGTCGCCGCGCGGGTTGGAGCTGAACAGCACGCCACCAGTCTTCAAGGCGGCATGCAGATGAACCAGCACTTGCGGCAGCGCCGCGCTGGGCACGTGGAACAGTGAGGCGTTGGCATAGATGCCGTCAAAACAGGCGGCCGGCAGGTCGAGCTGGATGAAGTCCTGATGCCATACCTCGCAACAGCTGTAGGCGCGGGCCATGTCGACGAAACGCGCCGAGCCATCCACGCCGATCGGCTCGTGCCCCATGGCCTTGAACGCTTTCAGATCGCGCCCCGGCCCGCAGCCCAGGTCCAGCAACCGGTATGGCGCGGTGGTTTGAATCGCGGCCAGCAGAGCGTCGATATTTTGGCTGACGTCATGGTCGATGGTCCCGGCGAAGAACTGTTCCGCCGTCGCCTCGTAATGCCGCAGCGTCGCCTGTGTGATGTCTTCAATATTGTCCATAAATTGCCACGAGAATAGCTGTTCACCCCCTATTGTCTCACTGCGTGCGGCATCGTTACTCGTTTGGGTGTCTCGTTTGTACTCGTTTTAACTCGTTTGAACTTTATGCACCGCACACAAATCTAACGAGTAGAAACGAGTCAAAACGAGCACAAACGAGATAGGAGAACGAGCATGGATGCCGCACACGTCGATTTTATTCCCCCCGCTGTCTACGCGGAGCTACTTTCCCATCTGCACAAAAAACACAGCACGCTGTCGCCGACCGAGGCCGTCGCTTGCGCGCTCAGGCTGTGGATGGCGCAAAGCAGCGCGTCGCGCTCGCCTTTGCGCGGCTATCAGTGGAAGGAGCTGTTCCTGCCGGACACGACCTGCCTGCGCATGACCTACAAAGACATCAGGTTTTTCGCCAAGGTGATCGATGACGACATCGTGTTTCGCGGCCACCCGGTCACGCCGCGCAAGATGGCGATCGACATCGCCGGCGATGGCCGCAACGCATGGCGCGATCTGTGGGTGCTGCTGCCTGACGCGCGCGACTGGACCAACGCCGCGCGGCTGCGGGCGCAAATCCGGCAGCGCCTGGACCAGCGGCCGCTGTCGCCGGCCGAGGCCATGAACACCACGCTGAACGCGGCCATGCTGCTGATTCGGCACGTCGATCACCAGTCGACCACCATCGCCGAACGGCGCCTGCCCAAACACCGGCGCCAGTCCGATCTGCTCGACGACGATCACTGAAAAGCGACGATCGCCACCCAAATTGCTTCTGGAATTGGTCGATTCGCTATATAGTTAGCTTATAGCAACGCGTCTATCACCCAGGAGATAACTATGAAACTTGATGCCCTGTTCCAGAATCCAACTGCGTTGCCCACCGCGCCCAAGGTCGTGGAGGAGCTGATCAGCAGTTTCGACAAGGCCAGCGTCTCGACCGAAGAGATCGCGAAGAAATTGTCGACGGATCCGGTGCTGAGCGCCAAGCTGCTGCGTCTGGCCAACTCGGCCTACTACCACGTCTCGCGCAGCATCGGCACCGTCGAAGACGCGGTGCTGATGCTGGGCTTCGTCACCGTGCGCACGCTGGTCATCAGTTCCGGCCTGGTGAGCGGCTTCAAGACCGTGCCCGGCCTCGACCTGAAGCAGTTCTGGCAATACAGCCTGCACACCGCCGTGGCGGCCAAATGGATCGCCAAGAAAACCCGGGAAAACACCGACCTCGCCTTCACCATCGGCATGATGCACGCCATCGGCCAGCTGGTGCTGCACTCGGCCGCGCCGGAACAGGCGATGGCGCTGGACAAGGTGGCCGGCCCGATGGATTCGCGCCGCCTCGACGCCGAAAAAGCCTCGCTGGGCTACACCTTCGCCGACGTTGGCGCCGAACTGGCCAAGCGCTGGAAGTTTCCGCCCACCTTCTCGGAAACCATCGAGGCCTTCCCGGAACCGCACCACAATGGCGAACTGAACCGTCTGGCCGCCGTCGTCGCGCTGGCCGCGTGGCGCGCGCGCGTCGCGCTGGCGGGGCTGGGCGACGACGAAATCGCCGCCTGCTACCCGGTCGACCTGGCCGAGGAGCTGGGCCTGGAGGACAACGCGCTGATCGACGACATGCCGCCACCGGACGAATTGAGCGCCGGACTGGAAGAACTGGTCAAATAAGTTAATCCCGCGACATCAAAATCCGCCTGTTTGCACCGCAGGCGGATTTTTTTTCGTCTTTTTTGAACATTTTTTGCAAATCACTCTAAAGTTCCCGCTCACGGCGACGTTAATCAGGACATGCGGTACTCCGCTTAACTTTAGCCAGGTGGGCATATGACCTCTTCCGAAGTCCTCTCGATGTATGAAAACATTGCCGGTTTGACCAATCAAATGGCCGCCGCCGCACGTCGCGGGGACATGGGCCGCCTGGGCCAGCTGGAAGGCCAGTGCGCCGCCGAAGCCGGCGCCGCCGCCCATGGCGTGCCGGCGCTGAGCGGTGGCCAGCGCCTGCGCAAGATCGATCTGCTGAAACAAATCCTGGCCAACGACCGCGCGATCCGCGACCTGACCGATCCGTGGATGAACCGCGTGCCCGGCATGGCGGCGCAATAAGCCCCGCCACCCAAATGAACAAGCGCCTCCGTGGAGGCGCTTTTTTTATGCCGTCAGCGCCACGCGCAGCGACAAGGCGATGCCCCGCGCCGCCTGGTTGATCTCGTCCAGCGACGGGAAGCTCGGCGCGATGCGGATGTGGCGGTCGTGCGGGTCGATGCCATACGGGAAGGCGGCGCCGGCCGGGGTCAGCGTGATGCCGGCCTCCTTGGCCAGCGCCACGGTGCGCTTGGCGGCGCCGTCGGGCGTGACCAGATCGATGAAATAGCCGCCTTGCGGCGCGGTCCACGACACGCCCGGCACATCGCCCAGCAGCGCCTGGAACTGCGCCAGCACCGCGTCGAACTTCGGCTTGAGCAGCTGGCGATGGCGTTCCATCAGCGCCTCGACGGTCGGCAGGTCTTTCAGGAAGCGCACATGGCGCAGCTGGTTGATCTTGTCCGGGCCGATGCTGCGGAAGCCGGCGTGCTTGCTCCACCAGGCGATATTGGCCGGCGAGGCCGCCAACGCCGCCACCCCCGAACCGGCCCAGGTGACCTTGGACGACGACGCGAACACGATCGCGCGATCCGGATGGCCGGCCTGCGCGCAGGCGCGCAGAATATCGGCCACCACCAGCTTCCGCTCGCCCAGATGATGGAAGCGGTAGGCGTCATCCCACAGCAGGCGGAAGTCCGGCGCCGCCGTCGGCATCGCCGCCAGCCGCCGCACCACCGCGTCCGAGAACACCGCGCCGCCCGGATTGCTGTACTTCGGCACCAGCCACATGCCCTTGATGCTGGCGTCCTCGGCCACCAGTTTTTCCACCACATCCATGTCCGGACCGTCGTCGCGCATCGGCACGTTGATCATTTTGATGCCGCGCGCCTCACAGATGGCGAAGTGGCGGTCGTAGCCCGGCACCGGGCACAGGAAGGTGACCGGCTCGCGCACCCACGGCGCGTGGCCCGGCACGCCGTTCAGCAGCGCGTAGACGATGACGTCGTGCATCAGCGACAGGCTGGCGCTGCTGTCGACGACGACCTGCGCGGCCGGCACGTCGAGCAGTTCGGCGAACAGCGCGCGCGCCTCCGGCAGGCCGACGCCGCCGCCGTAGTTGCGGGCGTCGGTGCCGTCGGCGGCCAGGTAGGTCGGCAGCGCCTCGGTCAGCGCGTTGGACAGGTCCAGCTGCGCGGGCGCCGGCTTGCCGCGCGACATGTCGAGCTTGAGGCCGAGTTGTTGGAAGGCGTGGTACTGGGCTTGGTCATCTGCTGCTGCGCTCATCGAAGGTCTCTCTATGGTGGGAAAATAGCGCCACAGACTATACCCCAGAACGCCGCCACGCAGGCAGAGCTTACAGCTATATGCTTATGCGCATATCGCATGAGCGCATGCGTAAAACGCATGATCAGCCGGTGGTGTTGACCTCGACGAAGTCCTCCGGCCCCGACTCGGCGTCGCGCTTGCGGCGGAAGCCCTGCCAGATCTTCAGCGGTCCGCGGCCGGACTTTCTGCGCCGCCACCACAACCAGCCGCCGCCGAGCAGCGCCAGCAGACCGACGCCGGCGGCCGCCACCAGCGTGTACTCGGTCTGCGCGGTCTGCGCGGTCTGCGCGGTCTGCGGCTCGGGCGTTTTCTCCTTCTTGTATTTGAGCTTGGGCAGCACGCGCACCTGCTTGGTCGCCACCGGCGGCGCTACCATGCTGGCGGCGCTGGCCGCCGCGCCGGCGGCCGCCTTGGCCGCATGCGCCTCCGGCCCGACCGTCGCCGTCAGACTGGCAGAAGCCGACGATGCCGATGCCGATGCCGCCGCCGGGACCGAGGCCGCGACGGCTGGCGCCACGGCGCCCTGTGGCGACGACGACTTGGCCGCCGCCGTCCCGCCGAGCGCGCCCTGCAGCGCCTTCATCTTGCCCTCCAGCTCAGTCAACTTGCTGGACAATACCGCATTATGCGCATCCAGCGCCACGCACTCCTTGGCGCTGGCGCCGCTCGGCGCGCACGCCGCCGGCCGCCGTACGCCCTGCGGCAACGGCAGCGGCGCCAGCGGCAGCAAGGCCTGCGCCACGCCCACCGGCACCGCCACGTCCTCACTGGTCGGCGCTTTGGTCGGCTTGCCATCGGCCGACACCCACACGCCGGCG
>NZ_WWCP01000054.1 GCF_009857505.1 Duganella lactea
ACGCGCGGCGCGAACACCAGCCGCTCGCTGGCGACGCCGTGGCGCAGCGCCGCCAGGCGCAGGTGGTCGCGCACCGCCTCGCTGTCGGCGGCCAGCCACAGCACGCTGCCGGGCACGCGCCGCAGGATGCGCATCCAGCCGGCAAACCGCGCTGGCGCCAGTTGGCGGCCGGGGTGGAAGCAGCAGAACACGAAGGCGTCGTCCGGCAGGCCGCAGCTGGCGCGCCCGGGTGTGGTGGCGGCCGCGCGGCGACGGTCGTAAAGCTGGGCGCAATGCGGCAGATACAGCGGCCGCTCGGTGAACGCGGCGCGCAGTCGCGGCGGCAGCACGAAGGCGTCCGCCAGCACATAGTCGAGCGCCGGCATGGCGCTGCTGCCCGGATAGCCGAGCCAACCGATCTGCACCGGCGCGGGACGGTGCGCCAGGATGCCCGGCCGGCCGGCGGCACCCAGCCCGTGCAGGTCGACCAGGATGTCGATTTCGTGGGCGCGGATGGTGTGCGCCGCCTGCAGGTCGCTCATCACCGTCAGGCGGATATGGTGGTCCATCCGCGGCGCGCTGCGGGCGCGCAGGCCGGCGGGGTCTTGCTCGTCCCAGCTGAAACCGTAAATTTCAAACTGCTGGCGCTGGTGCAGGCCGTACAGCTCGGCGGCGTGGCGGGCCGCGTGGCTGCTGAAATCGGCCGACAGATAGCCGATGCGCAGCTTGCGGTGCTGATAGCCGTGGGCGTCGGCCAGCGGCGCCGGCGCGGCGGCGCGGTTGACCGGGTGGCGCCCGGCCGCCGCCAGCTGGGCCGCCGGATCGTCGCTGAGGCACAGCAGCGCGGCGGCGTCCGCCTGGTCGAGCAGGTCGGCCTCGGTCAGGCCGGGCAGGGGGACGCACACCGGCCACGCGCATTGCCGCTGGCGCAACCGCAGCCACTGGGCGACGATGTCCGGTTGGCGCGGATCGAGCAACAGGCTGCGCGCGCAGGCGTCCTCGGCTTCCGGGTATTGGCGGCACAGCGCCGCCGCGCGCGCCATGCCGTTGAGCGCCTGCAGCTGTTGCGGCCGTCCGGCCGGATGTTCGGGATCGATCTGCGCCAGCGCGGCGCGCCAGCTGGCCAGCGCCGCCGCCGGCTGGCACAGGCGTTCCTGCAGACTGGCCAGGGCCAGGCGGGCGTCGGTGAAATCGGGTTTGATCAGCAGCGCGGCGCGCAGCGACTGTTCGGCTTCGTGCTGCTCGTCGGTCTGCAGTTGCAGCAGGCCCAGGTTGTACCAGGCGGCAAACAGCAGCGGCGACTCGGTGCAGCGCAGCCACAGGTGATAGAGCTCGGCGGCGCGCGCGGCCTGGCCGGCGTGTCCCATCAGCCCGGCCAGGCCGACCAGTTGCACGATCGGCAGCACGCCGCGCCGCGCCAGCGCGAACGCCACCGCGGCCGCCTGCGCCAGCTGGTTGGCGGCCAGCGCGCGGTGCAGTTCCTGCAGTTGCGACTCGTCGCTGGGAGGGCTGGCGCTCATGCTGGTATTGTGGGCCGAATCGGCCGCCAGCTCAACCGTCAGCGGCCGGCGGTGGCGCGCGGCCGTGGCGGCGGGACGACAGGCGTGGTTAGAACACCACGCCGTACTTGGCGAGAATGGTGCGGGCCGCCGCGACCGAGCTCATGGCCAGGATGTCGTCGGTGTCGAGCATGACGTCGAACACCGACTCCAGCTCGGCCACCAGGGCCATGTGGGCGACGGAATCCCACTCGGGTTGCTGGTTGTAGGCCATGGCGTCGGTGATGACGGCGGCGTCGATTTGCAGCGCGGTGGCGAAGGCGGCGTAAAGCTGGTCGTTAGTGGTCATGGCGGCGGTGGTTGAGGGTGGGTACGCCGCATCATACGTGATCGGCGCGGGCGGCGGCAAGCTCCCCGTGGCGGCCGCCTTTTGCGGTAAAATGCCTGACACCCCAAGCGCGCCCAGGCGCCGGCTTGTCGGCCCACCCTTCTTGCGTTCTTAGTCGAGGCACCGATGCTTTTGTCCCAGAAAATCGTCCTGATCACCGGCGCCAGCCGCGGCATCGGCCTGGCCGTGGCGCGCTTGTTCGCCGCCCATGGCGCCCAGGTGTTCCTGGCGGGCCGCGACCAGGCCGCGCTGGACGCCGGCGCCGCCGCGATCCGCGCCGACTTGCCGGCGGCGCAGCTGGCGACGCTGTTGATGGACGTGGCCCGGCCCGACAGCGTGCGCGACGCCTTCCAGGCGCTGTTCAAGCAGGTCAAGCGGCTCGACGTGCTGGTGGCCAACGCCGGCGTCATGGACGACGCGCTGATCGGCATGGTGACGCCGGCGCAGATCGAGCAGATGTTCCAGGTCAACACCTACGGCGTGCTGTACTGCGCGCAATACGGCAGCCGCCTGATGGCGCGCGCCGGCGGCGGCAGCATCATCAACATGACCTCGATCATGGGTTGCAACGGCAACGCCGGCCAGTCGGTGTACGCCGGCAGCAAGGCCGCCGTGATCGGCATCACCAAGTCGCTGGCCAAGGAACTGGCGCCGCAGCGCATCCGCGTCAACGCCATCGCGCCCGGCTTCATCGACACCGAACTGACCGCCGCGCTGACGCCGGCCAAGCGCGCCGAGCGCGTCGCCGCCATCGGCCTGGGCCGGGTCGGCCAGCCGGACGATGTCGCCCAGGCGGCGCTGTTCCTGGCCAGCGACATGGCCGCCTATGTCACCGGGCAGGTGCTGGGCGTGGACGGCGGGATGCTGGTGTGAATTTCGCCACCGCACTCGAAACCCATGGCGCGCGGCCGGCGCTGATCCTGGCCGATGGCGCCACGCTCAGCTACCAGGCGCTGGCGCAACGCGCCGACGCCATCTACGCCGCCGATGGCGCGCCGCCGCGGCGCACGCTGGTGGCGGTGGAGGCGGCCAACAGCGCCGCCGCCGTCTGCGCTTATCTGGGCGCGTTGCGCGCCGGCCATGCGCTGTTGCTGGTCGATGGCGCGCTGGACAGCGCGCTGCGCGAACGCCTGTACGCCCAGTTCGACGTCAGCCGGGTGTGGTCGGGCGATGGGGAAGCCGACGGCGACGGCGAAAACGGCCGCTGGCGCTGGCGCGGTGGCGACGGTCCGGCGCTGCATCCCGAACTGGCGCTGCTGCTGTCGACCTCCGGCAGCACCGGCGCGCCCAAGCTGGTCAAGCTGACGCTGGCCGCGCTGGACGCCAACGCGCGCAGCATCGCCGCCTATCTGGGCCTGACGGCGGCCGAGCGGCCGATGCTCAATCTGCCGCTGCACTATTCGTATGGCATGTCGGTGCTCAACAGCCACCTGGCGCAGGGCGCGACGGTGCTGCTGAGCGACGAGCCGGTCACCGCGCGCGGCTTCTGGGAATTCTTCAAGCAGCAGCAGGCCACCAGCCTGGCCGGCGTGCCGACCACCTACGCGATGTTGCGCCAGCTGCGCTTCGAGCGCATGGCGTTGCCGTCGCTGACCACGCTGACCCAGGCCGGCGGCCGGCTGGCGCCCGAGCTGGTGCGGTGGTTCGCCGAACAGGCCGGCGCGCGCGGCCAGCGTTTCTTTGTCATGTACGGCCAGACCGAGGCGGCGCCGCGCATCAGCTATGTGCCGCCGGCGCGCCTGCTGGACAAGGCCGGCGCGATCGGCGTGGCCATCCCCGGCGGCGCGCTCGACCTGGTGGCCGACGACGGCAGCGTGGTGGACGGCGCCGGCCAGGCCGGCCAGCTGCGCTACCGCGGCCCGAATGTGATGATGGGCTATGCCGAGACCGCCGCCGAGCTGGCCCTCGGCGACCAGCTCGGCGGCGTGCTGCTGACCGGCGACCTGGCCGAGCGCGACGCCGACGGCTACTTCTATCTGCGCGGCCGCCTGAAGCGTTTCATCAAGGTGTTCGGCAACCGCATCAGCCTGGACGAGGTGGAGGCCCAGCTGCGCGCCAAAGGCTACGACGCCGCCGTCACCGGCCGCGACGATCTGCTGCTGGTGGCGCTGCAGGGCGCCGACGCCGACGCCGTGGCCGCGCTGGCGGCGGCGCTGCCCGGCTGGTACCGGCTGCACCATTCGGCGCTGCGGGTGCGCGCGGTGGACGCCTTTCCGCTGTCGAGCGCCGGCAAGATCCGTTATCCCGAACTGCTGGACGCGCTGGCGCCGGCCAAGCCAGGAACCCCATCATGAATGCTACCCCCGATTATTTCGACTGGCCGGTGTACGAGCTGCCGCAGGCCGAGAAGGCCGCCCGGCTGGGCGAGGCGCTGAGCGCGCTGACCGCCCACCATGCGCGCCATTGCGCGCCGTATGCGCGGCTGCTGGCCGCGCATGGCGTGGCCGACGCCGCCAGCGAACGCCGCTACACGCTGGAGCAGCTGCCGTTCCTGCCGGTGCAGCTGTTCAAACGCTACGAGCTCAGTTCGGTGCCGCCGGAACAGGTGTTCAAGGTGCTGACCTCGTCGGGCACCACCTCGCAGCAGGTGTCGCGCATCGTGCTCGACCGCGACACGGCGGCGGCCCAGACCAAGGCGCTGGTGCGCATCATGCAGCAGTTCCTCGGCAAGGCGCGCCTGCCGATGCTGGTGATCGACCATCCCGGCGTGATCAAGAACCGGCAGACGTTCTCGGCGCGCGGCGCCGGCATTCTCGGCCTGTCCAATTTCGGCCGCGACCACACCTACGCGCTCAAGGACGAGGACATGACGCCCGATGTCGAGGCGATCCGCGCCTTCATCGAGCGCCACCGCGGCCAGCCGGTGTTCCTGTTCGGCTTTACCTTCATGGTGTGGAAATACCTGGTGCAGGCGCTGCGCGCGCTGCCCGACCCGCCGCGTTTCGAGAACGCCGTGCTGATCCACAGCGGCGGCTGGAAAAAGCTGCAGGACGAGGCGGTCGACAACGAGCAGTTCAAGGCCGCGCTCAAGACCGAGCTGAACATTGAACGGGTACACAATTTCTACGGCATGGTCGAGCAGGTCGGCTCCATCTTCGTCGAGTGCGAACACGGGCGCCTGCACGCGCCGGCCTTCGCCGACGTGCTGATCCGCGACGCCCGCGACTGGTCGGTGCTGCCGCCCGGCCAGCCGGGCCTGATCCAGGTGCTGTCGGTGCTGCCGCGCAGCTATCCGGGCCACAGCCTGCTGACCGAGGACGTCGGCCAGTTGCTGGGCGTGGACGACTGCCCCTGTGGCCGCCTCGGCCACACGCTGGCGGTGCATGGCCGGGTGGCGCGCGCCGAGGTGCGCGGCTGCAGCGACACCCATGAAACCCCACGCAAGGAGGCCGCATGAACGCGCCACTGACGGGCGCGGCGCCGGACGCCGTGGCCGCTGATCTGCCCGCGCATTTGCCCGCTTATCAGCCACTGCTGGCCAACGCGCCGACGCCGGAACAGCTGGCGCGCACGGCGCCGCTGCCGTCGTTCTCGGCCGAGGCGATGGCGATGGTCGACGGCCTTGCCGGCGTGCTGATGCGCTCGCCGCAAGTGCGCGCCTATCCGGAATTGGTGGCGCTCGGCTTCTGGATGCGCAAGGCCAATCTGGAGCGCCTGCGGCAGGAGCTGGAACGGCGTCGCGGCGACGCCTTGCTGGTGCCGCGCGGCACCGTGTTCCATATCGCGCCGTCCAACGTCGACACGATTTTCGTCTATTCGTGGTTTCTGTCGCTGTTGAGCGGCAACTGCAACATCGTCCGCCTGTCGAGCAAGCCGTCGGCCCAGGCCGAGGTGCTGGTGGGCGCCATCGGCGAACTGCTGGCGCGGCCCGAGCATGCGGCCATCGCCGCCCGCACGCTGCTGCTGCGCTACCCGGCCGACGACCGCGTCACGGCGCGCCTGTCGGCCGCCTGCGATGTGCGGGTGATCTGGGGCGGCGACGGCACGGTGCGCCAGGTGCGCGCGATCGGCCTGCCGCCGACCGCCACCGAGGTGGCCTTCAGCAACAAGTATTCGCTGGCGCTGCTGCACGCGGCGCGCTGGACGGCGGCGCCGGCGGCCGAGCGCGACGCGCTGGCGCTGGCCTTCTACAACGACGCCTACTGGTTCGATCAGATGGCCTGCTCGTCGCCGCGGCTGGTGCTGTGGCTGGGCAGCGAGGACGCGGGACGGGCCGCCGCCGCCGACTTCTGGCCACGGGTGGAGGCGGTGATCGCCGCGCGCCACCAGCGCCTGTCGGATATCGATTACGTCAATAAGCTGCTGGCGCAGGACGGGCTGGCCATCGAGCATGGCGGCCAGGTGATGGCCACCGCCAACAACGATCTGGCGCGTACCTGGCTGGCGCAGCCGGCGCTGCACGTCGGCCACCATTGCGGCGCCGGACTGTTCTTTGAAAGCGCGCTGCCGGACCTGGACGCGCTGCGTCCGCTGCTGAACCGCACGGTGCAGACGCTGTCCTACGCCGGCGTGCAGCGCGACGAACTGCGCGCCTGGGTGGCGGCGGCGCCGCTGGCCGGCATCGACCGCATGGTGCCGTTCGGCCACGCGCTTGACTTCGGCCCGGTGTGGGACGGCTTCGACTTGCTGCGGGTGTTCATGCGCGAGGTCAGCATCGGCTGAGGCCGGCCCCGCGTTTTTTGCCCTTTTTTGCCCGCTTAGTAGACCTTGTAGCCGGCCGCCGCCGCGCGTTCGAGCTGGCGCTCGTTGGCGCGCGTCAATTCGCGCTGGTAGCGCACCTCGGCCAGATGGTTCTGCGCCGCGTAGCTGCGCTCGCCCTTGCGGTACACCTCGGCCGGGAAGTCGCGCGTCCACGAACGCGGGGTGCAGGTCTTGAGCAGGCATTCCCAGTGCGCCGGGTAGTGCCATTCGCCACGGAACACGTGGTCGCGGCGGTTGCACAGATAGGCCGTGGCGCCCGGCTTGAGCACGGTGTCGAACCAGCCCAGGTAGTAGTCGACGTGATGCTGGTCCATCTCCTGCATGCTCTGCACATTGATGGCCAGGTCGAACTGGCCGGCGCCGGCGGTCTCGAAGTGCCAGATCGGGCAGATGTAGATGTCGAACCGCTGCAGGTCGTAGGCATCGCCGCGATAGAACGAGCCGATGCGCAGGTCCGGACGGGCGCGGGTCAGGTATTCGTAGGCGAAGATCAGGCTGGCCGGCACGGCGTCGATCATCACGTACTGCAGCTGGCCGCCGTCGTAGACGTTGAACAGGGCCTCGGCCAGACGGCCGTAGCCGCCGCCCACCTCGATCACGCGCAGCGGCCGCGGCTGTGGGCCCTGGGGCAGGAAGGGGGCGATCAGGTTGATGTCGACTATCGTGCCGAGGTCGGCGATCAGCAGTTCCTGGCCGGCTGGGCGGATCTCGGCCGGGCCGGCGAAATAGGTGTCGACCACGCCCAGCGTGTCGATGTCCTTGATGAACGGGTAGTACCAGGATAGCGATTCCGGCGCCACCAGCGTCTTGCCGAAGCCCAGCCACGGGAAGATCAGGTTCTTGACGTCGAACTCGCTGGCAGCCTCGGCACCGCCGCCGCCGGCCTTGAGCCAGACCTGGGCCGGCATGTGGCGGCCGGCGTTCTGCAGCAGATCGTCCTTGATGCGGTTGAACAGCGCTTCGTCCAGTTCCAGGCTTTCCAGTTCCACGATGTGCTTACGGAGTTGCGGGGCGGTCGCTTGCATGGGGTTCCATTCGGTGAGGTGAGGATGCGGCGGACCGCAAGGGGTTAATAGTGACCGTGGGCGGCGACGAAGTCATGCCAGGCTTGCAGGTAGCGCTCGTCGGCGCCGGGGGCGCCGGCGATCAGCGCCGGCAGCGTGTCGCGGATCGCCTGGGTGTCGGCCTCGTCGCGGTAGTGCCACAGCACGTTCTGGCCGACCAGCTCGAAGCAGTAGTGCGCGTGTTCCTCGCTGATCAGGCCGCGCCGCAGGCCGATCAGCGCCAGGCCGAGGTAGCCCATGATCGAGCATTTCATCGCCGCCGAGGCGCCCTTGGCCGAGTTCTGGCCGGCGTTCTGGCGGAAGCAGCCCAGGTGTTCGTTGATGTAGCACAGCGGCCGCTCGCGCGCGCCGCAAATGAAGGCGGCCAGGTCTTCGAGGCCGGCGATCGAGATGCCGTCCACCTGGCGCTGCACGATCAGGTTGGCGGCCTCGGCGCGCATCACCGTGTTCGACACCTCGCCCAGCCAGTTGGCGGCGCGGCCGACGGTGCTGACGAACAGCGTGTTGGCGTCGAGCGACAGCAGGCGCTGCGGGTGCAGGTCCACCGCCTCCGGCAGCGTCAGGCTTTTGTTCACCGGCTGGCCGGCCTCGTTGGCGTACCAGCGGCGGCTGACGGTCGAGCTGAAGTTGCCCGTCATATGGGCGTGGCGGTGGCGCGCATAAAACTGCGGATAGATCAGGTCGTCGTCACAGAGAATATGTACCAGCTCGGTCTGGCCGCCCCAGGCGTTGATGCACTGCGACCAGTTGGCGTAGGCGCCGCGCCGCGTGCCGGGCAGCACCGTCACGTTCAGGTGGCCGATCAGCGATTGCAGCGGCTCCGAGGTCAGCATGCTGGTGAAGCTCTGGTCCGGGCTGTCGTCGGAAAAAATGATGCGTTCTGGCGGCTCGGTTTGCTGCGCCAGCGAGGCCAGCAGTTCCATCAGGTATTGCGATTTGTAGGCGGGGATGACGGTGGTGATTTTCATCGGCGGCGGCGCGGCTGGGCGGGTGGCGGGATGGAGGATGGTCCGCCGTGCGGCGGCCGGTTGCGAGAATTATCACACACACCCGACAAATCTCGCCAGCGTTATCTGGGCTTGCGCTATAGTACGGCTGCCGTGCCGGCCCGGTGCGCCGGCCGTTCGACAGGAGCTTGCATGACCACCTCACCCGCCATCCATTCCGCCGCCCGGCTGACCGGCAACAAGCTGATTTTGCGCGAGGTCGAAGCCGATGACGCCGCCTTCATCCTGGCGCTGCGGCTGGACCCGAAGAAGAGCGCCTACATCTCGCCGGTGGAGGATGATCTGGCGCGCCAGGTGGCGTGGATCAACAGCTACAAGCAGGGCAGCGGCCAGGCGTATTTCATCATTTGCGACCAGCAGCTCAACCGGCTGGGCACGGTGCGCGTGTACAACGCCATCGGCGCCAGTTTTTCGTGGGGCAGCTGGATCATCGCCGACGGCGCCCCGGTCGACGTGGCGATGGAGTCGGCGCTGATGATTTACCACTACGCGCTGGACCACCTGGGCTTCCGCGATTCGCACTTCGAGGTCAACCGCGACAACCGCAGCGTCTGGGCCTTCCACGAACGGCTGTTCGGCGCGCGCCGGGTGCGCGAGTCGGATGAGGAATACTTCTTTGAACTGGACCACGCCGCCATCCTGGCGGCGTTGCAGCGCTACCGGCGCTTCCTGCCGCAGCCGCTGAAAGTGGAGCCGCTGGCGCGCTGAGCCGGTTTGACTTACAGCGTGGCCAGCACGGCGCGCACGGCGTCGGCCACCTCGGCCGCCTGGGCCGGCTGCAAATGCGGCCCGATCGGCAGACTCAGCACTTCGCGATGCATCGCCTCGGCGAGCGGGAACGCGCCCTCGCGGTAGCCGAGGTCGGCGTAGGCCTGTTGCCGGTGTGGCGCCACCGGGTAGTGGACGATGGTGCCGATGCCGCGCTCGGCCAGGCGTTGCGCCAGCAGCTCGCGGCGCGGGTGTCGCACCACGTACAGATGCCATACCGGCTCGGCCCATGCCGGCACCTGCGGCAATTGCAGATCGGCCACCCCGGCCAGCTGTTCGCTGTAGACGGCGGCGATCTCGCGGCGGCGGGCGTTGCCCTGGTCCAGCACATCAAGCTTGACGTTCAGCAGCGCCGCCTGCACTTCATCCAGGCGCGAGTTAAAGCCCTGCACCTGGTTGTGGTATTTTTTCTGCGAGCCATAGTTGCGGTAAGTGCGCAGCAGTTCGGCCAGCGCGGCGTCGTTGGTGGTGATGGCGCCGCCGTCGCCCAGCGCGCCGAGGTTCTTGCCCGGATAAAAACTGAAGGCGGCGGCGTCGCCCAGCGCGCCGGCGCGCACGCCGTGGCAGGTGGCGCCGTGCGCCTGCGCCGCGTCCTCGACCAGCAGCAGCCGGTGGCGCGTGGCGATCGTCCGCAGCGCCGGCATGTCGGCGGTCTGGCCGTACAGGTGGACCGGGAGGATGGCCTTGGTGCGCGGCGTGATGGCGGCCTCGACCAGCGCAGGGTCGATATTGTAGGTGGCGGCCAGCGGCTCCACCGGCACCGGCGTGGCGCCGCATTGGCTGACCGCCAGCCAGGTGGCGATGAAGGTGTTGCTCGGCACGATCACCTCGTCGCCCGGGCCGACGCCGCCGGCCTTGAGCACCAGCATGATGGCGTCCAGCCCGTTGGCCACGCCGATGCCGTGCGCGCTGCCGCAATAGGCGGCGAAGCGGCGTTCGAATTGCGCCACCTCCTCGCCCAGGATGTACCAGCCGGAATGCAGCACGCGCTTGAAGGCGGCCTCCAGCTCGGCGGTTTGCGACAGGTTGATGGCTTGGAGGTCGAGGAAGGGTACGCTCATGGGGGAAACTCGCTCAGGTGGCTGGGGCGTTGTTATTTTTGGCGATGGACGGCGGCGACGAAGTCGTCGTAGTCGTGGTAGTAGTCTTTCGGATCGTACAGCGTGGAGGCCAGCACCAGGCAGACGCCGCCGGACGAGAAGTTCTCCACCTCGCGCCACATCATGCCGGGCACATACAGGCCGTAGTAGGAGCGGTTCAGGTGGATTTTCTTGCGCTCGTAGCCGTCGTCGACGATCACGTCGAAACTGCCCGACATGGCGATGAACAGCTGCTGCAGCTCGATGTGGCCGTGGCCGGCGCGCGACGAGCCGCCCGGCACGTCGTACAGGTAGTACACGCGCTTGATGTCAAACGGCACCTGCACGCCACCCTCGATCACCGACAGGTTGCCGCGCGGGTCGTGGTGCTTGGGCAGGTCGATAATTCGGCATTGGTCCATCATGGTCGGTTCTCCGTTCAGCCCAGGGCTGCGATAAAGTCGTGATAGCGTTGCTGCGAGCGGCCCACCATCGGGAACACCGCCGACAGGCGGGCGGCGACGCCGTCGACGGTGCCGCGCAGCGCCGCCAGTTCGGCCGCCGAGATCACGCCGGCCACCTGCGATTCGATGGCCAGGTCGATGTAGTCGGAGAAGCAGTAGCCGAAGTTGGGATTGGCGCCGGGGTTGGAATTGGACTCCAGCCGCTGATCGTGGCGGAAGTACGACAGTTCCTCGTCGATGTAGAACACGCTGCCGTCGCCCGCCAGGTTGAAGTAGGCGGCGACGTCGGCCAGGCCGAAGGTGCAGTCCCAGCCGCCGTAGCGGAACAGGCCGGCGGTGCCGATCTCCCACAGCCGCTCGCGGCGGAACATCACGGTGCTGAACTCGCCGACGAAGTTGCGCATGCCCAGCACCATGGAACGCTGCAGGTCACGGCCCGGCATGCTGCCGCTGGTCTGGTACGGGCGCCGCGTCTCGGTGCGCTGGTTGTCGATGTTGATCACCTGCGAGGCCGAGAACACCAGCTGCGCCTCGGGTTCCTGGTTCAGCGCCGCCACCATGCGCTCGACGCAGAACGGGTGCAGGATGTCGTCGTCGAACAGTGGCTTGATCAGGTCGCCCTTGCCGGAAAAGAAGGCGCCCAGCACGTTCTTGTCGCGCGTGCCGGTGTTGCGCTGGTAGATCACCTGCGGATAGCGGGCGCAGATGTCGCGGATCGCCTCGCTCGGGCAGTTGTCGCTGACCTGGATGTCCAGGTGCGGATAGGTCTGGCCCAGCGCCGAGCGCAGGCACTGCTCGAAATGGCCCGGCTTGTACGAGGGGATGACGATACTGACTAATGGCAAACTCATTGAATGCTTGGCCTTCCAGGATTAAACCGCGACGGCGGTCATGATGTATTGCCACGGCAGCGCGTCCTCGACCGCCGCCACCGGGTCGATGCCGCTGGCGCCGGCCATCAGGCGGATCGCCGGCAGGTATTTTTCACGCGCCGGCTCGTCGGTGATGCGGGCGCTGCCGCCGCTGATCTGGAAGCCGGACTGCTGCAGCATCTCCAGCACCACGCCGCGCGTGAACAGGCGCTTGCGGCGCTTGTCGATGCCGGCCTCGCCGTAGCGCAGGTCGCCGGCGTTCAGGCGCGCCTGCATGCTCCAGTGCTGGAAGTTGCGCACCGCCAGCACCAGCCGGCCGCCGGGGGCGATGCTGGTGCGGATCTTCTGCAGCAGCGTCCACGGGTCGTCGCAGCGCTCCAGCGCCTCGTCCAGCACCCAGCAGTCGGCGCGGCGCACGTGGTCCCACAGTTCGGCGCCGGCATGCTCGATGTCCTCGTTGAAGACGAAGTCGCAGTGCGGACGGGCGGCCTGGGCCGGTGCCGGCGCCGCCTCGACGCCGGTGTAGTTGCAGATCGGATTGCGCTGGCGGTAGGCCTTGGCGAAGGCGCCGTCGCCGCAGCCGACCTCGACAATCTTGCGCGCCTCCGGCGGCATCAGCTGCAGCAGGTCGTGGTTGATGGCGGTGGCCGCGCTCGGCAGGTCGTAGTGGTAGCCACCGGTGCGCAGCACCGTGCCCTGCCAGTCGTGCTTGATGTAGTGGCGCTTGGGCTCCTGGGCGAAGTCCTCGCGCACCCAGTCGAGCGAGGCGATCAGATCATGGGCGCCGGCCGCGTGCAGCGCCAGCATGGTCGGGATCAGCGGCGCGCCGTGCTTGATCGGCAGCGGCCACTGGCGCACCACCTCGATATTGGTCAGCATGCAGGCCGGGTGCAGATAGGAAATCGCGCCGTCGTCCGGGCGGTCGTAGCCCTGTTCGTTGACCATCTGGATGCTGCCGACGCCGTACATGCCGGGCCGCAGCGCCGCGTGCAGCGATTCGAGGAAGCCGGCGCGCAGGATTTCCACGTCGGAATCGAGGAACAGCACCTCGCCGGCCAGGCCCAGATGGTTGATCGCCCACGCCAGGCCGGGGCCGTGGTGGATGTTGTAGCCGAACGGGATGAACTCGACGTTGTCGTGGCGCGCGGCGATGGCGCGGATCTGCTCGGCCACGTCCGGGTTCGAGCCGTCGATCACGTACACGCGGTTGGTGTAGAACTGGCGCAGCGTGCGCAGCAGTGCCTCGATCAGGTCGGGCGCGTTGTACGACACCGTCACCACCGGGATCTGGTCGATGCGCAGCGGCGCGGCCGGCGCGCCCTGGTCCTCGTCCGGGTGCACCGCGTGCTGCGGCGCCGGCAGCCGCGGCGCGGCCGGCTTGGCCACCTGTTGCAGCAGCTGTTCCAGGTTGCGCACGAAGCGCGGGCTGTCGAACAGCGCACAGGTCAGGCGGTTGGCCTGCAACTGGCGCTTCATGGCGGCGATCTGCGCTGGCGCGTTGGCCAGCGCCACCGCCTTGTCCTCGTAGTCGCTGAAGTTGAAGGTGATCAGCTGCGGCAGGTCGACCGCGCGCAGCAGGCTGCCGGCCATGCGCGACGAGAAGGTGCGGCCGGCGCAGGTCAGCAGCGGCAGGCCGGCCCACAGCGCGTCGCTGGCGGTGGTGCCGGCGTTGAACGGGTAGGTGTCGAGGAACAGGTCGGCCAGCTGGTAGCGCGCCAGGTATTCGGCCGGCGTGGCGCGGCTGTTGAACAGCAGACGCGCGCGGTCGATGCCGGCCTGTTCGGCGTGGCGGTACAGGTTCTCGCGCACTTCCGGATAGTCGGCCACCAGCCACAGCACGCTGTTGGGCACGCGGCGCAGGATGTTCATCCAGGTGCCGAACACCTCGGGCGTGAACTTGAAGTTGTTGTTGAACGAGCAGAACACGAAGGCGTCGTCCGGCAGGTTGACGCTGGCGCGGGTCGGCGTCGGCGCGATCTGGCGCTGGCGGTCGTTGATCTGGAAGCAGTCCGGCAGGTACAGCGGCTTTTCGCTGAAGTGCTCGGCCATTTCAGGGGTGATCAGGAATTCGTCGGCCAGCACGTAGTCGACGCCCGGCAGGCCGGTGCTGCCGGGGAAGCCGAGGTAGGTCATCTGCACCGGCGCCGGGCGGTAGGCCAGGATGTTGGGGCGCGCGCCCAGCGTCAGGCCATGCAGGTCGACCAGGATGTCGATCTCGTGGGCGCGGATGGCGCGCGCCGCCTGCTCGTCGCTCAGCTGGTCGATGCGGATGTAGTGGTCCATCGCCTTGACTACACGCGCGCGCAGCGGCGAGCGGTCGTCATTGCTCCAGCTAAAGGCGTACACCTCGAACTTGTTGCGGTCGTGCAGCTCGTACAGCTCGGCGGTGAGGATCGACACCGCGTGCGAGCAAAAGTCGGATGACAGGTAGCCGATGCGCAGGCGCTGGTGGCCGTAGCCGTGCTGGCCGGTCAGCGGCGCCACGGCGGCGTTGACCTTGTCGGCGACGAAGCGCTTGGCGGCGGCCAACTGCTGCACCGGGTCGTCGGAGGCGCTCAGCATGGCCAGCGCCGACGTGCCTTCCAACATGGTAGCGAGCGAGATGTGTTCCAGGCCGCTGTACACCGGCCATTCGCACTGCTTCTGCCGCAGGTGCACCCAGTGGGTCATGACGTTGGCCTGCTGCGGATCGACGCGCAGGCTTTGCGCCAGCATGGCCTCGGCTTCCGGATAGCGCTTGCGGATTTCCAGCAGGCGGCCGAGGTTGTTCAGGGTTTGCAGGTACAGCGTCGGCTGGGTCTTGATGTCCGGTTCCAGCGGGCCGTCGAGGATGGCTTGCCAGGTGGCCAGCGCCTCGTCCGGCCGGCCGCCGCGTTCGAGCAGCGTGCCGAGGTTGAGGCGGCCCTCGACGAAGTTGGGATTGAGCGTCAGCGCCTTGCGCAGCTCGCTCTCGGCGCCGGCGTCGTCGCCGGCCGCCGACAGCGCCACCGCCAGATTGAAGCAGGCGGCATAGATCAGTGGCGACGGCGTGTGTTCGATCCAACCGCGGTACAGCGCTATCGCCGCCGGCAACTGGTTGCTCTCCTGCAGTACCGCGGCGGCCGAGAACAGGTCGGTGATCGACAGCTGGCCGGCGGTGGCCAGCGCCATGACGACGCCCAGCGGGCTGTTATCGGGAGGGGGGGTGACGACGGCGGCTTGTGAGGTCATGGCAGAGCGTAAAATGTTCGGTCGTCCTATGATACCTTTTTGTCGCAGCGTAGGGGCAACTTTTGGCTCTGAGCAAGAGTGTAAACACCACGCTGTTTGCCACATGGGCGCACAGCGTGGTGCTTGCTGCGGCGGGGCCGGGTGTTAGCGCGCCGCCACGCCGAACCACTGGCCGGTCTGCTCGTCCGGCCGTTGCGGATGGCTGAGCGTGGCCGCGGCCGCCCCGGCGCCGGGCAGGCCCTGTGCGGCGCGGTACTGTTGCAGCGCCTCGGCCAGCGCCGGCGCGGCGCCATGGCCGCTGGCGTTGGCCGCTGCCGAGGCCGGCGTCAGCGGTGACGACGGCGTCGTCGCCGCCGGTGTCACGGGCGTCGCCGTGTAGTCGCCGATGGCGGCGCTGAGGCCACGCGTCTGCTGTTGCAGCGGCGCCGCACTCGCCGCCGTGGCGGTCTGTGCCAGGAACCACACGTCGGCGCTGGCGTGGTTGCTGCCGTCGTCGCGGGTGTAGCTGGCGGCCAGGCCGACCAGGTTGCCGTTCTGTTGCGTCTGCACCTGATGCGCCTTGGTGTCGATGGCGGCGATGCCCAGTTGTTCCAGGCCGTACAGCTCGCCGGCCTGGCTGACGCCGTCCGAGTTGGCGTCCACCCACACCCGCAGCGCGCCGTAGGCGGCGTCGGCGCGGGTCAGTTGGCCGTCGCCGTCGCTGTCGAGCTCGCGCAGCGCGGCGTAGCCGTCGGCCGCCTTGCCGCCGTCGGCCAGCCGCGTGGCGCTACCGAACAGTTCGCTGCCGTCGTTGATCAGGCCATCACCATTGCGGTCCAGGGCCAGCAGCCCGTCGTGGGCGTCGACCCAGCCGGTCTGCACCGCCTGGCCCTCGGCGCGCAGGTCGAAGCGCACCCCGGCCGCCACGCTCAGCGTGCGCACGCCGTTGCCGTCGAGGTCGAGGATCAGCGGCGTCGCGTAGTTGAACGAGGACGCGTTCAGCGCCATCGTCTGCGACACCGACATCGCCGCCACCTGGCCGGCGGTGAAGGCGTTGGCCTGGCTGACGCTGAGCGCGGCGAGGCCGGCGGTGGCCAGCACCGCCACCTGGTCGACCTGCAGCGCCGCCAGTTGCGTCGCGCTGAAGGCGAGCAGCTGGCTGGTTTTCAGGTTGGCCACCTGGGTGATGCTGAGGCCGGCGATCTGGGCGGTCGACAGGTAGCCGATCTGGGTGCTGCCCAGCGCGCCCACCTGGCTGGTGCTCCACGCGTCCAGCTGGGCGGTGCTGAAGCCGCTCAGCTGGTCGATGCTGAGCGCGGCGATCTGGGCGTTTTTCAGCGCCGCCATTTGCAGCGTGGTCAGCTGGCCGGCCTGGCTGCCGCTGAGCGCGTTCAACTGGCTGGCGGCCAGCGCCTGGATTTGCGTGGTGGTCAGCGCTTGCAACTGGTCGCTGCCGAGCACCGCCATCTGGTCGACGCTGAGGCCGGGAATCTGGCTCAGCTTGAGCGAGGCGATCTGCGCCGTGGTGAGCGCCTGTACCTGCGCGTTGGTCAGCGCGCCCAGCTGGGCGGTGCCGAGGTAGCCGATCTGCGCGGTGCGCAGCGCGGCGATCTGGCCGGTGCCCATGGCGAACAGCTGGTCGGCGGTCAGCGCGCCCAGCTGAGTGCTGGTCAGCGCCTGCAACTGGCTGGTGTTGAGGCTGGCCACATGGCCGGCGTCCAGCGCCGCCAGTTGCTGCGCGCTGAGCGCGGCGATGCTGCCGCTGGACAGGACATCGAACTGGGTGGTCGAGAGCGCGTTGAGCGTATCGGCGCCGAGTGCGGCCACTTGCTGCGTGCTGAGCGCCTGCAGCTGGTCGCTGCGCAGCGTGGCCGCCTGGGCGGTCGCCAGCGCCGCCATCTGCAGCGTGGTCAGCGCGCGCACCTGGGCCGTGCTCAGCGCCTGGGTCTGGCCGGTGGCCAGGCCGTTGAACTGGCTGGCGCTGAGTGCCGCCAGGTCCTGGGTTTCCAGCGCCGCGATCTGGTCGTTGCTGAAGGCCGCCAACTGGACGGCGCTGAGCGCCGGCATTTGCGCGGTGGACAGGCCGCCGATCTGGGCGGTGCTCAGCGCCGCCAACTGCTCGGTGCTGAGGCTGGCCGCCTGGACGCTGGTCAGCGCGCCCAATTGGCTGTACTGCAGCGCCTGCACCTGGCTGGCGCTGAGCGTCGCCAGGCTGTCCAGGCTGAAGCCATAGGCCAGCTGGGCGGTGCCGAAGGCGGCGATCTGAGCGCTGCCGAGCGCGGCGATCTGGTCGGTGCGCAAGGCTTGCACCTGGGCGGTGCTCAGCACGGCGCTCTGGGCGGTGCGCAGCGCGGCGATCTGCGTCGCCTGCAACACGGCGATACCGGTCGCGCCGAGGCCGAACACCAGTTGGGCGCTGCCGAGGGCGGCGATGTTGTCGTTGTCGAGCGCGGCCAACTGGTCACTGCTGAAGCTGTTCAACTGGCGCGTGCCGAGGGCCAGCGTCTGGGTGCTGGTCAGCGCCGCCACCTGGTCGGTGCGCAAGCCCTGGCTGATTTGCGTGGTGCTCAGCGCGGCGATCTGCGCGCTGGTCAGCGACGCCACCTGCGGCGCCTGCAACGCCGCCAACTGGTCGGCGCGCAGCTGCGTCAGCTGGGCGGTGGTCAAGGCGGTCAGGTCCACGGTTTCCAGCGCGGCCAGCTGGTCGCTGCCGAGCGCGGCCAGCTGGGTGCTGCCCAGCGTGCTCGCTTGCAGCGTGCTGAGCGCGACGATCTGGTCGGTCTGCAGCGCGCCGAACTGGTCCGATTGCAGGCTGCGCAGCGCGGTGCTGGTCAGCACCGCGAACTGGCTGGTGGTGAGCGCACGCAATTGGTCAGTGCCGAGACTGCTCGCCTGAAGCGTGCCGAGGGCGCCGACCTGCGCGCCGCTCAGGTTGCTGAACTGGGTGGTGGTCAGCGTCGCCAGCAGGCCAGTGCCGAGCGCGCCGAAGGCTTGGGTCGACAGCGCGTTCAACTGGTCGCTGGTCAGCGCGGCGAACTGCGCCGCGCCGAAGCTGGCCAACTGGTTGCTGCGCAGCGCCACGAAGGCGGCGGTGCTGAGCGCGCCGATCTGGCCGGTGGTCAGCGCGCCGAGCTGGGTGGCGTTCAGCGCCTGCACCTGGCGGGTGCTGAGGGCGCCGACGTTGGTGTCGCTCAGCGCGGCGATCTGGTCGCTGCCGAGGCCGCCGATCTGCGCGGTGCCCAGCGCCTGCAACAGCGGCAGCGCCAGCCCGGCCAACTGTTCGGTGGTGAGGGCGGCGATTTGCGTGCTGGCCAGCGCGGCGAAGTCAGTACTGTCGAGCGCGTTGACCTGGTCGCTGGTGAAGGCGGCCAGCTGGGCGCCGAGCAGCGCCGTCACTTGCGCGCTGCTGAGGGCGGTGACCTGGCTCAGGTCCAGGCCGCCGAACTGGGCGGCGTCGAGGGCGGCGATCTGGCTGGACGACAGTGCGGCCAGGTTGTCGAGGCCGATGGCGCCGAGCTGGTCGCTGCTGAGCGCGTGCAGCTGGCGCGTGCCGAGCTTGCCCATCTGCTGGGTGCTCAGCGCGCTGATCTGCGGCGCGCCGAAGGCGGCCACCTGGGTCTCGCTAAGGGCGTTCAACTGGTCGCTGCCCAGTGCCTGGACTTGTTCCAATGTCAGCGCGGCGATCTGCGCGGTGCTCAGCTGGCTGATCATCACCGGCTTGAGCGCCTGCAGCGCGGCGCTGTCGAGCGCCTGCAACTGGTCGGTGCTGAGCGCGGCCGCCTGGTTGGCGCTGAGCGCGGCGGCTTGCAGAGCTGTCAGCGCGGCGATGTGCGCCAGGTCCAGTTGCCGGATCTGGTCGGTGCGCAGCGCGCCGATCTGGGCGGTGGTCAGCGCCGCCTGGTCTTCCAGTTCCAGCGCCGCCAGTTGCGCCGAGGTCAGCGCGGCGATCTGCGCGGTCGCCAGCTGGCTGGCCTGGGTGGTGGTCAGCGCCACGATCTGCGCCAGGGCGAGCGCGCTGAACTGCGCGCTGGCGATGGCGTTCAACTGCGCCGCGCCCAGGCTTTGCAACTGTTCGTCGCGCAGCGCGTTGAGCTGGTCACTGCTGAGCACGGCCACCTGGGCGGCCCGCAGCGCGGCCACGTCTTCCGCTTCCAGCGCCTGGATTTGCGTGGTGCCCAGGCTGGTCAGCTGGGCGCTGCCGAGCGCCTGCACCTGCAGCGTGGTCAGGGCGGCGATGCGGTCCAGGCTCAGCGCGCGCAACTGGTCGCTGCTCAGCGCCGCCACCTGGGTCGGTTTGAGCGCGGCCAGGTCGTCGAGCTCGATCACGCCGAGCTGGCTGGTGGTCAGCGCCGCCACCTGGGCGCTGGTCAGCACCACGAACTGGCGGCTGCTCAGGGCGATGATCTGGGTGCTGTTGAGCGCCTGCAACTGGTCGCTGGTGAGCGAAATCAGTTGCACTTGCGTCAGGCTCTGCAGCTGATCTTGCTGCAAGGCGTTCAACTGGTCGCTGCTCAGCGTGGCCACCTGGGTGGACTTCAAGCTGGTCAGCGCACTGGTGCTCAAGGCCTGCAGTTGCGCGCTGCCGAGCGCGCGCAGCTGCGCGCTACTCAGCGTCGGCATCTGGACGCTGTTGAGCACCGCCACCTGGGCGGTCAGCAGCGCGTGGATCTGGTCGGTGCTGAACACCGCCAGCTGGGTCGCTTTCATCGCCGCCACATCGTCCGGCGTCAGCGCCCGCAACTGGTCGCTATTGAGGACGCCGACGCCGGCCGTGCTCAGCGCGCCGATCTGGCGCGTGGTCAGCGCGGCGACCTGCGCGGTGGTCAGTGCGGCGATCTGGGCGGTGTTGAGGCCGCCGACCTGGGCCGGCGTCAGCGCCTGCACCTGGTTGGTGCTGAGGTTGGAGAGCGCGCCCAGCGCGCCCAGTTGCGCCACGCTCAGCGCGGCGAAGTCGTCCGGCGTCAGCGCGCCGATCTGGTCCGAACTGAGCGCGCCCAGTTGAACGGTGCTGAGCGCGGCCACCTGGTTGCTGCGCAGCGCGGCGATCTGCACGGTGCCCAGCAGGGCGATCTGTTCGGTGCGCAAGGCCGCCAGTTGCGGCGCTTTCAGCGCGGCCAGGTTGTCGCTGACCAAGGCCTGCAGTTGCTGGCCGCCGAGGCTGCTGATCTGGCGGGTGCTCAGGCCGGCGACCTGGAGGGTGCTGAGCGCGGCGATCTGCGTCGACAGCAAGCCTTGCAGTTGCTGCGTGGCCAGCGATGTTAGCTGGGCCACCGTCAGCGCCCGCAGCTGGTCGCTGGTCAGCACGGTCAGCTGGGCGCTGCCGAGCGCCTGCAATTGCGCGGTCTTCAGTACGGCGACGTCGCGCGTTTCCAGCGCCTGCCATTGGCCGTTGTCCAGGGCCAGCAGTTGCTGGGTGCCGAGGTTGGCCACTTGCAGCGTGCTCAGCGCGGCGATGTGGAGGGTGTCGAGCGCGGCGATCTGGGCGGTGCTCAGCGATGCGATCTGGACCGTGCGCAGCGCCGCCAGATCGACCGTTTCCAGCGCGTTCAGCTGGCTGGCGCTGAGGCTGGCCAACTGGCGGCTGTTCAGACTGGCGGCCTGGCCGGTGGTCAGCGCGGCCAACTGGTCGGCGTTCAACGCGGCGATCTGGTCGGTCGACAGCGCGGCGATCTGCTGCGTCTTCAGCAGCGCCAGCGTGGCGGTGCCCAGCGCGGCGATCTGGTCGTTGCGCAGCATCGGCAGTTGCGCGCTCGACAGGCTGAGGATCTGGGTGGTGCTCAGCGTGGCCACCTGGCGCGTGTCCAGCGCCTGCCATTGGGCGCTGCTCAAGCCGGTGAGTTGGGCGCTGCCGAGGGCGCGCAGCTGGCCGCTGGCCAGCGCGTTCAACTGGCTGGCGCCGAGGCCGGCGATTTGCGCGCTGCGCAGCGTGATCAGGTCGCGGGTTTCGATCGCGTTCAGTTGCGCGTCGCTGAGCGCGGCCAGCTGGCGCGTGCTGAGGTTGGCGACCTGCTTGCTGGTCAGCGCGACGATTTGCGCGGTGGTGACGGCGGCCAACTGATCAGCGCTGAGGGCGTTGAGTTGCTGGGTTTGCAGGCTGGCCCAGTCATCGGTGGTCAGCGCGGCGATTTGCTGGGTCAGCAGGCAGCCGATTTGCGCGGTGCTCAGCGCGCCGATCTGGTTGCTGGTCAGCGCCGCCAGTTGGGCGGTGCTGAGGATCTGAATCTGTTCCGCGCTGAGCTGGATGATTTGCGCGGTCTTCAGCGCGGCGATCTGGGTGGTGGTCAGCGGCGCAATGGTCTTGGTGCCCAGGCCCAGCAGCTGGTCGGTGCGCAGCGCGGCCAGGTCGGCCGGTTCCATCGCGGCCAGCTGTTGCGTGGTCAGACCGATCAGTTGGATTGGCGTCAGCGCGGCCGCCTGGGCGGTGGTGAGGGCGACGATCAGCGCGGTGTTCAGCGACGCCATCTGGGCCGAGCTGAGGCTGGCGAGCTGGTTGGTCTTGAGGGCGGCGAAGTCGCGCGTTTCCAACGCGTTCAGTTGCAGCGTGGACAGCGCCGCCAGCACACGGGTCGGCAGCGCGGCCACCTGCGCGGTGCTCAGCGCGACGATCTGGTCGGTGTTGAGGGCGGCCACCTGATCGGCGGTCAGCGCCGCCAGCGCGGCGGTTTTCAGCGCCGCCACCTGGTTGGTGGAGAGGGTGCCGATGACGCTGGTGGCGAGCACGGCGATCTGCTGGGTTTTCAGCGCGCCCAGCGCGGCGGTGCTCAGCGCCTGTGCCTGGGTGCTGTTCAGCACGGCGACCTGGGCGGTACCGAGCGCGGCCAGTTGCTGCGTGCCGAGGGCGGCCACGTGATCGTTGTCCAGCGAGCTCAGCACGTCGGTGCCGAGCGCGGCGATCTGCGCGGTGCGGAAGGCTGCCAGGTCGCGCGTTTCCAGCGCCGCCAGTTGCGCGCTGTCCAGCGCCGCCACCTGCAGCGTGCTCAACGCGGCGGCCTGGGCGGTGGTCAGGGCGACGATCTTGTCGCTGCTCAGCGCCGCGACGACGGCGGTGGTCAGGGCGGCGATCTGCTGGGTTCGCAGGCTGGCCAGACTGAGCGTGCTCAGCGCGGCGACCTGCGCCAGCGACAGTGTCGCCATCTGCTGGGTGGTGAAGCCGACCACCTGGGTCGCGCTCAGCGCGGCGAGGTGGCGGGTGTCCAGCGCGCTCAGTTGGCGGGTTTGCAGCGCCGCCAGCTGGGCCGAGCCGAGCAGTGCGATGCGCGCGCCGTCCAGGCCGGCGATGGCGTCGGTGCCGAGGGCGGCGATCTGGCGCGAGCGCAGCGCCTGCAAGTCGGCGCTGTCGAGGGCCAGCAGCTGGGCCGCGCCCAGACCAGCGATTTGCGTCGTGCTCAGGTTGGCGACCTGCAGCGTGGTCAGGCTGGCCAACTGGTCGCTGCTGAGCGCGTTCAACTGCTGGGTGGCCAGCGCGGCCACCTGCTGTGTTTTCATTGCCGCCAGGTCGTTCGTTTCCAGCGCCGCCAGTTGGGCGTTACTCAGCGCGCGCAGCTGGTTGCTTTGCAGCGCGCCGGCTTGCAGGGTGGTCAGCGCGGCGAGCTGGTCGCCGCTCAACGCGGCGATCTGGGCGGTGGACAGCGTCGCCACCTGGAAGGTGCTGAGGGCGGCGAACTGGCTGGTGCTGAGGGAGGCGCTGGCGTTGGCGCCGAGCGCCGCCAGTTGCTGGCTCTTCAGCGCGACCAGGTCGGCGGTTTCGAACGCGGCGATCTGGGTGCTGGACAGCTGGCTCAGTTGCCGCGTACTCAGCGAGGCCGCCTGGGCGGTGGTCAGTGCGACGATCTGATCGGTGTTCAACGCGGCGAACTGGGTATTGTTGAGCGCCGCCAGTTGCGCCGTTTTCAGCGCGGCGAAGCCGGCGGTGCCGAGCGCGGCCAGTTGATCGTTGCCGAGGTTACTCATCTGCTGGGTCGACAGCCCGCCCAACTGCGTGCTGCGCAGCGCGGCGATCTGGCTGGTGCTGAGCGTCTGCAGGTTGGCGGTGGACAAGGCCCGTAGCTGGTTGCTGCTGAGCACCGCCAGCTGCGCGCTGCCGAGCGCGCTCGTTTGCGCGGTCGACAGTGCGGCGATATCCGCCGTCGTCAGCTGCGCCACCTGGTCGGTGCGCAAGCGGGCGATTTGGTCAGTGGTCAGGTCCAGTACGATAGATGGCATATAAATAATCTCCTCAGAGCAATATATACTACCGGGAAACGCTCTCAAGCAGAGAGCAGGCGCCGAAATATAGTTTAAATCTTGGCATGAAAACAAAGGCTTAGCGGCATTGTGGCGGTGGCGTCGCCGGTCACCAAGCGGTCTCAAGGCGGCGGAAACAAGGTAAGATGAGCGCCTTGTCCCGAATTGCCGAGATTGCCCCATCATGCTGCACACCCCCGCCACCTTTACCCCGAGCATCGCGCCGCTGAGCGGCGCGCCAACGCTGACGTTGGTGTTCCATCGCGGCGAGTTGCTTTTGCGCAACGAATCACTGTCCCTGCCGGACGCGGCGGCGCTGACGGCGCTGGCCGTGCCGCCGGAGCGCCTGCATCCGCTCGGCATGTGGGAGGGGACGTATTACCAGATGGCGTGGCTGGACGCGCCGCGGCTGCCGGGGCCGGATTTCGCCTATCACGGCCTGCGCGCGCTGTTCGGCACGCTCGACGACGGTGTGCTGGGACTGGCCGGGCGCGCCGCCCAGCTGGCCGAGTGGGCGCGCACGCACCGCTACTGCGGCGTCTGCGCCAGCCCGACGCAACTGGTCTCGGGCGAGCGTTGCTATAAGTGCCCGCAATGCGGCCACAGCGCCTACCCGCGCATCTCGCCGGCGATGATGGTGCTGATCCGCAAGGGCGACCAGGTGCTGCTGGCGCTGCATACCAATTCGCCGTACCAGCGCTACACGGCGCTGGCCGGATTCCTGGAGGCCGGCGAATCGGTCGAGGACGCCATCCACCGCGAGGTGTTCGAAGAGGTGGGGCTGAAGGTGCACAACCTGCGCTATTTCGGCAGCCAGTCGTGGCCATTCCCGCACGCGCTGATGCTGGCCTACACCGCCGACTACCTGGACGGCGAGATCCGTGTGCAGGCGGCGGAAATCGCCGACGCCCGCTGGTTCGGCCCGGATGACGACTGGCCGGAGCCGCCGGTCCCGGTGTCGGTGGCGGCGCGGCTGATCGCCGCCCACCGGCCCAAGCGCTAGCGGCGGAGGTCCGATATACTGTCGGGCAAATTAAAAACAAAGGTGTTTCAACATGTCTCAAGAATTTACCGAAAACGACTGGCGCCGCCTGATCGCCAGCCTCGGCGAGAACCCGGACCGTCCCGGCCTGCTGGAGACCCCGGCCCGCGTCGCCAAGGCGTGGAAACACTGGACCTCGGGCTACGAGCAGGATCCGGCCACGCTGCTCAAAGCGTTCGAGGATGGCGCCGAGCAATACAACGAATTCATCATCGTGCGCAACATCCCCGTGTACAGCCACTGCGAGCACCACCTGGCGCCGTTCTTCGGCAAGGCCACCATCGGCTACATTCCCAACGGCAAGATCGTCGGCCTGTCGAAGCTGACGCGGCTGGTGGACTGTTTCGCCAAGCGCCTGCAGGTGCAGGAGCGCATGACGATGCAGATCGCCAACGCGTTGCTGGAAGTGCTGGAGCCGAAAGCGGTGGGGGTGATCGTCAAATGCCGCCACCTGTGCATGGAAAGCCGCGGCATCCGCACGCCGGGCGAAGAGACGGTGACCTCGGCCCTGCTGGGCGAGTTGCAGCCGAATCTGGCGATGCGCACCGAATTCCTGGCGCTGGCCAGGGACTAAACCCCGGTGTCAGACCTCGTATATTGAATCTACCGCGCCATCGCCGGATAATGTGGAGGTGGCAACGGTCAGGCAGGGTGACGCCGACCAGACTTTGGGTAGTTGAACCCGTGTGTCAGATAGGCG
>NZ_WWCP01000055.1 GCF_009857505.1 Duganella lactea
ACCATAGAAACGGCACCACGCCCAAGAAGGTTCTTGCACCGGGCGGTGAACTGCACCTCGACATTCCACGCGACCGCCTGTCCAGTTTTGAGCCGCAGCTGGTGGCGAAAGGCCAGCGGCGCATGCCACAGCGGACTTGGAAGCTGGCGGCCAATCAATTTGCCATCATGTTTGGCGAACGCTTCACGAACGCGATTAACTAAAAACCGGCCCCGCACACACAGAATTTCTTACACGTCCGCGAGCTGGCGTAGCTCCGCAGACTGGGCGCCGCTCTACCTCTCTCGGGGGGCGCCTTTTTTGCATTCTGCGACGTCGAGGTTCATCGGCTACTACACGCACAATGGTGCGTAACGGGACCTTATTCAGATAGAGGAACTCGGTGGCCGGCCCCACTCCTTGATGGTTTTGAATGACAATTCCGCGCTAGACCACTTGGGCGCGATCCTCGTTCGGTCTATCTGCAATTTTCGCCATAACGGCCTCATAACCCGAAGGTCACAGGTTCAAATCCTGTCCCCGCAACCAAACAAATCAAGGGCTTATCGCATCGCGATAGGCCCTTTCGCATTGCACATCGAGTTTTTGCTGCAATTCTGCGGCACTTGACGTTTTTAGCGCTATACCGTTGACCTACCTAACTGAGAAACAGTATGGCAACCTTCACCAGTCGCGGCCCTTACAAATACCAGGCTCAACTTCGCCGCAAGAGCTACCCCCATCAGACTAAAACTTTCGAGTCCACGCGTGAAGCCGAGGACTCGGCGGCGGAGGTCGAGCTTGAAATGCGGCAGCGCGTGTTCGTGGACCGCTCCGAAGCCGAGCGCACCACCTTTGGCGACATTTCGGAACGCTACCGTATGGAGGTGACACCCAGCAAACGTGGCTGGCAAGCTGAGAACAGCCGGCTGAATCAGTTGCTTAGTTCCAGGTTGGCGACCTGGAACCTGTCGAATTGGCGATCCGACGTGTCCTTTCGGACGTATGTGTTTGCAGTCTGGCGGTCCGCTCGCTAAGCCCTCTTGTCACTGAAGACTCACCGAGCGGACCGCCATGCTTGCGATTGATTCTCAGCCTTCGCTGAGGTGTTGGCCTTACAACTCCATCTGTCCTATCAATGTATAGCGTAACGGGGGGCTTCATGAACACAGGTTTTACATGCTGTCGTTTGCCATGCTGCGCATGGAACATCATTACGTCTCATCACCGCCAACGCATTCACACTTCATCAGCAGTTTGACTGCTATACAGAGTGTCACCAACACCGGAAAGCACCATGACTGCAACCACCCCCATCGGCCGTAGCAAAACCGCCGCCATGAGCCGCGTCATTGACGCTATCGGCAAGGGCTATCGCTTTTACTGCTGCGGCACCGTTCCCGCAGATAAGGCCGTGCAACTTGCTCGCAAGCTGCACGAGCGGCATGCCATCGGCGCAACGCCAGCCCAGCGCATCACGCCCAAGAAGCATGGCAAGGCCAACTGCCTGCTGGTCGTGTATTGGCCGCTGGCGCTGCACAAGTTGAATGGTTGATGCTGTTCACAGTCGGAAAGCTTGACTCACATGAGCATCCGCGCGATGCGACCGACAAGCACCGCCTTGAATGGTTGGGCTATGAACTGGTTCGCCATCCCATTCGCGGCGCGGCAAGCTGTACCTGGCGGCGGCCTAAAATCGAGATGGCCGAACACTACACCTTGCTGGATGAATCGTTAGCTAAGCGGCACCCTGAGGCCGTGAACCACCAACTTGCCCGGATAGCAAACCAGCCAGGCTTTCACGGCGTCCGCGAGCAGTCCTGGTCGTTTTGCCAGTACGCTCGGCAGCACGGCTATCAAGGCGACCTACCGCATCTCTTCTACGTTCAAAAAATCAGTCATGGTGAACGTGTTATTTTGGGGAAATGACGGTCGGCAATCACGCTGATTGTTTCCTATATTGATTCAAGTGCCGCCAGAGCCGGCGGCACTCTCTCCCCTTCATTAACCTCGTCGCATCGCCAGCGCGAGGACATATTTCTGACTGCCGATCAGGCAGGCGAGGCACTTAATTAATCTGCTGGATTGCGGCGCACATCAAGTGCGTCTATGTCACACATCAAGCAAGTCTTATCTACGATCTCGTTCTTACACCGCGATGGCGGCAAGTACGAGAGCGCAGAGCTTCAAAATATCGTGCGAGAAATCTTGCCTGATAGCCGGGTTGCTGCCTGCTTCCGGCATCGTCTGGGCGACTCATCGGTCGTGGTCAGCACGACCAATCGCGGCAGCACCAGGCTTGGCGGTCTGATGGTCTGCGATGCAGGACACATCTGTCCCATTTGTCATGCTCGCAAGATGACCAAGGAGCAGCAGATCGTCTCCCACCTTGTGCATGATCACTACCAAGCCGCCGGGGTTCTTGTCGATGCGGTATTGACGGTTCCTCACCGGGTTAACGAGCCTCTAGCGACCGTTCTGGATCGGCTGGACTCAACCTGGAAGAGCCTTCGCAGCTCGCCGATCTGGAAGGGGCTCACCAGGGAGCTAGGCATTGTTGGATGTGTACGCCGCCTGGAATTAACATTGGGACACCATGGCTGGCACCCACACCTACACGTTAGCTTCCTCTGCAAGCTGGAGCTCGCGCAGGAAATCAAAGGGCGCTCATGGCGCACAGCGCTGGACGATGCATTCAGCATCGTATCTAGCCATTGGCGGCAGGCCGGAAAGAAGACAGGTCTCGCCATCAGTGAAGAAGCTCAGGCAGCCGTCGCCATCATCGGCCATGTAGATGCCCAAAAGGCGATCAGCTACAACACGAAGAATATGGGCTACTGCAAGAAACCCAGCAGCTTGACGCCGACAGACTTGCTGCGCATCGTCGCACAAGTAACTGATGGCGCTATCGTACATGCCGCCAAGCGCCTGTTCGCGGAATATGCCACCGCCATCAAAGGCAAGCACACCTTGACTTTCATCGGATCGGCCAAAGCCTCTAGGAATAACGCTGTTAAGGCAGTGGACGCTGCCTACGTTGAGGTCGTGGAGGAGGTGCTGGGCACCGTCTCGCCAGAAGCCTGGCACGCAATAGTCAAGACTGGTTTGCGGGAAGCCTTGGCGGTGGTGAAGTCGCGCCGAGAGGTGGTAGCGATCATGCTCCGCGCAGCACTCGGCGCAGGGCATGGGCGTATTCCCTTAGGGTGGATGCGATTGGCGCTCAAGGCCAAAACGAAAACCGTAATAAGGTCAAGGCTTAGCATCACACACACATTATTACCATCGACTGCCCTGCCGGGGGCGGCTACTGGAGGATAATGCCCCGCAGTAGCTTTAGGGGGCTCCCATACGCCGAGCTCCATAGGCACTCTCGTACCAGGACAGCGCCGCCCCCCAAAAAAAAGTACGGTCCTTGGCCAGGGCATGTGATCATGGCGGCCTTTAAAGCCCCCATTGCGGTCAGCCGCAGAAACTACTTACTTCACTTTTTGCAAAGTCAAGCGGTGCGAGTAGAACGTGAGGATTCCGATGCTGTCGGTACCGGTTTGCGTGCTGACGCTCACGACATTCCAGCCGAGCTTTTCCATTTCATCGATATTGGTCTGTCCATACCGGGAACAACTAATTTGGCGGCTACGTGAAATCTCGGGGGTAGAGCGCCCAGCCATCTCGCATGACGTCTGCACGCCCACTCGCTCATCGCGAATAGCGGCTTGGCGAGCTGCATTCTCTTTCTCGTACCTAAGTTTAGCAGCCTCGTTCTCTGCTGCTCGCTGTGGAGCCTTACTGTCCCAGTTAGCCAAAATGGTGGCCACTGTCTGCGCGTCTGCCTTGGCACGGTCAGTAGAGCTGATGCTGAACTTACCTTCGTAGGACTTGAGAAGGGGATACGCTCGCGAATCCTTCATGAACGCTTCTCGAGGGTCAGTAGGCGCGCCAGCGTAGCTACGGATGCGATCAGGATTAAGCATGTCGCGCAAGTCCATTGCAGTCATAAAGTGATCGCGTGGGGTGTTGCACCGTTTGGCTGTAGTACACACGAGCCAGGTAAGCTTGTCATAGTTCACAATGCGCTTCTCTCCAGCCGCGAACGTCAGTACACCAGTGTTGCGCCCATCGGGCTGAGGCTCTAGCGCTTGAAGGTCCTTCGCGTTGTAGACCTGCCCATCGACCTCCAGCGCCAGAATATCTACGCCCGATGTCCATGCGTATTGCCTGTTCGTGCGTAGGGCTACAGTGTTGTCTTCGTACACATTCAATGTTGCGATGCGCTTGGCTGCTGCGTGTTCGGGCGTGAGCTTGGGGGCGGGAGTAGTGCATGCGCACAGGGCCAGACCAAAGGCCAGTGCCAAGTAAGAATTCGATTTTTTCATATGAAGGATTGGCAGTGCCTCAATGTTATCGGGTCAAAATTTGAGTTTTATCAGAGTATTTCCTTTTTTCAACTAAATTGTATACCATAGTATAAAGACTGAGGCACGAAATTTTCATAACTTCATAGACTTCTTATAAGGAGTCTTGTGGAGCCTGCTGAAGCGTTTGGACGTGCCTTGCGTAGTAGGAGGCTTAAGGTCTCCATGAGCCAGGAGCGGCTCGCGTTGGAGGCGGGGCTTGAACGGGTCTTCATCTCATGGCTGGAGAATGGTCACAAGCAGCCGACCTTCCAGACCATTTTGAAGCTAGCAGCCGCCTTGAATTGTCATGCCAGTGAGTTGGTGGCCGACGCTGAAGCCCTATTAATTGCGAACACTTGAGGCTTTGCAGTCAACACGAGCTTCTGCTGCCAAAGAAGCGCCCCATGACCTTCATCAAGCGGTGACCAGCGGTGCGGGGCGATAAAGCGCCCCACCTCACATCATGGAGTGCAGGACAACGCATAATGGAATGTGAGTGCATCCCATACCTACCCACTTAGGTCAAAGCGAAAGGCGGACAGCAATCTGCTCTTCATTCGTTGGCCGACCAGGCCTCCGAGCGGACGGCGCTGAATGGGGCGACAAGACCGGAGGGACGGCAGGCTTCCGCTGGCACTCAAGCCAAGAATCAACATCGGCAGGGTGAAAGCGGAGCCGCCTACCCAGTTTAATCGCTTGGGGCAAATCGCCACCGGTGGAGTGGCGGTTATAAATAGTCTGTTCGGCCAAGCCAAGCAGTTCGGCAAGAGCTTTCGGGGTAAGGAGCTTCTTCTCCATGGTCATGATCCTAGAAAGCAGTCACATGACTGCCTTCAGTATAGGATCGTTCAAGCCTCTAGCGCGCCTTCGCTTCATAGAGCAAAGTTGCCGTACAATCAGATTATTGCGCTTTCGTACTGATGGCGGTAAGATCACCGCAGCCAAATAATTTCCCATAGAACAACATCAGGATCATCATGGCAGGAGAGAAGGTCGCCCGAATCCTTAAGGCGAAGAGCCCGTTCACCGCAGAGGAAATCGCAAAGCTGCCCAACCAGGCCGAGGCGGGGGACGCCACCTTCTACTTTGCCTCCTTGCCGCCTCGGCGGAATAACGAAGGCGCAGCCGCAAGAAACCCCTTCAACGGAAATGCCAAAGAGCGATGCGAGTCCGCCGCGACGCCTCGATACAAGCGACTCGCTAAATGGCCGAGCCTCGCATCGAAGCGCATAACAACCGGCCAAGCCAGACATGCGAAGTGACGACGATCTAAGCACGCCAAGAAGCGATTAAACAGCTGCTTATCAGCGCCGAACGCAGCTGCGTTTTGCACGATCTGGCCATGCCTTGAGGCGGCCCCATCCATTATGCAACGCTGCGCGACCACACCTTGAACGCATCGCTTTGAAGGCCCGCCCGCCGGAGGTGGCTCACCATAAGGTCGACTGTGGTGCCAACCATCGAGTCTACTTCGGGGTGACTATGCCGGCACCAAGCAAGTGATACATCGCCCGACGTCGAAGATTGGGCGACGAAGCCTCATGGCCCGGGAATGCCGGGAGAGCTAGATCGCGCATCGCGATAATCAAGCTCTAACTTGGGGGGCACCGGATGCGAGATCGGAAGACGCAAGGGGGCTACCAAGAGAAATCGCATGTGAGCCTCCCGTAGGAGGTACCGTCTCTCCGACGTTAGAGTAGAGTCATGTAGCCCCCCTCGTCTCTCCGACTTCAGCAAACGGTGGGATACGCAACGACGTCGGAGCATTCCATTGACCTATCGAATCGCTGGCGGAGTGTTTAATCAGGCGATTCGTCAGAAGATGCCTCACTAGATTAGACGCAACAGAGGTTTGCCTGAGTATTAGCATCGCAAAACCACCACCATTTAGCATCCGAAACCGCCACTTGGCTAGTTGCCTCAGTTTGCTCAAGTCAGCCTTCTCAGCACTACCGTCAACGAATCTCATAAATCGCAGTCCCTGTATCACTGACCACTGCCAAGAACCCGCTGGCCACCGGCTGCGCCGGCAGTGAGGGCAATTCGGTGGAGCATCGGGGATGGGCCACCGATTTCCCAGGAGGGGCAACACTGCGTGGAACGCCA
Source organism: Duganella lactea (assembly GCF_009857505.1). Taxonomy (GTDB): domain Bacteria; phylum Pseudomonadota; class Gammaproteobacteria; order Burkholderiales; family Burkholderiaceae_D; genus Rugamonas; species Rugamonas lactea. The sequence goes on from NZ_WWCP01000055.1 coordinate 6,480, forward strand.
AATATGTAAAAAGGCGGCCAAGTCAGCCGCCTACGATCATCTATTTAGGCGTCACCAGTTTGCCAGCCAGCGCCCCCCCATCGACTGCAGCAAGCCCCAGACACGTTAGTGCGAGGCCTTCGTGCCCCAACAAGGCAAAGCCTGCGGCCCCACATATACAGAGCACAAAAATCAAGACGAGCGTTAGCAATGCACGAGTGTGCATGATGACATCAGGAGAGTGTTTGGGTTTCAGTCTGCGCCGAACGGCGCGATAAGAACTACGTGACTTTGAAGCGGAACGATTTGAGGAGACAGGAGTAGATCGGCGTCGGGGTCCGTCGCCATCACCATCACCATCACCACCTTCATCGTCACTTCCGCCGGCGGAGCTGGCCCCTTCACCAATTGAGGAATCATCACTCACATCAGCCGAAATGGCGACCTTGGCCTGTGGCCCGGATACGCCACCAGAATGCGCGATAGTATGTCGAGACATGAAATCTGTATTCAATGTAACAGCTTCGCGGTATTGCTCCAGCCGGAGCATACATTCTTGCCTATGCGCTTGAACGGCCATCTTTGCCTTATCGACGGCCCGCTGTACCTGCAACTGTGTGTTGAGTGCGTCCCGATATTTCTCAGTTACCGCTGCAATTGACAATGCCACATTAATTTTTTCAGCAATTTCTTGATGAATTGACATTTTCAATTTCTTTCATGTGGTTGAAATAAGTACCATATAAGTACCATCTGATTTTACTCAGCTAGATAGGGCGCACCAAAATTTTCGGGGTAAAAACCAGAAGGAAAAACAACAGATGGTTATGTAAGTACGATGATTGTCCGGGTATCCCTTTGGATGTGCAACAACAGGTCAACACAATCACTATAAGCACGGGCAGCTACTTTGCATTGGGTAAAAATGCAGTTGTCGTAGTTAGCCCGCGTGAGAAAACCGTAGCGGCCAGAACCGGTCGCTCGGAAGTGCGCGGCTATCATCGAGGTACCCGATCCTACAAATTAAGCATCTGCGACCCAATCCGTCTAGGAGCGGACGATGTCCGCTATTTCCCGCTGAGGGGTTGTTGTGCCGGCCACCGGCCGGCCCTGGTTGGTCAGCCGGCCGCAGAACTCAATCGCCGTTGGCACCTATATTGGAAATGACTCCTCAACTCCCTCCGCCGCTAAGAGCATGTTCTCATGCATGTCTACCGTTCAAATCCGCCTACGATATCCTCGCGATGCGTCGCGCCTCGATAGCGACTACCAAGCTCCCGCGTGGGCTCAAGCTTAGAGTAAAAAAAATTGGTAGAAATCATTGAGAAAATATAGACCGGCGCCTCACCCGCAAATCATATTTGCGAAAACGCCCTTCTTAACAGTCAGCTTTCTCGCTGACCCTGATCTGCCGCGTGCCTAATAACGTGGCCTGGCGTGCCCGATAAGGCTGGTTTGCATGCCGGATAAGGCGGTTTTAGCGTGCCGGATACCCGCCACTGATGACAGTAGCTGACGGTCAAGTAGGCCAAGGTGCCCGGTAGCTACCAGCGAGGTCTCTTCGGAATGCCCTGCAATTTTCGAGGCATTTTTAATGCCAGCATTGAGCCAATAGCCATAGCTGTATTTTCTTCTATACAGACTATATACAACCGAGGAGCAAATTATGAACATCAAAATCAGAAGTGAGGAAAAAAATCTCAGAAATTCAGACGAGGACACTGGACTCGATAATGTACCACGCCCTTATTTTGGTTATCGAGACGTGAAAGAGGCTTTGGCCGAAATGCGCTCAGCCCATGAAAAAATGACTGATGAGGATTATCAGAGATCAGACGAAGAAATGAGAATTAACTTACTCTCAACAACCGTATCGTAGAATGATTTTTGCAATTTAATAACAATCATTTACGCTAAACGCTCGCTAATAGGACAGCTGTGATTAAGTCTCTAAGTGCCTGTATTCTTAACGAACGCAGGCACTTATCATTTTTATTCCTTCGCAATATCCTGTCGCTGACTACCTCGTTGCGCGACTGCAGCCTTCATGTGGCGAAGCACTTCCTGATAGTTACCTTCCTCGTTCACCAACCTCTCTATCGTTGCAAGAGGTGAGCCGAACTTTACATGCTCCAACACGAGTAAGTCAGCATCATCTAGTTCACGTATCAGTTCAATTATCTCCTTTTCTGCACTACCCATTTGAATTGACGCAGTAATCTCATCGATGGGATCAGCAGAGACCAAGATAGTGCTGACTTGACCGGAATCAATTTTTATCGGGAATCGATTTATTCGATATCCAAGATTTTTCAATCGATGATTCATAGCATCGATGTCATGAAAATGATTCCTCTCAAATAATACATTCGCAACATGCTCAATTATCGCCAGATCAGAAGGGTATTTTTCGCCGCTCACAGTGCGGACCAAATTTTCACCTTTCTCATTCTTTATTGAAGATACGAACATGTCATGAAGCATGTTTTCGTGGAGCTCAAAGTAGAATTTATACGGCAAGCTACCTCGATATGGCGTTGGATGATCTATCGTAAGAATAAATTTATCCACATATTCCTTCAATAATTCTAAGCGACATTTTTGTTTCTTCGCTTCACACATTTTTCACCTCAAAACCTGAAAATTGATACTCAACGGATTTTTTTCTTTATTGTATTTATATACCTGTATCATCTGCAAAGAAGATACTGTTGTCGCCCACAAAGTCATTTGATGCGGCAAAGACATTGCTACTAGAGCTATTCCACATATCATCCATGTTGCTGGTACCAAGCATGTTCCCGTGGACATCGAAACAGTCATCGACCATTGGTAGAGCATCGCGCACCGTCCATTGGCCCAGCAAACGGTCAAGTCCATCTATGTCCGATTCGCTCAGTTTGGTAAGTTTCTCGAGCAGTGCAGCTCCGCTGCGCGACTTCTCCAGGTTAATGACTACATCAACCGCAATTGCCAGCGTTTCAGTATTGATGCCTGGATTTCGCTTGACCAATTCCTGGGTGAAGCTTGCAACCTCAATGCGGGCCAGCGTCGAAAGCTCCCTGAATGACTCTCTGTTTCGCACCAACGCATCCTGGGAGCTATCATCGACAAATTCATCGGACAGCTTCGCAAAGATTTTTGCGGCGTAGTCAGCCACCGCCACGTTCATCGCACGAACAGCATCTGTGGATTTGAAGCGAGTCCAATCAGGCGCAACGTCGCCGATCCATTCGGCTCCACATTGCACCACAATCGTGTAGCGCTTCGCAAAGCGTCCACGACCATCGAGGACAACCGCATTACCGACAACCCAGCTCGGCGTTCCTACTAACCGTCCATTGAGCCAAAAGGCAACGCCTTGGTACAAGGTCGACTTGGCGCCGCGCGTCGTGTCTACGACGAAAGCTTCGATAGCCTTTCCTTCCGCTATCGGCAGGATCGCACTCTCCACCAGCCCAGTAAGCTCCGGCAACGAGATGGAGGTACGGTCCGTTTGGTCGCATCATTTTTTAGCGTTCTGGTCGGAAGGCGATCATCATTATCATCATCTCGCTTATCCTCATCTGCGCCTCCTTCGTCGACCTGGATAGACAACAAAGGCACCTCTTCAACCTTTACGTCCGCGGCAAGTAGTTGTAATACCTCTCGAATACGCAAGCCGTGAAAAAGACACAACAATGGGACCCAATACCGCGCTCCCAGGTCCCATTTCATCCTACCTAGCCAATTCGTTGCGACTGGATCATACCAATCCGAGCTAAATAGAATATTGAGTTGTTCGACCGTGTATGGGTAACGCGGCTTCAATCGCTTCCTTTCTTCCGATGCCTTGATTTTAGGAAGCATTTCCAACTCTTTCGCAGGGTTATGCTTGCATAGTTCTTTCGTTTTTGCGACAGTGAATGCCTCCCCTAGACCGCGATGCACTGTAGAGCAGTAGTCCATAGACCACGGCTTTTTTTCAGCATGCAACCGTGCCTCGAAGAAGCTGTAGACGTCATTGGTCCCAATCTGTGACAGAGGCTTGTCATTACAGAAAGTCACAAAACGCTGCCAACAAGAAAGGCTAGTAGTCTGGGTCTTCGAATGTTTGGTCTCAAGGAATTTTATATAATGCTCAGTCACATCGGACAATACTGGGACCGGTGCTGGTGGAGGTTTTGGCGTAGCCAGTGCATCCAGCTCCCAAGAAGCAGGGAGAGGCTCGGCGGGAAGTGCAGGAGTGTCAGCGAACTGGCCTTGCTGCCGTTTAGCGAGTGTCTCACAGCCAGCCAACGCCGCGCGCAAAAAACGGAAGGTAACCCGCTGAAGGTCCTCACCAGACTCATCGATTAATTGGTACCCGCGCATCATGGCCAACTGGTCCACCATAGGCTGAAAAGCGGTGGTATTCCCTGTGAGCACCGCTTTTCTCAACATTGCGAGCACCTCGTCGATTTGGCTAGTCAGCTCTGCGGGCTCGTCATCGTCAAACCATCTGGATTGATTCTCACGAGCGCTATAATCGTTATCGAGTCCAGAGAGGTACAAGGCGGACAATTGTTCAGCGAGCCCGTCGGTGCTGGCAGGGAGTTCCTTCAGACGAGTAGCGCGGTCCTTTTTCAAGAACGCATCCAATGCGCTCTCTTGGCGGCGCCCCGTCAGCAGGATGTTACGTGCATCAGCAAAAAGCTTCGTAGTGTAGACCTCAAGTTCAGCCCACCGAGCTAACGCTTTACTGCGGTCGCGGCCAAGCGCCTCCTTAACCACAGTTTTCTTGCCGGGGATCAGGGGCCGCAACTCGGCAGGAATGGAACGAAGATATGTGTACCCGTAGGGGGACTTGCGCAGATTTGGGGGCATCTCAACCTCATCAGTTGACGCCGTCTGCCGTTTGCGATTTGTACCAGTCATTTGTACCAGTGGGCTACGATAACCTACTGATTTTAAGCTAAATCAATGACTTAGTGTTGTCTGGCGGAAACGGTGAGATTCGAACTCACGAACGGCTCACACCGTCGGCAGTTTTCAAGACTGCTGCCTTCAACCACTCGGCCACGTTTCCTAAGTGTGCGACATTATACAGACTTCCGGCGCCAACACCACCTATGCCGCCTTGGTGGTGCGTCCTGGCAGCCAGTTTTCCCGCAGCGCGCGCTCGAAGGCGTCCGCTTCCAGCGGCTTGGAGAACAAATAGCCCTGCACTTCGTCACAGCCGGAATTCTTCAGGAAGGCCAACTGCTCCACCGTTTCCACACCCTCGGCGATCACCTTGTGCTTGAGCTGCTGGGCGATGCTGATGATGGTGTTGGCAATCGCGCAATCGTTGCTGTCTTCGGGGATGCCGATGGTGAACGAGCGGTCAATCTTGAGCGTGTCAATCGGGAAGCGCTTCAGATAGGACAGCGATGAGTAGCCGGTGCCGAAATCATCCAGCGACAGCGTGACGCCCATGGCCGTGATCCGGTCCATGATGCCGATCACCCGGTCGATGTTGTGCATCAGCGTACTTTCGGTGATCTCCAACTCCAGCCATGACGGTTCCAGCCCGTAGCGCGTCAGCGTGTCACTGACGCGTCCCGGCAAGGCGGCGGTAAACTCGCGCGCCGAGACATTGACCGCCAGCCGGATCGCCGGCAGGCCGGCGTGCTTCCATGCCTGTGCCTGCGCGCACGCGGTTTCCAGCACCCATTCGCCGACTTGCACCACCAGCCCGGTCGCCTCGGCCAGCGGGATGAATTCGGACGGCGGCACCAGCCCGCGCTGCGGATGGCGCCAGCGCACCAGCGCTTCGGCGCCAATGATCTTGCCGTCGGGGATGGCGTACTTGGGCTGGTAGTGCAGCAGTAGTTCGCCATTGCCCAGCGCGTGGCGCAGGCCGCTTTCGATGCGCATCCGTTCCTGCATGCCCTGGTTCATGTCCTGGCTGTAGAAGGCGATGTGGTCGCCGTCCGCGCCGCCTTCTTGCTTGGCGCGGTACATGGCGATGTCGGCCAGCCGCAGCAGCGTTTCGGCGTCGTGGCCATCCTGCGGGTAGACGCTGATGCCGATGCTGCCGTCCACCCGCAGGTCGTGGCCGTCGATGATGATCGGTTCGGTCAACGAGGCCAGCAGTTTTTGCGCGACCATGCTGGCTTCGAAGTGCTGGCCGATGTCGAACAGGCTGACGGCGAATTCGTCGCCGCCCAGCCGCGCCACCAGGTCCTGGTCGCGCAGCACCGTGCGGAAGCGGCGCGCCACTTCCACCAGCAGCGCGTCGCCGATGGCGCGGCCCAGCGTGTCGTTGATCAGCTTGAAGCGGTTGAGGTCGATGAACAGCACGCAGCCATGCGCCAGGTTGCGCTGCGCCACCATCAGCGCCTGGTCGACCAGCTTGGTCAGCAGCGTGCGGTTGGGCAGATTGGTCAGCGCGTCGTAGTAGGCCAGATGGTGGATGCGCTCCTCGGCCATCTTGCGTTCGGTGATGTCGGTCAGGTAGGCGATCAGGCCGGTCGAGCGGTCGTGCAGGTCGCACAGCGGCGACAGCGACAGGCTGGCCCAGAACACTTCGCCATTTTTCTTTTTGCGGCGCACCTCCATCAGCCGTCCGCCCTGCTCCAGGAAGTCGTCCTGGAAGCCAAGTTCTTCGTCATCGTAGAGGAACAGGATGTTGCGCCCCACCGCTTCCACCGCCGTGTAGCCGAACAGCCGTTCGGCGCCCTTGTTCCAGCTGATGATGAAGCCGTTCATGTCCATGGTCAGCACCGACTCGTGGATCTGGTCGAGAATCTGCGCCTGGTGCTGCAACTGCGCTTCCATCTGCACGTAGGCGTGGGTGGTGCGCTGGGCCACCGAGTGCACTTGCAGCACGCTGCCGGCCAGGCTGGCCAGGCTGGCCAGGTGCTGGCGGTCCTGCGTGCTGTAGTGCGCGCGGCCGGAGACGATGAAGCGGCCGAACACGTGGTCGTCGAAACGGACGTCCTGGCTCAGGCTGGGCACGGCGTCGTCATTGGCGGCCGACACCGGCGGCGCGATCGGCGCTTGCGGCAGCCAGGCGACGGCATCGGCCGGGACGTATTCGCCCAGCGGGCTATTCAGCACGGCGCGGACGATGCGGCCGAGTTCCTGCGTGAGCGCGGTGCCGCGCAGACGCAACACCGCGTCGCACAAGGCGGCGCTGTTGCTCAGGAAGTCGGAGATGGGGTGGGTGGACATGGCTCAGATATTCCTGCTCACCTGGATCGCCCAGTGGTAGGCTTGTAGCTGCGCTTCCCAGTAGGCTTGGCGCGTGATGCCGGCCTGCTCCAGCGCGGCGCCGGACGGCTGCTCGACCAGCCGCAGCAGTTGGCCCAGCGGCCCGGTGCGCTCCAGCAGTGCGATCACGACGTCCAGGTCGAGGCTGAGCGCGGCGACGATTTCGCGCATCGGCATGGCCAGCAGCTGGTCCAGCAGCGAGAACACGCCGACCACGAACGCCATGTCCTGCCGGTCGCGGTCCCAGCCTTGCGCCTTGGCCAGCACTTCCATCATCGCGGCGCGCACGGCGGCCAACGGCAACAGCGGATTGGCCGGGCCGTCATCCTGCTGGCGCGCGTACAGCAGCAGTTGCAGCCAGCGCTGCAGTTGGCGGCGGCCCAGCACGCTGATGGCCTGGCCGAAGCTGTGGATCGGCGAACTGAGGGCGAAGGCGGCCGAATTCACCAGCTTCAACAGGTGGTAGGCCAGCGCCGGATCTTGTCGGAGCAGCACTTCCAGCTCGTGCGAGTCGGCGTCGCGCGCCAACAGGCCCAACAAGGCCAGCAGACGTTGGCAGGAGGTGCCGTCGTTGACGGGCCCATCCGGCAGCGGGTGGTGGGCGTAGTCGCCGGCAAACCAGCTAAAGCCGGCCTTGGCGCACACGGCGACGCGCGACGCACTGCCCATGCCGGTGGCCAGATGCGGACCCGACTGGCCGACCAGCGCCAGCAATGGCGGCAGCGTGGCGGCGGCGTCCATCATCAGCGACTGGGCGCCGCAGCGGCTGGCGACGCCGGCATCGGCGACACCGTCGAGCATCAGGCGATAGCCGGCGTCGGCGTGGGCGGCCAGTTTCTTTTGCACGGTCAGGTCGGCGCAGGCGGCGGCCGGCACGCGCAGGATCACGCGGCTGGGCGGCAGCCCCGCCAGGTGCGATGGTTCCAGCAGTTGTGGATGCGACACCGGCAGGATGCAGTCCAGCGGCGCCAGCGCGGCGAACACGTCCGGCGTTTTGAGCAGACGCAGCGCGGCTTGGAAGACGTCGCCGGCGTCGGCCGGCAACGCGAAAGTCAGCGCCACCCACTCGTTATGAGCGTTGGAGACTGCTTGTAACTCCACCAGGGGAAGCGGGCTCATTTCAGGCGCAGACATCGGTATCTCATCAGGATTATCCGCGCCATCTTAGATCAACAATTGACTTTAGGCAATTAGATACCATCACGAAAGTGATGTGATGAGCAATATGACCACGACAAGACCGGCTTTTCGCCACAACGCTACTGCGCGTTCTGCACCGCGAAACGGATCAGCTCGGCCTGGCCTTCGATGCCCAGCTTGCGCTTGATGTTGAGGCGGTGGGTTTCCACCGTGCGCACGCTGAGGTCGAGCGCGCGGGCGATCTGCTTGTTGGATTCGCCATTGGCGATGTGGCGCAGCACCTCGTGCTCGCGCGAGGTCAGCTGGTTGTCCTGATGCTGCGGCTGCGCCAGCTGGCGGGCCAGCGCGGCGCTGTAGTAGATGCCGCCCGACATGACGGTCTCGATCGCCACGACGATGTCCTTGCCGGGCGCATCCTTGAGCACATAGCCGCGCGCGCCGGCCTGGATCGCCTGCGACACGTACTCCAGCTTGTCGTGCATCGACAGGATCAGCACGGCGATGTGCGGAAACGCCTGGCGGAACAGCGCGGTGGCCTCGATGCCGTTGGTGCCGCGCATATTGATGTCCATCAACACCAGGTCGACCGGGTGGCGGGCGGCCTGTTCCAGCGCTTCGGCGGCGCCGCCGGCCTCGGCCACCACGGCGAATTGCGGCATCGCTTCGAGTCGCGCGCGCAACCCGTCGCGCACCAGGGGGTGGTCGTCCACCAGCAGAATTTTGATCGTTGTCGTCATCGCGTTTAACTGTTGTTCGCGGCGTAAGCCGTCACCAGGGTGCCATCGCTCGACGAGCGGATGGCGAAGCGGCCGCCGATGGCGTCCATCCTTTCCATCATATTGCGCAGGCCGATGCCGCGCTGTGGATGCAGCGCGATGCCTTCGGCGTCGAAACCGTGGCCGTCGTCGCGGATGCGCAGCGTCACGCCATCCGCCTCGCCGGCCAGGGCGATGTCGATCCGGCTGGCGGCGGCGTGGCGCTCGATATTGGTCAGCGCCTCCTGTGCCAGACGGAACAGCACGGTGTTGGCGACCTCGGGCAAGGCGTCGGTGCAACCGGACGCTTCGAAGTGTACCGGAGTACCGCTACTGAGGGTGTACTCCTTGGCCAGGTGATGCAGCGCGGCCGCCAGGCCCAGGTCGTCGAGGATGGCCGGGCGCAGATTGTGCGAAATGCGGCGCACCTCGCCCATCACGTTGCTGAGCTGGTCGGCGGCGTGCTCGAACACCGCGTGCGCCGCCTGCTGCTGCGCTGGCAGACCGGACGACAGGCGGATCATACCGGCCTCGATCTGCAGCTTGATCGACACCAGCCACTGGCTGATGCCGTCGTGCAGGTCGCGCGACAAGCGCGCGCGCTCCTCCTCCTGCGACTCGACCACGCGCTGGGCCAGCACCTTGAGCTTGGCGTCGGCCACGCGCAGTTCGCTGATGTTGAGCGCCAGGCCGGAACTGGCCACCGCGACGGCGGCGGCGATCGCGATGCCGGCAATCCACAGCATGGTGTTGTGGATATTGCCCGATTGCTGGACGTCGATTTTCTCCAGCGCCTGGTCGACATCATCCAGATAAATGCCGGTGCCCATCATCCAGCCCCATTTCGGCATGGCGATCACGTAGCCCAGCTTGGCGACCGGCTTGTGGGTCGACGGCTTGACCCACATGTAGCGCTCCAGGCCGCCGCCGGCGCGGGCGCGCTGCAGCAGGTTCTGGATCGTGGGCCGGCCGTTTTCATCGCGCAGGCCCAACAGGTTCTGGCCGACCAGCTCCGGCTGGCGCGGATGCATCAGCGTGTTGCCCTGCATATCGTACAGAAAGAAATAACCGTCATCGCCATAGCTGAGCGAGGCCAGGATGCGCATCGCCTCGTCGCGGGTGGCCTGGTCGTCGCGGCCGGAATCGTAGAGATGGGAAATCGAGTGCGAGGCCAGCGCCACGTAGTGCTTGAGCTCGGCCTCCTTGCTGCTGAGATAAGCCTGCTGAATGGTCGCGCGCTGCTGCTGCGCCAGCAGCACCGACTGATGGCGCACCGCCAGCGCGATCGCGCACAGCGCCAGGATCAGCGGCGTAATGGCTAAAAAAATGACCTTCTGCCGCAACTTCATCGGCCTGCTCCCATCGTGACGCGTGTAGCCCGCATTCTACGCCCCCGCGCGCCAGTGATCCTACGTAGTTTTACGCAGCCCGCTTGCGTAGTGGTGCGCTTGCTCCTGATATCACCTTGGTGAATACTAGTCATAAGCCAAAAGCCGGTGTCAGGTCTGACAATCGCACACGAACTCGTGTGCGATTGTCAGACCTGACACCGGCTTTGGAAAAGGACAACCTTGGAGGAAGCATGCATACCGTACCGAATACCCTGGCCGGCAAGCTGGGGTGGGCCGCGTTGGCCCTTGTTGGCGCGTCGGCGCTGGGCGTGGTCGCCCTGCACCGCGGCGAGTCGATCAGCGCGATCTGGATCGTCATCGCCGCCGTTTGCGTTTATCTGATCGCTTACCGCTTCTACAGCCGGTATATCGCCGACAAGGTGCTGGGCCTGGACCCGCGCCGCATGACCCCGGCAGCCAAGCTCAACGATGGCCTCGACTACGTGCCGACCAATAAGAATGTGCTGTTCGGCCACCACTTCGCGGCCATCGCCGGCGCCGGCCCGCTGGTCGGCCCGGTGCTGGCGGCGCAGATGGGCTATCTGCCCGGCATGCTGTGGATTCTGGCCGGCGTGGTGTTCGCCGGCGCCGTGCAGGACTTCATCGTGCTGTTCATATCGATGCGCCGCGATGGCCGCTCGCTCGGCGACCTGATCAAGTCCGAGCTGGGGCCGATTCCCGGCAATATCGCGCTGCTCGGCACCTTCATGATCATGGTCATCATCCTGGCGGTGCTGGCGCTGATCGTGGTCAAGGCGCTGACCGGCTCGCCGTGGGGCAGCTTCACCGTCATGGCCACCATCCCGATCGCGCTGTTCATGGGCGTGTACTCGCGCTACATCCGCGTCGGCCGCGTCGGCGAGGTGTCGATCATCGGCTTCATCCTGCTGATGGCGGCCATCTTCGGCGGCCAGTGGGTGCAGGAAAACCCGGCGCTGGCGCCGCTGTTCACCTTCACCGGCACCGAGCTGACCTGGATGCTGATCGGCTACGGCTTCGTCGCCTCGGTGCTGCCGGTGTGGCTGCTGCTGGCGCCGCGCGATTATCTGTCGACCTTCCTGAAGATCGGCACCATCGTCGGCCTGGCGCTGGGCATCCTGATCGTCGCGCCGCAACTGCAGATGCCGGCCTTCACCAAGTTTATCGACGGCAGCGGCCCGGTCTGGTCGGGTTCGCTGTTCCCCTTCCTGTTCATCACCATCGCCTGCGGCGCCGTGTCCGGCTTCCACGCGCTGATCGCGTCCGGCACCACGCCGAAGATGATCGAGAATGAACGCCACGCCCGCTTCATCGGCTACGGCGCCATGCTGATGGAATCGTTCGTCGCCATCATGGCGCTGGTGGCCGCCTCGACCATCGATCCGGGCGTCTACTTCGCGATGAACTCGCCGGCGGCGCTGCTCGGCACCACGGCCGAGTCCGCCGCACAGGCGGTCTCGCAGATGGGCTTCTACATCACGCCGGAGATGCTGGTGCAGACCGCCAAGGATGTCGGCGAGCACACCATCATTTCCCGCGCCGGCGGCGCGCCGACGCTGGCGGTGGGCATGGCCCACATCCTGTCGAACGTGCTCGGTGGGCGCGAGATGATGGCTTTCTGGTACCACTTCGCGATTCTGTTCGAAGCGCTGTTCATCCTCACCGCCGTCGACGCCGGCACCCGCGCCGGCCGCTTCATGCTGCAGGACCTGCTGGGCACGTTCGCGCCGTCGATGAAGCAAACCGACAACACCGTCGCCAACCTGACCGCCACCGGCCTGTGCGTGGCGGCCTGGGGCTACTTCCTGTACCAGGGCGTGGTCGATCCGCTGGGCGGCATCAACACGCTGTGGCCGCTGTTCGGCATCGCCAACCAGATGCTGGCGGCGATCGCGCTGATCCTCGGCACCTGCGTGCTGTTCAAGATGAAGCGCGGCCAGTACGCCTGGGTCACCATCGTGCCGACCGTGTGGCTGCTGCTGTGCACGCTGACGGCCGGCTGGCAGAAGATCTTCGACGCCAATCCGAAGATCGGCTTCCTGGCGCACGCCGCCAAGTACCAGGCCACGCTGGACGAGGGCAAGATCCTGGCCCCGGCCAAGTCGGTGGCGCAGATGCAGCAGGTGATCTTCAACGATTATCTGGACGCCTCGCTGGCCGGCTTCTTCGTGATCGTCGTGCTGAGCGTGCTGATCTTCGGTGCCCGCACCATCCTGCGGGCGCGCGCCAACAGCAAGCCGACCGCCAACGAGAGCCCGATGGTGCTCAACACGGCCGGGGTGCGATGATGCTGGGCGACATCGCCAAGGCCGGCCGCTATCTCGGGCAGAGCGTGCGCCTGATGATGGGCCTGCCCGATTACGACACCTATGTCAGCCACCGGGAAAGCACCCATCCCGGCGAGCCCTACATGACCTACGAGGAGTTCTTCCGCGAACGCCAGGAGGCCCGCTACGGCGGCGCAGGCAAGCGCGGCGGTTGCTGCTGACGACAGAACGGCTCCCTGTGAGCCGTTTTTTTATCTTTCAGCGGAACTTCGCGGCGTGCCCATGCATCTAACTAACTCCGATTTTGGGAGATGCCTGATGCGTACCACACCCCCCCGTCCCACGCTGTCGGGAGCGCGCTGACATGCGCGCCATCAAGCCCGGCCAGATCGCCGTCTTTCTGTGCCTGCTCGCGCTGATCCTGCTGCTGGCCATCGGCACCACCGCGCTGGTGTTCGACCGCCTGCCGCTGGGCGACTTTCGCGGCGTCACGCTGGTGCTGCTGGCGGCGCTGATGGTGTACCTGTACGCCTTCCTGGTCTACCGTGTGTTCCTGGCGCTGCTGCCGCTGCATGAGGGCGAGGTGGCCGAGCACTCGCGCCACGAGCTGGCGGCCAACGTCAACATCCTGTTCTACCTGCTGCTGTTCAATTCACTGATCCGCACGCACTTCCTGCCGGTGCCGCTGCAGCGGCTGATCTATCTCGCCCTCGGCGCCCGGCTCGGCGCCAACACCTACAGCGCCGGCGCCCTGCTCGATCCGCCGCTGACGCGCATCGGCAGCAACACCATCATCGGCCACGACGCGGTGATCTTCGCCCACGTCATCGAGGGCGCGCGGCTGGAGCTGAAGGCCGTCACCATCGGCAACACCGTCACCATCGGCGCCAAGGCGGTGGTGATGGCCGGGGTGCAGATCGGCGACAACGCCATCGTCTCGACCGGCGCCGTGGTGACCAAGGACACCCGTATCGGCGCCGGCGAGATCTGGGGCGGCATCCCGGCGCGGCGCATCAAGTCGGCGCCCCCGGCGCCATGACGGAATTTCTTACACCGCCCGCCTGCGCGGCCGCCAATAGCCGCGCAAGTGCTTGATTTCACAGGCTTCAGCAGTACTGGCAAGGCTTTTGCTCTTAGCTCGCTACGGCCTCGATTCCCGCGGCCCTTTTCGAGGAGCACACATGAAAACCTACCAACCAGCGCTGGCTGTCACCCTGCTGGCAGCCGCGTTGGCCGCGCCGCTGACCGCCAGCGCAGCGCCCACCCTCGGCTTTGATCCCACCGGCACCGGCACCTACAGCACCTACGCCGACCTGTGGACCAACGTCACCGACACCGGTCTCGCCACCGGCTTCATTCCCGGCGCCATCGTCGGCCCCGGCGCCAGCGCGCCCTACCTGACCGAACTGCGCTCGCAGATGGTGGTCGGCACCATGTCGAACAGCAATATCCCCGCCATCGTCACGCCCGCCGGGCTCAACACCCAGTACGAAATCAGCAAGGTGGTACGCTTCCAGGAACTGGTGACGGCGCAGAGTGCCACCACGGTCAACTTCGGCATGCCGGCCACGCAGTCGGCGGCGATGGACGTCGACCCGCTGCGCGCCGGCGTGCAGAATCTGGCCATCTATCTGGACAACATCACCGACGGCAGCCGCGCCATCCCCGGCAACGGCGCCAACACCGTGCGCTGCTACGGCACCGGTTCCACTTCCTCCGGCTGCGGCGCCGGCGGTGACGGCGACGGCATCCTGATCCTGTCCGGCCACCTGGTGTTCAATGAAGCCAGCTTCAGTGCCAGCGGCGCCGTCGGCACCGGCTCGTTCGACTCGCGCTTCATGATCGACTACGTCGATCCGAACTACCTGGACGTCGTCACCGGCGCCATCTTCGTCGACAAATTCACCGGCACCACCAACGTGCCGTCGTTCTTCACGCCCACCATGATGTGGGACGGCGCCACGCCCACCACCGTGCCTTTCCTGAAGGTGGACTCGTCGCAAAGCTTCGCCACCATTCCCGAGCCAGCCACGCTGGCACTGATAGGACTGGGGTTTGCGGGTCTCGCGCTGGGCACGCGCCGCAAAGTGCAGTCCTGACCGCCGCAGCGGTCTTTACAGCGGACCCGGCGCGGCAGCGCCCGGTCCGCTTTTTTATGGCCACAACAGTTGCGCCAGCACGCCCGCCAGACGCGCGCCGGCGTCGTAGCGCTGAAACTGCTGCGCCACCTTGCGCGCCGCCTCGCGCGGCGCCGGCTGCGACAGCAGCTGCAAGGCCGTGCTGCGCAGCGTATCCTCCGCCAGCCGGTCGGAGCGCAGCAAGGCGCCGGCGCCGGTGCGCAACACGCCGTCCATGTTCAGATACTGGTCCAGATTGCCGGCGATGCCCAGCACCGGCACGCCGGCCGCCAGCGCCTGCTGGCTGGTCGGGCTGCCGCCGTTGCAGATCACCAGCCGCGCCCGCTCCGCCGCCAGTTCACCCGGCAGATACTGCGCCACATGCGCGTTGTCCGGCAGCAGGCCCGGCTCGATGGTGCCGGCGGTGGCGGCGATCACTGTCAGCGGCAAGGGCGCCAGCGCCCGCAGCACCCTAGGCAGCAAGGCCCCCTGCCCCGAGCTGCCCAGCGTGACGTAGACGATGTCGCGCGCGCGCGGCAAGGCGTCCCACCACGACGGCAGCGCGGTCGGCGGCGACCACATCACCGGCCCCAGGTAGGCATGCGTGGACGGCAAGTCGTATGCGGGAAACATTTCCGGCGTGTCGGCATACAGCACCTGGTCGGCGTCGGTGTAGACGCGGCGCAGGTCGTTGCCCAGCGGCGGCAGCTGGTAGGCGCGGCGCACCCGGTTCAGCGGCACGCTGTGCAGGGCGAACGCCATCGGACGCACCAGATCGAACAGGCGCTGCGCCAGCGGTACCGGCAGCAGGCGCGCCAGCGGGATCGCCGGCACCCGGTAACGCTGCTCGACATAGGGACTCCAGTAGGCGTTGATCACGCCGACATACGGCACCTGCGCCAGCCGCGCGCTGACCGACAACGACAGGCGAAAATCGCCGATCACCACATCCGGCCGCACCGCCTGCAACAGACGCAGATCATCCAGCACGTACTGCGCCAGCGTGGCGGCGTCGTACACCGGCTTGCCCTTCGCCAGTGCCGCCAGGAATTGCGCGCTGGAAATGCTGTTCAGCGTCCAGGTGCGCAGGTCGCTGCCCTTCAAAAACATCTCATAGCCGGGCGCGCAGGCGAAATGCAGGTCGTAGCGCTGCCGGTCCAGCGTTTGCGCCAGCGCCAGCGGACGGCCCACATGCGCCAAGGTGACGGCCTCGGCAATAAAGAGGATTTTTTTGCGTTCCATCCCACCAGCTTGCGGGGCGCCGGGGCACGCGGTTTGAGGCAGCGCAAATGTGCCCGACTTAGACGCAGATCAAAACCGAACTCAGCCTATGCGTATATTTTTCCTATTGGAATTTATGGATGGGCGACAAGATGTTCCACTTTCAACGCTCCGCTCTGAGTCAGAAACTCAGCATCATGGCCGTGCTGTCCACCGGCAGCGCGCTGCTGCTGGTGCTGCTGGTGCTGCTGGCGTTTGCCGCCAACTCGGTGCTCGGCCACAGCGAGCAGGCGCGCCAGCAGTTGGCGGCGCTGGCGGGGGTCATCGGCGGCAACAGCCAGCGCGCCCTGCGCGACGCCGACCGCCGGCAAGCCGGCCAGACGCTGTCCACGCTGGCGGCCGCGAGGGAGATCCTGCAGGCGGCGCTGTACGGCGGCGACGGCCAGTTACTGGCGCGCTACCAGTCGCCTCGGCTCAGCGCGCAGCAAATCGGTCCCGACGCGCTGCCTGCGCCGATCAGCGCCGGCGGGATGCATGCCGAGCGCGGCGGTCCGCCGTGGGCGCCCACGCTAAGTCTCTACCGCGCGGTGCGCGACGGCGATGGCGATGATGGCGAGCTGATCGGCGTGGTGATGCTGGAAACCTCGCTGCTGCCCAGGTGGCTGGATATCCTGAAGAACCTCGGCGCCGCCGTGGTCGCCGCCGCGCTGGCGTTCATGATGGCGCTGCTGACGGCGGCCCGCTTCAAGGGCGGCCTCGCCGAGCCGGTCGGCAAGCTGATCGCGGCGGCGCAACAGGTCAGCCGCGGCCAGCCGACGCCGCGCATCCAGCACCAGCGCAACGACGAGCTGGGCGCGCTGATCGACAGCTTCAACGACATGCTGGCGCAGGTCGAGGGCCGCGACGCCGCGCTGGCGCAATACCGTGACCAGCTGGAACGCCAGGTCAGCGTGCGCACCGAGCAACTGGAAAAAGCCAAGAACGCCGCCGAGGCCGCCAGTCAGGCGAAGAGCGCCTTCCTGGCCACCATGAGTCACGAGATCCGCACGCCGATGAACGGCGTGCTGGGCATGACCGAACTGCTGCTGGCCACGCGCCTGAGCGAGCAGCAGCGCCACTACACCAGCATGGTCAAGCGCTCCGGCGAGCACCTGCTGGTGATCATCAACGACATCCTCGATTTTTCCAAGATCGAGGCCGGCAAACTGACCGTCGAGTACATCTATTTCAATGTGCGCGACCTGCTGGACGACATCGACAACGTGTTTTCGCCGCAAGCCCAGGCCAAGGGCTTGCAGTTGGAACTGCAGCTGGCCGACAACCTGCCGCTCGGCGTCTGCGGCGACCCCAACCGGCTGCGGCAGGTGATCTTCAACCTGCTCGGCAACGCCATCAAATTCACCGACGCCGGCCGCATCAGTCTGACCGTGCGGGTGGCGCGCGAGGACGCGCAAGCGGTCGGTCTGCGCTTCGAGGTGCATGACACCGGCATCGGCGTCTCGTCCGAGGCGCGCACGCGCATCTTCGATTCGTTCTCGCAGGCGGACGGCTCGACCACCCGCAAGCACGGCGGCACCGGTCTGGGCCTGGCGATCTCGAAACAACTGGTGGAGCTGATGGGCGGCACGATAGGGGTCGAGCATGCGCTAACTCAAGGTTCAATCTTTTGGTTTGCCGTAAATTTTGACAAACGTCGTGTCGATATCGACGATCCATCCACCGCCATCCAGGGAATCCGCGCTTTGATTGTCGATGAAAATCCCGCCAGCCGAGCCGCGCTGGAACGGCAACTGGCGGCCTGGCGCATCACCTGCGCCCACAGCGCCGCCACCAACGCCCTGCCCCGGCTGATACGGGCGGCGGCGGACGGCTGCGCCTACGACGTGGTGCTGCTCGACATGGAGCAGCCGCGCACCTCCGGCCTGGCGCTGGCCGCCGCCATCCGCGCCGAGCAGTTGCCGCTGCGGGTCGTGCTGCTCAGCAGCGTGCGCAACGCCGCAGACGGCGTGCAGCGGCGCGCCGCCGGCGTCGCCTTCCAGCTGATCAAGCCGCCGCGTGAGTGCGATCTGTACGACGCCATCGTCACGCCGCTGCGCGGCCGCGAGGCGCGCCCGGCGACCGAGACG